>JANMSW010000039.1:0-271877 GCA_031389825.1 Spartobacteria bacterium
AGCGCACGAAGCGCGAATTCTATTCTCTGGTTCATGACTGCTTGGGTCTGCCATGGCATGCCCACATCCTCTCCAGATGTTGCACCATGTGTTACCCATGTCTTGAACCACCGGCGTTACCTATGTCCTGAACCTGCACCGAGGGCCGAAAAGCGAGCGTCTAGGGTCGAGGGCCGAAAGGCGAACTCGAGGGTCCAGGTCGAGCAGCAGAAAGGGCGGTCAATGGCTGAGGATTGAAAGCCACCAGTCAGGGAGTGTCTGAACTTTCGGGTCAGAACGGAAACAGGAGCTGCGTCGGAAACCCTTTGGGCAGGTTAGCAAAGCGGAAGCGTATTCGTTTCTTAACTTCGCCCTCGCCATCCCCCGAAAGCCCTCGACTACTCCAAACCTGCGACATCCCCTGCTGGAACTCGTCCATTTGCCCCCGCCCTTCGACTCTCGACCCTCGCCGCTCGACTCTCCTTCGAGTTCCCCCGCGGGCCCTCGACTCTCGACCTTCGACCCTCCTTCTGGGTCCTCCTTCTGGGTCCCCCTTCTGGGTCCCCCTTCTGGCCCTCGACTCTCGACCTTCGACTTCCCCTCTGACTTCCCCTCTGACTTCCCCCGCTGGCTCTCGACCTTCGACCCTCGACCCTCGACTTCCTCCTCTGGCCCTCGACTCTCGACCTTCGACGTTCGACTCTCCCCCAAATGTCCCGCCCTCGCCCGTCGCTCGCCCGCATGCTCCACATCCACGAGGCGCTGCTGGGAGGCACCTTTCCCAATCGCAAATCTCTGGCTCGTAAGCTGGAGACTAGCACCAGCACCATCCAGCGCGATTTGGATTACCTGCGCGATCAGATGGGTATGCCCATCGCGTTCGATCCGGTTAAGAGCGGCTACTACTATACCGAGAAAGTCACCCACTTCCCGAGCATTCAGATCTCCGAGGGCGAACTCGTCGCGCTCTGCGTCGCCCGGCGGGCGTTGGAGGCATATCACGGCACCAGCTTCGAGGCCGCGCTCCGCAGCGCCTTTCACAAGCTCACCGCCGAGCTGCACGATGAACTCTCCTTCAGCTGGAGCAATCTCGACGCCACGATCACGCCCGAGACGGCGACGTGCGCCGCTTCCACCTCGGGCGAATGAGCGACGTGAGCCGCACCGGCAAGACTTTCAAGCTAAGCAAGCCCTTCGCCATCGACGATCACCTCCAGAATAGTATCGGCATCTACGGCGCCGACAGCACAGAGCTGGTCCACCTTCACTTCAGCGCAGCGATCGCCACATTGGTCGCCGAACGCCGCTGGCATCACACCCAAATAATCGACACCCAGCCCGATGGCTCCGCCCATCTAAGGATGGAGGTGGCGGTCACGCCGGAACTCGAGCGCTGGGTGCTCGGCTGGGGTGCGGATGTAGAGGTTCTCGCGCCGCTGTCTCTTCGGCAGGAGATGGCGGAAGTAGGGCGGGTACTGGCAAGCCGGGCGTGATATAGCCAAGGAGTCGCATCGCGGCTTCTGTTTTGGCCTTTCGGTCATGCTACAGCGACCGGCGGGAGTGCAGCGCTACCGAAGGAGGAATTTCACGGACGTGCACGGCCACGTCCTCCGAGAGGTGCTTGCGTGAACTGCGTAGGACGGTACTTACTCGCCAGTTCTAATATTTATACGTTGGCTCGCATTTCCTCGGGGTTAATTCCTTTCTGTCTGTGGTATCCGCGCACTTGCGTGAACTGTCCCCCAAGAACTTTATGATTTCTCGTTCCTACAGGTTTTGCAGGCATATCCTCTGCGCGCTTTTCGTCGTCTTGATATCTTCCGCCGTCGCCAATGCTCAAAACCTCCTGACCAACCCAGGTTTTGAAGGAGCTGGGGCAGGAAGTATCACGGGGTGGAACGGTGGCGGTGGGACCATTTCAGTAAGCGCTGCGCAGAAGAGGTCGGGTTCCTACTCTGGGCTTAACACCAATCGCACAGCCACCTGGAACTCCATTTACCGAAACCTCCTCCCGCTGGTTTCCCCGGGGAAAACCTTTCGCTATTCAGTCTGGGTGCGACTGGGAGCGGGAGCCGACGCGAATACGAGCCTCGTCATTGCAAAGACCGACGGAAGCCCACGCAGTTACACGACTCTGAAGTCTGCATTGGCAACCTCAACTGGCTGGACTCAGCTTTCCGGCGTTTTCACCTATTCTCCTACAGGCACGGCAACGGAGCTAATCGCCTATGTGGACTGCTCCGCTGCCACCCGCGACGTCTATATGGACGACGCCAGTTTTGAGGTAGTGGAAAATTTCCTGGTGAACGGTGACTTCGAAAAAGGCAGCACCGAGAGTTGGTCTGGCGCCGGCACCGCCAGCATCGGCATCAACACTGCGGAGAAGCATGGCGGCATCTATTCAGGGTATATCAGCGGCCGCACTGACAACTGGCACGGAGCATGGCTTAACAGTCTCCATACCAAGCTGGTCTCTGGAAAAACCTATCGCTTCTCCCTGTGGGTCAAACCCGCCGGCATTTCGGATCTCAAAGTGCAGCTCACCACGAAACAAACCAATAGTGGTGCTGACGTTTACGGTCCGCTCCTGCAAGAGCGCGTATGCGCGGCAGGTCAGTGGTCGGAGCTTTCCGGGGGTTTCAAATACGTGAACAACAACACTTCTGCGTTGAGTATTTACGTGTATTGCAACAACGACAAGACCAGCAGCTACTACGTGGACGACGCCAAAATCGTAATCGATGAAGTCACCGTCGATCTCGCTGCGCAAGGGGCTCCCATTGCTCAAAAAGCCACCGGATTTCTGCACGGTCTGGGAGACATGCAGCCCTCCCAGGCATATTACGAACCTCTCAAGCCGCGCATTCAGCGATTCCCGGCGTTTCTTGGGAGTCCAAACATGCTGGGCGCACCCTCGGGCTTCTCCGCCCCCGGGTATATGAACCGCCTGAAAGCCGTCGGAGCGCGGAAGCAAATTGTTCTTTCCGATGAATACATGTGGTTCGGCCATCACCTCTCGTGGGGGTGGCCGGGCGACGCTGAACACGCCGGGAAGACCTCCTATGAAATCCTCGACGAAAAGATCGATGCCTTGCTCGATTACTCTCTCGCAAATTTCCCGGCATCCGCAGGCTGGAATATCGAATGGGACATCTGGAATGAGCCAGACCTCACGCAGTTCTGGGCCCGCTCCCAGTCGCAGTTCTTTGCAACGTGGAAACACGCCTACGAGAGAATCCGGGCCAAAGATCCCGGTGCGGTGATCGTCGGTCCGAGCATCGGTTACTTCTCCACGAACGCCGTTCCTTCCATCCACGGCGGATGGCTTAAGCAATTCCTCCTCTTTGCCAAGGACCCAGACGGAGATCCCGGTACTAACGACAGCGTCCTACCCGACATTGTCAGCTGGCACGAAATGGCTAATCCGAAAGAAATCCCCGAGCAGGTAAAGACGGTTCGGGACTTTATGGCTGCCAACGGCATCCCGGATCGTCCGATCGATGTGAACGAGTATCAAGGACCGGGCGACAACCTAATGCTCAGCCCCGGGAACACAGTGCAATTTCTGAGCCAGTTCGAGAAGACGGACATCCGCCACGCCATCCGCGCCTGCTGGAACGACAGCGATGCCGATGGCAACACGAACGGGCTCTATCCCGGCCGCCTTGATAACATCATGACCCAGTCACCATACCAACCCCGGGCGGTCTGGCATGTTTACGACTCCTATGCCCGCATGAGCGGTAGAAAGGTACCAATCAGCCAAGGCGGTTTCCTGGCCGGATTCGGTGCGGCAGATAACGCCGCAGGTCGCGCGACCCTTCTCGTCGGGAATGATGGAACGCAGGCGTTTGCAACAAAGCTCACGATCAGCAATCTGTCGCAGCTCGCCGATTTCTCCACCGCTGGCAAGGTGCGCGTGCGCATCCGCGAGATCCCGTTTTCCGGCTTAAGTGCGCTCGCCGCCCCCACAGAGATTTCCACGTACATTGCGACACCCGCGAACAACACGCTCGAGGTGCCGCTGAATGTGATCACCCGTGGCGCATACGAGATCACTCTCGAAACAGGAGTTCCCAAAGTTCTCTCCATTACACCAGTGGACGACGCGGGCACTTCCGCCATCCAGTTTCGTGTGATCTTTGACCGGGGGGTGTCTGGGTTCGACTCCGCCGAGGACGTCGCAATCACCGGCTCCGGGGCGAGCGCGATGTTTGCGAGCATCGTCGCCGAGTCTGCCACCAGTTATCTGCTAACTGCAAATAACGTTACTGGCTCCGGCAGCTTAACCGTAGGAGTCATCGGAGCTAACGTGAGCTCTCTAGAGAATGGTCTATCAGCAGGTAATTCCGCTGCGTCTCCTGCCGTATTCACTCTGCAGACGTCCGTAACCGGAGGCGGAACCGTCACCCGCTCGCCAGACCGTGCAGCATATCCCTCTGGCGCAGTCGTTCAGGTTGTCCCCAGCCCGGCCGAGGGTTACAAGCTGGGGAGTTGGAGTGGGGGCGCTTCGGGTTCGGGGAGCCCACTCAGCGTTACCATTGCTTCCGCAACATCAGTCACCGCGAACTTCATCGCGAACCCGGCAATTTTCAGTGGATGGTCGGTTCAGAAATTGGGGTCTGTGCAAAGCATGAGTGCTGATCGGGACACCGACGGCGCCTTGAACCTGGTCGAGTATGCCTTGGCAATGGACCCTACTGCCGCCGACTCTTTCAATCTTCCGACAGCCAGCATCGCCCCAAGCGGGCATTTGAGGCTCACATACCGTCGAAACGTGCACGCAACCGACATTGCCTATGTCGTCCAGAGTTCAGTCGGGTTGACTGACTGGGCGGCGCTTGTAAGCCCAATGGTTGAAGACTTGGGCGCGGTGAATGACGTTCAGACCCTTCGTGTCACTGAACAGGGCGAACCCGGCACGAATAGGTTCCTGCGACTGCAGATTACCCGTTCTCAGGCAGCTCCATGATGGTTGCTCACGCAGCCTCTGGCGGTTGGTGCTGGAGCTCGCATGGCGGGCCTGTCGCCTTGCTACATGGCGTGAGCTCAAATCGAGATTGCGTAGTGCTGGCAAATCCTTCTTCGCTAGTTCGAAGTATCTCAGCCCAGCGGCAATCAGCCTGCCCGCCTCCTCCTCGCCATGCTCCCGCCGCACGCGCGCATCGCGAGGGTTTTGCCCGCCTCGGCAGAATCGGGCGGGTGCTAGCGAGTCGGGGATCTCTACTACGGCCATCCAATGCACAGCCACGAACACGCCACTCCATGGGCGAGTCCGCACCACCATAGTGCACAGGAAAACCTGCCTATACGCCTCAACTATTACGTACCATAGACGACTTCGATCCAAAAGTTCTATTCGATCGGGAATACGCGTTCCCATGGATGTTACCTGAGGCTTCCTTACGTTTTTGGGTACTTGCGGCGGAGAAGTAGCCACAAGGTCGAGGAAATAACCATCACCAATATACCGACAATGTATGTCGGCAACCGCGGCACGCCTGCGCTCTCCCGGCTTTCAATAGACTTCGCATGGCGTGGAAGACCTTCTTCTACTTGTGGCAGTGCATGTGCAACAGGTGTCGCGGAACGTAAAGAAGGAAGGATCCGCTCCTGCCAATCGCTTAAGTTTTCCTGAAGACTTGGATCTTTTCCTTGAGCCATCAAGTCATTGAAGTATTCTTCTCGTTGAGTAAATATCAGCTTATCCTTCGCCGCCTGGACTGCGTACAGGTCGGCGCCAGGGCGTACCGCGTAAAAGTCCCCTCCTTTTATCAGATGGGCATTCTTTCCCCACCACTCACGCATCATTGGCAAGATGTGCTCCACACTGACCTTTCTGTTATCTGCAGCCCATTTCCTTAGGTCGGGGTTGAATGCAGATGCAGACGCGGCGATCGACAGCATTGCACCTGCGATTGCGTACGGCTTTGGGACAAGCGGGCCAGCATCACCTCGAGAGATAAACCTGAAGGGTTCGTCGATATGGATTTCGGGAGCAAGCAAATGGATCACTTCCGGTCTCGCCGAGCGTAAAAGCACGTGAAATGCATGTTCAAAGTCGGGGGATGTTACACGGGAGTTCCGTACAATTGCAACGAACTCCGACACGGCTTCGGGGTCACCCAAATTGACAAGCGCGTATTTATACTCAGGACCTTCGATCTTAGCGCGATTATATGGCGCATTGGCACCAGTACGCGAAGACAGCGCCTCCCGATAATGTCGGATCAAGATTTGCCTTTCGTCGTAGTTCATTAAAGCAATCGTCGTTGGGGCGGTCGTAGCGCTCCAACCACCCCACCGATCCGCAACTGCTTGAGCCTCGGGGGCAATAGATTTGGGCTCCTGACCCATTCCGCTCACCTGTGACCAGGTAAACGCCACACACATGAGAATCCAAGGTCTCATTGGCCTAATGAATCAAGATATTCGCGCGCCTCTAAGTTGGCCGGGACCCAATCCTCAGAACGTATCCAGTTATCCCCCAAACGTCGGCTAAGAAAAGGATTCATTATAGCTTTTGGAAACCCGTAGCGGTCCGGGTGAACCCCTGCATCATGTTCTAAATCCGTATATGCACCTGTCGGTCCGCCATATGATCTACTTGAGATTTGCAGCGCGTGTCCGACTTCGTGGACGCAGCAGTTCAGATAGGTATCGATATCGGCCCCCCCCCCGAAACAAAAGCCTCGCTGTCGACGAACGTCCACCGAGTAGTTTGCCCCCCAGAGCTTGCACTGATCCCTACAAAACTCGACTGAGCTCGAGTGCTGTTAGTATTGAGGTACTTTTGAAATCTTGAAACAACAAAAACTGTAAGTACGGATTCATTGAAAAGCCCTGACTCAACAAAGGCGCGTAACTCGATGGAATTAGTTAAATCTCCGTTTACAAAATCGAGATCTCTTCCTCCGTCTTCATCATAATTAACTGCAACGGAGCCCGAGTCCGATGTTGCGTAAAATTGGACACATGCCTGCCGGAACGTGCGGTTTAGATGAGCTACAATATCTTCCGTGATCTGGAGTGAGTCACGGACTTTAGTCGAATTCTGCGTCCCGTCGGTGCCAGGCTGGAGATTGTGCCGAGGATCGTAGACATAGCAAATCCGAACCGGAAGGTCACGCTCAAGAAGGGCCGCAACATCTAAAGTGCGCAGAACCTTTTCACCTGACTTTTCAATAATCTCTATGTTCGCCCATTTATTCGTCCCTCCCGGCGTCGCCTTACCTTGAAGTACCAAATGGGTTTCCTTACCATCCAGTATTTCTGGCTCCATATCAACTATCCAAGTGTCTTCCGGCTGCACGCGAATCGTAAGCCAGTCTGCGTTAGTTGCATCCCCTATATCTGCTACAACGTGCTCGTTTTTGCTTAGCTCAAGACCCTGACCAACGCTAGTCCACCACTCTGGTTGCTCTTCATCAAGAATGCCGCCGTGCGGCCCATTCCAATTGGGGGAATTAGGGGGATCACCCTGAAGCGGATAATCGAAGCCTTTGGTGCAGTCTGAGGTCACGAACTCGATTGGGATAAGGAAAAGCGCGCGCGAAATACTTCCGCTTGTTGTGCTTGTGCTTGCCGTCGCAGCAAGACTCTTTTTTTTGTTAGTCTTAGCAGCTCCCACGCTAACCGGCTCCGTTGCGCCGTCCGGAATGAAATGCGCACCTACGACTTGAAGGGTAGAGTATGAAGGGTCGATGATGAACTGACAATTAGCCCATTCAGCAGGTTCGCCTTTTAGAACAGAGCCATTTAGAAGGATGTGGTTATCGGAGCTTATTGAAAGCGCACGTTCGAACTTCACCTGCTGCGTCAAGTACGTAGGAACTAGTGAGTAAATATCCTGGGGGGCTGATCCATTGACGAATACGGCGAGATGCTTAGCGCCCGGTGGTGCGTTTGTGCTGTGGTCGGTAAAATATGACGAATCAGCTACTACAGTACCTTTATCACCAACAGCTTGAACGACAGTCTGCGTATCAGGGTCGTTACCACTGAATAAGCTTACAATGCGTTCCTCCCCAGTCTCCATATCTTGCGTCCAAAGCTTTAGCTGTTTTGGGGATTTGTAAGGCGGCAGAGGCAGGAGCGGTAACACCAGCCCCGGAGGACCATCAGTTCCATTGCTGATCGTGTGTGTTAGACTCTGATTCGGCGGCTCGTACTGTCCCACAGCAGCAGTCGCACTGGAGCTGATGGTTGTTATGTCAATCGGAGAAAATAGCCCTTCTTCCCATGAAAACTTGTAATGAGCAGAGTCGCTTGGGCTGACCCATTCGCTTTGCGGGGTACCTGAGTCGAAAACGGAAGAATACGTGGGAAAAGTCTTCGAAGCGAGTTTAGTTACAGTGAAGTCTTTAGTCGAGTAGTACTGGCTATTGTTTCTAGGGTACCCATGGGCTTGTTTGGTCGTGCTCCACAGCGAACCATTCGCAGTTGCACCGCGAAAGATCTCAGATGTTTCAGAGCTGAACGCGATAACGCTTTGGGACGGCGCCATTGCATTCTGAGTCGCGTGAAAGATTAGCGTTTTAAGTTCACCCTCCATCTGTGTCGTCGCGGTACCCGTAAGAACTCCCTGCGCGCTCACACTTTTAGCAGTCAACTGGAAGGACCGCTGCTCACCGTTATACTCCTGAAACACAGACTTGTTTACAGTGTAATGCTGAGTCACTGATCTCAACCAATAAATGACCCCGTAGTCACCTGAAGCGGGTTCTACATACCAGCATGCGAGGCTGTCGTCATCCCCAAGTGCAATCTGTTCAACCTTGTCGGTATATTCGGAACTGATGTCGATAGCTGCATAAGTAATCACTGGAACATCTCTCGAGCGACGTGTGTCCTTCGGATATTTATCGTCAGAGTCTGGTTTACCATCTCCGTCGGTATCGCTGCTATTCGGATCGGTTCCGTCCGCGCTCTCTCCAAAGTCTGGAATTCCGTCGCCATCGCTATCCGCCTCTTCTGGATCATAATCCGGCCCTCCAGAATCGTCATCTCCTGAGCCGCTTCCACCATCTGAACCGCCAGAGCCTGGACCAGGATCGATAACGGGGCCACCTGTGATCGAAATAGCTACGGTGTTGGTCGGGGCGGACAACGCACCAGCGATCGAATATCGTACGCGGTAGAGGTAAGTACCTCCAGGAGACACCGAACTATCAACGAAAGCCCGGCTGGTGCCAGGTCTGATGATGAGGGTTGGTGGTCCGGCGGCTAGTGGCCCCCAGCGGGCGACTTGGAAGTTTCCGCTCGCGGTAGTTGGAGGTGCGCTCCATGTGAGAGACACGCCGGTTGGTACACGCTTGGCAGTCAGAGCCGATGGAGCAACCAGGCGGGAGCCTTTTGTGAGATCGAACGAGAATGCATTCTTTAGCTGACCGAGATTGGCTACGGCGAAATCGTCGCCATCGTTAGTAGCCAAGGTCCATGGTCTTGGATATAGAAAGCCTACTAACCCGAGCTGCTCGTAGAAGGGACTCGCGACTGCTTTAAGTTGGCCGAGGTTTACCGCCGTGAATCCATCCGATTTGTTGGCGCCGATCTGGGTAACGTACGGCCCCAGTTCAGTTCCGACAGCATTCGGAATTTTCAAACTGAGTTCGTCAAACGCCTTTGTGGCGATGTGCTTCAGTTGGCCTGCATTTGCGGCCGCGAAGTCGTCTGACTGGAAGTAATCTTCAGGCCAAACAGGCGGAACATCCGTGTTCTTTCGTTTGATCACCTCCTGTTCGAACCACCAGTTTGGGTAGTGGGCGGGCTTCCCTACTGGCACAGGTGCGGCAGCGGCGACCTGGCTGAGGATGACGAGCGCCGTTGCGAGCAGCCGCAACGGTTGCTTTATGCGAGAAGGCATAGTTGATCTATTTGACTTTCCGACACCGAACCATGTGATGCACCCCACCCAGCTCTCGCCAAGTATTTACCTTTCTACGGACGCTCGCCGGCTTGAAACGCGCCCATGCTGATGTCTCCACCGGGATTTACGAGCACCGCTCCACTGTCCAAGACACGTAATGCGTTCTTCTGCACAGGCTGACCGTTCACCAAACTTCCCGCTCCAATCACGAAAGCCCCCTTTGTGTGATCGGTCGCAGGAGTAGTTGACGAGTCACTTACATCTGTTCGGTTGTACCTTCCAACAACCACTTGTCCGTCATAATGAGCTTTGACACCACGGCCGATTGCGGTCGCTCCGTCTTTTCGGATAGTCAACGCATTTGACCGAAGGTGCGACGCACTTCCGTCTCCGTTTCCTACAACGAACAGGTCATCAGTGGGAACCCACATGTTTGGATTATAGGTAGACGCGTTTGAGTTATACCTGCCGAATACAGATTGGCTAAAGCTGCTAGCAATGGTTCCATATCCCATTGCTACACTCCACTTTCCGGACGCAAAGTTGAATGCGCCTGAAGCGAAAGATCCGGCAGCAGCTGAAGAGCCGGTGCCGATTGCTAAACGTTGCAGAGGAAGTGTATCTAGTGAACTTTCAGTCAATACACGTGAACCTTTCACCATTAATCCTGACCCAGAAAGAGTCATCAACCAATTATTACCAACCTGCCAAGCCCATGTTGCCTCAGTCGTGCGTGCCCTATTTAAGTGAAGGCCCGCAACATAATCAGGACCGTAATCTTCTATCAAGCCAGCCACTCCGGTGATGGAAAACGCAGGCACGCTAATGTCGAGGGGGTGCACGCCTAGATTGAGAGTCCCGCTATCAACGTCAAGCTGACCCGTGATTGCTCGGTCACCGTCCATTACAGTCACGCCTGGAAAGAAAGTTGGGGGAACTGTAATGTTTGGGTCTATATAGACATGCCCGCCATTGTAACCCTGACTATCCAGTGCTGAGATGCTACTGTAGTTTCCGTCAATCGCGAGTGAGTAATAACCGAGTGCTGGAAAGGTTATTTCTGCCTCTAACCAGTAGAAGTAGTTCCCATTCTCATTGCGATATTCAGACGCAACTAATTTTACGTAGGCATTATAAACGTTTTCACCGTACCGATCATAGACAGCCGGCGATCCGCCTGAGTACGGAGAGGTAATTTGTACAGTCACCTTCTGCGCGAGACTCGCCGCGTTTAGACAACAGATTAACCCGAGCCATATTAATATACGCATAAATGATCACTATTTATTGAACCTTGTTGCTGAAGCTACTAAGTAGCGTGTCGCATTTATCTCCATTTGCGCAGCAAGAGATACGTCCGTCACAATGAACACCTGTGAAGAAATCCCGTCCTCCCCGCAAAAGCTTCGTGCTGCAACCTTGAGCATCTCGCTTTTTGGCAGCTACATAGCTGATTGTCCAGTAGTATCGAATCAAAGTTTGTGGAACGTGCATCTCTTTCCGCAGTTACCTTTTTTAGGTGCCGACTGACGACGGGGGGCCCATAATCGTATATTTTCCACGGCACTATCGCGCCTACCTATATGTTCCGTTGCACAGCCTAAACAGGCCGAAAAACCAGAAACACCGCGCCGGGCTGTGAAGCCTGACACGGTGTTGTGATTTGCGGGGCGCGGATTGCCGCGCCCTTAGGAATGGAGACTACTGAGGTTAGCGGGCCGAGCGGCGGAAGCGCTGGAGGCCGGCGAGCATCCCGAAGCCGCCGAGTAGGGCAAGCAATGAGGTAGGCTCAGGTACCTGGGCGATCAGCGCGACGTCGTTGAACTGTCCGTCGCCGTTGCCGTTGAAGCCGTAATCGATGGTGAATGGCACGCCGCTCACCAAGACTGTTCCCATGTCGGTGGCAGCGTTCGAGAACGTGCCGGTCAGGGAACTGGTTCCACCGTTCAGGATGACCAGGAATACGTCGCCAATGGTCGGGACAAACCCGAGCGTTGCATTCAGGGAACCGGCGAGCGTCACACCAGCTGTGTTGGTGGCCGATAGGAGGATCTGGTCATAACCAGTTCCTGCGGTGGCACCATCGAGTTGCAGCTGAAGAACTGCTGGCGCCTGGAGATCAAGTCCGCCCACGCTCAACCGTCCCGCACCCAGACCCGGGGAGATGATGCCGTCGAGTGCGATTACCGGGCCGGTGATCGTACCCCCACCACCCAGAGTACCATTCTGGACAGTAACCGTTCCAGTGCCGGTACCAGCATCAGTTACGATCAGCGTGCCTTCACCGTCCTTGATGAAGTTGCCGTCAAGATTCAGATTCTTGATCGTCGCGGTAGCCGCGCCATTTACGAGGTCGAGGCTTCCGGAAGCACCTGCCGCTACCCGAAGTGCGGTTGCGCTGCTGGCCGCAGTTCCGCTGAGTTCCACCTCTCCACTTGCTCCGGTGAATGCCAGAGTGCCGACGTTCGAGACGTGTGAAGCTTTCAGGACCGAATTAGCAGCCACACTGACCTCAGTCTGCACCGTGGCGCGGAAGAGATTCATGCTGCCGTTGTCGAGCGGTGCCACGAAGTTGGCGATCGCGGGGCTGCCTGTGCTGCCGTCGACTGGCTGGCTGATGTCGAGTCCCAACCCAAGGCTCGTGTTCCAGCCATCGTTGGCGTTAGGACCTGCACCACCGCCGCCCTGACCAAGGCGAATCTCAATGGAGTGCCAACCAGTTGGTAAGGTTAGCGCGCCAGTCCCAGTCGCATCGTTCCAAGTTTCGTTACGGAGTACCTGCACACCACCGATCTCAATTCGCACGCTGTCATCGAAGTTCTCGGCGAAAGCGAAAGTACCTGTTCCTGCACCAACGTTGGTTTCAGGGACAAAGAACTCGCCGCTGTAGACGTAGGTCTCGTCCGTGCCGAATCCAGCTGTTGTCTGAGCCATGACAGGCCCAAGCTTCACCGTATTGGATGTGTTAGGCGTCGTCAGGTTGAAGGCGTTACCGGGTCCAGGAATCAACTGCTCACGCAGGCCAGCAACCATGGTCGGCAATGCATTGTTGCTGGTGATTGCATTGTTTCCCAAGTCCAGGGTGCCACTCGCCACGCGAACGGTGCCTGAGGTGTCCAGAGAAACAGGTCCGCCGACCGTTTGGATGGCTCCAACCCCTGGGTTGAAGGTTGCAGCGCTGCCTTTAACCGCAACGCTTCCGCTGACGTTTCCGACAAACGAACCGGTGCCGCCGTTTTCCAACACGACTGAGGGAGATGCTACCGCACCATTGAAGCGGGCAATACCGGCATTCACATTCACGACGGGCGCTGTGACCGTGCCGGCAAATACCGAAGTACCGCCAGAAACGTTCACGTCGGTTGTCGCGGTGACGGCTCCGCTGAAGTTCGCGTTCGCTGAAGTCACTTTCCCCGCGGTCAGGGGGTTCAACACCGTCGGAGCAGTGGTGCCTGTGAAGCTAATGGCGTTGGCCCCGGCATTAATGGTCTCGATGGTCATCCCACCAGAGATAGTGTGGATAGTTCCTGGGCCGTTTAGCGTGACGCCGCCAACAGTCAGCGGTATGGCGTTCGCGTTCTCAAGCTGCACAGTCGCGCCGCTATTGAGAACAAGGTTTTGGAGCCGCACCCGCGCAGCGTTGGTCGAATCATTCGCACGATCTGAACGGATCACACCGTCGATTGCAGATGTCCCATCATCAACGATCCGGACTTCGCCAGCGTGGGTGTGCAAGGGCGAGGTTCCAGCGGCCGCAGTCTCCGTACCCCGAATCGAAAGATCCTCCGGACCATTTGCAGCGAGGCTGCGACCAAGTTCGATCCGCCCCGTGCCGCCGATGGAACTATCCAACATGTTGGTGTTCGAATTGGAGGCGGTGCTGATGATGAAAGAATCGCCACCTGCCAATGCCGTTTGGGTTCTGATTACCCCGTTAATAGAGGACCCCGGTTGGAAAAAGAGTTGCCCTCGCACAATATCCACTTGAACGCCCTCACCAATCTGCCCGAAGACGTTGTGATTGCTGTTCTGGTAACCGGAAATTCCAGGAACATTGATCCGTCCCAAGGTGAGCGTTGCAGGCGTCGTACCAAGCGATGCTGCCCGAGTCACGTTGATGAGTTCGAAGTCATCATGCTGTCCACGGAAGATCGTGGCATTACCTGCCAACTTGAAACTTGCCCGAATGTTGGTGCTGTCTTCATCGAGGGCAAAGGCACTACCTGCATTGAGCGTGATGTCATTCAAGTTCACCCGGTCATTCGTGCCAGACTGCCGACTGACCCACATCCTGCGATTGTCGTTCGGGTTAACATCGCCATCGATGATGAACGGCTGATTCACCTCCAACACTGCTCCGGCAACATCCCCGAGAATGAGCTTCATCTCGGTCCGGCTGTAGTTTCCAAGGGTGATGCTATCAGCCAATGTTCCCGCAGCGAGCTTGCCGGTCAGTTGGCCCATCGTTCCGGCTACTGGCCCACCGCCATCGATGTAAAGAATGCCACCATTAACGACTAAGTTCCCGTTAATCGTGGTAAGCGCATTTGTAAATGCAAGAGCGGAGCGGTTGACGGTAACGTCATCTGCTGTGAATGCGCCCGTGAACACCACCCGAGTGTCGCTATTGTAGGGATCGGGAGTTCCGAATGCGTTCAAGGCTCCAGAGTTGTAGCTCTTGTCGCGACCGTCGATAGCGGTAAGCGAACCAATCTGCACGTCGCCGGTCGTCTCAACAGCACTGGTCACCACAAAGGCCGTGCCGCGCGAAGCAGCGACGGTAAGATTCGCGGTACCCACGGTGCTCGGCAGGGTGCTACCTAAGTTGAGAGGTCCTGAGAACCCGCGACTGGTGCCGTCGTTCGTGAGTACGCCATCCAGAAGCGTGAGGCCTGCTGTCTGGGTATTGGTAGTGACTGAAAGGTTGGTTTCTGGAACAGTTGCGGTCGCCGCGCCTCCTGAGACGACGAAGGTGGCACCCTGGTCTTTGATGCGCAAATCAAGCTCTGCAACATCGTTCGCGGCAAAGCGGACGGTGTAGTTGTTACCATCGAAGTTCATCGGCTGCGATGCTGTCGTGAAGAAAGTCGCAGGTGCGGCGCCGGTGATATCGAGCTTGGAACCACTCTCGAAGGTCATTACTCCCGAGCCGGCAAGGATCTGATTATCATTGAAGACAAAGACACCTCCGCTCTTCAGCGTCACGGGACCATCAATGACGTTCCCCGCAACGTTACCGATGTCGAGAGACGCGTTGTTCTGGACCTCGACAGGCACAAGTCTGAGCGCATTTACATTGGAAAGGCTCAATCCACCACCAGAGACAATGATTTTGTCTACCGAGGCCGCCAAGCCGTTGGCGTTTGCATCTCCATTCAAAAGCACCAACCCACCGGGAACATTACCCAAAGCGGTTCCAAGAGTTCCGCCAATTCCAAGAGTCACCTTCTGCCCTGCCGCAGTCGAAACGAACTGGTAATCAGAAGCGAAGGTGAGGTTGCCACCCAACATTCCTTGGAAAGTTGCCTCAACGGTTGCCGGATTGTTGTCGCCGCCATTGATATTTACCAACGCAGGGGTCAGAGCATCTAGTCCCTGGACACTTCGGCTCGTGTTGTCGGAACTGACCCCTTTCCAAGGAGTTCCCACGCCGATTGTTGGCAGCGAATTCGCTGTTGCTGCGATCCCGTAAAAGAGGTTTGCATTGTTTGCCAGGTTACCAACCGTAGCAGTCGATGCACCTGGAGCATCATGGACGATAATGGCATTTGGCGACACAAATAGGTTTGTGCCAACCGTAAGTGCCCCGAGTTGGGCTGCGTCGCCCTGGATTCGCCCATCTGCCCGGACCTCAAATACGTCTGTTACATCCGGCGTCACATTCAGATCGATCACGCCAGCAGCGATGGCAACTACATCAACTCCGTTCGTATTCGCACTTGCGCCGGATGCGCCAAAACGTACACGCGATGCGGCGTTGATGAATCCCGCTGAGTTCGCAGCGGTGTCGCCTACTGTGACTAGCCCTGTGCCGAACGCCCCCACTGAGTTGCCTTCGAGGACGCCCGCCAAGACCTTGATCTGACCAGACGACGTGGAGCTGTTGTCGGTAGCAAGTGTCAGAGTGTTACCTCCGCGCTTTTCGAAGATAGAGCCAGCACCGGTGCTGAGGACTGTTGTAGTTCCGTTGGCAGAGTTAGTATTTAAGGCACCGACCTGGCCTGCTCCAATCGTTACACTATCTGCGGCGAAGGTGAAACCGTTTGCGCCGTTCATGGTCAGAACACGCGTAGCACCGTTAGGCAAGCCGCTTGCGCCAATATTTAGATCGCCGAACGCCAGCGCCCCGTTAGTGGCAGTCGTGCCGAAGAGGCGGTCAACCGAGATTGAAGACGTAACAACACCCGGGGCAAAAGAGATTGGGATGACGAAATCGTGACCCTCAGCCGCTCGTAGGTTTACGTTTGCTGAGTTTGTGAAGATGATGCCCTTCGAACTCGCAGCTGGGCTCAGCCCCAACGGTGCGCCCTCCAGCTGGATCGTTCCACCGTTGGCCGCGAATGTTCCGAGGAAACCTGCATTATTTGCTGCACTCACCAGGAGAGTCTGCCCGCCATCCTTACGAATAGTCGTCGTGGCATCGCCGATCAGCGAATCGAGTCTCAAGTTCTGCGCACCTCCACTATTGTTGTTAATGTTGAGGATCGTGGTCGCGCCGCTGTTAACACTGAGCCCATCGAGTTGTGCGTTGAAGCCGTTGTTACCATTCACCGTCAACGTCGCGTTGCCCATAGTGAGCAAACCCGCTTGCGAGGTGCCGCTGTTGGCGAGACCATTAGCACGATCAACAGTCAGTGTGAAGTTGTTGTTATTCGCAACGATATTGCGACCAAAGTCGTAAATCCCGGCAGGTGCCGCTGTACCGGTGATGTTACTGAAATTTAGCGCGAGGGTCACACCGGCCGCTCCAATGGTCACGTTGCCGGTTCCGCCAAGCGGGTTGTTCGACCCGTCGATCAAGCCGCCCGAGGCAGATAGCGTTCCGCCATTGATCACTACATTACCATTGATCGCATTGACGAAGTTGGTCCCGCTCGTGCCAAGACGAAGCGTTGCGCCACCATTCTTAATCAGACCGCCAGACGTGATTTGCTGCTGAAGCCCGAGTGTATCCGTAGTGACGTTGGAGGTAAGAACCCCCGTCCCGTCGCCGGCCCGCACCCGTACCTGAACCTCATTCGGGTCGGCGGCAGTCTGGTTGATCTGAGTCACCCCGCTCAGAAACCCGAGCGCGAGGTCTCCGCCAGCCACCAACCTGTAACGATCTGCTGTGTTGGCCGTGAAGTTGATGATGGAAACCGAACGCTCAACGTTGCCCAAGCTGATGTCACCGAAGACTCCTGCAGTCGTGTTGCTCAGGTTGATCGTATCTCCTGCAATCGGTACTCCGTCGATATTCCAGTTCAGTGGGTTGCCCCAGAGGAAGTCAGCGCCACCTTTGTCCCAGTCATAGGTAGCTGCCTGAATTGGACCGGAGAGAATGGCGATTGTAGCGGCAGTACCGGCAACAAGCCGATTACGGAGATTAACGGATTTGCGTGAGGGCAAGGGACGGGTGGGCATGGGAAGGGTGTGAGGCTACCGGGGTGTGGTACTGAAACGGGGAGGAGAGCTTGGGGGGAGTTCCGCGCCGACGCGGTCACTGGATGGCTGTTACGATGCTCTTGGAAGTGAATCAATCGCTTTCAATAGCGCTCGTTGCTGTACCCGTAAACCAGACTGCACGGTTTCGCCAATCAAACGTTGATGTGTGTTCGCGGTACTTAAGGGGTTCTGCTGGGCTGCGACGGGACCACTGGGTTAGCAACACGAGGCGTTGGCGGATGATCTGATAAGACAGAGAACATGAATTTTCATGCCAATCCACTCGGCACGTGGGGTGCTATGCCTTCCAAACCCGAAATTTGAGTCTTTTCGAGTCTCCCGAGACTCTTTTTACCTCAACAGAGAGGCTTTTCTCCTCAGACTTGAGGTAGATCTGCTCGAGGGAGACATGGGGTGTGGTCAAGCGTCCCTCTATTTCACTCTCGGGAGAGTTTATTTTGCTCTCGGGTGACGTTTAAAGCGTCTGCGGTGAGTGTTTCCAGGTCTCCGGGTAGGAGAGAAATAGTGTCGGTTGAGGTAAATACACTCTCGGGAGAGTGAAAAAGACTCTCTGGTGAGGAGATTCCTCTCAAGGGTGAGAAGAAGTCAGCCGACCGAGAGGAAGGTGATAGTGGAGCGAGAGCCAGCGGGACTGCCGCTTCAGCCGATTTCTGCAGGAGGTGAGGAGAATTCCGGGAGTGGTGAGTGGATTTCAGGGGTTGGTGAGTGAATGAGACTCAAGGGTTAGCCACGTTTGGTTGGGAGATTGGACATTCCCTGGCAGCTCGGACATTCTTGTCCGAAGTTTCAAGGGGTACGTAGTGGATCGAGGGGGGTGGAGCGGCCCGCTTGGTGTCGGCACAACCGCTTTCGTAAACTCCGGGTTGGAAAACCCGGGCTCCCAGGGGAGTTGCTCCCTGGGAGCTCGGACGTTCTTGTCCGAAGTTGCAACGGTACTAGGTAGATCGAGGGTGTGGAGCGGCCCGCTTGGTGTCGGCATCGCCGCTTTCGTAAACTCCGGGTTGGAAAACCCGGGCTCCCATGGGAGCTGCTCTCTGGGATCTCGGACATTCTTGTCCGAATTTTCAACGGAACTGAGTAGATCGAGGGTGTGGAGCGACGCGCTTGGTGTTGTCACCACCGTTCTCGTAAACTCCGGGTTGGAAAACCCGGGCTCCCAGGGGAGTTTCTCCCTGGGAGCTCGGACATTCTTGTCCGAAGTTTAAACGGTACTAAGTAGATCGAGGGTGTGGAGCGGCCCGCTTGGTGTCGGCACCACCGTTTCCCTAAACTCCGGGTTGGAGAGCCCGTGCTCCCAGCGGCGTTTACGGGCGTTTTCTCCTTCCGCCTGCTTGAGGCGCTGGGCAAACTCAGCCGCCTATGCTGATGCTCCGCTGCTGGCTGGTTGTCTCGCTGTTCCTGGGCTGTTGTACCGCCCGCCTGCGCGCTGCGGAGCCGGTGCCGGCAGGACAGCTCCCACGTAGTGTAGTGCCGAAGCACTATGCCATCCGCCTGGAGGCTGGGCCGGACGCGAAGCAGGTGCTAGGCACGCAAACGGTGACGATCGAGGTCCGCGAGGCGGTTTCGGAGATCCAGCTGAACGCCCTGGACCTCACGATCACCAAGGCGGAACTGCGCGGGCAGGTAGACGCGTTGACGCAATGGACGATGGACCCGAAGACACAGGTGCTAACTCTTCAGCTGAGCAAGCCGCTGCCGACTGGAACCTATGAGCTGGAGCTGGCCTGGAGCTTTATTCTAAACGAGCGGGCGCAGGGGCTCTTCATGGCGCGACATGATGCCAGCGGGACGGAGGCGATATCGCTGGCTACGCAAATGGAGCCGGCTGATGCGCGGCGGATGCTGCCTTGTTGGGACGAGCCGCGGTTTCGCGCGGCCTATCAGCTCACGGTGACGATCCCAGGGAAGTGTCAGGCGGTCTCGAACATGCCGGAGACGAAGAACTCGGTGTTGCCCGATGGCCGGCGGGAAGTCGCCTTCGCCGCGACTCCGTCGATGCCGAGCTATCTGCTGGCGCTCTTTATCGGAGAGTACGAGGAGCTGACTGGCGAGGTGGACGGGATCAAGCTACGAGCGCTGACCACGCCGGGGAAACGGGAGCAGGCGCGTTACGCCCTGGAGGCGACGAAGCTGCTGCTCCCGTGGTTCAATGAGTACTTCGGAGTAAAGTATCCGCTGCCTAAGCTGGATCAGATCTCGATCCCGGGAGCGCCCGCTGCGGGGATGGAGAACTGGGGGGCAATCCTGTATAACGACACGGCCTTTCTCTACGATCCGGCGGCGAGCTCGCAGTGGACCAAGGAGGGCGTCTTCGGCGTGGTGGCGCATGAGCTGGCGCACCAGTGGTTTGGCAATCTGGTGACCATGACCTGGTGGGACGACCTGTGGCTGAACGAGGGCTTCGCCTCCTGGATCGGGACGAAGGCGACGGCGCACTTCAATCCCTCGTGGGAGGTCTGGCTGCGCGCGGCCGGCGACAAGGAGTGGGCGATGTGGCTGGATGCGCGAGCAACGACGCATCCAATCCAGCAGCCGGTGAAGGACGCGGCGGGCGCTCTGGATGCGTTCGACTCGATCACTTACTCCAAGGGGCAGTCGTTTCTCCGGATGCTGGAGCAGTACCTCGGTGAAGCAAAATTCCGCGACGGGCTGCGCGGGTACATGCGGCAGCACGCCTACGGGAACACGACGACGGTGGATCTCTGGAATGCGCTGGGTACCGCCTCAGGCCAGCCGGTCGCGGAGATCGCCTCAGGCTGGACGAGGCAGCCGGGCTTCCCGCTGGTCAAGGTGGCGACAGTGCGCGAGGGCGGTCGAACGGGGCTGGCCTTTGCGCAGGAGCGATTTGCGATTCACCAGAAGTCCCCGGAGGCGCTGACCTGGAAGATCCCGCTATCCTTCTCGGAAGTGCCCGGCAGCACGGACGCTCGAGCGCTCCTGCTCGGCGCAATGCCGGGCGCAGCGCTCCTGACTGGGGTGGGAGCGGTGAAGGCGAATGTCGCGGGATCGGGCTACTACCGCGTGCAGTACGAGGCGGCGCTCTTCGGCGAGCTGGTAAAGCTGGTTCCTGAGATGACGGCGGGTGATCGGCTGAATCTGCTGCACGACACCTGGGCGCTCGTTCAGGCGGAGAAGGTGCCGGCGCGCGATTGGCTGGGGCTGATGCAACGAGTCGCGGAGACAGACACGACCTATGTGACCTGGGATGCGATCGTGGATCAGCTTGGATTTATCGACGAGTTGCAGAGGGGCCAGCCAGGCCGCCGAGCTTTTCGGGATTGGGCGGCGGCTCTACTGATCCCGCAGCTGGACCGGATCGGTTGCGACCCGAAGGCAGGTGAGACGGAGCTAACAGCACTGCTGCGCTCGACCGTGATCTCCGCCCTAGGTCGCTGGGGGCATGCTCCTGTAATCGCGGAGGCGCGGGCGCGTTTTGCGAGATTTCAGGAATCGCCCACCAGTCTGAATGGCGACATGCGACGCGCCGTGCTCGGGATTGTCGGGCAGAATGCGGATGCGGCGACCTACGCCACCCTGCATCGCCTCGCCAAGGAGGAATCCTCCACGGAGCAGAAGCGGATCCTTTACGGCGCACTCGCACAGAGCGGCTCGACCGAGCTTGCGCAGCAAACGCTGGCCCTGGCGCTCACGGATGAACTGCTGCCCCGCGAGGCGACCCGGCTGGTGCAGAAGGTAGGCGAGGACGGCGAACTGTCGGATCTGGCGTGGCGCTTCACCCAAGCCAACCTGGAGGTGCTGCTCGCAAAGCTGCCTTCCTTCGGCGCGAGTGATTTCGTGCCAGGAGTCTTCCGGGGGTTCAGTGAGGAAGCGCGGGCGGCAGAGCTGGAGGCCTTTAGTAAGAGTCATCTCCCGCCGCAGGCGAAGTACGCGGTGGAGAAGGCGGCGGACAACATTCGCTTCAAGGCGGCCTTCAAGGCGCGGCTCCTTCCGGAGCTCGCGGAGTGGATCGCGCAGCAATCGAAAGGAACGACTGCACCGTGAACCTGCGCATTTCGTACCGCACGGAATATTGGTACGGAGCATCGGTCAGCTTCTCACCACACCTCTTCCGGCTTTTCCCTCGGACGGAGTACGGGGTGCGGGTGCGCTCGCAGAGCTTTGCCACGAATCCGACGGCGGCGATCAGTTATCGTCGGGATCTCTTCGATAACCCGATTGCTTCGGTCTTCTACCCGGATCATGGAGAGACGCTGGTCGTGGATCTCCAGCTGGAGATCGCGATCGAGCCGAGGAACGCCTTCAACTTCCTGCTCGCGTCGCACGCGCTGAACTTCCCCTTTGCCTATGCGCCGGAAGAAGCAGCTGCGCTCACGGCGTACCTCTTCCGACCGGCCGACGAGCCGAGCCTGGCGCTACCATTCTGGGATGCTCCCCCTGCCGGTGCGGACACCACGGCGACGCTGATCGATCTGAACCGGGCAATCCACGAGCACATCGCCTACGAGCGTCGCGAAGAGGGGGCGGCCCGGGAGCCGGGGGAGACGCTGAAACTGGCCAGTGGCTCCTGCCGGGACTACGCGGCGCTTTTGGCGGCGGTACTGCGCGAATATGGAGTGGCCTCACGGCTGGCCAGCGGATTCCTGGTGGAGCCGGGCGAAGGCGATCGCTTCGCGTACAATGCGCTCCATGCATGGGTGGAGGCTTACCTGCCGGGGGCTGGCTGGATCGGTTTTGACCCGACCAACGGCTATCTTTGCAACCATCATCACATCGCTACCGCGGTGGGAACGAATGCGGTGCAGATTACCCCGATTCTCGGCACCTTCTATGCAAAGCCGGGCACGCAGATCGTACCGGAGATGGATGCGACGCTCGACGTCACAGCGGATGAGGGGAATGGGCAGTGAGGGATTCGAACCCCCGACCAATGCTGTGTAAGAGCACCGCTCTACCACTGAGCTAACTGCCCGCGAAGGTGCGAAGTTACGGGTGGAGAGTTGGTCCGGGCAAGCAAGTTCTTGCCAGTCAGTACAGTTCATCGTTCTCCGACCAGGCCGGGTCTTGCTCCTAAGTGGATGGGGTTGGCTGTTCATAGCAGTTCCGCTCCCGTCTGATTGCTAAGAATACCGGCTGGTAAACTCGGCTAATCAGCAGGATATAGCTAAATACCCGCGTAAGGCAGCATCTCGCTGCGTTTATACTTGCGACTAGCCACCTGCCTTTTACAACGTCGATCAATGATACCAACTAGCACACGCGTCCAATCTCTCAGATCCATGATGAACCTCGAGGAGAAGCGGATTGGCTTGCAACAGCAACTGGATGGGATCCAGGAGCAGATGTCTGCACTGCGCGATCAACTATTCTCCCAGGAAACTTCGCCTGCGGCTGCCCTCACCTCGAGTAGGCCAACCCCGCAAAAGCCTGTAGCCAGGCGCGCCGGTCGCGCCGGGCGCGGAGCAATGAAAGAGCGAATCGTCGCAGCACTGGAAGCAGCTGGGCAGTCGGGAATCTATGTTAAGGAGCTCGCAGCCCGCCTAGGCACGAAGCCCGTGAATGTTCATTCATGGTTTCACTCGGCCATGAAGCGCTACTCAGCGATCACTAAGATTACCGGCGGGCACTATCGCCTCGATGGTAAGCTGGATGGAAACAACAATAGCGAAAATGCCCAGAGCGCGACACGCCCGGTCCGGAGCCGTGGGGTCGCAAAGGCCGCTACTCGCAAGGGGGGCCGGAGGCGCAGTGGAGGGGCCGGAAGCAGGCGCGGTGAACTATCGACGCGTATCCTCTCGGAGATGGAGGGGGCTGGGGCGCGTGGGATCAACGTCCGCGATCTCGCTGACAAGCTAGGCGCAAATCACAAGAACATCTTCATTTGGTTTTCCACGACAGGTAAGAAAAACGCCAAGATCGAGAAGCTCGGTAAATCGCAATACCGGCTGCGTAGCTAAGCCGCGCGAGCTATCCTGGCCCCGGGTGGGGTCAGTAGGCGTAGTGGGCCGGGAGATGAAAAGCGCCGCAGATGAGGTTGATCTGCGGTGCTTTCACGTCTTTCGACACGACGACTTCCACGATGTCGAATCGGAAGAGGATGTCCGGAGTATCGAGCAAACGCAGCCAGGACAGGGCACCACGAATGATCAGCCGCTGCTTCTCCTTGTTCACCGCGTCCGCCGGGTTCCCGAAGTCGATACGGCTCCGCGTTTTCACTTCTACGAAGACCAATGTATTCGTCGCGCGCTCGCGACAGATCAGGTCGATCTCGCCGCCATGTGAGGCGCGGTAGTTCCGGTAGATGACCTTGAAGCCGTGCTGCTTTAGATAGCGCGCGGCAAGCAGCTCCCCTCGCCTGCCCAGCTCGTGTGCAGCGTTGAGCGGACGCTTAGAGCGGAAGAAGCGCCTGCCGAACCGGCAGAAACGATCGCCGATGGATCGCGCAAGGGCCATAAGCGCGAAGCCGCTGGAGGTGGATCGAGGTGCCGTAGCCTTTATGTCGGAAGAACTCATAACCAGGGAACCGATGATCCATGCACGTCATGATCCGATCGCGTGTCACCTTTGCAATGACGCTTGCAGCGGCGATGCTGCAACTCTTCGCGTCTCCCTCAATGATCGCGGTCTGCGGCACTGGGAAGGCTTTCACCGGAAGTCCATCGATGAGCGCGTGGTCTGGCCGGATCGGCAGCCCACGCACGGCGCGGCGCATGGATTCGTGCGTCGCCTGCAGGATGTTATCGCGGTCGATCTCATCGTTTTCCGCAATGCTCACGGACCAGATGACATCCTCGCGGCTCACGAGTTCGTCATAGATCTCATCGCGCTGAAGAGCGCTGAGCTGCTTCGAGTCCGTCAGTGTCCGGTGACGGAACTTCGGCGGCAGGATGACTGCCGCCACGACTACAGGACCAGCTAGAGGGCCGCGTCCCGCTTCATCAACACCCGCGACAACCTCGCATCCCGCTGCGCGGAGCGCCTTCTCGAAGCGCAGGCTGCACTTCATGGAGACAGCGCCCGTGGCCCTCGGGCTAGGCCGCCTTCTTCTCGAGGATGCGCTTCTCGCGGACCGCCATGGCCTGCTTGCCCTTGCGCTGACGCAGGTAGTTCAACTTCGACCGGCGAGCCGTACCGGCCTTCTCGATCTCGATCTTCGCGATACGTGGAGAATGAATCGGGAAGACCCGCTCAACACCTTCACCATAGGAGATGCGGCGGACCGTGAAGCTCTCGTTGAGCAGCGTGCCCTTGCGGCCAATCACGATGCCCGTAAAGATCTGAATTCGCTCCTTGTCACCTTCCACTACCCGCGTATGAACGCGCACGCTGTCACCTACATTGAAGTTGGTGACATCCTTCTTCATTTGTTCCTGCTGAATCTTATCGATGATGTTCATACTTCTAAAAGGCGTTATCGGTGGAAAAGGGAGGTGAGAAGTAGCCGAATAATCCACCGACGCAATCAGAATTTAACCTTTGCACCTACGAATGGAGCCAATCATCGACCTGCATAGCGACAGCCATTTCATGGGGGAAGCTCTGCGGCAAGCCTATCGGGCATGGGAGAGCGATGAAGTGCCTGTCGGAGCCGTCGTCGTTCGCGAAGGGATGGTTATAGCGCGTGCGCACAATCAGGTCGAGATGCTCCAGGATGCCACGGCTCATGCCGAGATGCTCGCGATCACTCAGGCTGAGAGCGTTGTCGGAGCCTGGAGGCTGAGCGACTGCGAACTCTACGTAACGAAGGAGCCGTGTCCCATGTGTGCCGGAGCGATGGTCCATGCACGCGTGAAGCGGGTGATCTTCGGCTGTCCGTCGGCCAAGGACGGCGCAGCGGGTGGACTCATGAATCTCCTCCAGCACCCTGGGCTCAATCACCAATGCGAGATCACCAGCGGGGTCCGCCAGGACGAATGCGCGCAGATGCTGCAGGCCTTCTTCCGCGAGCGCCGCGCGCAGGGTCCCTCCGCCTGAGCTACAGGATAAGCATGCAGTCCCCGTAGCTGTAGAAGCGATACCGCTCGCGGACGGCTTCAGCGTAGGCCCGCAGGACAAACTCCCGTCCCGCAAAGGCCGCGACGAGCATGATCAGCGTGGACATTGGCAAGTGGAAGTTGGTCAGCAGCCGATCCACGACGCCGAATTCGTAAGGCGGGTGGATGAAGATGGCAGTGCTCCCGGAGCGCTCGCCAGACGACGGCCCGCAAGTCTCCAGAACCCGCGTCGTCGTTGTCCCCACCGCAATCACCCGCTCAGCTGCGTTGATCGCCGCCGCCACTTCCGCTGAAAGCCGAAAGCGCTCGGAGTGCATCCGGTGGTCACCGAGTTCATCCACCTTTACCGAACGGAACGTCCCGACGCCAACGTGCAGTGTGAGGAAGGCGTGCGGCACCTGTGCCAGGATCTCTGGCGTGAAGTGCAGTCCAGCAGTCGGAGCGGCGACGGCACCGTGCTCGCGGGCAAAGACCGTCTGGTAGCGCTCCAAGTCCGAGTCTTCCGCCTGGCGATCCATATACGGCGGAAGTGGTAGTCGTCCGCCCTGCTGGAGGTCGATCGCACCGGTGAACGCAACGATCCGCTCGCCCTCGGGCAGCACCTCCAGCACCGTCCCGACGATCCCCTGCAGCACCACGGTGGCTCCCACGCGCATCTTCCTGCCGGGCTTCACCAAGCATTGCCACGTGTTCTCCCCGACGGTCTCTAGAAAGAGAAACTCGATCCGGCCGTCATCGGAGAAGATCCGTGCCGGGATCACGCGCGTGTCATTTAGCACCACGAGGTCCGAAGGGGCCACGTAGCTCGGGAAGTCGCGAAAGCTCCGGTGTTCGATCCGCTCGCCGTCCCGATGAAGCACCAGCATCCGCGCGTCGTCGCGCCGCGGGAGCGGATATCGTGCAATCAGCTCCTCCGGTAACTCGAAGTCGTAGTCCCTGGTATGCAGGCTCACGCGCCGGGTACCGGTTTGCTGGCCTTCCCGAAGACGCGCTGGAAAGTGCCCCGCGTTGCCGCCGCGATGACAAGATCCGCCACCCGTCTCCGCAGTCGCCAAGCGCGTGAGGCCAGCCAGAGCACGAGGCAGCCGTACAGTGCCCACGCATACAGATCACCCTTATCGAGGAAGACCTTCCGGTACCCCAGCACCGAGAGCACCAGCGCATTCAGGAGCACCGTAGTCACCACGGGCTGCAGCCGCAGCCGCACGCGCGTCAGGCATTTCGGGCCGCCATGGTACTCCGTCACCGTCTGGACCTGGGTGCTCCAGAACTGGTTTCCATAGATCTGCACATCCCAGGTCTTCCACCCGGTATCCGCCGAGTAGCGCCAGCCTTCGGTCTCCAGCAGCATGAACAACTCCGCGAGCAACCGTTCCCTCCCCTGCCCGTTCTCTGTCCAGAAATCCAGCTTCGCCGTCCCGCCGCGCCGGCTGCCGGACGCCAGCCCGGTCTCCGGCTTTGAGATAACGGCCCGCGGCGTGTACTTGTACTTGTGCCAGGTGAAGTAGCGCGCCCATCCGCGGGCCAGCGGCTGAGTGAACGCAAGGAAGGCCACGAGCAGCCTCGCGGGCACGGTGTCGAAGCGCCGCTCGATCCTCGCCCCGAGCATATACGAGAGCGCCACGAGGAACGTCGCTCCGAACATCAGCAGCGGCACGATCCGCAGCTTCTCCAGCGGCATCCCGAGCGCCGCCATGAAGACGGTCAGCGCCACCCATTCGATCGAGCTCACATAGGCGGCCACCTCGCTCTGGGGTGTCGGATAGATCGACTGAAACAGCCCCTCGCCGAAGACGCCGTGATAGATGATCGGCCGGTTGAGTAGCCAGGTGAAGCGAGGCGCGCCGTAAATCTGCCCCTTCCACTTCGCCGTACCAGTCGGCCCGAAGAAGATCAGGTGCTTGAAGCGCAGCATCGACTCCGCCTCCCCATAGCCCTCTTGCTGCTTACGGAACGCCTGCAGGGTAAAGCGCCGGTAGTGCCACACGATGGCGCTCGGACTAAAGGCAATGACTCCCCCGCTGGTCTGCAGGCGCCAGCAGAAGTCCACATCGTCCCCCGCCTTTCGATATTCGCCATCGAAACCTCCAATGCTCTCGAAGGCCGAGCGAAAGAACGCCATGTTGCACCCGGGAATGTGCTCCGCCACCACATCCGTGAGCAGCACATGGCTCGGGCCGCCTGGCGCAGCTGAGACCGCGGCCTGAATCCAGTTCACCGCAGGCGGCGAGATGTTCGGCCCGCCCACCCCGACGAAGTCGCCGCTGAGCAGCGTCCCCACCATATAGTAGAGCCAGTCCGGGTCTGCCATGCAGTCGGAGTCCGTATAAGCGAAGATCTCCCCATGTGCCGCCGCGGCTCCGGCATTGCGCGCATAGCTCAGCCCCATGTTCGGCTGGACGATGTTCAGGAAACCCGGCAGTCGCTCTCCAGCAGCAATGCGCAGGTTCCGCGCGGCCACGAAGGACGCAACAATCTCCTGCGTGTCATCTTTCGAACCATCGTCCACGAGCACGATCTCGAAGCCGGGATAGTTCACTGCATCCAGCGACTCCAGACACTCCCGCAGCGTCTTGCCGCCATTGTAAGAGCAGACAATGACCGACACTTTCGGGTATCTGGTCAGAGCCACGCGTTCCGTGATGAACCCGTCCCCCGCGAGCAGCCCCTTGAGCGCGTGGTACGCCTTCTTCGGCTCACGTTCCCGCGTCACCAAGCCGAATGCCCAGTCCGTGATCTCCGACCCACCGGTGAACCATTCATCAGTCCACGAAAAGAAGATCGTGCCCGCCGCGCCGCCACGCACCACGCACTCCAAGTGCCAGATCAGCACCTCTGCCTGCAGCTCTTCCGGCTTGCGGATGGTGTCCATCCCGAACTCGCCAAACATCAGCGGCTTGTCGTCCGCGAGGTTCTGCAGACGGGCGAGGTACTTCTCGAAGTCGCGCTGCCGCTCCAGGTACACGTTGAAGCTGCAGAAGTCCGAGTTCTGCGGCAATAGATACTCCGTGGGCGGATAGCTGGCGTACGAGTAAAGCGGGCGGGGATCAGCTTCCCGCGCCACATCGATCAGATACTCCACGAACTCGATGACCCGCCGCGCACCGAGCCAGCGCACCATCGTCGTCGGGATTTCGTTGCCCACGAGATAGCCAAAGATCGCCTCGTGCCCGCGGTTCTGCGCCACGCCATTGCGAATGGTCTCGACAACCTGCTTCCGCATCTTGCCGTGGTTTAAGAACTCAATGTGTTCCGCCCAGGGAATCGAGATGAGCACTCGGAGGTGGAAGTCCCGGCAGAGATCGAGAAACCAGCGCGGTGGGATGTGATAGATCCGCAGCAGGTTCACTCCGAGGTCCTGCATGAGCGCAAAATCCGACCGGGCCTTGTCCGGGTTGCCGACGAAGTGGCCCTCTTCATCGGGCGCGAATGGCCCATAGGTAACTCCCTTGACGAAGAACTTGCGATTCCCTTCGAAGAAGAACTTTGCCCGCACCCGAATGGGTTCCATGGGAGCGCCGCTCGCCGCCTGAGCAGGTGGCGCAGAGTCAGGGACGAGAGCGCGGGACGCAACGGTGGCAGACATGGAGACGCGGACTTCTAAGCGGGCTTCATCGCCGGGGCAATGGCGCGGTGCAATGAATGTCGTAGTTGGTGACGGGTGGCAAACTCACGGGCCGCGTGAGTGGAGATGAGAACGGCAGGTTGGTCTTCCATAGCGCGCCAAGGTGCTCTGCTGCGTGCTTGAAGAAGGATGTAGGCGGCACGTCCCGCTTCCGCGGACAAAGCCGCACTCCACACCGTGGCTGACACGCAGTTGGGAACGGGATCACACCCAGCCGCCCAGGAGCTCTCATGCTCTACAATATTGAGAGTCAGACCCGCAACTTGTGCGCGGACCAAGCGCGGCTGTAGAGCGCAACTTTGTCCGCGAAGCGGATGCGCCTGCTGCTTCCAGTATCCCCCCACTCCGTGACACCCTCGCCAAGCCGCTATCACCCACCCAAATCTCCTATCCCGCCAAAAACCCACCTCAGCAACCATCTCACAAAACACGCGAGGGCTGCCATCCGAAGACGACAACCCGCGTGCTATGAGACAAAGATGAACAGAGTGCGCGGAGCCCGAGGGCCCGTGTCGCTAATCCTCTGGGCGAGTCTTCTTCAAACCCAGGACTTTGTCGCCGGGCTTGAACTGACCGCGCTTGGTGAGGAGTTCCACGCGCTCGAAGCGCTTGAGGACGTTACGCTTCGCGGTGATCGTGCTGGCGCCTTTAAGGCTGCGATGCTGGGACATGGTAAAAGCTCCTGTTGGAAAGGGCTGGGACAATATGCGCAGAGCGGCTTCTGCCAAGAGGAAATTCACCGGCTTTTACCATCAGCCTCTTGCACTCGTCCTGCACACTGCGGAACGCACCTCGCAGTTACGCGATCTCCGATGTAGATCGAACCGCCCCGTACTGAACCGCACCTTACATATCCCTAAGCGCTGGTTATATGAGGCCGGACCTCAATCCTGTCTAGGGTCGGCATCGATGCTTCTCACGTCGGACAACCACCCTCAGAGGCTCGGCGTTGATCCCCCCAAGGGTCAGATTCGACCCTCCGAGGCACGACGTCGACCCTTCCAGGGGTCGAGTTCGACCCTTCAAGGCACGGCGTCGATCCTCTAAAGGGTCATCGCCGACCCTGCGAGGCACGAGCTTGGACCCTCCTGGGCACGACCGCCCCCCTCTCAAGGTCTGACTTTCCACGAAGAGGCGCGGCAATTACCTGCAGGTCTCTCTCGCCTCACCGAGTAGGCCCGACACTGCAGCAATCGGGGGATTACGCTGACGAAGTGGGAACGCGGTCGCCAATCCAGCGGCAAATGTCCGCAAGTACCAAGTGGCGGCAAAGGTCATTATGCGTTTCGTGCCGCGCTTCAGGATAAATGATCAGCTGTTTGTCTGCTGAACCCGCCCGTTCATGGAAAAGCCCCGTCGATTGGCGGCAAGTCACGGCATCTTCGTCCCCATGGATAAGCAGAACTGGCACCCGCAGCTCCGGGGCCTGGTCCAGCGCCGCCGCGCCCGCCTTCTCAATCGCGAAGAAGAGCCGACCTGAGATGATCCCGTGGCAAAGCTCAGGGTTTGGCATCGATGTAAGGTGCTCGAGGTCACGGGAAAGTTGAGACGCATTGCTGGGTGTCCGCTGACAGAGTCCGGGTGCAAAGAGCAGCGCTGCCTTGGCTAGCGCGATGCGCCAAATTGGAGGTGTGAAGGCTAGTCGCAGCCACGGCGAGGTAATTACGGCTCCCTGAACTCCGACGGCTCCGTGTTGCAGGAGATAGCTAAGTGTGATCTGGCCACCCAGGCTGTGCCCCATGACGAAGAGAGGGCGTCCTTCCTGCCGCACTCGATTCACGACCTTAGCCAGGTCGTCTACGAGCAGCCGATACTCCGCCGCATCCCCACGTGGTCCATCCGAGAGGCCATGGCCGCGAAGATCGTAGACCCAGAGGCGAAGACCAGCCTCAGCAAAGGCCGCTGCCACATGCTCATAGCGTCCACAGTACTCGCCTAGACCATGAGTGAGGATGACGTCTCCCCGCACTGGCTCTGGTAATGTTGCAACCCGCACCCGCAAGCGAACCCCGCCCGTGCTCTGGAGAGACTCTTCACGAAAAGAAACTGCAGCTGAGGGCATTGGTAGAGGTTCTTAGGAGAATTTTCGTTGTCTTCATGGTAGCGTCCAGTAGCTTCAAACCAAAGGTTCCCTTATGAATTCGATCCGTCCCCCACGTTCGTTCTCCCTCACTGCCGCGTTCACTCTCATTGAGCTGCTGACTGTGATCGCTATTATCGCCATCTTGATGAGCTTGCTCTTCCCGGTGGTCAACTCTGTCAAGGAGTCCGGTCGCAAAGCGCAGGCGAAGCAGGATCTCATGGGCATCGTCACCGCTGTGAAGGCCTATAACACCGAGTACGGCAAGTACCCGCCTATGGACGCGGCAGCTGCGGCTCCGACTGGTGGAGATGGGGACAAAGGCGTCGGCGATACCGCAAATGCCGGTATGCCAGCAGACAACAACGTTCTTTTCGACACCTTGCGTGCGATCGATCGTGGGGCAAATGCCGGACACACCAAGAACCCTCGCCGGGTCGGCTTCTTCGAAGGCAAATCAGTCTCCAATCCTGATCAGCCTCGTGCCGGCTTTGTGGATAAAGGCACCGGCGCGACTCGCGGATCTTTCTTCGATCCTTGGGGTTCACAGTACAACATCGTGGTAGATACGGACTACGACAACATCGTCGAAGTGAACCAGTGGTACTCGGACGTACCGAAGGATGAGTCCCCTCGCACCGGGGTCGTCGCCTTTGCACTCGGCTCTGACCAGAAGATCGGCGCGGACGGAAACAAGAAATCGCTAGACAAGAAGTCCGACGATATCGTCAGCTGGAAGTAGCAGAACAGTTGAGCATGCGGGTGTAGTTCAATGGTAGAACGGCAGCTTCCCAAGCTGCATACGAGGGTTCGATTCCCTTCACCCGCTCCATTAGTTCGTTGGCGCTGCTGTAGAAATTTTAAATCGGAGGATCAGTGGCTGTGAGGGGCGTGGACTCAGGTCAGTGGTAACCCGACTGCGGTAAAGTCGTTCGGAACCCACTCACCATTTCATATGCCTCCCACCTCGATCTCTGGCCCCATCCGGCCTTCTCTCCTCCTCGTCGCCTGCTATCTGACGCTGGCTGCGAGCGGCCAGGCGGCCGTCCTCCAGGGCTCTGATAGTTTGACCGGCGATTCCTTCGGGCAAGCGGTGACCGTTGCAGGGAACAGCAGCTTGATCGGTGCGCCTCTCGCAGGTTCTCAGAGCGGCTCGGCGTATCTTTTCCGGAATCTTGATCCGGTCACCGGAATCGCGACGCAAACAGCTAAACTCGTCCCATCTGACCCGGCTGCATTTCACGCCTTCGGCACATCCGTCAGCCTTTTTGGAAGCATTGGTGTAGTTGGTAGACCAAGGGATTCCTTTGGCACATCTACATTCAATCAGGGCTCAGCCTACCTGTATCGGGGTTTGGACACTGCAACTGGGACGGTGACCCAGGTCGCGAAACTCCGGGCATCAGACCGTAGTGAGGAAGACAGATTCGGCCAGGCGGTGAGCGTCTTCGGGAACATTGCGCTGATTGGCACTGGCGGAACGAACATCACCTTCCAGCGGAGGGAAACGGCTTATGTCTTCCGAAATCTAAATACCGCAACCGGCTCGGTCACCGAATCGGCGAAGTTGGTGCCGTCCGATCTCGCGATCGGACAATCGTTCGGAGGCTCGGTGAGCCTGGCGGGCACCACTGGTTTGATTTCGGGAGTTGAAGGGGCTTACGTTTTCCGCAACCTCGACACTGTCACTGGAACCACGAACGAAGTCGCAAAGCTGACTGCCTCCGATGGCGTCGCTGTTGGCTTCGACGTAAGCCTTTCGGCAAACATGGGGCTGCTAGGTGCACCGGCAGACAGCGAGGTCCGCGGGTCAGCGTATCTTTACCGCGATCTCGACACGGCAACTGGGATCAGGACTGAAGCAGCCAAGCTGGTGGCGAGCGATCGTGCTGCCGGAGATCTCTTTGGGGAGAAGGTTGCTCTCTCTTCAACCACTGCACTCATCGGAGCAGCTTCTAGCGAAGCGGATCGAGGCGCCGCCTACCTTTTTCAAGGCCTGAACTCGGCAACCGGTACCGTTACCGAGACCGTAAAGCTTACGGGTTCCGACCTTACCGCTGAGCACACAATCAACAGCCGCTCGTTCGGTGTAGATGTTAGCCTGGACGGGGATCGATTCGTGATCGGAGCCTATGGAGGGGAGGGAGCGTCACCCCGTTCTGGTAAAGCCTACGCAGGCACCGTGAGTTCCGTCACAACGTTGGATCTCGGCAACGTGAGTCGCACCATACTTGGCATTAGCTTCAACTCTCGTATCGATTGGGTTGTCGGCGATACGACGGATTTGAACAAGGTTACCTTGAGCTTTGGGAATGTGGCCGAAGTGACCGGCGCGGGCAAGGGAGTGTTCATCGGAAGGAACGCTGGTTCAGACGGCAACATCCTGCGCATCGATGGGACGCTGACGTCCAACGAGGTCCATATTGGATCGCTCGCCGGCAACACGGCCAACACGCTCCAGCTGGAAAGCACTGCAATTTTCCAGGGGCTTGCCTTCCAACTAGCGCCGGAGAACCTCCTGAAGATCGAAGGCGACTTTACTGCGATCGACAACCTTCTCACGTATCTCGGCAATACTGACCTCGAGATCTGGGATGGCAGTGCGTGGCAGGACGTGGACAGCGCCAACCACACGGGCCTTATTACCTCGTCTTTCAATGCGGGCTACACGGATGTGCGCGCCATTCCTGAGCCAGCCAGCCTTGGCCTGCTTACCGTCGGCGCGTTGCTGCTGGCGCGCAGACGCAAACTGAATCGGGGCCTGTAGGCACCACCAATCCTTTGGTGTCCTTTACTCGAGGCTTTCCGAAGTCGCCGATCAACTACGCTCGTTCAGCTTTGGAAGCGAGAAGGCCATTGGTTCTCAGCAAGAGCTAAGTTCATGTTCCGAGGTTCAACGAATCGGACTAACAACTTACCAGATGCTGCGGGCAAGATGATTGTGTAAGCGCGATAAGCTGCTCGAAGCGTCCGCGGGCCGGAGAGCAGGTGGTAACCGAAGTATAGCAGTCGCAACAGATCCGCTGCACCCGCGTTCTGGGGAATGTGGTATGGGGATCAATCTCTTTAATGACGATGCGCCCCAGGCGTCCCTTGGCAATGCTAAGCTGAACTTCAGGCCCAGAGCTCCAAGAAGCGCTACGTGAGCGCTACCAAACCGGCAACCACTCCTTTGGTGAGCGCGTGATCCCTACCAAATTGGCGACCCACGCTCGTTGGTGAGTCATGGAAGAGACGAAGCCGTAGGGCTTCGCCCATATTCACGATGTCCTGGCGACGAAGAAACTTACGTGCCGCGACGTCGACCGAAAATCAGGAGGCCAGTAAAAGCCGTGACAAGGAGGCCGACGGTCCCGGGTTCAGGCACTGCTGCTCCGACCGCGTCAATCTCCGCGTAACCCGCGTAAACATTCTCCGTATTTAAAAAGTCGAAGCGGAGAGCGGCCACATTCGTAGCCAGCTGGGGCAACGAACTCTCGCTGATGATCACCCTGTTCAGTGTTGGATTCGTCGCAGGAACTCCGGCAGGGTTGAAGTTGACAGTTGTAAGTGGGAGGAATGTTCCAGGCGCACTCACTGTCGAGTAGCTCAGCGTGTAGCTCTGCTGATCACGGCCATTATCCTGCCAGCCTGCATAGACCGTCACATTATCGAGGCGGAAGCCTTGCGGCGTCGCTGCGGTATTGAGTAAGTAGGTGATCTAAGTTCCCGCTGTATTGCCGCCGGTGGCAAACATGGCGTTTCGAGCTCCTTCTGCGGCACTCCGATCAATTGTCCCCAGCGCGCCGTTCACCAGAGCAGGTAGGCCACCAGCGGTTTCTTGAGTGAAGTTACCGATGCTCTGAACCGATCCGAGGTTCGTCTGTAGCAGGTCATTCGCCAGAACCGAGTAGGTTGAGGTAAATGGGGATATCCCAAACTGGAAATCGGTGGCAACGACCACTGCCGCATCGGCAGGGAGATTAATGGCTGAAGCTGCCACTACGGCCGCGAGGATTCTGCTATAGTTCATCTAAGATTGGTCGGTCAGCCGTTGCGGTTGGCTCTTGAAGGAATAGTTATCGAGGAAATCCGAGTCAACCTGAATAGCCCAAGAGGAAGGCGTTTAGCGCAACTGTGTTTGCACCGTCCAAAATGGCGTCTTCTCGTCCCAGTAAGACCACTGCGCCTGGTCAGGGCAAAACACCTGGAGTCTGCGTTGACTCCGGGGCCGGACTTTAGGTGAGCCCGTCCCCCTTCCCACCGTCCGATCTCGACAGCCGCCGCACTTAGTCCACCTACACTTTCTCCGTCTTAGCCGCTTCAGTCTCGTCAAACTCTCGCTTCAGCACCGCCGACAGGTTTCCTACCCTCTGCCGCATGATTTTGCCTGGCTTGAACTTTACCGTTGCTCGAGGCGGGATGATGAAAGAACTCCCTGGTTGATTTGGATTGCGTCCCACCCGCGGGCGGGTCAATCGAACTTCTAAAACTCCAAAATTTCTCAATTCCACCGTCTCCCCGCGAGCCAGCGCGTCCGTCAGATGATCCAGCGTACGCTGAACGACATCGAAGACTTGAGATTGAACCAAGCCCGTCTCGTTCGATATCTTAACGACGAGTTCCCTTTTCGTTAAAGTGCCCATGTGCGCGGAGTTAAGCAGTTTGCCACAATTGGAACAAGGCACCTTTTGACCGAAAAGAACCCGTGCGCCTACTCAGTAGAAATTCGGAGGACAACCTCAGCTGCGGTTTTGAAGTGAGTCTTAGCAACCTGCCCCAGAATTTCGGATCCGTGAGCCCGTACGAGCTCTGCCGCGGCATCCTTTACTGCGCCAGATGCACCTCGCGGGAGCACCTTTGCCCATTTACGGCCCGCCTGATGCAGCCAATCGATGAACTTCTCCCTGGCCAGAATCGATGCCGCCGCCACAGCCAGATCGCTCTCGGCCTTAGTGCGCTGCTCTAGCTGGATCTCGCGTCCCTTGGTCAGGAGAGCTTTCTTGATCAACGAGGGATTTGCAAATTGATCACTCAGGGCTCGCGGACAATCCGGGCGGAGCTCCAAAAGGTTCTCAATGACCCGCGCATGCCCCCACGCCAGCAGTCGGTTCAAGTTGCCGAACTTTGCGTAGAGCTGATTATACCGCTCCGGCGCGATCATTACCGTGTCGCTGATCATACCTGGAGTTGCGCGAATGAACTTCGCCAGGGTGCGGATTCTCGCGTCGGAGCCGATCCGTTTGGAGTCCTGAATTCCTCCTTCGAGGAGGCGCCGCGCAATATCCCGATCCACGTACGCACCCGCAATGACCAGTGGACCGAAGAAGTCCCCTTTCCCGCTCTCGTCCACGCCAAAATGCGGGGAGAACATTTCCGGGTTGTGCACCTCCTCATACCCAAGCTGCGCCTCACCAAAGATCTCCGGCTCAAGGGTAAACTGAAGGAACTCCTCGGTTCCTTTCCCTTGCAGCACGAGCTTTGGACCCTTCTCGTATACTGCCGCCGTGAGCTTTTCGTGCTGGGCGAAGTAGAGCGTGTAGGGTCGCACATCGAACTTCCACCCACGATCCTCAAGCACTGCCCGAAGCCGCACGGCCTGCTCCATGGTCAGTGGGCAGGTGTGAAGGGTCTTAGCGGGGGGACCGGGTTGAGGTTTGGGATTTGATGACATGCGTCTCGCAGGAGAGAGTGCCCGCACCGCCTTGAAGACGCCAGAATTCCCGATCTCCAATCCCCGACTCCTCCGACGCCGCCTTGCGGCGTGGTTTCGGGTGAATGGGCGTGATCTTCCGTGGCGCGTCGCTAACCCGTACGGGGTGCTCGTCTCTGAGTTCATGCTGCAGCAGACACAGGTTGCCACCGTGCTCCCCTACTACGCGCGTTGGATGGAACGGTTCCCGTCCTTTCACGCACTTGCCGCTGCCAGCGAAGCTGACGTGCTTCACGCCTGGCAGGGGCTCGGCTACTATGCGCGCGCGCGCAATCTTCATCGCGCTGCCCGGGCGGTCGTCGAAGAGCATGAGGGGTCGCTTCCTTGCTGTGCAGAATCCATCGAACGTCTGCCTGGAGTGGGGCGCTACACTGCCGGGGCGATTGCCAGCTTCGCCTTTGATCAACCAATTGCGGCGGTGGACGCCAATATAGCCCGGGTTCTTGCGCGCCTGATGGACCTTCAGGAGCCGATCGACTCAGCGCAAGGTAGCCGCCGGATCTGGGCCGCCGCCGAGACCCTCTTGCCATCGAGGACCGGGGGCCGGCTGCATACCTCAGCGCTCATGGAACTCGGAGCCCTTGTATGCGTCCCACGCGTTCCCAAATGCGGCGAATGTCCTGTTCGCGATCATTGTCGTGCAGAAAATCCCGAGTCGCTGCCGCGTAAAAAAACACGTCAGAAGACCGTCGTACTGGTAGAGAACTGCGGGTGGTCCGTCCGTGGGAACTCCGTACTGCTCGAGCAACAAACCGGTTCGCGGTGGAGAGGGCTCTGGAAGCTCCCTCCCATTCATGCCGTCCATCCCGAGTTGCGCCCCCTGCTTGAGCTGGAATACCCCTTCACCCACCACCGCGTGACCTTACGGATCTACCCCGGTGAATACCCTACCTCTACCCTTCCAAATCAGCGTTGGGCAGATCTCACATGTCTGGACGAAGCTACTCTCGCGGCTCCTCACCGCCGTGCAATTGAATCACTCGTAAACGCCACATCACCCGTTTCTTACGAGTGAGCGGGTCGCAGGCGTCAGCTCGAGTAGTGAGTTGACCAACCGACGCGACCGTCCCGGAGTTGGATGGTCTGTTTGTTGAGACAGGTGTGCGAACGAATTGTCGCGATCGCCACCACGAGCAACTCTCTCCCCGCTCCTCAACGGAGCGCAACGCTACCGGAATACGAGCGTCAGGCCGAAATCGTCCTGGACGATATCGAAGGCGCCTTGCGCCCCTGAAACCTTGAATTGAGCGGCATTGGTGATCAGCGCGTTCTCCGCCCGGATCAGCGCGAACGCTTCGCCTCTTTCAGGCTTCCTGCCACCGGTAAACCTCAGCGTTACTTGGCCACCGAGGAGCAGAGACTCTCCTTCGACCTGGAGCGGGGCGGTTGATGCAGCGTTTCCTTTGTTCACGGTAATCACCGTCCTGCCCGATTGCGCGAAGTTGCCATTGATCACAAGCTGCCTACCCTCCCCTGGAGGGATGATGATCTCTCCTTCGTTGCGGACCTCGATCTCCGGCGTGGAGCTTATCAAACCAAAGCCCAAGAGACGCCCTCCTTCTGCGATCACGGAATCCTCTTCGATCTGGACCACACCATCGATCAGGTCCATTCGGGCGGGAAAGGCCGGACCCGCTCCGATTACAAATCCTTGCAGATCCAGGCGGCAGCGGGGTGACGCGGTATCGGAGGAGTCGATACGCAATCGGGCTAACCGCTTCTTGGGAGTCACGCCGCCCAGCTTCAGTGTTCCCGCTGTGATGATCCCGCCGCGCCCAAGTTCTACCCTACCCCCGCCATCTACGATGGCATCACCAAGCGCAGTGCCGTCCGCAGTTTCCCTGCGAGTAGTGAATTCGCTTCTAGGCAGATCAACCTGACCTTCCGCTGCATCTACAACCCCTTCACTAACTAATCTCCCAAGTGCTTTCACCTCCACCCGCTGTGCACCGACTAGAGCCCCTTCGTCTGCGCGAACGGTCCCGGCGCAACCTTGACCGACAGTGAGTGGACCGGAAATACGGATTTCCGATTGCTGACGGTCAACCGGGTCCCAACCCGTTGCAATTATCCCCGCACTCCGCCCTTTGATTTCAATGATGCTGGAGCGTCCCCCGCCGACATCAGCTGCAGTCGTTGTAATCAATCCACCATCTCGTGCCTCTACCAAAGCGATGCCGCCGCCATTCCGCCCAGCAGCACCACCGATCACTCCCGAGAGAGAAAGCGGTCCTGCAATCTCCCAGGCAGTCTGTTCTCCAGCCGAAGTGTAGTCGCGCGGATCCCCGGCTTCGGAGACGGGTGCATCATCTACACGTGCGATCAGAACGGATGCTTTTCCCGTCGCGCCGCGCACCTCCCCCGACTGCAACAGCCCACCGCGTTCCACTTTCACAAAGGCGGAAGTTCCGGGGCGAGACCCTGCTAAAATGGGGCCAGTGGCAAAATCACCTAGCACCGTGAGGTCACCTCCAGAACCGGGCTGAACTCCAAGGAAAACGTCGCCCGGCGAAGTGCTGGGAGTACCGTCCGCAAGTCGCGTTTCCACCGTCACCGCTGAATTCATTCGCACGCCTATTCCCAATCCTCCCGTATTCGACCAGACAACTCCTTCGCCGATTAACAGGGCGCACTCAGTCAGATTTCTTCCACCCCCGAGCCGCTGGACCCGGCCATCCCCCAAGGCCACTCCCGCAGTTGCGAATGCAAGCCGATCTCCACCTACGTTCGTGAGCAGTCGCTCTACGGCCAGTTCACCACCGTCGCGAATCGTGAGCGCATCCGGTTCGTCCCCCGTGCCCGTGAGGCTTAGATCGAAATCCACTAGTCGCACGGAGCTTTTGGAGATGTCTAAACCGCCCGCGCGTTGAGCGGAATCAGCACGCACCTGAATCAGGACGAGCGGAACCGCGCGACGATCGCTTGGTGGCAGCAAGAGAAACCGCGCGACATTCGTGACGCCAGGAGGACTCTCCCCCTTCCAGCTTATCCCCTCCTGCCAGAGGCCGTCTGCATAGCGCTTCCAATCGAAGTCATCGGGCTTTGGATCAGGGTCGGGATCTGGGCCAGGACCACCCGCCTCGGAGATCGAAGCAACGACTGTCGAAAGTGCTGTTGTCGTAGAATGTCCGCATTAACTTCGAGAGTATAGCTCCCAGCGGGCAGAACGGATTCAATCGCAGACGCCTCGAGCGCATTGCCATTGAGCTTTGCAGTCCCTGTACCTACCCGGAAGACCGAGAGCTTCACTGCGGCCTGTCGGCTTAGCTGGAATGTGGCACGCGCCACACCACTTGCCGCCTGATTAGGGAAAGCCTCCACGTCCACCTCTACCCGTAGAGTGCCTCCATCATCCGGGAATTGATCAAAGAAAACCAACGTTCCAGAAATCGTGGCGGCAGCAAGGATCTGAGAATCAAATGGGAAGGCTCCAAATGTCCCCGCACTCGTCGTCCCCGAAGTCTTGCCACGGGGTCCCTCTACCTCCGTGAACGTCTCACCCACCGTTGCAAGCGGCGCCGCCGCGACAGGCAGGATCGATGCGACCATTGTTGCGACGCCTGCGAGAAGATGAAGAAATGTTCGGCGAGCAAGTCGAACGCATTGCTCGCCCAAAACTCCGGACATGGCGAAAAGCAGAATGCGCATTTGGGGTGAGTGGAACGTCCTCGACCTATCTATGCGAAAGAGATCGGCCATCAAGCGCATTCCAGGGGAGCTCAAGAGGCACCCGAGGAATGCTGACCTTCGATCGCACCCCGCCCGTTGCTTGAGCCCACGGACAACAATGTCTCTCGGGAGATACCCCGACCCTAAAGATACGGGCTTTACCGGTGGTCACGTGCACTCGGTCTGCTCTGTCGAGACATGCCGCATCGCGACATATTATGATCAAATCCCGCATCCTGGTAGTAGACGACGACCCTAACCTATCCAAGCTCGTTCAGCTCTTCCTAGTGAAGACGCAGCGCTTTGAAGTGCGTGTTGAGAATCGCTCGGCCTTCGCCTTGACGGCAGCACGTGAATTTCGACCTGACATGATTCTCCTCGATATCGACATGCCTGGCAAAGATGGCGGCGACGTGGCTATCGAGATCGAAGGCGAATCCACGCTACGTGGCGTGCCCATCCTCTTCTTAACATCGCTGATTTCGCGCGATGACGCAGGCCAGCACGATGTGGTCCGGGGTGGGAAGCGCTTTCTTGCCAAACCGGTGAACCACAAAGTCTTGGTAACCACCGTCGACCGGATCCTGGCCGAGCAGCTTCGGGCGGCTTGATCTCGTCTGCGGTATTTGTTGGCCAGGCACCTGCGTAATTAAGCAAGAAAAAGGGGGATGATGTGCGAGATTTAAACCCGAACGCGAGGCTGCTAATTGTTGACGATTCCGTCGCGAACATCTCGCTGCTGCGGAACATTCTGAACCGCTTGGGATTCACCCAGATTGATACGATCACTGATCCACGGGAGACCCTTTCCCGGGTCGTGGAATTCCGACCAGATTTGATCATCCTCGATCTCAATATGCCGCATCTCGATGGGTTCGAAGTAATGCAGCAGCTTGGGAAAGTAATCTCGCGCGACACATTCCTGCCGGTCCTTGTGCTCACGGCAGACATTACGGCAGAGACGAAGCGAAGGGCTCTATCAGCAGGTGCATCGGACTTCTTAACCAAACCCTTCAATTCGTCCGAGATCTTTATGCGGATCCGCAATTTGCTGCACATCCGCTTCCTTCACCTCGAGCTCCACACGCACAACCTTACCCTCGAGTTAAAGGTGACGGAGCGCACTCGAGAACTCCGCGAAGCGCAGCAACAGGTAGTCACTCAAGAACGCTTGCGGGCCTTCGGCGAGATGGCCGGCGGCATTGTACATGATTTTAATAACGCTCTCATGTCCGTCATTGGATATAGCGAAATGCTGCTGAATGATGACGACATGCTTCGCGACATCGAAACTGCGCGCGAGTACCTCAAGATCATGAACACTGCCGGACAGGATGCATCACAAGTGATCAGCCGGCTTCGCGAATTTTACCGACCTCGCGAGGTCACCGACATCTTCTCTCGCATCGACCTGAATGAGATCCTCGAACAGGCGGTTCCACTCACGCTTCCCAAGTGGAAAGGGCAGGCCTTGGCTGACGGTCGAACAATCGCCGTGGAGCTTGATCTTGCAAAGCTTCCCCCTGTTTCTGGAAATGCAGCGGAACTGCGCGAGGTGGTGACAAATTTGATCTTCAACGCAGTTGACGCAATGCCGGGTGGCGGGACGATCACTCTTCGCAGCAGCACGATTGACGGGTGGGCTGTCATCGAGGTCCTCGACACTGGTGCCGGAATGAGCGAGGAGGTTCGGAGCCGCTGCCTGGAACCCTTCTTTTCCACCAAGGGCGAGAAAGGAACTGGCCTGGGGCTGTCCATGGTTTTCGGGATCGTCCAGCGCCACGAAGGAAGCGTCGAAATCGATAGCACGCCTGGCCAGGGCACAACCTTTCGGATCCGGTTGCCATCTATTGCGGGAACGATCGGTGCCCTTGATGATCAAAGCGCCAGAATGGACCGCTCCCTGCATGTGCTGGTCGTGGATGACGAACCGGTCACACGCCTTGTGCTGGAGAGCTATTTGACCTCGGACGGGCACACGGTAGTGACCGCGGTTGATGCAGAGGATGCAATCGGGCGCTTCCAAGGGGCACCCTTCGATCTCCTGATCACAGACCATGCAATGCCGGGCATGAATGGTGTGCAACTTGTCTCTGCCGTACACAGACTAGGCTTCGACCAACCGGTAATTCTTGTGACCGGGTTTGCCGCAGGCAGCCTCGGAAAAGACGAGGAACCTGCTGGCGTCCAGGTAGTGATCCGTAAACCGGTCGCACGCTGCGAACTGCGCCGCGCCTTGGTGTCAGTGATGGCAGCCTAAGTGCGCAATTGAGGGGTATGTTGCTATTCTTCTTCGACAAGCACTGCCGGCAATTTCAGTTGCGTCCCATCTTAACGCCATCGCGCATTGAGTAATCGGTAGCCCATGCAATGGAAGGTACCCCGCCAGTGTGACAGCCCAGATTAAGGGTTTAGTAATTCAGCACCGCCTGTTCAGGCAACCTCTCTCGACACTTTTAGGTAAGCTGAATCTTGGATACATCTTGCTGGATGTGTTCGAGCAGTGCGAGGAGTAACGGTTTCTCCAGCGGCTTGGAAAGATAGTCGTCCATTCCGTTGGCAAGGCAGCGTTCACGATCGCCAGACATGGCGTGCGCGGTCATCGCCACGATCTTGGTATGACGGCTTGTCGGCAGTTCCGCTTCCCGGATACAGCGAGTCGCCTCGAAGCCGTCCATCTCGGGCATTTGCACGTCCATCAAGATAAGATCAAACGCTTCGCGAGTTGCGGCCTCGACAGCCTCTCGGCCATTCATTGCCACAAACACCGAGTGTCCCCGCTTGCCCAGAATGCCGGTTGCGAGGGCGCAATTAATCTTGTTGTCCTCGGCAAGAAGGATGCGAAGGGACGGGCCCGAGCGGGCGATTGCAGCTTTCGCAAGGGGGGCGGCGGGTGCCGGACAGCTGCATGAGATCAGCAGCAAGGTTGTAAAGTGAAAGCTGGTTCCTTCCCTCTCGACGCTTTCCACCCACATGCGGCCGCCCATTTTCTCCACCAGCTGCGATGCGATGGCCAGACCAAGTCCGGTTCCACCATGGGTTCTCGTGGTCGAGCCGTCTGCTTGAGCAAAGGCTTCGAAGATGAGCGATTGTTTCGCCTCGGGAATGCCGGCACCAGTATCGGCTACGGTGAAGTGAAGATAGATCTCGCGAGCCGTGACGGCCTCGGCCGCCACCGTCAGGGTGACGCCGCCTTCAGCTGTGAACTTGATGGCGTTGTCGATTAGGTTGATCAGGATCTGCCGCAGGCGCAATGCATCCCCAGTGAGGAAATCAGGCAGATCCGCGGGAAGATCTAAAGAAAACTCCAGGCCCTTCTGCCTGGTGCGGAGGGTAAGCGGTTTCAGCAGACTTCCAAGGCAATCACGCAAGCTGAAATCAGCAGCTTCGAGCTGAAGCTTCCCGGCTTCGATCTTTGAGAAGTCCAGAATGGCGTTAATCAAGCCGAGCAAGCTGTGGGCAGAGCTTTTGACCATTCCGAGGTAATTGCGCTGATCGGCATCGAGCTCGGTCTCAAGAACCAGATCAGTCATGCCGATGATCCCATTCATAGGAGTGCGGATCTCGTGGCTCATGTTCGCAAGAAACTCGCTTTTCGCGGCATTGGCCCGAGCGGCCTCCGCTCCAGCTTCCTTGGCTTTATGCTCCGTTTCGACCAGACGCGTCATTGCAACTCGGCTCTCGCTGATGTCGGTGGCAATGAGGCAGATCGAAGCGGCAGATTCCGAGGGAAGCGGGCTGAGCGCAAGCTGCAGCGGGACGGGTGTCTCATCTGCTGCGCAGAGCGTGATCTCGCCCGCGCTGTTGGTGGTGCGACCTGCCTCCAGCAAAGCGGCAAAGGCCGAGCGTTCCCGTTTGGCTACGAAGGCGTCGAACCCATAGCTGACGATCTTCTCCAGAGGTGTTTTGAGCAGCTCGCTGAAACGACGGTTACAATACAGGATTGAACCGTCTGCGGAGAGTGTGACCGCTCCTTGATTCATCTCCTCAATGAGCACCCGGTAGGGATCATTTGCGCCTTCGAGAGTGAAGAGCTGTTCCCCTAGCGGGCCCTGTGCGAGCACCGCGTCAACCTCACCGCTACGAATCGCACGGAGGATCTCGTCGCCTTCTGCGAGCTGAATACGAAGCGCTGCGATTTCCGCCTGCAGATCTTCGAAGCTGAGATTTTCCTGAATCATGCCTGGGTGCCAGAGGGCGGAAGGTCGAGTGCAGCGAGGACGCGCTCTGTGTTGGAGAGGTCGCCGATGATCCGGCGAAGCGGGACAGGCGAGACGCGGACAAGCATGGGCGCGACCACAATCTGATCTTCCCTTGCCAACTCGCGATGAACGTAGAGGTCAATTACCGTCAGATCGTAGCGTCCCTTCAGATGCGTCTCACAAATAGCCTTGAGGTTAAGAATCGCACGGCTCGACTGCGGCGTGCTCCCAGCAACGTACAGCCTCATGACATAGGGCGGAAGCCGGGTAGCTATCGAGCTAGGCATGTAAGTCGACCACCTGCGGGGTACGTGGCTCCAAGTGAAGAACACCAGGCAAGTCGCAGAGGGAAAGCGCCCTAAACGAAGTCCCGAAGCGGTCGACGAATAGAGGCGCCGGGTGCGGCATAGTCCTTATGTGGCTTACTATGAGGTGAGTTTTCATCATCACCGGTAGACCTATGCGGTGCTTGGGGCATGGGCGTTGCGCGCCCGCAGATCCAAGCCGACCAGCACGCGTTCGATATTGGATAAATCTCCGATCACCTTGCGGATCGGCGAGGGCAGACTACGCACGACTGTAGGCACAGCGAGGATCTGGTCTCCTTTCGCGAGCTGCGGGTTCTTCGTTAGGTCGATCACCCGTATCCGATAGTGCCCCGCTAGATGCTTCTCACAGAGATCCTCGAGATTGCGAAGGGCAGCGATCGATTTCGGCGTTGGTCCGGCGACATAAAGACGCAGATCCCACAGCATGGGGCCGTCCGCAGAGTTGCCATCCGCCGATTTCCTCTCCCCAGGTCTTGTCTTGGGAGCTTTGCTCGGTGATTTCATCGATGCTCTCCTCCATTCCGACGTTTACCGGTTGCCTTGCCCTTAGCCACGTCATGTTGTCGGCTGCGGCCCATCGCCGCCTTGTCCAGTGCGACTGAAGCCTCGCGCAAGCGATCCTGGCTCACGGTGCGCCTCACAGTGGCTTCTTCAGCAGAAAACTCGGCCCGGAGGGCGGCGATTTGCCCCTCCAGTGCGGCGCGCTTGCACTCCAGTGCCAGCTGCTGCCGCTCCGCTTCTTCGTCGATACTCACGTGCTCGGCCCGCTCCCGCGCTTCCTGGGCGACGCGGGCAGAGCCAGTGAGCATTCCACTGGGTCCAATGTAGACGTCGGTAAGCTGAATCCCAGCGTTCGAGAGGACAAATTCGCGCACCTGATTCGAATGCCCCATCCCGCGTGACTTGATGACGTGCAGGCCGCGGTTACGCTCGCCGTTGCTCTCCAGATCACGAAGCACCATCCAGGTGTCCACAAGCGAGGAGATCGCCGAGTCGGCTCGCTCGATCACATTGCCCCCAATCTTTAAATCGGTGAGCATCGCGGTGATTCCTTTTTGCTTCAGATAGTCCAGAAGCCGCATCATCGCCGACTTCACCTCCAGGGGAGTTCCGCTCGTATCCAGCCCTGAAATTGGATCGATAACCACAATACTTGGCCCGAACTCAGAGATTGCCTTAATCGTCCGGGCCAGGTGCATCTCGAGGCCGTAGTGAAAGGGCCGCACGGTCTCGAAATGGAGCTTTCCCCTGGTTACCCACTGCGCAAGATCTACTCCGATCGTGCTCATATTACGGATGATCTGACTGGGTGATTCTTCGAAAGAAAAATAGATGACCTTCTCGCCACGCCGGCACGCCGATTGGGCGAAGGCTGCCGAGACACTGGTCTTGCCCGTGCCGGCGGTGCCTGAAAGGAGAATACTGCTGCCACGGTAAAATCCTTTCCCGCCGAGCATCGTGTCGAGTCGTTCAATACCAGTCGGAATGCGCTCTATTGAAGCCTTGTGCTCGAGCTGTACTGAAGTCACAGGCCAAATCGAGATACCGTCCTTCTCGATCAAAAACGGGTACTCGTTGGTTCCGTGGGTTGTGCCGCGATACTTCACTACCCGGATGCGCCGCGTTGTCACCTGATCAACGACGCGATGATCGAGCGAGATCACGCAATCTGAGACATACTCCTCCAGCCCGTAACGCGTAAGTGTACCTTCGCCGCGTTCGCCCGTCATGATCACCGTCACGCCCTTCTCCTTCAGCCACCGGAAGAGGCGCCGCAACTCTGCGCGCACGATTGTCTGATTAGGTAAACTGGCGAAAAGCCCTTCAATGGTGTCTAGGACGACCCGCTTGGCCTTAATTGAATCGATGGCGTATCCGAGCCGAATGAAAAGGCCCTCCAAGTCGTACTCACCGGTCTCCTCGAACTCGCTGCGGTCCACAAATACGTAATCGAGCACCAGCTTGCCCTTTGCGGCGAGCCTGGCTAGATCGAACCCGAGCGACGCCACGTTCTCCGTTAGCTCTGCGCCTGTCTCTTCGAACGCCATGAACACGCCCGGCTCGTTGTATTCGATCGCCCCCCGGACCAGAAATTCCATCGCGAGCAGAGTTTTTCCACAGCCCGTGCCACCGCACACCAGAGTCGGCCGTCCTGCTGGAAGCCCTCCTCCAGTTATCTCATCGAGGCCTCGAATCCCCGTGCGAGCCTTGGATAGGGTTGTTAATATTGGGAAGCGCTTTCGAGCGGATGCAGGTCTCGCCTTCTTCGAGGTGCGGCTGGACGCCGCGAGAATTCTTGTCATGAGATTCAGAGTGATGGGGCGGACGCGACCGAGCTCTCTCCCCATTGAGGCGACTCGAGAAAGCTCAGGTCATCAGGTTCAGATTCAGAGGCGGCGAGGATCTGGTCGATAAGCCCCAACAGGTGCTCGCCGCTGCTCAGAATGCCGCCAACGCTGGTAGTCTGATCCGGCGTGAGCGTGTCCATCTCGAGCAATTGTGCGAAGCCGAGGATGTGATTCATTGGGGTGCGCAGTTCATGGCTGGCCCGGGAGAGCAGCTCACCTTTCGCCAGGAGTGCAGCCTTCAATTCGGCAGTCCGCTCAATGACACGGCGCTCGAGATCGGCGTTCGCGGAGCGGAGATTGGCGTGGAGGCTGAGGATGCGTTCAGCGACGCGCACCCGAGCGCCCAGCTCATCCCTCTCATAAGGCTTGGTGATGAAGTCATCAGCTCCAGCAGTCATCGCTTCGAGATAGTTGGTTTTCCCGGTACGCGAGGTGAGCAGAATGATGTAGCTGAGATCTTCGCGCTCTCCGGCACGGATGCGGCGGCAGAACTCCAGTCCGTCGAGATTCGGCATCATCCAATCCGAGATGATCAGGCGAAACTCTCCACCTTGCCAGGCATCCAAAGCGTCGCGGCCATTCTCGGCCTCGTGGACGTCGTGCCCGAGCTTTCTTAGCGTCGTTTTGAGCATGAGCCGGGCGATGGGGTCGTCGTCGGCAATCAAGGTCTTCATTCCCCTGCTTACCAAGCGGCCACCGGGCCGGGCACGAGCAGGCAAACTATGTATTTCGAGCCTGGGGGTAATGCCGGATAGCGCCGGTAGTTGGTGGTTCCGTTCGGCCCTCCTACAGCCCCCAGAGCGGTGTAGCCAGGGTCAATCAGCTAGAGCAAAGTTGCATGATCTCGCACCGGAACTCCGTCGGGCCCTGAAGAGCAGGATGAAGATTCCTTAAGAGCCCTACGCAATGCTCCTGCGAATTATAAGTATGCGGTGCTCGCAGCTCGAGGAATAAACGTTTACTCCTGTGACCGGCTCATTGGGCGAAGAGGGCCTTCAAGATCACTAGTTTGATATGAAAAAACTCCGCATTCTGGTGGCTGATGATCACGAGACCGTACGTGCAGGTGTCAGGATTCTGATCTCGCGAGAACAAGGATGGGAAGTTTGCGGCGAAGCAGCTGATGGCCGCGAAGCGGTCGATCTGGCGGAGCAGCTGAAGCCAGATGTGGCGGTGCTCGACCTCTGTATGCCCGAACTCAATGGCTTGGACGCGGCGCGTCAGATCAAGCGGCTGCTGCCCACCTGCGAACTGCTCATTTTCACCGGGGAGTTTAGTGAGCAGCTTGTCCACAACGTCTTCGCAGCAGGCGCCCGCAGCTACATTCTGAAGAGTGATTTAGGGCTGCATTTGGTGGCAGCCATCCGGGCGTTGAGCCAGCACAAGCACTATTTCACCGACCGCATCTCCTCGGTAGTCTTCGACCGCTATTTCGCGGGTGACTCCTGCTCGCCGAAGGATAAGGAGGAAACCGACGGTCTGACACCCCGCGAGCGGGAAATTGTGCAACTCCTCAGTGAAGGCAGGAGCAATAAAGACATAGGTGCCACTCTCGGCATCAGCATCAAAACCGTGGAGACGCATCGGGCCACCACCATGCGAAAGCTGCAGCTGGATTCGTTTGCTGATCTGGTGCGCTATGCGGTGCGCACCAAAATCATCCGCGCCTGAGACTCCGGGAAACGCAGCCATCGCAGGGTAGCGGGCGTGTTCCCTGCTACTTCAATGGTTAACGCCACAAACGCGATTCTCACATCCAAGGCATCCTTTGCCGATCAGCTCCCTCCGCTAAACCTCAGGCTTTTCCTTCTCCAGAGCCGCGATCTCGTCCTCGGTGCGGATTACCGCCTGCTGGTGATGCTGTTGTTCCGCATTCTCCTGCTTGTCGATGATCTTCTTATCGTGTTCGTCGTGCTTCTGTGCTTCCAGCTTCTCTTGATTCTTTGGTGAGGTGTCGCCCATGCGTCAGATTCGGATCCGAGGCAGGCGCCGAATGTGCATCTTAGCATTCGTCGATCCAAGTACGGAGGGTCGGTCATGCCAGATTGGCAACGTAAAGTGATCAACAATCGATACGAGAACTGCAGTGCATGTCCGAACGGAGCGAAGTCATCCGTCGGAGAATGGAAGACCAGCCTCAATGAGCATCAATATCACGCAAACGATTTGTCTCCATCGAGTTCTCCGGGCCACCCCTGAGTGCATCTACCGAGCCTTTCTCGACGCTGACGCCATGGCCAAATGGCTTCCCCCTCACGGCTTCACCGGCAAAGTGCATCAGATGGACGCGAAAGTTGGAGGCTCCTACAAGATGTCGTTCACGAACTTCCATACTGGAACCAGTCACAATTTCGGCGGAACCTACGTGGAACTCACGCCACATGAGCTCATCCGCTACACGGACAAGTTCGAAGACCCAAATGTGCCAGGGGAGATGCAGGTGACCGTGTTCCTGAAAGAGGTTGCCTGTGGAACCGAGTTGAACATCACGCAGGAAGGCGTTCCCGATTTGATTCCAGCAGAGGCCTGCTATATGGGCTGGCAGGAATCGCTCAGTCTTCTCGCGCTGCTCGTTGAGGCAGAGATCCCGGATTAGGGCTGAGCCAGATACTGGAGGCGGTGAAGTGAGGGGGATCCGTTTCAAAAGAGCGCAAAGTTGCCGTATCCGAGCGGACCGCCCCTATCCGGCTCACGGGTGAGTAAGTTGTGCTATCGGAGGACGTGCGCAGCCTTGCATCAGACAGTCTGAACGGGTTACTTGAATGGCAAGTGAGCGAGACGGAAGAGAGTCTGGAACATCGCGAGTACCTCCGCCGTCGTGTGCTGCGGGCGCTTCGCGTTTACTTTGCTCAAAAGCGATGGCCTCGCCTCGCCATGAGTATCATTGTGATCGCAACCGGCGGAGTTGGCGCCCTCGTGTCGTGGTGGATGCTCCGGAGCGGGCTGGATCAGATGTGGATGCGTTATCCCCTCGCCCTACTTGTTGCATGGGGTGCGTTCCTTGGGCTTGTCCGCCTCTGGGCTGAGGTGGAGAGCCGCTACTTCCATGCGGATGAAGACATCGCCGCACTCCTCCAGGGGCACGATCCGAAAGACGCGATGACTCGGCTCAAGGAACGTGACTGGTCCGTGCTTGATTGGCTCGACCTTGGATCATTCCCGATCGGCGACGACGAGGGAGGCTGCGCGCTCAGCATCCTCGTGTTTCTTCTCGGTCTGCTGGTGCTGCTCTTCGGCTGGGCGCTCGTCACCGTAGTCGTCACGGCGCCCATCCTGATCGCTGAGGTGTTCCTCGATGCCGTGCTGGTGAGCGCACTTTATCGGCGGATGAACTCCCTGGATCAACGATGGTGGCTCACCAGCGCAGTGCAGCAGACTTTCGTGCCGGTCATGGTAACTGCTGTTGTGCTCGCGATCTGCGGCGCAGCAATGGAGGCAGCTGCACCGGGGGCGAAATCGATCGGTGGAGTGGTGAAGCACCTCCAACGGGTAAACTAATCAAGACTCAGCAATGATCTCGACCAAACAACCGGGACGACCTCGAGCTCAGATGCCACCAGGGACATCTGGACGGGTATGCGACAGCGATGAACGCTAGATGCCGGACACACATCTCCAGTCGCGGAACGAATGAGCATCGACGGTAGAAGCCACACAGCAAAACAATGCGGCTGTGCTGTTGCCCCAATGCGATTCAGGGTCGTTACTCATTATTCTTAGTGTCACAATCAACCGCAGCCCACACCTAATCTATACACCCCATGAAATCGATATTCTGGCTCATCGGCGTTATCGTCGTTGTCGTTATCGTCCTCAGGCTCCTCGGCCTTTTCTAGGCTGAAAAGAAGCTTGCCGGCGGCTCTCGCTGAGAGAGTCGCAGGCCTCCTTTAGCGACAATGTTCAATAATCCTCATACCTCGGCTTAATAGAGGATCCCGGCTTAGACTCACCCTCGAAGCTTTTCGATTTGGGTTAGATGACGGCGACAACGTGACTGCTTCGGCCGTCCCCGCGCGAGTCGCTAAAGTTTTGGTCCACGCCTCATGGCGGAACTGGGCAAAAGCACATTGCACCGAGGTCAGTTGCGGGCGTCTGCTTCTACCACTTCCCGCGGGAGCAAGAGTTCCTCGCTGCTCCGGGCCAGGTACGGCGGCACCGTCATTAGAAGGCGCTGGCCGTGGTTGCCCTCGAATTTCCAGACGCTACCGTCGGTTCCCTCTGGTACTTCCACTTTGAAAAACCCGTCTTCCAGCTTGGCAAAGTCGAGCATCTCGCGACCGTCGGGCGCAATCAGTCTCCCGGAGATGCGCGGCGCCCAGTTCGCCACGCGGGAAGCCCATCCGCCGACCAGCTTCGTGCCTTTCGGGACGTAGAAGTAGAGCGTCCATGGCCCGCGGAACTGGCTCGTGACGTCCGGAGTATCGATGCCAGACTCCACTGTGACCGGCAGCCCGGCAGGCCAGGTAATCCGCGTATGGTCGCCGCCGTCGTAGGTCTCTATGCGGTGCAGGCCCTGGTGGGGTGTCTTTACGGTGACAGTCCGCTCGACGTCATCAGGCTGGTAGTCAGCGACGACCTGAACCGGCTCCAGAGACACCTCCAGTGGCGAGAAGAGTTCCAGCTTCGGCTTGCGCAGCGCCCATACCTTCTTTACCGCGAGTCTGAGCTCAAGCGTGCCGTTCTGCGGCATCCAGACGAAGTACCGCTGGCGGTCCTGCGCTTGGGCTGGGAACTCGCCCAAGGGCACCTTCGGTAGAGCGAGGCGAGACGCGGCAGGGACGAGTTCCTTACTAAACTCTTGGCCTGTAAAGCCGGGCTCGGTCGGCTGGTTCTTCTCAATGCCTGCCGTGAGGATCCTCGCCAGTTCGGCGTCACTAAACGGCTCCTCGCTTTTCAGCGGATGTTCCGGCGTGTGCGCGTCTCGCTGGCTCAGTATCCGCGCCCAGAGTCCGTACGAGTGCACCATCATCGTCTTGCGCATGCGGTAGGCATGGCGTGCCACATCTTCCTTGGAAGCTGTGCCATTTTGCTGCGCGTACATCAGCTCGGAGTGCCGGGTGTAGAGAGTGAGATCGTCAATGCGGCGGACCACTCCTGGGTCAGTCGTCGCGCGACGCGCCTCTGCAAGATGGCGGTACATTCGACCCACGAGATCCGAAGGAGCGCGGCGTTGCGTGTCTTCGGTGATGAGGTGATAGAACGCGCGCATCGAATCGCGCGCGGATCCGAAGGCCTTGTCCAGGAAGTCGGCGATGATCGCGTCCACCCGACCTACCTCGCTCACATCCCACAGCACCCTGCTGGCGACATAGTAGCCGAGCCCTGCGGGACCCCAGCAGTCGCCGGATTCCGCGTCGTAGAACCGGGCTCCCTGGCTGTGGATGCGAGCGATCATTCCCGCTACCTGACGAGGTCGAGAGGCAGCCGCGCCACGCGGCAGATTCCAATCCCAATCGACAACACTGAGGTAATCGTACACGCCCATGGTCGCCCCCTGGGCCTGCCACCCGGTGAGCACCTGGTCAAACGTGAAGCCGCCGGTAAGGAATGCCGTTGTCGCACTTGGAATGACACGCGGATGAACACGAACCCGCGGCGGCGCACAGTGCTGGTTGTACGCGTAGAAGCCGACGTATTTGGGGCCTAGCCCCAGTGCGTTGATCGCCTCGGCCACTTCATTTGCCAGCGTCACCACACGGTCGCTCACGCTGCCCATCGCCGCGCAGGCTTCGCATTCACACCAGCCACCGCCGTCGCTGGGATCCATGGAGATGCTGTCCCGCTGCGGCTGTGCCTTCATCTGCTCCACCGCGTGGTTCACAACCAGCCGGCGAAGTCCCGCGTTGCTGATACAGAACTTTGCATCCGGCCGCAGCTGCCGTTTACCGCTGACCAGCGCGAGGTATTCCGGATGCTGCTCCAACTCCGCCGGGTGCGCAGCGACGATTGCATCGTAGGCATGTCCGCTCTCCAGCTTAAAGCCCTGCACCACCCGATTGCGAACGCACCACTTTCGGTACGGCTCGTCGTTGTAGCCCCAGAGCCCCCAGTTGTACCAAATGCGCCGGGCCGCAAAGGACGGATTGGATTTCGTATCCATCTCGACCGCGAGCTCCGGCAAAGTGGGAACAACTTCCCAAGTCTCCCCCGGAGAGAACTGACGATATCCTAGCCGATGCAGGAACTCCCACACCGCGTGCGAGGCGGCTAGGTCCGTGGCTCCGATCAACCAGACGCCCTGCGGCTGCGAACGCAGCAGGCAAGCCTCCCGATCGAAAGGCCCCGGGGAGAAGTTGGTTGCAAAAGGGAGGTTCGGGAAATCGGCAGCGGCACCGACAACAATCCCACGGCTACCATCGCCAGGTTCGACCAGGAACTCTGCCTTGGTGATCGCCTTCAGGTAACGGGCGAGATCCGCCGCTGTGGCCTTGGTTGCGTCACTGGCTTGCTCGCCAATGACGATTGGCAACAAAGCACGTCCTTCGCTCGCGATCCGGGTTGGTTCCGCTCCGGCGGCAAGGGAGAGAGCTAGGAGGATGGCACAGAGCCATCTGGGGAGATGCGAGTGCATAGCGCTCAAGCTCCCTCCTGCAGGCGCTCATGTCTGCCCCAAAATGGCTCCCTACTGTCGAGGGATTGTACCCCTTACGATTTAGTAGGCCCCTCGCAGCAGATGGGCACCAAGTGCTCCGCAGCACCGGCTTGAGTAAAAATGTCGCATCGCTGGCTCGCGAACCGGTCGAACTCTGTAGAACCTCTGCCAATATCACTCGTTTTGCTCTGGGTGTCAGTGTGGTGATCTGAGCCTGATCCTGACCCGCGCCCTCCGACATTGCTGTGCGGCGCCAACTTAGCAGCGGTGCCACTTCACTTCTGCTTTGTACATGTTCATAGGGCTTATCGTCCACTTCCCCCGCTGGACCGATGCCTCAGGTACGCCCCCGGAGCCCTGCTCCGCACCGCCCAGAGAGTCGCCGGCTTCGTTCAGCAGAAGAGAACGTTGTGATTCTAGACACTGGAGAAGGCAGCGGCAGCGGCGGCAACGACGGTGGTGGCGAACGTCCCTGACGAATCCAGGCTTACAATGCGCGACCGTTGCGCTGTCGCCTGCGAAGACTTATCAGGATTGCTACGCCGATAACCAATAGGCCGGAAGGTTCCGGGACTTGAGACGCGACGTAGATCGACCTGCTTCCATCGGCTAGGGTGGCCCCGAACGCGACCTGGCCTGCGTCGTTCAGGATCGATCCTCCATAAACACCGAAAATGCCTGTCACGGTTGAGCCGTCAAGCAGATCGCCTGGTCCAATCAACCGGACCGGAGATTTACCCAGCTGGCGGTAATAGATTGCGAGCGCGTTACCGGCATCCAAAGCCGCTGGAAACACGAGCAGACCCGCCGAGTTCACGTCGGTGCCGTAAAGTGAGGAGAAGACGCCGTTGGTGTTCACAACTTCAACCGGCGCAGCTCCTGCGATCGACAAGTAGATGCCATCTCCGCCGATGTCCCGCTCGGCGGCGAAGGACACGTAGCCCGTGTCGGTCAATGACGGCACGCCATGATTGTAGAGGTTAGAGGTGGGGCCGCTGGTGTTCACGAGTTCGACCGGTGAGCCGCCCGGGGCGAGGGTGTATATCGCCTGGTCGCCCACGTCCCGCACGGCGAGGAAGGCCATTTTTCCCGCGCCCGTAATCGTTGAGTTACCGCCGAACAAGCTGATCGGCCCCAGGTCGTCTGCCCTTCGCACGGGAGCCGCTCCAGGAGCCGCAGTATAGACGCCGCGCCTGCCGCCCGCCTCACCGGGAAACGCGATCGTGCCGCTCGCATTCAATGAGGGCAGGGATAGGAAGGTGAAGCCGTTGACGCCGGTTCGCGCGACCTCGAAGGGAGCGCCCCCCGTGGCTGCCGTGTAGATGCCGCGGCGTCCATCATCCAGCTCGGCGGCAAAGGCGACGGTGCCCGCCGCATTGATCTCACTGACGTTTAGAAACCTGTCGAAAGGTCCGGCTGTGTTCGCCACTTGCACGGGAGTTCCGCCAGATGGCGCGGTGTAGATTGCCTGCCCTCCCGCACTCAGTTGCGCATGGAACATTACCGCCCCTCCCTCGTTCAGGCCGACAGTGTAAATGGAAGAGAAGGACTCGGCGGCGGTCACCCGGCGCTCAAAGGAGTAGAGCAGCGACTGCGCAAACAGGCGGGGTGAGCTGAGACCGATTGCTGCTATGACCAGCAAAAGAACGCGAAGGCTCAAACCGTCGCCTCCGAGATCCCTTCCTGAGACGGGAGGCTGGTGATGCCCCGCGCAGGAGGCGGGAGGCCTGAGGGAGGTGGGCAGCCTTTCCGATGAACGAGTGCGGATGAACATGTAAGCTACTCATGCGCAAAGGGGTGGCGAAAGGGGCCACCCTCCCGGCAACTTTCTTTCAACGTCTAGGTTCGTCGTCGCGACCAAGGGGAACGGCGGTCACGCTCTGACCGCGCATAGAGTCGAGGAGCCAGGCGCGGGAATAGGTCCAATGCCGCTTAGCGGTGCGCTCGCTGATCCCGAGCGCGGAGGCTGCTTCCTCGATGCTCATCCCAACGAAATAGCGCAGCTTCACGAGCTCGGCTTTTTGGGAGTCGTGCAAGGCGAGCTCCTCCAGCGCCTCATGCACCGCGAGCAATTCATCGTCTGGCGAAGGCGCGGCAATCTGCAGGTCTGCGATGTCGGCCGGGATCTCCCCGCCGCCGCGGCGAGCGGAACGCTTGCGTCGCGCTCCGTCTACCAGGATGCGGCGCATCGCTTCCGCAGCTGCCGAGAAAAAGTGCGCGCGGTTTTCGAAGTTCGCGTCGCCGAGCCGCAGCCACGCCTCATGCACCAGTGCGGTCGGCTGGAGCGTCTGCCCGGGCTGCTCGCGCGCCATCTTCCCCCGGGCGATGCGGCGGAGCTCCGTATAGACCACCCCGAGCAGTTCGTTCGACGCCGCGGAGTCTCCTTGTTGGATCTTTACAAGTAGATGTGTCACGTCGCTCATGGCACTTTCGCGGACGACGTTCTGCTCGCCCAAAACTCTGCCGACGTCATGGACGGACCGCCGACCTTGTCATCATAGGTGAAGGAGACGCGTTGGAGATTAGGCAGCTTCCGTAGCTCTCCGATATTCTCCGCCTGCTCGGACAGAAGCAGATCCTTGAGCGATGTAAGAGTTAGCAGCGGCGTGAGGTCCTTAGCCGGTGTCAGGTCGATGAACAGCCGCTCGAGCGGCATGCCGGCAAGAGCTGAGAAATCGTTTACCTGCGTGGATGCAACGTAGAGTTCGCGGAGCTTCAGGCCGCGTAGGGGCCCGAGATCGGCCACCGCCGATTTATACGCGGACAGAACCTGCAACGCTTTGCATGCCCCAACGGGCGAGAGGTCCGCGAACTTAAGTTTGTCGAGAAACAGTTTTTCCAGGGAATCGCACAACGGTGCGCGGCGGAGGAACGAGATGTCGGTTACTTCCATGTCAACCACGGAGAGTTCTTCGAGAGCAAAGTTTGCGAGCGGCGAAAGGTCGATCACAGGAGTACGGTTCAGACGGATCACCTTTAGGGGTTGCCCAACCAGCGGACTGAGATCTCGAACGTTTGTCCCATCGAGATTGAGCTGCGCAAATTTCGCTTTGCGAAAGATGGAAAGATCTGAAAAGGCGGGATCGCTCACAGTCAGTGCAAGACCGCCGTCATTCAGGCTCCAAACGACGAACTTTGTTCCGGCTCGACGCAGCGCCAGGACGGGTTCCGTGTCGTTATCCCACTGGGTCCAAAATTCGCTTGCGGATCCGGAGGACGCCTCCTGGTTTATGCGGACGCCCATCTTGATTTGACGCAGCCCGGGATGCTCACGGAGGGCGGAGATCGCCTGGATTTCTTCCTTTGGCCAGTTCCAGACCATCTCAGGCAGGATGAGGGTCTCGAGCGATTTCAATTCCGCCAGCACCTCAAAACCCCGCGCGAGCTGGCAGCCGTGTAGATTGAGGTTTTCGAGCGGGATGGTGCGGAGGAAGGCTAACTCACCCACGCGTGTGATCTGCAGAGTCAGACTTTTCAATGGCATGCCGGAGAGCGCGCTGAAGTCGGTCGCAGGGATTCCCGTGCAATCGAGGACTTCGAGCGGTAGACCGGCGAGCGGTCGGAGGTCGCCTACCGTGGCGTAGTACAGGCTGAGCTTTCGTAGCGGGGAATCTTTGAGCGGTGCGAGATCGGAGACCTTGCACCCGGAAAGATCCAGGCCCTCGATGGGCAGCCCGCGCAACGGGGAAAGGTCGCGGGCGCCCGTGAGCCCCAGACCAAGCTTTTGGAGTGTCCGCACCTTCGCCAGTGGCGAAAGGTCGCTGATCCTCGTGCCGTCGAGCACGAGACGTTGCAAGGGAAGACCGCTCAAAGGGCGGAAATCCGTGATCGCAGTGCAGTCGGTGAGATTCAGATCGACCAGCGGCATGTCCGTGAGCGGCGCGAGATCGGAGATCGCCGTCTTGCTCAAATCGAGCGCCAGGTTTCCACCCGCCGCCATCGTGAGCCGCTTTTCGATCGGGAAATCGGGCGGAATCGGCAGGGCTTTGAGCCGCTCGATCCAGTAGTCGAGGATCAGTTTCTGTTCGTCGCCAACCATGCGGCCAACGGCAAGCAACTCCGCGGCGGATCGATGCTCGGCGGTCATCGCGGCGAAGAGTTTCACGAGGCTCTCGCGGGAGAGCTTGGGCTGCGCCAAGAGCTCGGCTTGCAAATGGTCGCAAAGGGCGGCGTTAACTTGCGCGCGGGCATTCTCCGGCTCGCGACGAAGTGCGGCGCGATATAGCGCAGCGGCGGCCGCAAAGCGAAATTGGCATTGCAGCAGGTCGGCTTTGGCCAGGAGATAGCCCGTGGCCTCGGGGTTCAGCTTCAAGGCATAGTCGAGCTTTTCGATCGCCTCATCGAATTGCCCCTTGCTCACCAGCGAACGCGCCTGCTCGACAAAGGCCGGGGCAGTCGCGCGCAGCTCGTCAAGCGCCGCCACGGCACGCTTCGTTTCGCGCTCCGCATGATTGCGCTGAATGGATTCGTGGACTCGGGCCAGGCCTTCACGCCGGGCGGCGACGGAGATGAACACCAGGGCGATGATCAACGCTGCCAGGACGCAGCTTGCGGCGGTGAAGGCGAGCTGGTTGCGCCGGATAAGCCGGCTCAGGAGGTAAGCCGTGGTCGGAGGGCGTGCCGTGACAACTTCATTCGCGAGGTGCCGCTGGAGGTCGGTGGCAAGTCCATTCGCCGTGTCGTAGCGGCGGCTGCGATCCTTCTCGAGGCACTTCATCACGATCCAGTCGATGTCGCCGCGCAAAGAACTCGAGAGTTTCGCCGGTTCCGTATTGCGGCGCTTTCCGGCGGTCGTTATCTCCGCATAGTCGAGCGTCTTCAACCGCATGGAAGGCCGTGGCGGATCTACCTCCCGAATGAGGCGGCGGATCTCATCCATACCGACGCGTGCGATCGTGTCCCGCTCGATAGGTGTGTGGCCAGTGAGCAGCTCGTAAAGCAGCACGCCGAGCGCATAGATGTCGCTCCGCGTGTCAATGTCGAGTGAGGTCAACTCCGCCTGCTCGGGACTCATGTAGAGCGGTGTGCCCATCATCTGCTGGAACTGCGTATAGACCGTCTGGTCCGTGAGCCGGCCCTGCGTCGCTTTGGCCACGCCGAAGTCGATGACCTTTGGCACCGCCCGCCCGTCGTTGATCGTCACGAGGATGTTCGACGGTTTGAGATCGCGGTGGATGATGCCTTTCTGATGCGCGTGCTGCACCGCGTGGCAGACGGTGATGAAGAGCTCGATGCGCTCCTCCGTGGGAAGCTTCTGGTCATCGCAGTAGGTGGTGATGGGCACCCCGCGGACTAGTTCCATGACGAAGAAGGGCCGCCCATGCTGCGTCGCCCCTGCATCGAAAACGCGCGCGATGTTCGGATGCTCCATCAACGCCAGCGCCTGTCGCTCCTGCTCGAAGCGCGCGATGACCTCCTTAGTGTCCATCCCGAGCTTGATGATCTTTAGCGCCACGCGCCGTCGCACCGGCTTTTCCTGATCCGCGACCCACACGGTGCCAAAGCCACCCTCGCCGATCTGCTCGCGCAGCTTGTAAGGCCCGATCATTTCCCCGCCTTCCTCCGGCTTCAGCCGGGCAAGCTCCCACTGCAGCTCCGTGGAAAGCGGCGCGCGATTCAGCAGTTCGTCGCCGTACTCGTGCTCTGCAATGAGGCGCCGCACGCGGGCATCCAGCGCCGCGTCGCCCGCGCACTGTGCATCGATGAACTGCGCGCGTTCCGCCGCATCCGCCATGTCAAGGGCAGCGTGGAAGATCCTTTCAACTCGATCGTTCGGCGGATTCACAGGTGCGCGCATCGTAGGAGCGCATGCGCAAAACGGCGAGAGAAAGGGCCACCTGTTTGGAGACAAAGATCGCGTAGAGACGTCCGTGGGAGACGTCAACTCACCGCGCCACATCCCGCTCGACGACGATTGTCTTCGTCGACCGACGCAAAGTCTGCCGACTCCGGGTGGCTGCTAGGCCACAGAGAGGTGAGTCCCACGATGATCCATACCCAGGTGATGAACCGACCGGGACGGGCGGTCCGCGTGTTACCAGCGTCACGTCTAGAAAGTCGCTCATTTGTGCAGAGCAGCATGCAGCTTCGTGGAGAGTTTCAGCCCTTCGGCCTGGCGCAGTGCGTGACTCACCCCACTGATATGACCCAGCTGGAGCGCCCCGGCAAGCCACGCATTCGAGACGTTGGTGCGCTGGCGCACCAGCGCGGCCAAAACCAGCTTCCGCTCATCGCCTTTGCGTAGTGCTGGCAGAACCTCCGACGCCAGATCGAAGTATCTCAGCCCAGCTGCAATCAGCCTAGCCGCCTCCTCCCCGCCATGCTCCCGCCGCACGCGCGCATCGCGAGCGCTTCGCCGCTGCAGCTTCTCGGCTCCCAGGTCCAGAAGGCGCAGCATGCGTTCACGGAAGCTCATGTCTGCCCGCAAGATGGCTCCCTACTGCCGAGGGGTTGTACCCGTTGTGATTGTAGCAGGCCCCTCGCAGCGGATGGGCACCAAGTGCTCCGCAGCACCGGCTTGAGCAGAAATGTCGCAGCGCTGGCTCGGTTTCCGGTCGACCTCTGTAGAACTTCTGCCGATACTACTCGTCTTCCTATGGTGTCAGTGTGGTGATCTTACCCTGACTCTGACTCTGACCCGCACCGAATCAGAGTCTCGATTGTCCGATTCGACTTCGGAGATGAGTGACTGTCCGCAACCGCACAGCAAGGCGTCAGGTCTAACTGGTCTACCGCACAACGGACATTTTGTAGTCATTGCTGGAAGCGCGCGCTAGTCGCCGAACGTCTAAGGTGAGGCACGGGGCGCAGCGGAGTTGCCTCCACGGCCTTGTTCGCTGTTGTAGTATAGCACGACGCCGTATGCTCCCACGATGATGTCTCCCACTGCTTCTGTTCCAAACCAATGAACGACTTGATCGTAGCCTTCGTTTGGTGGCTCCCAAAATGAATTGGAAAGCCTCCGTTGGGTAAGCCTATTAGCGTTCTCTTCATAATAGGATAGCACGTGAACTGGAGACTTCTCTATCTGAGTCAAATAGGGGCGGACATCCATCCGCATCTTTCCGATCGCGCAAATCCATGAATCAATATCCGAACCTGAACCCTCACGCTCCAAGAATGAATTGATCACACGATGCAGGAAATCATGAAATGCATTCAGTCGCTTGAGCGGCCATGAGAGCGGTTCTGTGTTGCTAACCGCTCGACCTGTCACCTCAGGATCTGGCCACCAGAAATTGTTCGTCGCAGTGATATCGAGGATCCGAGGAAGAAAGTAGAGGTAATCAGGAACATCACCAGCCGTGAGGAATGCGGATGAGGCATATGAACTAAGGTCATCAGGAGAAAGTTCTCGCAGCGGCTTGGTCAGTAGCTCACAGAGATTCTTGGTCTCAATGCAGCAAGGGCACGCATCGATCTTCTTAGGCTTCGGAACGTCGCTGAACGCGGCGTAGAGCGCATCGATTGATTTCGTAAGGGCGTTCATTTCTTTAGCGAACGTTAAGCGATGTATCCTGGATCCCGGAGTGCGGGAGTGAGTGGATGTGAGCGTTGGCTCGAGATGCTGGATACACCGCAGTTGGACTGAGCCGCGGCGCGCGACAGCGGCGCTGGACCGCTGGTCCCCTTGCGGAGGAAAGTCTGCCACCCAGTTCTGATTAATGGCTCATCGACACACGCCTTGCAGGCATAACGGTAATCCTAGTTTAAGTCATTGCGGGACGCTGAAGTTCACAGATGGAACTCTATTTGAACTCTTGCACTCCGTTCCTGATTATCTTCGCAGCGTGGTCGATATGCTCCCGTGCCTTTCTTGCCCTGTCACCAGTTCTGACCTCAGCAATCGCGAGGTCGATACTTTCAAGAATCGGTTTCTTACGACCAAGGTAGATCGGAGGCGCCTCCTCTACTGCCCGCTTGGCGGCCAGCAAGAGCGGAAGCGGGTCGCTCTTTTCCGGCGGATCGAGAGCTGTACGTGGTTTTCTCAGCGATTCCTTTGCCGACTCCAGCAGCGTGACTGCGGCTCGCATTTGCGAGTGGTCCGCCGCAGACGCCACTCCTGTGAACAGCAGTAACATCAAGACGGTAAGTGAAACAAGATGACGCACAGTTTTGAAAATATCCTTAGCGGCTCCGCCGGCCAATAGTTGGAAGTAGCGCATAAAAAGGCAATGCAAAGTGATGCGCCATGATTTTCCCGGTTACCTTGGTGCGCTGGCGCACCAACGCGGCCAAGACCAGCTTCCGTTCATCGCCTTTGCGTCGGGCTGGCAAATCCTTCTTCGCCATTTCGAAGTACCTCAGACCAGCGGCAATCAGCCTTCCCGCCTCCTCCTCGCCCTGCTCCCGCCGCACGCGCGCATCGCGAGGGCTTCGCCGCGGCAGCTTCTCGGCTCCCAGATCCAGAATGCGCGGCATGCGTTAACGGAAGCTCTCACTCCCCAGACACCAGCCCCGCCGAAGCTCAGCGAGTTCGAGAGGCTCCTCGCCGCGCAGCACCGCTTCCGCTCTCCCCCGCATTCTGCGGGCATACTTACGTCGCCCTTCCGCGGTGTCTTGGCTACCCAGTCCGTTCAGCACCCGTTGCGCTTCAAACCACTCCGGGCGCTTCACCGTACGCACGTAGAATGGATAGCTGCTCCAGCGATAATCCACCAGGCGGTCCTTCAGACCGACCAGCCGCGCACGGGGTTGAGATGGATGTACTCGCTGAGCGTCGCGGTGTAGCTCCGCTCACCTGGACCCACGACCACTGCCTTGTAGCGCCCTTGAAAAGCTGACCTGCGGAGACGGCGGCGCCGGTTGTGGCGGATCGTCACGGTCGTCTGAAACCATTGCATGGGTCACTTGGCCCATCTCCTTCTCCCGCGAAATTGTGCCACGGTCGCTGCGCCGATACCCAGCAAAAGGGTGGCGCTCGGTTCCGGTATGACGCGTGCCACGAAGATATCCTGACCACCCGAATTCTCGCCTCCAAGGCTGCCACTCGTAGTTCCGAGCACCCATAGATCCCCGCCGGGCCCTATCGCCAAATCTTTTATCCGGTCACCTCCAGGCGTGTCGAGCGTTAGGTCGTAGAGCAGAGTACCGTCGGGATCGAAGCGCGCGAGAAATGCGTTTGTTCCACCAGGGACCAACACGGAAGGGCCAGCGCGATAACCACCAATCCATGTGCCGCCATCGGGTGTGACTACAAGGCTTAGACCGACCTCCTGCAAGGAGCCTCCGACTCCATACGTGCGGGTCCAGAGCAAGTCTCCATCACTGGCGTACTTCGCAAGGAATGTCTCATTCCGGCTATGCATATCCATCGTTCGCCCTGCGATGTAAATGTTGCCGCTGAGATCTATGCCCACGTCGTGTCCAGACTCCAGGTTCATTCCGAGATCCAGCGTTCGGAGGAAGATCTGATTGCCCTCAGAATCCCATTTCCCCACGAATGCATCCGAGCCACCGCCGCTCGCGCCAAGAAGATTCCCGGCGGTTGTACCAGTAACGATGAGATTGCCAGAACGATCCGACGTTATCGCTGATGCGTAATCAGACATATCGGTGCTTACTAAGCGGCTCCATTCCTGCACTCCAGCGAGGCTGAATTTCGTAATGAGAGCGTCCTGCATGGTCGTTCCCATGACGCCCACCGCGTACACTCCATCGGCTGTCGCCACTGCCGATGAGAGGTGATCTGCAGAGACACTTCCAAATGCGCGCGTGATTTGGTGCACTCCGTTTGAATCAAACAAGAGAAGAGCGGCATCGTTAGACTGGGTATCGCCCGATCCATCGAGCTTCCCGCGAGTTGTGCCGGGAACCCAAACACCGCCCTCTACGCCGAGGGCAACACCATAGGCGCTATCGCCAAATGGCCCTCCCCGTTGCGAGCTCCCCATGACCTGCCCGGTGGATGCAACGCGGGTCAGGAAGAGGTCCGTGCCCCCGAATGAGCCTGTTCCGCTGAGGTCTCCACCAGTAGTCCCAGTGACATAACCCCGTCCGCTGAGATCAACGGCGATACCGCCAGCAATCTCCTCGGATGAGGTGCCAAACTGGGTAATCCAGACGACTTCGCTTGGAAGTTGTGCCCGTCCCGTGGTAGCGCAGGCTATTAACGCGATGAGGACGGCTACGTGATTGAATACCTGCAAGGGAAGGAGGTCAAATTGAAGCTACGAAGAGGCGAATGAAACACGGGACAGTACCGACGCTGACATCCGGCACAACTGATAATGCACACCGCCGCGAGAACGCCGCAGCAGTGAGCATCAAGCTGACTGCTGCAACGGAGGCATGACTCTCCTAACGAGTTGCACGTCATCAACCTGCTGGGACTCGACGGCTTGAAAACAGGTCCGAGCGACCAAAGAAGCGGAAACAACGCCTCGGCCTTTAAGCCGGGTCGACCAGTTGCCGCTGTGTAGGCGAATCCGCAGGGAGAAAGGAAGACTCAGCCGGCTAACAGCATGAGCTATGACGCTTGAAGCAGTCCACTGCAGCGTATGGTTCGGCGACGTTGCTAGGGTTCATCGCAGCGGTCGGTGTCTCTTCTGCGCTTCAGCATCCAAAGTGCGGCCAAGCTCGTCGAGAGACGAGTTGCCGCCGAAGTCAGGTGAGAACGGATCGAGTCGATCTGCGCGCCGCACAAGGCCGAGAAGGACTGCCCCAGCAACGATCACGAAGACGGCGCGACCCCTTGATAGGTCATCAGGCTGCGGAAGTGCTGCGGGTGCTCTGAGCGTTTCTCCACGTTCGGCGTTCTGGTCTGTGAAGGCGTCACTGCGGCTGCGGTCGCAATGCCGCGATGGTCGTCCCACGCGGCGTCTGCAAGGAGCATGAGACCGGACAAGAGAAGGCAGTAGGCGAGAATGTGCACGGTTAGCTCGGGTTCAGATCGCTTGCTTGGCGTTGTTCAGCGGGAGTCTCGACAAGCAGGCATTCGTAAGCCCGTGAGTTAGGTCTAAAAGGGCGCACATCGGAGCAGCGCAGCACTGAGTTTCGTGGAGAGTTTCAGCCCTTCGGATTGGCGCAGGGCGTGACTCACCCGGCTGATATGACCCAGCTGGAGCGCCTCGGCAAGCCACGCATTCGAGACGTTGGTGCGCTGGCGCACCAGCGCGGCCAAAACCAGCTTCCGCTCATCGCTTTTGCGTAGTGCTGGCAAATCCATCTTCGCCAATCCGAAGTATCTCAGACCAGCGGCAATCAGCCTGCCCGCCTCCTCTTCGCCATGCTCCCGCCACACGCGCGCATCGCGAGGGCTTCGCCGCGGCAGCTTCTCGGCTCCCAGATCCAGAAGGCGCAGCATGCGTTCACGGAAGCTCTCACTCCCCAAACACCAGCCCCGCCGAAGCTCAGCGAGTTCAAGAGGCTCCTCGCCGCGCAGCACCGCTTCCGCTCTCCCCCGCATTCTGCGGGCGTATTTCACGTCGCCCTTCCGCGTTGTCTTCGCAACCCAGTTCACCCAGCACCCGTTGCGCTTCGAACCACTCCGGCCGCTTCGCCGCACGCACGTAATATGGATAGCTGCTCCAGCGATAATCCACCAGGCGGTCCTTCAGCCCCGACCAGCCGCGCACGCACGGGGTTGAGATGGATGTAATCGCTGAGCGTCGCGGTGTAGCTCCGCTCACCGGGATCCACTACCACCGCCTTGAAGCGCCCCCGGGAAGAGGTGGCCTGCGAGGCGGTTCCGCCGGTTGTGGCGGATCGTCACGGTCGTCTGGAACCATTGCATGCCCGCCACCAAGTTTGGTTCCGGGGTTTCAGTAGAGGCAATCCGCGCCAAACTGGTAGATTCATCATCTGCCAACGTTCAGCCCCTCCACAAAACGAAGCTCGTAAAGAAAGGCATCACGCTCCTCACCGAGTGCGCGTGATTGACTCAGCCGGCGGAGCGATGATAAAACCAAAGCCACGCATGGAATGGAATGCAGCCGCCAGATGCTGCGCGGCGACATTGCTCTCCGGTGATATCGCGCGGGCAGAGGAAATCCTCCGGCAGCTTTCGCCGGATGGCGGGTTCGCGTTGCGACAGGGCGAGAAACTCGAACTGGTCGCGCTGCCTTCGCGCGAGACGCTGCTGGAGCGCGCCCTCGAGCAAACGCCGGCCGCGCAACGCGTCTCACTGCGGCGTGAGCAGCGCGCGTGGCTCGTGCAGCGCGACACCGAGGCGTGGATTCACGCGCTGCAAAGCTGGAGCCCTTTCGCGAAAGCAAGGGCGCTCGAAGGCAAAGCGCTCGCCACGGAAAAGCGCAACTGCGCGCTGGAGGAGTTGCTGAATGCGAAGTCAACTACGCTATGAGACCGTGGCTCGCAGCCATCGTGATGCTGGCATGCGTCTCGGGTGCTCTCGCGCACGACAGCGGCGTCATTCACGATCCTGATGGCTATGTGAATGTGCGCGCGGAGAAGCGCGTGGATGCAGCCGTCATCGGGACCGTGAAGAGCAACGAGCCCTTTGCTCTCAAACCGGAGGAGGGCGCGGAGTGGCTGCAGGTCACGCTCAAGAATGGCAAGTCTGGGTGGATGCATCACAGTAGGATTCGTCTGTTCTTCACGGATAAGGAGCTGCCGACAAAGGCAGACGATAATCGCGGCAACTCCGAGTTGAGCGAAGCATCTCGCGCGCAGGGGTTTGTCTATTCGCAGCTCGTCCGCGACGCCGCACGCGGCAAGCCGGCGGCATGCCGGAAGTTCTTTGGCATCGAGTTCGACGGCGCCGCGGCGGAGTCGCACTTCGCGGTGGTCGCCGCAGTGTTTCATCTCATCGGCGACGAAAAATTCGCGGCGTATTTGCGCGCGCAACCGGTGGAGCACCAGGTCGCTGCGCGGAACTCGATCGCGAGCGACACCGTGCTGTATCCCTTCAGTGCAGGTAAATATCTGCGGCGCCATTTTCCCAAGACCACCGCGCTTTTCTTTCGCCGGGAAATTACCGGCTGGCCCTCGCCCAATGGGCGGTATGCGATTCGCAAAGCATTCTCCGAGGCTGATGAACGCGACTATTCGAAAGTCGTGCGCGCTGAACTCATCGAGACGAGCACCGGCAAAGTCCTCTATGACCTGACAGGCGACGACATTGGCAAAGGCGCGGACCGCGAGGGCAAAGTGCTCTGGGCTCCTGATTCGCGGCGGCTCGCGTACATGTCGGGCGACCTGACGCACGGGGGCAACTTGTTTGCCAAACCACCTCCGGCGCCGCGGCGGAAGCAGACGACGGTTTACCAGTTCGCCGGAGAATCATTCGTAAAGGTAGACCTGCCGATCGACGACGTGCCGGGGCGGGAAAAGGATGAGGAGTTGCGCGGCGCGCTACTCGGCCATGAGCACATCGAGCCGCTGCGCTGGGCGAAGCCGGACTTACTGATTCTGCAGCGTCACGAATACTTCCGGAAGCTTAAGCCAACGAAGTTGGACGGCTTAACATTCGAGTCAGTTCACGACCTGAGCCGGCTCTATGAGATCACCGTGCGCATCGCTGCGGACGGCCGCGCAACGGTGAAAAACTTTCTCCAAAAGAAATACTGAACACCCGATGAGAACCATCCTTACAGTTATGAACTACGGTGCGCGCTCCTCTATTCTGGCACTTCTTGCAGGCCTCGTGCCCTTTTTCTTGCCGCACACCACTTTTGCCACCGCCGCCGCTCGCCAGGCTGCAATCGAGTTCGCGAAAGGCTGGGGCAGCAACATTGAGATGCTCGGGATTTCAGGGCTTACCGATGCCCGAGCGTTGAAAGAATATTCGGCACAACTCGATCCGCACCGAAAGGTCATCCGCGAGAGCGGTTCGAAGGCTTTGCAGGGCGCGGCCGAGCAACTTGATACGCTGATGACTTACGTCGCCCGCTCCATTTCTGAAGACAATGACGCCTGGCTGGCGAAGCTCGCCGCACTGGGCGAAACTCCGGCGAAAGCGCTCCCGCCCGAAAAGGTTCCTCCACGCCCGCCAACCGCGTTTCGCGATGCAAAGCTCAATGCGCTCCTCGGTATCGAGGCGCACGAGGACCCTTACGCCAACCCACGCAGGATTACCGCCGTGTTGCATCTGACGATGGTGCGATTTACCAGGGCGGCGGGCGTTTATGAGGAGATGCTTCCCCAGATCAGAGACTTCGAAAAGGAGCAGACGGAAGCGTTGCGCGACTCGTCCGCCAAAGAACAACAAAAACCACGGAAGCAGAAGTAAAGTGGCCCCGATGAAACCCCTGCCTGCAGGGCTCGCTCTGTGAGTTTACAACTTTCCCATGAAGCCTCTCGTTCATGCAGGCTCCTCCGGCTCCTGGGTTCTAAAGGGTTTCATTCTGCTCGGGGCTGTCATGGCAGCGCTTGGTTTGATTTGGCTCACGCACGGAGCCTTGTTCGTTAGTGGCGCTCTAAAGGCGCTAGCTCGCGTTGTGGAGTTGGAGCGGCTAATACCCTACTGCGCAGGACAGGCGCTCGTATCCGGTCTTTGCCCTCACCGACGCCTCGGGTGCGGTCCACGTCAACCCCGAGGCATCCCCTTCCAGCAGTCACACGTTCGCCATTGGGATAAGGTGACCGTCTTTCATGACCCTGCAGACTTACGAGGCTCATAGTTGGATTATTCATCGGGGAGTTGCGACTCTAGCGGTTTGGGTGTCGAACCGCCTCGATGCTCATCTGCGGGGTTCGAAGTGACGGACGGTGACACCTCAATCCGCAGACGCTCTTTTCCTCATCACGGCGACTCGTCGGGCCTGAAGGCATCCCAGCATTTGCTATTCCAATACAGCAGGATATAGATGCCCGCTTCGGTGCCGACTTGCAGAGTGAACGGCGCGCAGCTCGCCAGCCCCACGCCGACGCCCGTCACTCACCCTTCGGTGCGCGACAGCCTTTTCGATGCGGCGAGCTCCGAAGCTGTCTGCCTTTGCTCGCCCATCTCAAAGCGAAAGCGTTCGCCCCGGCAGGGAATGGCCGATGGCCTCAAGGCCGATGCCACCAGGTGCAGGCCACGCGCTGGGCGAAGGCGAGAAAAAGCGGCGGGGCGCCCGAGTATAGTCCGTCGCGCGACGAGATGCGGGAGTTTGGCGAGGCTGAGCGCGGCATGATGGAATCCGGCAAGCGCGTCCTCGAGTTCTCATGATAGCGTGGCAAAATGGGCGACGTTCTTCGTCCTCTTCTTGCTGTACAAATGCGCCGCACGGAAACTTCGCGATGTAGCTCCCTTCACGAGTGAGTAAGCCTTGAGCGTAGACCCTCTGAACGACCGCGCGGTGTAGTTGTGCAAACTGTGACCTGCCGCCCGCTTTACACGAGTGCCAATGCATTTTGCGTTCGCTCGAGTAGATTGCTTCACCAAGTCCTGCCCTAAATCAGCAACGCGTTCGAGTAGGCGCGCATGCGGTTGCATGCGGCACAAATTCCCATCTGCCAACTGCTCACCTCGAAGAGACGGGTGCACCACGCCTGAATGTATCCCAACCGAGCTTAGTGCTCAGCGCGATTATGGAGCACAACCAACCTACAAACAAATCATGGGAATCATCTCTGCCCTTATCATCGGTCTCATCGTCGGGGCCATCGCCAAGTTCCTCATGCCAGGCAGAGATCCGGGAGGCTGGATCATCACGATCCTGCTCGGGCTCGCCGGCTCGTTCATTGCTCATTTCCTAGGACGCGCTCTCGGATGGTATGGCGACGGTGAGCCAGCCGGATTTATTGCTTCAATTATAGGTGCCATTATCCTCCTGGCGCTTTACCGCGTCATAACCAGGAAGACTGTCTAACAGTGACATTGTCGCCTCTCAGCCAACCCGCACTAAAGCTGCCTCACCCGCAGTTCTGAAATTATGGGAATGTTCAATAACCTGATGTCCAAGATCTTTGGGCATGCCGCACCTCAAGGTGCCTCGACTCCCGCCGTAAGCACAGCACGAGCACCGAGTACGCCAGCTGCCGTGGCAAGTAGTAGCCCACTCTCTTCGACCGCCCCCGTTGCCCCCGCCGCTGTCGTGCCTTCATCGGTAGATGTCACCGCAATTCTCGATAGCCTTGCTGCGAAGAATCCCGAGAAGCTCGATTGGAAGAAATCTATCGTCGATCTACTCAAGCTCGTCGGCATGGACAGCAGCTTGAGCGCCCGCAAGGAACTTGCCACCGAATTGAACTTCTCCGGAGATCAAAGCGATTCCGCTGCGATGAACATCTGGCTGCACAAGCAAGTACTGAAGAAGCTGTCGGAAAACGGCGGCAAGGTGCCTTCCGATTTGCTTGATTAGTTGGAGTGCGGCTCGACCTGCTCCTGGGCCAACCGCTTGGTATACGTCCGAAAGCCATCGTCCGTGAGACTGTAAGTCACCTCACGCCAGTAGCCCCCGGGATCCGGCGCCCTGGTCCGTCCACCGCGCCAACGCCATTAGTTAGGTTGCTAGTTCTTACCTCGGTTGGACTTCCCAAAGCTCAAGCCCAGACCGCTAGGGCTGCGCGACATGTCGCACGAGGCGGCCGGGGTGTAAGCAATTCCACTGCAATGGAATTGATCCCCCGCGCTCCGCCTACCTTACCTTTTCCACTGCCGCCGTCACTCGGTAGCCGCCAGACTCGAGTTCCTGAACGTTGCCTTGGAAGCGGAGGTCGTTAAAACCTTCCGAGAACGGTGCATTCCACCGGCTGCCATCTGGCATGAGGTTGATCTCACGTTTCGAGGAGGAGCACGTTTTCTTGCTTGCGACCGTGGCAACAAGAGACCCATTTGCTCTACCTCGCGGCGCAGTGAAGCGCACGCACAGGGCCACCGGGCCTTCTTGCCCATCCGAGAAGAAGCAGGTCGTTTCACCTACGCGCGAGGTCGTCTCGACGGCCTTTTCCCCAGGCCGCAATTCGTGGAATCCCGCGTCTCGGAAGCTGGCGGCTGAGAGCACCGGATTTTCTTCACTCCCGGTTAGCTTCTTCATCTCTGCACGGATCTTCCCGTTGAGATTCTCCCGATCCAGATGGGCAATCTTCAGAGCCTCCACGCGAGCCAGCATCTGCAGCGCCTTCTCCTTCTGCTCCGCTGGGAAGCCTCGGGCAAGGTACATGTATAGCCCGGCTGAGCTGTGCGGTGTCCGAAGCACGCGCTCCCGAAACAGCGCCTGCTGCGGCTGACTCAACATGCGGGTAAAAGGCAGTAGTGTTTCGAGCGGAAGATCGGATGCGCAAAGCTCCTCTAACGCAGCCTCAATTTCTTTCTCGCTGAAGCTCTCCCGGTATTGGAGCACCAGTTCAGGTGGGGGCGGCTGCTTTCCGTCCGGGTCGTCGTGCATCCAGCGCTGGGACAGAAAGGCGGTGAACACGGCATCCCCGCGCATCATCCGCAGGTGGGGGCTCTCGCCCGGGGTGAAGGAGTCCTGCTTCCAACCCGCCGTCCTGAGGTCCGCTGCCAGCCGTTCTAGCGCTGCGGCCGGCTCACCCTCCGGTTGGACGAGCCAGAAAGTATCATTGTGCGTAAGGAGACTGGGATAACTGGCCACCTGCCGCGCAAGGTACGCTGCGGGAATCTCCAGCTTGGGAACCGGCCGCAACTTCCCATAGAATGAATCTGGAAGGGGCGGCAGCGGCTCGTGCTTTGACTGGAAATCCTTGATCTGCTTTGAGACATGCTCGGCTAGCGTCTTGCTGAGGTCTGCGGCGATTAGCTCATCACGCCGTGTCGAGATCCCGGTGATCTCGCTCTCGTGCAGCAGCTGTCCTTTCCACGCGAACTCCACGAGCGGGGCCGAGAGGTGCGTGCTGTGGTGGGAGTTGCTGGACCACGGCGCAGTGCCCATAAAGAGGGAAATCTCCCCTTTCACCTTCACCGTCAGCAACCCCTCCCGCGTGAGTCTTCCTTCCTTCAGCCGGAGAAAGACTTCTGCTCCACGGCCATTCGCCTCCAGGGGGACGACCTCTCCGGGCTGGAGGTGGGCCACACGGATTGATTCGAAGACGCCCTCCTCGGCGAGCTGATCCTTCAGTTTTTCGGCGACGTTCCGCATCAGCGGGAGCGTGCTCTCGTTGAGCAATATCGCCGATCGCACCGCGAGACGCGCTTCCGCGGAGAGAAATGTCCCGCAGCTCGATCCCATTGAGTTCTGACTCTTCGTCCTCGTTGCCTGCGCCTGGAGGAAAGGTAGAGCCCCCGGGTTCTCTGCTCGCAACCTGGTAAGCAAGCCATGGGCGCCAATACCCACGAGCAGGATAATGCCCGCTACCACGGCCTTTGTTCGCGCATTCATCGGAGACGCGTGATCCTAGCGCCGCGTCCTACGTAAGCACTCACAAACCGCTGCATCCTGCTAAAAGCCCTCAGCATTTGGGCGAAGTATCGCCAGACCGGGTTGAGAAAGTCTTACGCGCCAAGATGCGACTGCAGAGGCTTTCGATGATGGCAATGTTTGAAGCTAGCCGCAGTCTGGCGCTGCAGCGAACGCTCCGAGCTCGTCACATTAGCTGCTTCCGCAGGACTGCGCCGTTCCTTAAGGTCGCTGAGCTTGAGGTTGTAGGGGTGACCGCTCCATTTTCTTCGAAGTGAAAGCGATCGATGAAGTGACTGTTGTGCGAACACTCCTTCCTCTCTTACTCACGTCGGTCCTCGAGGCCTGAGCTCGACACGCAGTTGTGCTTTCCATCTCTTTGGAAGCACTAGGAGCAGCCATGAAGAAGCCCGTCATCGTCACCTTGCCGCACCAGCACACCAAAGCTGAGGCCATCAAACGCATCCGCGAGGGGTTGGAGAAGATCAAGCCCCAGCTGGCCCCCTATACCTCGTCTTTGGAAGAGGAATGGCGCGGCGACGATCTGCATTTCAACGTTGTGGTGATGAAGCAGACCGTTAGCGGCCGGATCTACGTCATGGATAACAATGTGCGCGTGGAGGTGGATCTTCCGTGGATCCTTACCGCGATTGCGGAAATGGTGCGCGGCCAGATCGAAAAGCGCGGATCGCAGATCCTGCTTCGGAAGAAGTAGGTGAGCCGCACGTCAGGGCATGCTTCACTTGGAGCTGAGTGCGTCAAGTGGTGAACGGATGACCAATACGGTCGCGCGAATGTGCCCTTGCCATAGGCGGCTGGACCGGAATCTGACCCGACAGCTCAAACCTCCCACCCTTTGCGATACTCGCGCCGGACGTGCTGGTTCACCTCCGGCAGATTCGTGCACTGCATCTTTTCCACGTCCCACTCGACCTTCTTCCCGACGCCGGCGAACTGCGCGAGATGGCCGGTGAGCGCGAACGCGGTGAACATCGCCGCCACATCGTCAAAGCTCGAGCACGGTCTTCCGCCGTTCTTGATCGCATAGAATAGGTCCTCAATCGGACCGCCATGCGCTCTCGGCAGGGTCTTTGCAGGCTCGGGAAACTCATCTTTTCTGGACTTCGGTAGAAACTCATAGGAACCCGCCGTCCCGGTGGTGTGAAACAAACCCCTCTCGCCGACGTAAAGCGTACTTTCACCGAACTTCGCGTCATGCTCCTGCTCGGCATTCTTCATGATCTCCGGCTTGAGTTTTGCGTCGTCGTACACGTGGATCTTCACGGGTGGAAGATTACCGCGGGCCGGGATGTCGTAGCGCACCACGTTGTTCTGCGGAAACATCTCATCGCTCCCCCCATTTGTGGCCAGGCACTCCACCGAGAACGTCTTGGCCTCGCCGATCCGGAGTGCCCAATACAGTGCATCTAAATTGTGGGTAGCCATATCGCCGATGGTGCCGGTGCCGAACGCGCGATACGACCTCCAGCCGAACGGATGCAGTCCTTCGTGGTAATCGCGGAAGGGCGCAGGCCCGAGCCACTCGTCCCAATGCAGCGTTGCTGGCACCGGCTTGCCGGCCGGACGTCCTTCAGTGCCGCCGAAGTTGCGACCAAGAATCGTGTGCGTCTCAGTCACATTCCCTACCGCCCCGGCCTGCAGATACTCGACGGCGCGCCGAATTGCCTCCCCAGTATGCCCCTGATTCCCCATCTGCGTGAGCACCTGCTTCTCTCGGGCCGCTTTCCCGAGCGCGTAGCACTCCGAGATATTATGAGCCAGAGGCTTTTGGCAAAACACGGCTTTGCCAAGATTGATGGCGCGAATCGCCGCCGGGGCATGTTGATGATCCGGCGTTGAAATCAGCACCACGTCGATGTCCTTGTGACATTCCTCTAGGAGCACCCTGTAATCGAAAAACGTTTTCGGCGCCGGCCGATCTGTGGCCTTATCACCGAACTCCTTCAGCTTCTTGGCGATCGTATTGTCGTCCACGTCGGCAAACGCGACCAGCCGCTCGCCCAACGCCTGTCCGAAGGCGTAGTCTCCCATTCCGCCTGCTCCGATTACGGCAACGCCCAACTTGGAATTGGGCGAGGCCGCCGAGAGCAGCGCGGGAAATCCGAGGATCTGGGTTCCAGCGACCGCGCCAGCAACGCCGGCCGTCCGCTTGAGAAATTGACGCCGATTGATGTTCGAAGAGTGTTTCATGTCGCTGGGATGGGATGTGGATTTAGGGCCACCGAGCGTCTGATCTCATTATGCGCGGGGCACCCAGACAACTCGCGAATGCAACGGCTCTAAGTCCTCTTTTTGTTGGCCGCGGAGATCTTTGAGCCGAACGCACACCAAATCCTCTTCGCCTCCTTGATTCTGATCATAGGTTCACCCGTTCCCCCCACGGTATTTTGCGAAGCATTCAATGGTTTAGAACGAGAGGGCGGGTGTCCTCGCCTCGGTGCGATCGCTTGCGGGAGGCGGAATTTCTCCCAGTCGAGTGGGATTGGGCGGCTGAGCTTACGCGTTAGTTCGCCGACTATCGTTAGCTCGCCGACTATCGAGCCGTCAGCCGACGGCTCCGCCGGGCTCCGAGGAGCAGACCAGCGCCCATCAGCAATAGCACGGAAGTGGGCTCGGGCACTTGCGCGAGTGCGATGTGGTTGCTGATCTGAGCTTGCGAGAGGGCAACAGGATACCACGCGACTTCGTCGATATTTCCGGCGAACTGGAGCGCCAGATCATCAATGGTTCCACCACGATTCGAGCCGATGAGCAGGTCGCTGGGGATGTCGAGCGAATCTGTGTTCGTGGCGGTCCCGCGGAGGTTTCCGTCAATGTAATGGTTCAGCCCGCCCGAGCCATCGCGAGTTACCGCAAAATGGTGCCAGACACCGGTGTCTGCTCCAGCGGGGCTGGCTCTAAAATCATTCAGGTAAACGCTTGTAGAGCCGGTGAACCCAACAGGATCAGCTTGTGAGTTGCTATGTATACCAAAGTCTCCGGCACCGCCCTTATAGGTGAAGAGATCACCGCGGGCCTCGCTCGTGGTGAAGAACCACAGCTCCAACGAAAATGCTCCGGTCCCAAGATCGAAGGTGGTCGAATCGGGAATACGGACGGCTCCGCCGCTGAACAGTGCAGAGGTATTGAGGCCCGGATAGGCGCTGATGGCCCCGAAACTCACTGAACCTACTATCGAGCCGGAGTTGTCGCCGCCAGCGGTGTCCAAAACAGTGGTCCCATTAGCCGCGTCGAATTCGTAGTAAGCGGTGGCGCCGTCTGCCAGCACTGCGCCACGATATCCAGTCGATGCAGCCTCCGAAAGGACAGGGAGGAGAAGGGTGCAGGCTGCGGAGAGGCAGAGTCGTTTGGCGAGCTTCATAGAAGAGAGGTGCGGAGGGGTAACACATGAAGAGCGCAATGAAAGTACCAATAAATCGTCGCATGAACTGCGAATCGCCTGTTGAGGTCTGCCGTCTCATCCAAGCGGTGCGCACCTACCCCGAGGCTGTCGACGGCCTGCGCGAGGTTCTACCCACATTAGCGAAACGCGCACGGTCGCGCAGCCCCTTCTCACAGGCAGAAGGTAGCCGATCGCAGCTTCTCGGGGGCGGCGACTTGGTTCGACGGCTTTTGGTGTTTGAAACTCCGGACCGGAAGGTCTCGGGTCCCAGTTGGACGGGCAACCCTTCGGGTTGGTGAAGTGCAGGTCGCCTCTGGAGTGGGCAGTGAGGAGGTCGGGTCGTCGGGAGGGCGACGGGCGGCCTCGCTCGCAGGAAATTCTAGCATCTCCCGCGCCACCGGTGTGTTCGGGCGAACAGCGCACGTAAACCAACCTTTTTCGGCAGAGATTGCCCATCGGGAACTCGGAACTCCGAGTTCCTGCTACTCAACCGAGGCAATATCTGAGGGAAGCTTCCCTCATTTTGTGGCAACGCTGAGATGCGTGTCGGGATCCTTTCCAGATATTTGGGGGAATGGTGCCTCTTTGACGGGGAAGCTTCCCTCCCGGAGAGGGGAGCTCCGAGATAAAAGGTGCAAGGTACCCCAAAATAGTGCGGAGCTTGAGTAGGGGGAACTCGGAGCTTCCCTATCCCGATACTGGAGCTTCCCTGAAATTGCTCGGAGCTACCCTCAATTCGTCGCAAGCTTGCGACTCGGGAACTCGGAGGTTGCGTATCGGGAGTGGGTCCGTTCCCTCAATTTGAGCGAAGGGAGAGTAGATCGAACTCGAAGGTTGCGTCGATTCTGGGGACGGTTCCCACTCTGTGGACGCAATCACGACTGAAAAGCAGAGGACGAGGGGAGCCGACCGGTGCTTCTGACGGTATTTGAGGCGGTGGCGCGGTGACTTCGTAGCGTTCCACGATCGATGCTCAATGGACCGGGGAGGAGACTTGCGCACGTTCGTGAATCCACAGGGGTTGCGGCTAAACCACCGTAGCGGAGTAAGCCACCCGTCACGTTGAGATAGATCGCTGCGATCGGCAGTTGTCACTGGGCGCAAGACGCGGGCATATGATCCGCGATCCGCACTCCTCCGCGGCGATCAAAGGTCCATACGAGGCTTCGTTCTCTCTCCCATGCCGCATACGGAACAGCCGCCTCCCCTACTCACCGATCTCCGGGCTTTGCCCCGGACGTTCTGGGTGATCTTTGCCGGGAGCTTCATCAATCGGTTTGGCACGTTCGTGATGCCGTTCCTGACGATCTACCTCTATCGTCAGGGATACTCGCTCACGGCCGCTAGTTTTGCGGTGAGCGCGTTTGGGCTCGGGAGCTTCTGCGGAAGTGGTGTTGGCGGGTATCTTTCGGACAAGATCGGGCGGAGGAACACGATCGTGCTCGGGGCGTGTGGGGCGTCCGTGATGTGCATGGCGCTCTTTCTGGCGAATTCGTTTCCGATGATTGCGCTGTTCGCGGCGCTGAATGGCTTTGCAGTGGGGCTGCATCACCCAGCGAGCAGTGCGCTCCTGGCGGACGTCGTGCCGCCGGAGCGTCGGGTGCGCGCGTTTGCCGCAGTGCGGCTGGCGCTGAATGCAGGTTTCGCGTGTGGCTCTGCGATGGCTGGATTCCTCGTGGATACGCCGCTCTGGCTCTTCGTGGGCGATGCGTCGACCACGGCGGCCTTTGGCCTGCTCGCCTTCTTCGCGCTGCCGCACGGGCTGCGGGCGAAGTCAGCGGAGGCACCCTGGGCAGTCGCGTTTGCCGTGATCCGCCGCGATCGGGCCTTTCACGCGCTCGGCGCGGCAGCGCTCTGCGCCGCACTGATCTACTCACAGTTCGGAACGACGTACTCGCTGCATGTGCTGAACTCCGGCGCATTCCTGGACGTAGGTGGACTGCGTCTCTCTGGAGCATCGCTCTTCGGCCTCCTGATTGGCTGGAACGGACTCCTGGTAGTGATCGGTGAGCTACCATTGACTGCTTGGACCCAGCGCTTCCGTCCGCAGCACGCGATGGCAGCGGGCTATCTGCTGCTGGGCGTCGGCTTTGCGCTGAATGCCGCAGCGGCCGGGTTGCCCATTCTGTTCCTGGCGATGACCATCTTCACCATCGGAGAGATGATCAGCTCGCCAGTCAGCAGCGCCTATGTAGCACACCTTGCTCCATCCTCGATGCGCGGCCGCTACATGGGCACTCTGGCGCTCACCTGGAGCATGGCATCCATGATCGGGCCACCTGCGGGCGTGCAGCTCTTCCGTATCTCCCCTCTCCTGCTCTGGCTAACCTGCGGAGCACTCGGACTCCTGGGAGCGGTAATCCTTTTCAAGTCCGCCTCGCCGGCGAAGGTGACTTCGGAGGCAGCGGAGTCGCTCGCGCCGAGCTAGGCGGAGACTTCCTTCTTCGGTGGGAAGCCGTGCTGCTCGCGACCGGGAGGGCCTTCGAAGTTCGCCGTGGTCTTGTAGAGTTCAAAGCGGCCGTCCATGGCGTACACTGCGCACTGCTTTTCGAAGGCCAGGCGCTCGGCGGCATTCATCGGCGTGAACTGCTGCGCGATCTTGATGTTCGCGCGGAGGATCTCCACGGAATCAATGCCGCTGACCAGTGTCGCGACGGGCAAGCTCATCGCGTAGCGGATCGCGTCCTGCGGAGTGATAATGCCCTTCTTCACGGCATCGGCGGTACCATTCAGGCTCTTCATTCCAATGGGCGCGATACCACGTTCGACTAGAATGGGCAGGACTTCGCGCTGGAAGCTCTTGAAGCTGGCATCGAAGCCACAGAGCGGGAGCTGGCAGGCGTCGAAAGGATAGTTGCGCCGCAGCATGTCGAGGTGAATGGCGGGATCCTTGTGCCCGGTGAAGCCGACGAAGCGCACCTTGCCCTGCTGCTTGGCCTCTGTGATCGCCTCAATTGCGCCGCCTGCAGCGAAATGCCGCTCAGGATCGTCGTAGTAAACCACTTCGTGAATCTGCCAGAGGTCGAGGCGATCCGTCTTCAGTCGGCGAAGGGATTCCTCGAGCTGCTGCATGGCCACCTTCTTGTCGCGACCGTGGGTGCAGACCTTGGTCATGAGAAAGACCTTATCGCGCCGACCGCCCTCCAGCGCCTTGCCCATTAGTTCCTCGCTCTTGCCCTCGTGGTATTCCCACGCGTTGTCCATGAAGGTGACGCCGCTATCAATCGCCTCGTGGACGATGCGGATGGACTCCGCCTCGCACTTTGCTTCAACGAAGGTGTGCCCGCCTAGTCCCAGCGCAGAGACGATCTCGCCTGTCTTGCCGAACTTCCGGCGCGGAATCTCGCCCGGCGCCGCCAGATTCTCGGGCGTCGCGGCCAATTCCTGCGCGCGCGCAGAAGTGACACCGGCGACACCGAGGGCGGCGGCCCCGAGCAGGCCGAGACGACCGACGAAATCGCGGCGTGAGGAAGACGGAACGTGCGGATCGCTCATACCCGGGAGCTTCGCACCCGGGATCAGCCGCGGACGCAAACTGCGCTGGCGAGCTTAGCTTTGCAGCCGCGCGTCCATGGTGATCTTCGCGTTCAGCAGCTTCGAGATCGGGCAGCCTTCCTTGGCTTTCTGCGCGACTTCGTCAAACTTGGACTGGTCCGCACCGGGCATGCTCACCTGCACATCGAGATGCACCGCGGTCACGGTGAATCCGCCGCCGTCTTTATCCAAGGTGACTGTGGAGGTGGTCTCGATCTTCGCGGGCGTGAGACCTTCTTCACCGAGCATGGCAGAGAGCGCCATGGAGAAGCAGCTCGCGTGGGCGGCACCGACCAATTCCTCCGGGTTAGTCCCCTTCTCGCCTTCGAAGCGACGGGCAAACGAATAAGGCGTGGCGGAGAGGACGCCGCTTTCGGTGGAGATAGTGCCGTGGCCGTCTTTGAGGCCACCTTCCCAGACTGCGGATGCTTTGCGATTCATGAGGTGTAAGAGTTCGGCTGCCGATTCGCACTTCACGGGAGAGGCACGTGTACGGGCGTTGGACTTAACGGATGATCCTGCCATCTTCCGCGACCTCCGCGATGTTCGAACTGCTGAAAACCGACGCTTCCTCCAAGGCCCGCCGCGGCCGCCTGACTACCCGCCACGGCATGATCGAGACGCCGATCTTCATGCCGGTGGGAACGCAGGGTACGGTGAAGGGTGTCTCCCCGGCGGAGCTCCGGGAGCTGCAGGCGCAGATCATCCTGGGGAATACCTATCACCTCTTTGTCCGGCCTGGCATGGAGGTGATGCGGCACTTCGGCGGACTCCACGAGTTCTCCCGGTGGAGTGGGCCAATCCTTACGGACTCGGGCGGGTTTCAGGTCTTCTCGCTCGCGCAGCTGCGGAAGATCACAGAAGAGGGCGTGCACTTTCAAAGCCACCTGGACGGTACGGCGATGTTCCTCGGGCCAGAAGTGGCAATGGAGATTCAGGCGACGCTGGGTTCGGACATCGCGATGGTCTTCGACGAATGCCCGCCGTACCCCTGCGATCAGGAATACGCGGCGAACAGCCTGGATCGCACGCTGCGCTGGGCGGAGCGCTGCAAGCAGGTGGAAACACCGGGGATGAAGTTCGGGATCGTGCAGGGAGCGACCTTCCCGGAGCTGCGTCGGAGGAGCGCAGAGTCGCTGGTGCAGATCGGCTTCGATGGGTACGCGATAGGAGGGGTGAGTGTGGGCGAGCCGGAGAAGGAGATGCTTGCGGCGATCGAGAGCAGTGAGCCGTATCTCCCGGCAGACCGCCCGCGTTACGCCATGGGGCTAGGGACGCCGCCGCAGATGATCGAGATGATCGCACGCGGGGTGGATATGTTCGATTGCGTGCTGCCGACTCGGATTGCGAGGAACGGAACGGCCTTCACCGCGCGCGGGACGCTCAGTCTAAAAAACGCGCCGTTCATATTCGATAAGGGGCCGATCGAGGAAGGATGCACGTGCCCATGCTGTCGGGAGTTCTCGCGCGGGTACTTGCGACACCTCATCAAGGCTGAGGAGATCCTGGGGCTGCGTCTGGTGACGCTGCACAACCTGCACTTCTACCTTGGCCTCATGGCCAAGGTGCGCGCGGCGATCGAGGACGGCTCCTTTGAGAGCTTTCGCCGTAGCTTCGTGAGCGGCTATAAGCCGCAGGTAGAGGCGGTCGCCTAGCGCTTCCGCTTTGCGGTGCCGTAGGAGTAGCCCTTCAAGGTGCGCGCTCCACGTGCGGCCCCGCCGGATGGAATCGAGCTCTCGTTAAAGAGCGCGGTGTAAAGATACGTGAAGCCTTCCAACTTCGCCCGCGGGATGGGCTGCCCAACGAACCGCTCAATTGCGCGCACCTGGTCGATCTCCTCCGCCGTGAAGAGAGTGAAAGCATCGCCCTCCTGCAGGGCACGACCGGTGCGGCCGATGCGATGGACGTAGTCTTCTGGATGACCAGGGACGTCGTAGTTGATCACGTGCGAGACGCTTGCGATGTCCAGACCTCGGGCTGCCAGATCAGTCGCGACAAGAACTTCGTACTTACCGGATTTAAAGCCATCAAGCGCCTCAGTACGTTCACCCTGCGAGCGGTCGGCGTGCATCACGGCCACGGCGTGGTTCATCGACTTGAGCTGATAAGCCGCGCGATCAGCCATGACCTTCGTTGCGCAGAAGATGATCACCGAGTGGAAGTTGGTTTTCTCCAGCAGGGCGACGAGCAGGTCGAACTTCTGGTCTTTCGCCACCGGGTACATGGCGTGGGTCACTGTCTCTGCCGGGGACAGGCGCATGCCGATCGCAATGGTCTCGGGATCTCGGAGCACCCACTTCGTCATCCCCTCGATCTCGGGAGGGAGCGTCGCTGAGAAGAAGAGGGTCTGGCGATCTTTGGGCAGCTTCTCAACGATCTTCCGCACCTGCGGGAGGAAGCCCATATCGAGCATGCGATCCACCTCGTCGAGCACCAGGTACTTGATTCCGTCGAGGTTCAACTCGCCGTCAGACATGAAGTCGAGGAGGCGCCCTGGGGTGGCGACGATTACGTCGACCTTGTTCTTAATTGCCTCGCGCTGTGTACCAAAACCGACGCCGCCATGGATCAGGCCGATCTCTACTGATTGGAAGCGGCTATAGTAGCGGAACGCTTCATCCACCTGCGCGGCAAGCTCGCGAGTGGGCTCCAGGATGAGGCAGCGGGTCCCGCTGCGCTCCTTAAGCATACTAAGCAGAGGAAGAGCGAAAGCAGCGGTCTTTCCGGTGCCCGTCTGGGCCGAACCCATGACGTCTTTGCCGGCCAGGATGAGAGGGATCGCGCGCTCCTGGATAGGCGTGGGCTCAATGAATCCCATCGACTGCACTCCATGCACGACCTCGTCGGCCAAACCAAAATCCTGAAATGACATGCGATGGATGTAACGGTCGAGAGAACGCCCCTCAACTGTTAGTTTGCTTCGTCTCGCCCTTGGCGGTCTGGAAGTGACTCTTTCGTTGCTGGAAGCACACTGCGGGATGCCTTTGCCCAGCCCGGCCCGTTCCTCGCCTCCTTCCGCCATCACGCGGTGGCTGGAACTTGTGGCCGGAAGCCTCTGGATAGGATTTGTAGTCTGGACCGTTCTCGTCGCTGCTGCGTGGGTCTCGGGAATCGGTGAAGCACCTCGCGGAGAAGAGCCGGCGGCGCACGCGGATCTAAAGGCGGGGGTTGCCTTCCTGCTGCGGATGCTGGACCCAATCTGGATCCTGCTCGCGGCGGCAAACATCTACCTCAGCCTAGCGGCGAGTGAAGGCCTGCGCGAGGCGCGGCGCTGGGCAGCAATGATCCTGCTGGTGGCCCTCGCTGTCTCAGTGGCGTCGCTGCTCACGCGCTGGCCCCTCGGACCGGTGAGCTTCCCCAGCCGCTTGGGCGTGCAGATCCTCGGCGTTCCATTCGGGCTACTGCTGCTGTGGTTTGTAGTCGTGGCTGGCGGGCGTGATGTGATCAGTCGCTTCCTGCCGCGGGCGTCGCATCTCCAGGTCGCACTTCTCACGGGGATGCTGGCAGTCGGAAGCGCGGTGCTTATGGAGCCGATCGCGCGCGGCGACCGGGCCTGGTGGCTCTGGCTGGAGGGCCGTGCAGTCGTGGCCGCGCCATGGCGCAATTACCTCACCTGGGGAATCGCCGCTGCCGGACTCGCGTGCACCTTCCGCGCGCGGCTGGTTCCGATCCCCAATCCAGACCGCTGGAAAGTCACCGCGACCTGGGCGCTGGTTCACACTGTCTTCCTCCTGCGGCACGGCGTGCGTCTGCTCGGGTGACGGCGGGTGTGGTCCGGACTACCAATTCCGCAACTCCCTGCTACGGTTCGCCTCGTGAAGAACTCTGGCCTGTTCCAGCTCATCAAGCGCGCCCTTGGCCATGAGCCGCCGCTTCATCCCATCGAGAACAAGATGGCCAAGCACTGGATCAAACAGCGGCTGATCCACGTCTTCCCCGATCTGCGCAACAACCCTGCGGCGCTTGAGCGCGCCTATCGCTCTCTGGGATTGGAGCCCCGTGCGGGCGACGAAGAAGGCGAGGCAGATACGGTCTTCGAGATGCGGCTTCCAGAGGGCCACGAAGACGGCACTTAGACGAAGATGCCCGTGATCGGATTGCCCATAGAGATGGGGACGGGCCGGTCGGTCGCCGTCCGCACTTCTGTGTGCGGGTCGATCCCGAGCAGGTGATAGATCGTCGCAGAGAGATCCTCCGGGCGGACCGGGTTCTCCGACGGGTACGCGCCGCTCTTATCGGATGCGCCGTAGACAAAGCCCTTCTTCACCCCCGCACCGGCTAACATCACGGTGTAGCACTTCGGCCAATGATCGCGGCTGGCGTTGCCGTTGATGTTCGGTGTGCGACCGAACTCGCCCATCCACACGACCAGCGTCTCCTTCAGGAGGCCCCGCGACTCCATGTCGTTGAGCAAGGTTGGCAGCGTCTGCTCGGTGAGCGGGAGGTGGTACTTCTCCACGATTGGGAACATGCGCGTGTTATTGAAGCCATGCGTGTCCCACCCGCCGCCGTCCGTCTTCTGCCCGCCGATCTTGTCTGAGAAGTACACCGTGACGAACTTCGTCCCGGCCTCCACGAGCCGCCGCGCGAGCAGGCAGCTCTGTCCATAAGTGCTGCGCCCGTAGGCCTCACGGATCATCGCCGACTCCGCAGAAAGGTTGAAGGCATCCCGCATCTTCGGGCTCTGGAGCATCGTCATCGCCCGCTCGTAGTAACCATCCATCCCGCGCGCCGCGGCGGAGTAATCTAGGAGGCGGCTCTGCTGGTCGATGAGCTGCTGGATCTCCCGACGGACCTGCAGCCGCTCGAAGGGAATGTGCTCAGGCAGGCTCAGCTCGGGCAGCGAGAAGTTAGGTGAGTTCGGGTCCTCGGTGAAGAGGAACGGGTCGTGCCGCTTGCCCAGGAAGCTCGCGTGCTGGCCGGGCGTCACTGATCCATCGCCGATCACATACGGGTACGAGATAGCGGTCGGCAGTTCACCGGCTGTCGGAGCGAGCCGGTCCACCACCGAGGCGTAGCTGGGGAAGAGATCCAGCGAATCGCGCAGGCGCTGGTCATCGGTCAGCGGCGCCTGCCCACTCAGCGCGTAGTAGCCCGCTGAGTTGTGGTTATTCATCGTGTGATGCACCGACCGGATGAGCGTCACCTTGTCCATGATCGCCGCCGTCTTCGGCAGGCGCTCGGAAACCTGGATGCCGTCCGCGCTGCTCGAAATCGGCTTGTACGGGCCACGGATACCCTCTGGCGCATCCGGCTTCATGTCGAACATGTCGATGTGCGACGGCCCGCCCCATTGGAAGAGGAAGATCACCGACTTCGCCCGTGCCTTGATCTTCGAGGAAGCGATCGAAGCCTCTGCCCGGAGCAGCTTTGGCATGGTCATCCCGAGCAGGCCGAGCCCACCCACGCGCAAGGCATGCCGCCTCGTCATGGGCGTCGAGTGGAAGCTATTGCAGGCGGAGCTATGGGCCATGGTCGATCAGCGAATGAAGAGGAACTCCTTGGAGTTAACGAGTGCCCAGAGGAGATCCTCCGTTGCTTTGCGCCGGTCGCAGGAAGAGTCGAAGTGGTTCATCGCACGCTCGCGCTCCGTGCTGCTGGGCGGGCGGGATAGCGCGGTCCAGAAGAGCTCCTCAATCGCCTGATCCGGCGGCAGATCCGGGTCTGCGAGGCGTTCCACCCGATTCCCCGGGCGCGTCAGCATGCCTTGCAGCAGCGGCCCGCTAATCAATTGAAAGGCCTGCGGCATCGCGAGTTCATTGGTGCGCTCGCACTCCGAGGCGATCAACCGCGGCGGCTTGCCGAAGCTCGCGGCGAAGCGGTCCAGATCTGTCTTCAGTGGTTTGTAATGCTTCCGCCCCTCCGGCACCTGCGCCATGCGGGTACCCGCGGGGAAGCCGTCGATCTGCAGCGGTGCATCTGTCACTCGCGCCAGCGAATCGCCCATCTGCTCAGCGGTCAGTCGGCGCACCAGTCCCTTGGAGTGGAAAGTCTCGTCGTCGGCATTCGTCGCGTTCGGTTCAGAAGCGAGCTGGTACACCCGGGAGTTCATGATCGTGCGGATCACGTCGCGCATGTCGAAGCCGCCTTTCGCGAACTGAGTCGCGAGCGCATCCAGCACAGCCGGGTGCGAAGGCGGATTGCTGCTCCGGAAGTCATCGACGGGATCAACCAGCCCGCGGCCCATCAGGTGGAACCAGATCCGGTTCACCTGCATGCGGGCGAACATCGGATCCTTCACCATCCAATCTCCGAGCGCCTGCAGCTCGTCGCGATCCTTAGAAGTCTCCGGCTTCACGTTGCCCAGAAAAGTCGGCACGGCGGGTTCTCCGGTGCGCGGGTTCATCACCGAGCCGCTGTCTTTGATCAATACGATCTGGTCGCCCCGGAACTCCTGTTTGTCGTTCTCGTCCGTGCGCTTCTTATCGAGGATCTTGTAGTCCAGTCGCGAGAAGAGCGCAGTCCAGTTGTAGTAGTCATCCTGCGTCCAGCGCTCGAAGGGATGGTTGTGGCATTGCGCGCAGTTCAGCTGCACTCCGAGGAAGACGCGCGCGGTATTCTCCGCCCGAGTCACCGGATCGCGATTCGCCCGCCACCAGTTCGCGGGCGGATTCTCAAAGGTCTTGCCCCGCGCCGCGATCAGCTCGCGGGCAAACTGATCCATCGGCTTACCCCCGGCTATGCTGCTGCGGATCCACCCGTGGAATACCTCCATCCCCTTGGTATCGAGCTGCCGCTCCTCGATCTTCATCAGGTCGGCCCACTTCAGTGCCCAGAAGTCAGCGAACTCTTCGCGATAAAGCAGCCGCTCAATGAGCTGCGCGCGCTTATCGGGCGCGGGGTCACCCACAATGGCGCGAGCCGTTTCAGCAGTCGGGACGAAGCCCAGCAGATCCAGGTAGGCCCGCCGGACAAACACCTCGTCGGAACACAGGTCTGACGGTTGCACGCTAATCTTCTTCAGCTTCTCGAAGACGAGCTCGTCCACGTAGTTGTTCGTGGGCACGTCGGCCCACGACCAGCCCTCGCGTGATGGCACCCAGTTCAGCGTGACTGGCACCTGCTGATTCAGGTACCGCACGAGCACCGTGGTCTCCCCTGCCCGCTCGCGATCCAGCAGCCCATCGATCCCTGCCTTGGTGAGCACATCGTTCGGCTCGTAGACAGCCAGTCGCGAGACATCGCGCTTCGTACCATCAGTAAAGACTGCGGTCGTAGCGAGTCGCACCTCCCGCTCTGGCTCTGCGATCACGTGCTTCGGCACTTCCACTTCCAGCCGGTCGAGCTGGGGCCCGCTGTCCGTGTCCGGCGGCGCGCCGGCCTTTAGCCAGTCGAGCAGGATGCGGTACTCCGGCGAATCCGGCGCCACCCGCTGCCCGCCCTCATGAGCCACCTGCGCGGATGCCTTCTGTAAGAGGAGGCTGCGCTCCGGCTCCAGGAGGTTGACTCGCCTTCCTCCCTGATCCTCGACGAGCGCGGCGTAATCAAGATCAGGGTCTTGACCACGGAGTGAAAACTTCAGTCCACCTTTGCCACCGCCATTCCCATGGCAGCCCCCTGCATTGCACCCGGCTTTGGAGATCACCGCCATCACATCATGGCGGAAGATGGAAGGTGCCACGGGTGCGGCGTACAAGCCACTGGACAAGCCACAAAGGCCAGCCAGCAACACGAATAGAAACGAGACGCTTGGGGGGAGCACAACCATCTGGCCCCAAGCCAACACCTCACCCGCAGATTTGCTAGTAACTATTTCGCGGGTGGCCCAATTCTTCCCGCGGAACCGCAGGTATCTCGGCTGGATCGTGGGGCTTTCAGGCTGATCGGCGAGTTTGCTGATGCTCACCGTGACCTGTGGAAGCGAAACGGTGAGCCTCACGAACGAAACGGCGAGCTTCGGAAGCTCAACGCCGAGCCTCTATGATAAACCGGCGAGCTTCGGAACCTGGACGGCGAACCTCCTCGACCTAAACCGGGAGCCTTTTTGATGAAACGCCGAGCCTCGGAGGCACCACCGAGAGCCTCAGAGGCTCGAGGTTGGGCCTAGGAAGGCCCGACGTTGAGCCTCCTTCAACGAAACCCCGAGCCTCCTCGACCTAAACTTAGCTCTCATCCTGAGCTCTTTAGGCTCAAAGCGCCTTCGGAGTTGCCAACCGGAGCAGCGGTCGAGAGATTGCCCGCCCGTTTTATGTCCGAGCTACCGAAGACTTACGAGCCACAGGCGATCGAGGAGAAGTGGTATGCCCAGTGGCTGCAGGATGGCTGCTTCACTGCTGACCCGCAGTCGAGCAAGCCCGCCTACTCCATTGTCATCCCGCCGCCCAATGTCACCGGAGTGCTCACGCTCGGGCACGTCTTAAATAACACCATCCAGGACATCCTGGCCCGCCGGGCGAGGATGCTGGGTAAGGAAGTGCTCTGGCTGCCAGGGACGGATCACGCTGGAATCGCTACGCAGACGGTGGTGGAGCGGACCTTGAAGAAGCAGGGCGAGATCAAGCACCGGGATGATCTCGGGAGGGACAAGTTCCTGGAGAAGGTCTGGGAGTGGAAGGACAAGCACGGCGGGATCATCATCCAGCAGCTGAAGAAGCTCGGCGCGTCCTGCGATTGGGACCGGGAGCGCTTCACCATGGATGAGGACTACTCGCGCTGCGTGCAGTCGATCTTCGTTGACCTCTATGAGAAGGGGCACATCTATCGTGGTCGCCGGATGGTAAACTGGTGCCCGGTCTCGCTGACTGCGCTTTCTGACGAGGAAGTTATCATGAAGCAGCAGAACGGCGTGCTGTATCAATTCCGGGTGGAGGTGGCGGAGTCGCCGGGCACCTTCCTGTCCATCGCAACGACTCGGCCGGAGACCATCCCTGGCGATACGGCGGTGGCGGTGAACCCGAAGGATTCCCGGTACACGCACCTTGTCGGCAAGCACGTGGTGCGTCCCCTCCCCGCCGAGATGCCCCATGCGGACCGGTGGATTCCTATTGTTGCCGACGAGCATGTGGATTTCGAGTTTGGCACCGGGGTGCTCAAGGTCACGCCTGCGCATGACAAGGCCGACTTCGAGATCGGGCAGCGGCATGGGCTGGTAGCGATCGACGTGCTGCGCGCAAATGGCGTGATGAACGAGCAAGCCGGCCACGGCCTGGCGGGGCTGGACCGCTTCGAGGCGCGCAAGGTTGCCGCTGAGATGCTTCGCGAAATGGGCGCACTCGAGAAGGAAGACCCCTACCAGAACAACGTAGGCTACTCCGAGCGCGCCGATGTCCCCATCGAGCCGCGGCTCAGCGAGCAATGGTTCCTGAAGTACCCGAGCAAGGAAGCCGCGCGCGACGTCGTGGCGGATGGGAAGATGAAGTTCTACCCCGAGCGATGGGCGAAGGTGTACGACCACTGGATGGAGAATCTCCAGGACTGGTGCATCTCCCGTCAGCTCTGGTGGGGGCATCGCATCCCGGTGTGGTATCACCGTGAATCCGGCGAGGTGCATTGCGGACTGCACGCGCCAGCGGATGCCGAGAACTGGAAGCAGGACAACGACGTGCTCGATACCTGGTTCTCCTCGTGGCTTTGGCCCTTCGCCACCATGGGCTGGCCGGAGAAGACGGAAACTCTGAAGAAGTTCTACCCGACCACCGACCTCGTGACTGGGCCGGACATCATCTTCTTTTGGGTCGCCCGGATGATCATGGCTGGGTACGAGTGGATGGGCGAGATGCCGTTCAAGAACGTCTATTTCACCGGCATCATCCGCGACAAGCAGGGCCGGAAGATGTCCAAGTCGCTCGGGAATTCACCGGACCCACTGGACCTGATTGCGAAGTTCGGGGCGGATGCGTTGCGCTTCGGCGTGATGCGATCCGCGCCGCTCGGGCAGGACGTGCTCTTTGACGAGAAGAACGTCGAGCTGGGTCGGAACTTCTGCACGAAGCTCTGGAATGCGGCGCGCTTCCGGCAGATGCAGGGCGGCGAGAGCGAGGGCGAGATCGCGCCCGCGTTGCTCTCGAGTGACGACAAGTGGATTCTTCTCAAGCTGGACGGTGCAATCGAGGAGGTCTCGCGCGCGCTCGACGAGTACCGCTTCAGCGACGCGGCGCAGGCGCTGTACCGCTTCTTCTGGAGCGAGTTTTGCGACTGGTATCTGGAGGCGTGTAAGGCCGCGCTTTATGGGAGCGATGAGGCTCGGAAGACGAACACGCTAGCGGTCATGGACTTCGTGCTCGGACACGCGTTGCGGCTCTTCCATCCCTTCCTGCCTTTTATCACGGAAGAGCTCTGGCACGGGCTCGGGTACAATGGCGACCTGCCTGCGCAGCAGGGCGGGCGGACGATCATGTTTGCCCGCTGGCCCGGGGTGCTGGGTAAGGATTTCCGCACGCACTACGGACTCGATGCGACGGATGAGGCGCTGGCGAATGCCCGCTACGAAGTCGTGAACCAGGGACGCGGCCTGCGGCGCGACGCCAACATCGCGTCGAACAAGAAGGTGAAGTTCGTCTTCCGGCCAACGTCCCCGCTTACCGCTCACGACCCGGAAGTGCTGAAGATCCTCCTGAACGCGGAGGCGCTGGAGATCGTCGATGCTACCTGGGCACCAGCGAAGGGCACGCCGACTGCGCTCACCCCACTGGGCGAGCTCTTCCTTCCGCTGGAAGGACTGATCGATGTCGGCGCGGAGCGCGAACGCATTCAGAAAGAGATCGCGAAGGTGGAGCAGGAGCTCTTGACGGTGCGGCGCAAGCTATCGAGTGACAGCTTCGTGGCGGGCGCACCCGCCGCCGTGGTCGATGAACACCGGCACCGCCAGACCGCGTGGCAGGACAAGCTCGCGCAGCTCGGCCGAATGCTCGAGACGCTGGGCAGCTAACTCCCGCTACGGCCCGAACTCGAAGCTCCGTGGCCCGCGCGGTGGACGGAGCGAGCGCCGCCCGCCGGCGCGCTGACGCATTCCGTCGAAGGCGCTATCGGAGCCGTCCACCTTCATCTGGTGGACGATCCGCAGGAGTTCGCCGAGGCGACCTTGGGGCCAGCATTGCTTGCGCTCGAACCACGCGAGGTACTCAACGGGCAGATCGTAAAGCGGCACGCCGCGTGGTGGAAAGTGCTCCGGCCCGAACTTTCCAAAAGGGATGCGAGTGCGCTCGATGTCGGCAAGATCGGCCGCCATCCAGTCGGCGAGGTTCTGCTCATCCATGCAGCGCACTAAGCGGTCGCTTACTTCGCGACCGGCCGGACCTTGATGTTTCGGAAGGCGAGCTCGTCGTTGTGATCCTGAAGGAGGATCGGAGACGTCGTTTTCACGCCGAACGTTGCCATGCCCTTGAACTTGCTCTTCGCAATGCCTGCCTTGAGGGAGTCGCTACCGAACTCGTAGGCGAGCACCTGCTTACCATTTAGCCAATGCTCGACGTTGTTGCCCCGGACTATGATGCCGCTGGTATTCCACTCCCCAGGCGGCTTCAGCTGTTTCTCTGGGGATGGAGGGAGCACGTCGTAGAGGGATGCAGTCTGCCGTATAGGCCCTTTGGTCACTCCATCGGGATGCTTCTGATCGTCGAGCAATTGATACTCGCAACCCACGGCCCTGGTGGGATCCAGAAGGTTGTACTTTAGCCCGCCGTTACCCGCTTCCTGCACGCGCCAATCCCACTTCAGCTCGAAGTCGGTAAATTGCTCCTCGGTGGCGATGTCGCCCCCGCCTGTCCCCTTCTCCATGAGCAGCGTCCCATCCTTCACCGACCAGCCCGCACTCGGGAAAGTCTTCTTGCCCAGGCTCACCCAGCCTGTGGTGGTCGCGCCGTCGAACAGAAGTTTCCAGCCGGCGGCTTTCTCCTCGGGAGTGAGGGTGTTGTGGGCGGGCTCAGCGGCTGTGGCAAAGGATGAAAGCAGGACGGCGAGAGCGAATAGGGGGCGGATCATAGCGGAGAAGAGAAGTTGTGGAGGCTAGCGCATCACGCCGGCACCGGGCTTGGTGCGCGGAGGTCCGGGCGCCGGAAGGATCGGACGGATTTTCAGGTTGCGGAAGGCGATCTCCTCCCCCTGGTCGAGGATCACCAGCGGCGAGCGTAGCTTGAAGCCAAAGCCGGGCATAACCTTCTTCCCACTTGCCTTCACGGCCTGCATGAGCGCTGGGCTGCCGAGTTCGTAAGCCAGCACCTTGCCTCCATTGATCCAGTGCTCGACCTGATTCCCCTGCACGAGGATGCGACCCTGGTTCCAGTTGTTGTCGATGATCCGCTTGTCCTCACTAGGCGGAAGGAGGCCATCCACGGCACCCGTCCGACGGATCGGACCACCTTTCAGGCTGTCCGGGTTACGCACATCATCGACGATCTGAAACTCCATGCCGGTCGGCTTCTGGCCAGTCCCGCCACGCGCCAGATAAAGGATCCCGGAGTCGCTGGAGACGGGCATCTTCCACTCGAATACGAACTCGAAGTCAGTGTACGGCTCCGCGGTCACCAGATCGCCGCCGGTGGGCTTGCCGGATTGATCGATCGTCTTGGTCAGCGTGAGCGCGTTGTCCTGGACCGACCATCCAGCCTTCATAAAGTCAGTCTTCTGCAGCCCGCGGAAACCGGCGGCAGACTTCCCATCAAAGAGCAGCTTCCACCCTTGGGCCTGCTCAGCGGGTGTCAGGGTATTTGGTTGCTGCGCGTAGGCGACGAGAGGCGCAAGCGAGAGGAAAATGAAATGGAGAAAACTGCGCATGCCAGGGGAACAAGGGACTCGAAGCGAGTGCCCAAGCTATCAATCCGAATACGCCATTCAAGAATCAATCCGACTCAGCCTCACCGGGTGATTCGGCGACCGACGCTGCGCAGTATTCCGCGATAAACACGCGCCAGAAAGGTCCCCGCAAGCCCTCCGACTAGAACGTCACCAGGGAAGTGCGCCCCGAGGTAGATGCGAGAGAATCCAACGAGCGCCGCCGTTCCATACAGAAGTGCACGTAGGCGAGGATAGTGACAGACGAGCAACGAAGCACCTGCGAAGGCCGCTGCACTGTGCCCTGAAGGGAACGAGTAGCTCCCGGGCTTTCGCCCGACGACGATGGCTCGCATCAGTGCGAGAAACGGGCGTCGACGACGGAAGAAGCTCTTGATCGGAAACTCCACGGTGTACGTGGCCAGCCAGAGCGCTGGGAGCACGTTCAGGGCAGCGCGACCTCCCCTCCTTCGATCCTGCATCGTCCCTGCCACGATCACGCTGATCCAGCCGATCCCACTGGTCATAATCCAGCTGAGCCGGGTCATGAAGCCATCGATGAGACGAGGATGCGGGAGATGGTTCACCTGAATGAAGAGCACAGCGTCGAGCGAGGCCAGCGGACGCAGGCGACTAAAGAGCGCGCCTCGCAGCAGGCGTCTGCCTCGCCGAACCTCGGGCGGCGGCAGCGTATGACCGGGGCGGAACCCTTCCACGCCAGTTGCTTCCCCGACCGCGTCATCGAGAAATGCGCGGTCCTCCGGCGGTGAGGCAGCAAGTTGACGGGCCGTCTCCGCGATTGCGGCGGCGGATCGCTCGCCCGGCGGGGCGAGTTCGACCGCACGCTCAATCGTCGCGGCACGCTGGCGTGGAGATCGCGCCGGCTCCGTCGCTTGAAGATCAGCCTCGGTGAGATCGATACTGGCGCGTTCGAGTTCATCGAGGATCTGCTCGGCCTGCTCAGGCGTGCTGATCTCGCTGATCCCTTTCTCCAGCGCTCTAACCGCGATCCGATACGCTTCCCGTGCGGCGCGCATCTTTTCCTCGAGAGCAGCTGGCGTGTCCGATGTTTTACGAGGCATGGAAAGAGTGGGGCATAAGCACGACGCTGCGGGAGGAAGTTCGTAGGGGAGAGATAGTTTGGCTCTGAACGCCTCTTGGAGGATTGAAGAGCGGCAACGATCGATTCACCTTTCCGGATATGCCGACTCTCATCCCTGCGCCCATTCGAATTGAATCTGCGGGTAACAAGCCAAAGATGATCGACGAGTATGTCGGACGGGTGAACGGCGCAAATCCGCACCTGAGTGTAGCGCGCATGCAAAGTCCAAGCGGCTGGGTGGAGCCGGGGCAAACGCCGGAGTTCGACGAGTACACCGTCGTATTAAGGGGAATGCTGCGGGTCGAGTCGAGGGATGGATCTCTTGATGTCGCGGCGGGGCAGGCAGTGATCGCACATGCGGGCGAGTGGGTGCGTTACAGCACGCCCGCGGCCGAGGGCGCGGAGTACATCGCCATTTGTCTCCCAGCCTTCTCACCGAACAGCGTGCACCGGGACTAATGGCCTTCACCGAGGTCAAGTATGCCAACCTGCGCTCTGGTAGGCGGCTTGCTTATCAGGAAGATGGCGATCCGAACGGGCAGCCGGTGCTGTTCTGTCATGGTTGGCCAGCCTCGCGTTTACAGGGCGCCGGGTTTGGCATTGAAGCACGTGAACTCGGCCTCCGCATCTTGTCCCCGGACCGGCCAGGGATTGGACTCTCCTCGCCTCAGACGGGACGCTGTTTGATGGATTGGCCGCCGCTGGTTGCTGAGATGATGGATCAACTCAGCATCGATCGGTTTGCTATCCTCGGCGTCTCAGGCGGAGGTCCCTATACGCTGGCAACAGCGTGGGCGCTCGGTGCGCGCGTCCGTGCGGCGGTGGTAGTTTCAGGTGCGCCGCCGCTTGGGCCAGACGTCGATCACCACGCGCTCTTTCCGATCTATCGCTGGTTGCTTCAGGCACATCGGCAGCAGCCACGAGCCGTGCGACGTGCCTTCGGGTTCGCCCGGCTGTTGCTCACGCTGCGGCCTCCCCGATGGGCGTGGCCTATTCTTCTGCGCCTCGCCGCCCCTTCGGACGCGAAGGCGCTTACCAAGGCCGATGTCTTCGAAGGAACTTTCGCGTGCTACCGGGAAGCTTGGCGAGACTCGGCCGCAGGCGTGGTGGACGACGCCGAGGTCTACGCGAATCCATGGGACTTTCCCGTTGAGGAGATTACCTGCCCAGTTCGGATCTGGCACGGACGCGAAGATCGGAGCTTCCATTGGACACTCGCGGAGAGGCTGGCAGAGAGAATACCTTCCGCTGAGTTGCGCCTCATGGAGAATGAGGGGCACTACTCCCTCTCTATCCAACATCGCCGGTCGATCTTGGAGGATCTTCAGCGCGCCGCACAGGATTCTACCTAGCGAAACCATTCTTCGTGAACTAGATGGGATGATGCTGGCCGTTCCCTGGCGCTTACTCCCCATCGCGCTTTCTCTTCTGGTCGTTCCTCCTACGGTTCGTGCAGAGGACTTTCAGGGCTCCACTCACTCACTCCCGTTCGACGAGCCTCCCATCCGTTACTCTGAGGCGACGCCTAGCGATCCGGTCGCGAAGCTCCAGGAGCGGATCGCAACCGGCGAGGTGAAGCTCGAGTGGGATGAGAAGCACGGCTACCTCCCCGGGTTGCTCGCAGCATTGGGGATCCCGCAGTCCTCCCAGACGCTGGTATTCTCAAAGACCTCCATGCAGCGGAAGCTGATCAGCCCGGCCAATCCCAGAGCATTGTTCTTCAATGACGACGTTTACCTCGGGTTCATCCCGGGAGCACCTGTGCTCGAGATCGCCTCCGTTGACCAGAAGCTGGGTTCGATCTTCTACACGTTGGAGCAGGAGAAGGTTCGCAAGCCGAAGTTTGTTCGCGACGCCGACTGCATGCGCTGCCACGGCTCTGCGCGGAGCCTCGGGGTACCCGGTCCGATCCTTCGCTCGATTGCGACCGACGAGGCAGGTGAACTTCAGACTGCCAGGGAGACCGAACAGGTTAACCACTGCACTCCGCTCGCTGAGCGCTGGGCAGGTTGGTACGTGACGGGTAAGCAGGGCGGACAGTCGCACCTAGGCAACCTGATTGGTGCGGAGGCGTACGCTCGTCACGAGACCGAGCTAAACGTTGGCGGCGAGGTGGCCGAGTTGAGTGAGTACTTCCCCACCGTGAGTCAGCTCCGGCCTACCAGCGATATCGTTGCGCTCATGGTTCTCGAGCACCAGGCTCACATGCACAATTATATCACCCGTCTTCGCTTTGAGGCGGCGGCGATGATGGAGATGTATGGCCACGTCCGCTACTTGAAGAACCAGGTGAATGCCTTCCTTCGCTACCTCCTCTTCACCGAGGAAGTGCCGCTTACTTCTCCGATCTCAGGCGACGCGGCGTTTGTTGCAGACTTCGAGAGAACCGCGATCCGCGATGCTGAAGGACGTTCGCTCCGAGACTTGGACTTTCGAACGCGCATGTTCAAGTACCCATGCAGCTACCTGATCTACTCGCCCGCCTTTGATGAACTGCCCACCGGCATCCGCGAGATCATCCTTGAGCGGCTCTGGAGCATCCTCATTGGACAGGATACCGACGCGCAGTTCGCCCGCCTTACCACTGCGGACCGGCAGGCAATCCTCGAAATCCTTCGGGCGACAAAGCCCAACCTCCCCGATTACTGGCGGACTCCGAAGGCGGTGCCGATAGTTGTTTCTCCTTCATAATAGTCGCCCTTTACAAACTTACAAGCGCTCCCTAGCGTCCGAAAGGCCATGGTGATGCAGTGGTTTGCATCGGAACGGTACACAATAATATGCGCTTCCTGTTGACTGTGATCGTGCTCGCGGCGGTCGGATACTTCGGTTATAACTATTACCTCGATAACAAGGCGGAGCTGGACGAGAAGCTCGCGTCTCTAACGGAGAAGGTGAACCCAGACGCAGAATCTGGAGATTCGTCGGGCGGACCAACGGCAACAACTCCCCCCGCCCCAACCTTCCAGTCGAAGATTGAAATTCCTGACGGCCCCGAGGGCCAGAAGAAGGTCGCACCTCCTGGTGTCTTCTACATGCTGGATCGCGTTAGCTTCGAGACGCCGAGTGGAGTCCGTGCAATCAACCCCGGCGAACAGGTTAAGCTGCTCCAACGCATGAAGGACGGACGGATGAAGGTGACTGCGGATGGCTCTGACTTCGAGGTTAAGGACAAACAGGTCACCAATGATCTCGAAGTGGCCCAGCAAGCGGAGAAGGGCGACTTCGTGAAGCGCGGCGGAAAGCTCTAGTCCCCACCACTAAGTCTCGGAAGGTCCGCGCTGGCAGCTGCCGCGCGGGCCTTCTTATTTGCACCGCCCGCTACTTTCATCGACGTGACGCATACTGAGGCCTGCATCGCCCTGAACATGGTGCCGAACATGGGACCTGTGCGATTGCGCAAGCTGCTGGAAGTATTTGAAACTCCCGAGAGTATCCTGGGTGCAAGGTCAGACCGGCTTCAGGCGGTAAACGGAATTGGCAAGGAACTGGCGGCGTCCCTCGCGTCATGGGAAGATCACGTCGACCTGGCTGGCGAACTCGCGCGCATCGCCACCTTTGGGGCTTCGGTGATCACCGAGTCTGATCCCGAGTACCCGCGCCATCTCCGCGAGATCTACAATCCGCCAATCCTGCTGTACGTCTGGGGTCAGCTGACCGAGCGCGACCAGCATGCGATCGGCGTTGTCGGCTCACGGAAGACCAGCCACTACGGTCTGGAGTCAGCGAAGAAGCTCTCCTTCCAACTCGCTTACGCTGGGCTCACCGTAGTGAGCGGACTTGCGCGAGGTATCGATACTGCGGCGCATCAAGGCGCACTGGCAGCGCAGGGGCGCACCGTGGCTGTGCTCGGGTCGGGCTTCATGGAGCTATACCCTCCCGAGAACCAAGGTCTCGCGGAGAAGATCACCAGATCGGGCGCCGTGGTCAGCGAGTTCCCGATGTGCTTCCCACCGAGTCGCGAAACCTTTCCTTACCGCAACCGGATCGTCGCAGGTTGGGGTTCAGGGACGCTGGTCGTGGAGGCGGGTTTGAACAGCGGCGCGCTCATCACCGCAAACCAGGCGCTGGAGCAAGGCCGTCAAGTCTACGCGGTTCCTGGTCAAATCGATCGCCCCACTTCGGCCGGATCCAATCGCCTCATCCAGCAAGGCGCGAAACTGGTCAGCAGTGCCGGCGACATTCTCGAAGACCTGCAGAGTCTCTTCCCAGAGCGCGCCCTGCCCTCGTCGCCCGCCTCACTTCCTTCAACTCCTGAAGAGACAGCAATCCTCGACGCCATCGATGGCGAATCAACGACGGACGCAATTATCGGGCGCTGTGGCCTCCCAGCAGGGAAGGTTTTCTCAACGTTGCTCTCCCTGGAAATGAAGCGAATGGTGAAGCAACTCCCCGGTCAGCGGTTCGTGAAAGTCCAACCGACCCTTGGGATCTAACGCCTTCGCGATGGCGCTTTCGTAAGCTGTATCTGCGAGCGGGCCAGCCCAGAGCTTCGGATTGACGTTCTAAAGATTTTAGTATTCTCCGCAACAGTTTGCAGCTAAGTCCCCCGCCCAAGCATGTCCAAGACGCTCGTCATTGCAGAGAAACCCAGCGTGGCTCAGGATCTCGCCCGTTGCCTCGGAAAGTTCGAACGACACGGCGACTACTTCGAAAACGATCAGTACGTAATCTCCTCAGCAGTAGGTCACCTGCTCGAACTCGCTGCCCCGGAAGGTTCCGAGCCGGCCCGTGGCAAATGGAAGATTGAGAACCTCCCATCACTCCCGCCGGACTTCGCACTTGTCCCGATCGAGCGAAACGCCAATCGCCTCAGCACGCTTCGCAAGCTGGTTAAGCGCAAGGATGTCGACGCGCTGATCAATGCCTGCGACGCCGGTCGCGAAGGCGAGCTGATCTTCCGCAATATCATCAAGGCCATCGGTGTGAAGAAGCCGATCCGACGCCTCTGGCTGCAATCGATGACGCCGGAAGCCATCCAAACTGCCTTCACCCGGCTGCGTTCGGATGAAGAAATGCTTCCGCTCTCGGACGCTGCGACCAGCCGCTCAGAGTCCGACTGGCTGGTGGGTATCAACTCCACCCGCGCGCTTACCGCCTTCAACACCGCCGCTGTGGGCGGCTTTCAGAAGACCACCGCAGGTCGCGTCCAGACGCCCACGCTCGCCATTCTTGCCGAGCGCGAAGAGCGGATTCGCATCTTCGTGCCGAAGACTTATTTCGAGGTCTTCGGTGACTTCGCAGTCAATGCCGGCTCATACCGCGGCCGTTGGCTGGACGAGAGCTTCTCCCGCAAGGGAGCAGAGGAAGACGGCAAGGCCGAGCGCATCTGGGATCGCGCAAAGGCTGCGGAGATCAAGGCGAAGTGCGATGGCAAGAGCGGCACCGTTGAGGAGGAAAAGAAGCCCTCCAGCCAGGCTCCTCCCCTCCTCTACGATCTCACCACGCTGCAGCGCGAGGCCAACCAGCGCTACAGCTTCCCTGCGCGCATGACCCTGCAGATCGCGCAGGCGCTTTACGAGAAGCACAAGGCGCTCACCTATCCGCGAACGGATTCCCGCTACCTCCCAGAGGACCATCTCGCGACTGCGCAGAACGTTCTGGGCACCTTTCAGGATCCCTCCCTTGCGAAGCACGCCTCGCATGCCCTCGGCCAGGGCTGGGTTCGTCAGAACAAGCGCATCTTCAACAACGCAAAGGTCAGCGATCACTTTGCGATCGTTCCGACCGGTACGGCGCCCAAGAACCTCGACGAGCGCGAACAGAAGATTTTCGACATGGTGGCCCGCCGCTTCATCGCGGTCTTCTATCCCTCTGCACAGTTTGAGTTAACCACCCGCATTACCCGCATCGAGGGCGAGGCATTCAAGACCGAGGGCAAGATCGTCGTGGATCCTGGCTGGCTCGCAGTGTACGGACGTGTCTCCGAGACCGATGGCGAGAGCGATCGTGCGATTGTCCCCATCACTCCCGGCGAGATCGCCGCAGTCGAGCACATCGAGATCAAGGAGAGTGAAACCAAGCCGCCAGCTCGCTTCTCCGAGGCCACGCTGCTGAGCGCCATGGAAGGCGCGGGCAAGCTCGTGGACGATGAGGAACTCCGCGAAGCCATGAGTGAGCGAGGTCTCGGGACACCCGCGACTCGTGCGCAGATCATCGAGGGGTTGATCGATGAAGGCTATCTCCTGCGCCAGGGGAAGGAGTTGATCGTCACGGCGAAAGGACTCTCTTTGATTACCCTTTTGCGCGATCTCCATGCCGAGCATCTCACCAAGCCCGAGCTAACCGGCGAGTGGGAGTTTCGCTTGAAGCAGATGGAACGTGGAGAACTCTCGCGCGAAAAGTTCATGGGGCAGATCCGTGACCTGACGACGGAGATCGTGGACAAAATCCGCGGCGGAATGGGCAAAGAGGTACTCGGTAAGTACATCGCACTCGATGCCACCTGCCCACGATGCGGGGCAACGTCGTTTAACGAGACGTTCCGGACTTTCGAGTGCCCCGGGTGCAAGCTTATCGTCTGGAAGATGATGGCTGCCCGCGAGTTCGAACGCGAAGAGGTTACGCAGCTGATCAATACCGGCCGCGTCGGTCCGCTGGAGGGGTTCCGTTCGAAGCTGGGGCGCCCATTCTCGGCGGTCGTCACTTTTGGCGGTGAGGAGTTCAAGCAGAAGTTCGACTTTGAACAGGACTCCGCCGAAGGAGCCGAAGCACCGGTGCCGTTGGTCCCAGAGCCGGTAGGCAAGTGCCCGGTCTGCCCGACCGGCCAGGTCTTCGAGATGGCCACTTCGTTCCAATGCGAACACGCGCACTCCAAGGCCTGCACCTTTCGGATGGGCAAAACGATTCTCCAGAAGGAGATCCTCCGCGAGCAGGTGGCCAAGCTTCTGGCCACAGGCAAGACCGACTTCCTCCCACGCTTCGTGAGCAAGAAGGGTCGCCCGTTCTCGGCTTATCTTGTCCTTGCGGAGAAAGGGAAGGTCGGTTTCGAGTTTGAGCCACGCGAGAAGAAAGCACCCGGGGCTAAGGGTGCGAAAGCCGCGAAGCCGAAGGCGGCTCCAAAGTCCAAGGCCAAGGTCTGAGCACCGATTGCCAAAGCTGGTAGATGCAGCGATAGATGGCCTATGAGCAACCTCGAAGAGATTGAAGCTGCAGTCACATCTCTGGCGGCGAGCGAGAAACTAGAATTGCTAGTTTTTGTCGCAGGTCAGCTCCGGGCCGAAGGTTCGCCGCTGCCGGAGCCACGTCTCTACTCGGCAGAGGAACTCGAGGGATGGATGAACGAGGATGAAGAGGACATGCGGAGGTTCCGCGCTGGAGATTGAGGGTTTTCCTCGACGCTAGCGTCGTCCTGGCTGCATGCGGGCGTACGGCAGGAGCATCCCATGCGGTGTTTGATTTGGCTCCAGACCAGGGCTGGCAGCTTCTCGCCAGCCGTTACGTCGTGCGTGAAATCGAGAAAAATGTCGAACAGCGCCTCTCACTCGCCGCTGGCCTTGAGTGGCGTACGCTCAGGCCCAAGCTGAGCATTACGGTCGATGTTTTAACCTTCCCGTGGCCGGCGGTCTTCTCAGCGGCGAAGGACCGGCCCGTACTCTTCACAGCTGTAGCCGAGAGTGACCTTTTACTTACTCTCGACCGTGCGGATTTCAGTGGATTGATGACATCGGGCTTCTACGGGCTTCCGATCATGACGCCTGGAAACTTCCTTCGCCGTGAACGCGACGCAGGGCGGCTGGGTGGGGCGGTATAGCGTGTTCCGGAGACGTTCGTCTTCTGCTGACCGGCGAGCCTCGCAGACAAAAGGACGATCCCCCGAGGTTCTCGATCGTGCCTCTCAAGGTACAAAGTTGAACCTCGGAGGCTCAGCGTTTGGCCTTCGAGGCTCGGACTTGAACCCATAGAGGGTCCGAACTTGGGCCTATGGAGGGTCAACCTTGGGCCTATGAAGGGTCAAATTAGGCGTCAAATGGGTTCGCCGTCCCGCCCTTAGTCGCTCGACGTTGAACCCGGCAAGGCGGGCGCCACGAATTCGTTTCACTGATTCCACTCATTCGCGCTATGGAAGCGAACATCCGTTGACTCCACAAGCTGTTGTGTTAAATGCAACGCAAGCCACAGGGCTTGCCACAAGATGTACTGCTCAAAATGCGCGACTCTCGACGACCGCGTCGTAGATTCCCGCCTCTCCAAGGATGGGAAGAGCATCCGCCGACGCCGGGAATGTGTGCAGTGCGGGCATCGGTTCACGACCTACGAGGAGATCGAGCGTGCTGAACTCCGAGTACTAAAGCGAAATGGCAGCAGTGAGCCCTTCAGCCGACAGAAGGTTCTTTCGGGGATGATGAAAGCCTGCGAGAAGCGGCCAGTGAGCATGCAGATGCTGGAGAAGGTGGTGGAGGAGATCCTGCAGGAGCTGGAAAATGGGTATGAGAAGGAGATCCCGGCCCATCTTATTGGAGGCAAGGCGATGGAGCATCTGCACACTCTCGATGAGATCGCATACGTCCGGTACGCGTCCGTGTACCGTCACTTTCAGGACATCGGTGAGTTTATCGACGAGATCCAGTCGCTCGAACGAAGACCGAAACGAAGCGTTCAGCAGCCGGAACTTTTCCGGTGAATCACCCGATGAGCGTTGCCCTGCACCCTTACTGTTCAGAGATCGCTCACCTCCTCCTGATCGCATGATTGCCCTACGCGACGAGATCCCATTGATCCAGCTGACCGATGGACAGGCGGTCGCCTTCGAGCGGGAGTGGCTCACCCGATCGCTCACTCGGGCAGCGCGCAAGGCTGGCTACCCGCAATGGTGGCTGGCCGAGCATGTAACCGAGAGTGTGGCGGAGTTTCTGCGCAACCAGCGGGAGCTCACGGTGCTTCCTGTTGAGCGGCTGGGTGAAGCAGTGCGAGGCGCCTTGCAAGTGATCGGTTATGGAGAGATTGCACAGCACTTTCTACCGGGCCGTCCCTGTGTGCGCCTCTCGCTGATCACCCTCGCGCTGGAGGCGGGAACTGGGTACGAGCTGGCGTTCTTCGAATTGCTAAGCCGCCGAGTTCAGGAACTCGCGTGCGAGGATGGGTGCAACTTTGAACTTTCTGGTCTCGAACCGGCGGTGAAGCTCTTGCGGGGGCGAAAAGTGTGGTGCCGGGATTGCGACCATCTGCAGGCCGAGATCATCTCCTACGTCAGGGAGCAAACCGCCCTCGTGGCGGGTTCCAACGAAGTGAACTTTGCTCTCGGCTAGAGAAACATCATGACCATATTCGAGAGAATTGCGGCCCGGGAGGTACCTGCGACGATCGTTTTGGAGACCGAGGAGTTTTTGGCGGTACATGACGTGAATCCTCAAGCGCCCACTCACGTCCTCATCGTCCCGAAGCGGGTGATTCCCCGGATCGGCGAAGCAGAGGACGGAGACGCGGCTCTGCTCGGAAGAATGCTCATCGCCTCCAGGCTGATTGCAGAGAAGCTGGGCGTGGCAGCAACTGGATATCGACTGGTCATCAACAATGGGCGTGATGCGGGAGAGACGGTGCCACACCTTCACATTCACCTCCTCGCCGGACGTTCTTTCGGCTGGCCGCCAGGCTAGCAAACCTGCTGGCGTAACACGCGAATTAGATCAGCGAGATGCGTCCTTTCGAGGCGCCGTGTGGCAGCCTTATTGCTAAGCATCTGCGTCAGAAGCTGCCTCGCGCGCAGGTTCGTGAACGGTTTTTCGCTGTCCGCGCGTGTTTTCACTGTTTTCGACTTTCTATAACATTCATAACCTACTGGTGACCTCCCCCGGGATTAATCCGCATTGCGACTCCGGCGTTTGCGCCGCTGGGTTCCAGAGGAGGCTTGCGGATTCGGCGGATGAGGTCGTGAGTGCGTCACCTGGCCTACTTTGGGGCGCTCCGCGCGGGCTCTCCACTTCCCACGAGTAGATGCGCACCGTCCTCGTCATCTCTCGTCAGGAATCATTTGGAACGGCGCTCGGGTCGGTGCTCGATCCGGGGAAGTTCCAGCTGCTCGTTAAAGAAGCGGTGGGCGACGCCGAGTTCCTGCTCGTGAGGGGGGCGATCGACGTGACGATCCTGGATCTCGAACTTAACGACGCGCGGGCGACTCGCGTGATCGAAGAGGTGAAATCCTACGCGCCGAGCTGTCCCATCTTCATCTACACTGCGGGCAAGCAATGGGACTGGGAAGAGGATGCATACCTGCTCGGGGTCGAGAATGTCCTGACTAAGCCGGTGCGCGGAAAGCTGCTGAGCACGCTGCTGCACCGCCTCTTCCCGGAGCACGAAGTGAAGCAAGCTTTGGTCGCTGCCCCGGCTCCTGAACGCCAGCCGGCGCGGCCACTTCACGAGCCAATGCGGGCGCTCGAGGCACTGCGGCGATTCTCGGGAGTGCTCGTGCACTCGCTGGATTCCGAGGCGTTGCTGAAACAGTTCCTCCTACTTCTTCGAGAGGTCATCGGAGTGAATCGCGCGATCATCTTCCTTCGGAAACCCACGGCGCTACTCAGCGATACCGCGCTCTCGCCCGAAGATCGCTGGTTACGCTCCGCTTGCTGTATCGGTCTCGACCACAGCGTGCTCGCTCACTTCGCACTTTCCCTCGGCGGTGGCATCGGTGGGCATCTCCACCGGGAAGGGCGGATCCTCCGTGCAAGCAGCGGGGATGCGCAAGGAAGCCGCGAGATCTCCAAGGAGTTTCAGCTTCTCGGAGTGAATGTGGCGATCCCGGTGCTCGACCGACAGTCTCTGATCGGAGTTGCGGTCTTCGATGAACGACTGACCGGTGAGCCCTACACCAACGAAGAGCTGGCGGTGATCTTCCACATGTTGGAAGAAGTCGGCCTAGCCATCCGCAACTCTTGGCTGCATGCGCAGCTCCAGGCTAATCACGCGATGGTCTCCGACATCCTCGGCGCGCTGGGCACAGGCTGCCTGGTCATTGGCAGCAACCTCGCGATGCTCCACGCCAACGCGGCCGCCACGCAAATCCTGCTGAGTGACCGACCAACGAAGAGCAGCCTCGAGTTCACCGATCTACCGCAGCATCTCGGCAGCCTCGCCTTTAGTACAATCAAGAGCGGGACAGCACTTGCTCCGTTCAAGCACCAATTTGAGGGACACCCGGAGCGGTGGTTCCGCATCTCGATTCTGCCTTTCATCACGCAAACGCCCGCGAAGTCCAACGCTGCGCTCTTCGTTCTCGAGGATATCACGGAGCACGAGCGTGCGCTACGCCTGGAGATCGAGACATCAAACTTGCGGCTCGTGAAATCCATGGCTGAGCATCTCGCGCATGAGATCGGAAATTCGTTGGTGCCGATCTCAACGCACCAGCAATTGCTCAAGGAGTCCATTGACGATCCGGAGTTCCAGGAATCACTCTCAAACGCATTGGCAACCGGCGTGAAGCGGATCTCACGACTAGCAAACCAGATGGTCTTTCTCGCCCGGGAGTGGACGAAGGACTTTCCTGAATCCGTGCAAGTCTCGGATCTGATCGTGGAGGCTTTCCACGAGGCGCATACGTATCATCCGGGAAAGAAGGTGGCGCAGCTCGCCTTCAGCAACAACTTGGCGCCGTGGAAGGTGAACGGCGACCCGAAGGCGTTACGCCACGCCTTCTCGGAGATCATCCTGAACGCGCTTCAGGCAAACCCGGATGATCCAAATGTCTCCGTGCAACTGGAGGAGAGCTCGACTGGAGCGGCGGTCCTGAATGTCGAAGTACGGGACACTGGGAAGGGCTTTACCCGCGAAGCGGCCGCACGCGGGTCCGAACCATTCTATTCAACGCGGAATGTCGGTCTCGGACTCGGGCTCACCGTTACCAGGCGAATCATTGAGAGCCACCAGGGATCAATTGAGATTCCTTCCGGCCAAAGCAGCGGAATTGTGCGGATCTCACTTCCATCGCACGGTTGACTTACTTCATACAAAGCTACTTACGAAGCAGAACGCGCTTGCCAAATAACGCAGGCTTTGTAGGCACTGGTCCTGCTTAAGCCGTGGTGATCACCTCTAAGAGGCGACACTCGTGCGCAGCAAGTCTCCGCGCGGGTGACAAACCATCACCTCCCGCCGCATGAATCCAAAGTTCCTCGTATCGTTTGCCGCAGCTGCAATTGCCTTCCAAGGTCTCAGCCTTGGTCTCGGCACACGTCTCCCCAGCCATGATGCGTCTGCAGTCGCACGAGGCGAAGCCTTCGCGGCAACCGCGGATAATCCATCCGCGATCTACTACAATCCCGCCGGCATCACGCAGCTGGATGGAGTGCAGGTGCGCCTCGGCACCTATGCGATTGCGCTCGATGTCAGTGTCGATCTTGATGCGCCTGGGCCTGCTTTCGACAGCAAGTACGAGCAGCAGTATGTACCGAACTTCTTCGCGACGTGGAGCATTCCAAACTCGCGCTTCTCGATCGGTCTCGGGACGTATGCCCCCTTCGGCCTGGCGCTGGAATATCCTGACGATACCCCTTTCCGAACCTTGGCCAAGAAGGGATCAATTACCTATCTGACAATCAATCCGGTGATTGCAATGAAGGTGACTGACTCACTTTCGGTGGCAGCCGGTCTCATGGTGAATCGTGCAAGTGCAGAGTTGGAACAGGGTGTTCTCGCTCCGGGTGATAAGTTCCGCTTCGAGGGTGACGATGTCGCGATTGGCTTCAATCTGGGGCTCCGCTGGCAGCCACATCGGATGCACTCCTTCGGCGTAACTTATCGTAGCCCCACCACGATGAGGTTCGAGGGCCATACGCAGCTGCAGTACGACGGCTTTACCGTTCCTGTCGAAGTAGCGCCCGGCATTGTCTTTCCCGTGGATATCCCCGGCGCCGACCAGACTGAGAACGCCAAGGCGGATTTCCGTTTTCCTCAGATCGTGGTCGTTGGTTATTCATTCCGTCCGACGCCTGATTGGAACTTTGAAGTCAACGTAGACTGGACCGATTGGGATAATCTGAACACGGTGACGGTTCGTCAGCAGAAGTCGGCAGACGTATCCCTACCCTTCAATTGGGAATCGAGCTTCATCTACGAGTTTGGGGTTACCCGCAAGCTTGGGACCTGGAGCCTCAGTGCTGGATACATTTACAGTGAGAACTCTGTACCAAATGAGAGCTTCAATCCAATTGTGCCCGACACCAATCGACACATCATCGCTGCTGGTGTGGGACAAGAGCTCGAGCACTTCAATTGGGCGCTGGCTTATCAGTACGCCTACGGACCACGCCGCACCATAGATCAAGGAACCGTCGCCGATGGAAATTACCGCTTCCAGAGTCACGCTCTTACCCTCTCCGTTGGATATCGCTTCTAGTCTTCCCAGTCTGCTACCGGAAGTTGGGGTCGATAAGCCGACCCTCCTGATTGTCGACGACGAAGAAGGCCCGCGGCAGTCGCTGCGGATTGTTTTCAAGAACGAGTACAACGTCTTTGTGGCCTCTAATGGAACAGAGGCCCTCTCCATCGCCCGCGCGCAGCACATCGATGTAGCGGTCCTGGATATCCTCATGTCGGGAATGTCCGGCGTCGAAGTGCTGAAGCACCTAAAGGAGCATGATCAATCCATTGAGGTAGTCATGCTCACCGCGTACGAAACCCTGGAGACTGCGCGCCAGGCTCTGCGGCACGGAGCCAGTGACTATCTGAACAAGCCTTTCGACATTCCAACAATGCGCGCGGCTGTGTCGCGGGCGGTGGAGAAGCATCGCGCGGCGATTGGCTTCAAAAAGAACGCAGGTCAGCTGCTGGAGCTAAGAACCTTGCTTGAGGAGCAGCAGCTTAAGGAGGAGATCGAGCGGACTCGGGGCGAGATCTATGCCAGCGTGCTGCATGACATCAATAGCCCGCTTACCGTCATCTACGGGTTCATAGACTTAATTAACCGGGCGATGCGCGATGCCACTCGGGTCGAGGGTGCGGAACTTGAGTCGATGAAGGATGACCTGCGCTCGTTGAATGGCCAGGTCGGAAGATGCTTTGAGATCTCCCGGCGCTACCTGCGATTCCTAAATCGCGAGGCCGTGGAGAGCAGCACTTCGAGCGTCCTGCAGACTTTAAAAGATCTTCGCGAACTGCTCGTTCGTCATCCCGCAGCAGCTGGGCACACTCTCCTCGTCCACGAACCACAGGCGGAAATCACCACGCGGGTGAATGGGACGGACTTCCTACAGATCCTGCTCAACCTCACGATCAACGCGCTTCAATCGTCGAACACTCCCCACACCGTGGAAGTGCGGGCCTTCCTGCTGGAGGTGCCCATCGATCCATCCCGTTTTGTGGATAGCCCGACGGAACGTTTCATCAACCGCTCTGGATTTGTGAGCACGCCACCACTTGTTGGGCTCGTAGTGAGCGATACCGGCCCTGGGATCTCCCCCGAGAACTTTCAGCGTGTCTTCAGCGAGCAGTTCACCACGAAAACGCCGGACCAGGGAACCGGCCTCGGCCTTTCCATTGTTAAACGGCTGGTCCAAGCCGTGAACGGATCGATCCACCTCAAGAGTGAACTCGGCAAAGGAACGAAGTTCACAGTGTTCCTTCCGGCGTCCTGAAGCGCGGTGCGGGCATGGTTGGCGCCCTTCTTTGACAGCAACGCAGCGGCGCGTACGGTGAGCGCTTGATTTCACGAGCCGCACCGGCACCACGCCGCTTTCCTGCTCTGGATGGCGCGCGAGGACTCGCAGTACTTCTCGTGCTCGCTGACCACACAGCGGACTCCAAAGGGATTCAGCCTTGGCCGGGGTTTGATCTCGATCGTGCAGGACTGTTCGGGGTACTCCTTTTCTTCGTACTGAGCGCATTCCTGCTCACGTACCTCTTCTTCATCCAGCCCAGGGAGAATCTCGCGCATCCCGCTACCTGGCTGAACTACGTAGTACGACGAATCGCCCGGATTGTTCCGCTCTACGCCCTGGTTCTCGTGGTCATGGCATGGGTAGAGCCTGACTTCGGTTCTGCGGATGTCGCAAACCATCTACTCCTGCGCGACGGACAGGCGCACTTCTGGACGATCGCAGTAGAGGTGAAGTATTACTTCATCCTTCCCGTGGTCGTTGTCCTTAGCCGACTTGTTTTTGATGGTTATTGGAAGAGCGGGGTCGGTGCGTCGATTGCGATCGCAACGATTCTGTACTTCATAGGAGGATTCCTCGAGACCGTCTGGTCGATGAACGAGAGCGTCTGGCTCTCCGATTATCTGTGGGTGTTTCTCGCGGGCTCTGGAGCCGGACTCCTTTATGCCACAATGGTGCGTCGCAGCTGGACTCTCGATAGATACAGCACTTGGTTTGACGTAGTGGCAATTGCTTGCCTGGCGGCTGCACTGATCCGCATCCCTAGCGTTTACGTCATCATCTTCGGTGGAGAGAAGATTGGCAAACTGCCCGGCGATCTCGGCGTTTTCGCCGCATTATGGTCAATCTTCCTGCTCTGTGTGCTGCTCGGTCGCGGGTGGATTCGCAGGATCCTCGCCACCCCCCTGCTCCGCTCTTTAGGTCTGGTCAGCTACAGCGTGTATCTGTGGCATCCCTTCGTACTCGATTACGCAGAGACGCTCGCCCTTCCTCTGGCTATGAGATGGGCCGTCTTCCTCGGTGGGACGGCCGCAATCGCAACCGCCACGTACTGGCTCGTCGAGCGCCCGCTCTCAAAGCTTAGCATCCCTTCTACTTTTCGATTCGGTAAAGGTGCGACTTCGTCCGCAGGATGAGCGCATTGCCCACGACTGCGGGTGAGGCCATGAAGCCTGACTCTAGTTGGTTCTTCGCCAGCATCTTGAAGGTATCACCCGGCTCGATCACGGTTGTGAGGCCAGCCGTGTCGCAGAGATAGATGCGGCCACCTGCATAGACTGGTGACGCCGCGAAATCGCTGCCGATCCTTTCCTTCCAGATGATCTCGCCGTCAGCAGTGTTCAGGCATGACGCGATTCCATTGCTACTCACCATGTAGAGCCGGTTGCCGATGAGCAGCGGCGATGGCTGGTCGGGCGCGCCAGCGTTCTGTTTCCAGAGCACGTGGGTCTGGGTCGCATCGCCACTTGCACCGCCGACACGGATCGCCCACATCTCCGCTTTATTAAAACCAGTACTGATGACCACGATCTTTCCATCGGTTACCGGCAGCGGTACATTCGAGAAACCACGCGGATAGTCCACAAACCACAGCTCCTTGCCGGTTGCTGGATCGTACGAATAGAGCCGATTAGAGGCGGTTGTGAGACTTTGCGGACGGCCCTCAAGCGTTGCGATCACAGGCGTTCCGTAGGCTTTGCGCATGTCGGCGGGCAGCTTGAGCAGATCGGGCATGGCCGACCGTTCGCTTTTCCAAGCAACCTTGCCCGTCGTGGCATCCAGCGCTGCTTCGTACTGCACGTCCACTCCGTCGCAGGTGATCAGCAGCTTGTCCTTGTAGAGAACGGGAGAACCTCCAGGTCCATTCTGGTGATCGACCTGCAGTTCGCGGTTCTCCCAGAGCTTGCGACCAGTAGTCGCGTCGAGGCACGCCGTGCCCACTGTGCCGAAGTGGACGTAGACCTTTCCACCCGCAAGGACGGGCGTCGGGGACGCATACGAGTTGCGCCGGTGTTTTGGCGGGACCACGTCTGGACGGAAGACCTCCACGTCGTGCAGCAGCTTTCCAGTCTGCACATCCACGCAGAGTGCCCGCAGGGAGGCACCCTCCTCCAGCGCAGTGGTCATCCACGCTCGGCCATCAGCAACTACTGGGGAAGACCATCCCTCGCCTGGCAGTGCCGTCTTCCACTTTACGTTCTCGGTCTCGGTCCACTTGATTGGCACCTTCGCATCTGCAGCCCAGCCCTGCTGGCCGGGTCCGCGAAACTGCGGCCAGTCGTCAGCCGCCTCTGCTGATGATGTGCTGAGCAAGACCGACGCGATCAGGAACCACGCCCTACCGGGTGAAACGCTCAAGTTCATACCGTCGCTTAGATTGCGTGCTTTACCTTCTTCCACTGCCCATCCCGAGCGGAGGAGAGTACCGCATCGCAGACGTACTGGGTTTCAAGTGCGTCGCGGAACGTCGGCGCTGCTGGTTTTCCAGAGCCGATACCGAGGAGAAAGTCTGCCACTTGATGTACGAAGGTGTGCTCATAGCCAATCTGCAAGCCAGGCACCCACCAATTCCCCATGTACGGGTGATCGGGATCAGTCACGTGGATCGACCGCCATCCCCGGACATTGCCCGCATCGCGATAGTCGAAATACTGCAACCGGTGCAGATCATGCAAATCCCACGCGATCGAGGCGTTCTCGCCGTTGATCTCAAAGGTGTAGAGCGCCTTGTGTCCGCGGGCATAGCGGGTGGATTCGAAGGTTGAGAGCGAACCGTTGTCGAAGCGCGCTAGAAAGGCGCACGCGTCGTCGATCCCCACCTTCTCTACTTTCCCGGTCGCCGTATGTGTACGCTCCTTCACAAACGTCTCTGTCATGGCTGACACATCGTTAATCCGGCCGTTTAACCAGAGCGCTGTATCAATGCAATGAGCCAGCAAGTCGCCGGTCACGCCGCTTCCAGCCGCTGCTGCATCGAGCCGCCAGAGCCCGGCGCCGCCTTGTGGAAGCTCCGCGTTGATCGTCCAGTCCTGGAGAAACTTCGCGCGATAGTGGAAGATGCGTCCGAGCTTGCCTTCGTCGATCAGCTGCTTGGCCAGTGTCACCGCTGGGACGCGGCGATAGTTGTACCACACCATGTTCGGGACGCCTGCCGCCTCGATCTCTCGGACCATCTCCTCGCCTTGCGGTCCATCCATCGAGAGCGGCTTCTCGCACATCACCATCTTGCCCGCCTTGGCTGCAGCAATCGCGATCTCCGCGTGCGAATCGTTGGGCGTGCAGATATCGATGACATCGATGTCCTTGCGCTCGATTAGCTTCCGCCAGTCGGTCTCGGTAGTCTCCCAGCCCCACTTCTCGGAGTACTCCTTCAGCTTTGCCTGATCGCGCCCACAGGCCGCCTTCATCACCGGCTGGAAAGGAAGATCGAAGAAGTTCCCGACCTTCCGAAAGGCATTCGCGTGCGTTCGGCCCATGAAGCCGTAGCCGACGATGCCGATGTTCAGAGGTTTTTTGTTGCTCATTGTAAGTATCGGCTTGGTGTTCCTTACTCCTGCCAGCCGTGCGCATTCCGCACCGAGATCATCGCGGTGAGAATACTCTTCCATGTCTCCGGCTTCTGCATTGTCTCGTTGGAGAACATGCATCCGTCCCAGCAGATATGGCGCAGCTGCTTGGTTAATTCACCGTCATCCCCACGCAGCCAATGGCCAGCGTCCTTCGCGATCTCAAGCTTCCCATTCGGATCATCCGGGAGACAATGCCGCCCTGTTTTATCATGCGAGCCGGAGCCCTTCACCGTGGCATCGTTTTGCGCGACGTGGAAATCGATCGTCCAGGGGCGAAGCGCAGTAGTGAGCGTTCGTAGTGCCTGCTCCTTAACGGCCGGCTCCCAGTTAAAGCCCTCCGGCACGATGCGGTCCTGCTCGCGGTTGTAGCCGAGCACGTAGAGAAGGGTGTGCGCCATGTCCGCCTGAAACCCGAGCGTCTGCGGCCGGTTCACCATCTCGAGCAGCCTCACCATTTCCCGCCAGGAGTGCATCCCGCCCCAGCAGATTTCGCCTTCCGCCGCGAGCTTCTCTCCATGCTCCTCAGCCACGTCACAGGCTCGGCTCCAGGTCTCAGCGATCAGCTTGCTGCCCCCTTCGGGATTGGCATCCCAGTCCGACACGCCCGCCGACGAGTCGATCCGCACGACCCCGTACGGGCGTACGCCGAGCTCCTTCAGCTTTCTGGCAATCCGGCACCCCTTGCGCACCTGCTCGACAAATTTGTTCCGATCCTCTTCCGATCCCATTGCCGAGCCGCCACCAGTCGGTCCCCAGACAGGGGCAACCACTGAGCCGACGACGAAGCCTTTCGCGGAGACCTTATCGGCAACCCGCTTGATGTCGTCGTCTGAGGCGTCGATCGAAATATGCGGGTCGAATAGGAAGAGATCCACTCCATCGAACTTCACTCCATCGACCTGCGCGTTGGCCGTAAAGTCGAGCATCGTATCCAGGTCAAAGGCGGGCTCGGAATCTGGACCCTTACCGACCAGGCCAGGCCACATGGCGTTATGGATTTTCGGGAAGTTGTTCTTTGAAGTGAGGTTCATGAGAGGCGCGGGAATGCCTGTTTCCATCCGGGACCAGGCACCACGGGACGCGGGCGAAGACTCGGGGGGAACAAGCGTGGACTTGTCTGCCGGATGACCGGGCGGGCGACAAGTCTCTTTTGGGACCTCGACGAAGTGGCATCTGTGAAGATCCAGGATGTCATTGCACCACGGGACAGGTGTACAACTTCGCCGTGAAGTCGCTTGGAAATGGCACTGCGCATCTGGAAGAGAAGCTCCCAACGTGGCAGGGCGCGGTCGTTTTCCGCATGAAGGCGACCTGCTTCCAGCTCCGCCGCTGGCTCCTCGACCAGCGGCAGCGTCCAGCGCGCTACACTCCAAGCGTCCGCATTGAGGCAGCCGTCTGCCGGGGGGAGTGGCGGGCGGATCTATGGCACGAAAGCGCTGCCCCGCAGGAACGATTGCTCCAGCTTGGCAAGGTTCAGAATCTCCGGGTTGCTGCGCGATCCCTTCACGGCATTGAGGTTCCAGCGGGCGAAGTACTCAGCTTCTGGCGGCAAATTGGCCGCGCCACTCGCCTACGCGGATACACGGTGGGGCGCGAACTTCGTGAAGGCTGTCTCATTCCCAACGTGGGCGGTGGACTCTGCCTGCTCTCCGGCGCCATCTACAACGCGGCTCTGGCGGCTGGGTTGGAAGTCGTGGAACGGCATGCACACAGCAATCCGGGTGTTGGTCCATTGGCGCGAGTTGGACGAGATGCGACGGTCTTCTGGAACTATGTGGACCTGCGGCTGCGCGCACCCTTTCCATGGCGGCTGGAGGTGCGGCTGACCTCCGAACATTTGATTGTTCGTGTCCTTGCGGTGGAGCAGGCTGCCGAATCCGGTGCACCTTCGCCGCCCTTGCTTGCCCAAGGCGCTGGTGCTACGCATCTAAATTCCTGCGCGACCTGCGGGATAAACAGCTGCTTTCGCCATTCGGAGAACGACGGCACTGCAGTAGGCGAGGAGCATACCGCGGTGCTGGTCGACGATTGGCAGCCGGAATGGGGTGCCTTGGTAAAACGCGAGGAGTACGCCGGCGCTTTCCTTTGCCGACCAATGGACGGCGAGCGCTTCCGCAAAGCCAACTACCAATGGTCTGACGCAGGCTTTTCTCGAGTGCGAAGCGCCACCGTTCTCACGCTCCGGCGCGGCCGCGCCATGCGCCGCTTGCGGGAACAAGGCGCGGCGCGGCAACAAGCGCTACTCGTATGGGACGAGAAGCTCGCGCGAGCCTATGCCAGAAGGCTGCGCGCAACACACACCCATTTGCTAATTGCCCAGAATCTCCTGCCTTTTCTTTGGCGCGAAGGGGTCCTCGGCGGCCGGACCTTTGATGTACTGATGTCGCGACTCCCTTTGGATTCACTGCACGCGGCGTTGAAGCAGGCCGCGACCATGCACCCGGAGTCGACGACCTGCTCGGACTTCCAGGCTCCCCAGGAACTCGTGGCCACGGAGGCGGAGGCGCTCGCGGCAGCCGACCGCTGGATCACGCCCCACTCGGTGATCGCCCAACTCGCGGGGAGTCGGGCGGCTCTCACGCCGTGGCACCTTCCCGCTGCACGGATCGCACAGCGAGGAGACGGGTGTCGCGTGGTCTTCCCCGCCTCCACACTCTGCCGCAAAGGCGCATATGAGGTCCGGGAAGCTGCGCGTCGTCTCGGGCTGGAGGTTGTTTGCCTTGGGGGGTTCCTCGAAGGCGCGGACTTCTGGTCGGGAGTATGCCTGGTGCAACCCGATCCTCATCATTGGCTGAATGGAATTGATGCCGTGGTCCTGCCCGCGTTCGTAGAGCATCACCCTCGCCGACTACTGGAAGCAGTCGCTTCCGGTGTACCGGTGATCGCATCAACTGCGTGCGGGCTCGCTAGTATTCCGGGCGTGACTGAAATCCGCGCCGGAGACGTAGCTGATCTCGTCCAAGGTTTGAGGGAAGTGCTTCCCCAGCCCGCAGCTGCCATGTCGCACTGATGTCTCCGCGCTGGCAAAGCGCACTCGTTCCACTCAGTCTCACTTCATGGCCCATCTCTCCCGCTTTGTGACGCTCGTCCCCTACTTTCAGGTAAACACGGGACAGCTCGATGCCTTTAAAGCCCTGCTGCCGACGTTCATCGAGCAGACCTCCAGCGAGCCGAAGAACCTCTTCTACGACTTCACGATCAATGGGGATATTGTAAATTGCCGCGAAGGTTACACCGATGCCGACGGCGTGCTCACCCATCTGCAGAACGTCGGCGCGACGCTGGAGAAGGCCCTCCAGCTCTCTGCGATCGCGCGACTAGAGGTCCACGGCCCAGCTGCAGAACTCGACAAGCTCTGCGAGCCACTCGGAAGCCTAAATCCGAGCTGGTTCGTGTACGAGGCGGGGCTGTCGCGGTGAGCAGCCTCAGGTCTTAGAGGTCGACCAATGAAGAAGAGGAAGCCATCGAACATAGATTCGAGTGCGAATGCCCGAGTAAACACTCAACCACCGAGTAAATTATCCATCGTCTTTGCCAACCTGTCAGGCGGCAGGCGTACGGTCAGTTCTCGATGCAAGTGCACGCGTTGCGCCTCACTTATAGCAGGTCTTCGGGAAGCGCGGGGCTTCGAAACGAAACCCACCATTCGAGGAAGCCCATCTAGCCACTGCGCTCTCTCCGGGTCCGGGCGAGAGAGGACGTACTGCAGGAAGGCAATGCGATCCTTCTGCAGCCATTCGGCCGTGACCAAATCCATCTGATTGACGCGAAGCAGCGGATCGGCATGACTTTGCGCCAAAGTGGCTGCCTGCTCCGGTCGGGATGCGTCCGCGATGAGATGCTTCGTGACCGAGGCAAATACCGCCCTTCGGCTCTCATATGAAGGAAGGACCTCGGCGATCTCTAAGCTTCGGTCGATATTGGTCTGGACTGCCCCCTTTGCGAATTCGCCCAGTGCTGCATCGCGCAGCAAGCCTCTCGGCTCCCGCTCGATCGTTTGAAGCGCGGCGTCGAGATCGCCGGTCGCTGAAGTGCGGACCGCATCCATCCAGATCTCCTGCGAATGCATATCCCGAGCAGCGCCCGCAAGTGAGCGAAGAACGATCTGCGACGCGTCTTTCCTGGCAAGAGCCCGCAGCGCGGAGCGAAAGAGAGACCTTTCCTTCCCCCGCGTGGGATCTGCCAGCTTATGCCGTACGAAGTGCTCCACCGCGACCGGGTCGGCTTTCGCCCAAGCCTGCAGCCCTTCGTCCGCCAGCGCAGCGTCGTATGGTCGCTGCCCGCCCACCACAGCCGCCCAAGCTGCGGGACCATCCTGTCCGGCCCAGGCGGAGATCACCTCTTGGGCGATCTCCATCTGCATGGGCAGGGTGAGAGCGGTGACCAGCTTCAGTGCGTGCGCGGGCTCAGTCTCCTGGGCCACCGCAAACGCCGCCCGGAGCCACGCGCTTCGCAAGACAGGATCACCAATCTCCGCGCCCGCCTGGACGGCTCGCGTCAGATCTCCTTGGAACGCCGAAGCGAAAGCATCTTTAAACAACGCTCGGGGCACAAGGCCAGAGGCACCGCGGTCGTGCAGCCACATCATGCATGCGATGGGCTCCGCGAGAAGCCAGCGATCCACCATCCTCTGGAGTTCCACAGCAGCAGCAGAGCCTGCCCCCGCCGAGCGGGCCGCGCTCAGCAGGCTCGCAACTCGAGGCTGAAGGTCGGGCGGCGTCGACACCATGGATGCGGGTGCACTCGACCCCAAGGCACCCTGCGCCACTCCCGAGCTTTCGCTGCCGGGCGAGTGCCGCTCACGATCCCCGCGCTGGAATGTCGCAGTCAGTCCGATCGTGAAACCTGCGAGCGCTGCGAGCGCAGGAACCGCGAAGAAGCGCTTCTGCATCATCGCCCTCTCCCCTCACGCCGCGCCTGCGGAGTGCTGGCAAGCACAGCCTCCAGGGCTCTCCTCTGCTCGGCGGTGACCGGCGCGTCCCCGACTAGCCGTTCTGCCACGCCGAGATCAGCCATGGCCCAGGCTGTGACGAGGGTCTTGACTGACTCGAAGCGGAGCTGGGGATTGGTCACCGCTGATGCCCATGCGAGCGCATCTACCGGCTGGTTCTGTATCGCATACATGATCGCCGCCGCTGCCCGGTCCTGATTGGGCCCGGGTGAAAGGGTGGCGGTCCATGCGGCCGCCCCTGCGGGGTCGCGGGCCGCCCACCGAGAAGTAACGATCTCCGTGTAGGTGGCTTGGAGCTCGGCACTGGGGAGGCGCAGCATCAGCGAACCCGCCCTCTCAGGGTCCAACCAAGGCGAGCTGTGGATGACCCCATTCAACGCGACTGCAAACTCTTCCGGCGAAGCCCCCATTGAAAGTAGCCGATCGCAACGCTCTAGCACGCTCGCAGCAGGGTCGGCTGCTCCTGTGGCCTCGAGGTGAATCTCCAGAAATCGGCGAAGTTCTGGCTCCTGCACGGTCTGCAACCACCTCTCTGCCCCGACCGGATCTTCCTCGTACCGCCGTGCGAGCGCAAATCCCAAGAGATCGTGGCGCAAACGCGCTGGAGCAATTTCCGCGAGATCCATGGCTTCGTCGGGATTCGCGATTAGCATCTTCTCAATCTGACGAGCTCTGATCGATCTCTCCGCGGAAGCTCGATGATCCTCTGGCACACGGTGGAGCAAGCTAAGCGCGTTATCCGGGTCCTCCTCCGCGATAGCCAGAATTACCCTGTGCAGGTCAGTCCCCGGAGCGACTATCTCCGACCCGGCACCTGCCTCCTCGAGATAGAAGCGCGCAAAGCCGGTATCCATCAGGGCGGGATAGGCCAAGACTTCGTCGAGCAGCATGCGACGAACCTTGGCCTCTAGAAGGGCAAGCCATTGCTCGAAGGCAACAGGATCCCGCTCGCGAAGTGCGTGGATCACCGCGAATGTGCCAAATTGGCTGTTTCCCGCTCCGCTGGCCTCGCGCACAAGGTCTTTTGCTGAGTACACCGACGCAATGTCAGCGAGCTCACTCGGCGCCATTTGATGCGCACGCGATGCGTACAGCTCCACGTAGCGCCGGAGATTTTCCGGCGATGCGCCTGCAAACGCAGTGCGCAACTCTTCAGGTGAGAAACCGGCCATGAAGGCCGTTTCGCCTATTGCCTCTGGGTAGACGCCAAGCTCCGACGCCATCCGTAGGGCTTGCTTGGCTCCTTCGGGATCCAGCGCGCGCATTTTCCGAAGAGGCTCGTGGAAGGCATAGCGGATTGCGTCGCGATCGGTGGAGGCCGCAAGTCTAAGGGCCTGTTCCGGCGCCCGGATCAGCCAAGTCTCGCAAACGAAAGCCTGTGCCTTCGCTTTCAACGCTTCATCGTCTTTCACTCCCGCTGCTGCGATGAACGCCAGCGCCTCGGCTAAAGCCTCCTTGGCCGACGCCGCGGGCCGTGCCTCCAAGACTGCCTGGAGGGTGCCGAAGATCTCGTCCTCACTTCGGCCCCTCATCAAGGCTGCAACTGTGCTGCGGTCAAAATCCGGATGCGCGCAGGCAATCGCCACCGCTTCGCGCCACAGCCGCTGCCAGGCAGGCTTGGGGCACTGCCATTGGTCTAGCCATGATCTAACCTCCGCCAGCGCCACGTGAGGAGGTACCCCCTTCATGAGATTCCCTATTGCATGCCGGAAGGTCTCAGCCCCATTCGGGTGCCCACGCCAAAAGACGCCTTCGATTTCGTGGAGCAAAGATCGGGTCTCTTGCAGCCCTAGCGCGCCGACCCGCGCGGCAATCTCCTCCTCGGTCCTCCATGCGGAGGCGAGCCAACCTGCGTCAGTGTCGGGCAGCAATGCCGCTGCTGGCCCAGACTTGAGAGGCGCCGCCTCCCTCCTGTCGTCGTCCGCTGTTAGGAATCTTCCGCCAGCAACTCCCGCCAGGGCTGCAAGCAGGAAGACGCCTGCACAAAGCCCAATCTGCGGGAGATTCACCAATCGGCATTGATCTGCGTTCATCTTCGGGGAGAGCACCGACACACCCACCATGAAGGGTTGGCCCAGATTGAGCAACCGAGTGTCGTTCGGGAATGAACTTCTGCTTTAGACAAGCGTGAGTCGGCACCTGCAGATCTTCCCCCGCCAGCGTCCTGGGGAGTCACATTAACACACGCGTGGCCCGAGCCATGACATTTGCGTGACAATTGGAAACGTCCGGGCAGCAATCCTTGTCGCGTGCTCGACTTCCATCTTCCCGCCAAGTCCCGCGGCGGGCAGTTGGTGGAACCTGCTTCATGGTGGCTGATCATGCTGGTCTTCATCCCACTGCTGCTGCTGGCTGGCTTTGGGATCAAAGGACTGCAGACGAGCAGGCTTGCGGCGCGTCAAGGCGCCGAGCGCGAGATCGGGCGGGCAGTGCTCAGCGCCTCGGACGCGTTCGCAGCTGCATTAATTGAGGAGCGAACTTTCCCCGGCCCACAACTTTACGAGCTACCACCAGTACCCGCATCACCAGGATTCGCGCTGGAGCTATACCGACAGGCGCTCACCGTGGACTCAGACCAAGCGCTTGCACTGCTCACCCAAGCAGCCGAAGCGGAGCCTGCAGGTCGCACCGAAAGCGGCGTACCTTTGCTACCCTTGATCGAGTGGCGGCGTTTGCAGCTCAGAGCAGATCTTGCGGCGATGAAGGTGCAGGCCGCGAACCTCGCAAGATCAGCTGTGGAGACACACCCGTCGGTCCTCACGCCGGAGTTGCTCGAGCGTGCCGGGTTACTCCTGCATGCGCAGGGGCTGGATGCCAATGTTCTCGGCGATTGGCGCGAGCGCTGGGCGGCGGACGAGCGAGTCCGCTCTGCCCTCCGGAGCAATGCGTCCTTGCTCGCTTCGAGCACCGCGCCGGCTTGGATTCTTAGCGGTGATGAATCCTGGTGGGCGGAACCCGCCGCAGACCCCGGCGGCTGGCGCTTGCTGGCGCGGCCTCGGCTCAAGGCTCTTGCCACCATTGCCTGCGAGCGGGCCGCACAATTGCTGCCGGAGTATGCCTCACTTCAAATCCATCTCACAGGCGTCCCGCTTATGAGCGAGCAATCCGGCGAGGTGCTGGCCAGGACAACCAGCGATGACTTTCGCGTTGCGGGTATCCTGCACGATCCTGCGAGTCTCTACGCACAGCAGCGCGTGCAAACCTTCTGGCTTGCTGCGCTGCTCGGCTGCGCACTGGTAGCGGCCTGCGGCGGCACGTGGATGATGAGCACCTCTCTCGCCCGAGAAAGGCAGCTCAACGCGCTGAAGAGCGACTTCGTCTCGAGCATCTCTCACGAGCTACGCGCTCCCGTGGCGTCCATGCGGATCATGGCGGAGAATCTCGGATCAGGCATTGTCTCGGACGAGGTGCGCCGCCGCGAGTACCATCAGCTCATTGCGGACGAATGCTGGCGACTTGGGACATTGATCGAGAACGTGCTCGATCTTGCCCGCATCGAGCGCAATCGAAAGGTGTACCACTTCGCAGAGGCGGATGTAGCAGCGCTCGCCTGCGATGCCGTGCAACTCCTGCAACCTCGCGCCGCTCAACGCCGACAAGAGATCGTGCTTGAGAGTGAGCCCATCGAGCCACCGCCCGTGTGCGATAGCCTCGCGGTGCAGCAGGCCCTGATCAACCTCATCGACAACGCAATCAAGTTCTCGCCGGAACAGACTCTGATCTCTGTGCGGCTGGCGGGCCAGGTTCCAGCTCACTGGATTCTTGAAGTTATCGATCAAGGCCCTGGCATCCCTGAAGGCGAGCAGGCAAAGATCTTCGAGCGGTTCTATAGAATAGGCTCGGAGCTGCGTCGCGAGACTCGGGGCACCGGCATCGGCCTGAGCATCGTGGCACATATTGTCGCGGGCCACGGCGGCACCATCACCGTCCAGAATCAACCCGCGTGCGGCACGAAGTTCACCCTCCGTCTCCCATGCGAGCCTCCCCGTCTTCACACTGAGCCGATCCTCCCATGCCGCGCATCCTGATCATCGAAGACGAGATGCCTCTGCGCAACGCGCTCACCGATCTGCTCCAGGCGCAAGGATATCGGGTGATCACGGCCGCCGATGGCGCCATCGGTTTGGAACGGGCGCGGACAGAGAGCATCGATTTACTGCTGCTCGATGTCATGCTTCCCCAGCTTGATGGTTACAGCCTCTGTACGGAGGTGCGGCGCGCCTCCCCTGCCCTGCCGATTCTGATGATCACCGCCAAGGGGCGTGTGGATGATCGGGTGACCGGGCTGGATTCCGGAGCGGACGATTACCTGGTAAAGCCCTTCAGCAGCCGCGAGCTCCTCGCCCGGGTGCGCGCACTGTTGCGGCGTTGCGAACACGCTGCCGCCGCAGTCGAGACACTCACGTTTGCAGACGTGACGGTCGACTTCGTCAAGCAGCTCTGCACCCGTCGCGGGGAGCGCGTAACACTCACCCCCAAGGAGTTTGGCGTGCTCAAGCTGCTCGCTGAGCACGCGGGCAAACCGGTTAGCCGGGAGCAGTTCCTGGAGACAGTCTGGAGCTACAACGCCTATCCCACGACCCGAACAGTCGATAACCAGATCCTCAGTCTGCGAACCAAACTCGAAGCTGACCCGGCGAATCCGCGCCACCTCATGACCGTTCATGGCGTGGGCTACCGGCTGGAAATGACAGAACCATGACACATTGCGCGCCAGCATTTGCAAATCTCCCCCAGCCATGAAAACGCTCGCTCTCCTTATTGCTGCGGCCCTCATCCCCCACACGGTCTCTGCTGCGGATGCTACGCCAGAGTCGCCGCGAGACCCGCGCCAGCTCCTACAGCAGGGGCTCTTCGAAGAAGAAGCAAATCGCGACCTCGCCAAAGCGGCAACGGCCTACGCGGAACTCGTCGCCCACTTCGAAGCTCAGCGCTCACTTGCCGCGACCGCGCTCTATCGGTTGGCAGAGATCCGCGCAAAGGAGGGCAACAAGGCGGAAGCGATCGCGCTGCATCAGCGCTTCCTGGCAGAGTTCCCGATGCAGGAGGCTTTGGCAAAGCTGAGTAAGGAGCGGCTCGCGGCACTCGGTGGGACTGTGCCCGACTCAAGCGCTCAGTTCGACGCCCCGACCGAGGCGGAGGCGTCAGAGTTGCGGAAGCTGCGGGAAATCGCACGCAACAGCCCGGACCTGCTGAACGCGGTAGTTTCGGATGATGCCACCCCACTCATTCGCGCCGCCACAAATGGCTGGATCTCGGCAGCGTCCTTCCTCCTGGAGAATGGCGCGAAAGCAACTTATGGCGGAAATCACGCGCTAACAATGGCAGCGATGAATGGACACAAAGGCATGGTCGAACTGCTGATTCGGCGCAATGCGGATATCACCCCGATCATTCTCGCCAGTGCACTTCAGAGGGCGGCTGAGCACGGTCGGCTCGAGGTCGCACGCGTGTTGATCGCCAGTGGTGCCGATCTTAACGCTGTGATCCCGGGCACCGGGACTGCATTGATTTCGGCCATCTCGCGAGGAAACGAGGCGATGGTGGAGTTGCTCCTGGAGCATCATGCCGATCCGAACGAATTGGACCAAAACGGCTATTCACCACTAGCCGCAGCGATCGGATTGAGGAACGAGTCCCTCATTTCCAAGCTGCTTGCGCGCGGAGCCAATGTTAATGTGATTGTGTCGGGCATGGGAACAGTTTTGCACCAGGCGCTTGGGGCGAGTAATTCCAATAGAGCTGGATGGCTAAAGGTCGTTCCGCTGCTCCTCGAACACGGTGGATCAGTGGATGCAAAGATCTCCCAAGTAACAGGAAAAGGTCCGATTTCTAGTGATACTCAGTCCTTCGAAGGTTTCACACCATTGCACTCTGCCATGCTTACGGGAGGCCATGATATTGTCCCAAGCGTTAGCGTGGCGTTGACCGAAGCCCAACTGAAGCCGCTGCTTGCCGCCTGGGATGCGCTCCTTGCCAAGGGTGCGAAGTTGGAAGCTCGCGATTCACAGGGACGCACCCCGTTCCATTTGGCAGCCAGTCGAGCTGATCTCCCTCTCGATGCACTTCTATGGCTCGCCGAGCATGGGGCTCCCCTTGAGGCCAAGGACCACAAGGGAGCAACAGTCCTCGATTACGCGCAACGAGTCAGTGTCGATAGGCGGCTGGAGCTGGAGGTGCGTTACCGCTTCGTTACATGGACCGGAGAACGGGCGGTCAAGGGGCTGAACCTCTGTTCGGGTGAAGCTCCATCCAAGCCGCTGACCATCAACGCAGCTGACGGAGCTGCTTCTCCACCCACTGCGCGCGAAGTGCTTCTTCGGATCTTTGAGGATTCTCAAGTCGCACCGCCAGACCTATTTCACCTAAGGATCTATCGGAGAGAAGCAGGCGCGGCCGTGGAACAGCTTGCAAGGGTATCATTCATCGTTAGCGAAGTCCTTCCCAAGATGCCGGATCTGCACTGGGGAGATGTCCTTATCGTGGAAGACGAGGCGGCGAACGGACCGCTAGTACGATTTCCCCTGCGCAGTATTGCTCCGCGTAGATATCCCACGGAAGCTACTCTGAAGTGGCTCAGCGACGCAAAACCCGCAGAAGATCCTCCGCAAGCCGCAAGCGGCGCGAAGTAAGCAGAGGCTACCGGGCCACACCTTCCTATGGTGATCCGTGCAGTCAATGTCGCATCTCCTTTCTACGGAAACGTACAACATCATTGGAATGACTATTTTAATGACGCAGAGTTCGCTGTCAGTGCCAACGAACTAACATGAGAGCGGAAATGTCGACCAGAGATCGCTGAAAGGTGCAAAATCGCAAACAGCTTTCATGCCAACAGGTCGGATCGACCGCAAACCCGCTTCGTAGCTACACCTGGAACTCGGCGGGCCAGTATGTGCAACTCGGCGCGCGAGTAGTGCGCATCTCGCGCGCCGAGCTTTTCGCTCGGCGGGCGAGTAGAGGAGGCTCGGCTCGAGTATCCCGAGTGTGGCGAGCCGAGTTCGATCTACTCGCGTTCCGAGTACTGCCTACTCGCCGCCCGAGCTAAAATTGCGGCAGGCGGAGTAAATATCGCGGCGCGCAAGGTTCAGTGACTCGGAGCGCCGAGTTGCTGCTACTGGCCCGCCGAGCCTGGGCTATCGAACGCGGCGAGATGGCACGAACGCAACGGCCTTTGACAACCACCGCCCGAGCTCAAGGGATCGGAAGCCGCGCTGTGGAGGCGCGTTGCCGGCCCGATCGGGATGCGAGCTTCGAGAGTGTCGGCCTTTGCGCAGGTCACTGCTTTCCATCGGACGGCTTGGCCCTGACCTTGCAGAGCAGGGTTTTTACGGCAGACCAGCCAGCGGGTCACAAGCGATGGGCTAGTGAACAATGCCAGACAACTCTTTACCGCAAGGTGCGCAGGTCGTTCCCTCCGGTGTGGAGTACACCGTCTGGGCACCCGAACGGCAGCGCGTGGACGTTTTGATCGTGACCACCGGTGGAGCGGTTGCCCGAACGATCCCGATGACTCGGAGGGACGACGGACACTTTACCGCGATCGATCCGCAAGGCCGCGTCGGGGATCGCTACCTGCACCACATGGATGGGGAGTTCACATTCCCGCCGCCTGTCTCCCGCTTTCAACCGGAAGGTGTGCATGGTCCCGCCGAGGTGATCGATCACCGGGGCTATACCTGGCAGGATGCTTCGTGGACGCGCCCGGCTTTTCGCGAACTCGTGATCTACGAGGTGCATCTGGGGACCTTCACGACCGAGGGGACTTACCGCGCCGCAATTGCGCGGCTTCCGCACCTTGTGGATCTAGGGACCAATGCCTTGGAGTTGATGCCGCTCGCCGACTTCCCTGGCGCACATGGCTGGGGATACGATGGCGTGCAGCCCTTTGCCCCCGCCCGCTGCTACGGTACGCCAGACGATCTCCGCGCGCTGGTGGACGCCGCGCATGCGCATGGGATCGCAGTTATTCTGGACGTCGTTTACAACCACTTCGGACCCGACGGCACCTACCTCTCCCAGTACTCCCCCTACTACTTCGAGCATGAGGATGTGACGCCGTGGGGCGACGCGGTGAATTTCGGCCGGGACCATTGCGAGCCGATCCGCGCCATGTACCGGGCGAACATCCGCTACTGGATGGAGGAGTTTCACATCGATGGCTTCCGCCTCGATGCGACCCACACGATTTGCGACGCATCGGAGCCGCACATCCTCGCGGAGCTCGCCGAGATCGTTCAGGCGCGGGGCGGCTGGGTGATTGCTGAAGACGAGCGCAACGATGTATGCTTAATCGTGCCGCGCCCGGAGGGTGGATACGGATTTGAGGGCGTGTGGGCGGACGACTTCCACCACACGATCGAGGCCGGGATTACCACCACTTCGCGCTACCAGGATGACTTTAGCGGCGAACTTGCCGAGGTTGCAGACATCCTGCAGCACGGCTGGAAGTACCGCGGACAACCCAGTGCGCATACCGGGAAAGTGAAGGGAACGGAATGTGGACACCTTCCACCTGAGCAGTTCGTGCTCTGCATTTCCAATCACGACCAGGTGGGCAATCGCGCTTTCGGCGAGCGCCTGCACCAGCTGTCCTCACCAGCCGCATATCGTGCAGCGAGCGCGCTCCTGCTGCTCGCGCCTTACACTCCCCTGCTCTTCATGGGGCAGGAGTGGAGCGCTTCCACGCCGTTCCTATATTTCACGGATCACAATGAGGAGCTCGGTCGCATGGTGGAGGAAGGGCGGCAGCGGGAGTGCCGTTATGCAGCCTTCACGAATGGAGTAGAGCCCGCGACGGTGCCATCGCCGCAGGCCCCAGAGACCTTCCTGCGTTCGCAGCTGAAATGGGACGAGCTGTCTGTCGGCATCCATGCGGAGACGCTCGCACTGCACCGGGAGCTCCTCCGAATCCGGCGCGAGCACCCGTGCTTCCGCCCGCCCTCGCGCAGTGCAGCTGCCTACTCGGCCCTCGCTTCTGGCGTACTCGCGATGCGGGTGGATGCGGGGTACGAGCACTGGCTGCTGCTCTGCGACTTGCGGGGCGGGCATGCGGTGGAGCTGGATGCCGAGACCTTCACCGCTGCTCCGGCCGGACAGTCCTGGCGGTGCGCGCTTTCTACCGAGGAGGCGCGTTTTGGAGGGGCAGGAGTCCCACAAGACTGCGCACGCGTCGATTTCACACAGCCTGGCGCGGTTCTCTTTTGTACCTTGAGATGACGACTACTCCTTCGATTCCGACCGCGACTTACCGCCTCCAATTTCATAAAGGTTTCACCTTCGACCATGCGAGGGAGATCGTGCCGTACCTGCACAAACTCGGGATCAGCCACGTCTATGCATCACCCTTCTTCAAGGCGACGCCGGGGAGCATGCATGGGTACGACATCTGCGATCACAATCAGCTGAATCCGGAACTGGGAACGCGCGAGGACTACGACGCCTTCGCCGGAGCTCTCCGAGAGCACGACATGGGAATGATCGTGGACTTTGTGCCGAACCACATGGGCATCGCCGAGCCGCACAACGAGTGGTGGCGGGATGTTCTGGAGCACGGTCCGAGTTCACCATTTGCTCACTACTTCGACATCGACTGGCGTCCGCTGAAACGCGAGCTGCGTGATAAGGTGCTGCTCCCGATCCTTGGCGATCAGTACGGCCGTGTGTTGGAGCAGGGTCAGCTGAAGCTCGCCTTTAACGCAGGGATCTTCACGATCCAATACTACGAGACAGCGCTCCCGATTGAGCCCGGCAGCGCGAATGTCATCCTGCAGCGTGCCGTGGATCTCGCTCGGGACAACGCTCCTCCCCCTGCGACTCAGGAGCTGGAGAGCATCATCACCGGCATCGCCCACCTCCCGTCGCGGACGGACTCGGAGCCTACACTGGTGGCGGAGCGCGCGCGAGAGCAGCAGGTCGTAAAGAGGCGGCTGAAGACACTCTGCGAAGAGACACCGGCAGTTGAAAGCGCCATCCAGCAGATCGTAGCGCAGATCAATACGCCCGAGGATCGTGCCGCGCAGGACACCCTCGACGAGTTGCTGAACAACCAGAACTACCGGCTGAGCTACTGGCGCGTGGCTGGTGAGGAGATCAACTACCGGCGGTTCTTCGACATCAATGGACTCGCGGCGATCCGCATGGAACTGCCGGAGGTTTTCAACGCCGCGCACCAGCTCATCTTCGAGCTGATCAAGGAAGGCTCCGTAACCGGGCTGCGCATCGACCATGTGGATGGCCTCTACGATCCCCGCCAATACCTCGAAATGCTACAGGAGCGCCATGCGGAGGTGATGGGACTACCGACAGGTTCACGAGGGCTCTACGTGCTCGTAGAGAAGATCCTTGCGGTCAATGAACGGCTTCGCCGGGACTGGCCAGTTCAGGGCACCACCGGGTACGAGTTCACGAATCAGGTCACGTCGCTGCTCGTCGATCAAGCAGCGGAAAAGAGCTTCACCACAACGTACGAGAAGTTCACCGGGCTGAATTCGCGGTTCCACGATATCGTCTATCGAGGCAAGGTGCTGGTGATGCGGTCAGCCATGTCGTCAGAGGTGAATACCCTCGGGAGCATGCTGAACCGGCTCTCGGAGACGAACCGCTGGTACCGTGATTTCACGCTGAACTCGCTGACTGCCGCCCTCCGGGTGACGATCGCGAGTTTCCCGGTGTATCGGACCTACATCACGCCGCAGGGATACGCGGATGCAGATGATCAGCGGATCATCGAGCGTGCACTTTCCCAGGCCCGGCGGCGCAATCCCTCGATCGAGGGATCAGTGTTCAAGTTCCTCCGGCAGGTGTTGATTCCATCGCCTAACAACCTGCACCCGGTCGATGAACAGGAGCGGCTACGCTTCGTTATGAAGCTGCAGCAGTGCAGCGGACCGATCACCGCGAAGGGCGTAGAGGACACCGCCTTCTACATCTACAATCGACTGGTTGCGCTGAATGAAGTGGGAGGAGAGCCGACCATCTTTGGCTCGAAGATGGATACTTTTCATCAGCAAAACATTGTCCGCCTGCAGGAGTTCCCGCACTCCATGCTCGCCACTTCCACTCACGACACCAAGCGAAGCGAGGATGTGCGTGCCCGGCTGGCGGCCCTTTCCGAGCTACCCACCGAGTGGGCCCAGGCCTTGAAGCGGTGGGAGACCGCGAACCGGAAGTTCAAGCGCGATCTCGACGGCGAAATGGCCCCGGATCCCAACGAGGAGTATCTGCTCTACCAGATCCTCCTTGGGAGTTGGCCACTGGAACCTCTGGCCGCGGATTCCCTCGAGCAATACGTCGCGCGCATCCAGGCCTACATGGAGAAGGCCCTGCACGAAGCCAAGGTGAACAGCTCGTGGATCGAGGCGAACGAGAACTGGGACAATGCCGTGAAGGAGTTCGTTGGCTCGGTGCTGCAGCGGCAGCGTTTTCTCCGGTCGTTCAAGCCACTCGCGGAGAAGCTGGCAGAGCTCGGCGCGATGAACTCGCTTGCGCAGGTCGTGCTCAAGCTAACCGTGCCGGGAGTACCGGACATCTACCAGGGCAACGAGCTGTGGGATCTCAGTCTCGTCGATCCCGACAACCGGCGTCCGGTCGATTACGCGCACCGGCAGGCCACGCTCGCCGGCTTACAGACGGAGCAGCTTGAACCCGGAGAGCTTCTGAGGAACTGGAAGGATGGGCGGATCAAACTATTCGTGACTCACCGTTTGCTGACGCTCCGGCGAGACAATCCCGAGCTGTTCCAGAAAGGAAGCTACGTGCCGGTCTCCTCACACGGGAAGTTCGGTAGCTCATGTGTTGCCTTCACTCGCTCCGTGGATGATCAGAAGCTCGCGGTGGTGGTCCCCTGCATCGCCGAGCGTGTCGGCGCCCCTCCGGTGGGAGAACTATGGGGCGACACAACGCTGGAACTCTCGGGATCCTGGGAGAACCTCCTGACGGGCGAGCACCTCTCCGGCACCGAGCTCCGGATGCAGGACGTTCTCCGAACGTTCCCGGTTGCAGTGCTGCGGTCCACAGGTTCATGAAGGCTGGCCTCCGCAAGCTTTCCGGCTAAGTCACATCCATGCCAGACCAGAAGAAGCGCATCCGGCCGTCGATCATAGTCGCGTACCTGCTTACCTGGCTGGCCATTCCCCACGTATTGCTTTCGAAGAAGCGGCCGACCGCGACGCTCGCCTGGGTCTGGGCGATTATCGCGGTCCCATTTGGCGGACCGATCGTGTACTTCATGTTTGGCGCGGATCGGATGCAGAGGAAGCGCCTACGCAAGGCCGCCCGGCTGGGCATGCTGCGCCACCGGACCTCACGCCTGGTGAAGCAGAGGGTCGAAGAGCTGCCCCCTGCGGAGAGCGATCTGGTGCGTGTGCTCACCAACATTACCCGCATCCCGCCCTCGACGGCAGATTCCGTCCGCCTGCTCATCGACTCGACCGCCTTCTATCCGGCGCTCCGGGAGCAGATCCTCGCGGCGAAGCATCACATTCATGTCGAGTTCTTCATCTGGCGCGAGGACGAGTACGGGCGGGAGTTCCGCGATCTGCTCGCGGATGCGGCTCGCCGGGGAGTGTGCGTTCGGCTGCTGCTCGATCAAATTGGCTGCTTCGGCCTGCGCCGGTCCTTCTTCGCTCCACTGATTGAAGCAGGTGGGCAGTTCTCGTGGTTCTACTCGCTGCCGCTCTGGCGTCACTCGCGCTTCATGAATCTACGGAATCACCGCAAGCTTCAGATCATCGATGGCCGGGTGGGATTCGTCGGCGGGATGAATATGGGTCGCGAGTGCGCAGGCGAGGATCCTTCCCTCGGCGCGTGGCGCGATGCGCAGATGGAGGTACGCGGGCCGGTGGTAAATACTCTCCAGGAGATGTTCTCGGAAGATTGGTTCTTCGCGACCAATGAAGTCTTTGCGGGCGACGCCTATCACACCGCCTGGGAGCGCAACCCGAATGCCCATGTCGTGCAGGTGATTGCAGGAGGTCCTGATCTTCCGCGTGAGCCCATTCCGAAGAGCATTGTCGCGCTGATCGGCGCATCTCGGAAGCGCCTGTGGCTCACCACTGGGTATTTCGTGCCAGATGACCTCTTCCTTACGGCACTCCAACTCTGCGCAGCACGCGGGGTTGACGTGCGACTGCTGGTATCGGCGAAAACGGACCACCCGTACCTCCTCGAGATCGGGCGCTCATTCTACGAGGATCTCCTCGAGTGGGGAGTACGCGTTTTCGAGTATTCCGAAGGGATCAACCACAAGAAGTGCATGCTCCTCGACGAGGAGTGGCTGATGGTCGGCTCGGCGAACTCAGATAACCGCTCGATGCGGCTGAACTTCGAACTAAACCTGCTGGCCCATGCTCCGGAACAGGCTCAAAAACTCGAGGACCTGCTCTGCCGGGAGTTTGCGATGAGCAAGGAGATCCACCTCGACGAGTTCTCCAAACGGCCACTGTGGCGGCGCCTTCTCGAAGCGGCCCTCCGTCCCCTGGCGCCCATGCTCTGAGAGAACGCGGGGCACTCTTCCCGCCACCTTCGGCGTTGCATGCGATTCCAAGGGGGTAATGAAGCTACTTGAAAGCGCCGGGAGCACGTCTCCGACCCCCATTGAGTCCGCCAAAGAAGCGGGCCTCCGGTACGTGAATGACGACCAGCCAGGTTTCCGGCGCGAGTTGAAGGGCAAGGAGTTCATCTATCTGGACAAGCAAGGGAACCAAATCCACGAGGAGGCGGAAGTGCTGCGGATTCGGCGCCTGGCGATCCCTCCAGCGTGGACTGACGTCTGGATTTCTCCCTTCGCAAACGGCCACCTCCAGGCCACTGGTCGCGACGCCCGCAAGCGGAAGCAGTACCGCTATCACGCCGATTGGCGAAACGTGCGCGACGGTAATAAGTACAGCCGGATGATCGCCTTTGGAAAGGCGCTCCCGAAGATGCGTCGCCGGATCGCTGCTGACCTCAAGCTGACAGGACTCTCGAGGGACAGGGTGCTTGCAACAGTCGTGCGGCTCCTCGAAACGACGCTCATACGCGTAGGGAACGACGAGTACGCGAAGACCAACAACTCCTACGGCCTGACTACGATGCTGAATCGGCATGCAAAGGTCGCGGGTGACACCCTGACCTTTCGCTTCAAAGGAAAGAGCGGAGTCCGCCACGAGATCGATGTGGAGGACCGGGAACTCGCGAAGCTTGTGAAGAAATGCCAGGACCTGCCTGGTCAGGAGATCTTCGGGTACGTGAACGAGGCCGGCGAAGTCAGCGATGTTACGTCTCAGGACGTGAATGCCTATCTCCGAGCGATTAGCGGCCAGGACTTCACGGCGAAAGACTTTCGTACCTGGGCGGGGACCGTCCTTGCAGCAGTCGCGCTCCAGCAGTTCGAGGAGTTTGCCACGACCAAGGAAGCTCGCAGGAATATTGTCCAGGCAGTCGAAGCGGTAGCCAAGATGCTCGGCAATACCCCAACGGTTTGCCGCCGCTGCTACGTGCATCCCGTGGTGCTGGATAGTTACCTCGCGGGAGCGACGATCTCGACGCTGAATCAGGAGAGCAAAACTGCCCTTCGGACGCAGCTCCATTCCCTGAAATCGGAAGAAGCAGCAGTGATGATGCTCCTCCAGCAGACGATGGAAGCTACCGAGGGCAAGGGTGCGCGGACGGTCAAGACTCTTGCCTGCGCCCAACCAACAAAGCGCGCCTCGAGCAGTAAGCCAAAGCGGAACTCCCGCCGCTCACGTAGCTAGTCTTCCCGGGGCGCGTTTCTGGATACGGAAGAGGCGTATCGAAGGTCGTCCCTTTCGCCTCGCTGCCGTATCACGCTCATTCCGAGGCGGGCATTCACCGCGGCAAAGCGCTGCACTTGGGCATCCCGCTCCCGCTCGATCTCAATCTGCTGGATCACTAGCTCAGCTCTTGTCCCCCCAGCCGACGCAGCGGCACGGTGCCTGAGTTCCACGAGTCTGTACTCCAGATCGGTGAATGCATCGAGCACGTAGTCGCCAAGTTCCGCGGACGGGCGAGCGGCAAAGATCGAGATCGTGGCGCGCAGGCGGGAGAGCACTTCGGCGGCACTCTCTGGTGAAGGCGCATTGATCACGATCGGCGTGGGCAAGGCCTTCTGCGTCGCGCCTCGGTCGGGCAGCAGTCCCCAACCTAGCACAACTGCTGACACAACGAAAAAGGCTCCACCTTTTGGCAACATACAAAGCAACCATCGCGAGGAGTCGAGCCACCGGTTGGGAAAGACTTCGTTAGAAATGAACTCGTCTTATCGCCTGTGCAGGTTCCTGAGGGTGTCAGCGTAGGGTGTCTAAAGAACCAACAGGTTTGTCTGGATCGGCAACACCCCTGTCGCCCCTTTCGCCACGCCGTCCAGAGTAAACGGGCAGTGGCATCGCTGGTGCTAACGCGTCTCGGAACAACCCAACACGCCCGATGCTCTACACATTCGAAGGCCATGCTCGTTTGGTCGATAATTTCGCCGGCTTTACCGACGAACAGCTCATGCTCGAGGTTCAACAGGAGAGCTCCGATGCGCTGGAGGAACTACACCGGCGCCATTCCCCCACACTGAAGGCAGTGATCATCCGGGTTTTGCACAATGAACATTCGGCGGAGGATCTTCTCCAGGAGGTTTACATGGAGATCTGGCGTCTCGCTAATCGCTACTCTCAAGAAAAGGGCAAGGCCCTTGGGTGGATGATTACACTCGCGCGCCGTCGCGCCATCGATCGCCTGCGACGGGAGCAGGCCTACTTCCGAGTGGAGGAACGCTTCCAGAAGGAGACGGAACAACAGCCTGAAGCGTGGACCCACAATCGGGTCGAAGAAGACATCGAAGCGTCCGATGTGCGCAACATTCTCAAGAAGATCCTCGAGACTCTGCCGCCCGCACAAAAGGACGCAGTGGAGTTGGCCTTTTACAAAGGGATGAGCCAGCGGGAAATCGCCAGTCATACCAAGATTCCGCTCGGAACGATCAAGACGCGCTTGGAACTGGGCGTCAGAAAGATTGCGTCGCGCCTTCGTGACGTAATGGGCGATGTGCCGCTCAGTGCCTTGACCCCAGGTTAGAGAGCTATAGGACTCAAGAGTTCTCGGACGGCGTCACCATGTCGTGGAGAGTTCACGATTCCAACATGCCGAGCGATTCGCTCAGTGAAGGTGAGTCCGGCCTTCGACTCTCGACGGAATGGGAAGGTTGCTAGCTCTGAGAACTGCGCCTGGCAGCTGCAGAGGTGTAACACGGGCCTCCAGCGGTGCTGGAAAGGTGCCCCGATTTGAGAGGACGACGTCTGGAAATCAGAGGACATCCTCTCGAATCGGGAGGCGAATGCGCCAAAGTGGCGCATTGGTCTCTGAAATCGGGAGGACGTCCTCTCAAATCGAGAGAACGCCCTCTGAAATCCAGAGGCGAATGCGCCAGTTTGGCGCATTGACGCGCCAAAGTGGCACAATGACCTCTCAGTTCGGGAGGCCGTCCTCTGAATTTCACTCCCGTTGAAGGCCTCTTTCAGCAGCGTGCACATGGTTCAGAGGAGCCCCGCGGGGAATCGGCCGTGTAGATTGTCCCGGAGGAGCTCAGCACGCGAATGGCAGGCGTGGGTCCGGCTAATCCCACGGATCAAAGAGGCAAATATATCTTCGCCTTGGAGATTGTCTCGGCTACCTAAACCTCTCCCCTTGCCGTTCCACCAAGGGAATCCCGGAACACTTCGAATTCATGAAACTACTTCATCAGATCACTGCGGCAGTGCTGACGGTTCTCACCGCAGACTCCGTGCACGCTCAGGACAAAAAGTCGAAACAGTGGGAGGCTATGGACTACGGTCCTTTCCTCTCGGGAACCTTTAACAACGCCGAAGGCAAGAACACCCTGGAAGCAAAGGGTTCGGCCACCAATAAGGGCGTGGCGATCAAGGTGGGCAAGGAAGGTGAGGCAACAATGCTTTTCGATACCGAGCTGCTCAGGATGTCGGGTGGGTGGACGAATGGATGGCTTAATCTAAAGGGAGTCGTCTTTGATGGCGGGCACGGTCCGAATCCAAGCCCGGTCAAAGATGCCAACATCTTCTTTCAGACGAATCCAGGCCCTGGCTGGAGCAAGGCCGGCAGTTTCGCTGATCCACGTGCGATCCCGAAAGGCCCCGGGGCAGCCAAGGTGCCGCTCGGTCCGCTGCCGGGTGATTGGGCTAAGTACAAAGGTCTAAGCGTTCACGGTGACAAGGTCGTCGTCGTGTACAGCGTGGGTAGCGCCATGGTTGCCGAGATGCCCAGTCTCGAAACGGAGGCTGACCAGAAGCTCCTGACCCGGACTTTCAATGTCTTTGCCAAAGGCGCAGCCGCCAACCTGCTGGTTGCGGACGCTGCTGAAGGTGCCACTGCTAAAGAGGAAAAGAACATTGTGACAATCGCTGATCCGAAGAACGCCGATGCGCTAGTAGCGATCGCCGTAATCGGAGCGCCCATGGGCGCGAAGTGGGAGATTGCAGGCAGCCGAGTGCAGATGAATCTCCCCAACCTCCAGGGGAACGAAGCCTTCAAAGTAGTGTACTGGAAGGGAGCTGCAGCTGATCTCGGTAAGTTCATGAGCGCTGCCCGCGCGGCGACAAAGGTGGAGCGCCTCGAGCAGTACACCAAAGGCGGCCCGGCACAATGGACCGAAACGGTGACCACAAAAGGTGAGCTCGGCAAACCTGCAGGGAATGCGTCTTACGTCGTGGACAATCTCAATGTGCCACTGGAGAACCCATACAAGTCATGGATGCGTACGACCGGGTTTGACTTCTTCAAAGACGGGCGAGCGGCGATTTCGACCTGGAGCGGCGACGTATGGATTGTCTCAGGTATCGACGAGAAGCTGGAGAAGCTGACTTGGAAGCGCTACGCAACTGGGCTCTTCCAACCGCTGGGGCTGAAAGTGGTGGATGACAAAGTGTACGTGCTAGGGAGAGACCAGATTACTCGGCTGCACGATCTGAACGCCGACTCAGAGGCCGACGTGTACGAGAACTTCAACAACGACGTGCAGGTGACGCCGGGTTTCCACGAATTCGCGTTGGATCTGCACACGGATCCGGAGGGGAACTTCTACTTCGCAAAAGGTGGACCAGTGAACCCGGGTGGCAGCGGCTGGGGGCCGCTCTCTGAGCACAACGGGTGCGTGATCAAGGTCTCCAAGGACGGCTCCAAGCTGGAAGTCTTCGCCACCGGTGTGCGCGCCCCGAACGGGATGGGCGTAGGTCCCAAGGGTGAGGTGACGGTGGGTGACAACCAGGGGACCTGGGTGCCAGCCTGCTACCTGCACCGGGTAAAGCAGGGCGACTTCGTGAGCGTGGTGGATCTCTCTCACAAGGATCCGCTGCCCACGAGTCATCCGCCGCATCTGATGTTCTTCCCTATGTCGGTCGACAACTCTGGTGGGGCGCAGGTCTGGGTCACTAGCGAGAAGTGGGGCCCGTTCAAGGATCGGCTGCTGCATCTCTCCTACGGCCAGGCTTCGCTGCTTGGAACGATGCTTGAGACGGTAAACGGCGTGGAGCAAGGCGGGGCATTCCGGTTCCCCTTCAAGTTTGACACCGGAGTGTGCCGGGCGCGCTTTAGCCCGCTCGATGGCCAGCTCTACTTAACCGGCCTGAGAGGCTGGCAGACGAGTGGTGCGAAGGACGGGGCCTTTCAGCGGGTGCGCTACACCGGCTCGAAAGTTTACCTTCCGAATGAGATGCGGGTGACAGACAAGGGCATCCATATCGGCTTCACGAATCCAGTCGAGGCCGCCTCTGCCTCAGACGCGGGGAATTACGCCATCCAACAATGGAACTATCAGTGGACCAAGAGCTACGGATCGCCGGACTTCAAGGTCAGCGACGAGAAGGCAAAAGGCCGTGATCCCGTGGAGATCAAGAGCGTCAAGCTCTCCGCAGATCGGAAGAGCGTCTTCCTCGAAGTCCCCGGCCTGAAACCGGTGAACCAAATGGAGATCAAGATGAAGATCAAGGGCGAGGATGGTTCCGCGCTGCCGGACACGATTACGAATACGATTAATGCGGTGGGTAGCGACGCCAAGGTTGCAGCCGCGCAATAGTCCTTAGAAATCAAACAAGGCCGCGTTCTAAAAGAACGCGGCCTTTTTGTTGCTCCGCGATTTGACGCATGGGGAGACGCAGCGCTAGCGTTGGGCTCTCTCGCGGCAACGATGCCGCCCCTTCCCGTTCCTCGCCGTCCATGATTCGTTCGCTCTCGCTCGCCTTCTTAATCTCCGTTACCTCCGCATTCGCCCAGAATGCGGCAATCAAGGCGCCTCCCCTTGCTGCGGGGAAAGCGGAAATGAAGCAGGGCTTGACGCTGGTCCTCGCTGCCGCCGGTAAGAACGACACGCGGGCAGCGCGCCTGGTCTCGCTCTACGTTCCGGTCGGCCAGCCCGCATCGCCATTCCTTGCACCCGGGGCATTCACCGCGCGCTGGGAGGGCAATATCATGGCCACACTACGGTCGGAGTTCACCTTCTCCACAGTAGTAAGTGGCACAGTGGCGGTGACGATGAATGGGGTCAAAGTGATCGAAGGTGCCGAGCCCAAGCGGAGCGAAGTCGTGCAGCTGAACAAGGGTGCCAACGCACTTGTGGTGGAGTACGAGAGCCCTGCGCAGGGTGACGCCGCGATTCGACTGAACTGGACGGCGAAGGAGTTCCCGACTGAGCCAGTGCCACCCACGGTCTTTGCGCACGACGTCAGCAGTGCGCCTCTTCGTGAGGCCGCGCGAGTCCGTGAGGGGCGGCTGCTTTTTGCGCAGCTGAACTGCGTAGCCTGCCATGACTCGGAAGGACAGCTTCCGGCGAAGATGTCGGGTGAAGGGATGCCTGAACTAGCGCAGGACGCCCCCGCTTTCGGGGAGTTCGGCTCGCGCTTCAATGAGGCCTGGCTCGCTCACTGGATTAACAACCCTCACGACACCCGCCCGGGCTCGTTGATGCCACGAGTGTTCACCGGACCGAAGGATCAGGTCGATCAGCGGGCGGCGGATCTCGCGGCTTATCTGGTCTCGATGGGTGCTCGCAAAGACGCCGCAGTGTCCGAGGACGACGTTCCGCTCGGTGCGGCGCTGTTTGCGAATCTCGGCTGTATTTCCTGCCATTCACAACCCGGACAAACTGGTGATGACGAGCACCTCCGGGTGCCGCTCTCGCACCTGAAGGCTAAATGGCAGGCCCCGGCTTTGGGCGAATACCTGAAGGACCCGCTTCAGAACTACAAGTGGAGCCGGATGCCGAACTTCCGCCTCTCAGACGATGAAACCAAGCAGCTGACCGCGTATCTGCTCTCTGGTGAGCAACGGGAATTCGCCGCGGGCCCGGCTGGCGACGCGGGTCGCGGGGCGCAGCTTCTGGTTTCCGCAAACTGCCTCAACTGCCACGCTGGCCTCCCGCCAACGGCTACCCCGAAGCTCGCTGCCACGCTGAAGAGCGGCTGGGAACGCGGGTGCATGGCGCCAGATGACGCTTCGCGGGGGACGGCTCCGGACTTCCTTCTTACAGCTGTGCAGCGGGAGTCGCTGCTCGCCTTTGCGGCAGCCGGATTCGAGTCTTTGAAACAGGACACCGCTGTGGAGTTTGCGCACCGGCAGATGAACAATCTCCGCTGCGGCGCCTGCCACGCGCAGGACGGAAAGGTAAGCCTGTGGTCCTCTCTCGAGGGCGAGATGGTGCCGCTGCAATCCGGTGCGCCCGTTCCGGAAGGCGAAGGAGTGGCGCACGCGAGCACCGCGCTTCCGATGCTCACCTGGCTGGGCGAGAAGCTCCAGCCGGATTGGGCGGCGTCGTTCATCGCAGGCGGGATTCCAGAGAAGCCACGTCCGTGGATCATTGGACGGATGCCTGGATTCGGCGAGCGAGCCACGCTGCTGGCGGCGGGGATGGCGCATGATCACGGATTCTCCGCCGTCCGGGAGAAGTACCCACCAGTGGACCTCGAGTTTGCAAAGGCCGGCGAGACCTTGATTAGCGAGAACGGCGGCTTCAACTGTACCACCTGCCACGCCGTGGGTGATCGGGCCGCAACTGCCGTCTTCGAGGCTCCGGGTCCGAATCTCATTCCGTCGGTAAACCGCCTTCGCCTGGACTACTACACTCGTTGGGTGATGCATCCGCTGCGCATTGATCCCGAGACGAAGATGCCACGGTTCTCCGATGATGAAGGCAAGACGCCGCTCACGGACTTCTTCGAAGGCGACGCGCGGAAGCAGTTCAACTCCATCTGGGAGTACCTGCGGGCCGAGCAAAAATAGCCGCGCGGTTTGCTACTTCCAGAGACGATCGAGACGCCGCGCCTGCTGCTGCGCAAGCCGCTCCTGGAGGACGCGTCCGGGGTGTTCGAGAGCTACGCCGCCGACCCGGAGGTCACGCGGTTTCTCACCTGGCGACCGCATTCCTCGATGGCCGACGCGCTTTCCGCGATGCTCAGCCGCCTATCCTGCTGGGAGAACGGCTCTGAGTTCTCCTGGATCCTTACACGTCGGGACGATGCTGCGACGATCCTGGGGATGGTCTCAGCAATCCCCGACGAGCGGCATCGCTGGCGCTGGTCACTCGGGTATGTACTCGCCCGACCGCAGTGGGGTCGCGGGTACATGACTGAAGGCGTACGCGCAGTTATAACAACCCTCTTCGCCGAGCCGGGAGTGCAGCGGGTCTCCGCAGCTGTGGACGTAGAGAACTTCGCCTCCAGTCGTGTCCTGGAGAAGGCGGGGATGCAACGCGAGGGCGTGCTCAAGCGCTGGTCTTTGCACCCGAACATCAGCAGCATCCCCCGCGATTGCTGGTCCTTCGCGATCGTGCGGTAGCTAGGCGACCAGGTGCGGCACGCCGCAGGCGCACGCCGCCGTGACAGCTTTTGCCGCGGGTTTCGCAGGGTCGTAGTTGAGGTTCGGTCCGAGCCAACGCTCCACCTCTTGCAGCGTCATACCCTTGCGAAGATGATAGTCCAGAGCCTGATCGCGGTCGATCTTCCCCAATCCAAAGTACCTCGACTCCGGATGCGCGAAGTACAGCCCGCTCACGCTCGAGCCCGGCCACATCGCGCAGTTCTCAGTAAGCAGGATGCCGGTGCGCTTCTCCACGCCGAGCAGCTCCCAGAGCGTGCGCTTCTCCGTGTGATCAGGGCACGCCGGATAGCCAGCCGCCGGACGGATACCGCGATACTTCTCGGCGATGAGTTGATCGGGGGTGAGCCCCTCGTCCCGGCCAAAGCCCCACTCATCCCGCACCCGCTTGTGCAGCCACTCCGCCAGTGCCTCCGCGAGACGATCCGCAAGCGCCTCGGCCATGATCGCATTGTAGTCGTCGTGATCTGCCTTGAACTCATCCGCCAGTTCCTTCAGGCCGAATCCAGTACTCACCGCGAAGCCCGCGACGTAATCCTCCAAACCTGTCTGTTTGGGAGCAACGAAGTCGGCGAGGGAGCGGTTTGGAGTTCCGCTCTCCTTGGACATCTGCTGGCGGAGAAAGTGCAGCCGTGTAGTAACCGCAGTGCGTGAGTCATCCGTGTAGAGTTCCACATCCTCCCCCACTGCATTCGCAGGAAAGAAGCCGTAGACCGCACGCGCCTGGAGAGAGCGATCGCGGATAATCCGCGCCAGCAGCTCCTTCGCATCCGCGAAGAGCTTCGTAGCCTGCTCACCGTACCTGGCGTGCGTAAGAATGCCCGGGTACACCCCGCGCAGTTCCCAAGTATGGAAGAAGGGCGTCCAGTCGATGTACTCCGCAATCGTCGCGAGGCTGAGCTCGCCGCTCTCCGTGCTCAGCGTGCGGGTTCCGATGAACTCTGGCGTGGCCAGATCCTCCGCGCGCCAGGTGATTGGTGTGCGGTTCGCACGCGCTTCGGTTAGCGGAACCAGCTTCTGCGCGGGACCCGCGTGCATCGTGCGAAGGCGCGCCTGGTCTTCCTTGTTCTTCACAACGAAGGCGTCGCGGTTTTCAGCGCTGATCAGACTGCTCACCACCGGCACCGCGCGGGAAGCATCGAGCACGTGGACCACCGCGCCCGAGTAGTTGAGCGCAATCTTCACTGCCGTGTGGGCCTTGCTGGTGGTCGCGCCGCCGATCAGCAGCGGCTGCTTCATCCCGCGCCGCTCCATCTCCTGCGCCACGTGCGCCATCTCGTCGAGCGACGGAGTGATCAGCCCGCTCAAGCCGATCACGTCCACGCCCTCGAGCACCGCGCGATCGAGGATCTTGTCCGCCGGGACCATCACGCCCATGTCGATGACCTCGTAGTTATTACACCCGAGCACCACGCCCACGATGTTCTTCCCGATGTCGTGCACGTCGCCCTTCACCGTCGCCATGAGCACCTTCCCTTGCGTGCGCACCTCTTCTCCGGCGGCGATCGCAGCCGCCTTCTCCGCCTCCATGTAGGGCAGCAAATACGCGACGGCCTTCTTCATCACACGGGCGGATTTCACCACCTGAGGCAGGAACATCTTACCCGCGCCAAAGAGGTCGCCGACAATGTTCATCCCGTCCATCAGCGGACCTTCGATAACGAGCAGCGGCCGCCCGAACTTCTGCCGCGCTTCCTCGATATCCGCATCGATGAACTCCACGATCCCCTTCACCAGCGCGTGGCTCAGCCGCTCACCCAGAGGCGTCTTGCGCCAGGCCGCGTCTTCCACTGCCGTCGTCTCCTTCGCACCGGAGGACCGCTTCTTCAGCTCCTCCGCGTGCGCCACTAGTCGCTCCGTCGAATCCGGCCTGCGGTTTAGCAGTACGTCCTCCACCAGCTCGAGCAGGTCCTTAGGAATCTCCTCGTACACCTCCAGCATGCCCGCGTTCACGATTCCCATGTCCAGCCCTGCCTGGATTGCATGGTAAAGGAACGCTGAGTGCATTGCCTCCCGTACGTGATTGTTCCCCCGGAAGGAGAACGAGATGTTCGAGACGCCGCCGCTTACCCGCGCATGCGGCAGGTTCTTCTTGATCCACCGTGTGGCCTCGATGAAGTCCACCGCGTAGTTGTTATGCTCCTCGATCCCGGTCGCCACGGTGAGGATGTTTGGGTCGAAGATGATGTCCTCTGGCGGGAAACCGACCTTGTCCACGAGCAGCCGGTACGACCGTTCGCAGATCGCGATCTTCTTTTCGAAAGTGTCCGCCTGGCCCTGTTCATCAAAGGCCATGACCACCAACGCAGCGCCATATCTGCGCACCAGCGTTGCCCCGCTGATGAACTTCTCCTCGCCTTCTTTCAGCGAGATCGAGTTCACGATCCCCTTCCCTTGCAAACAGCGTAGGCCGGCCTCGATCACGCTCCATTTGGAGGAATCGATCATCACCGGTACGCGGCAGATGTCCGGCTCGCTCGAGACGAGGTTCACAAAGCGGCTCATCGCTGCATGCCCATCGAGCATCCCCTCGTCCATGTTGATATCGATGATCTGCGCGCCGTTCTCCACCTGGTGCCGTGCGACCGCCAGCGCTTCCTCGTACTGGTTGTTCAGGATCAGCTTCGCGAAGCGCGGCGACCCCGTCACGTTGGTCCGCTCGCCCACGTTTACGAAGTTCGTCGCAGGCGAAATGTTGAATGACTCCAGCCCGGAGAGCCGCAAAGGATGAATCTCTGACTCTGGCGTTGGCGCTGGAACTTGCCGCGGCGGGCAATCTCGGACTGCACTCGCAATGGCTGCGATGTGCGCGGGCGTGGTGCCGCAGCATCCGCCCACGATATTGAGCCAGCCCTGCTCCGCCCACTCACGGAGCTGCGGCGCCAGCGACTCCGGCGTCTCGGGAAAGCCCGTCTCGGAGAGCGGCTCTGGCAGCCCGGCATTTGGGTAGGCGCTCGAGTAGCAGGGCGAGATCCGGCTCACCTCGTCGATGTGCGGGCGCATCTCCTTCGGCCCCAGTGCGCAGTTCAGGCCAAAGCTCAGTGGTCGCGCATGAGAGACCGAGTTCCAAAAGCCCTCTACCGTCTGCCCGGTCAGCGTGCGACCGGAGAGATCCGTAATTGTTCCCGAGAGCATCACTGGAATCACCCGTCCTCCTCCCCGTCCCGAGTGCCCGCGGATCCCCTGCTCCTCGTAGACCTGCTGGAGCGCAAAGATCGCGGCTTTCGCATTCAGCGTGTCGAAAATCGTCTCGATGAGCATCACATCCACCCCGCCCTCGATGAATGCCCGCACCTGCTCCGCGTAGGAGATGCGGAGTTGCTCGAAGCTAATCGTCCGGAAAGCCGGGTCGTTCACATCGCCCGAGATCGACGCCGTCACCGGCATCGGCCCGATCGCCCCGGCCACATACTTCCGCGAGCCTTGCGCCTCCCCCACCCGATCCGCGGCGCGACGCGCGAGTTCCACAGACTTGAGATTCATCTCATACGCGAGTTCCCGTAGGAACGGGTCCTCCACCACTCGCTGGAAGAAAGCCTGATCCTTCCGGGCCCCGTGATCCTCCCGGAAGAAGAAATCGTGCTGCCCGATCGTCGTCGCGCCGAAGGTGTTCGTCTCAATGATGTCCGCACCGGCTTCGAGGTACTTCGTGTGGATCTCCTCGATCACCTCCGGCTTGGTGATCAGCAGCGCCTCGTTGTTCCCCTTCAGGTCCTTCCCGTCCCAATCCCGAAAGCGCTCTCCCCGGTAGTCTGCCTCCTGCAGCTTATACCGCTGTACCGTCGTTCCCATCGCTCCATCGAGGATGACGATGCGTTCGCGAAGGAGTTGTTCCAGAGGGTGAAGCGGATCGGCAGACATGAGAAAGATGGCCCGCAAATAAACGCCGTCCCCGCGCGCGCATCAAGGGACAAATACATCCACGCATCATGATGGGACGATGCGTCGGTGCCTTTCTCTTAGCGGTTTACTTCGGAAGGAGTCATTCCGCCCTTTTTGCTCGGCATGCCGCCCTATTTGCTCGGCGTGCCGAGCTTTTGGGCCGGGACGCCGAGCTATTTGCTCGGCTGAGGGTGTTCAAAGCTCGGCTCGCCGAGCTATTTGCTCGGCCACCCGAGCTTTTAGGGCGGCGTGCCGAGCTATTTGCTCGGCTCACCCGGTCAAAAGCTCGGCGCGCCGAGCAAATAGGGCGGCGTGCCGAGCAAAAAGGGCGGCGAGCGGTTCGAGACGAGCGAGCCCAGGCGTAAAGCTCTGATGGTCAGCGAGGATGGGCAGGATTCCCCTGAACTACAGTTCCCGGCGGCACGTCGACAAGGACGACACTACCCGCTCCCACCATGCTTCCTGGGCCAATCACAACGCCAGGGGCAATGAAGGCCTGCGCCGCGATCCATGAACTCTGCCCGATCGTAATCGGCTTGGTGACCAGGTCGAACCCGGGAGAATGAAACCGGTGAGAGCCCGTGCAAAGGAAGGCCCGCTGGGAAAGGCAGACGTGGGACTCGAGGGCGACCGGGGCAAGGCTGAGGATGAGCACCTCCTCGCCGATCCAGACGTGATCACCCACCGTAAGCCTCCAGGGAAAGGTGATGTTCACCTTGGCCCGAACGATCACTCCCTGCCCAATTGTGGCACCAAACGCGCGGAGGATGGCGACGCGAAGCGCGGAGGGCCACGGGAGGCCATTCTCGAAGACCACGCACTTGATCAGGACCCAAAGCAGCTCCTTCCAGCGAGGCGCACCGCGATCGAATCCGCCAGTGGTGTAGCCTTCTAAGCGCATCGGACGGGAGAATCGGGCGGCGTATCGCTGACAGGCAATGCTGAAATCACCGAGCGGGATGCTCGTCTGGCAGGTAACGGTACTGAGTGCGGAATCATCCCCTCGGACCATTCGTGGGTTGCGCCGCTGCACCGGAGTGACGGTTTAGCTGCGGCGACCTCGAGACGTGGGGCCCGCGATTGAGGGGAAGCCAATTGTTACACCATGAACAAGGAGACGCTCGTCACTTACCTCAATGACCACCTGAGCGGATCGGTCGCCGCACTGGAACTCATCGATCACCTCATCAAGGACGCCACCGAGATTTCGGACGCGCAGTTCTTCCGCGAGTTAAAGGAAGAGATCGAGGCGGACCAGGACACGCTTCGGGAGTTGATTGCCCATTTCGGCGCTGATGAGAACAGTGTGCGCAAAGTGGCGGCGTCGCTTTTGGAGAAGGTGGGCTGGGCAAAGATGAGCTACGATGGTCCAGCCGGATCTTCCATGCGGCAACTCCAGGCGCTGGAAGGTTTGCTGCTCGGCATCACTGGCAAGCGGGCACTCTGGCAGGCTCTGGCGGCGATGGGACTGACGGGGGCAGGGCTGGACCTCCCGGTCCTCATCCAACGTGCCGAAACACAGCGAGATAAGGTGGAAGCCCGCCGCATCGATGCAGCGCGCGGTGCTTTCGGCGCATAACTCGGAGGTGCATTGGAGTTCACACGCCTGCGGGCAGGGATTTCGCTGAAGGCGTCGGACGGGGATGTGATTGGACAGAGGGGCTCTGTTCTCGGCATGGTTCCGGAATCGCCCGCATGCGCCGTCTTTCCACCGAACTGCACCCGGAACTCCCGCAACGCTGATGGCAGGAGGTGCCGGCCGAGCGCAAGATTACGAGATCATCATCCGGCGTTCGAGCGGATGGGTGACGATCCCGTGGCGGGACTTTTGGGAATATCGAGACCTGCTGGTGTTGCTGGTCCGGCGCGACTTCGTCTCGCGGTACAAGCAGACCATGCTCGGGCCGCTCTGGTTTCTGCTGCAGCCGGTGATTACCACGGTAATCTTTACCATCGTCTTCGGCGGAGTGGCGCAGATTCCGACCGATGGAATCCCCCGCCCGCTCTTTTATCTATGCGGGTTGCTGGGATGGACCTATTTCGCCCAGAACCTGGGGCTTGGCGGCTCCGTCTTCATCAGCAATGCGAACCTCTTCGGCAAAGTCTGGTTCCCGCGACTGATCGTTCCCTTTGCGGTGATTGTCTCAAACCTCGTTGCGGTCGGCCTGTCACTCATTCCCTTCGCAACGGTCTATATCTACTACGCGGGCTTCGCTGAGCCCGGGGCGATCTCCTTCACCCCGCTGGCCCTTCTTGCCCCATTCGTGTTGTTGCAAATCGCGCTGCTCAGCCTGGGGGTGAGCCTCTGGATGTCAGCCGCCACTGCGAAATACCGCGACCTCACTCACCTCACTCAATACATCATCCAGCTCTGGATGTTCGCCACTCCGGTCTTCTACCCGCTCTCGCAGTTCTCAGAAAAGTGGAAGTGGGTCGCGTGGATCAATCCCATGTCGGTCCCCATCGAGGCGCTGCGACTTACCCTGCTCGGGCGGGGTAGCCTCGGGGTCAGTGAGGTGTGGATCTCGCTGGCCAGCACCATGCTCATTCTGGTCAGTGGAATTGCGATCTTCCAGCGCGTGGAGCGTACCGTGGTGGATTCCGTATGAAGCCGATCGTGGAAGTCGAGAACCTCTCGAAGCTTTACCAGATCGGAAGCATCGGGGCCTCCAGTCTCCGCGAAACGCTGAATCGCTGGCGATCGAGCGCGCGGCCCGCAGCGAAGCTCGCGCCGAATAAGCAACCCATTCCTGATGACAGGATGGGACCGAGTCCCAACACCTTCTGGGCGCTGAAAGAGGTAAGCTTTTCGGTGCAGCCGGGGCAGGTTGTAGGAATTCTTGGTCGCAATGGCGCGGGCAAGTCCACGCTGCTGAAGATCCTCTCCCGGATCACGGAGCCGACGGATGGGCATGCGATCCTTCGTGGCCGAGTGGTGTCGCTGCTGGAGGTGGGCACGGGCTTTCACCCTGAACTCACCGGGCGCGAGAACATCTTCCTAAACGGGGCGATCCTCGGAATGAAGCGTTGGGAGATTGCCGCGAAATTCGACGAGATCGTGGAGTTCGCGGAAGTGGGGAGCTTCATCGATACACCGGTGAAGCGGTACTCCAGCGGGATGTTCGTGCGCCTGGCTTTCGCCGTGGCGGCGCATCTGGAACCGGAGATCCTGCTGATCGACGAGGTCCTCGCAGTAGGTGATGCGGGCTTTCAAAAGAAGTGTCTCGGCAAGATGGGCGAAGTCGCTTTACGCGAAGGTCGCACGGTCTTCTTCGTCTCGCACAACATGGGCGCAGTCCGGGCTCTCTGTGAAGATGCCATCCTGATCGAAGGCGGGAGGATGGTTATGCGCGGCCTCCCAGGTGCGGTGATCAGCTACTACTTGTCGTCGTCACTCCCGGCGGAGGGAGCTGCAAACGGTGAAGTCGCCTGGACCGGAGAGAACCCGGGTGATCCGCGCTGCGATGACCTTGCCTTGCGGCGTATCCGGCTACTTGATCACACGGGCGCGGCACGCTCCACCTTTGAGGCGGGTCAGCCGGTCGAGATCGCGATTCGCTATCAGGTGCTCCAGCGTCTGCGCGGCGCGCGCTTTTGTCTCACGCTCTTCACTCAAGAAGGTGAAGTGGCCTTCATGGCGACGGATCATCTTTTCCAAAAGGAGACTCAGCAACCGGGGGTGTACGAGACCGTGTGTACCATCCCCGGTGGCCTGCTCAATCGTCGGAACTACGTGGTCGCGCTGCAATGCGACATCCCAGGCGAGCGCTACGTGCTGCCTTCCGCCGAGTATCTGAGCTTCACCGTCGCTGGCGCCGGCAATCAATCATCGAACTTTCCCGAACCCTGGCCCGGTGCGCTCTGCCCGCGGATCGAGTGGAAGGTAAAAGCGCTTACGGACTAGCATGTCGCTGGTTCTCGCCATCCCCACCTACAATTGCGCGCGCTACCTGCCCGCCACGCTGGAGTCGGTGAATGCGCAAGGCGAGCACGCGCGATGGTGGCTGCAGGACGGTGGATCGACGGACGGGACGGTGGAGATCGCGCGGAAGTACGCCCGCGCTACCGACACCGTAGTCTCCGAGACGGATCGCGGGCAAGCGGATGCGATCAACCGCGCGATGCATCAAATGGAAGGAGAGGTCATCGGGTTCCTCAACGGGGACGACTGTCTGCTCCCCGGCGCATCGCGCAAGATTCTCGATTACTTCGCAGATCATCCCGAGACGGACCTGATGTACGGGCGGATCGAATGGATAGACGAATTAGGGCAGGTCACGGGTACTCATCAGGGACAGATCAGTTCCCTGGAAGAGGTGCTCGATCTCTACTCCGTCTGGTGGGAGGACCGGCAGTGGGTCCAGCCGGAGGTGTTCTATCGGCGGGCACTCTGGGAACGAGTGGGCGGCTTTGACATCCACTACCACCTAGCTTTCGACTACGACTTCTGGGTGCGCTGCTTCTTGGCGGGAGCGAAGGTCGCCTATCTACCGGAGTCCCTGGCGCAGTTTCGCCGACACGCTGACCAGAAGTCCGTCGCAGCTGATCGTGCGGCAATCGAACTCCGGTCCATCTTGCAAAAGTATCTCGAAGCACGACCGACGGTGAGACCCCTCGCCTTGCGGCGACTCCAGGCGCAACTCGCCTACGACAAGTACCGCACCGCGCCAAGTCCGCCCCCCTTCGCGCGAGCGCTGGTCCAGAACCCCGCGTGGCTGCTGCATCCACAGGTACGTGCACGAGTTGCGATCTCCTTCCGAAAGCTCCTGACGGTGCGAGGCGCAGGATCGGCTCGCAATGATTCACTTCCAAAGGGTAACTGAAGTCGTTGCATGATCCGCCCAGGTCGCCTCCTCTATCTCCTCAAGCGTGACCTCGGTCGCGGCTGGAAAGCATCTCGCCACTTCTACAAGACACTTCCCCGGATCGAGCAATGGACCTGTGCCCTCCCCGCCAACGGCAGCACAGCCACGGTGCCGGTTCACGTTCTCACAGGAGCTGAAGAATGGCGCTTGGCAGCGTGGATGCTGGCGAGCTTCTTCGACGCCACGGAGCGGCGCTGGCCCGTCGTGATCCACGACGACGGTACGCTTCCCAGCGACGCCCGGGGGACACTGGCACGTCTGTTTCCCGGAACTCGCTTCATCTCCCGGCAGGAGGCGGATTCCGCGCTGTCTTTTTTCCTGAAGGCCTTCCCGTTCTGCGAAACCTACCGCGCCAGTCACACCCTTGCCCTAAAGATTTTCGATGTCCCGCACTTCGCGACAGGCGATCGCTTCATCCTGCTCGATAGCGACCTGCTGTTCTTCCGCTACCCTCACGAGATAATCCAATGGGTGGAGAGCGGCTACGATGCGTGCTGGTTCAATGAAGACGTCGCGGAGGGTTCACTGCTCAGCGCGAGCGAGGCAAAGGAGGAGCTGGACGTGACGCTTTGGCCACGGGTGAACAGCGGGCTCTGCCTGCTCTCAAAGGGGATGGTGGATTTCGATCTCTGTGACCGAGCACTGGCCGAGACTTCGCTCCTGCGCGGCCACATCTGGCGAGTGGAACAAACCCTCTATGCTCTCTGTGCATCGAAGCACGGGAAGGGAGGGCTGTTGCCGAAGGAGTACGAAGTCACCCTGGGGAAACACGGCTCCGGCGACGCGGTGGCACGCCACTACGTGGGAGCGGTACGCGACCGCTTCTACGGAGAGGGTCTGGACCGCGTCGCCGCAGCTCTGATGGCTCCTGCTCACGAAACCCGCTAACATGGACTCCCCCGGCGTCATTGAAGTCGCCTTCCCTCACGCGCAGTGAAGGTTCTTTTCGCCCCGGACTGGCGCGCGGGCGGTCCGTATCAGCAATTCCTGGCCGACGCTTTACGCAAGGAGGACGTCGAGGTCCTCTTCTTCCGACACTACTACAAGCGGGTCTTCCCACTTGCCCGACTGATGAAGGTGCAGCAGCGGGAGCAACCTTGTGATCTCCTTCATCTGCACTGGCCGGAAGCGTACTACCCTCAGCAGGGCGATCGCTTCGACTGGTTTCGCCTTGCGCGCTTCTCCACGGATCTGGCATTGGCGACCCGGCGTTGCCCGCTCGTCCTAACCGCCCATAATCTCAAGGCACACAACCGCGACGGCGAGCCCTTCGAGCTGCACAACATGGGGGCCGCGATGTGCCGGGCGCGCCGCGTCTTTGCCCACTCCGCACCAGCCGCAGCAGCGATCCGGGCACGCTTCCCAATTGCGGCAGAACGGGTGTGCCTCATCCCTTTTGGTGACCAGGCGGTGACTCTCGGGCTCCCGCTGCCACAAGCGGCCGCAAGGGAGGAACTCGGCCTGCCCGCAGAACGAAAGGTGTGTCTCTTCTTCGGGGCGCTCCAGCCGTACAAAGGTGTGGAGGAAGTGCTCTCCTATTGGCGGGAAGCTCACCCGGAGACTCTGCTGGTAGTCGCTGGCGAGCCGATGAACCCTGAGTACGGGCGGACGATAGCAGCCTTAGCTGACGCGGACCGTGTTCGCCTTGATCTTCAGTGGCTTGATGATGCCCGGCTGCGCCTCTGGCTCAGCGCGGCGGACGCGGTGGTCTTCAACTATCGCAGCATCTTCACCTCCGGTGCCGCCTGCCTTGCACGGTCCTATGGTGTACCAGTCCTTCTGCCGACGCGGCTCGACACCGTAGAACTCCAGGAGCCAAGTCCATTGGTCTTTCGCTTTGCGTCGTTCGCAGCAGACTTCGCGACGCAGCTTGCACGGGCTCTCGCAACGGGACCTGATTACGCCGGTGCCCACCGCTGGCGTGACTCCACGACATGGGAAAAGGTGGCGGCAGCAACTGCAGTCGCATACCGCGAATCGGTCGAGGCACCGTCCAAGAGTTAACCGATTCAGGGGGACCGAAGGCGTCCAGGTGTTCTGAACTCGCTGCGCGGCACGGGTGTAGCTATTTCCACTCCGACTACATGTGCGGCATCGCTGGATTTATCGATCGCTCCCTCAACCCTGATGAAGCTCGAGAGAGCTTGGTTCGGATGCTGGGCAGGATTCGGCACCGCGGGCCGGATGGCGAAGGGACGCACTATGCGCCGGCGCCAGGACTTGCCATGGGCATGCGGCGCTTGAGCATCATCGATCTCGAAGGCGGAGGGCAGCCGATCTGGAACGAGGACGAAACGGTCTGCGTGTTCTTCAACGGAGAGATCTACAATCACGTCGAACTGAGGGCGCGGCTGGAAACTCAGGGCCATCGCTTCCGTACGCGCTCGGACACGGAGGTGCTGGTGCATCTCTACGAGGAACATGGGAACCGGATGGTTCACGAGTTGCGTGGAATGTTCACCTTCGCAATCTTCGACGGCCGCCACGAGCGACTCGTTCTGGCCCGCGATCACTTCGGGCAGAAGCCCCTCTATTATACCGCGGAAGGCGTACGATTCGGCTTTGCCTCGGAGTTAAAGTCGCTGCTCACGCTGCCGTGGGTGAGCAGCGAACGTGACCCGGCTGCGTTCCTCGACTACATCGCATGGCTGTCGCTGCCGGCACCGCGAACTCACTTCCGGCACATCCATAAAGTGCCGCCCGGCTGCTGGCTGGAACTTAGCACTGCGTCGTCGCAACTCGATCCGCGCGTCGAGCGGTACTGGCGATATGATCTCTCCCAACCGGCTGCGATCACAGATCTCGAGGAAGCCGTGGCAGCGGTAGATGGAGCGCTCCGCGAGTCCGTCCGTATGCACCTGCGCGCAGACGTTCCGATCGGCGTGCTGCTGAGTAGTGGGCTCGATAGCCGCATTATCGCGTCGTATGCGCAGGAGCAACAAGGAGGGCGGCTGCAAACCTTCACTGTGGGTACAGGTGGAGAAGACAGCGAAGCGCAAGGGGCGGCAGAGACAGCCCGGGAGATTGGTTCTCAGCATCACGCGGTAATGCTTGATGCCGAGGATCTGCGCGGCGGACTCGAGCGGGTGGCCTGGCACTTGGACGAGCCAATCGGCGATCCGGCGGCTTTCGCGCTGTTGCGGGTATGCGAACTCGCACGCGATCACGTGAAGGTGCTGCTCTCAGGAGAAGGAGCGGACGAGTTGTTTGGAGGTTACGATGCGCGGTATCTTGGGATGATTTCGACAATCTCGCGCACTCGGAGACTCCGCTCTATTGGCCGACTGCTACCAAGAGGCCGACAGTTCTCCGCCTCGCGCTGGGAGCGCCTCTGTGCTCGAAGCCATCACTCAGAGGGTAGCGAAGCATTGAGCCTGCGCCTCGAAGGACTCCCTGGAGACGTACGCGTGCCTCGTGGCTTCACCTCCGCACAGCAACGTGTCCTCGAAGATCGGACCATTGAGCTCTCACATAGCGCTTACCGCGAGCAGCGTGATCTCCTGAGCGGCCTCCTCGTACTCGACAGCAGCTGGCAACTTCCGGAGTCGCTGCTACAAAAGGCGGACAAGATGAGCATGGCCGCCTCCATTGAACTACGAACGCCATTCGTCGATCTCGAGATTGCGTCGCTGGCCGCGAGACTCGACTCCTCGCTGAAGCTACCGCCGGGCGGGCCGGGGAAGCTCGTCTTGCGGCACTGCCTGGCGCGCCGCTTGAACGAACCGCTGACTCGTCCAAAGCGTGGTTTTCCCCTGCCCCTCGCTGACTGGTTCTCGGGCCCACTCCGGCACCCGGTGGAAGAAGCGATCCTCGCATCAGACGCTGCCTGCCTCAGGGTCCTGGACCGCGCTCAGCTGGAGAGCGCCTGGAACGACTTTCAAAGCGGCGGGTGGCGGGAAGGTGCCCGCGTGTTTTACGCACTGTGGATCTACGAAATCTGGAGCCGGAAATTTGCGCCATGACCTCGCCTCTCGTAACCGTCGGGATCCCATCCTATAATGCGGCGCGGTGGCTGCCGGGCGCGATCGACAGCGCGCTCGCGCAGGAAGGACCCGAGTGCGAGGTCATCGTGGTAGACGATGGCTCCACGGATACGTCATTGGTCATCGCCAGCGCATATGGCGACCGCGTGCGCGTCATTCGCACGAGCCACTGCGGTGCAAACAATGCGCGGAACGAGATTCTCCGGGAGGCGCAGGGAAGCTGGATTCAATATCTCGATGCGGACGACCGACTTGAGCCCGGGAAGATCGCGCAGCAGCTTGCCGAAGTGAAGGCGGAGGAGGCTGACGTGATCTACAGCCCGGTATGGATCGAGACCACCACGGGTAAAGTTGCGACTCGCGAAAGGAGCGTCACGTCTCCCGAGGCAGATCTCTACACGCAGTGGCTCACCTGGCAGCTTCCCCAGACTGGAGGCGCGCTCTGGCGCAAGTCGGCACTCGATAGCCTGGGTGGGTGGAAAGCTTCCCAGCCGTGCTGCCAGGAACATGAGTTATATCTTCGCGCACTCCAGGCCGGATTGCGCTTCGTATACGCCCCCACCCCAGGGGCCGTGTACAGGGTGTGGTCGGAGGAGACACTCTGCCGGAGGGATCCAGAACTGGTGGTGAAGATGAAGACGGAGCTCATTGATAAGCTGCAGGCCTGGATGCAGGAAAAGAAGCTCTGGACATCCCAGCACGCCGCAGTCGCAGGACGCGCCTGCCTTGAAATGGCTCGCACCCTCTCCCAGCACAGCGCTGCTGGAGCTAGCAAGTACCACCGGGAGCGGAAGGCCCGTGGCCTGATCCATCTGGACGGGCCAGCTGCCCCGAAGGCATATCGCCTCACTTACAAGCTCCTCGGCTTCGGGCTGGCGGAGAAACTCGCAGCTTTGCGGCGACTGCCCTTTGCTCGCGCGTGACGAGGCTGGCCTTCACGATTGTGATTCCCACGCTGGATCGTCCAGAGGAACTTGGTCGAACCCTCGCAGGGGTTGCCATGCAGACCCGGCCTCCCACTGAGACCATTATCGTCGACTCGTCCGCTGGTGGAGATTCCAAGACTGTCGCTGAACGCTGGGCTGGACGGTTGCCGGTCCGGTATGAGCACACCGTGCACCGTAGCGCTGCGCAGCAAAGGAACGTGGGAGGGATGCTCGTCGAGCCAGCGAGCACACCATTGATCGCATTCATCGACGACGACATCACACTGCGTCCTGATACGAGTGCGAGGATCTGTGATGCTTTTGAAAATGACGCCGCCAGCGCGGTTGGAGGGGTTGCCGCACGGATCGAAGAGATCCATCGACCCCAACCATCTGGCTGGAGTTGGTGGTACTACCGACTGCAGGCGGGCTACGCGGATCCGACCTACGGCGGAAAGCTCTTCGGCCCTGCGATCAACTGCCTCCCGTGCTATCGCGACGATGAACCTGAACTCATCTCTGCCCAGTGGCTGAATACAGGATGCGTCTTCTACCGCACCGAGTTGTTTCAGAAGGAACTCTTCCCCACATTCGAAGGTCACAGCTTCATGGAAGACGTCCACCTCTCCGCGCGGATTGCCCGAACGCACCGGCTTTACTTCCATCGAAATGCCTCATGCAGCCATAGGGATGGCGCTGTCGTAGGGACCGAACGCGCTCTGGCGCGACACGCCCGAATGCGCATGCGCAACCAGCGAGCCGTTGCAGCAGGCGTGTTGGGCAAACACGGCCCCGCCTTCGAGTTGCAGCTGCTCTTCCACCGCGTCTTCGTCTCAATCGGGATCTTAAGACGGCGCGGGCAGAATCGCCGGCAGGAACTCCTCGGAACATGGACGTGATCACACGTCTCTACACGGGCCTGGCCTCGCGCGCGCGAATGGCCTTCTTCCGAGCCCGAGGCGCGAACCTTCCAGGGCACGCTCGACTTGAAAGGATCTCGATTCCCAAGAACGCCCGGGGAGTGACACTGCTTGGAGGAGCTGCACTCGACGACGGAGTGGTGCTGCTCCTGACCAGCGATACCGCGCGAATCACGATCGGGCGGAACTGCTACGTAAATCGCCACACGATGCTGGATGCAACCGAGGAGATCACAGTCGGCGACGAGTGTATGATCGGGCCGTTCTGCTACCTGACGGATCACGACCACACCTTCGGTGCCGAGGTCGCGCCGGGCTTCGGACCATTACTGAGCCAGCCCACCATGATTGGTGCACGCTGCTGGCTGGGAGCACACGTGACCGTGCTCAAAGGGGTGACAATAGGTGAAGGAACGGTGGTTGGGGCGGGCAGCGTGGTGACAAGGTCCCTTCCGCCCAGAGTCATAGCGGTCGGGAACCCTGCCCGGGTGCTCCGTGCTATCACCGCATGAGCCTTCGCGTCAGCGTCTGCATCACAACGCACAATCGACGGGAGGAACTTGCGCGTACTCTTCAAGAGATCGCACGCCTTGACCCACCTCCCGATGAGACGCTGGTGCTTGCGGATGGTTGTAATGACGGGACTGCAGAGTTGATCCGTGAAAGGTGGCCGGGCGTGCGCCTTCTTGAGCACGGAACTCCGCAGGGATCTATTCCCGGACGCAATGAGCTGGCTCGCGCAGCTAGTGGGGACATTCTCCTGAGTCTGGATGACGACAGCTACCCTATGGGAACTGAGTTCATCAAATGGCTGAAGGAGGCCTTTGCCGCCCGCCCCCGAGTTGCAGTGATTTCTTTCGCGCAGCGGACGGATGAATTCCCCGAAACGCTTCTCGCGGACAGTCTGGGGCCATCGGGCTTCGTGGGTAGCTTCGCAAACTCCGCGGCCGCGATTCACCGCGGTACGTTCCTGGAACTCGGTGGTTACCCGGCCTTCTTCGGCCACATGTATGAAGAGCCAGATTTCGCGCTGCGCTGTGTTGCTGCGGGCTGGCAGGTCTGGCATGAAGCTTCGTTGGTCGTCCGGCACCACTTTACTTCCGCCCAGCGGAACGAGATGCGCAGCCACCACCGTCATTCTCGTAATGAGTTTTGGAGTATCCTGCTCCGATGTCCCTTTCCGTACATCTTTGCAGTGGCTGGATATCGCGCACTGCGCCAGGGCGGGTATGCGCGAAAACGCGGGCTGAACTGGCTGCTGCGGGAGCCAAAGTGGTGGGTGCATACCCTCCCCGGACTCGTGCCATGTCTGCATGGGAGGAAGGCCATTCCTTGGAAAATCTACCTTAGCTGGATGCGGTTGGTGAGAAGGCCGATTACTGACGAAACTGACTGGGAGGCGCTGTTTAATCCGCTGCGATGAGGATCTCCTTTTCTGCCACGAATCCTTGCCATGTCTTTCCAATTGCCCGGGAGATCGACAGGGCGGGTGCGCTCGGTTGCTACTACTCTGGATACCCTGGGTGGAAGCTTAGGCCTCCCAACGGGATGACGACCCGCACGCACAGCCTGCGGACAAACATCGTGTATGCGCTACTTCGACTTCCAGCGCAGCTGAAGCCGAGTTCGCGTTCGCTCTTTCTCTGGCAGGATCGCGGCTTTGATGCCTGGGTAGGTAGGTCTCTTCAAACGTGCGACTTCGTGCATGGAATGCCGGGGCAGTGCCTCGCCACCTTTCGGGCCGCGAAACGATTGAATATCCGAACCGTCCTCAATCATGCCACGGGGCCTGCGCGCGAATGGGTCCGCATCATGGAACCGGAATACCTGCGCGTAGGTCTCGAACTCGAGGATTCCTGCGTGTACGACGCTGCCTATTTCAGTCGTGAAGCCGAAGAGTACGCACTCGCCGATTTCCACTGCGTTGCATCCTCCGTGGTGCGCGGCCAACTGATTGAGATCGGGATTGCCGCAGAACGTGTGTGGCAGATCCCGTGTGGTGCCGACCCTGACATCTTCCACCCGGGGGATTCTAAGCCGTCAGGCGAATCGTTCCGCATTATCTTCGCCGGTCAGGTTGGTCTTAGGAAGGGCGTGAGAACCATCCTCGAAGCGCTTGAAATGAGTATCCGCGACGATGAACAAATCGACTTTTTTGGAGCACTGCTCGACGAAGCACGCCCAGATCTCTCTTCATATACCGGGAAGGTTCCGCTTCGTTTTCACGGGCCCGTTGCCCAACAACAGCTCGCCTCCCAATTCCGCATGGGATCAGTGCTCGTCCTCCCGTCGCTCGAGGAAGGGTTTGGCCTTGTTGTGCCGCAGGCTCTGAATTGCGGACTCCCGGTGATTGTAAGCGACCGGGTGGGAGCAAAGGATCTCATTCGCCATCGCGAGAATGGCAGCATCATCCCAGTGAATGATCCACTCGCACTTCGGCGTGAGCTCGACTACTGGGCCGAGCACCCCGCGCGCTTCCGGGAACAATGGAGTTGGGAAGCTCCGGCTCGCATTTTGCTAGCCCTCAGCGAGAAAGCACTGAAATGAGATCTCAGCCTCTACCCCCCGCAGCTCTCGCGAGCACCGGCCAGAGGGCAGTTCATGCAGATCTTGGAGGAAGCATCTTTGCACTCCTCGGCCTCGCGATTTCAGCTGTGATGCTGCAAGGCCAGGTTCCAAGTACGGTGGCGCAGGTTGGCGCTATTGGGGCCGCTCTGAGCATTGCCTCAACGCTGTTCGCTGATGCCCGCCACGGAGTTCGCACCCTAGTGCGCGCTGATGTGATGGCCATCCTCGCGCTCTACTTTTTAACCCTATTCGAATTCCTCTTTCCACAGCACACCTTTGACACTCTGACCGATGTTGCAACTGCAAAACAGGGCGTGATCGCGTGCCTAGCAGGCTTCGCTGGGCTGATTATCGGACGACATGTTATTGCCAAGCCGCAGGCACACCCCTTTCCTCGCCTCTTCACTCAAGAAGTGGCGAACGGGTGGATCCTGCTGATCTTCTGGGGAGCATTCGTCGGCGGCTTTCTGCACATGCTCATGGCGGTGGATTTCGACGTCGTTGCGATGGTTGAGTACTTCATGGGGCCGCGGTTCTCCCAGCCATGGTCACGCCCGAAGTTCGGCGACTGGAAAGCTCTGCTCCACGAACTCGGTATGGTGCTTTACCTGGTGCCGCCGGTCGCCGGCATTGTAATGGCGCGCCGTCGCGGCTACGGAACGCTCGCGCTCCTCTCGGTAGGCGCAGGTTTGCTTTTCACGCTTTTCTACGGCTTCGCGGGCGGTACAAGAAACGTCTTCGCTGCTTATCTCCTCACCTTTCTGATCGGCTACGCTTTTGCCGCAGGGCTGGAGAAGAAGCGGGAACTGCTTAGCGTCACGGTGGCAGTGGCGGTTCTGCTTCTGGTCTCCACGTTTGCGATGCTTCACTTCCGCACGGTTGGCTTAGCCAGCTTCATTCAGGGGGATGGCGAGTTACCCGACACCGAGGCTCGGAGCACGCTCTACGTGGATTACAGCCTCTACGCGATCTGCAACCTGATTACCGTCTTTCCGGATCGCTACGCTTTCCTCGGGCTCGAGATTCCATATCAAGCACTGATCCGCCCTATTCCGCGCGCACTCTGGAAGGGCAAACCGGAAGGGCTTAGCATTTCCATCGAAGACGCGTTGGGCGTCGAAGGGCTCACCATTGCAGCCAGTTTCATCGGCGAGGCTTACATGAGCGGAGGGCTGCTGGCGGTGCTCCTTACCGGGCTTTTCTTTGGCGGGGTAACGAGCTGGTGGGACTTTCTGGCTGCGGAGCGAAATTCTCAGCTCGGCATTTTGGTGTACGCATCGGGCTTTTTCGCGGCTGTGATCTCTATGCGCAGCTTGTTCGTTTTCTCGACGGCGATCCTACCAACACTTGCAGCGATCGTTCTTGGTTCGCTAATCGTCCGACTCACCACAAAGACAGCGGAGGCGCGCAGGCGCGGCGAGCCCGGTACAGTGCCAGGCGTGCAAGGTTCACCTGCCAAGCCGAATGTCCGCTGACCCTTCACCAGAGACTGCACATATTCCGTTGGTGACTGTCACGTTTGTGGCGTGGCAGCGGCGGGATGCGCTGCAAAGGGGACTCGAGAGCTGTCACATACAGACTTACTCGCGGATCGAGATCCTCGTCCTCGATAACTCACCGTCGGATGAGATTTACCAGTGGCTCCGGTCAGCCTATCCGGAGGTGAAGGCAATCAAGACGGCCAAACCCATCTCACTTCCCGCAGCCCGGAATCTACTAGTTGCAACAGCCGCAGGGGAGTTGGTCGTCTTCCATGACGACGACAGCCGCTTCTCCTCACCACAGGACGTTGAGCGCGCCGTCCTGTATCTCGCCGACAAGCCGAGCGTTGCCTGTATAGCCTTCCGAGTCGGCGATGGAGGCTCAGATTGGAACCCCCAGTTTGATCCTCCAGCTCCGATCCCAGTCTATAACTTCATCGCCTGCGCAACGATGTTTCGAAGATCGGACTTCCGAGACGCCGGCTGGTACTTTGAGGACTTCTGGCTTTACGGAGAGGAGCGCATTATGTCGCTCGGCTTCTATGGACTGGGCCGAGAGATCCATTGCCTGCCCAGCGTCTCGATTATCCATGCCTACGAGATAGCCGGCCGTGTTCATGACAATGCGGCGCGGTACTGGACATGCGATATCGTGATGATCGCGGGATCTGCCTTGCTGAAGTTCCCAATGCCCGAGGTCCTCTTTTGGTACCCGGCAATGCTGCTCTATTATATCGCACAAGTTGCAATTCTCCGCCGTCGGCCGGGCGTTGCCCTACGTGGTCTGGCCATCGCACTCCGGCTTCTTCCGAAGTTCGTACAGCAACGTGCGCCGATCTCCCGCCTGCACTATCGACACTGGCGCGCGGTACGCAGCAGGCAGCAGCGGGACTACCTCCAGCGCATCGGTCGCTGGCGCTGGTACCATGAGGTCCTTCCCGCTCTCGGATGACCAGCAGTCAGGAGCGCTCCGCAGATCCTCAGCAAGGTGCACCCCTTCGGGTGGCGTTTGTGTCCGTGGTACCGTCCCCCTACCAGCGCGATCTCTTCGCGGCGCTTGCCGCGCGGCCCGAGGTGCAACTGGAAGTCTTCTACCTGGAGGAAGCGTCACCCGATTCGCCATGGCCACCCCGGGAGATGAGCACTTACGAACGCATTCTCCCAGGCTTCTGGTTTGCTCTCGGGAGCGCTCGCTGCCATCTCAATTGGGCGCTCCCGAAGCTTGCCACCTATGACGCCGTGGTGCTGAACACTCTTATGTCCTTAACAGCGCAGCGCCTGATGCGCTTCGACCTGCTGCGCGCGCGCTGGCTCTTCTGGGGCGAACGCCTGAGAACACGAGCCCGGTGGCACGATGCTCTCTGCGCGCCATTGCGCCGTGCCGCTGGGATTGTGTCCGTCGGAAGTGTGGCACAGGCGGATTACCGCAAGCGCTTTCCTGCCTCTCGGCACTTCGACATTCCCTACCACTGTGATCTCTCCGCGTTCCTGGCGATCCCACGACCTTCCTACGACCGCAGGGAAGTCGTTTTCCTAGTCTGCGGGCAGATGATCGCTCGTAAGGGTGTGGACGTCATCCTCGAGGCCTTTGCCAACCTGGATGGGCGGGCGCGGCTGCTCCTCGTCGGGCGAGAGGCAGACTTACCCGCGATGCTGGCCCAGGTGCCTGAAGCTGTCCGAGAACACATCCACTATGCGGGGTTCCAGGCACCGGAAGCGCTTCCAAGTCATTTTGCGCAGGCGGATGTCTTCGTTCTGCCCAGCCGACATGACGGGTGGGGTGTAGTTGTCAATCAAGCTCTCGGTGCCGGATTGCCGATCCTCTGTTCGGATGCGGTGGGCGCCGGCCATGACCTTGTCGAGCCCGAGGTGAATGGGTTGCGCTTTGCCGCGGGCAACGTCGTTGCAGCCCGCGCCGCGATGCAAAGACTGCTGGATGACCCAAGTCTAATCGACACTTGGGGTAGTAATTCGAGGGCACTCGCACCTGCTTGGCAGCCTGCGGCCGGAGCCGCGAAGTGGGTCGATGTGCTACGGTCAGTCACCCCCTCCCCGGCATGAAGGTTCTTCTGGTTAGCAGTTCTTCCGGTTCTCGGGGGGGAGGCGAGCTGTATCTTCTTTGTCTGGCCCGCGCACTGTGTCAGCGGGGCCACTCGGTCATCCTCTGGGCTTCGTCGCATTCGCGCATGGACGAGCTGGCAAATAGCTTCTCCGCATTTGGTCCCGTAATTCGCTCCACCTATCGCAATACCTATGATCGCCGCACGCGTTCGCTGGGAAGCTGCTGTGCGTATATCACCTCCACGCGAGTCGCACGGGAGTGGCGCAAGTTGAACGTCGATTTCATCCACCTGAACAAACAGAATCTGGAAGACGGTCTGGACCTTCTCCGCGCAGTCACCTGGTCGGGTGTCCCGAATCTTTGCATGATTCACATCACGCAGAGCACCCGGTACCTGAAGGGACAGTTCTCCTGGGTGCGCGACGCGATCGCCCGGCGCGCTCTGTTGGCCTACTCCGGTCTGCTCGTCACGGTTCCCGAAAGTCGGCGGCGCGATTTACTGGATTTTATCGGCCCGACCCCGCGGGTACGGGTGGTACCGACCGGCGTTCCCCTCTCCGATCTCAGTCGGCGCGATATCGTGAGGAAAGCCAAGCGGGCTGAACTCGGCTATGACGATGCGGCCATTCTGATTGTCGCCGTAGGGCGGATGGTCGATCAGAAACGGCCGCGCGAGTTCCTGCACCAGGCCGAACGGATCTACCGCAAAATCCCGCGCGCCCGTTTCTTGTGGATCGGCGATGGACCCCTTACCGACGAGTGGGATCGGTGGGTGTCCTCGCGCGGCCTGCATGGTGTAGTTAACCGGGTCACCTGGCAGGCGGATGTTCCGGCCTTCCTCTTCGCGGCAGATGCTTTCATGCACGTTGCAGAGTACGAAGGACTCCCGCTTGCTTTGCTCGAAGCGCTCGCTGCTGCCCTTCCGTGCATTGTGAGCCACAACATGGCTACGGAACTGACATTCCTGAACTCCGAGAACTCAATTGCGATTGGAGAGAGCGATCGCTGGATGCAGGTGCTGAGTGAACCTGACGAGATGAACAAACTCGGCCGAGCAGCGCGGGCGCTCGCTGAATCTGACTTCTCTTTCAGTCGCATGGGCGAAGAGTATGAACTGCTGTACGAGTTCTCCTCGCGATCACGCACGCTCCCCGCAGCCTCACTGTAGGTTGAGCCGTCTTTGATAGCCAAAATTGAGTGTCCAAGGAGAGCTGAGTTGGCGTGACGCGGAGCTCGGTGCGTGGTAACTGGCCCGCAACCCCGAACTGCATGAAACGTCTCCTGCTCTCCTTTTGCGTCATCCTTTCCTTCGCTGCTTTCACGCGAGCTGCCGACTTTCAAGCACCCAAGACTCTTGGTGATACGACATCTTACGGGCGAAACGTTCAGCGGACGATGCGCCTGCTTGCGGAGAGTACACCAGAGCAGCGTAATACCGTCCGCATCCTCTTCTATGGCCAGAGTATTACTGAGCAAGGTTGGTGGAAGCTTGTCGTCGACGATCTCCGCGCTCGCTTTCCACACGCCAACTTAGTCGTGGAGAATAGAGCGCTGGCCGGCTTTTCATCGCAGCTGCTCGTCCGGACGGCTGAAACTGATCTCTACTCCTTCCAGCCAGATTTGCTCATCTTTCACGTCTATGGAGCGCACGATAAATACGAGGACATCATTCGCCGGGTGCGTGAGCGGACATGCGCGGAGATCCTCATCCAAACTGACCACGTAGTCCGTCCGGCGGATCTCACCGAGGAGACCGATCCCGCGAAAGTTCCAATCCAAAGCGGAAAATGGGACGCCTTCATCAATCACAACTGGCTGCCCTCGCTGGCGAAGAAATATAGCGCAGAGCTCTGCGATCAACGCACGATCTGGAAGCGTTATCTGACTGACCATGGCCTCGAACCGAAGGCCCTGCTCAACGATGCGGTACATCTTAACGCCCATGGCGAGTACCTCATGGCAGAGTGCGTCAAAGCGTATCTGCGACGCGACACCAGCTTCGATCCCGCTCCCGCGGACGAGTGGGTGAAGACCCTGACAGTTGGGCGCGATCTCGATTGGCAGGGAGGCAAGCTGAGCATGAACTTTGAAGGAACACGCGTGGAGGTCGTTGGCAAAGACGGCAGCAATGCCTCGGCGACCGTTAGAGTTGATGGGCGGAAACCTTCGGAACACCAGGAACTCTACGCCTTCACCCGGGCGACGACGAAACCAGAGGGAAAGTGGCCGGTGAAGTGGCCGGTGCTCGCGCCAATCGGTTCGGAAAAACCGTTGGTTGTCGAGGACTGGACGATGGAAGTGCGCAAGCTCGGCGCCGACGACAAGCTTTTCTCCTTCACCGTTTCCGGCTCAATCACAGGACCTGATGGCGAAGGCCGTAGCGACCAGCAGTTCGTCTCGAAATCTGGGCGAGTGGTGATCGCCCCTGAAGATTGGAATGTTGCCTACTCCCTCAGTCTCGCCGGGATCAAGCCCGTACCGGAAGCTTTCGTGGCTCAGTGGAGTGTGGTGCCCCGTTTTGTGGACGAGTTCACTCCGCCTTCTCCCAAGGAACCAGGCATTGAAGCAACCGTGACAGTAGCGGACGGCCTCCCAAACACGAAGCACACTCTTGAGATCACCGGTGCAAATGCGAGTGGGATTGCTCAGATTCGTGTCTATCGGCCAGCGCTTCTCCGGAAGTGAGGGGGTTGCGCAGTAGCTGAAACTCGCTGGAGAGCGGCACCGCTCGCACGCGTGAAAGATAAGTCCTGAGAGACTGGAGAATTGGACCTCTACTCCAACCTCCCGGGTCCTGATCAGGGCGTGGGAACTTTGAGGAGAGATATCGGCTGCGGAAAACTGCCGGTCCGGCAGAAATCACTCCCCCTCCCGCCAAGCGGAATCGTTTTATGATCTAGTGGGAGAAACTTTCTTACTTGGACTGTGAGGCATCACGGATAGTAGAGAGTAACTATGCGCCGAATCCTCCCCCTGTTCTTATCGCTCGCTCTCAGCCTGGCCACTGGCACTGCTGCTGAAAAGAAAGTCGCTCTCCTGATTGCAGGCAATCAGAGCCACGGACCAGGTGAGCATGAACACAACGCGGGTGTGCTCCTGCTTGCCAAGTGCTTGAACGAGGGTGCGGCTGATCGGGTCGAAGTGATTACCAAGCTGAATGCGCAGTGGCCAACTCCGGAGGAACTCGCAAAGGCTGATACCATCCTCATCTACTCCGATGGCGGAGGAGGACATCCGGCGCTGAAGGATGACCGGCTTCAGCAGCTCGGTGAGCAGATGAAACGCGGCGCGGGCTTCGTTTGCCTGCATTATGCCGTGGAGGTTCCGAAAGATAAGGCGGGGGAGCAGTTCCTGGCCTGGCTGGGAGGTTATTTTGAGGCTCACTGGTCTGTGAATCCGCACTGGGATGCGAACTTCAAAAACTTGCCGAAGCACCCGATCTCGAATGGCGTACAACCTTTTGGCACGCGCGATGAGTGGTACTACCACATGCGCTTTCCGGAGGCTATGGCCGGAGTAACGCCGATCCTCTCTGACATTCCATCTACAGACACCTTGAATCGTCCAGACGGTGCGCACAGCGGGAATCCTGCAGTTCGCGAGGCAGTAGCAGCGGGAAAGCCGCAACACGTCGCATGGGCGGTGGACCGAAAGGACGGCGGGCGCGGTTTTGGCTTTACCGGCGGACACTTCCACAAGGGCTGGGCGAATGAAAGCCAGCGCAAGTTGGTGCTCAACGGGATTCTGTGGAGCGCAAAAGCGGACGTGCCGGCAGATGGCGTATCGTCCAAGGTAACTCCGGAAGATCTGGCTGCTAATCTGGATCCGAAGGACAAGAAGAAGTAGGGCCGCGGAAGGGGAGACACCCCAGCCTCGGTGAGTCGAGTTCAAGGGGAAAGGGCTGTTATCGCTGGAGAGGGGAACGGCTTAGATCATTCAGCGATGCACACTGGTTTGGGCGATGGTGACTCTCAGTTTCCAGAATCCCAGGCCGGAGGCACGCTCGCTGCTCTCCCGAGAAGAGCACGTGGAACATCCAGCGCTTTCCTCTCAGCACTAAAATGGAGCTACACTCAAATTTCGGCAATCCAGCGAAAGCTGTTGCCGGGCAGAATGCTGAAGCGCAGAAGGCGCTGCTCGCAATCCGCCAGGCGCGCGATTCCGTGCTCGCGCAGAATCACGAGCTGATCAGCAAGCTATCGTGGGCGCAAGAGCAGCTCGCAGTGAGCTCGTCCGAGCGGGAGGCGCTGGAATGTGAACGCGATGTCGCGTTGAAGCGTGCGGAGAAGTACATGGTCGAGTGTGAGGAACTCCGCCGAAGAACGGCCGAGCTGACCGAGGACAAGTTGTCCCGCGCACAGGCGGACACGGATCACACCACTACCCTGGTTCAACAGATCGCGGTGATTTCGGACGATCGTGAAGCTCTACGAGCACGATGCGACGATCAGAACCGGATGATCGACGATCTCCGGGTGAAGCTGGCTTCTGCACAAAACCCGGAGGGCGGCGAGAAGCTAGCCGTCGCGGTAGAGGAAGCACGACGCAGGGTTTTGGATCTGGAAGCGCAGGCTGAAGGTTTTAAGGCGCAGCAGAAGAAGAACATTGTCTCGCTAACCAAGCACCTTACCGGCGATCGGGAGTTGATGAAGGAGCGGCACGCTGAAGAAGCCGCCGCACTTAAGGCGCAAATTGCAGAATTGCAGGCGCAGCTTGAGCAGGCCGCAAACAATGGGGCCCATGCGGTCGGCGCTGGGCTGGCTGAACGCGAAGAGCGGCACGTGCTCGAATTGGAAGAACTCGCCGCGCAGCTCGAGGCCACGCGCATCGAGAACCGTGAGCTGCGGAGTGCTCTTGATGCCACCCGCGCTCCGGTGGAAACGGAAAAGATCAAAGCGCCTGTTCTGCCAGAGGCGGGCGAAGCGCTGACATACGACGCGAGCGTTGCTCTGGGTGCGATGAGCAGCTGTCTCGAGATGTTAAGCCAGCATCCCTCAAGCGTGGAACTACTTGACGAACTGGATGGCCATCTGCGGGGTTTTTCAGAGCGCGCCGGATCCGCAGGATTCGCGGCAATTCATCGGTATGGCGCAACCTGTGGAGACTTAACGGCGTGGCTGCTGAAAACACCCTCGAAAATCTCTCCAGCAACACTCGCTCCCTTGGGAGAGGCCATCGAGTTGCTCGGACGGCTGGCTGGCTCTCGGGATTCTGCGCGGCTTTTTGATCCGGCGGAAGCGCTGGTCTATGCGGTAGACGACGACCTGGACAATTGTGAGTGCATTGCCATGGCTCTCGAGAAAGTGGAACTGCGCACGAAGTATGCAGTCCGACCCGAGGTAGCACTGGCGGAACTCATCGCGAGTCCGTGCGATCTCATCGTCCTCGACGTCGACATGCCACGCATGGACGGCTTCGAACTGGCTTCACGCCTTCGGCAGGTGGAGCACCATGCCACGACGCCAATCATCTTTCTAAGTGGTCTGATCAGCACTCGGGATCGCCTTGAAGCGAGCCAGATCAGCGGAGCCACCTACATGGCGAAGCCGTACAATCTGAAGGAACTGGGTCTAAAGGTGCTTGGTTTAATCCTAAGTTCGCGCGCCGAGCTGGCGTAATTGTGCAGTTGGGCGCTGTCTCTGTACTTACAGAGATAAATTAAGGAGCGCGAAGGTTCGGCGTCCTTTCCGGTCGATATTCAAGAGGATCCCGCGCTTTCCGGCCTTTTCCTCGGCGGTGCGGAGAGCGGCGAGGCACGAGATGGCATCAGCCACTGGTTTGCTTTCCACCGCCGTAATCACGTCTTCGGTGAAGATCTCAGCAAGCTGTGCGGGTGTATCCGGCTGCACTCCGACCACCAGCGCTCCTGCCTTTCCGTCGCGCAGCTTTAGGCCGAAGATCTCACCCTTCGCCTGGATCGAGGAGCGCTTGCCCGCGGGCGCCGCGAGCCGACCGAAATCGGCTGGCACTTCCCCCGTGATTACCGGGATGAGCATGGTGCTGCCATTGCGCCAAACGGTCAGCTGAATCGTTTGACCCACTTTTTTCTTCAGTACTTCTTTCTGAAGATCGTGCGCACTGGTGAGCTTCACTCCGTCCATCTCCATGATGATGTCGGCCGGTCGGAGATCACTTTTATAGGCCGGCGCTTCCGCCTCGATGGTATTTACAACCACGCCGCCATCCACGCCAGTCACCCGTTCCCGCAGCGCCTCATTTTCCGCGAGCGATTCGATCCTCACGCCGAGCCAGGGCCGGATCACCTTTCCTGTAGAGATCAGGTCCGTGCTGATGCGGTGAAGAATGTTCGCAGGAATCGCAAAGGCCAGTCCCCTGCCGATTCCGTTGATCAGCGTGTTCATGCCGATTACCTGACCGTCGACATCGAAGAGCGGGCCGCCGCTATTTCCAGGATTAATGAAGGCGTCGGTCTGAATGTAATCCTCATACAGGATCGAAGACGAGGTAGGGCCAAGCAGGTTGGTACGCCCTTTTCCGCTCACCCACCCGCAGGTGAAGGAATAGTCCTGATTGTAAGGCGCGCCAATTGCACAGACCAATTGTCCGACCCGAAGAGCATCGCTATCTCCAAAAGTCACGGGCATCAGGTCGTCAGCAACGATCTTCAGCACCGCAATGTCCGTCTTGTCGTCTCCTCCGATGACTTTCGCAGGGAAGATCCTCCCGTCCTTCAGGCGGACCTGCAGCTTCTCCGCACCATCCACGACATGGAGATTTGTCAGCAAATGCCCATCGGCACGAATGATAAAACCAGAGCCTTCGCTGCGACTCGGCTGCTGCGGCATTCGCCAATTGGGCGGGACGAGGGGACGTGGCTCCTTACCTTCGGGCACCGGCAGAGGAATTGGCGTGGAGGGGATATCAAGTACGCCTAGCGCCTCCTCATCCAATGGGTCGGGCTTCTTTGTTGCCTGGATGACGACTACACTGGGCGCAACGCGTTCAAAGATCTGCACGAACCCCTCGTCGATCTGTCGGAGTAAGCTGAGGGCAGGGGTCGGCTTCGGATCTACCGCCAGCTCCTGCGCGCCCGTCGGCATCGTGACCAGGATGCCAGCGAGGGCGGCGGGAATCCTTAGGGTGAAACGCGACATAGAAGGGAGGGTGCTGAGACAGAAGGCGCTTCCCGGCGTTCAACGGGCGGACCGTTGACATCCCGGACTCATCTCCTAACGTCTCGCCGCACTTTCCTTCATGGCCGGCCTTGTCGTCAAACCCCGCTCCCGCATTCTTCACGGCCACGACTGGCTCTATAGCACCGAGATCCTCAAGGCATTCGGGAATCCGCAGGATGGCGACGTGGTCTCCCTAAAGGATGGGCGCGATCGCCTGCTGGGAAGCGCGATCTACAACAGCCAATCGCAGATCGTCGCCCGGCGCTTCTCCCGGCAACGCCAGGATCTCAACCTGGACTTCTTTGTCCGCCGTATCCGGCTCTCTGTTGCTTACCGGGAGCGACGCGACATTGATCCACGTCTTTGCCGGGTGGTGTGGAGCGAAAGCGACGGGCTCCCGGGTGTGATTATAGATCGCTACGGCGACCATCTGGTGCTGCAGACCCTCACCATGGCCATGGATCTGCGAAAGCCGATTCTTGTCGAGGCAATCCAGGAGGTCTTCGGGCCAGTGACTATCGTGGAGCGCAACGATGCGCCGATTCGCCAGGCAGAAGGGCTGGAACTCCGGACCGGCATCCTGCTGGGCAGCGATCCGGGAACGTTCTCCATCGAGATCGATGGTCTGAAGTTCGAAGTCGATTTGCTGCGTGGGCAGAAAACCGGCTTCTACCTTGATCAAGTGGAGAACTACCGTGCGGTTGCGCGTTTCGCCGCTGGCCGGACGGTTCTGGACTGTTTCTCAAATCAGGGCGCCTTTGCCCTTGCTTGTGCAAAGAGCGGCGCAGCGGCTGTCACTGCTGTCGACGTAAGCACCGAGGCGGTCCGGTTGATCGCCGCGAATGCTGCACGAAATCAACTTCAAGTGACACCGGTGGAAGCAAACGTCTTCGACTTCCTCAAGGCTCAGGAGAACTCCGGAGCACACTACGATCTCGTGATCCTTGATCCGCCCTCGTTCACCAAGAGCAAGGGCAAGCTCACGGAGGCACTTCGTGGGTATAAGGAGATTCATCTCCGCGCGCTGAAGCTCCTGAATCCCGACGGACTCCTGGCAACTTTCTGCTGCTCGCACCACGTCTCGCGCGGAGACTTTCACGCAGTGATCAATGAGGCCGCCGTGGATTCCAAGCGCACCCTGCGGCAGATCGCGACCTACACCCAGGCGCTCGATCACCCCATCCTCTCTACTCTGCCGGAGACGCACTACCTCAAAGGCTTTCTCTTCGAACTGGTTCCTGGTCGGTAACGGCTGCTTTTACTCATGAGCCTCGCGCCTCCCCCACGGCCGATCTCGACACTTCACTTCTTTCGGCTGCTCCTCTGGGTGCACTGGCGATCAATGGTCGCCCGAACTCGCCGGGTGCAGAAGGAGAGCCCCCTCCTGATCGCGGTGCTCGGGGCGCTCGTCATGGGCTACCTGCTCGTTGGCTACTGGCTTTTTCACGCGGGCCTGGACTTCCTGTATAACTTCCCGCTGGTCGGCAGCCTGCTCTCCCAACGGATCCTGTTTCTGATCTTCGGGTTCTTCTTTGTGATGCTGGTTTTCTCGAACCTCATCATTGGCTACTCGACTCTCTTCCGAAACCGCGAGACGGCGTGGTTTCTCTCCCTCCCCGTTGCCCATCACACGGTCTATCGGTGGAAGTTCCTCGAGGCGCTGGTGGTCTCGAGCTGGGCGCTGATCTTCCTCAGCACGCCCATGATGATCGCTTATGGACGCGTTCACGGCGTGCCAGCGTCATTCTATCCTCAGATCATTCTCGTTTATCTTCCCTTTGTAGTGATCCCCGCAGTTTTTGGATCATCATTGATCGTGATGCTCGTACGGATTTTGGCGAAGCCCTTCGTCCGGCAGGCGGCGATCGCGCTGGCAGTGCTCGCGGTAGCCGGAATCGTCTTCGGGGTAACACCGGTTGATGAAGCAGATACAACAAATCAGCAAGAGGCGCTGACCTTTGACCAGCTCCTGAAGCATACTCGACTGAGCGTCAGTCCTTACCTCCCGAGCGCGTGGCTTGCGCAGTCTATTCTCGCGTGGAGTGACGGCCTTCCGCGACAGGGCTACTTCTTCTTCCTTTTGTTGCTGAGCAATGCGCTGATGGCGCTCCTGATCGGCTTCCAGTGGGTTGGCCGGCATTTCTACGAGAGTTGGGTCGCCTCCCTCTCGTCACGAGCAGAACGGTTTCAGCGGAAAGCTGAAGCCAAGCGCCAGCTCAACCGACGACGGTCGATCATCGATGCCGCGCTTGATCCTTTGCGCCGATTCTCAGCTCCATCGGCGGCGCTCGTGCTCAAGGACATCCGGCTCTTCTGGCGGGACCCCGCGCAGTGGATTCAGTTCATGATCTTCTTCGGGCTGCTCTGCATCTACGTGCTGAACCTTCGGAACGTCGCCCTAAACTTCCAGAACGCCTTTTGGGAGACGATGATCTCCTACCTGAACCTCGCCGCTTCTGCTCTAACGCTTTCTACGCTCACCACGAGGTTCGTCTTCCCGCAGTTCAGTCTGGAAGGTCGGCGTTTGTGGATTATCGGCCTGGCACCACTGGGCTTGCAGAAGATCCTGCTGCAGAAGTTCTGGTTAAGCTGCGTGACTGCGATGGTCATTACGGTTTCGCTAACCAGCGCCTCCAGTATGATGCTACATCTGTCGTGGCATAGAGTATTCTTCTTCGCAGGGGCGATCGCGCTCATGAGCGCAACGCTCTCCGGGTTGGCGGTTGGACTCGGAGCTATCTTCCCAAACTTCAAGGAGGACAATCCTTCGAAAATCGTCTCTGGCTTTGGCGGCACGCTCTGCCTCGTGATTAGCTTCATCTACATCGCCGTCTTCGTGGCGTTGGTGGCTGTGCCGGATCTCCGCGAAGTGACGAATGTGCATTTCCTGGTACCCGATGCGTTTGCTCGCGGCGCAGCGGTAGCCCTGAGTCTTGGCATCCTGATCATCCCCATGGTAACCGCGTGGAAAAAAGTGAAAGAACTGGAAATCTGAGCAGCTGCTTCTACACTCCCGCGTTCCCAACCTGCCATGCCAGAACGCTCGCGTCACGACCAGGAGTTCCTCGATCTTCCACCCGAGGAGTTGAACACCGAGCACCTCGATAATCAGGTCCAAAAGGCACAGGAGCAACTGCTCTCGCTGAAGCGTCAGCAGGATCAAATCGAGCGGCAGAAACGGGAACTCGAGGAACTCAGCCGACGTCAGGAGCAGCTGCATGGCGGGAAAACCGAGATGCAGGAGAAGTTCACGCGGGCTCTCGTGGTGCTGGAACGTGAAACCTACGATGCGCAGAAGCGCGTGGAGCTGCTGCATGGCATCCAGGAGACTTTCACCGGACATCTTCACTATCTCGAGTCGATCAATCCCAAGGCGTGGGACGGTGTGGACATGAACAAGGAGCTGAACCGTGCGATCAGCGCGGTGGATGATGCCCGCTCTGAGTACAGTAAAGCGCTGCCAAGGATCAGCCCGACGACGGATACTGATAGTGGCATGGATCCGGTAGCGATGAGCGCAGGCTATCAGATGGATTATGCCACGGGGCAGGAGAAGGGATTCAACTACTGGTTGAAGGCAGGTTTCGCCTTCACGCTTCCGCTGTTCGCCATCGGGCTCGTCCTGGTCTTTCTGCTCTTCGCATTGCTCAGCAGCTAGGGGACAAACGGCTATGGCGCGCAAACGGACGACGACCAACAAGGTTCAGGCACCCGACACGCCCCTCGATGCCCGGCAGCGGGCCATCGCTGAGGAGGAGGCAACCTTGAGAGCCCAGGTCCAGAAATATCAAAAGCTGATCGAGGATGCTCCCAAGATCGCGAAGGAGCGCGACCGGGTGCGTCGTGAGCAATTCATCAGCCGAGCCTCACGCACCGAAGCCCGCCCTGGTTCTCGCACCGCGCTCCCGGATCGCCGCTACGATCTGAATGTAGGTGTTCCTGCGCGTCAGCGCCGTTTGCGCGCCGAGCGCAACCGTGGACGCATGACGTTCTTCATCCTGCTGGTGCTGCTCGCACTCTCGTTTCTCTGGTTGTACTACACGATTCAACCTTCGTAGCTCGAGGGTGGACACTGGTGATCCGCCGGTGGTTTGAACTTTGGGAGGAGGTCTTGCGATGAGGGTTGAATGTTCGCGCACGGTCCTCTTTAACTTGCCGCCCCATGAGTGCCGAATTCGACGTCCGCTACACTGCCCAGCTTGCGAGGCTGCAACTCAGCGACGATGAAGCAAGTAAGTTCCAGACTCAACTCGGCCTCGTGCTCAACTATGTAGAGAAGCTGGAGCAAGTAGATGTCTCGGGAGTCGACCCCACCGCTCACACCAGCCCTGTGTACAACGTCTTCCGAAAGGACGAAGCCCGGGAATTCTTCACTCCGGAGATTGCGCTCTCCAATGCCCCGCGCCAAGCCAATGGCCTCTTCATCGTGACCAAGGTCATTGAGTAGCTCATGGATCTGACTTCTCTCTCCGTCGCAGATCTCCAGCAGAAGCTTCGCTCCCGCGAGCTTTCGCCAGTGGAAGCGTTGGACGCCTTGGACGTTCGCATCGCGCAGGTGGATCCCGCGATCCAAGGTTACCTCTCGCGCGACCTCACCGCGGCGCGAAGGGCGGCTGAGTTGGCCGACGTGTCACTCCCGCTCGGTGGGATCCCGATCGCCATCAAGGATGCGATCAATGTCATGGGCGAGTCCTGCACGAGCGCCTCGAAGATACTAGAGGGCTACCGCTCCACGTACGACGCCACGGTGATCGCAAAGCTGCGCCAGGCAGGCGCGATTCCTTTTGGAAGGACGAACATGGATGAGTTCGCGATGGGGAGTTCGACGGAGAACTCCGCCTACCAGAAAACCTTTAATCCCTGGGACACCTCTCGCATTCCGGGAGGATCAAGTGGCGGCTCGGCAGCGGTTGTGGCAGCGCACGAGGCGTTCGCGGCACTGGGGTCCGATACCGGTGGATCAATCCGTCAGCCTGCTGCGCTCTGCGGATGTGTCGGGCTCAAGCCTACCTATGGTAGGGTCTCCCGCTTCGGCCTAATTGCCTTCGCCTCGTCGCTCGATCAAATCGGGCCGATCACCAAAACGGTGCGCGACGCAGGCCTCGTGTTAAACGTCATTGCTGGGAAGGATCCAAACGATTCCACCAGCCTGGGCGAGCCCGTCGATGATTACACCCGCCTCCTTGGTCAGGATCTACGCGGGATCAAGCTGGGCCTGCCCCGAGAGTACTTTATCGCTGGGATTGATCCCCAAGTGGAGGCAGCTGTGCGAGCGGCAATCACGCAGTACGAAAGTCTCGGCGCTGAAATCGTCGAAGTCTCCCTACCACATACCGAACACGCGGTTGGCGTCTATTATATCATCGCGACGGCCGAGGCTTCCGCAAACCTCGCGCGGTTCGATGGCGTGCGCTACGGCCATCGCGCCGAGAACCCCACTGGCCTCCTGGATCACTATGCTCGTACCCGTGCCGAGGGCTTTGGCGCTGAAGTGAAGCGCCGAATCATTCTGGGGACCTATGTCCTGAGCAGTGGCTACTACGATGCCTATTACCTGCGTGCGCAGAAAGTCCGCACCTTGATGCGCCGCGACTTCTCAGATGCCTTCGAGAAGGTTGATGCGATCATTTGTCCGACCTCTCCAGAGGTTGCCTTCAAAGTCGGCGACCGGAGCGACGACCCGCTAAAAATGTATCTCGCGGACATCTTCACAATCGCTGCAAACATCGCCGGCATCTGTGGGATCAGCCTCCCCTGTGGATTTGCAGACGTGGAAGGCAAGCGTTTGCCGGTTGGACTCCAACTCCTTGGCAAGCCTTTCCAGGAAGCCCAGCTTCTACAAATCGCCCACGCCTACGAGCAATCCACAGAGTGGCATAAGGTTCGCCCGGAGATTGGTTAGGGCAACTGGGAAGTCACTTCGACTCCATGAGCAGGTAGCTCATCAAATCCCGCAGTTCCTCCTTGGTGAGCGCTTTATCGAGTCCCGCCGGCATGAGTGAAGCCGCCATCGGTTCCGTGCTCACGATCTCCGCTTTGCTGAGTTTGGCCACGGCCCCGCCGGGCTGTGCAATTTGCAACTCGTCCTGGGTTTCGCCAAGACGGGTACCGACAACTGCGGTTCCGTTCTTCAGGGTCACCGTGTAGCCGACCGCGTCGGGATTGATTGAGTCGCTCGGGTCTACGAGATTCTTTAATAGGCTCTGGTAGTCGGAGTGGACAAGGTTGCCGAGGTCCGGACCAACCCTCATCCCCTCACCCCTCAGCTGATGGCACGTCGCGCACGCGGCTTTGCCGTTGAAGAGCGCACGTCCTGCATTCCAGTCTGCTCCGGCAATTTCAGGAATGCGGCGGGTTGAGTCATCCGGCGCGCCGGGCTTGGCAAATGGGACGAAAAACCGCCGGGTCGCGAGTGCGCGAGGACGCGGATCAAGGCTGGTATGGTAGGACACATCCAGCCGCTGCACCGGAGTGGCCAGCCTGATGGCGAATCCGGGCCACTCATTCTCGCGCGGCGCGACCATCGTGATACGCGCTTCCGTCTCACTCATGCGCTCCGCCTTTGCATCGTCCACCTCGAGGGCAAGGGCAGCGTCACTCTTGAAAACCACAGTGACCGTCTCTGGCTCGGGTTCATAGTCCAGCCGGGAGAGTGGCTGCGTAGCCGGGATGAGCATGCGGTACAGGTCCAGTTGGCCTCGCAGCACGAGGGTGCCTGGTTCAGCAGAGACTTTCCAAAGCGCGTCGTGCGAAGAGCTCTCTCGGGTGAACTCGCGCGCAACCGTGAAGTCGGGATGGGGCAGCCATCCTTTCCAGGTTAATGTATCGCGGCTTTTCCACTCCGCCATGACACCGGAAAGATCGTGCGCGAGGTGAAGCCCCTTGGGTCCGGCCAGCGCATACCGCACCGCCTCGACGCGAGGTGCAATGTCGATCGCTAGATTCCGTTGATCAGTCCCCATACGCACTGCGTTGACAGCAATGTCCCTGCGCTTCTGTTTCAACTGCATGTCCAGCACGGCATAGCCAGGCCGCATTGTTTCCAAGGCGTCCGCTGCTTCCACATAGCGACCGGCATCGATCTTCCATTTCATTTCCCCCGTTCCAGCGGTAGGATCGAGTGCGCGATCGAAAGCCATCACCGTCTCCGTCTCACTTGCTGGCCAGGTGAGCACAGGCTGCGGGGCCGTCTGGCCGGTATAGCTAATCTTGAAGATGCGTCCCTCGCCCTTTGGGCCATTCCCCCAATCCGGTTTGCCCGTGTGGCAACAGATCACCAGGTCGCCCTGCGGCGAGATCGCGCAGTCCACCGCGAGTAGCGGAACGCTGCCAATCAGCTGGGTGCGCGCGACGTAGCCTGCCGCCGTCTTCACCATCGTGGATCGCCAGAGCTTGCCTCTCGATTCACCCACCGCGATGGCGTCGTGCGCCCAGGACTCCGGACCGAAACGCCCTCGCCCCGGGCTTGGTCCATTGAAACGGAAACCACAGGTGCTCTGATGTTGCGGGGCGTAATCAACCACGCTCGGCTCATCGATCACTCCTGGTAGCCAGCGCGGATGTCGCGGCGGAAAGCCATAGTGACGGCCCTGCTCGAGGTGCAGCAGCTCGTCGAACGGGTTACCGTTTGGCACCCATGTGGCTCCCTCTTGATCGGTACCAAAGAGATCGCCGTGCCGGTTGAACTGCAGCGACATGATGTAGCGCAGCCCAGACGCGAGCTGAGTGACGGTGCCATTCGCGTCAATCCGGAGCAGGCAGCCTCGACGTTTCTCAGGTGAGTAGTGGGCAACGCCTTTCTTGTCGTGCCAGTAGGGATTGTTGTAACCCGCGTTGCCCATCGTCACGTAAAGCGCACCATCGGGCCCCGCCGCCAAGGCCATCGAGCTATCGACACGACGATGGCTCAGATACGGCGCCTCAACCATTTCCGGGTCATCGAAACCCTCAGCAACACTTACCCTTTGATCCGGAACGCCATCGCCATTGGTGTCGCGCCAGCGGACTACTTGATCAGTCAGAACCGCGTAGGGCTCGCCGTCCTTCACCACCATGCCCAGCGGATAGTTCGCTCCTGTCTCGGGAGAAAACGTATCTACCTTGTCCTCGAGACCGTCCCCGTCGGTATCTCGCAGCAGGTGAAAGCGGCCGTCGTACCCACCTGCAAAAAGCCGGCCATCCGGCGCATACTCCACATTGTTCAGGCTGGTCAACTTGATCGGCAACTCGCGCACGGTGAAGCCAGGGACGAGCATCTGAAACTCGACGGACGGCGTGGGGGGAAAGGGTGGCTCAGGCTGCTTGTCGGGTACGGGTGGAATAGGCGGCTCCGCAGCAAAGACTGAGACCGCGGCGAAGAACAAGGCGAGGCGCTTCATACAGATGGGAGAGACGCTGCCAGTCATGCGAGAGATGTGGCTCCATTGCATGCACAATTAGACTTACCTCTGCGGCGATGATCGTGCGCGTTCCCTCCGCTGCCACCGCTTTACTGCCTCGGCTGCGAAGAACAGACGTGGACTTCGCCCCACGGTCAACGGTGCCCGCCCTGGAGGTCTCCGCCGGGTGGAGATCGCCTGGGTTTAGCAGATGACGCAGAGAGTGGTCCCTGCAGCTTCGATTCCAAGCTCAAGCGAAATGGAGCCTCCGAATTGTTCCACACCACCGCTCGCGCACACCTGGAGATTAGTCCCCTTAGGTCTCGACCAAAGGCAGATCCGCGCAAACCTCCGTCCCAGCAGCAACTTACGCAATTTCGCCGACGCATTGCTCCCGCTTCTTCGAGGCTCCCACCACTGTTGGTACAGTGTCCGGATACTCAAAGACTGAGTACTCCGTACCTCCCCGAACAGCAACCAACACCTCTCCAGCGAGGTGAAGCAGCCTGTCACGACAGCCGCCTTCGGCTCTCCTGACAGTACCCGACCCGTCAAAGCGGCCTTCGGAAACCCTGCGCGACAGCATTGGACCACTCCCTAGACATTGAACTTCACCTCTCGCTACAGTGCCTTTGGCCTGATGCGACAGTACTCGGATACTGTCCGTACAGTCGCCGAGACTGAACCGACAATGCCTAGGACCTCAGAAAACAGCGGACAGAGGAATGTTCCATAGCCGCCATATCGAAGATTCTAGCCTGGGTGGAACCCGTCGGCGTGCCCACCGCCTCCTCCCCCGCCGCATACCCTCCAGATCGAAGCGGACTAGTTAGCCTTCCTGATAAAGCCTTCCAGGCCATCAAAGGGAGCGTAACGAGAGCGCCTATTCCACTTATGGCTGCGCCACCAAGGCAGCCCCCGTTCAATATCGACCCCCTCGTCTCCCCTCCTTACTCCAAAAGGAGGCGCTCCCAGAGCGCTCCAAACCGTCAATCTTCCGCTATCTCTCAGGCAGCCTTAGCCACAATTTTGTGCCCCAGGAAGCGGAGAGTTTGGTGCAACTGATCAAGTTGAACGGGCTTCTTCAGTACCGTCACCGGCCCGTGACGAAGGATGTTGTCCAGCATGTTGCTGTCCGGATATCCAGTGACGATCACGATTGGGAGATCAGGGTGCCGGGCGCGCGCCATGGCGTAAATCTCGTCGCCCGTGATGTCCGGCAGCTGCAAATCAAGAAAACACAAATCGAACCGCTGCTTGCTGAGCGCCAGCAGGGCCTCCTTTCCCGTCCCAACCACGATTCGGCCGAAGCCCTGCTTCTTCAAGAACACTTTGAACATGTCCTGGATTGCTTCCTCGTCATCCACCACAAGGACTGTTGGTTGCCCCTGCTGCTCCTTGCGCAAAACATCACGATCCACTACATCCTTTTTTACCCTCCAGCGCCCGCCGATCTGGACTGCGGGTAACTGCCCCCGCTGGACCAAGTAGTAAACGGTCGGCAGGGGTATCCTGAGATACTCTGCCGTTTCCTTGACGGTCATGAGGTTGTGACCTGAGAGCTCTCCATCCAACATAATGCCCATAGAAGCCAAAGTACCCTTCCACGGGAAGTGTAAACTGTAAGTAGTTTTGTTGACAGCCTGTATAAACCTCGCGCGCGTCCGCGGAACAGGGCAATTACGATCCGTCTAGCTTAGATTCCTCCAGCTGGTTCATCCAAGGATTAGTATGCGCCCGTCTTTTGAGCGCAAGCTTGCCAAGGACGCACATGGCACTAGATTCGCCCCCCTTTCCCGACGGTCCTGCTCTCTATGAATCCTCTTTTCCTCAAGCGTTTCCTGCAGCGGCCCCTCCAGGTGGCTTCGATTGTTCCCAGCTCCAAAACGCTCGTGCGAAAGGTTTCCGAGAAAATGGACTTCTCCGTTCCCCGCGTGATCGCGGAATTCGGCCCGGGCGAGGGGTGTCACACCCGGGAGATCGTGCGGCGGATGCACCCGGATTCCAGCCTGCTCCTCTTCGAGCTCGATCCAGAGCTGGCTGGGCATCTCGGTGAGCAGTTTGAAAGTAATCCGCGGATCATAGTTTTAAATAGCGACGCCGCGGACTTGTCCAAGGAACTCGCCAAGCGCAATCTCCCGCACTGCGACTATGTGGTCTCGGGCATCCCTTTCAGCATCCTTGAGAAGGAGAAGAAGAAGCAGTTGCTGCAGCGCACCTTCGACGTGCTTGCCCCGGGGGCTCACTCGGCGTTCATCATTTACCAGGTGACGAATGAGTTAGTCGGCCATTGCCGCCACTTTCCGCGGATCGAAAGTGAGTACTGCCTGGTGAATCTTCCGCCGATGTTCGTCACCAAGTTCTACAAGCAGGCCAACGGGCATCATTCCCCAGCAGCCAGCAACGGAAACGGGTCTGCGCACCGGAAGAACGGCAACGGACACCATTGAGGTAGCTGGGACGTTTCGGTCCCTGACATTGGCGGTATCATACCGCTAAAAGTAGGTGATTGCGGTGACTGGAAGAATCGCACCGCTTTCCACTTCCACAGCACCCCGCTGTTCTGCGAATCTGGGCAACCTCTCCCCTTTTCACATTATGTCCGCGACCCGTTCCGAGAATGATTCCATGGGGTCCATGGAGCTCCCCGCTTCCGCACTTTACGGTGCCTCCACTCAGCGGGCAGTGCTGAACTTTCCCATCTCCGGCTACCACTTTGGCCGGGAGTTCATCCGTGCTCTCGGCATGGTGAAATGGGCATGCGCGGAGGCGAACTTCGAATTGGGAGTCCTGGATGAGGAGCGTGCCACTTTGATCGCGCGCGCGGCGGAAGAAGTGATGGACGGGAAGCTCGACGACCAATTTCCTATCGACATCTTCCAGACGGGCTCGGGGACCTCGACCAACATGAATGCGAACGAGGTGATCGCAAACCGTTGCTCGCAGCTCGCCGGCAAGCCCATTGGTTCGAAGGACCCGGTGCATCCGAACGACCATGTGAACATGGGGCAGTCGAGCAACGACGTCATTCCCACGGTGATCCACATTGCGGTCGCGGAGCGGATGAGGAAGTACCTCATGCCGGCGCTGGAAGGTCTCGATTCCGCGCTGGAGCGGAAGGCCATGGAGTTCTGGGATGTGATCAAGATCGGAAGGACGCATCTTATGGACGCGACTCCGGTGCGGCTGGGACAAGAGTTCAGCGGCTACGCCAAGCAGGTGGAGTACTCACGGCTTCGCATTGGAAATGCGATTGCCTCGCTCGAGGAACTTCCACTCGGAGGAACAGCAGTCGGTACCGGACTGAACTCGCACCCGCGATTTGCTTCGATCGTGATGCATCACCTCTGGAATCAGACGGGCATCGCCTTCAAGGAAGCGCGGAACCATTTCGAAGCGCAGGCCAGTAAAGACAGTCTGGTGCAGGCGAGCGGCCAGGTGAAGACGGTGGCGGTCAGCCTCTTCAAGATCGCCAACGACATCCGCTGGCTGGCGAGTGGGCCACGCTGCGGGATCGGCGAGATCCGGCTTCCGGAGACTCAACCGGGATCATCGATCATGCCCGGTAAGGTCAATCCGGTGATGAGCGAGGCGGTCATGCAGGTCTGCTGCAAGGTGATGGGTAATGATGCGACCGTGACCTGGGCAGCGGCAAACCTCTCTAACTTCGAACTGAACGTCGGCATGCCGGTGATTGCGTACTCCATGCTGGAGTCACTGCGGCTGCTAGCCAATGTAACGGAAGTCTTCCGGCAGCGCTGCATCGAGGGGATCACGGTGAATAAGGATCGTTGCGGGGAGCTGGTCGAGTATTCGATGGCTATGGTGACGAGCCTGGCGCCGCTGATCGGCTATGATCGCGCAGCGGAGATCGCTAAGGAGAGCGCAAAGACCGGAAAAACTGTGCGAGAGATCTGCCGTGAGTGGAAGGTGCTTCCCGACGAAGAGCTGAAGAAGGCGCTGGACCCTGTAGAAATGACGAAGCCCGGTGGGCACGGCAGCGCGGGCGGGTAGGCTCCGCGCGCCCCCCCGGACGCGTTTTCTCATGTCATCCCTAAAGCATCTCTTCGACAGTAACCGCGCTTGGGCGGCGGAAATCACGGCGCGCGAGCCGGACTTCTTCGCCGAACTCGCCCGCCAGCAATCACCCGAATACATGTGGATCGGCTGCTCGGACAGTCGAGTGCCAGCCAATCAGATCGTGGGCTTGCGTCCCGGCCAGATCTTTGTCCACCGGAACGTGGCAAACGTGGTCGTGCATACTGACCTGAACTGCCTTTCCGTCATGCAGTTCGCGGTGGATGTATTGAAGGTGAAGCACATCCTGGTGGTCGGCCACTATGGCTGTGGCGGGGTAGCCGCCGCGCTGGGGTGTCGGCGGCTCGGCCTGATCGACAACTGGCTCCGCCACGTGCAGGACGTCCGGCTGAAACATGCAAATGTGATCGACTCCCTGGAGTCCAATGAGGAGCGGGTGAATCGGCTCTGCGAACTCAACGTGATCGAGCAAGTGGTGAACGTGGGTCAGACAACCGTAGTCCAGGAAGCGTGGCTGCGTGGACAGGATCTCACGATTCACGGCTGGATCTACGCGCTCCAGGATGGCCTTGCGCGAGACTTGCAGATCAGCATCACCACTCCGGAGGAGCTCGCACCGGCATATCGCTTGGCATTGAGCGCATTCGACTGAGGCGTTGCGGGCCGGATCGTGGACGGGCAAGGTTACAGAGCTTTGGACACCGCCCCCGCGCCGCTGCTTTTCGACTCGAAGTTTCTCGCGAAACTCGAACAGCTGCACATTCTCTCGCGTCGCGCTTTCCGCGGAGCAAACCGCGCGGATCGTCCGACCCGGCAGATCGGAACGAGTCTGGAGTTTGCGGACTACCGCAACTACGCGCCCGGGGATGATCTGCGGACAATCGACTGGAATGTCTATGGCCGCCTCGACCGGCTTTTTGTGAAGCTCTTCGAGCAGGAGCAGGATCTGCACGTGTACTTTCTACTCGATGCCAGCGCGTCGATGCGCTGGAAGCCAGTGGGCACCTCCCGCCCCAGCAAGCTGGACCAGATGCGCCATATCGCAGCCTCGCTCGCCTACATCGCCCTGGCGAACCTCGATCGCGCAAAGCTTCTCTGGTTCGGCTCCGCGCTCGGGTCGGGCTCTCCCATGGCGCGCGGTAAAGCGCACTTCCACGAGATCCTCGGCTTCCTTCGGCAGCCGCCAGAACTTTCGGGAACTACCGACCTTCGTCAGTCGATGCGCGCCTTCACCCAGCAAACCAAGCGGCGCGGACTCGTGTTCGTGCTCAGCGATTTCTTCGATCCGATAGGGTACGAAGAACCTCTCGCGCTGCTGCAGTACGAACAGTGCGACGTGCAGGTCGTCCAGATTCTCGATCCGCTCGAACTCAATCCCGCCGCTACTGGGGACTTGCGGCTCCTGGAGAGCGAAAGCGACATTGCGCTTGAAGTCACCGCTGACGCAGGGCTGCTCGCTCGCTATCAGGAGGAGATGCAGCGCTTCACGAGCGGACTCTCCGAGCATTGCCGGAGACGAGGAATGTCCTACATCCACGCGAGCACGGAAGTGCCTTTTGAGGATGTCGCGTTGAGGGTGCTGCGTAATGGGTTGATTCTGAAATGACCTTTCTGAACTTCTGGGCGCTCAGTTTTGCCGCGCTCGCGCCAGTTATCGTTCTGCTCTATCTGCTGAAGATTCGGCGCAAGCCGCATGCGGTTTCCACACTCATGTTCTGGGAGCGGGTGCTGCAGGAAAACCGGCGGCGCGCGCTTTTCCAGCGGCTGCGCAATCTGCTCTCGCTGCTCCTCCACCTACTCATCTTCGCACTGATTCTACTGGCCCTGGCCCGGCCAACGTTTGATCGCATCATCCGGGAAGGGTCCTCCGTGGTGGTAATCCTCGATGCTCGCGCTCGGATGCAAGCGATCGAGCCGAATGGCGAGTCCCGTTTCGCTGCGGCGATCCGCGCAGCTCAGGAGTACACCGGCCAGGCTGGCGAGCTCCGCCAGATCGCGATCCTTACCGCCGATGCAGAGCCGCGCATCGCTGTGCCGTTCTCCGGTGACGAGAAGCTCCTTCGCGAGCGTCTCTCCCAGCTCCGCGCCACTGACGCGGGCGGCAGCCTGGAGCCCGCAATTGCGCTGGCTACCAACCTACTCGCCTCCCGCGCGGGCGACCGGCGGATCGTCGTCCTCACCGATCGACCGCAGCCAGTCACACCCGGCTCGATCATCCCCGTAGAGCACATTTCCGTCGCCTCTCCCCTTCCGAATGTCGCGATCACCCGCTTTGCTGCGCGTCCGATGCTCGCCAGTCCTGAAACCACCGAGCTCATGCTGGAGGTCGCGAACTTTGGTCCTGCTCCCATCGACACCGAAGTGGAGATCGCGCTCGATGGTCGCCGCATTGACGTGCGCCCATTCCGCCTCGCACCCGGCCAGCGCAGCGTGCAGATCACTCCCATCCTCCCGACGGCGCGCGAAGCTGCACAGCGCGGCTGGATAACTGCGCGACTCGGAACGCCCGACGCCCTCACGGTGGATGACACTGCCTACGCCACCGTTGCCTTGCCGCAGAAGCTAAGCGTTCTGCTGATCAGCGAAGGCAGCTGGTTCCTTGAGAAGGTTCTGTCATCATATTCACGAGTGACCTACGAGTTGCTTGCTCCCACTGCGTTTCGCGTCGAGCTTGCAGCACAGTTCGACGTGGTGATCTTCGATCAGTTTGTACCTGCCGATTGGAGCTGGGAGTCCATGTCAGGCAACGCCCTTTTCGTGGGCAAGAGTCCACTGACTCGCGAGGGCCCGCCGCTTTTGCAGCCGCTCGTCACGGCGTCAGATCGCGAGCACGCCGTCCTCCGGAACGTGAATTTCGACAACGTCAGTATCGCCACGGCAGCTCCGATGGAGATCCCGAAAGAAGCTCCGGGGTGGCGCTTCGAGCAGCCGCTCGAGTCATCTGGCGCGCCGCTCATGATCACCGGGGTAAGAGCTGCGCAGCGCGTCGCGGCGCTGGCCTTTGATGTTGAGCAATCGGACCTCCCGCTCCGCGTCGCTTTTCCGCTGCTGGTCTCGAATACTCTCCAATGGCTGGGGCAATCCCCTGAAGGAGGCGACTTCAGCAGTGTACCTGCCGGCGCGCTCATCCCACTCGCGCCGGGAGACACCGCTGCGCTGGAGCCCTCGCAAGAACGCCTGTCGGTGAATCCTCTGCAGCCACTGCGGAATGGTTTCTACTCGCTCCGGTCGGGAGAGAAGGAAAGCTGGCTGCCCGTGAGCACCTTCGACGCAGCCGAGTCGGACCTCACCACGGCTGCTTCCTTGTCCTCTCGACCTGTTACGACCTTGCCTCCTGCGCCCTGGGTGCTGCCGGTCTCTGGACTACCTTTTTGGCACTACCTCGCTCTGGCCGCGCTCGCCCTTTTCACGTGGGAATGGTGGCTCTTTCACCGGAGACAGACCGAGTGAGCGGTGCCTCCCTGGCGATCCTCGAGTTCGCACACCCCTGGTATCTGCTCCTCCTTGCAGCGATTGTCCTCGTGCTGTGGTTGGCCACGCGTCGCTCGATTGCTGGGCTGGGACCACGGCAGCAGCGCCTCTCCTTTGGCTTGCGGCTGTTCATCCTTGCGTTGCTCGTTTGCGCACTCGCTGGGCTGCGGCTCCTCTTGCCTTCCACACGAGTTTCCACGGTCTATGCGGTCGACGACTCCGCGAGCATCAGCGAATCCGCAGCCAATGCAGCGCGCGAATGGGTGGAGCAAAGCCTGGCAGCGCAGCGACGGCACGATCTAGCAGGGGTGACTGGCTTTGGCGGCGAGAGCAAGATCTGGCTGCCTCTGGCCGATCAAGCTGCGGCCCCGAAAGAGTGGCCTGCCACGCGCTCGGCTACCCAGAGCGACCTGGGCAACGTGCTCGCCTTTGCTTCCGCGATTCTGCCGGCCGAAGGCGCGCGCCGGGTTGTCCTCCTCAGCGATGGTAACGACACCGGGACTCAGGCCCTGACTCGGGCCAGTGAACTCGCGCTTCAAGGGATCGAAGTCTGGACCGTTCCCCTGCGCAATCCTCCCGCGCCGGAAGTGCTCGTCGAGCGCATTGAAGTGCCGCGTCGGCTGAAAAGCGGTGAACCGTTCGATCTCGTAGCACAGATTCGCACCACCACAGCGGGTGCGGCCAAGGTAAAGCTCTATCAGAACCAGTTCCTCTTAAAAGAAGAGCAGGTCGAACTCGTAGAAGGGGTGAATGACTACCGCGCGAAAGATCTCCAAGTAGATGGAACTTTCGTCACTTTCGAGGTCGAAGTGGAGGCTGCCCAGGACACCCAGCTGAACAACAACCGGGCCGCTGCCACCGCCACACTCCAGGGTGAGCCGCGCGTGCTCCTTGTGGATGCTGATGAGCAGCAGGCCCGCCCACTTGCGGGCGTTCTACGCCGTGAGAAGATCGCCGTGGAAACCCGCGGCGCCAACGGTCTCCCCCGGTCGCTCGAAGACCTTCAGCAGTTCGACCTTTTCATGCTCAGCGACGTCTCCGCGCTTCAGCTCTCCCGTGAGCAGATGGAGCTCTACCGCCGCTGGGTGCAGGATTTCGGAGGAGGCTTCGTGCTTCTCGGGGGTGAGAATTCCTATGGAGTTGGGGGCTACTACCGCACGCCCATCGAGCAAATGCTGCCGGTGCGCATGGAGCACGAGGACCGGCAGGATACGCCGAGCGTGGCGCTGCTCGTGGTGCTGGACCGCTCCGGCTCGATGACCGCGCAGGTGCAGGGACAGACGAAGATGTCGCTCGCGAATCAGGGAGCCGTCTTCGCGATGAAGGCGCTGCAGCCGCGCGATCAGTTCGGCCTGCTTGCGGTGGATACCCGTGTCCACACCATCGCCCCGCTCGGTCCGCTCTCCGGACAGGGCCAGGCGGAGCAAAAGATTACCACGATCAAGGCAGGGGGTGGCGGCATTTACATTTATACGTCGCTGGCAGAATCCCTCCAGCTCCTGCGGGACGCGCAGGCCCGGATCAAGCATGTGATTCTTTTCTCCGATGCTGCCGACGCCGAGGAGAAGACGGCAGGCGAGATGAGCGATGGTACACGGGTGGGTGGCAGCGCGCTCGACCTCGCCTCCGCCATGCTGGCGGCAAAGATTACCACCTCGGTCGTCGCGCTGGGCACCGACCAGGATAAAGACACCGCCTTCCTCCGCACCTTGGCGGAACGCGGCAACGGTCGCTTCTACCTGACCAGCGACGCCACCACTCTTCCACAGATCTTCAGCACCGAGACGATGAAGGTTGCGCAATCCAGCCTCGTCGAGGAGCCCTTCCTTGCGGTCGCTACCGGGAAGAACCCGATGCTCAGTGGGATCGATTGGACGCAGTCCCCTCTCCTCCTCGGCTATAACTCCACCAAGCCAAAGCCCACCGCCGAGATCCTCCTCGCCACGGAGCGCGGTGAGCCGCTCTTTGCCAGCTGGCGCTATGGCTTGGGCCAAACCGGGAGCTTCACCAGCGATGCGAAAGCCCGTTGGGCCACGGAATGGCTTGCGTGGCCTGGCTACGGTAAGTTTTGGACGCAAACCGTGCGCGGGCTCATGCGTCGCACCGAGCACTCCACGTTCCGGGTTGATGCCGTGGAGGATGGTGACGAGCTGCGTATCACTGTGGACGCACTGACTCCAGAAGGCGGCTACCGGAACGCACTTCCTGTGCAGGTTAACGCCCTAAGTCCTGACGGCACACGCTCCACCAAAGCCGCTATCCAAGTAGCGCCCGGTCGCTACGCGAGCCGTTTTCCGCTCGATGCGGAAGGCACCACCGTCTTCTCAGTCAGCTCAACGGCGCTGCCCGATGCCACCTACGCATTTGGTCATACACGGAGCTATCCACGCGAGTTCCTCACCGCAGACACGAACGAGTCACTCCTGCGCGCCATCGCCGATGCAGGCGGTGGCCGCTACGCCGCACGACCCGAGGAAGTCTTCGCCCCCGCAGCGAGGTCCGCCCCGCTACGCCGCGACATTTCGGAGCAGCTCCTCATCCTCGCGCTGCTTCTGTTCCCAGTCGATATCTGGCTCCGCCGTCGGGCGTAGCTCCCGCATGACTCCTAATGTACAGCAGGTAATCACTGCGGACGAGAATAGCGAGGTCATGCCCGACCTCCAAGAATCCATTCATCTTCTGCGCAGCGCGGCGGGGCGATCGCAAATCAGCAAGATCGTTGAAAAGGGCTTCTTCATTGACTCTCTGAAGAGTCTTCCGCTCCAGCTTTGCGACCTTCGCGCATATTCCGCTCGTCGGCCGGAGGAAAAGGCAGTGGGAATAACCGTCCGAGAGTCCCTCGTCTACGGAGTCCCCAATACTGGCTCTGAGAGGGAGCGAAGTAGACTTTCCCGCTCTTCCTGGTTCGATGTCAAAGCGGCCGCTTCGTTAGCGGCTGCCGGATCGTCTCTCCTGAGCGGTAGAATCCACTGAACGATAGCGATGTCACGGTTCGCTCCGGCTGGGAGCTGTCGGACCCAATTGGCCAATTGGTCTCGATCACCTCGGTACCATGAATCGACCAGAGAGCGGATCGCAGATTCGCGTGCGCCATCAGGTAATTGAAGCACGTCCTCGCCAGCCGTTACTGGACTCTCTGCCAGTTGACGCTTCACCAGCCCGCCGATAGCGTGCTTCCGCGCGGTTTGATCCTGGAACTGGAGCGCTTTGGTGATGCCGTTCCGGAAATCGAAGCTCTCGTCCTGCACTAGCAGAGACGCTTCTGCGAACTCTCTGTCTGGTGGCGTGAGTTTGCCTAGAACGGATGGAAGGCTTGCTCGTTCACCGCGTTCGAGAGCGGTGGTCACAACGCTCCTGATCATAAAATGCTTTACATGCTCACTCATGAATGGCACGAGCCGGATCATGCCCGCAGCGTCTTTCTTCATGCGATAATGAGAGGCTGCAGAGTTTGCCACGTCCGGGACCTCATCCGGTTGGAGAGACGTGAGAAATGAGTAGAATGCAGCCTCGTCATCCCTGATAAGAGCGCTCCCGAAATCACCAAGGGTACCTGTTCGATGCTCCGAGATCGGCATCTTCTCGAGAACAGCCGCAGCATCCGCGGAGTCTCCGTTTGCCAGAAGAGCGCGTACCGCCTCGCGATATGCCTGGCCTCGGAAGGTAGTCCCAAGGTCGTCAATGATGGTAAGCGCGCCGCCCTTATCCCTCGCGATGCCACGTGGAACAACGACGCTGAGGATGAATTGACGCTCCTCCGCGGGAAGGCAGGCAATTACCTCTCCCAGTTTCGTGAAGTCCTTGTTCACTAGAAGCTGTGCAAGTATTTTCCTCAGGGCTGAGGTTTGTGTCCCGGAAGTCTCACTCTCGAGCTTCGTGAAGGCTTCTTTGATGCTGTTCGCAGCAAGTCCTTCGTAACGGCTGAGGATAGCATCGTTCGGATCGTCTGGAATGGAACGAGGCTGAGCGGCAGAGATAACCGGAGGCACGCTCGTTCGCTGCGTTTCCGAAATCATGGGGGACGCATGCTCGGTCTCCTCATTCCGGAGATAAAGCAGTACTGTCACCGATGTGAGGACACATCCGGTAGCCAAGATCAAAATAGTTCGAGTACTGTTCATTGGGGGGCGTTCTCCGGGTCGTTCAGTCGTTGGTAAATTAATCCTACTGGGAGAGTTGGCGTATGCTTTCGCTTCGGAGGTCCGGATCTCGGATGCGCTCTGCAACGTCGCGCGCTCGCGCCCTTGAAACCGGGCCAGAATTCCGCAAGGAATTGGACAAGTGCTTCAATGACTTGTCACGAATGCGGTCATTTGGAAGTTGATTGATCCACTCGTCTAATTGAGCCGAATCTTCGCGATTCCAAACCTGAACCAAAGTGTGGATGATCGCGTCCTCTGCAGCTTCCGGAGCCCGCAGGGCGTACTCGGCAACGCGCTCAATATCCACTGCGCATTCTCGTTGGATCAGTCCCGAGATTGTCGTGTAGAACGCAGCGCGATCCTCGAACTCGATCGCTTGTGGAATAGCAACATCTAGCGGAACATCTTTCGAGGCGATCAGGACCGCCCCGGCTCCTATTTCACGATCCGCTGCGACCATAGTGGCTTGGAATCTCTGCGCCTCGGAAGTGTCGCCTCGGTCGACTTGGATTTTGATGAGCGACTGGATCAGATTATTACGAATCATCCCATCCGCGGTGAGCGGCAACAGCGTTTGCAATGCGGCGTCATCCCGCTCCTCCGCAAGTGCGCTGTGTGCTGTTCGAATTGCACGTTCCGCCTCTTCCTTGGGGAGCGTCTGTATCCAATTAACTAGCGCGGGAAGATTAGCCCTAGAAAGCTCGCGCGCTAGATTATGGAAACTCGTTGATCCCACTCCGCTGCTGGATATTTCGCGCTGCTTGGCTATCGCTAAGGAGAAGTCACGCTGACTGGCAAGTTGCTCAATCGCGCCGGATAGTGCGTTGGTTCTCATCTCGCCAGATAATTGAGCCTCAATTGCAGCGAGAGCTCCCGCCCCGTTTGTCTTAACTGCCTCCTTTGCTAACCACCGGACATTTGAGCCACGGTCGCGGTAAGGTAGGAAGGCAAGGGCGGCGCTGAGCGCCGATGGGTCATTACAGATGACTGCTTTGGCGAGGCGAATGCGCATCCTCGCCCGGTGGTCCGGAAGCCCTTCCACTTCGATCAATGCGAATGCTGCGGCAAGGTCGCGATTTGCAATCTCTTTGGCGCGTTCCAGCAACTCTTCTGACGGGTCAGCGGGGGTGCGAGGTTCCGAATTAGCCTGGGGATCGCTGCCCTGCACTGCCTGAACTGCTTGGTGGCGAAGCGCTGGATGTGAAAGGGGAATAGCCGCCTCCTTCTCGCGTGAGAGGAAAGCAATTGCCAGAGCAGTGGCGGAAACTGCAATCACGCCTATTGATCTCCGCATGATCGACCTGTGAATTTTCATGTTTTATCACCCCAATGTCAACTCCGCCGTGAGTGGATGCTGCGCATCCGATTACTGGCGTGCAATCCATCACCACCAATGCTTTAAGTACGCACCATGTCGAGCCTCATCGGTCGATCAAATGTTGTCTACCGGATCGATCCTCCAGCAATCAACAAGATCGCGCAAACCTCAGCCGGATCTACCCCCCCACCTTTCAGCAACCTGCTAGATTCAGACGGTGATGGACTTCGTCTCCCCTACTTGGCACACAGGACCGTGCTGGCAAATTCGCTGTTTAGAAGCAGCTCAAGCTGCTGACCTACGATAGCTATGAAGTCACGGCAGCTAAAAAGGGCGGGGTTGGTCGTGCTCGCACTAGCCATTGGGATCGCATGCGGGAGTTTGGTGGTGCGCGTGTTCTGGTCAGTAGGTGGCATGAAAACGCACAGAGCGAGCTCTCGCCAGTTAATCTCCCCAATCAAAGTTCTGGTCGGTATGGACCTCGAGTTACCACAAGTCCGTGATCACTGCACGGGAAAGACTCCTCCGCAATTGCAGAGCTTGTACTACGATCTGGGGCGTGAGTTTTGGAGCGGTAATCGTAATCGTACGTTACTTCTCCGCGCCATGGTGGAAAGCTCCGCGAACCAGGAAGGGCCGCGCGCTGCTGTAGAAAGGTACCTCGCTCTCATTGGCACGGAGGTTGCAGATCGCGATCGCTTGGTCCGAATTATCGGAAGTGCCGCATTCGCGAGCAAGAACCCATCAGTGAATGCCGTTGCTCGGGCTTTTGCAGGAATAGCGCCCAGAGACCAAAAGGAGCTAATCGTCGGAGTAGCCGAGGCTTTCGATCGAACGTCTCGAACCTCCGACGTGTACGAATTTCTGGTCGAATGTTCCGAAAGGTTGGGCAGCCTACCATCTCCGGAGGACCAATCGCGATTCCTCCAAGTTGCGGTTCGGTGCGCATGCTATTCGGGCTTCGTCGACCGAGCGGATTTGCTGGCGCTCCTGGAGTCGGAAGCTCTCAAGTCAGCACGATCAACCATTTTGGCGAAGGTGCTTTGTGAGATCGCTACCTCTCTTCCAGGGACTCTCCCAGAGTTGATGAGGGAACTTGCTCAACAGCAGCCTGACTCATTGGCAGGCCATGGCGTCCTTGCGGAACTACCGCCGGAGCTGTTACGATTTGGATTATCGTCCCTGCCGGAGAAGACTCGTGTGGATCTGTTGAAGAGTCATACAGGCAGCCTGCTTACAAAGTCACCGCAACAGGCCACTCAGTTCGCTCGAGAATTCAGCCCGGATGATCTCCCGCCCGAGGCTAGAGCATCCTTGGCACGGGCTCTATTGGCGGCTGGCGGAGAAGAGCTTCGAAGTTGGATTGACAGCCTATCACTGACCGACAAGCGGGATGTGCTAAAAGCGGCGTCAATGTCTTCGATTGTCTCGGCTTGGCTTACAGATGCTAAACGTACCTCTTCCTCTATCCCAGAACTCGGAAAAGCGTGGCTGGTCGCTTCCAAGGGTATCCCTGAACTTTCTGAGGAAGAGATGGAAACATCAGTCCGCAGCGCTGCTCGAGAGCTGGAGCCAGAGGAGTTTGGACAGATTCTCAGCCTGGTTCCCGAGAACTTCCGTTCGTTGGCGGAAGAGGCGGCATGGAAGGCTTACTTTTCCCGTTTGGTGGTGAACGAGCCGCAGGAACTTGCCACCGCAGTAGGTTTATACGCCAAAAATCCAGAAGACCGAGCCCGGCTCCTTGGTTTCGCGGCTTCTGTCTTCGCTTCCCGCGCTCCACAACAAGCTGCCACCTGGCTGGAAGAGTCTCAGGATAATTCGAAGCTTCAGGAAAGCTTGCGGTCGGGTCTGATGACCCACGCACTATTCCCTCTGCAGGAGCGCGCACGTATCCTCCTTGACGATATCAATCGACTTCCGCTGCACACCCCCAATCCAGAATCATTAAGCGGTGCTGAAAAGCTGATGGCTAATTACCTACAGACTGACTACACTAAAGCAATCGGCTTCCTCAGTGAGGTTCGGAACCTCGGCGCACGAGAGTCGCTTACGACGTCCCTAGTAAAGCAGTGGGCTGCAGTCGACCCAGTTACCGCGTCAGAATGGATGGCGGAACTACCCGCGGGTAGCATCAGTGATTCAGCACTCCGTGAATTGGTGATAGCATCCAAAGACGATCCTGAAATCGCACTTAGGAACGCAGCTGCTATATCCAATCCTGAAACCCGTGAAGAAGCGGCAATGAAGGTCATCGAAGCCTGGAAAGGTGCCAATGCGAGAACCCTGCTAAGGTCCCTCACTAACGCTGGATTCATAGAAGCTGAGCGCATTCGGCTGCAGGAGGCGATCCAAAGTCCCAAGCCATGATATTGTCTCACCGAATACTTTTGGGAGTTGGGACAGTCGGGGCTATCCTTGGCATTTTCGGAAGCCTGCTTATACCAGACATTCAGGCGGCGCTTCGCCCTCGGCAACATCCGGCACCGCCTTTGCCGCTTTCCGCAATCCAAAGGTTCGATCACTCCGAGGGTAGTTCGCGGCACATCGACGCAGTTGTACGGTTCATCAATCAAAGACGTGCGGGTATCCCGCTAGAACAGGAAAGTGCAGCTGCTATCGAAAGTGCAATCGACTCTTGGTTACGGGAGGATCCCATTGCTTGCATCGATTTCCTCGGGGAAGTAGCTCCGGCTCTTCTGGAAATAACCAGCGTCTCCCAAGCGATCATCGCGGTTGCTGGAGAGAATCCCAACAGTCGTATTGCTTTTGCACTGCGCATTTCGAATCCCGTGATTCAAGAAAGAACGATCCGTGCGGCGGCAATGGAAATCATCAAGGACGCTCCTACGAAGGCCTTCGAGACCATCTCTATCGTTCCACAGTATATCCGCTACGATCTTCAGGTCAAAGCCGCCGAAGCACTTGTTGCGACGGAGCAGGTCAAAAGTCTGGAATTGGTGTTATCCGATTCACACGGAACTGTGGCCCTCGTGGACCAGGTGCTCACCGCCTTGTCCCACGTCAACCCTCTTGGAGGACTTTCGGCGATCAAGGAACTCGATGAGCACGAGCTAAGCAATAGGTGGAGCGGCGGAGTCACCAAGGAGTTCAGCTACAGCCGGATGCTGGGAAAAACTGAACCGACCCAGGCATTAGCCTTTCTGCAGGAGCTTCCGCCAACCAGCTATACCATCAACGCAACCAGACAGGTGCTGGCGAGGGTATTGAAAAGCAACCCCTCAAAGGCCGCTGAACTGCTCGGTCAGTATCCCAATGCTTTGATGGTACGAGTTGCCGCTCTCAACACTGCAATCGATGGTGTCCTGCAAGATCCTATTGCAAGTGCCTCGCTGGTGAACTCTATCCCAGGCGAACGCATGAGAGAGACAGCCATTCGGGAGATCGTTTCAGACATCCGCTTCACTAAGAATCCGAGAAACCTTAAGGCCGTTACACACTTCGTGAACGCGCTTCAAGATCCACTCTCAATGAAGGTAGGCCAGGAGGCACTCGCAGCGCGCAATGTCGAGGTAAGTCAAGGAGCGCGCTGATCAATACGGCGGTTGTTTCGGGTGAAGCAACTACCTACTCTTGCCCGTGCTCCACTGCTACGTTCTACCCACGCGAAAGCGATACCCCACCCCGCGCACGGTCTCGATGATTGTCGGATTAGCGGGGTCGGTCTCGATTCGTTTGCGGAGCTTGGCAATGTGTTGGTCTAGGGTGCGGGAATCGGGGAAGTAATCGATCCCCCAGCAGCGATCGAGCAAGGTGTCTCGATCCACGGCCTCGCCGGCTCGCTCGTGCAGGAGTGAGAGGATCGCGGCTTCGCGGGGTGAAAGGTCGATCGAGTTTTCCGCTTTTTGAGCGCGGAGCTCGTGCGGATATACGACGAGTTCGTGCATGGCAAAGCTCCGGGGAACTCTGCTACTGCGCTGCAGGCGCCGTAGAGCCAGGCGTATCCGGGCGAGCAGTTCGTGCTTTCCGAATGGCTTGCGAACGAAGTCGTCCGCGCCGAGTTGCAGGCCAACTACGACATCGATTTCCTCGCTCTTGGCGGAAAGAAAGAGCACCGGGACCTCGGCATCCACCGCGCGCACCTGGCGGCACACTTCATAGCCGTCGATGTACGGCATCATGATGTCCAGGCAGAGCAAGTCGGGTCGATGCTTATCCCACAGCTCCAGCGCTTGCCGTCCGTCCTTCGCGAGGAGAACCGCAAAGCCTTCCGGGACGAGACACGCCTCGAGTGTTTCCAGGGTGATCGGATCGTCGTCGGCGAGGAGGAGTTTCACTTCGCGGGTTTGCTCCCTGCGTTAGGCCGTGTGCACTGACAGAGGCATTTGCAAAAGGGCGTGCATGGCGTGCCCGCGGAGCAATTGACGGATTTCACGTTGTCGGGATCCTGCTTGATGGACCATCCGCCCATCGACCGGTGAGGTATGAAGCCGGATTTATCCGGTTGAATCGTTCCGTCGGTTTTACGGTAGGTATTTTTGCCCCCGGAGGCCGGGGCGGCCGGTTTGACCAAGGCGCCGGAACCTTGAACCGAAGACGGCGCTTCCTGCCCGAGTGGGGCGTATTGCGGGCGCGGGGCAGCGCCGGCCTTTGCGGTGATCGCCGCTCCATCAATGGTAAAGTGCACGCCGGCGAGTTCGCCGAAATAATTCAGGGCGACCATGAAGGGGACGTTTGTCAAATCCAGGGAGAGCTCGTGCTGCGGGCGGAAGTCCTCGGGCACGTCTCGTTTGAAGGTTAGCTTCAAGGCGCCATTGGATTGCTGCTCGGCCTTGCGCCGAAAGTATTCGAGGGAGCTGGCGAAATCGGCTTCGCGAAAATTGACTCGTGGCAGGACGAGTGCGGCGATTCGCGGGTCGGGTGGCTGTTTCGCAGCGGGGCGGGTGGGGCCGCTTTCCGATGGAGCGCGAGGCGGCTCGGCAGCCGTCGCGATGACTGCGAAGAACGTGCAGAGAAGTAGAGGGAGTCGTTTCATGCGGCGGGTCGGGCTGATTTTGGGATGCGGCCGGGAGGTCAAGTCAGGCGGTTTTGGCGAAAGGGCCGACGACGGAGATAACCTGCGGACCGGTTGCGCGCGGGGCCGGCACACGCAGCTCAAAGGCCGCGCCTTTCGCCGGGGACAGAAGACTCAACGTGCCGCCCATGCTGGCGGCGAGGTCGCGGGCGATGGCGAGGCCGAGGCCGGTGCCGCTCGCGCCTTCATTCACACGGCTGCCGAGCCGCTCAAAAGGGCGAAAAATGCGCTCAGTATCGCGGGCGGCAATCCCGGGGCCGTGGTCCGCGACCACGATCACCAGCTCCTCCCGGCGGTATTCGCTGCGAATCTCCACTGCCCCGCCGGGTACATATTTCTCCACGTTGGAGAGTAGGTTCGCGAGAATCTGCGCGAGCGCATCGGCATCCACAGAACAGGGCGCGGTGACGTCACCGGCGCAGACGAGTTCCAAACCCCGGCGGCTGAAGGAGGCTGCGAACTGCTCGGTGATCGCCCTGACGACGCTCGCGGGTACGCAAGCCCGGGGCTCCGCCCGCAGCTTTCCCCGATCGTGCCGGGAGAATGTGAGGACGTTATCGATGAGGCGTCCAAGGCGCCTCGTCTCCTCCTGTACCAGAGTGAGGCGACGCGTTGTTTCCCCCGGAATGCGTGCCACGGCTTCTTCCACGAGGTCGAGGTTGAGCAGGATATTAGTCAGCGGGGTGCGGAGCTCGTGGGAGACGCGGTTTACAAAGGAGACGCGCTGCGCCGCCAAAGCCGAGACCCGCCGCTGCTGCAGGAAGACGCCCACAGCAAGCAGCGTGGTGAGTACTCCTAGCGCGCCAGCAGCGGTAAGCGTGGGCGCATGGTAGCTCGCCCGGGTGGTGTAGCGATCCCAGGAGGCGAGCTGCCAGGTGCCGAAACGCGCACGAAACGGCAGCAGGAAGTCCGGCTGCTCCGGGACGGATGGATCGCCACCTGCCCCGCCCAGTGCGGCACCACCCGCGCCCAGGATGCGGTCTGGTCCGCCCGCGACGGCCAGCGCCTCCAGGGTGCCGGATGCGCCACTCGCCAGCCAGACCCGGATCCAATCATCAATCACGGCGGCGACCTCTGCGCGATCCAACAGAAAGATCACCACTGCATTCTCGTGTTCCCGTTGACGCCAGTGGAGAAGTGCCTGACCCGGACGATCGATCCAGCCGCTGCGTTCACCATCACGATTCAGGACCTCACGCTCCATGAGGTGAATCGTGGGGCGCGGAAGACCCGTTTGCTTTTCTTGCAGCGTGGGCTCGGGCCAGCGTCCACCGGCAGGAGGCTTCATGGCCATGACGTGCAGATCGCCCCTGTTGCCGACCTCTCCGTGCAGCACGGAAAGCTGCCGGATACCGACGATCCGCTCGCTGCGCGTCCGCAGCAGCTCGGGGCTTCCCAGATCCGGAGCGCTGGCAATCTCGCGCAGATGCGTTTCGTACAGCGACTCCAGGCGCCGCACCTCCTGCTCCAGCGTCGAGGCGAAGTCGCGCAGTGGGGTGCGATCCCGCCAGATCCTCACCGTCTCGGCCCGGTGCGCCAGCCAGGCACCGCCCAGGACGACACATGCGGCGACTGCGAGCAGCAGAGCGAGCGTGAGCTGGGGGAGGCGGTTCGCCATTTGCGGAGCGTGGACTAGGGCGCGACCGGCGTCACGCGGATGTAGGCGAGGCTGGTCTTGCCATCATCCTTCCGGTCGTTGACGCCATTGTCGCGCGGCTGGCTCATCGTGCCGAGCAGTGTCGGCACACCTCCCGCAGCGGTCACGCTGGTCGTGAGCTTGCGCGTGGTAAAGAGCGGCTGCGCAGGGTACTTGGCCGCGACGCCCGTGACCCTTAACGCTCCGGCGTAACTGACCAGCTGCGGCACCAGGTTGACATCCACAACTCGACCGTCGGGTCCGATCACCGGCTCACATTCCAAGGTCATCCCGACGCTTCGAGTGCCGAAGGAGCCGACAGACGCGGGAGAGCGTGGTCCGGCCGGCGTAGCGTCGGGATAGTGACCCGGAGGCTGGGTGCTGGCGGGATAGATAACTTCAGTGGTCTCCTCGCTGACCGCCCGCTGTCCGGATTTTGTCGTCATCATGCGTGCAATTTCCACATTGGCCTGACCACTGGACACAAGTTCCTGCACAGCCCGGTGACTTCTGGCAGAATCAGAGTTCTCCTTGAGAATCCGGCGAGCGGCCTCTCGATCCAGCGTATACACGAGCAGCTCAAGTCGGGCATCGGCTAGCGAGACTGGTGCGGTTACCGAGGGCGGTGTGGCTTGCACGGCCACGCGGACGACGAGTATTCGCATCTCGGAGGCAGCGGGCGGAAGCCCCAGATCGAGCGCCGGAGTAGCGGTGGTCAGGATGACCGGCTTGCCGCTCTGCAGGGTTAAGCTGGTCGTCACTTTCTCGCTGTGAAATCTCGGCTGCGCGGTTGGCACCGCCCCTGCCTCCAATGGCAGTTCCTCGTACCCTCCGAATCGCAAGCTTTGCGGTGCGAGATTCAAGTCGATGGTTCGGCCATCCGGGCCAATCACCGGCTCCACTTCCAGGGTGTCTCCCACATTGCGCGACTCCCACACCAGAGGAAAGGCAATCTCAGCCGCACGCCGGGGAGGATGAAACTCCACCGGATAGCGCACCTCATCCACCGACTGAGTGACGGCACGCAGTCCGCTCTTCGTGGAGACCGCAATAAGACCGACCAGCTTCGCCTTCCCAGCTTTTGCGAGTTCCTCGAATCGGGCATAAGGCGCGTCTTGGGCACTGGGGAGTTCCATGATGGCGAGAAAGTCGCCCTGGCTGATCGACCAAGTCTCCACCGTGATCAGTAAGTTGACTGGTGAAACCGCCTGATCAGCCGGGGCCGCCCCGGGAGCCTTTGCGCTGCGGGGGTCCCGAACAAACGGATCCGCGGGAGGAGGTGGGGCACCTGCTGGAGGAGCGGCTTGAGCATTGGGATTGACGGCTGAGGGAGCGCTTGGGGCGGGTTGCTGCGCGATAGCGCACAGGGCGGTGCCGATAAGGGCAGCGAGAATTATAGAGAGGTGACGTTTAGGCATGCCGCGATCCTGCCACGGGGAGAGGACGCATGGGTAAACGCCACGTGCGCTTAGTGTAAAACTTTCGTAAATGAGGAGGTCTGGGACTTGGATGGCGGAGTCTTTCGGGCGTTTCGGGGAGATGATGGAGGCAGCACGTCCCCTTTCAGAGGACGGAGCCGCGCTCTACACATGGGGGACGATCGGCTGCGTAGAGATGCCGTCGCCTGGAACGGCGGGCATGCGGGTGACCCCTGTGTAGAGCGCGTCTCTGTCGCGCGAAACGGGATGTGACGCCTCCAACGTTTCCGAGAAGCACTGCCTGCACACTGCGGACTCAACGCAAGTTTCCATGCCAAACCGCCCCGCACGTTTAATGCTTACGGCTTAAACCCGCTTATTTGAGTCACTTTCAATATCCGGTGAGTCTTTTTTCCTCAACGATCGGTCTTTTTTCCTCAAACGTGAGATGATTCGGCGCGACGGGTAATGTGGCCTCAGTGTAGCGAAGGTCTTATTTGCTCTCAGCTGAGTCTTTTTTGATCTCAGGCAAGGTAAAAAGCCTCTCCAGGTACTCTTTTCCACTCTCCGGGTAGCACGGGAAAGGTGTCGGTTGAGTAAAATAGAGTCTCGGGAGAGGTAAAAAGACTCACCTGATACCTAAATCTTCTCACCGGTGAGACAATATCTCCACCAGCTAGGTGTGCCGGAACTCTACCGACAGCCGATTCCACCGGCGGTTCAGCCAAATCCAGCAGTGGGAGAGCCGGCCGCACTACCGCGAGAGTGAAATTCTGCGAAGCCCGAGCCAAAAAGACTCTCCTCCTTCTCACTTTTGGTGTCCCGTCTGACTTAGGTTCATACAGGCAGGTTGAATCTACCCCTGTAAGGGAACCAACTCGCAGGTAAGCCGGTTTTCCTCTTCGCTATTGCGCAATCGAATCTCCTGCCCTTCTCCCCGAGTCCGGTGGATACGTCGTTGTAGGAACCGAATCTCCCCGGCAGGCTCGGGCGATAGGAAAACTCGATATTAAGGACGCTCTCGAAGCAAAGTGGTACTACTCCATTGAGCTGGAGAAAGGTCTGTTCACGAAGGGGCATGATCACCCAAATCTTTCCCTGACTCGCAAGCAGCTTCGCTCTATCAATTTTCAGGACTGCGAATGCCTGGATGTGGGCACTCAGGAAGCCATCGTCCCGATCCTCTTAAAGCGCGGGGGAGCAGGCCGCACGGTCGCCTACGACAGGAATGATCTCTCCAGCAAGATCGGGCTGTTGCAGAACATCTACGGCACTCCGTTCGAGTATCATGCAGGGCTCCAACTCACCGATCTTCCGACGAAGCTCGATGGAGCGGGAGGGCGCTTCTTCGATCTCGTGGTCTTCTCCGGAGTGCTCTACCACATGATCAATCCGCTCGGCCTGCTCGCGCTGGTGCGCGGCTTCTGCAAGGTCGGAGGGCTCTTCCTGATTGAGACTGCCGTAATGCAGCACACAGAGGCGAAGCTGGTCTTCAACCTGAAAGGGAAAGAGTACGGCTTCTCGTCCAACTACTTCGTCCCCACGAGCACCTGGCTCGACTACGTGCTGCGGATGCTCTCGCTCCGGCCAATCAGCGTGTTATATCTAGGCAGTAATCGCGAGTCGGCGATCAGCCGTGTCGCGGTGCTCTGCCGCAGCGAGGCCACGCCGCCGCTGCTGGAGAAGGATGATCAATGGGGAGCGGCACCCTTCCACGAAAAGACCTTCCATCACGAGTCGCAGGTTGACTGGGATGGACTGCGAGCGACACGAAGCGACATCACGACTATGGCCTCGCTGGTGGCGATATCCGGCAGCATTTACGACACACTACGCGACACGCCTCCTCACAAGCCGGCACACCACGAACTGCGCCTCGCGCTCGACTCGGTAATGTAAGTACCGCGACTCTTCGCCTTAAAGTACTCGGAATTGCACGGACTACTATGCACCAGCGAGCCCCTTGTTCTCGTGGGACATCCCTGAAGCAGCCGATTCACCACTAGACATCGCGTTCGGCTCCGCCCGACACTCCCTGCCCATGCCGAAGGTCGCTGTCGTGATTCCTGCCCGCTGGGGCTCCACCCGCTTTCCCGGGAAGCCGCTGCACCAGATCGCGGGCAAGCCGCTGATCCAGCATGTATGGGAGCGCTGCCTGCGCGCAAAAGGTGTGGAGGAAGTGGTGATTGCAACGGACGACATGCGGATCGCGGAAGCGGCGTTCGAGTTTGGAGCGGAGGTCTCGATTACGTCACCGAAGCACCAGAGCGGCACTGATCGAGTGGCTGAGGTTGCGAAGCGACTGCGCGGGATCACTCACGTCGTAAACGTGCAAGGGGATGAACCGCTCATCGATCCGCGGCTGGTTACGAAGCTTGCGGCGGCGCTGGCGGACGATAAGCGAATCGAGATGATCACCGCGGCAAACATCTTCCCGGTCGACGAGGATGTGACCAATCCAAATTCCGTGAAGGTGGTTCTGGATCGCGAGCGGAATGCGCTCTACTTCTCCCGGAGCCCGATCCCCTTCGTACGAGATGGCCCGGTGCTCCCCTTCTACCGGCACCAGGGGATCTACGGCTTCTCGACGGCGTTTCTACTTCAGTTTGTGAAATGGAAGCCGAGCTCGCTGGAGCGTTCGGAGCAGCTCGAGCAGCTGCGTGCGCTGGAGAACGGCGCCCGCATCCGGGTGATCGTGACGAAACACGGCTCAATCGGGGTGGACACCCCGGAGGATGCCGCTACCGTCGAGCGCTTGCTCGGTTGAGAGAGCAGTCGTTGACTGCCGCTGCTCGCATCCGGGTGCAGTTTCGCGCCGCTTTTCCACCTTTCGCGCCCTACTTCTGTTTTGCCTGTCTCAATGAAATACATTTTCGTCACTGGTGGCGTGGTCTCCTCCCTCGGGAAGGGGCTCGCGGCCGCTTCACTCGGTACGCTGCTGGAGAATCGCGGTCTGAAGATCGTGATGCAGAAGTTCGATCCCTATCTGAATGTGGATCCTGGCACGATGAACCCCTTCCAGCACGGCGAGGTGTACGTACTGGATGATGGCGCGGAGACGGACCTGGACCTCGGACACTACGAGCGGTTCACGAGCTGCGTACTCACAAAGGCGAACAATACTACGAGCGGTCAGGTCTACGAGACGGTGCTGGCCCGCGAGCGACGCGGCGATTACCTCGGCAAGACGGTGCAGGTGATCCCGCACATCACAGATGAGATCAAATCGCGCATCCGCCAACTGGGCGTGGAGCAGCCGTGCGACGTACTGATCACCGAGATCGGAGGGACGACGGGCGACATCGAGGGGCTTCCCTTTCTGGAAGCGATCCGGCAGTTCGTCCTCGAGGTCGGCGCCGCGAATGTCGTGATCATGCACGTCACGCTGGTTCCCTTCATCAAGGCGGCGGGCGAGCTCAAAACAAAGCCGTCGCAGCAGAGCATCGCAAAGCTCCGAGAGATCGGGCTGCACCCCCAGGTGCTGGTCTGCCGGACCGAGCACCCCATCGATAAGGAAGTGCGCGCGAAACTCTCGATGTTCTGCAACGTGCCTCTCGAAGCGGTCGTCGAGGCTCGCGACGTGGACCACACGATCTACGAGATGCCGCTAATGCTGCAGCAGGAGAAGCTGGACGATACCGTTTGTCGCCTCCTCGGGCTGACCGTACCGCCGGCTGAGATGGCGAATTGGAAGAAGTTTGTGGACCGGGTGGTACGCCCGAAGAAGCGCGTAAAGATCGCGGTCGTTGGCAAGTACATCGAGCTGCAGGACGCGTACAAATCCATCTATGAGTCGCTCACGCACGCGGCGGCTGGCGCGGACTGCGGAATCGACCTATTGCGTGTTGACGCAGAGGAGGTCGAAGACGCAGATCCCGACAAGCTGCTGGAGGACGTCGCCGGGATCCTGGTTCCAGGCGGGTTTGGGGATCGGGGGGTGGAGGGGAAGATCCGCGCGACGAAATACGCGCGGGAGAACAAGGTCCCTTTCCTCGGGCTCTGCCTGGGCATGCAGGTGGCGACAATCGAGTTCGCCCGCCACGTGTGCAAGCTGGAGGGAGCGAATTCTACGGAGTTTGAGCCCGACGCACGGCATCAGGTAATCTGCCTGCTCGAGACGCAGCGAAATGTGACCGACAAGGGCGCTTCGATGCGGCTTGGCACCTGGCCGACGAAGATCAAGGACGACACCCGGGCTCATCAGGTCTACGGGAGCAACGAGATTCGTGAGCGGCATCGGCACCGGTATGAGTTCAACATGAACTACCGGCAGCAGATGGAGGAGAAGGGCTTCGTCATTGCCGGCACCTCGCCCAACGGAGAACTCGTGGAGCTTATTGAGCTGAAGGATCATCCATGGTTCCTGGCCTGCCAGTACCACCCGGAGTTCCGCTCGAAGCCAAACAAGCCGCATCCGCTTTTTCGAGGATTCGTCAGCGCCTGCCTCGCCCACGGGACCAGCGAGTAGCTGCGCAGGCATTGACGCAGCAGCAGATTGCCCTAACGTGGCCAGACCGCAGGGGAGCCGCATGGCTGAGAGGTCTGGTGGGATAGCCCGCCAGACGACCCTTTGAACCTGAACCGGGTAATTCCGGCCAGGGAGCCCGGAGTCTCCGTGCCCTCTCAGCCCTGCCGCATTCCTGCCGCAGGGTCTTTTCGTTTTCACGCACTCTTCCCATACAGCACACCCCTCTACAGGTATGATCGCCACCGACTCCTCATTCGAACCGCACAGCAGCACCCAATTGCCGAATTCCCGGAAGGTGTACCTGCCAGGTGAACTGCACCCGGAGCTGCGCGTTCCGATGCGGGAGATCTCGCTATCGCCAACAAAGAGCGTCTCCGGGCAGATCGAGGTGAACGAGCCTGTCCGTGTGTACGACACCAGTGGTCCTTGGGGAGATCCCGAATACCACGCCGATCCTACGCAGGGGCTCCCCGCGCTGCGTCGCGACTGGGTCTTGCGCCGGGGTGATGTGGCGGAATATGCGGGCCGTAATGTGGAAGCGCAGGATAACGGCTTCCTCTCGCAGTCGCACCTCGAAGCCACTGCCACGCGTCAGGGCAACGGGAGCGCGCTCCGCACTCCGGACTCCGCCACTCGCAAGCCGCTGCGCGCATCTGCCGGCCACCCCGTCTCGCAGCTCTGGTATGCGAAGCAGGGAATCGTGACCGCCGAGATGGAGTACATCGCGATCCGCGAGAACCAGGGACTGGAGCTGCTGCGTGATCAAATCTCAGACAAGCAGGGCCGCAGCTCGCTCCTGCATCAGCATCCAGGGACCGCCACGTGCGCGGATGCTCCACAAATCTTCGCGCAGTTTCCGCAGAGGATGCCCAAGGCGATCACGGCGGAGTTTGTCCGCGACGAGATTGCACGCGGCCGCGCGATCGTTCCCGCGAACATCAATCACCCGGAACTCGAGCCAATGATCATTGGTCGTAACTTCCTGGTGAAGATCAACGCGAACATCGGCAACTCCGCCGTGGCCTCATCGATCGAGGAAGAAGTGGAGAAGATGCGATGGGCAACGAAATGGGGCGCGGACACGGTGATGGACCTTTCCACCGGTAAGAACATTCACACCACACGCGAGTGGATCATTCGTAATTCGCCTGTGCCAATCGGGACGGTGCCCATCTACCAGGCGCTGGAGAAGGTCGGCGGGCGTGCGGAAGAACTCACGTGGGAGATCTATCGTGACACACTGATCGAGCAGGCTGAGCAAGGTGTTGATTATTTCACCGTGCATGCGGGCGTGCTCCTGCGTTTCATTCCGATGACCGCGCGAAGGGCCACCGGGATTGTCTCCCGGGGTGGCAGCATTCTCGCCAAGTGGTGCCTGGCGCATCACAAGGAGAACTTCCTCTACACGCACTGGGACGACATTTGCGAAATCATGGCCGCATACGACGTGAGCTTCTCGATCGGTGACGGGCTGCGTCCGGGATCCATTGCCGATGCCAATGACGAGGCGCAGTTCGGCGAACTCGAGGCTCAGGGTGAACTCACTCGTCGCGCCTGGGCTCACGGCGTGCAGGTGATGAATGAAGGCCCGGGCCATGTGCCTATGCACCTCATCCAGGAGAACATGCAGAAGCAGCTCGAGTGGTGCCATGAGGCGCCTTTCTACACGCTCGGGCCGCTCACCACGGATATCGCACCGGGTTACGACCACATTACTTCTGCCATCGGCGCGGCGATGATCGGCTGGTATGGCTGTGCGATGCTCTGCTACGTGACGCCCAAGGAGCACCTCGGCCTCCCTAATAAAAAGGACGTTAAGGATGGCGTTATTACTTACAAGATTGCCGCGCATGCCGCAGATCTCGCCAAGGGACATCCCGGCGCGCAGTACCGAGACAATGCGCTGAGCAAGGCGCGCTTCGAGTTTCGCTGGGAGGATCAGTTCAACCTCGGGCTCGATCCTGAGACGGCACGCGAGTTCCACGACGAGACGCTCCCTGCGGAGGGCGCGAAGACTGCGCACTTCTGCTCGATGTGCGGCCCGCACTTTTGTTCGATGAAGATCACCGAGGACGTGCGCAGGTACGCCGCCGAGCAGGGCATGGCAGAGGAGGCTGCGGTGGCCGAGGGGCTCGCGGCGAAGTCACGGGAGTTCGTGGAAAAAGGCGCTGAGGTCTATCATCAGGCGTGAGCCTCCGCGCTTGTCGCCGGACTTATACGACCTGATATTCCCCAGATGAGTGATGACGAACCGCCACTGTCGGACCGCGCGCAGAAGGCGGCGAAGATCATCGCTGATCCATCGAAGTTTAAGATCTGCGAGGGGTGTGATTCGATCGTGACGCTGCGCGTGGCCACCTGTCCGAATTGCAACGGTTACCGATTTGATGAGAATTCGACAGCGGTCATCGAGCAGGCGCGGCTGCTGGGGAGCCGCGAACAGACCAGCGTGATTGCCGACGATCTGAACTAGGCACGGCATGGGTCCATGAGCCTGCTGGTTCGCGAACTTCGGTAAGTTCACGACCCAAATACCATGGCTCAAAAACAACAGGAACCAACAGACGCCCGCCCAGAGCAGGAACAGCCGGAACCCGGCTTGGAAAGCGAGCTGACGCCGCCGCCGCGGTCAGATGCCCCAAACTACCGAGGAAGCGGAAAATTGGAGGGCAAGGTAGCGCTGATTACAGGTGGTGATAGTGGAATTGGACGCTCAGTCGCTATCCTCTTTGCTCGCGAAGGTGCGGACGTCGCCATCGTTCATCTTGCCGAGGAGCAGAGCGATGCGGATGAAGCAAAGCGTCTCGTGGAGGCTGAGGGGAGGCGGTGCGTCTCTCTGGTCGGCGACATCGGCGACGAAACGATCTGCCAGACTATGGTAGCGAAGACGGTGGCGGAACTCGGTGGTCTTGACGTGCTCGTTAACAACGCGGCGGAGCAACACCCGCAGAAGAGCATCACAGAAATCACCACCGAGCAGCTCGAGCACACTTTTAGGACCAACATATTTGCGATGTTCCATCTGGTGAAGGCAGCCCTGCCGCATCTCAAACAGGGAAGCACCATTGTGAACACCACATCGGTGACCGCTTATCGAGGCAGCGCCAAACTCCTGGACTACGCTTCGACGAAAGGTGCGATCGTGGCTTTTACGCGTTCTCTTGCGCACTCGCTGGTCGAAAAGAAAATTCGCGTGAACGCAGTCGCGCCAGGCCCGATTTGGACGCCCCTGATTGCGTCAACCTTTCCTGGCGAAGAGGTGAAAACCTTCGGGACCGACGTTCCAATGGGCCGTGCCGGAGAGCCGGATGAGGTTGCTCCCTGCTATGTCTTCCTCGCTTCCGAAGATAGCGCGTACATGACGGGTCAGGTCCTGCATCCAAACGGCGGAGAGATTGTGAACGGTTGAGCCGTTGGCTAAAGCGACCGACTGCTGTTGCAAATTGCTTGCATCTATAGTTGGGAGAGAGATCTTCTGCGCCTGCGCCATGAAGCTCTCTCTCCTGTTCTCACTCGTCATCTCTATCCTGCTGGCTCAAGGCTTCGCCCATAGCGATGCGGCTCTGGACGCCTCGGCCTTCGAGGCCGAGGCCGAGATCTACTCTGGAAAGCGCGGTTATCTCCATATGGGAGTGGGGATCACCACCCGCTTGGGAGAGCATCAGGTGGGTGGACTCAGCGGGCACATTGTCCGTGAAGAGACTGACGCGAGCGAAGTTCCGTCGCTCGGAGCCTTCTTACGCCATGAGTTCGAGAACGGCTTCGAACTAACCACGCATTCCTTTGGCTACTTCCCGGTGGAGGGGCAGCACGCGTGGGCAGTAGGGTTGCGCGGAAGCAAACGGATTGCATTGAACGAACATAGCAGCGTTGCGCCCTTTCTGGGTGCAACCTATGCACAGGTGAAGGCTCTTGACGAAGCGGTGGAGGAAATTGACTCCGTGCATCACCTCCTCTTTCTAGGAGGAGTTACCTTCGGGTATGAGCAATTCGAACTCACGCTCTTCGCCACGCAATCCGTCTACAGCCGCGGTGTGGGCACTCTGGAGAGCCACGTGGACCTTCAGGAGGTAACGCAGATCACAGCGTACGAGAACGTGGACGGCTTTGCCAGGAACAGCGTCGGGGCCGAGGCCTCGTACGCGCTCACCAGCTGGCTCACCTTCACAGCACGGTACGCGGCTGTGCGCTTCGAGACCCATACCCGCCACGCGACGATGCTAAGCCCCTCGGTGAAGCTCGGGAAACACCTGGAGGTGTTCGGTGGCGTCCAGTTCCTGCGCGGCGGAGACGAGGGGAACGATCTAGTATTTGGCGGGGTGTCGTTGACCTTCTAACCGCCGGTCACGACATCCCAAACTCCTTCGCGAACGCGACGTCGAACGAGAAGGTCTTTGCCCGACTCCGCGTTTCCATGACCTTTGACACGCGTTCCAGGCGTTCCGGCACACCCAGGATTCTCTCCTGTGCCTGCCGACCTTCTTCATCGAGTCCTTCCAGTGTCTCGATCTCCCAGTAGCGGATCTGCTCTTCAACAATGCGCATGTAGTCGCGAGGCCCATAGATCCCGGCGCGACGAACTACATCCGCCATCTCGCGAAAATGTGGCATGCTGACACCTGGCATCTCGATCGAGGGCATAATCGCCACTGCCGACTTTAATCCGCGATTTGGATCCCGCTTTAGCACCTCCTTAAAGACCGTTCGGTAGAAGGTGTAGTGACGCGCCTCTTCCTGCGCGACGTTCGTGAGAACAGTGCCAATGAGCGGCTCGTATCCGCCCGCCAACTTGCCGGTGTTCGCATGGCTAACCTGTGTCGCTCGCTCTTGCAAAGTGGTGTACACAAAGATCCGGTAAGGATCTTCCTCCCAGGCAGGCTCGAAGCCTGCCTTCAGGTATTCAAACTGCATCCTCTCGAGTACGGGGTTCTCCAGAAGTCGGCTGTCGTGAGCGTAATCGTGAAGCACCGCGCCATGCCGATCCTCTTCAGCGGTCCAGAGGTTCGTCCACTTCGTCCAGAAGTTGTCTCCTCCCAGGTAGACAGCGAGCAAGCGATGGAAATGCGGGAGGCCTTCCTCCGTAAGTAGATTGAGAGCTAGGGCCACACGGGCCGGGAGGCTTATTCCCTCGGCGCGCTCGCGCAGCTGCCGGACGTAGGCATCGGGATCAGTTCCAGGGGGCGGTGCCAACAGTTCGCTGGGAAACCAGAGAACTCGCTTTGCCTCGTGGGACTCCATGAGGGTGTGGACCACCGGCTCGAGGTCGGCGAGCACCTCGACCTTGGCGAGGATCTCCTGTTGGTCATGTATCATGGGGGGAATGTGCCATGTCGCGGGCGGCATGGAAGAAAGACTGCGATATTTTCCGCTAAAGTGATCGGGCTAAGCCCTCTGCTGGCCGTATCGTGTCGCTAATCAGGCAATCGCGCGGCTCACCTGACACGATCTCCGAGTATGAACGAAGACGTTAAAAGCCGGGTGGATACAGCAGTTCCTCATGCGAACGCCTTCGATCGCCTCAGTGAAGACGAGAAGCGTGGCCTGGAAATAGAGGGTGAGATCGAGCACGCCCATGGGACGAAACGCGACGAACTCGCTGGAGAGGCCGAAGAGAAGGTAACGGGTGCCGACGAGCAGCAGCTACCCGACGACTAGACCTCAGCACGTTTGCACATCCGGAAGAGATTTACCTCTTAGAGAAGAAGGGCCAGCTTGGAGCATGCTAAAGACCTTGGGACGCCCTGCGCAGCTTGTGCTGCTTGCGTTTGCCGGGTGCCTCACGATCGCTCTTGTCGCCGCAGCCGCAAATGCGGTGCTCCTTTGGAGAAGTCGGCCACTGATCTTCACCTCGGTGCACCGTGTGCCGATGAATGATGTCGGGCTCGTGCTTGGGACCTCGCCACTCGGGCGTTTTGGGAAGAACCCCTTCTTCGAAGGCCGCACGGATGCCGCTGCGGAGCTTTATCGTATTGGAAAGGTCCGCCATCTTCTGGTCAGCGGAGACAATCATCAATCGGCCTACGATGAACCCACGGCGATGCGCGACGCACTCGTGGGGCGCGGAATACCTGCCCAGGCAATCACACTGGACTACGCGGGCTTCCGAACACTCGACTCTGTCGCCCGCGCCCGGCGAGTCTTCGGTCTGCACAAGGCAACCATCGTTACCGATCGCTTTCATCAACCACGCTCCCTCTTCCTGGCGAGAGCCCATGGTTTGCAAGCGGTTGGCTTTTGCTCGCGGGACGTCCCATTTCGGTGGGCAAAGAAGACGCTGGTTCGAGAGGTCGGCTCCCGCGTGAAAGCTTTACTCGATGTGTACGTGCTTCGGACTGAACCGCGTTTCTACGGGCAAGGGAGCAGATCACGATTGCAGCTCGTGACTAGCGTCACTCCTGCGGGCGACTGATCGCTCGCGGTGGTGCTGTCACTTTCACCTCAACCTCGAACTGGCCCGCGAAACGTTCCTTGAGCCGCTTCGTGAAGAGCTCCAGCGCCTCCTTTTGTAAACCGGCCTCCGTAGCTCGAGATCGCGCCTGGAGCGGCAGAGTACGAAGCTCTGCTTCGAGATCCTGAGGCTGCACGCGGTTCCAAAGCCCGCTTTCAAAGGCCAGCACTTCGATGTCCGTCTGATCCACGCTCAAAATGCGCGGCGGCGGCACTTCGACGATCACCTTCTTATCCTCTACCTTCACGTTGAAGGGTTTCGTGAGGTCGAATCCTGCCCGCACGTCGTAGCTGCCGCTCATTCGCATTCGTTTCCTGCTCCCGAGCCACTGGTGTTCGAAGTCTCGCTCTACATGCGTCGTGCGACTGGCCACCACCAGCTCCAGAACCGATGCGGTTTGCTCGAAGAAGACCCGCTCCTTTATGGTGATTCGCGGCTGCACTTGCGCCACTTCTCCGAAGGCTTCGCGGACCTGCTGGGCTACCCGCCCGGGCCAGCTCTCCATGCGGTGGAAAATGAAGGCGGTAAGCCCCGCGATGATTAACACAATCAAAACCAGCGCGAATCCACACCCCAGAGCGGAGCGTCTGACTACCGGTCGGTCTTCGTCCAGCGCCCGTGTCATGTGCCAGGTACGTTGCGCAGGCGGAGGAATTGGAAGAATTCCGCGCCCTCGCGGAGGCGTCGCTTCGCTTCCTCCCAATCCGTGAGCATAGTCCGCACGATGCGCGCGATCGGCTTCGGGCGCAGGAAATATGCACGATAGAACTTCTCGACTGATGCGAAAATCTCTTCGCGGCTAAGATCGGCATATTCGAGGGCAGCCAACTGCTCGCCATGGCTACCCACGAGGCCTGCTCCCTCCGCAAACCAGCCGTGTTCATGGGCCTGCCTGTAGAGTTCGGTGCCTGGATACGGTGCAGCCAGGCTTACCTGAAGCGAGAACGGATCCATCTCTTTGGCGAACTCGATGGTTTGCTGGATGGTCTTGCGGCTCTCCCCGGGCAAGCCCAGAATGAACGTCCCGTGGATGGTGATGCCCAGCTCGCGACAGTGCCGGGTGAACTCGCGCGCCTGCTCCAGGCGAATCCCTTTCTTGATGTTGTCGAGGATCTGCTGATTCCCGCTCTCGTACCCGACGAGCAGCAGCCGCAGCCCATTATCGCGCATTGCCTTCAGTGTCTCATAGCTGACGTTCGCGCGTGCATTGCAGCTCCAGGTAATCCCAAGTTTTCCGATTTGCTCGGCGACTGCTCGAGCACGCGGCGCATACGCGGTGAAGGTGTCATCATCGAAAAAGAATTCCTTCACCTCTGGGAATAGCTCTTTGGCATGCGCCATCTCACGCGCGACTCCCTCAGCTGAGCGTGCGCGATATTGGTGCCCGCCCACGGTCTGCGGCCAAAGGCAGAAGGTACATTGCGCAGGGCAGCCGCGGCCCGTGTAGTGCGAGACGTAAGGATGACGTAGGTACCCAATGTAGTACTTCTGAATGTCGAGATCGCGCCGGTACACGTCCATGACGCTGGGCAACTCGTCGAAGCTCCCGATCAGCGCGCGCTCTGGATTGTGCATTATGCGGCCGTCGCGCCGGTATGATAATCCCGAGATGTCCGCAAGCGGCAGGCCGAGTGCCGCATCGTGGCAGGTGAAGTCGAACTCTTTGCGTCCCACCCAGTCCACTGCTTCGCTGACCACCAGGGTCTCTTCAGGCAGCACTGCCGCATGTGCACCCACCAGCCCAACTTGCAGGTCGGCGTTTTGTGACTTGAGCGCCTCCGCGAGCTGACCATCGCCTCGGAGCGTCGGCGCGCTGGTATGGATAACCACGAGCTCGTAGTCACGGGCAACCTTCAACACGTCATCCTGTGTGAGGTCATGAGCCGGCGCATCGAGCAATCGGCTACCCTCGATCAGTGCCGCGGGCTGCGCCAGCCAGGTCGGGTACCAAAACGACCGCACCTCGCGCTTGGCCTGATAACGCGATCCCGCACCGCCATCGAAGCCTTGCCAGGACGGCGGGTTGACGAAGAGGGTTTTTCGGTACTTCAAGCGAGCAAGGGTCGGGATTGGCGCAGGGACGGACGAGCGGCCCGGGCGGCGCTCGCGTAAGGTCCAGTCCTCACAGCGGCGACCATCTCACCCGCACAGAGCGCATGCAAGACACGGTCACTCAGGTCGCGGTGGCGCAAAAGACTCGCTGGTTCGAGCAGATCCGCAAACAATTCGGTCGTCCTGCAAAGTCCCTCTAAGCACCGAACCGGCAGCCGCATTTTATCCGGTGAACTATGCTCCCTATACTGAACTTGATTGGAACGCATGAAACGCCTCGGTGTGCGATTCGGACGGCATTGCTCGGTTTTGCAGCAATCTGCTGGATACCCTGTGCGCAGGCATTCACTTCAGCCGATGCTGACACTTTGTTTGCAGCTCACACCGCCGCCTTCTATCAGGAGCAGGAAGGCCGCGCATGGTTCAAGGAGTCTACTGATGGCGGGAAAGCCTCTTACTGGATGCGAGCGGAACAGATGGAGATGGTACTCGATGCCTACGAGCGCACCTACGCTCCAGAGCAGTTACTGATGTTCACGAAGCTCTTCCGCGGATTCCTAGCGGACCACGGTACGAGTTGGGCGAACAATCCCTTCAACGATGACATCATGTGGATGGTCATCGCCTGCACGCGGGCCTACCTACTCTCTGGAAATCCCGAATTCCTCGAAGCCGCGCGTACGAATTTCGATCTCTGCTATCAACGAGCCCTGTCCCCAGACCTCGGCGGCGGCTTGTGGTGGAAGACTGAGAACCGGTCGAAGAACGCGTGCGTGAATAGCCCAGGATCCATCGCCGCTTACCTGCTCGGCATGGCGACCGGTGAGGATCGGTATTTCACAATCGCAAAGGAACTCTTCCTTTGGGTTCGCACTACCTTGTTTGATCCCACGACCGGTCGTGTATCCGACAACATCAATCGCCGGGGAAGGATCAATAGCCGTCCCTACACATATAATCAGGGGACCTTCGTGGGCGCCGCAAACCTGCTGGGATACACAGATGACGCCCGGCTCGCCGCGACATTCATGATGAACGAGATGTGTAAAGACGGCTACCTACCGCCCGCCGGAGAGAAGGGCGATGGGGGTGGTTTCAACGGGATTGGCGTACGTTGGATTGCCCGATTCATGAATGATCGAGGCGAGCAGAAAACCTTCGAACCATGGTTGCAGAAGAACGCCGAGGCCGCCTGGCAAGCCCGTCGCCGATCCGACAACCTCTCATGGTGTCGCTGGCCCGAACCAACGGATGCGAATCTCAGGTATTCCTGGGGTTGCAGCAGCGCGGTGGTGATCATGCTGGTCACCCGTCCAACGGATCCATCTGTGAAGGCTGGCTGAGGTAGCAAAGGACCAGCACGAATACGCAGGTAAGTACTGCTGTCGACACACGATTGCTGCTTGGATTTATCAAGTCGCCATCATCCATTCACGAACCGCCGCGCCGCAGATCCTTGAGAACGTTGCGGATCTCCCTCGCCCAAATCCTGTAGGCGTCATCGTTCAAATGTATCCCGTCATTGTTCCGATTGTACTTAGGATCCAGCGAGCCCCCTGGGCATAACATAGGATTTAGGTCGATGACCTTGATTTGATGTTCCCTCGCATAGGCCGTGACTAACTCGTTCAACCGATCAATCGCCAGCTTCTGGGTCTCGTTTACCCTGTAGACGGTTAGTTGAACGATTGGGGTGATTCCCGCCGCGCGCACCAGTTCGAGGGTCTCCCTGTATATTGCAAAGACCTCTTCGGCTTTGTCTTTACTATCCAACTCATCGTTTCGGCCCGACATGATGAACAGGTACTTCGGATTTTTCTTTACTGCCTCTTTTGCGAAGTGCTGCACCTCCAAGGTGCCGATCCCGTCCTTTCCGAAGTTCAAGGTTTTGAGATTCCACTCTCCAATCCGTCTCGCCCAAACCCATCCATCCCGGGTAAGTGAGTCGCCAACGAAAATGATCTCCGGATTTCCACCTAACCGACCCGCAAGCACCGGCTGGTAAACTGCGAATTGAATTGCATCCGATCCTGCTAAAAGTACCAAGGCAGGAACGCTCACCAAGAGATTCACAAGGAGCGAGCCGAACAGCAGTAAGTTACGGAGTATCTGGCGACGCACATGCGACCGTACTTGCACCCGACGAACTTATTCAACCCTCGGATTGACGCAGTGCGGGCTCTCAGGTGATTGCGGTCGTCCGATCGTTCATGAAAACTGCCAGCTTCGTGTGAGAAGCCGGCCGTGCCTGCGACTCCAGCACGTTAGGTAGTGGCAGAGAGCTGTGAACCCTAGAGAGTTTACGTGCCAAATTTCTTGGAACGTTTCCTGCTTGCTCCTCAAAAGGGCCTATTTGAGTAAATTTGGATCTCCCGACACTCTTTTTTGCTCAAGCCTTCGCCTTTTTCTCTCAACTGTGAGATGATTTCGCTCTGTGCCTAGCATCGGTTCAGTACCCGTCTTCGCTTATCTAGTCTCTGGTGAGTCTTTTCTGGTGTCGGGGCAGGTTCAATCGGTCTCGGGTGAGGAGTATTTGCTCTCGGGGTAGCTCAGAACCACTCTCCGGAGAGTAAAATCGAGTGTCGGGAGAGGTAAAAAGACTCAGCCGCGAGTTAAATCCTCTCACCCGTGAGAGGAAAAGACGAGAGTTTGAGCACCTGACTTATCTAGGTTGAGTGCTTTTCACTGAGCGCTCAGCTAACTCGTGAGGACGTTGAGTAGCGCGCAGCAACGGGTGAGGGCTTTTTGCTAGAGGGTGAGCCGAAATCACTCTCCGATCAGCCGGGTTGCCTCTCCGGGTCCCCTCCCCTTTCTGTACATTTCGGTATTTCGTGGACCAATCCCTCGAATTCCGGCAAAGCCATTCGTCCGGGTGGAAATTGCTCCTTCGCCGAACAGCACCGCACCTTTAGCCCTGCTCACATGATCTCCAGGTTCGCCTTTCCGACTCCGATCTCCAGCGGCCGGGGTGCCCTGGAGCAACTGCCCGAGGCGCTGGTCAGTCTTGGTGTGAAGACACCGTTGATCGTGACTGATCCAGGGTTGCTGGCGACTAGTGCGATGGAGTTGCTCCGGATCATCCTTCCAGATGCGCCGGTCTTTTCCGAGGTTCGCGCAAATCCGCTGGAGGCGGACGTTGAGGCAGGTGCACGAGCGTTCCGCGAGCATGGATGCGACGGTGCGATTGGCTTCGGCGGGGGTAGTGCGCTGGATGTCGCGAAGATCGTTCGCGTGGCGGCGATACGCGATGCGACGTGGCGCGAATTGGATTCCCGGGAGCCGATTCCGGGACTTGCACCGTTCATTGCGATTCCGACAACTGCCGGTACCGGGAGTGAAGTCGGGCGCAGTTCGGTGATTACCTTCGACAAGACGAAAGTGGTGCTCTTTCACCCAGCTCTACTCGCCGCTCTGGTAATTCTCGACCCGCGCGTAACTGAGGGGCTCCCGCCGAAGTTGACCGCCGCGACTGGGGCCGATGCGCTTACCCATTGCCTGGAGTCGTTCACCTCCCCCGTGTTCCACCCGCTTTGCGACGGGATAGCGCTGGAGGGACTGCGCCTCGTCATGGAGTTTCTGCCCAAGGCAGTTGCGGACGGTTCCGATCTGCACGCGCGTGGGATGATGCAGGTCGCGGCCGCAATGGGCGGCATTGCCTTCCAGAAGGATCTCGGTGCGGCGCACTCGCTTTCGCACCCGCTCTCGGCGCACTTCGGCGTACATCATGGTCTCGCCAATGCACTCTGCCTGCCAGCGGTGATGCGGTTTAATGCAAAGTGGCAGCCCGGCGTATATCGGCGCATCGCTGCGACGCTGGAGCTAGTCCCCGAGGTAGGCTCAGCCGGCGCGGATCAGGCTGTGATTTCGTCAGTCACCAAACTCTTCGCAACGATCGGCCTAGCGGGCGGGCTGCAGGCCCATGGTGTGCCTGAGGATGCTTTGGAAATGCTCGCCGATGCCGCATTTGCCGATAGCTGCCATCTCACCAATCCCGTGCCACTGACCCGCGAGGATCTCCTTCAGCTCTACCGCGCCTCGCTTTAGCCTTCCGATCATGTTCCAGGAACTGACCGCCTCCTTTATCGACGGAAGGATCCAAGGCGCCTCACAAAGCCGACGAGAGCTGATCGATCCCGCGGCGGAAGAGGTTTTCCACGCGGTTTCCGAAGCGGGACAAACCGATGTGGCGCGCGTTGCGGTAGCGGCAGATCGCGCCTGGCGTAAGGAATGGCGCGACCTCGCACCTGGTAAGCGCGCGGAGCTGCTCTTCCGGCTCGCAGAACTCATTGAGCAGAATGCGGATCAGTTGGCGCAGCTCGATTCGCGCAGTATGGGCAAGCCGCTCGCTTCTGCCCGAGGCGAGGTAATGGCGGGGGCAAGGACTTTTCGCTACTACGCGGGTGCGCTCTCATTCCCTGCGGGTGACGTCATCCCGGTTGCGCGTGGCGGCTTCGATTTCACCATTCGCCAGCCCCTTGGCGTCGTCGCCTGCATCGTACCCTGGAATTTTCCCTTTGCGATTGCCTGCTGGAAGACCGCTCCCGCCCTTGCTGCCGGGAATGCTGTGCTCCTGAAGCCCGCTGCCGCGTCACCACTCGGGGCGCTCGCCCTAGGACGGTTGGCCATGGAAGCCGGTTTACCAGCTGGCATTCTCCAGGTGCTTGTTGGGTCGGGTGCCGAGATGGGCGATGCGCTGGTGTCCGATCCACACGTGCGAAAAGTGTCCTTCACCGGGTCAACAGAAGTGGGACGTCACGTCATGCGGACGGCTGCGCAGGACTTCACGCGCGTGTCACTGGAACTTGGGGGCAAGTCACCAAACATCATCTTCGCCGATTCCGATTGGGAGAAAGCGGCTGATTCCGCGCCGCTCGCGGTCTTCGACAATACCGGACAGGACTGCTGCGCTCGTTCACGGGTCTTCGTAGAAGCCTCAATCCACAAGGCATTTCTCGTGCGCTTCGTGGAAAGCGCGAGGCGGCTCCGCGTAGGATCGCCAGCAGATCCGGATACGGAACTTGGACCGCTCGTCTCTAAGGGAAGACGCGATGCCGTGGAGGCTTTCGTCGAAGGAGCGCGCAGGAGTGGGCGGGTGATTCATTGCGGTGGCGAGCGGCCAGCGGGTCGCGGCTTCTACTATCCGCCGACGATCATTACCGGCGTGGAGACTACTGACGAGTGCTGGCGGGAGGAGATCTTCGGGCCGGTCGCGTGTGTGCGCGCATTCACCAATGAAGACGAAATGCTGGCTGAAGTGAACGCGTCCCCATTCGGCCTCAGCGCGTCGATCTGGACTCGCGACCTCAACCGCGCTCTCCGTGTCTCCCGCCGCGTCGAATCTGGCGTGGTCAGCATCAACTGCCACAATAGCGTGCACATTGAGGCGCCGTTTGGGGGCTTCAAGCATAGCGGGATGGGACGCGATCTCGGCCTGGCGGCACTCGAGGGCTTTTCGGAACTCAAGAACATCTATATAGACGCCTGACCTTTCCCGATGAACCTCGAGACGCTCCTCCAGCAAATCCAGCGCGGTGAAGTCGACACGATCCAGGTCGGTGCACCGGACCTTTTTGGTCGGCTGGTAGGCAAGCGATATACCGGCGATTTCTTCACCCGCGAACTCACCCGCGGCACCACGCATGGCTGCAATTACCTCTTCGCCGTCAACATGGAGATGGAGCCGCAGGATGGCTATCGACTTACCAGCTGGGACACTGGTTTCGGCGATTTCGAGATGCGACCGGATCACGCGGCGATCTATCCGCTGCCGTGGGAACCGGCGAGCGCGTTGGTCTTCGCGGACTTCCACCAGCATGGCGGCGAGCCCGTGGCGCAGGCCCCGCGTGGGATTCTCAAGCGGCAGCTCGCGCGTTTAGCCGAGCGCGGGCTGCGGGCGAATGTGGCCAGCGAGCTGGAGTTCTACCTGTTCCGCGAAGACTACGAGGCCGCTGGTCTGCAGGGTTACGCGGGGCTCACGCCTTCGAGCCAGTACCGGATCGATTATCACCTGCTCCAGACGGGTCGCGATGATGAGCTCTTCCGGGCCATGCGTAACCAGATGCTGATGGCCGGTATCCCAGTCGAAAACTCCAAGGGCGAGTACGGCAAGGGGCAGCACGAGATCAACATGACCTACTCCGACGCGCTAACCATGGCGGACCGGCACGTCGTCTTCAAACATGGGGCAAAACACCTGGCTGAGACCCATGGGCAGAGCATTACCTTCATGGCCAAGCCCCACCATGGTGAGGCGGGGAGCAGTTGCCATATTCACCTGAGCCTGTTTGACGAGTCGGGGTCCGTCTTCTGGGATGCAGCGGCACACAAGCCGACCCAGATGTTCGAGCACTTCCTCGGAGGGCTGCTCCGTTACTCGCGCGAACTCTGCTACTTCTTCGCCCCGACGGTGAACTCGTACAAGCGCTTCGAGTCGATGAGTTGGGCTCCTACGAAGCAGGTCTGGGCGGCGGATAACCGTACTTCTGGTTTCCGAGTTGTGGGCCATGGTGCGAGCTTCCGGGTGGAGAACCGGATGCCCGGAGCGGATGCCAACCCGTACCTGGCATTCGCCGCGATGATCGCCGCGGGCCTGGCTGGGATCGACGAGAAGTTACCTTGCGGCAGCGAGTATCAGGGAAATGCTTACGTTGACGACACCTTGCCGGCGCTGCCGACGTCTTTGCACAGCTCCTTGGCCCTGTTGGAAGGCAGCACGATTGCGGAAGCCGCGTTCGGGGTGGATGTGATCGAGCATTATCTGCATGCAGGGAGGCTGGAGGTACGAGAGTTCGATGCCGCTGTGACGGATTGGGAACGGCAGCGCTACTTCGAGCGAATCTGAGGGCCCACTGATGCGCTGCTTTGTCCTGCTGCTCCTTCTAGTTAGCTCGATGCCGTCTATCCGGGCTGATGACCTCCTTCCCGGCGCGCGGCGCATCCTGTTCCTCGGCGACAGCATCACCCACAGTGGCCAGTATGTGGATGGGATCGAGGGCGGGCTTGTTGCACCCGAAGCTGCGCGGCACTGGGAAGTTGTGAACGTCGAAGGCCGCCTCGTTGCTAGGGAAGCTACGCTCGAGTGGGAAGTCGTGAACGTAGGGCTCCCGAGCGAGACAGTCTCCGGCCTTTCTGAAGACGGCCATGCGGACGGGAAGTTTCCGCGCCCTGACCTGCACGAACGGCTCGACCGAGTGCTTGCGGCAGTGAAGCCAGACGTGATCTTCGCGTGCTACGGAATGAACGACGGGATTTACCTCCCTCTGGACGAGGAGCGATTTGCGCGTTTCCGCAGCGGGATCGAACTGCTACGCTCGAAAGCAGCTGCATCAGGCGCACAGGTTATCCATCTTACACCGCCCGTCTTCGATGCCGAGGCGATCCGCGGAAAAACGTCTCCGGATGGGAAGGGTAAGCCGTTTGAAGGGTACGATCAGGTGCTCACCCGGTACTCCGAGTGGCTTCTTGCCCAGCGCAAACAGGGCTGGGTGGTGATCGACATTCACGGCCCGATGCGGGCTGCGCTTGACCTGCGAAGGCAATCGGAGCCGGACTTTCGGTTTGCCAATGATGGCGTTCATCCTTCCGACGAAGGTCATCTTTTAATCGCACGTTCCGTAATCCGATCGCTCGGCGGAGATAAGGCTCGCCCAATAGCGGATCGTCTACTCTCCATGGAGCCGCCCGCGGCGGAGTACCGAAAGCTCATCCGGGAGCGCTCCCGCCTGCTCACTGATGCCTGGCTTTCCCACACAGGTCACAAACGTCCGGGAATGGGTGCCGGCCTCCCTTTGGGTGAAGCGCAAACCAAGGCTACTGCGCTCACTGAGCACATCCGTGAGTTCCTAGCGGCGCATCCGGAGCTCACCGCCCCTCCTTCTGCAACTCCGTAGTGCAGTAAACGCTACCCGGCGGAGTCGGGTACGCCGAGAGCTATTGCTCGATCGCCGAATGTGGATCTCCAAGGTCGGGCAATGCACCCAACTCTCCCGTATGCCTCAGGCAAAGTTCCGCCGGCGGCTTGAAAAGAGCCACCCCTGCCCCAAATGGTCCGGCGGCGGCGCGGAGATCAACGCCGCTCAGTCTCTGAGGTCCGGCGATGACTGAATTTCAGTCATCGCCGGACCGCACAGCCCACCTGTGTAGAGCGCGGCTCTGTCCGTGAAGCGGACGTGCCGCCTAAAATATCTCCCCTCCCCATCTCTCCACGGCACCACGCCGGCCAGGACACACCGTGCTCCCACGTCTCGTGCAGAACGATTTACGCCGCAAGATGCTCCACAGCCGGAGATTCAGCCGCTGGCCCGCGTAGCTTGTAACTCACCACTTGCTCCACCCCAAACGACCCTAGCCCTACTGGGGACCAAGCGTAAGGAACACCGGGAACTCATCGGCCATGATCTCCGCATGCCCGTCAGCAACCGCCACCTCCAACCGCTCCGGATCACCAGCCTTCAGCGGGGTTCGCTCTGCCTTAATGATCCGCGCTCCGTCGAGATTCATCCGCACCCCGGCCGGCGCCCCTTCCGGCTTCCACACGACGAGAACACGCTCCTTCTTGTCGGAGATGTACTCATAAACAAACCCGCCTGGATCTCGGCGTACGGCTTTGCTGAACCGAAATGTTCCCAACGTGCTCTGCAGGTGAGCGACTGCGTAGAAAGCAGGCTTCGGCACGAAGTTCCTCGTGAGTCCCGAGGACCCGTGGAGGTGAGGCGTGTCGTCGTCGTTGAAGAAGTAGAGATAGGCGCGGTCCAAAGCAGTTGCGGAAAGCGCGAGGTAGCCGCGCACTGTCCAGAGCGCCTGCTGCGTCTCGGTGGAGCCTTCCCACTTCGCGAAGTCGCCTGTCGTCGGGCGCGGCTTGCTCGTGGCATCCCAGCCAAATTCCGTGAGCCATACTTCCTTGCCCGGCGCGTGCTCGGCACGCCATTGGAGAACGGACTCGATCTCACTCAAGAACTTGATCTTCGGGTCCTCAGCGTAACTCCGCGCCCAGGTTGGCCAGCTGTTGATCTCGGGATAGTTGTGGATGGTGAGCACATCATAGAGCGACTCCAGTCCGGCGAGCAGGTCGACGCTCTTCGAGTACCGTCCACTCGGTCCCAGATTCACTGCGCACGTCGCAATGCGCAACTCAGGTGCACCTTCACGAAGGCCCCGCGCCATGGCTTCGAAGAGCGTCCGGTAGGTTGGGTCATCATATTTCCCCGGCTCATTCCCGATCTCGGCTGCTTCCAGCAGCGCAGCATGTGCGGCACCGAAGGCTTTTCCATAAGCATGGGCGTCCCGCAGGAGATCTTTCCAGGAAGCTGGAGGAATGTCGTCAAACATGAGGCTCGCATGGGCGCGATAACCGGCCTGCTTCCATGGGCCATATACTTTGGTCCAGTCCACGCCATTGCGCGCCATCGGGAACTTAGTGGCAAAGCTGGTGTCATCTCCGAGATCCCACGCAACCGGATGGTAGTCGCGTAGCAACCTGGTGACAGGCGCGTAGAGCGCTGGTTTGAACTGAACGGTATGTACGCAAAGCCCCATGAAGTCGCGCATCAATGGCCGCGGTTTCTCGGCGCCTTGCACCAGGGATCCGGTGAGAACTGCAAGGGCCACAAAGGTGTGCAGACAAGGTAGGAGCGCGAACTTCACGCTTCTTCCTGCGCTGGTACGACGATTCATGCCAAGCTTCTTCGCTGTGGAACCGTCGTGAGCGTCAGCTGAGTTAATTATCCCACCTTTTGCAGTCGCTATTCGGCCATCGATTTGCCTTATTCCAGCAAGTCGCACGCTGCACCCCGGACTCTGGCTTACACGGTACACTGTTTGCTCTCGATGCAATCCGCCATGCGCCGCCGATGTGTCCAATGCCGGGAGTTCTTTCCCGTGAAGCCCCGATCCAACCGCCAGACCTGCTCTGCGCAATGCTATTCCAGCTGGCGGGCATCTCTTTCAGACTGCGAGACAATCTCCGCACCGTGTTCCGACGCAGATGGTCGTGGAAGGCTCGAGGGTTTCGCCAGCGTGGATCTCGATGAGCTTCTGGGTGGCGGAGAGTAGACTGCTTGGAGATGATCTGCTCCGTCAACTCCGGGTCGTGCCCCAGCGACGGTGGAGGAAACGCTCCCAGGGAGAGAACAGGATTCGATCTGCGAGTAGACCAATCACCACGATGACCAACATGATACCAAAGACTTGGTCCATCGCGGAGAGCTCCCGGCCATAATGAAGCAGCTGGCCGATGCCGAGACCTGTCAGGATGGTAACGTAGATCTCAGCCGCCATCAGTGATCTCCAGGCGAAAGCCCACCCCTGCTTTATCCCCGTCACGATGAAGGGCAGTGATGCGGGCAGGATCACCCGAAACCAGGTATGCAACCCCCGCGAGCCCATGGTCCTGGCCGCCCGAGCGTAGATCGGTGGGACATTGCGCACGCCGCTATCCACGGCGATCTGCACAGACCAGAGCGTGCCCATGATGACGACGAAGAGCATCGCGTTCTCCGTCTGGCCAAACCAGACCAGTGCAGGAGGAATCCAGCAAACACTCGGAAGAGTCTGCAAACCGAGCCCGAGTACGCCAATGGTATCGCTGGCCCAAACGAAGCGGGCTGTGAGCATTCCCAGTGGAATCCCGATGACTACCCCGAAGAAGTAGCCGATGAGCAGGCGCTTCATCGTGACGAACAGCGCCGTGGCGATGTCGCCATTCTTTCCTGCCTCCATGAGGTACTTTCCTACAGCCAGTGGTGATGGGAGGAGGATGGGATTCCAGATCTCCTGCTGCACGAGGAAGTGCCAGGTGCCGACGAGCAGCGCGAAGAAAACCGCCGCAGTAAAGGTGCGCTGCATCTTAAGCCGGTACCTCCGGGTGCTCCGCACCATGAGCTTTCAGTGCGCGAGTAATCTCCATAGCATAGTTCGCAAGGCTCGGACTGTTGATGTCGCGGAGACGAGGCAACTCGACCTTGAACTCTTCGCGGATCCGACCTGGATGAGGTGAGAACAGGACCACGCGGTCGCCAAGGCAGACGGCTTCGCGCACATTATGAGTCACGAAAACGATCGTCTTTTTGCGCTTCTGCCAGATCTCCTGGAGATCTCCGTAAAGCTGCTCGCGCGTCATCGCATCCAGTGCCGCAAAAGGTTCATCCATGAGGAGCACGCGCGGATTGGGGGCAAGTGAACGAGCGAGTGCGACGCGCTGCCGCATGCCTCCGGAAAGCTCGTGAATATTCGAGCGAGCATAACGCTCCAAACCCACGAGCTTGAGGTAAAACATCGCCACCTCCACCCGCTCATTACGACTGAGGTTTGGCTTTAACTTCAGACCAAAAAGCACGTTCCCAATCACATTGAGCCAGGGAAAGAGCGCCGATTCCTGGAACATGACCATGCGTTCGCGACCCGGCTCACTGACGACCCGACCGTCCGACATAATCGAGCCCATGTCTGGTGCTTCCAAGCCTGCGATCATGCTCAGGAGCGTTGATTTTCCGCAGCCGCTCGCCCCAACCAGACAGACGAATTCGCCTTCATTCACCTGTAGGCTTACATCATCCAGCGCGTGCACCTTCACCACGCCGTCACGGTACCACTTGGACACGTGGTCAATGACCAGCTTGGTAGGAGGTACTTCACGCAGCTCTTCTGCGACGTTATCGGGCGAACTCGGCATCAGAGCGCGGGAGGGTTCGTGCGCGTGCAGGAGGTGGCAAGTTCTAAATCGCCCTGCTTACTCTAGTGGGACGAGGAGTTGATCGAGAGGCGTGATCTCTTTCAAGAAGCCAGCGGTTTGGGCGTCCTTGACCAGGTGTTGGAAAGCGGATGCAGACACCTCAGTGGTGAACTTCAGACGCGGCCAGGCGCGATCCGCCACGGCGGCCCGGAGCTCACGGCGGGTGAGATCCTTCAGTGCTGCCCGCACCAGACGCTTCGCTTCGTCAGGGTTCTGTTGGATCCACGCGGTCAGCTCCGCATGGGCTTTTACAAACTTCGTCACCAGCTCGCGCCTGTGCTCCAGAGCCGCTGCGCTCGCAGCCAGCACGGTAGTCACTGCTTGGGTTTCCTCGACTAGAATGCGACCGCCGGCTTCCAGCTCGAGCCGCGATACCCACGGCTCCACCGTCCAAACTCCATCGATCTTGCCTTGCTGGAAAAGCGAGAGCTGGTCGGGATTAGCTGCAGGCATGACATGCACGTCGCCACCGAGCTGGGTTACGTGAAAACCATGGCGCATCAGCCAGGCCCGGGCCGCGACGTCTTGCGTGTTGCCCAGCTGCGGAGTGGCGATCTTCTTGCCACGAAAGTCTTCAGGCTTCTTGATGCGGCCGTCTCCCGGGACCACGAGTGCCGCGCCGCCTTGAGCTGCGCCGGAGACTACACGGATGTCCTTGCCGCGCGTCCGATTATAGCCGTTCAGAACTGGACTCGGACCGATGTAGGTAAGATCCACCGACCCGGCAAAGATCGCCTCGATTGCCGATGGTCCTGCGTTATAGAGCGACCACTCAACCCGATTACCGGAGCCGAGCCGTTCGCCGAACCAGTCCCTTCCCTCGGCTGCCATCTGGCGCGCCACCAGCGCCTGTGCATGGGTGAGATTTGGAAAGTGTCCTACCCGCAGGACCGAGGGATCGCCAAGGATCGTTCCGCGAGGCTGACAGCTTACGAGCAGCAGGCAAAGCGAAAGCATGAAGCAGCGCGAAGAGCCCGCGATGACAAAGAAGGAGTGAAGCAATGAGGAGGAGGAGATCACCGTGGGCGCCTGCTCCTATGGTAATCCCGCAGGATGGCAACTCTCAATCCACTGACGAGCGCTCTGCTGATCTCTCCAGCATCCGCGCGAGGTGGATCTGCTCCGGGCCGACTTGCGAGAGATGCAGCGCTCGCCGAAAACTTTCCGCCGCCCCGCGATGATCGTCCAATCGCCAGTGCAGCTCGCCGATCACGGCATGCAGTAGATAGTGCGTCTCCAGCCGAGCGCGTTCCGGCATTGCTGCGATTGCGGCGAGGCCAGCTTGGGGTCCGTGCAAATGCGCAATGGCAACAGCGCGATTCAACGCCACGATCGGGGTCGGCTTCAGACGGTAAAGATCATCGTATTGCCTCAGAATTCGCGCCCAATCGGTCGACGCATAATCCTGAGCGGTGCAGTGGCAGGCGGCGATCCCGGCCTGAAGATGATACTCGCTAAGCGCACTTCCGTGCGCCGACTTGGCCAAATGGAAAAGCCCTTGGTGGATGAGTGCGTGATCCCACTTTGAACGATCCTGGTCGTCCAGCCGAAGGAGAGCGCCATCCTCATTCACACGCGATGGAAAGCGGGCGCTCATCAGCAGCATGAGCGCGAGTAGCGCATGGCTACGTGGCGACTGGCTCGCAGGATGAGCCACGAGCAGTGACGCAAGTCGGATTGCCTCCTGGCATAACTCCTCTCTCAGGAGACGCTCACCTGCGGATGCCTTATAGCCTTCATTGAAGAGCAAGTAGAGAGTTCCCAGCACGCCGTCGACGCGATCGGTGAGCACTGCGTCCTCGGGGATCTCAAAGCCGACACCAGCTTCGCGGATACGTTGCTTCGTCCGTGTGATCTGTTTCTCGATTGCGGCCTCGTTGACCAAGAAGGCGCGCGCGATTTCCGCAGTGCTGAATCCGCAAAGCACCTTGAGCGCGAGCACCACCTGCGCATCGGGTGAGAGAATGGGATGACAGCATACGAACAACAACCGCAACTCATCGTCGCGAATCTGGCAATCCGCGCTCGCGCCAATCGCGACCGCCTCCGGGTGCAACTGCTCGACATGCGTGATGATGCTCGGCTCTTTGGTCAGCGCCATCTGCTGATGACGCAAGGCGTCCAGCGCCAGATTCGTTGCAACGCGCGTGATCCATGCTGACGGATTCGCGGGCAGGCCGCCAATCGACCAAGTCCGCAGTGCACGCAGCATCGCCTCCTGCGTGACGTCCTCAACAAGGCTGAGATTGTGGATTCCCAGCCTTCGGGTGAGCGCGCCGTGGAGGCGGCCCGTCTCATGACGAAAGAAGTGCTCGACCACCCCTGAGACACGCACGGAAGGCGGCAAACCGTCCGACTCGCTCTCGCGCGCAGCGCTCATCTTCGTCGCTACCTCACCGTCACACGCTGGCTAGCTCCCGCTCGGCAACGTGCTGTGCTTCGGCTTTCAAGATCGGACAGCAATCTGCGACCGGGCGCACTTCGACCGTGATCCCGAAGGCCAGGCCCGGGCATCGCTGGGCAATCTCCGTAGCCTCGTCCATCCCGCTCACGTGCAGGAAGAAGTAGCCCGCAATGGCTTCCTTCGACTCCGCGAAAGGCCCATCCACCACTCGCTCCCCCCGGGTTCCTGAAACAACGCGCCCTTCCGGCTCCAGCGGATGACCTGACTGCAGCTTCCCACTCTCAACCAGACCATCGTACCAGGCAGTCCATTGATGTAGATATTGCTGCCGTTCCTCGGGAGATAGTCCTGCGTACCGCGAAGTCATCGAATCGTGGAAAAGCAGCATGTACGGCGATGAGGTAGGTTCCATGGCGAGAGAAGAGTAATAAGGTTGGTATCTGCGGTTCAATCGTACGACGAACGATCTCGCCCTGGCAGGACATTACCTCGTAAATATGTTCCGCGTGACTCGACTGCGCTAAAGACGGTAACGATTCCGCTGGTTTGGAGGCCTGCCGGCATTTTCGCTCGATTCTGTGACCTCGATCTTACCGTCAATGATCTGCCAGCTTATGCCGCCGAGCGCGCACCTATCAGTGCTTTCCGCGATGATCACGCCCGCGGTGCTCATTCTGGCTACGGGGTCGCTGCTCATGACCACCTCTCAGCGGCTTAGTCGAAGCATCGACCGGGCGCGCAAGCTCTCTGCCGCGATCGAGGAGATTGCAGATGATCCGGCGGCCGTTAGTCGACGGCAGCTGCTCTTCGACCAGATGCTCCAGGCAGCCCGCCGCTCACGGCTGCTCCAGCGCGGAATGGTGTGCCTGTATGTGGCTCAGGGTTTCTTCGTCGCGACCAGCATGGCGATCGGTTTGCTCGAGTTCATACACATCACCATTGCGGGTGTCCCTGCCACGCTCGGAATGGCGGGCGCGCTGCTCCTGCTGGCTGCCAGCGCGCTCCTGATTATGGAGTCGCGCATTGCCCTGCACGCCGTGGAGAAGGAGATGACGGCGCTGATCCGCGCGCGCGAAATCGCAGAAGGCCCGCCGCTCCCGCTTTAGTACTCGCGCTTGCGGTTGATGCCCGGGTTAGGCACTGGATACTTGCCACTTGCGTCTGCCATGAGCGGCGCATCGCTATCCATGGTCAGCTTGTCGGCGTTCGGCGCAAACTCGTGTTCGTGGTTAAGCGCCTCTTCCGAAGTGATGAACTGGCCAGTATGCGCCGACATGCGACCGAGCACGCAGGCAAGACTCGCATCCACACTGCGCTTGACCTCGTTGTAGGGCTCGTTCGCGCGAACTGCTGCGATGTAGTCGTCCCATTCAGTCTGGTACGGATTGGGCTCGGGTTGCTCCGCCTTCCAGACGAGATTCTCGCTCTTCACGTTGTACCCCTTAAAGATCCGGCACCGCGCTGGAGTGTGTCCGGCGGAAGAGATGATACCGAGGCCCTTCGTGCCGTGCACGTAGCTGGCAAACTCGTCTTGGGCACCTCCGATGTTCCGCTGCTCCATTTGCATACGGATCCCATCTTCGAAGATATACTCGACGGAGTAGGAATCGAAGTTCTGGTCGACATAGTCTCCACGGAAATGGCGACCGCCGCTACCCCGGGCAGCGGTAGGGAAGGCGTTCTTCATCCAGCAGCATTCGTCGATATTGTGGATCATGTAGTCGCTGTAAGATCCACCGCTCGCCCAGAGAAAGCTGTGGAAACGCTCCAGCTGCCACAGGAGTTCCTTTTTGTCGGCGGGCTTCGCCCGGGAGAAGCACGACGCGACCACGCCCTGCATCCGGTAGGTGCGGAAGCCCATGATCTCACCGATCGCGCCGTCCTGAATGCGCTTGTAGAGCTCGTTGCGGGTGCGGTCGTGCCGGCACATCAGGCCGACGGCGACCTTGATCCCCTTCTTCTCCGCCTCGAGACCGAGCGCGTACATCTTCCGCGACGTGGGGCCATCCACGCTGAGCGGTTTTTCCATGAAGACGTTCACGCCCTTTTCGATGGCGTACTGGAAGTGCACCCAGCGAAACGCAGGGGGCGTGGCGAAGATTGCGATGTCGCCTTTCTTGAGCAAATCGACCGCTTTCTTGAAACCATCGAATCCAATGAAGCGTTGGTCCTCTGGAACCGCGATGGCATCGGTGAACTTTGTGCTCAGCGCATGGTGGCTCGCCTTGAGCTTGCTCTCGGAGACATCCGCCATTGCCACCAGCTTGAGCGGTGGTCCGCTGACTGATAGCGCGTCCTGCACGGCGCCTGTGCCGCGTCCACCGCAGCCGATCACCGCCAGCTGAATGCCCTCAAATGCGCTAGTCGCCTGACCGTGGACATGCGGAAGTGTGACGCCGGCGAGCGCGGAAACGGCGGCGAAGCGGCCAGTGTTCTTGAGAAATTCGCGACGAGAGGACGAAGTAGGATTCATGAGAGGTTCCGCATGTTCCAGCGACGGCGACGGAAGTCAATTGGCGAAGCAAACTTGCTCCGCTAGGATTTGAAATCCCGCCCTTGGAATACAATCAAACCGGCGATCACGAAGGTCGCATTGAGTGCGATCAGGTAGGCGTAGTCCTGCACCATCTGGAGTATCGGGAGATGTGGCTGGAAGACGTTTAGCCAGGTGGACATGTGCGCAGTCACGAACCAATGCTGGATGCTGTCGAACCACGGGATCGCGCGGAAGATCATGTCCACGAAGAAGATCGAGAGCGTCACGATCGTTGCTGCCGCGGGCTTCATATTGCAGCAGGAGAGCATAAAGGCGAGCGAGGTCACGCTGAGCAGGCTGAGCCCCAGCAGTGGGATGGCACAGAGGTAGCGGGCGAGTCCCGGCCCAAAACTGTACAGGGCAAAGAGTTTCTCCAGCGGCGCAAAGACGAAGAAACCGCCGATCCCCTGCCGGATGATTCCCGCGAGCAGCGCGGTCAGCCCGATGAAGGCAATGAGCGCAAAAGTGTAGATCACGCAGGCCAGGTACTTCACTAGGAGCAAACGCATCCGTGAGACGGGCCGACAAAGCATCATCCGCATCGTGCCATCCTCCACCTCCTTCGATACGACATCGCCCGCCACGAGCGAGAGGTAGAGAGCACCAAGGAAGAAGATCGTGTAGCTTAGGATCTGGAAGGCCAGGGTCAGCCCGGAAAAATACTCCTCAAAACCGTAGCCACTTCCTTCGATAACCCGCCGAAAGGCATTCTGAACCCTTGGGAGCTGGAGCAGACCAAGCACCAGCAGTTCCATGCAGAAGAAAGCCGCAAACCCGATGTACGTACGCTTACGGGCAAAGAGCTTCCGCAGTTCCCCGGAGAGCTGGAGGAGAAAGAGCTTCATTCGGGAGCGGTGTTGGCGGCCTCAGGTTTGACGATCGCCTTCAGGTACAGGCTCTCCAGGCTGGGCTGAACGCGCACGACCTCGCTTAGTGCAATCCCAGCTTTTACCAGCGCCCGGTTCAGCATGACGATGTCCCCTTCGACTGGAAGCCGCACCTCGCCGTCTTCCAGGACCGTCCCGCCACACGACTGCACAATGGCCGATGCGCGCTTCCAATCATCGAGTACGAGCCGGAACCGTTGTCCCTCGCTGGCAAGCTCGCTCCAGCGTCCCTCGAAGACGAGCGCACCCTGGTTTAGAATGGCGACGCGCTCGCAAAGCTGCTCGACTTCGGAAAGCAGATGCGAGGAGAGCAGCACCGTAAGTCCGTGCTCCTGATTCAACCGTTGAATCATCAGCCGCATCTCGTGGATCCCTTCTGGATCAAGCCCCTCCGTGGGCTCATCCAGCAGTATGACATCTGGCGTGGGCACAATGGCCTGCGCCAACGCGAGCCGCTGCCGCATGCCGTGGCTGTACGTCCGCACGGGATCGTGGATGCGCCCGCTTAGGCCCACCGTTTCCACTGCCTCCTCGAGCTCTCGGCGTGCGACCTGCCGTGAGTAGTGGACCAGGATCTCGAGGTTTCGCCAGCCGCTCAAGTACTCGTAAAAAGAGGGCGTCTCAAAAATCGCACCAACCCGAGCAAGGGCACGCGGACGGTCACGCTGGACGGAGACTCCGTCGATCCATGCCTCCCCCGCATCCGGGTAGACCTGGCCCAACATGATTCCGAAGGTGGTACTTTTCCCTGCACCATTGTGGCCGAGCAACCCGAAGATCTCACCGCGCTCCACCTGAAACGACACCCCGTGGAGTGCGGGCTTGCCCTTGAATGCTTTGCGCAAATTCTCGAGGCGAATCATGGGAGCTGGAGCTCGGCACAGGAGCGTTGCACGCCCTCACGAATCCTGTAGCGTCGCGGTTCATGCAAACCTTATCGGCGTTGCTGCCGCTGGCCCAGACGGCAACTGCGCGGCCCGAGCCGCTCGTTCAAGAGTCGTGGGCTCAATTGGTCGCAATCGGCGGCCCGCTTGCCCTTTACTTCGGTGCCCTGCTGCTCGCGCAGATCGTGGTATTCTGGATCGCGTCGAAAATCGTGGCCAACGACGAGAGCCGCTTCACCAACGCGCTGAAGGTTTTCGGACTCTACCTACTCCTCAATGTCGTGCTCGGCGTAGCTGCGGGCGTGGCGACCCCGATCGGCGCGGCGCTGCTGAATATGCTCACTGGAGGCGGCGGAGCCAGCATCGGCCTCCTCTTCATTCTCGTGGCTCTTGTGGTTTTTGGGCTGGGATTGTTTTTCACATTTCTCATCCCGATGCGGGTCTACGAGATCAGTGTGGGCCGGGCGTTTGGCTTTCTCCTGATTTCTCTCATCCTTTCGGCAGGGGCCACCTTCGGCCTCAACTTCGCCTTTCGGACGCACGTAAAGCAGTGGAACGAGGCGATGTATCAGCTCGCAAAGGCACCGACTGCTGACCGCCGCTCCTTCGTTCGTGAGCTAAACCGGCAGGCGCAAAACTCCGCGCTCACGATTGCCGAAAACCTCGCATCGGACCCAAATCTCTCGTTCCAGGAGCGGCAGGCCTCACTGACGACCATGTTCAATCAACTAGAGGCCATGCGAGTTGCGCTGGTCCCGGGAGATCGCACCGGAATCGCCCACTACGAAGAGCGGAAGGCACGGTACGAGAAGCTGCTCCGCGAGCTGCGTGAGGACGTGCAGGCGAAGCAGACGTCGGGAACGCCGTAGCGCCCGCGGATTTCTCCCCTGCCCTCTCTGATCGGGAGCGAAGGCACAGTGTCTGGTGGCCGCAGTGGGCAGGACGGGACGTTCCTCGGGCCGAAATCTGTGCTCAAATGCCGCGCGCCCTCGGGAGGTCTGGCGAGCCGGGCCATTTCTCCCGCCCCCCAACCGTGTAATCGGCCGCTCACTTCCTCAAGCCAATCCGCGACTCTGGAGATCCGGCGACGCCCTCGAAAAGTCCAGAAACCGACTAAAAAGATCCGGCGATGACTGAATTTCGGTCATCACCGGAACTTTCTGGTTGGTTTTCAGCAAAATATTGTCAGTCGCCCAACACCCTGGCTCAGCCTTGAGCTTCAATCAGCAGCGGGTGAACCAGGACCACGGCAGGTCCGAGAATCCTCTTTGCGTGTCAAACGCCGAGTTCAACTTGCCAGCGGCATTTCCACTGCAATCAGGAACCAGTCGTGAACTTGATCCCCTGGGTGGCGTGCCCGTCACCGTACAGGATGTTCACCTTGTCCTGCAGGTACGGGTGGAACCCCTCCTTGTCACCGATGATGGGGATTCGACTGGCTTCATTGATAAACCCGAGGAAATTGAGCCCACTGGCAGGCTGCCTGTTCAGCGCCACGTTCCAGAAGTAGCTGGTACCGCTTGCCGGGCCGAACTTTTCATCCGCTGGACAGAGGAAAACGCGGGGATCCGGGGCGTACTTTGACAAAGTGTTGTCGATCACTTGGAGCTCCTCGTCACGTGAGGTCCGACCGGCTGCTAGTGCAGGCATGATCATTTGGTTCTCGCCGAGATAGAGGTTCACCGCCGCGCCGAGCTGCCGCAAATTGCTCAGGCATGCTGCCGATCGACTCCCAGCAGTCACCCGCTGATAGCTGGGAACGATGATTGCAATGAGCACAGCGACTATCCCTACTACGACCAGTAGCTCGATGAGCGTAAACGCCACACAGCGCAAACCCGCCCGCGGCTCAGCGCGCATTCCACTGCAGGTTCTTCTGCATCTGCTCGATCAAAGGCGCGAGGTCCATCTTCACCTCGGAACTCGCATCCGAATAGTACGAGCGCAGCCCCTGCTCGACCATCTTCTGTAGGTTCTCGTCGTCCACGGGCGGCTGCTCACCAGATGCCCCTTCGCGCTCCATATCAGCAAGGGCTTTGGTCACGAACTTCTTCCGTTTCTCCGGCTCCATCTTGTTGAAGGCGTCCATCATTTGCTTGAAGCCGGTCGGCAGCGTGCGATCCAGAAAGGCTCCTTGCTCGTCAGAATTCAACGAGCGGAAGAAACCGTTCAGTTTGCGGCCCACGCGCATCTCCTGGCGGTCTTCGTAGCTGAGCCCATTGAGTTGATCCGCCACCTCCTCGATTGTCTGCGCGCGATCTGGCGAGGACTTTCCCTCCAGCGAATTCGCATTCACATACCGCTCCAGCGATTCCGGTGAAGGCTGGGCATTCTGCGCCCAGAACATGACACCTCCGGCAACGAGCCAGATGGCGGCAAGAGCGATGATGGCTTTGATCCAGAGCGGACGCATCGGGTGATAGGCACGATGCGCGAAGAGTCCGTCGGACGCAACCACGCCAAAGCGCTCCCCCCTTGCCGTGCCAGAGTCGATGTCGTATCCGTCCGGTGTGCCTGCTTCAGTCACCGACGCTCTTCACCGCCCGCTACGCGACTTGCGGATCTCGGTTACGGATCGTTGCAACTTCCGTTGCACCTACTGCATGCCGCGGGAGGTCTTCGGCAGCGAGCATGTGTTTTTGCCCAAGGCGGAGATCCTGAGCTTCGAGGAAATCACGCGGCTCGCGCAGGTATTTGCCCAGTTGGGGGTGCGAAAGTTGAGGCTCACGGGAGGCGAGCCCCTGCTTCGGCGCGAGCTGGATCAACTGGTGCGAATGCTCGCTGGGATCGAGGGGATTGACGAAATCACGCTGACTACAAACGGCTCCCTGCTCGACCGACAGGCCACGGCGCTACGTGCGGCAGGGCTGGCGCGGGTGACGGTGAGCCTGGACTCGCTGCGGGCAGAAACCTTTCAGATAATGAGCGACGCTCCGGCTGTCGGGCCGGCGGATGTGCTGAAAGGGATTGATGCGGCGGTTTCAGCGGGGTTTGGCCCCGTGAAGATTAACATGGTGGTGCGCCGTGGGCTCAACGACGACGAGGTCGTGGATATGGCAGAGCGTTTCGCCGGGCCGGATTACATCCTGCGCTACATCGAGTACATGGACGTGGGAAACACGAATGGCTGGTCAATGCGCGAAGTCGTCCCTGCGGCGGAGATCCTGGAGCGATTGCGGACGCGCTTCGACCTGCGCCTTCTCCCGGCGCAATATGGAGGCGAAGTAGCACAACGCTGGCAGCTCGCAAGCGGTGGGGAGGTGGGATTGATCACTTCTGTGACCCAGCCTTTTTGCGGAGACTGCACTCGTGCCAGGCTGAGCTCAAACGGAACACTTTACACCTGCTTATTCGCAGGAAGCGGACAGGATCTCCGCGAGCCTCTGCGCGCCGGCTACAGCGACGAAAAGCTGAGAGCTATCGTTCGCCGGGTGTGGGGCCAGCGCGCCGACCGCTACTCGGAGATCCGCCACCTGCGAACAGAACCGAGCCAAAAGGCTGAGATGTCTTTGCTCGGCGGCTAAAACAACCCAACGAGCCTACGCCAACTGGCCGGTAGGAGGCGGTGATGTAAGCCGCGCGAGCAAACCGGGAATCGCTGGGTCCGTCGCATTCTCGATGCGCACTCGCTTGAGCAGGCGTTTGCCGTCCTTCATGGTGAAGATTATCTCAAGGCAAGCGAACGCTCCTTCCACAGCGGTAGCGTGCTCGCTACCGGCAATCTTCTCGCGCTCCTTCGTCATCCACTTATCCAGCTCCTCCATCGATGAGGAGGTGTCCCGAAGGAAGTCTTCCCGGGAAACAGCAAGTTCCTGAAAGCGCGGAATCACGAAATCCTTGTCGAGGAATGCCAGGAGGTTGCCCGCTTTCGGACCGGCTTCCTTATCCAGAAGCACACGGTAGATCGCCTTAAAGGCCACGGGCTGATCGATGGGCGTGAGCCGCGCGACCTCGAAGATCTTCCCCTGCAATGTCTCGTCCTCCCAAGGAGTGCCCGGTAAGGCGGTGGCGAGCTGCTGAAGGAAGCCGCGCTGACCCGCAGACAATTCCTGCGCGCGAGCGGGCAGCGTCTCCTGAAGACGGGTTTTTTCTTCCTCGGCAGCAAATCGCTCCACCCAAACCCGGACTGACCGGATGCGGGCGTCTAGGTGACGTCGTTCGAGGTCAGTAAGTGGGCGCCCTGCACGTTTCTCAATCTCCCTCACCGCATCAAGGTGCGGCATCTGGACCAGCGCGCTAACCACTTGGAAGTTAGCCTGCGCGTAATCACCTTCCTGGTGAAGTTCGGCAACTCGCATCACCGCAGCCTCATCGGCCGTAGCGGTCTTCTCGCGATTCACGCGGACGTGGAAGCGATCAAACTCATTGAAGAGCTTCACAATGCCCTCTTCGTTCACGTCGAAGTTCACCGGAGAGTTTGGCTTGGTGCGGATCATCAGGAAGCGCAGCACCTCTGGTGGCAGGAGATCTGCCATGTCGCGTGCGCTTGCTCCGATCCCACGCGAGGAGGACATCTTCGCGCCCCCGACGAGGAAGAACTCGTACGGCACATTCAGTGGAGGCGCCTTATCGAAGATCGCGCGAAGGCACGCCGCGGAGACATCGCGCGAGCCCCCTTTAGTGGAATGGTCCTTGCCCGCGCCTTCGATGGTGACGGGAAAAGTGATCCATTTCGCCACCCACTCGAGCTTCCACGGGAGCTTCCCGCGTCCGTCGAACGGCGATACTTTCCCCTCGTGGCCGCAGCCGCGTGCCCACTTCACCATATTTGGACGGCAGCGATAGCTAACCAGTGTCCCGTCGTATTCGTACACTTCCGTGGTGCCGATCCGCCCGCACTGCTCGCACACTGTCTGAAACGGGAACCACGTAGAAGGGCGGTCGCTATTCGAGACCTCCTTGTACACGCGACGGACGGTGTCTGCATTGCGCAGGATCTTGTCGATTGTCTCATTGAAGCGACCTGAGCGATAGATGTCGCGCATGCGGTAGCGCTCCACGTCGACCCCGAGTTCCTGGAAGACACCCCAGAACTCACTCATGTAATGCTCCGCCATGTCGCTCGCTGGGGAGCCATCTGGCGGAGGCACATTGCAAAGCGGTTGGCCAAGGTATTGTTCGAAGTGCTCGTCCTTTCCCGCCGGAATTTCATCCAGAGGGTCGAAGTCATCCACGCCGAAAAGATACCGCGCCTCGATTCCCTTCGCCCTCAATGTGCGAAAGATAGCATCGTGGATCAACACGCCGCGAAGCGCGCCGACATGAACGCGGCCGGAAGGCGTCTTGGAGTCGTTGATGATTTGCGGCCCGCTGCACTTGGCGGCTACTTCTTCAGTCCAGAACATAAAGGTGCGCTTTGATAGACAGGCCGCCCACGAAGTCGAGCGCTGTCGACTGAACTTTCCTAGCTCTTGGGAACGGTGAGCATCCGGCCAGATTCCACATGCTGGATGACTGCCTGGTCAGGCCGCAGATCGATCACCTTGTAACTCGATTCCTCTTCCCCGGGCCAGGTGAAGCTCTCGCCCTGCCGTACGCGACGGACCGTTTTGCCATCATCGGAACGAAAGATCGCAAAGGATGCTGCGGAGCGTGTCGGCATGTCCTTCACCAGAGTTGTCTTCTGGCTTGTCGCGGGGTCGGTCAGAATGACTCGCGACCCATCGAAGACCTCGCCGTGCTTATCGCGCCCGCGCCGGGGTTGTACCTGCTCAACTTTCAATCCGAGATCCGTGACTGTTTGCCCAGCGCGAACCACTTCGACAGCGCCATTATCCAGGCGCTTGAGCCGCGCAGTGTTGCCTTCCACGGACTCGAGTACCACCGGAAGACGCAACTCATTGAACTCCTGCATGCGGATCTGCGGATGCACTTCGGCTGAAGCGGTGTCCGCAGCTTTCGAGTGGGACTTTGCGTCGCGAGGATCAGTATCCGCGAGGAACTCGTCACGATTCGGAACACCGTCTCGATCGGGATCCGCGTCGAGCATATCTGGATCGCTGAGATCGAGCTTATACTTGGAAAACCAAGCCTCGTAAGCGGCATCTGCCGCGGCCACAGCCTGAGGGACGACTGGGGCATTGGGACCGGCAGGAGTTTCTCCGGGAGGGGTCTCTCTTGTCGATGCGTCAGGCGAGGTTTCAGCTGACGCCGCGCTCGGGCTTCCAGCCGGCTCGGCGGCCGTGGTTTCCGGCTTCTTCTTCCCACAGGAAGTGAGCAAACCAGTACTAAGCGCTAGCAGAACAAAGAGGGGGAGCGGACCGTGCATGAAGCGCCAGAATAAGAGGTCGGCCAGAATGTGCAATGACGCGCGGTGGCTAACAACGCATTAGCGAGCGAGCCATGCGCCAGTGGCACTCAACCGCCGAGGAGTTCGTGCGAAAGCACGCTCATGCAGTAAAGGGCAGCGGTCTCCGTCCGGAGAATGATCGGACCCAGCGTAATCGGCCGGCAGCCATGCGCCTTCGCAAGAGAGATCTCGGCAGGCGTGAAATCCCCTTCGGGTCCAACGAGAATCAGCACGCTGCGCGGACGCTTCTCGCCGAACTCCTTAAGCACTTGCTTCACTGATCGCGCATCCGGCTGGAGGGAAGCAATCAGCATCAAATCGAACCCGTGACCGCCATTGAAGAACTCCTTTGGTGTCTGCGGCGTGAGTACGGAAGGCAGCCAGTTCTGCCCACACTGCTTCGAAGCCTCGATAGCCACTCGCTGCCACTTTTGCTTCTTCTTCAAAGCGTCATCCGGGTCACAGGCGACAACCGTTCGTTCCGAGAGGAGCGGAACGATCCGAGCGGCGCCAAGTTCGGTCGCCTTCTCGATAATCAGCTCCATGTTTTTCCCCTTTGGAATGGCCTGACCCAGTGTGATCTCGCAAACCAACGGTGGGGTTTTCGCGGACTGGATGCTGCGCAACTGCACTGCCTGCTTGGTTGCGATTACGATCTCGGCAGTGGCTTCGCCTCCCTGCCCGTTGAACACAGTCACGCGATCTCCCACGGCGAGACGGAGTACGTCCACCGCGTGGTGCGCTTCGCCGCCGTCCAAGGCGAGTTTATCCAGCTTCCAAAGGTGCGGTGGAATGTAGAAGCGGGCCATGTTACTTCGCAGGAATTAGCTGAAAAAGTCCTTTGCCTTGTCGAAGAACGTCTTGTGCAGCGGACTGTTGTCCTCGCCCATGAGTTCTGCAAACTCCTCAAGTTTGCGGCGTTGTTCGCCGCTCAATTTGGTTGGCACTTCCACCAGGGCACGCACCATAAGATCCCCACGATTAGAGGAGTTCAGGACGGGCATGCCGCGCGCGCGCAGCTTAAACATCGTGCCGCCTTGTGTACCCATCGGTATCTTGAGCTGGGCTTGCCCTTCGAGCGTCGGAACGCGGACTTCGCCGCCCAGCGCCGCGGTCGTGAAGGACACTGGTACTTCACAGAAGAGGTGTTCGCCCTCTCTTTCAAAAACCTCGTGCTCCTTGATGTGAATCACGACGTAAAGGTCACCATGGGGACCTCCACGAATCCCCGCTTCGCCATTGCGCAACGAGCGCAGCCGAGAACCCTCTTCGATGCCCGCTGGGATCTTCAATTTGATTCGCGAGGCCGCTTCGTTTCTCCCTTCGCCTTCGCACTTCGAGCACGGTTTCTCAATGATCTGCCCGGTTCCCCGGCAGCGCGGACACGTCTGCGAAACCTGGAAGAAGCCGCGGGAGCTAATCACCTGCCCGCGCCCTGCACAATCGCGGCAAGTCACCGCACGCGAACCGGCTTCGGCACCGCTCCCTTCACACTGATCGCACGGCTCGAGCTTCTGAATCTCTATCTCTTTGTCACAACCAAACGCCGCCTCCTCGAGCTTGATCTGCATGTCGTAGCGCAAGTCAGAGCCGCGCTGCTTGCCCTCACGATCAGTCCGTGGAGCCGCGCCGCCAAAGAACTGCTCGAAGATTCCCCCGCCGCCCCCGGCTCCTCCACTCGCCCCGAAAACTTCTCGGAATATGTCGAAAGGGTCGTGGAAGCCACCGCCCGCACCAGCACCGCGGGCGCCCGCAGTACCCTGTGCAAAGGCCGCATGGCCGAACCGGTCATAAGCGGCCCGCTTATCCGTATCCATCAGAACGTCATACGCTTCCCCCAGCTCCTTGAACTTCTCCTCCGCCGTAGCATCGCCGGGGTTCTTGTCAGGGTGGAACTTGACTGCGAGCTTGCGATAGGAGCGTTTGATTTCCTCAGGCGTGGTCGTCCGACTCACGCTGAGGATTTCGTAGTAGTCGCGTTTGGTAGCCATCTCGTAACTCAAAAAAGAAAGGGATCAGTGTACAGTTAGCTGAGCAAGCTGCTGGATGAATCCGAGCAGGACCGACCGGGAAGCGCATGCCCATAAGCGCGCCCTCCCGGGAAATCAACTGCGGAGATATGTGCCGTACTCTTGGAGGATAGGACCGACTTCAACCTTGCGCCCGGCCTTTCGAAATCACCACGGTCGCGGGGCGAAGCAACCGGTCCCGCAGGCGGAAACCCTTCCGGAGTTGTCGGATAATCACCCCTTCCTCGATCTCGGAATGCTCTTCCTGCGCGATGGCTTCGTGGATGTTGGGATCGAAAGGCTTGCCGTCCGTTTCGATAGCCTCAACGCCATTCTGCAAAAGGAAGTCGTTCAGTTGGCGCGAGACCATCTCCATCCCTGAAACAATCGCGGCGGCGGCCTCATTGCCCCGAGCAGCGCCCAGTCCAAGTTCAAAATTATCGAGTACGGGAATGAGCCGCTCCAGGAAACTCGCGTTTGCGTACTTCACGGCATCCTCTTTCTCGCGAGCGGCGCGTTTCCGGAAGTTGTCGAAGTCAGCCTGGCTGCGCAGGGCCAGATCACGGAAGCGTTCCAGATCCGACTGCATCGTTCCCAGCAAGGAGGCCTCACTCTCGACCTCGCCCTGCATGGGCCCGCTCTCCGGCGCGAACGGTGCCGCCCCGCTTTCCTCAGATTGCGGTCCACTCGCGGCATCGGCTGTTGGATTATTGCTCATTTTTTACGGATAACTATAAGTGTGATGTCGTCGTGCTGAGGATGGGTGCCGACGAAATCGCGTAGATCGTCGGTGAGGCGTGTAAGGACGCCTGCGGCACCTTCATGGGCGCTCGCCAGAATCGACTGGATCAATTTCTCCATCCCAAATTCCTCCCCGTCGCTGTTCAAGGCTTCCGTTACGCCATCAGTGTACAGGATCAGGCAGTCGTCGGGTTCCAGCGTTAAGGCGAAATCGGACGTGACTCTATTAAACACGCCACCACTGTCAATTCCGAGTGCCATCCCCGGAGGATTGATCCGCGATACACTGCGCTGTGCCGCAGAGTAGAGCAGTGGCGCATCGTGCCCTGCCCTACACAGAGTAACCACGGCGGAGTCTCGCTCCAAGATTGCATAGGCCATGGAGATGAACATGTCCTCCTTGATATCCGGAAAGAGCTGCTCGTTGACCCGCTTCAGGACAGCCGCGGGCGAGTGCTGGCTGTTCGCCTGACTACGCAAAACACTTCGGCACATGGCCATGATCAAGGACGCTGGAATCCCTTTCCCCGAGACATCCGCAATCGCGACCCCGCAGTGCGCTGGATCAACCGCAATGTAGTCGTAATAGTCGCCGCTCACCTGGCGGGCCGGAACATTGATACCGCTGATCTGGAAACCAGCGATATCCGGAGCGCTTGCGGGCAGAAGGATTCGCTGGATTTCGTGGGCGACCTGCAGATCCTGATCCAGGCGCTTCTTCTCCGCTGCTTCGGAGAAGATGTTTGCGGTTGTAAGAGCAAATGCTGACTGCTCCGCGATCGCTTTAAAGATCTGGAACTCGTTGGTAAGAAAAGGCTCCGTCTCGCCGCTCCGGGCAATGACGAGAATACCCAGGTTTTCCTCACCGTATATCAGGGGCGCGATCATCGCACTGGATGTCTGAAAGGGAGGGCGGCGCGCATCTTCGAGCCGGGAATCTTCTCCGGAGACTAATAGTGATTCCCGCTCGCGCCAGACGGAATCGAGCACTCCCTCGCCAGGACGAACCGAGTGTAATCTCAAGTAACCATGCAAACTCGCCTGCTCGGCACCGCGCTGTCCTTGTAGGTTTTCTGGGAGCGGGAAGAACGCCGGACAGCTCCGCGAGATGAAGGCGGGCCGGAGATGCTCGCGCCCTGCGTCGCTGAGGTAAAGCGCGCCGCCGTGTGCATTCAAGATGCGCATCGCGCCCTCGACGATGAGAACATGGAGATCAGACGGTCTGGCGCTATCGGAGAGCGCTTCGCCCAACCCGTGGAGAAAATCGAAAACGCGTGTTTCCTCGAGTTGGAGCTTTTCCCGAGCCTTGTGCAGCGACTCGATAGCCCTCCGCTGCTGCCGGTACACCAGCACGAACCCCACACCCGTGGCGAGCAGGAGCACGAAGAAAACGGCAGCCCACATCCCGCAGCGTCAACGCGCTAAATGGAGATCCTGCTTCAGGTATTCCAGTACGTCCTTAAACTTCGCCGCATTCTCCGGGTTGGCCACAACGCATGCCTCGTGCGCCTCCAGCATCGTCTTTGCCTGCTCGAGCTTATCGGTCACCACGGCCTCAAGTGCTTGCTGCGCGGCTTGCTCGACAACCGGCACGGCTCGCGGGTCGAAAGTAAAGAGTCGGTCGATTCCGAGATTCGCCAGCAGGTCGCGGTTGCGGTCGTTCAAGTTGATCACCCGCAGGTTACCTTGCCCCACTTCCTGCAAGCGTAAGGCTACACCCGCAAGAGTCCCCATGAAGGTGGAGTCCATCATCGGACAAAGCTTCAGGTCCACCACGAACTCGCGGTATCCGCGGTTCAGCATCTCCTTGGCGAACTCCTTAAGCCCGGTGGCGTTCAAAAAGGAGCCTTTACCCTCCACGCGTACCCAAACCGTCTTTTGAGCGGTGCCAACGAGGATGGAAGGCTGCGTGATCACGAGAGAAGCTACACCTTTCCGCAGGGTGCGGGAATGGTAGGACGGGGTGAAAGCGATTTATATTCGCCTCGGATGGTGGAGAGACTTCGGGCGTCCATTGGTGAATGGATGAGTTAGTTCCAGAGAAATGACTGATTCAAAGCAACGATCTTGCCATTCTCAATCAACACCGCACGCCAGGCCGTTATTTTCCCGTCCTCGAGATAGTCGTCACCAATAATTGCGAAGTCGGTTTTCTTCGAACCCTTGACCTGCGGATACGCGATCTCCCGGGCCTGCACCAGCGCGCCCAGGCTCTCCTGCCGGTACTCCAGCCGAACGGTGAGGTCAGCCGTGCGATCTGTTCGCCAAAAGAAGGTGAAGTAGTGCCCATAGCGCTGCTGCCGGTCGATCTGCGTCACCGCGCCAAAGTTGATCCGCTGCCTCTCAAAGGCGAGCATCTGGTTGTTCGTCGGTTTGTCCACGCGTGGATCGTTGAAGAACAACTTTGTCTTACGGAACTCGAAATCGTCATCGAGCGCCAGCGGTAGCACGTTCGCCTTCTCCAGCAATTGCACGGGTTCCGCGCAAATGCCGGCCACCGCAAGCGCGCAGGCCAGCATCTGTAGGAGAAAATGTTTCATGTCAGGCGGGCACCATAAGCGGGTGCTTTTTTCTGTGTCAATCCGACCGTCCTCCCGTGAGCGGCTCGGTGCAATCAGAAAACACCTTCATCATGGCCGACCGCCCGAGTGCATCCCTCAAATGTCCGCCGGCGTTCGATTGAGTAGCATAGCGCAATGATCGACGTCCGTTTCAACAGGGGCCTCTACCTCCCGGCTCACGACCTCTGGCTCGATCCTTGGGACGATCAGCCCTGCGCGTTTGTTTCCCACGCACATAGCGATCATATCGGCGATCACCGGGAGATCATCGTGAGTGAGGGGACCAGCCGACTCATGCAGGCGCGTCTCCCTGGCATCCGGCAGGAGCACATCCTCCCTTTCGACAAGACTGCCGAATTTCGCGGGCTTCGCACTACTCTGCTCCCCGCTGGGCACATCTTTGGCTCGGCTCAAATCCACCTTGAATCCTCGGAGGGCTCATTGCTTTACACCGGTGACTTCAAGCTCCGCCCCGGCCTTTCCGCCGAGCCTTGCACCTGGCGCCCAGCCGAGACGCTGATCATGGAGACTACTTACGGCCTCCCGAAGTATCGCATGCCTCCCACAGAGACGGTGATGCGCGAGATGCTTGCCTTCTGCCGGGAGGCACTGGAGGAAGATGCGATTCCTATCCTCCTCGGCTACTCGCTCGGGAAGTCGCAGGAGATCCTCTGCGCCTTGCTGAAGGATGGCTTCACGCCCATGCTGCACGCCTCCGTATACCGCATGACGGAGATCTACCGTCAGCTGGATCCAGACTTTCCCAGCGGCTACGTGCGCTATGCGGCAAACGGCTTGGCGGGCAAGGTGCTCGTCTTTCCTCCCAGCGCAGCCCGCTCGCTGATGCTTCAGCGGATCAAAAATCGCCGAAGTGCCGTGCTCACTGGGTGGGCGCTCGATCCTGGCGCAAAGTTTCGCTACGGCTGCGACGCCGCCTTCCCGCTCACCGACCACGCCGATTACCCCGATCTGGTCCGCTATGTCGAGCTAGTGCAGCCCAAGCGCGTTCTTACCTTGCACGGCTTTGCGAGCGCGTTCGCGGCGGACCTCCGACAGCGCGGCTTTGAGGCTTGGGCCCTGACGCAGGAGAATCAGCTTGAGTTGCTGCTGCCTGAGGTGCCTGGCCTGCCGCTTACAGTTGATCTGCAAACACCTCCGGATCAACTCACAGCCAACACTTCCGCACCGCCTGATCCTCACGTAGAGCAGTTCCGTGCTTTCGCCGCCCTGGGGGAACAGATCAACGCTACAGCGAGCAAGCTGAATAAGGTGGAGTTGCTTGGCGGCTACCTTACCTCGCTCGCTGCGGACGCTCCTGAATCGCTTCCTTTGGCTGCCATCTACCTGACAGGCCGACCGTTCGCTCAAGCCGATGACCGGGTCCTGCACACAGGATGGGCGGTGATTCTCCGCGCGCTGGCGGTCGTCAGCAAACGTGGCATTGCTCACGTGCGGGCACTTGCGAGCACCTACAGCGATGCTGGGAAGACAACTTTCGAGCTACTCCTCGACCGTCCGCCTGCTGCCTCGTTCACTCTGCTCGACTCACAACGATTCCTGGAGCGTCTTCAGACAGCCCGTGGACCGCACCTGAAAACGGAGGTCCTCCAGCAACAACTCCTTGAACTCGGTCCGCTGGAGGCGAGCTATGTGGTAAAGATCCTTACTGGCGACCTTCGGATTGGTCTTCGCGAGGGGTTGGTCGAGGAGGCTATCGCGATTGCATTCGGAGCCAGTGCAGACTCCGTCCGAGAGGCCAATATGCTGCTGGGCGATCTCGGAGAAGTCGCAACCCTCGCCGCGCGACATTCCCTCCACGAAGCCAGCGTGCGACTCTTTCGGCCGGTCAAGTGTATGCTGGCGAGCCCAGAGCTTACCGCTCAAGCGGTCTGGAGCCGCCTTGACGAAGCGACACGCTTCGAGCAGAGACCAGCCCACGAGGCAGCGCACCTCTTCTGGATCGAAGACAAGTTCGATGGCATCCGAGCGCAGCTACACATTGGTGCAGGACGCGCTGAGATCTATTCGCGTGATCTGAAGAATGTGACGCAGCAATTCAGTGAGGTTGCACGGTCCGGTCGCGAGTTCACGCACGAGGCGATCTTCGACGGAGAGGTCATGGCCTATGCTGCCGATCGGAAGCTCACGTTCTTCGACCTCCAGAAACGGCTTGGTCGCAAGACCGAGGACGACCTCTTCATGGGAAGCAGCGACATTCCAGTCATCTACAGAGTCTTTGATCTCCTCTGGCTCGATGGAGAATCTCTTCTGCGCGAGCCGCTGACCCGCCGTCGTGAACTCCTCGCCGCGCTCCCCTTACCCGTAGGTATGGAACTCACCTCGATCACCCTTGTGCATTCCGCGGAAGAGGTCGACGCCACTTTCCGCGATGCCCGGATCAGGGGGAACGAGGGGCTCATTGCCAAGGATGGCGCAAGCCTCTACACCCCTGGTCGGCGCGGCCTGTCCTGGCTGAAACTGAAGAAGGAGCTCGCCACCCTGGATGTGGTGGTCGTCGGTGCGGAACTCGGGCACGGAAAGCGCGCGGGTGTACTCAGCGACTACACCTTTGCGGTACGCGATGACTTGACTGGCGCGCTCCTCACAATCGGCAAGGCCTACTCCGGAGTGACTGACGACGAGATCGACGAACTCACCGAGCGTTTTCGCGCAATCACCCTAACTGACAACGGCCGGTATCGCGAAGTGAAGCCCGAGGTAATCCTGGAGGTTGCCTTTGATACCGTACAACCCAGCAAACGCCACGGCAGCGGCCTCGCCCTGCGCTTTCCGCGCATCAAAGCAATCCGCCGCGACAAAACCCTCGCCGACATCGACACGCTGAGCTTCGCCCGCGCTCTCGCGAGTCCGATCCCTCCTGCAATGTCCGCGCCTCCGTCCTAACTCTCGAAGAAGTTTCCTTATCCCTCGCGATCACCCGATTGCGGACTCGCTACGTCTCAACACATCCTCGTCCTAACAGCCTAAAAGGCACGTGGATCGACTTACCAGCGCACCCGGCAGTCTGCTAAGAGCGTTTTCTCACCTTTGGATGTCGGAAAGCGCTTGCCTTGCCCTGTCTCACGTGCAAATTACCCGCCCTTTCCAAGACGGCTAGGTAGCTCAGTCGGTAGAGCAGAGGACTGAAAATCCTCGTGTCGGGGGTTCGATTCCCTCCCTAGCCACCTCTCTTTCGGAAGGGCAAGCATGCCCGGTCCGGGTTATGTCTAAGGAAGTCCATCGATGTCTTTCGTGGCAGAGATTGCCTTGGGCGGAGGATCTCTCAGCGACCACGCGCCCAGCTCTTAACCTCCCGGGGATAATCGGAAATTTTTAGGAAAGAGTTCTCCTCTTGGTGGGTCAAAAGCCGTCACCGCTTGTGTGCAAACCCTATGGCCCGGAGGAGGATCTCACCCGCTACACCCTGATTCGCGCAAGACGTGATCTTCATTGTATCCCGCCACGTCCCGAGATCGTTGGCTGGTGAATGTCTCGCTCGCTTACTGAAGAACCCACTCGCCTGGATGGCCAAGCGCAAGTTGCGGTCATTCCATTTGGACCGCTGACGGTTCCGTACGTCCACCGATCGCCAAAAATTCTCGCGGTCTGATCCCGGAGCACCCTTGATTCGTTGGAGTGATCAGTGAACGCTTCTAGATGACCCGCGGGTGGAGCTCGCCTCGGTTGCTCAGGCAGCTGTAGAGAGTACCCGACCGGCAGCTGAGGCCAAAGGAGTCGCCCTTCGGGCCATTATCGATCCTGCGGCAAAGCCGGTCAGCGGAGATCCCAATCGGCTGCTTTGAGTGCGTAGATTCCCACCCAAATGCATATCTCGCCATGGTCGCGAGCCTAGTAGGGAAAATCGTCAGTTAAGCGCTTCACTGCGCGCGCGCATTGGAGCATCCAAGAGCGCCTAGGCAATCGTAAGATTCCTTACTCTATGGAATTGAAGGAATCTGCCTTGGAGGACCATGCCATCGTGCAACTCCGTGGGGAGTTGGATCTGCTGTGCGCTCCAGCACTGCGCACTGCTCTGACAAGCAACCTGGTTAAAAGCTCCAAGAGCGTAGTTCTCGACCTGACAGCCCTCTCCTTCATGGACTCGAGCGGTCTCTCCGAACTGATCGCATACCAACAAGCCTCCGCAAATCAACAGAGTGCGTTGGCAATCGTTTGCGCCGAAGGTGAGGTGCGTGAGCTTTTTAGCCTGAGCCAGCTCGAACGTTACTTCCATATCTTCCCCTCACTGCAGGAGGCGTGCGCTCACAACGAGCAGCAGAAGAACGACGTGTCGTCCACGCGGCACTAGGAGTTTCACTCCCCTCGTGCATTACGCAGAGCCGCACCACCTGCTTCAGCATTCTCGAGTCATCGCCTATGATGCTCCGCGTTTGATCCTACTCAAACTTGTCGATCATCAGCGCACCGGCGGAGGTTTCCCAGACGAGCACCACACTCCCCGTAGGCGTTGCTGCCATGGCTGCCATGCGACCGTCCGCGCTGATTTCCACAGGGGCGGCCTGATCCTTCCGCAGGACCAACCGGCCACTCTCTTCCCACGCGATGAAGACTCTGCCGCGCCCGACCTGCACGACACCTTGCATCGCAGAGGAACTCAGAGGGGTTTCACGATCTTCGGTAGCGCCGGTAATTAGCGTCTGATCCCTGCGCCACACGGCGACAGGTGATCCGTCTGGGGCGAACGCAACTCCGCCACCGTCCATCGGACAACCGGCCAACGGCCAGGTTCCTGTACCTAGCTTGCGCGTCTCGGCGAAGCTCTTGCCGCCATCCCGGCTGATCGCCAGCCACATGTCGCGGGAGCCACCGAGCCAGTTCCGCCACATGGCAGCGATTTCGCCATTTGGTCCAATCGCCAGGCTCGGGTGGCAGCATTCGCAGATGTGTCCGTCGGGCGAAGCGTAGACCCGGGTTTCGGCATCCCACGACGAACCGCCATCCCGCGAAACGCGGCACCAGAGTTCCATCCCGCCGCTACGTAGGTCCAACCACGCCGTTGCAACCAAGCCGCCTTTGCCGCCGGCCATCGCGTGCAAGCCTTCGCGCGCTGAGGTTGCTACGGTGTTCAAAGGTTGCTGCTTTGCCCAGCTGGATCCTTCGTCCGAGGATTTCCAGTAGTGCAGCATCCCGTCTGCAAAAGAGATCGCGCTAACGACGATCCCCTGCCCCGTCACGGCGATCCGTGGTCCCCGCCGCATCTTCAAAGCGAGCTTCTCGAGTTCACCGACTTTAACGGGTTCCGAGAATGTGCGCCCATCCGATGAAGTGGTGTGGTAGATGGCGTTCTCTTTCCCAAACACTACGTGAACCCGGCCAGTGGGTGCCACGGCCACCTGGGGCTGTAGGGCCCCGACCCATTGCGGCGGAAGAAGCGCTACCGGTGCGGCTGGTGCCTCGAACGTGAGCGCGAGGCTGAGCGCGGAGAGGAGAAGGAACAGACGAAAAATCATGGGTGCAATTCGTAACGGCGATGAAACGGGGATGGCGTCATAATTCACTCACAAACGACCGAACTCCGTGCAACAGCGACGACAGGCAAATCCAACTTAGCGGTCGTTCAAATCGGCAGCGTTGCTTTGAGAAGTAGTCCGTGTCCGAAACGATCGTTCTCATTCGTCGTTCTTTTGCTTACATCCCATTCAAATGACGACCCGCACCTCCATCACGCTCATTCAGCCCTACCTCTTCTACAACGGTCGCTGCGAGGAGGCCGTCGAGTTTTACCGCGCCGCGATCGGTGCCGAGGTCGAGATGATGATGCACTTCAAAGACAATCCCGAGCCCGCTCAGCCAGGCATGATCCCGCCGGGCTACGAGGATAAGGTGATGCACTGCAGCTTCCGCGTCGGCACGACGACGATTATGGCATCGGACGGATGTGGGGACGGCGATAAGTTCGGCGGCTTCTCACTGTCCCTCACGGTGCCCGATGAAGCGGAGGCGAGCCGAGCCTTTGCCGCACTCTCGGAAGGCGGCGAAGTAAGGATGCCCTTGGGTAAAACGTTCTGGTCGCCCTGTTTTGGCATGGTAGCCGATCGATTTGGGATTGGCTGGATGGTCACGGTCCCAGCTTAGCCTCCGGCCATCGCAGTAAACACAGCGTCATGAGCAGCATCCGAGTCCTTGTCGGCACGAAGAAAGGAGCATTCATCCTGACTGCCGACGGGCAGCGGGAACAATGGGAGGTGGACGGTCCGCACTTTGCCGGTTGGGAGATGTACCACCTCAAGGGCTCTCCCGTGGATCCGAACCGGATCTACGCCTCACAAACCAGCGGCTGGTTCGGGCAGCAAATTCAGCGTTCCAGCGACGGAGGGAAGTCGTGGGAGCAGGTCGGCAACGAGTTCGCGTACGTGGGCACGCCGGGGACGCATCAGTGGTACGACGGAACGCAGCACCCCTGGGAGTTCAAGCGGGTCTGGCATCTTGAACCATCCCTCACGGATCCTGAGGTGGTACTTGCGGGCGTGGAAGATGCCGGGCTTTTCAAGACCGTGGACGGGGGCAAATCCTGGATGGAGCTGCTTGGCCTGCGCAGCGCGAAGGGCCAGCTCTGGCAACCCGGTGCTGGAGGCATGTGCCTGCACACCATCATCGTCGATCCCACCAATCCTCAGCGCATCTTTGTCGCGATCTCCGCCGCCGGAGCGTTTCGTTCCGATGATGGCGGCGAGTCCTGGTTACCCATAAATCGTGGGCTGAAATCTGCCTATGAAATCCCGGACCCGGATGCCGCTGTGGGCCACTGCGTGCATCGTATCGCCATGCACCCTTCGCGGCCGGAGGTCCTATTCATGCAGAAGCATTGGGACGTCATGCGCAGTGATAACGCAGGCGACATGTGGTACGACATCAGCGGCGATCTCCCGACCGACTTTGGCTTCCCGATAGACGTCCATGCTCACGAGCCGGAGACAATCTATGTCGTGCCGATCAAGAGCGACTCGGAGCATTTTCCACCGGAAGGAAAGCTGCGGGTCTATCGTAGCCGCACCGGTGGCCATGAGTGGGAGGCGCTCACCAAGGGGCTACCACAGGAACACTGCTATGTGAATGTGTTGCGCGACGCCATGGCTGTGGACTCCCTCGATCCGTGTGGCATCTACTTTGGCACCACTGGTGGGCAGGTCTACGTCTCCGCAAACGGCGGTGACTCCTGGATGCCAATTGTTCGCGATCTCCCGTCCGTTCTCTCGGTCGAAGTCCAGACGCTACGATGATCCGCGTGGTGCTTCCGTATCACCTCCGCACGCTCGCCCGGGTCGCCGACGAGGTGCAGGTGGAAGTCGGAAGCCCGATCACCCTAGGGGCGGTGCTCGACGCACTGGAGGCGGCTCATCCCGCACTCCGCGGTACGATCCGTGAACACGGCACCCACCAGCGGCGCCCTTTCATCCGGTTTTTCGCCTGCCAGGAAGACGTTTCACATGGAGGCCCTGATGCCGCGCTGCCCGATGCTGTCATTGGGGGTAGAGAACCGCTGATGATTATCGGCGCAATGGCTGGAGGGTGAAGGTTTCACGGAGGCGAGCTGAGCGGGATCTTTGCAGCTGGTGATCAACGTTCCGGGCTCAGCAGGCGGTACCCGATTCCAGGCTCATTGATGATTAGCCTTGGCCGGGAGGGCTCGCGTTCCACCTTCTTGCGCAGATGGGTAAGATATACGCGGATATACTCGCGGTGCTCCTCCGCCTTTGGTCCCCATACTTCCCGCAGGATTTGGCGATGGGTGAGAATGCGGCCCGCGTGCCGGATGAGCAGCGCAAGGATCGACCATTCCGTAGCGGTCAGCTTTACCTCCACACCATCGCGCGCCACGGTGCGCGTGACGAGATCAACGACAAGCCCTTCGTGTGCAAAGACGGCGCTCTCCTCTCTGGGCTGAGCGCGGCGCTGAGCAGCGCGGAGGCGGGCGAGCAGTTCCACGGTACTGAAAGGCTTGGTGACGTAGTCGTCCGCGCCGGCATCGAGGGCCTCGACCTTGTCCTGCTCAGAATCCCTCACTGTGAGGACTACGACCGGCGTCTGGCTCCACTCGCGCAAGCGGCGCAAGACGGAGAGTCCGTCCAAGTCGGGGAGGCCAAGGTCGAGGAGGATTACATCCGGCCGGGTGAGCGCGACAGCGTGGAGCCCGAGATTCCCCGACTCCGCCTCCTGGACCACGTAACCCGCGCTTTCCAGCGCCACTCTCAGGAGGCGGCGCATTTGCACCTCGTCGTCGATAATCAAGGCGCTTGGCTTCATACTGGGAGATGGAGTTCGCCGCCGGTGGGAATGTGCATGATGAACCGCGCTCCGCCCCCTGATCGATTTTCTGCGCGGAGTGTTCCACCATGCGCTTCAACGAGCCTGCGAGCAATCGAGAGCCCGAGGCCGACACCTCCGGGAGAAGATCCCGGTGCGCGAAAGAATTTCTCGAAGACGCGCTCCTCCAAGCCTGGGGGCAACCCTGGCCCCCTATCGGCTACTTCGAAACTCACGACCCCTTTTTCCCGCGAGATCCTCAGCTGGATTCGCGTGTTCGAGTTTCCGTGAGTCACGGCATTGTGCAGCAGGGTGGCAAGCGCCTGCCCGATCAGGCCAGCATCCACGCGGATTGAGGGGAGCTCGCCAGGCTCTACGATCTCGATCTGATCGGCGGGCACTCCCGCGCGCTTGACCCCATCGGCAGCAAGTTCGGCAGGGTCACACCACTCCATGATCAGCTTGAGCGTGCCTGACTCGAGGCGCGTGGCATCGAGCAGATGCTCCACGGTCCGGTGCAGGCGCTCATTTGCGCTGCGGATCTCCTCATGATTCACAACCGGCTGGTCGAGGGCGGCACTAATTGCTGCGATCGGCGTCTTCAACTCGTGCGAGACACTGTCGAAAAGTGTTTTCTGCAGCTTCTCCGACTCGCGAATCACCTGCTCGTTTCGATGCGCATCAGCGAGCCGCTCCTTCTCCGCAACCACCGCGAGTTGTGTCGCAAACGTCTCGATGAGTTCACGCTGCTCCGGTGGAAGGGTGGTTTGCGCATCGAGCTCGATGGCGAGCACACCCTCGATTCGATCCGCTACCAGCAGCGGGAGGTAAAGTCCCGCGGAATCCGGGAGGGTCGCAGTGGTCCGCCCGGCAGGCTGCCGCTTTTGAAAGGCCCACGCCGCGACCCCCTCCTCCTTAAGCGGCAGCGCCCACGTACTCGCCGGATGTGCGGTAGCGTCGAATACACCCCCATCCCCTCGTAGAAGCGCCGCTGCGTTAAGGCCGAACGCCTTGGCCAAGCGCGTCATAACGACCCGCACGGCGGCATCGTGCGATCCTGCTGCCGCGAGCTCGCGTGTGAGCTGGTAAAGCGCGGTGGAGCGCTGCTCGCGACGATGCTCAATCCGCTCCCGCTCGCGGAGTCGCGTTGTCATATGGCCGAAGATTAATGCTGCCGCGAAGAACATCAGGAACATCATGAAGTCCTGCGGCTCGCGAATGTAGAGTGTGAGTATCGGCGGGATGAAAAGGTAGTTCCAGAGTAGCGCACTCAGCGTGGCGAGGAGGAGTGTCGGTCCGCGGCGGAGGACGGTGCCCGCGACCATCACGGCGAGCAGATAGATCAGCGCCACCGACCAGTAGCCTATCCAGCGCTGCGCCAGGCTGCTGAACAGCGTGACTGCCAGTACGATGCCGACCGCTGCTGCGTAGCCCGTCCAGTCAGGCGCTGTCCGCTCCGGCTTCCCTCGTGACTCGGGCGCCGCGCCTAAAGTACGCACAAGCTGGATGTCGATCCCGCCGCTGTGTCGCAGGAGCCACCCAACAGGCGAGCGGTGTCGGAGGATCCACCGCCACGGCGGTCCCTCTGGTTTGCCCAGGATGATTTGCGTTGCGCCGTGCTCTTGCGCCGCCTTGAGCAAGGCCTCGCCCACATGAGCGCCGCTCGACAAGACCACCTCCGCGCCAAGCTGTCGGGCTAGTGCAAGGTTCTCCATCCGCCGCTTCTCGGAAACAGGGCCGAGAGGGCGCGGCAGCTCCACAGCGACGGCGATCCAGGGAGCCTCCAGGCTGCCCGCGTAGCGGCGCGTCCAGCGGACCAGCTCCGCGGAATGGGCGCTGGCGCTGACAGCGACGAGGAGCCGGTCTCCCGCATGCCAACTCTCGCCCACCGCCCCGGTCCGCAGCGTTCTCAGCTGCCGATCGACGTGCTCCGCCGTGAGACGCAAAGCCATCTCTCGTAGCGCCGTGAGGTTACCTTCACTGAAGAAGTTCTCCGATGCAGCGGTTGCCCGCGCCCCGAAATAAACCCTTCCCTCTTTCAGGCGCTGCCGCAGCTGCTCCGGCGTGAGATCGAGCAACACGATCTCGTCCGCGGCATCGAGGATGGAATCGGGGACCGTCTCGCGAACTCTTACTCCAGTGACCTGGCGGACCGTGTCTGTGCGACTTTCAACGTGCTGCACGTTCAACGTAGTGAAGACATCGATGCCCGCGTCGAGCAACTCGAGGACGTCCTGGTAACGCTTTGGATGCCTTGATCCGGTAGCGTTATGATGTGCGAGTTCGTCAATCAACGCCAGGCGAGGGTGCCAAAGCAGGATGGCGTCGAGATCCAACTCCTCGAGCATTGCCCCGCGATGTTCGATCTGGAGGCGAGGCACGATGGGCAGCCCTTTGAGCAAGGCTTGGGTCTCTACGCGGCCATGGGTTTCCACGATCCCCACAACTACTTCGCACCCTTCGTGCTGAGCCTGCCGTGCAGCTCCGAGCATGGCGTAGGTCTTCCCCACGCCGGGGCACATCCCGAAAAAGATCTTCAGCCGGCCACGGCGCGACTTCGCGTCAGCGGCCTGGATCGAAGCGAGTAGCGCGTCGGGATTCGGACGATCGGTATCGCTCACGGGGCCGAGCTTAGCACATGGACTGCCAACAAGGCGCGCGCCTTACTTTGCTGCGGCATCCAGGGAGAGATTTAGCTGCAAGACATTCACCCGCGGCTCACCCAGGACACCGAACTGAGATGGTAAAGTGCTGCCATCAATCAATCCGGCTACCCGCTCCAGTGTAATCTGCCGGGCCGTGGCGATTCGTGGTGCTTGCTGCATTGCGGCCTCAGGGGTGATGTGCGGATCGAGTCCGCTGCCCGAGGCGGTGAGCAGGTCCGCAGGTGCGTCCTCGCCGAACTTCACTCGCCGCTCCCGTACGGCAGCTTCCAGCGCTTTGCTTGCGGGACCCTGATTGCTCGCGCCACTGGGGACGGTTGCGTGGTCTGCAGCGCTCGCCCGAGGCCAGAAGTAGCGTGGGCTCTCCGTCTTTTGCGCAAGCAGCTCCGAACCGATAACGCGCCCTTCGCGCTTGATTAACGAACCGGAGGCGGCTTTCGGAAACATGACGCGGCCGATCCCTGTGACGGCAACCGGATAGGCTACACCGGTAAGAATCGTAAGCGCGATAAGGAGGCGGATGGCTGGCAGGATAAGTTTCATGATGATGAGCGGTAGACAGGGCGGATCAAACGAGGCCGAGAACGGTGAGCGTGACATCGATGGCCTTGATGCCGATGAAGGGCACGACAAGGCCCCCCACGCCATAAACGAGCACGTTTCGCCGGAGCACGGCAGCCGCGCCAAACGGGCGATAACGCACGCCCCGGAGGGCTAGCGGAATGAGCGCGACGATGATCAGCGCGTTGAAAATTACGGCGCTGAGAATGGCGCTCTCGGGACTGTGCAGGCGCATGACGTCGAGCGCGGCCAGCGGCCCTGCCTGGCCTTCCTCGGCAGCGTAGAGGCCGATGAACATCGCGGGGATGATGGCGAAGTACTTGGCCACATCATTCGAGATACTGAAGGTGGTGAGCGCACCGCGAGTCATCAGGAGCTGCTTCCCGATCTCAACGATCTCGATGAGCTTCGTTGGGTTGCTGTCGAGGTCCACCATGTTGCCGGCCTCGCGGGCGGCCTGCGTACCGGTGCTCATGGCCACGCCAACATCGGCCTGGGCGAGCGCGGGTGCGTCATTTGTGCCATCTCCAGTCATCGCCACGAGATGTCCCTTCGCCTGCTCCTCTCGGATGCGTGCCAGCTTGTCCTCGGGTCGGGCCTCCGCGAGGAAGTCGTCAACTCCTGCCTCTGCCGCGATCGATGCCGCGGTAAGCGGGTTGTCGCCGGTGATCATCACCGTCCGAATGCCCATCGTGCGGAGTTGGGCAAAGCGTTCGCGAATGCCGCCCTTCACCACATCCTTGAGCTGCACGACGCCGAGGACTCGGCTCGAATCCGCCACGACCAGCGGCGTTCCTCCCGACTTCGAAACGCCTTCAACATCGTTCATTACCTCATCAGCGCACGTCCCACCCCTTTCACGCACCCACTTCAGCACGCTCTCCGCAGCTCCCTTGCGCAGCGCCAGGCGTTCTCCCGGCCCCTCAATGTCCACGCCGCTCATGCGAGTCTGGGCGGTGAACGGGATAAAGCGCGCCTGCTTCTCGCTCATGTCGCGAGCGCGCAGATTGAAGCGCTCTTTCGCCAACACTACGATGCTGCGGCCCTCGGGCGTCTCGTCGGCCATCGATGCGAGATGCGCCGCGACCGCGAGATCCTTCTCTTCGATCCCGGGTGCTGGAAGAAACGCGGCCGCCTGTCGATTCCCAAGCGTGATCGTGCCGGTTTTGTCGAGGAGCAGCACGTCGATGTCACCAGCGGCCTCGACTGCGCGGCCCGACGTGGCCAGCACATTGCGCTGAATAAGCCGGTCGATTCCGCTGATGCCGATCGCGCTGAGCAGCCCACCAATCGTTGTCGGGATAAGACAGACGAGTAGCGAAACGAGCATCACGAGCGAGACGTTGACCTGCCCTGGCTGTCCGGCGAGACGCTCGCTGAATCGTGCAAGCGCGGGCAGCGTTCCAACTGCGAGGAGGAAGACTGCAGCGAGGCTCACGAGCAGGATGCCAAGTGCGATTTCATTCGGCGTGCGCTTCCGGCTGGCGCTCTCGACCATGGAGATCATGCGGTCGAGAAAGGTCTCGCCGGGTTCGCTCGTGACGAGTACGACGATCCGGTCGCTGATTACGCGGGTGCCGCCAGTCACCGCACTATGATCGCCACCGCTCTCGCGGACGACGGGCGCTGATTCGCCGGTGATTGCGCTTTCATCGACGCTCGCGATTCCTTCGACCACATCTCCATCAGCGGGGATGATGTCACCAGCTTCGCAGATCACACGGTCTCCCTTGTGCAGCTCACCCGCAGCCACCTGCTCCTCGGCAGTGCCACGGAGCCGGCGGGCAAGAGTGGTCGTACGCATTCGCCGCAGCGCCGCGGCCTGCGCCTTCCCCCGACCCTCGGCGATCGCCTCCGCGAAGTTCGCGAAGAGGATCGTGAACCACAGCCAAAGGGTGATCTGCAGGTTGAAGCTGCTTGGTTCGCTGAAAGAGATGAAGGTCGTGGAGAGCGCGCCGAGAAAGACGACGAGCATAACGGGATTCCGGGCTTGCACCCGGGGATCGAGCTTCTTGAAGGCATCGAGCACTGCGGAGCGGAGGATTGTCACGTCAGTGAAGGCCGATTGCTTGCGGGAAGAAGCGGAGGCGGGCGAGTGGGAGACTTGTAGAGTAGTCATGGCAATGGGTTCTGCTTAGAAGCTGCGGCCCGCTCGCAGGAGGAGGTGCTCGCTGATTGGCCCAAGCGAGAGCGCGGGAAAGAAGGTGAGCGCGCCGACAATCAGAACCACGCCAATGAGCAAGAGGCTGAAAGTAACACCGGTCGTGGGAAACGTTCCGGGCGACGGAGGCGCACTCTTCTTCACCACCATGCTGCCAGCGATTGCGAGCACCGGGATGATGATCGCAAAGCGCCCCACGAGCATGCAGATAGCAAGCGCGTAGTTGTAGAAGTCCGTATTAACTCCGATGCCCCCGAAGGCGCTGCCGTTGTTCGCGGCGGCGGAGGTGAAGGCGTAGTACATCTCGGTGAAACCATGCGGTCCCTGATTGCCGAGCGTTGCCGAGCCCGCCGGCACGGAGCATGCAATGGCAAGTCCGATGAGGATGCATACCGCTGGCGCGAGCGCCGCCACGACCGCCCATCGCACTTCCCCCGCTTCGATCTTCTTCCCAAGGTACTCGGGCGTTCTCCCGACCATGAGGCCCGCAAGGAAGACCGTGAGGATGACGAAGACCAGCATCCCATAAAGCCCAGCCCCGACGCCTCCGAAGATCACTTCGCCGAGAAGCATACTCAGTAGCGCCACCCCACCCGCAGCAGGACTGAGGCTGTCGTGCATCGCATTCACCGCACCACACGACGCGGCAGTCGTGATCGTGGAGAACAGGACGGAGTTCATCACGCCGAAGCGCACTTCCTTCCCCTCCATATTTGCAGCCAACCCTGTCACCGGATTCGCCTGCAGTTCCGCCCACCACGACACGGCGAATCCCGCGAGGAAGAGTGCCATCATTGCGCCAAAGATCGTCCATCCCTGGCGGCGGTCCCCGGTCATCAGGCCATAGGTGTAAGTCAGCGCGGCAGGGATCGCGAAGATCGCGAGCATCTGAAGAAAGTTCGTGAGCGGAGTCGGATTCTCGAAAGGGTGCGCAGAGTTCACGCCGAAGAATCCACCGCCGTTCGTGCCAAGCTGCTTGATCGCGATCTGCGAGGCCGCGGGCCCAAGCGGGATGACCTGCTCCGCCCCCTCGAGCGTGGTCGCGGTAGCGTACGGGGAGAACACTTGCGGCACGCCCTGCCATACGAGCACCACTGCCATGAGCAACGAGAGAGGAAGCAGTACGTAGAGCGTGGCGAGGACGAGATCCGCCCAGAAGTTGCCGATCGTCTCAGCCGACTTCCGCGTGAGCCCGCGAGCGAAGGCGATCACCACCGCGATGCCGGTGGCCGCGCTAAGGAAGTTCTGCACCGTGAGCCCGGCTGCCTGCGTGAAGTAGCTCATCACAGCCTCGCCCGAGTAAGCCTGCCAGTTGGTATTCGTGACAAACGACACCGCAGTATTCAGCGCAAGCGCGAAGGGCACGCCGGGGAAGCCTTGAGGATTCAGCGGCAGCCAATGCTGCACGAGCTGAATGCAGAGCAGGACGAGAATGCCGAGCGCGTTAAACAGAAGCAGCGCGGCGGCATAGGCGCTCCAGCGCATCTCGCACTGCGCATCGACACCACCCACCCGAAAGATGAGCCGCTCGACAGGTCCAAGCACGGGTGAGAGCCACGTGCGCTGCCCGGAGAAGACGCGGTGCATGAATGCACCAAGAAGCGGAGTCAGCGCAGCCAGCGCCGCGAGGTAGAGGAAGATCTGGAGCCAATCGTGGGTTCTCACAACTCCGACTCTCTGCGGAGGGTGGTCGGCGCGGTAGTTAAGGCCGCACCCGAAACTGCTAATAAAGCGCTAAACCCCCGTAATCCTCACCACTGGGTAAAAACCTCAGCTGCGAGTACCTCCTGCGCCATATGCGGGTTCAGGCAGACACGACTCGTAAACCAGCCGTTTTCGGCAGAAATTGCCCATCTGGAACTCGGAGCTCCGAGTTCCTGCTACTCAAACGAGGCAATATTCGACGGGAGCTTCCCTCATTTTGTAGCAACGCTGAGATGCGTGTCGGGATCCCTTCCAGATATATGGGGGAACGGTGCCTCCTGGACGGGGAAGCTTCCCTCCCGGAGAGGGGAGCTCCGAGATAAAAGGTGCAAGGTACCCCAAAATAGTGCGGAGCTTGAGTAGTTGTAACTCGGAGCTTCCCTATCCCGATACTGAAGCTTCCCTGAAATTGCTCGGAGCTTCCCTCAATTTGTCGCAAGCGTGAGACTCAGGAACTCGGAGGTTCCGTGAAAAAGAAGGTAGCTTGCCACTCCGGCATGTGTCGGTTGAGTCGTTTGTATCGCACCGTTGCGTGCCTTTTAGCTATGATCGTAGCCCGGAACGGAGTGCCTGATTGGAATTGCCCGGAACGGGTGGTAGCGGGGCGACCTGACGAGCTCGGGCCTCCACAGTTAAAGGGTTCTAGTTTGCAGAGCGGTGAACGGACGTGGGATGGATGATGCAATTTAGATTTGGGCCATCTATTTGTGGGCGTCGAACGAATCTCGATCTCATGACACCTGTATCCCCTGCCCGCCTCTCCTGGTCACGTCTATCCGTCGCTCTTCTGGCGGTCGCTACCAGCGCTCCATTTGCTCTTGCGGAGCCGGTCAATGATCCAATCCCCGAGCGCATCCCTAAAGGGCCGGCGCGGGTGAAGCTCGAGCCAGTGGCCAGCGGATTAGTGGCGCCGGTACTGCTCGTCCCGTTCCCGGGTAAGCCAGAGCGGCTGGTCGTTGTGGATCAGGCTGGGATGCTGCGACTACTCGAGGCGGGCAAGCTGGCAGAGCAGCCATTCCTGGACGTGACTGGTCAACTTGTGCAGCTGAACAAGGACTTCGACGAGCGTGGGCTGCTCGGAGTGGCGTTCGATCCGGGCTTTCTCGACCCGAAGAGCCCCGGACATCGGCGAATCTTCACTTACACCAGCGAACCAGCCGCCGGTGCGGCAGATTTCCCGAACGCTCATGGAGAGGGTAAACCGAATCACCACGCGGTGATCGCCGCTTGGAAAGTGGAGGAGAGCGGGATGCGCGTGGATCCCGGTACGAAGAGCGTTCTCATGCGGATTGAAGAGCCGCAGTTCAATCACAACGGCGGCATGGTGGCATTCGGGCCAGATGGCCTGCTGTATATTTCGCTCGGAGACGGCGGGGCCGCGAATGACCTCGGACCTGGGCACAACCCAACGATCGGGAATGCGCAGGATCCCACTTCGCTTCTCGGGAAGATGCTGCGGATCGATGTAAACGGCACCGATGCAGCCAACGGCAAGTACGGCATCCCGAAGGACAACCCGTTTGTAGCGGCAAGTGGCGCGAAAGAGATCTTCGCAATGGGGCTGCGCAATCCTTATCGGTTCGCCTTCACGGGGGGTCAGTTGCTGGTCGGCGATGTCGGCCAGAACAAGCTGGAGTACCTATACAAGGTCGAGCGCGGCGGGAACTACGGCTGGCGGCTCAAGGAAGGGAGCTTCAAGTTCAACCTGAACGGAACGATCGAGAAGGACCTCAGCGGCCTGCCCAAGGATCTGCGCGATCCCGTGCTGCAGTACGATCACGATGAAGGCACGTCGATCATCGGCGGTCACGTCTATCGGGGCGCTAGTCTTGGCGATGTAAAGGGCAAGTATGTCTTTGCGGACTACCGCGATCCGCGCACCCCTTCAGGCCGCCTCTTCTATGGGGACCTCGCGTCAGGCGAGATTCGGGAATTCGAGAATGCCGATGGACGGGCCGAACTCGGCTTCCTGGTGAAAGGTCTTGGTGAAGACGAGAAGGGCGAGATCTACGTGCTTGGCAGCAAGAATACCGGACCGAGCGGAGATTCTGGCGTGGTCCTGCGCCTGACCGCTCCGTAGGTCTCTAGATAAACCCAAGCTCCAGCAGGCGCGGCTCGCAAAGCAGAATCGCGAGGGCTGTGGGACCGTGCTTCAGGCGGCCGCAGCGGATCAGTTGCACCACTTCGGCAACAGGTTTGCGTACAATGCGGACATCATCCCGCGCCTCGGGAGGAGCGAGTCTCATGGACACGCCAACGGCGAGAAAAACGTGGCAGCTTTCATCCGATAGGGCCGGACTAGTGTAGAAGGACCCGACTTCCTCCAGGGCGTCAAAGGACCCGCCGATGTCCGCCTCGAGTTCTTCCGCCACCACGGCGTGAAGCGGCTTGCCTGGGGTTTCAACTGCAGTCCCCATCGGCAACTCCAGGCACCATTCGTCTACCGGGAAGCGAAACTGACGCATCATCACGATCTCGCCCTGGTGCGTCACCGGCAGCACCATTACTGCCGGACCGCGCTCGACGTAAGTGCAGTGCGACGGCTCACCGTTAGGAGGATTAAGGGCGAGATCGCGAAGGAGAAGCAGTGAGTTCTCGAAGGCCGTCCGACTCTCTACAACGCGCCATCCCATCCGCTCTGCTTCGCGGTGTTGAGCAGAATTCATCTCTTCGCCTTCGAGCCCCGGGGCGGCTTTGCGGGTGTGGGATGGCGAATTCACATGCCCGGCTCAGCGACTGAAGCTGTTGGCCGGCTCCTCGGTCTCCGAAACCGAGCTGCAAAGATGCAGCCCACCCGTGGCTTGCAGCGCCTCGTCGATCATGACCTGGCGCTCCGCTTCCTGCGACCAGCGCCACTGGTGCATGTCGTCCAACGATTGGAGTGGATCAAAGTAGAGGAACTTCTGCCCGGGCTTAACCGCAGGACTGGTGAAGACCGCGATCCCGGTCTGGCGATCATAGTACTCGTAAGAGTGCGCGTCGCGCTTGCCGCCGCCTCCCATGGTGTCGACGACGAAGGACGGCGTGTTGAAACCGGCGGTGTGCCCGCGCACATGCTTCTCGAGCTCGAGCCCGACGGAGAGCGATGTGCGGAGATCCTCTACACCCGGGACCATGTCGTGGAAATACACGTAGTAGGGATGCACGTTGATGTAGCTGAGCCGCCGCACGAGGAGCTGCATGGTCTGAGGATCGTCGTTCACGGTCCTCTGCATCACAGTCTGGCAGCGCACCAGGATCCCGCGCTCGGTCATGCGGTTGAGTGCGTCCTGGGTGATTCCCGTAATCTCGCGCGGGTGGTTGAAATGGGTGTGGACGACTACGTCCTTGTGGAGCTTTCGCCCGAGCGCCGCCACGTCCGTGAGCGCATTGAGCCACGGCTCGTCGCTGAGGATCTTCTGCGGCATCACGCAGAGTCCCTTGGTGGCAAAACGGATCCGCCGGATGTTCGGCATCTGGAGCAGACGCTCGCCAATCAGGCGCAGATGGTCTGCCTTCAGATTGTAGGTATCACCACCGCTGACCACGATATCCTCCAGCTCCGGTCGGGAGGCGATGTACTGAAAAGCATTCTCCCATCGGGAGAGATTGGCGCTGAGTTTCAGCTTCTCCACGGAGCCCGTATCCGAGCCGATGGCATAGGAGCGCGTGCAAAATCGGCAATAGACTGGACAGGACGCAATCGGCAGGAAGAGCGCCTTGTCGCGATAGCGATGCGTGAGGCCGGGGACGGGTGAGTCAGCCTGCTCGTGCAGCGAGTCCAGCTGGAGCATCGGGTGATCCGGGAGCTGCTGCGAGCGCAGCGGCAGGAACTGGGTGCGGACCGGATCGTGAATGGGATCCTCCCAGTTCACGAGACTCAGAAGGTAAGGGGAGATCCGAAGCGCCATCGGCGCGTTCGCAATCCCGGCAGCGAGATCTTCGTAGAAGGTTTCGGAAACAAGCGGGCCGAGTGTTTCCTGAAGCTGACGGACATTGGTGACGGAGTTTTTCTGCTGCCAAAGGTGCGTGCGGAACTCCGCCGCTCCGACCTCGGTGTAAGCCGGGATGCCCCGCCAGAACTCGTCCTGGCGAAGATCGCGGTGGTCGAGAAGTGGATCGTGAACCCCTTTACTCGGAGGCTCCTCGATCAACGGCTCGAAGCTGGACGCGCGGAACGGGGGGTCGACGTGTGCGGTATCGGTATACATGAGTGCTACGGTTGGTGTGAGAAACGACTAGGCGGCTGAGCCCGGACGCGCCGTGCGTCCCTGAGCTGCCGTCGCGGGCACCTCCGGGCCGGAGACATCCTCCAGCACGTCCGCGAGGGTCCGCAGGGCGAGTGCGTGCTCCAGCGCCTGCTCTGCTGAAGCGAAAACTTCCTCCAACACGATCTCGATCTTCCGACCCACCGGGCAGCGTTGATCCGGCTGCTGCGGATGCGCGGAAAAGCTCGGGCCGCCATGGATCGCGCGGTAAACGGCGTCCAGACTGATCGAGCGCGGCTCCCGCGCCAACCGCGTCCCGCCACTTGCGCCCTTGTGGGTCACGACCAGCCCCGCCCCCTTCAGCTCGCTGAGGATCCGGCGGATCACCACCGGGTTGGTGTTCACGCTGCGCGCGATCGCCTCGGAGGTGAGTCCCTGCTGATGCTGGCGATCCTCGTAAGCAAGGACGGCCATGATGTGGATGGCGAAGGCGAAGCGGCAACTGGCAGCCATGAATGTCGAGATATGTAAGCGCTACGGTTACACATGTCAATCGACGGGGCACTGCTGTCCGGCTGGGCCGAAGATCAGCTGCCTAATCCACGAAATCCGCCATCTCGTAGAGAGTTGGATCCCGCTGCGGGCGCGCGCGGCGGGCCTTGATCTTCCCAAGCACGTTCCGAACGGGAGCCTCGCCTTCTCCACCGCCACCCATCGGATCAAAATCCTCCAGGGAATCGCCATACTCCTCCTCCAGCTTCTCTGGATCCTCACCTTTCTCCATGCGCTGGATCATCTCCTCCATGGTCTCGGGCATCTTCTCGCCCGTGAGATCAGACATTTTGCGCATCATCCGCGCGAGCTGGCGTGGGTCGGGGTTCGACTCGTCCATGCCGGAGAATTCCTGCTCCATTTGAGCCATCGCTTGTTCCATGCGGGCGTCATCTGCTCCTGCCATGGGATCGTCGCCTGGCTTTTCTTCCTTTGCCCGGCCCGTGACGGAGAAAGAGGAGATCATGCGCTCCATCGTGTGCTTGGGATCATCCGGGCATCGCGGTGTCTTGCCGGACATGGCGAGACTGCGGGCGTAGAAGCTATAGATCTTGTTCGCCTGCGGGCTGAAGAACTCGTAAATCGGCATGGATAGAGGCTGTTGCGGAGCACTCTTTCATACCCATCGCCGCCCGCGAGTTCAATCCACTCGTGCCGGGGTCTGGGTCGTGCCTTCAGGAGCGGGCATTGCCGCCAGCGCATCCTTTTCCGCACGCGCGACCCGGAGAAAGGCGTGATACGACTCCGCTTCGTGATTAAACGCGAGCACCACGTCGGCAGGGCTCGTGACCAGACCTGCCCTGCGGCTCTGCATGGAGGCGTGCCAGGTGGCGAGATACGCGGTGAGCTCGTCCACCTTGGCGCTCTTGCTCATCCAGAGCCGATCCTGACGTTCTTTTTCGGCCGCCGCAGTCGCCGAGGCGAGATCCGTCTTGAGCATTGCGGAAACTTGAGCACGGATGCTGAGCTTGGCGCGCAGGAGCTCAGGGTGTTGCGTCTCCCAGAGGAGCTGCCCGCCCAGCGGCAGAAAGAGCGCCGCACCGAGTACGGAGAAGAGCGCCGCCACTTTGTGCTTCTGCCACCTGCCCGCCAGGTAGGTGAGATCTGCGAACGGCAGCCAGATCGCGGCCCGCAGTGCCCAGTGGAGGGTAGCGGTTTGCCGCATGAGTAGGAACCGGGAGACCAGCAGGAGGAGCAAGCCGGTGCACGCGAGGGTAGCGAGGAGGATAATCATGCTTCGGAGACAGTAGCGGTGGCTGCGGTGGCGTTCACCCGGCGGCCCAATTGCCGGAAGAAAATGCAGACCACGACGATCAGACCGGCAGCATTTGCCGCAAGGGTCGAGAGGGCGAGCGAGAAGCCTAGCTGCGTGGACGCGCAGATCAACATGGTGCCCGTGAGGACGGACATGCCGCAGAGTAGTGTCGCCGAGATGGAGAGCTGATCGGTAACACCGTCCCGCAGCTGGCGCATGACGTGGAAGAAGACGAGCGAGATGGCCATGAAGCTCAGAATACTCGCGGCGGAGAGCACGCGCAGGCCAGGCACCGCCATGAAGGCGTCGTACATCCCCTGAGCGAGCGCGACCCCCGCGATCGTGCCAAGAAGCGGCATCACCCGTTCCCGTGGGGCGCAGATGAACTCGCAGAGAGCCAGCCCGGCGAGCCCCGTGGCTGCGAAGTGGAAGAAGTTGGCGGTGAGCAGCAGGCCGAAGGCTTCGACCTGCCCGCTGTGCTGGTAGCTCTGCATGGTATTCTCCATGGCGAAGCCGAGGCCCACGCAGCCGCACACGACCAGCATTTCCAGGCGGCTCCCCCGCCGGATGAGGAAAGGAAGGAATGGCGCGGTGAAAAGCAGCTTGATCACCTCCTCCGAGGGCGCGGCAAAGCCGAAGGTGTACACCAGATCACCCAGAAAGCTGTCGCCCTTGCTCACGCCGCTCACCTCCGCCAGCCAAATCGTGAAGAAGCGCGCGGGCCAGGTGCTCAGGAGGCCGGCGAGCACTGCCAGGGCGGGCGCGATCGTGCGGAAACCGACGACCTTCACAGGCTGGATCGCCTGCAGAGCAATCGCAAACCAGGCGAGGCCCGCGACAATCGAGAGCGTGAGTGGCAGAGGGCGCAGCGCCTCCAGCTCGACTGCAGCGAGTGCCCAGACCACCATGCGCCAGCTCTGCTGCTCGCGTGCCATCTGTAGCCGGACTAGTGGCGTGAAGTAGCTCGCGAATGCTGGATCCGCGCTCAACTCTCGGAGCCTCGGACCATCCTTCACCCGCAAGAGCAGGCTGACGAGCTTTGCCCGGGCCGAGTGCTCCCCAGAGACTGCGACCTCCCGCTGAAGATACGAGATCGCGGGCTGAAAGCGGTCCGCGCGCAGATGCACTCCGGCTACCAGCTCATTGGCTCTAGGGAGCGGAGTCGGCTGATGCGCGAGGATCAGCAAGTTTGCATCGGGCTCCTCTGGGGACGTAATGAGATTCTGCCAAAACGAAGCAAGCGCATGCCGATCTGAATCGGGCATTGATGCGGAACTGAGCAGCTTTGGGATCTCTGTCTTCAGCTCGTCCTCCTCGCCACTCGCGACGGAAGGAAGCGCCGTAGCGAGCGAGGAGAAATGAGGCTGTGCCGCCACAAGTTCCGAACGAACGATCTCCACGGCGCTCCGTGGACGCATGCCTGCGCTCTCGGGCGCTCGTAGCGCCCAGGCGAGAAGAACGGCGCAGGCCAGGATGGTGCCGGCCACGCAGAATAGGACGGAGCGATCGCGGCTCAGGAAGTACAAGGACACCCAGAAACTCTCGATCTGATCATCACGCCGAACGTCGGCAGTCGCTTGAAGGGTCATGGAATGGGGAAACGCCGGGGTGAAAAGCAGCTTCGCTGAGCGCGAGATGCCGATGCCGCCAGTGCAATTCCCCTTTCAGCAACGCAGATGCCGGTAGATCCTGCGGCTAGTACCGACTTCGGGTGGGGAGAACTACCTAGGGGCACTGCGCACATGGTGCTCCGCCCTCTGGAATCCACCGATTTGGGCAGGGAACTGTCATTTCAGGCCCTCAGAACGGCCTGCCGCCTTATTTGCTCGGCACGCCGAGCTTTTGAGTCGGCACGCCGAGCTATTTGCTCGGCATGCCGAGCTTTGGACACCCTCCCCCGAGCTTTTAGGGCGGCGCGCCGAGCTATTTGCTCGGCACGCCGAGCTTTGAACACCCTCGCCCGAGCTTTTAGGGCGGCACGCCGAGCTATTCGCTCGGCGTGCCGAGCAAAAAGGGCGGCACGCCGCCCTAAAAGCTCGGCGGAGCAGTTCCGAGGTTCGGTCATCCTCCCGGGAGAGTACTCATTCACCCCCTGGCGTATCGGTAGTTCCCCTAAGTTGGATCGGCACCGGCGCTGCTATGCATGCCAACCATGAACGCTTTCCAAAGTTCCACAGGACCAGCCCGTCGACGATGGCAGACGGGTGGCTTCAGCATTCCCGAGGCGGTCGTAGCGCTCGGAATAGGGACAATGAGCCTCGGCAGCGCTCTCCTTATGAACTCCCACGAGCTCCGCCTGGTGAAATCTACCAGAGAGTCGGGCGCAGCGTCCGGGACGGTGGAGGAACGCGTCGAACAGCTCCGTATCGCCAACTGGAGGCAGATCACAAATGCCAGTTACCTTACAGACACCTTCTACGCCACTCAGTCGAAGGCCGTCGCCCCGCTGGATAACGTGCGGGAGCATATCACGGTGACGGCTTGGCCCGACCCCCTCGCCTGCCAGCCGCTCGAAGTAACCAAGGCAAAGAACAGCGCAGCGCAGGTAATCTCCGTGGGCACCGGCCTGACAGACCAGAAGCTGGCCAAGGTCGACGTCACCATCACCTGGAAGACGGGTGGCGGCCGGGAGCGGACTCGAGAGCTTTCCACGATCATCTCCAATGGCGGAATCAGCCGAATGAACCTCCCTGCAATGGGCGGAGCAAGTGGCGGGACGGAGGAATCGACCCCTGCGAGCCAGCCGGCAGCAGATCCAAGCCCTTCTCCAGGTGGAACACCGGCACCGGTCGTTACTGAAACGACACCGACTCCGGTCGTTCCTGGCAACAGCCGCGGCAGCGTGGGTGGAAAGGCAGGTAAGAAGTGAGAAAGGCCACCCCCCAGTCCCACGGTCGCCGTGGCACGACCATGGCTGAACTGATTGTTGCCACCGCGGTAACTAGTATCCTCGCGGCGGGGATGATGGTCGGAGTCGTAACCGTGCAGCGCAGCACCAAGGCGGCGCAGCATCACGCCAAGAGCCAGGTGGAACAACAGCGACTCCTTGATTTTGTCTGTCGTGACCTACGCCGAGCCTTGACGGTTTCGGTGGATACCTACCAGGGCGCGCAGCGGATCAATATCACCATTCCCAACTACTACCGGGCTGATGGCAGTCCCCGGGATCCGGTAATCTCGGGCGGCATGGCATATTATGCCGACGAAAACGCCAACGTGGTGCCGCCGGTGCTCGTGAGCTTCTACAAGTCGGGCTCTGTGATCTACCGCAGCGTCAACGGCCAACCGTCCCCGCTCGCCACGGATGTCGAGGACTTCGTTCCAGACTTCACGGACAGCGGCAAACAGGTCGTCGGCGTTTCCGTGTCATTCGTGCCGCGCTTCAAGCTCAACGCCACGGACACCAGTGGACTCCGCCTCGGCACCACGGCCTACGCAAAGGTCCTTCTTCGGAACAAACGCAGCTAAATCTCCTATGAAAACGCGCAAAATCTCCCTCGATCCGCAAGGCAGCGCACTTGTTCTCGCGCTGATTACGACCGCCGTGCTCGGAAGTCTGGCAGGCACCGCCTTCCTCGTCGTCCAAAACAAGTCCCGGGTGGTCCATCAAGCCGCGAGCTGGAAGGAAGCTCTCCTGACAGCAGAAGGCGGCGTGGAGATGGCCATGACCGAGATCCGCCGCGATCTCCTCCAGCCAGGTACCGCTTGGGATGGGTGGGATCGCTCGGCGGACCCACTCGTGGGCGAAGTCGAAGATCCGGGTATCGGCGGATCCAGCTCGATGACCTATTCGCTGAGCTCACGCGCCTTGCTGCGCAAAGGTGAGGGCGGCCAGCGCTCATGGGCAGAAGTCAGCGTCGATGCACCGCTTTGCCTCAAAGACCGTACAGGCGAACAGTGGTATCGCATCCGCTCACGCGGTGTTGCCGAGATCTCTGGTGGGGCACGCGCTTCCGGTGACAAACAGGATCGGCAGCTCCGCCGCTACAACATGCTCCGCGATTCCCGCACCGGAAAGGCTCTGGCACGTCCGCAAGCCACCCGCACGATCGAGGCGATCGCCAAACCCGTGGGGGCGTTCCGCCTCGCGCTCTTCGGTCTGAGCACTGTGAATCTCACGTCGCAAAACGTCTTGGTCGATAGTTACGATTCCCGCGATTCCACCAAGAGCACGAATGGAAGATACGATGCTCTGAAGCGCCAGGAGAATGGGGACATTGCTACGAATGGCCAGCTCCTCGAAGCCGGCGGAGCCCAGGTGCATGGAGACGCCATGACGAATGGCGGAACTGTCCTGAACAGCAACAACGTCACTGGAGAGATCCGGACCGACTTTTTTCAGGAGGTCTTCCTCGTCACCAAGCCAGATACCGAGCCGGATCCATTCACGCCATCAGCGATCAATGGAACTACGACGATCCTGGCCAAACCCGGGACCCCAAGCAGCTACCAGTTCTCAACGATCAACATGGCGGGTTCGAACACGCTGCACATTCAAGGTGCGGAAGATGGCTCGCCGACCTACTGCCAGATCGTGGTGACTGGCGATATCAAGCTCTCTGGCCAGGCTCAAATTACACAAGGTCCCAATGTATTCGTCCGCATCTTCCTGGTGGGCGACGGCGACATCACCGGGAACGGGATCGCCAACCCCAACTCACCCCTCCACTTCCAGCTCTATGGCTGCGACCGTCCGAAGAACCCAGATGGAACCCCCGCCTCTACTGGCAACCTGAAGATCGCCGGGAACGGTGGCCTTTGCGGGTCGGTGTACGCACCAAATTATGCAGTGGAGGTGAAGGGCGGAGGCAACTCAGACAACCTCTTCGGAGCGATCGTCGGGAAGACGGTTCTCATGAACGGGGTAACCAGCATTCACTACGACGAAGCGCTCGCCGATGGCGGCTTGATCAGCGACTTCAAGATCGTGAGCTGGTTCGAAGACGAACGTTAAATTCACCATCTCTCACAACGCCTGCTTGAGCGCTCAACGCACTCAGGCGGGCGTTGCTGCGTAGCGATCGAAGCGGTTGGACAGGATGAAGAAAGTCGGTGCCCAGAGCCCGACGAAGATCCCGAAGCGCTCCGCATGAGCCTGGGTCTCGGGGGACGCTCCTCCCATCAGGAACCAGATCGCGATGGATCCGAGGATGGAGGCAAAGCCGAGAATGAAGCAGAGATGGCTGATGCTTTTGAGTTGGGCCGGTTTCATGAGGCTTCTAGTTCGTTCAGCGAAGCACGACCGGTTGCGTTTATCTGACGCCCGTTTGACAATCGGCAGAGCCTCACATCGCTGCAGCGTTACTGCATCGCAAGCGTGCTCTCCTGGACGCACTTCGCAAGATGGGCCGCCTTGAACGGTTTACTTAGATAGTCGTCCATCCCTGCAGCGAGGCACTTCTCCCGCTCGCCAGACAACGCGTTCGCAGTCAGCGCAACGATCCTAGCCCCAGGGGCAAGTCCGCGTCGTCGGATCTCCGTCGCAGCCGTGTACCCATCCATAATCGGCATCTGACAATCCATCAGGATCAGATCAAACGTGCCTTCCTCCGCGGCATCGAGCGCCTCCTGACCATTCTCCACCACGGACACTGCGCAACCCAGCTTCTTGAGCTGATGCATCGCAACAAGACGGTTCACAGTGCTGTCTTCGGCGAGCAGCACGCGTACGGCAGCTCGGGAATTCAGCGAAAACTCCGGATCATGCCGCGACTCTCGTGCGACCGGGATCGTCGCAATGCATTGTACAAGCGTGAACCGGAAGATCGAACCTCGCGCGGGAGCACTCTCAACGGAAATAACGCCGCCCATGAGCTCAACGAGCTGGCGGCAGATCGACAATCCAAGCCCGGTTCCCCCATGAGTCCGGGTGGTGCTCAGATCCGCCTGCGAGAATGGATCGAAAATGTGCAGCTGCACTTCTTCTGTAATCCCCATGCCCTGATCCTGCACCTCGAAAACTAACGTGGGGACACCGTCCTGACCCGCGGCCTGGACGCCGAGATGCACCGAGACGCATCCGACCTTCGAGAACTTGATGGCGTTGCCGACCAGGTTGTTCAGCACTTGGGAGAGCCGGTTGACATCTCCCATGAGCCGCGCGGGGACTGCGGTGCTGCACTCTGCCTCGAGCCGGAGCCCCTTCGACTTCGCGCGTGCGTGGTTCAACTGAACGACCCTCATCAGGAGATCACGCGGATCGAAGGCGAGGCACTCCAACTCGATCCGCCCTGCTTCGACCTTTGAGAAATCGAGGATGTCGTTGACCACGGAGAGCAGCGATTCAGCCGAGGAGTGGATGGTTTCAGCAAGGCTCCGCTGAGTTGCATCGAGCGCGCCTTCCAGCAACATCTCGCCTACGCCAATGATACCGTGAAGCGGGGTGCGGACCTCGTGGCTCATGTTCGCAAGGAAGACGCTCTTTGCCCGCGTCCCTGCCTCGGCGTGCTCCTTGGCGTCGCGAAGAGTCTGTTCGGAGCGTTCGAGTTCGAGACGCTGCTGCTCGAGGGCGCGGAATTGTCGCTGCACAATCTCCGATTGCACCCGCACCAGGGTCTGGACCGGTATAAACCCGACGAAGGTGCCGTCTGGCTCGGTCAGCGCAACGTCCAGGTGATAATCCGGACCGGTACGCGCGAGCACCAATTGCAGGACGTGCAGCAACGAGACGTCCGTGCGGACCGCGAACGATGCAAGGCAGTTATCGGCAACCGGCTTCCGAGCGAAAAGCGCATAGCCGAACCGACCGCTGAGCAACTGACCGATCTGCGACACGGAGACGGCACCGCGAAAGATGCCACTGCTGACCACTGCTGCGAAATCCGTTTGCTCGCGACGGAGCAGCTCGTAAGCTTCGCCAACACTCGTTATGGAGTCGATCGAGACACTGTGGCTCACCAAGTCTACGAGCGCGGGAAGTGAAGATCCGCTATGGGTTTCTCCTAGGTCATCAACGGCATTGAACACCCTGTTCCTGTGACCATGTCTTGTGCCATCGTAGTCTACTGGAATGTTACAAAGGCGCGACCTCGGGACCAGAAAGGCGGCGGCGACGAGAGAGCCATGCAGGCCACCCCGCGCGAACCTGAGAGCATCCCCAAGGCACACGGTTCTTAACTCCCCAACAACATGCGATACCTCCTCAAGCAGCGCCTTATCTCAATGGGCGACGACTTCGACATCCTCGACGAGAACGATCAGAAGGCATTCCACGTCGATGGCCGCGCATTCAGCATCGGCGACAAGCTTTCCTTCCAGGACGCGTCGGGTAACGAATTACTCTACATCAAGCAACGGCTACTCGCGTGGGGTCCAACGTACGAGTTCCACCGGGGCAACCAGGTTGTGGCGGTAGTGAAGAAGAAGCACTTCACGCTCTTCAGCGCGAAGTTTTCGATCGACGTTCCCGGTCCAGACGATCTCGAGGCAAAAGGCAACTTCCTCGACCTCGAGTACACCTTCGTCAGAGGCAATCGGGAAGTTGCGCAGGTCTCGAAGCGATGGTTCTCCTTTCGCGACACCTACGGCGTCGAAATCGCAACCGCTGAGGACGATATTCTGATTCTGGCGAGTGCCGTGGTGATCGACATGATCAGCCACGACGACAAGCGGGATTAGTTGTCGGTGGCGCGAACGCGCCACCAACCAAGCACATGAATCTGGTAGGTAGGCTCCTTAGGATCGAAGTCGGCGCCCCTAAAGGAAGGGAATGGCTCCGAGCACCAGGCGCCAAATTCGATACGCGTACCGTCCACCGGAGAAGTTCAATCACTTTACATCGTTTAGACCTTTCTCGCGGAGGTGCAGCATTAATCCATCGTTCGGCCATTTAGGTGGAGAAGTTCGACCTACTTCAGCACGGAAGACAATGGCTCCAGGGTCATTGATGAGGTGCGGAATAGCAGATCGTAGCTGCAAACGGGCTTCCCCACTCTAATGGGAGCACGTAGGTAGGGCGCTCGCGCATGGTGTGCGGCAGGTTTTCCTTGGAGAGCGGAGAGCCTTCTGGTTCCAATGCGGCTTGCTCAAAGATACAGAGGGATACAACCGCTATCTGTTGCTGGCGTTGGTTCTTGTAACGCTTCTCAAGGTTGTCATCGCGACGAATACCATCGGGAGCAACGATGTGGTGATCTACTGGAAGCTGGGGAGCATGATTGGTAGCGAGGGGCTTCTTGAGACGTACCGCTCGACTGCCGCCATGAATCACCCGCCGGCGATCGGAATGGCGCTTAAAACCTTGCATGCTGCGTCTGGAAGCGAGCGCGAGCTGTTTGCCTTCCTCGTTCGTTTTGTCGGCATCGCGGGTGATTTCGTACTAGGGTGCCTGGTGATCTTTAGTCTTAGGAAGGCAGGCGCAGAGATGTCGCCGGGGTGGGGACGCCAGCTCTTGCTGATCGCGAGTCCAGTGGCGGTGATGGTGAGTGGGTTCCATGGAAACACCGATCCCCTGCTCGCACTGCTGATGTTTTGGAGCGTCTATTTCGGATGGAAGAACTCGCCAGCCCTCTCAGGAACGCTCTTCGCTCTGGCATGTCAGATCAAGGTGGTTCCACTCCTGATCCTTCCGATCCTCCTCCTTCATTGGTGGGACCGCGGTTTGCTGCGGCGATTTCTCGTCCCGGCGGTAACCCTTATTGTCCTTGGGTACCTTCCAATCCTGCTGCAGGAGCCGATAGTTCTTGGGCGCATCGTTGGTTATTCCGGGATCCAGGGAATATGGGGATTTCCAATGTGGCTGCGACTTACGAACCTACCGGCATTCGCACCGCTGACGTTTACAGAGCTAACCGTCGCCCAGCAGGTGGTGACTACCGTCCTGAAGGCTGTGGTCGTCATCGCTGTCACATGGATGGCCTGGGTGCGGCGGCGCGAGCCTGCGGTGGAAATGTTCACGAAATGCGGACTCGCCTTCATGATCTTCTTCTTCCTCGCGCCAAGCGCAGCACCTCAGTACATGGTGTGGCCGCTTCCGTTCCTGTTGTTTATGTCACGAGGGGTGCAGGTCGCATGGACGGCTTCGGCTGCCGCATTTCTGTTCTTCTTCTACAATACGATCTGTGGGGGGCTCCCATGGTACTTTGGAGACTCCACGCGAGACTTGGTGCCGCTATGGGTGACTTGGACACTTCTCCCGTGGGCCGCCGCGGGAGCAGCGGCGTGGTATGGCATTAAGCAGCGGGGCAGCACTCCTCCTGCAGCGGGAGCTTTGTTGGGATAGCGAGGCCTCGCATTGTACGGATTCGGTATGGAGCCCGGCAGCGCGATTCCGGTTTAATGCAGCGAGATATCAACCTATCCGCAAGAAGACCCGGGCGAAAATAGCGGACCGTGGTTGCGTGGCGTGGAACCTTCCACTACGAAAACGGTTCCTTTTCCTTTCCCATGGCGATCGACCTTCAACAAATCAACACTGGTGACCTCCGGGCTCGCGTGGGCGAGCTGCGGAGGTATCTTTGACTTACCGAAACTTCAGGGGCGAATGGCCGAGCTCGAGGGACAGATGAGCGAGGCGGATTTCTGGACACATAAGGAAAAGGCGCAACAGCAGGTGGAGGAGGTCTCGGTCCTGCGCGGAAAGGTAAATCCCCTGCTCCAGCTCGAGCGGCAGGTGGAAGACTTCGAGGTTCTGCTCGAGATGGCCCGGGTGGAGGACGATGCGGTCCAAGCTGCGGCTGAGGTGGAAAGGGAGCAGGCGGCAATCATCAAGGATCTGGAGCAGTTTGAGCTCAAAATGCTGCTCTCCGGACCAAACGATCGGTGTCACGCTTTTCTCAGCGTGCAATCTGGCGCTGGCGGCACGGAGGCGTGCGATTGGGCGGAGATGCTCCTGCGCATGTACCAGCGATGGAGTGAGCGGCATGGCTACCAGGTCTCGATGGTGGACTTCCAGGATGGGGATGGCGCGGGGATCAAGTCAGCGACGATCCGGGTAAGCGGCGAGTACGCGTTCGGTTATCTGGCGACGGAGCGCGGCGTTCATCGGCTCGTGCGGATCTCGCCGTTCGACTCAAACAAGCGCCGGCACACTTCGTTCGCCGGTGTGGATGTAGTGCCGGAGCTCCCGGAGACTGCGCCTATCGAGTTGAACGAGGCGGAGCTGGAATTTGATACCTATCGCGCGGGCGGCAAAGGTGGCCAGAACGTGAACAAGGTGGAGACGGCTGTCCGGGTGCGTCACTTGCCCACGGGAATTGTCGCAGCCTGCCAAAGCGAGCGATCGCAATCTCTCAACCGCCAGCTCGCGTTGCGCATGCTCCAGGCAAAACTGCAGCAGATCGAGACAGACAAGCAGAGTGCCGCGATTGCAGCGGCGTACGGCGAGAAGGCGGATGTGGCATTTGGCTCACAGATCCGCTCCTACGTTTTTCAGCCCTACCAGATGGTCAAGGATCTGCGCACCGGCGTTCAGACTTCCGGGGTCGATGCGGTGATGGAGGGAGAGATCGATCCGTTCATTGAGGGTAAGCTCCGTGGTTTGACGGCGAAGAAGGGTGCGAGCGACGAGTCGGACTAATCAACAGCCGACGCTGCTTTCGTCCATCGAGAGCTAAACCGACCCGCGCACCTGCTTTTTACACCGTCTGGCTATTGCGGAAAGAGCTGCGAGAGCGGCACCCAGTCGTGGTCGCCCTTGCGCATGGCCAGCGTTTCGGCACCGATCTCTCCGGAATTGAAAAGCCGCCGGATCGCAGCCTCGGGATGCGGACCTTCAACCTTGCCGTCATGAACGTAGTAGTAACCCCGCGGTTCAGGCGGCGGGCTGAGGTGAGTGCCCGGCTTTCCCGTACTCGCAAGGAGATGACCTAGCGACTGTTGCGTGATCTCCTGTGTCCGCGTCATCTTCTCCAGAAGATCCGTATTGCGCTGAGTGAAGAACGCGGTGCGGCAGATCGCGTCCAGGACCTGGCCAACGCCGAAGAAGATGATCGTCGCGAGAAGGGTCCATCCTGCCAGGAAGGATGTCGGAAGTGCCGAGCGCACCGAGCCCGCATCGATTGCGGTCACTAGCGCAAACCCGAGCAGGACCAGGCATCCGAGCCCAGCTAGAATGCCCACGACTCCGAAGAGCGTAGCGAGGACAGGGGACTTGTACCCGTTGGTCATCGACGCGGTGTAGAGTTGAACCGGGGAGGCATGTCCGCAGCTTATGAATACCCCGGCGTAGGTGTCCAGTGAAGCGCCACCTGCCTATGTGGCAGCCGTCATCCGCAGCGGCGGCGGCATGGCGATGGCCACAGGCTCGTGCGGTGCGTCCATGTCTTGCAAACGGAGACCGATCGATTCTTCCACCTGAGCAGCTCCGCTTCGTTTCTTCACCGCGTCGAGTTCACGGATCAGTCGGTTCTTTGCCGTAGAGTAAAGCAGCGCAGACTCCTCCGAGATCTCTCCGCGCGAATAGGCTGCGATCAGCCCCTGGTTGAAGCTCTGCCACCCACCGATGCTCCCCGCCTCGATCATCTCGTTGATGTCGCGGTTCTCGTTCTCGCCGTAGAGCAGGACCTCCTTGGTCCGCATGTTATTCCCCATGATCTCCTGCACCAGGGTGCGCCCTCCGCCAATCTTGGCCACCAGCCGCTGACTGACCACGTAGCGCAACGTCTCGGCAAGCCGCTGGCGGACCTGCATCTCTTCCTCCTGGTTGAACATGCCGAGGATACGATTGATCGTCTGCCCCGCGCTAACGGTGTGCATGGTGCTGTACACCACGTGGCCAGTTTCAGAAGCGGTGAGCGCAATCTCCATTGTTTCCCGGTCCCGGATCTCACCCACGAGAATGACTTTGGGAGCCTGGCGCAAAGCCGAGCGCAGCCCGCTCGCAAAGGTTGGAAAATCCCTACCCAGTTCCCGTTGGCTGAAGGCGGCCTGCTTGTGCGAATGCAGAAACTCGATCGGATCTTCAATCGTAACGATATGGTAGTACTTCTGCTGATTAATGAGATCGATGATGGCCGCCAGAGTCGTACTCTTCCCGCTCCCAGTCGGCCCGGTAACGAGCACGAGACCGTTTTTTATATCAACGATCTCCTTCAGTTGTACCGGCAGATTGAAGTCATCGAAGTTTGGAGGATTGGAAGGAATTACCCGCATCACGATGGCATAAGTGCCGCGCTGCTTAAAAATATTGACGCGAAACCGAGCGTCACCCGGAGCACTGAAAGATAGATCGGCAGATCCAGTTTTTTCTATGCTTTCGTTCGCGCTTTCGTGGCTTCCGATGATCAGTTTGGCGATGCTTGCGGAGATGCGCTTGGGCAAGGTATTTTCGAGATACTGTTCCACCGCGCGGCGGCGATGATTGAGG
>JANMSW010000046.1:0-1505 GCA_031389825.1 Spartobacteria bacterium
CTTGCCATCACTCGCTCGGCCGCTCTCGCGCTTTTGACCATTACAATAAAGTCATCCGCGTACCTCGCGAACTTGTGTCCGCGCGATTGGAGTTCTTTATCGAGTGGATCGAGCACGATATTGGCCAGCAGCGGCGACAGCGGTCCGCCCTGCGGCACTCCCTGAGGCGTGACCTCATAAGTGCCATCGGGCAGCACCACTCCGGCTTGCAGGTAACGACGGATCAAACCCAGAACCTTCCGATCCCTGATTTTATTCCGCAGTTGTTCCATGAGCCGGTCGTGATTGACCGTATCAAAGAAGCTTTTGAGGTCGCAGTCCACAGCGTGGCGGCGTCCTTCCTTCCATCCGGCTTCCATCTGCCGCACCGCCTGATGGGCGTTGCGGCCTTCACGAAAGCCGTAGCTGTGCTCGCTGAAGTCCGGCTCGAAGCGCGGACCCAGCACCTGCGCCATCGCCTGCTGGATCACTCGATCCAGCACCGTCGGCACTCCGAGGGGACGTTGGCTCCCGTCGGGTTTCGGGATGAACACCCGGCGCACGGGCGCCGGGCGGTATGTCCCTTCCATGATTGCGGTGCGAATCTTCGACCAGTGTTCCCGGCAGAAGGCCGGAAAGGCTTCGACGGTCATCCCGTCGATCCCCGGTGCGCCTTGGTTCGCCTTCACCCGTTTCCAGGCTTGGGCAAGGTTTTCGGGGGCGAGTATCCGCTCCATCATGTCCTGATCTCGAGAGCCCCCATGTTTGCTCCTGTGGCGGCTCTCATCCTCACCCCGCCGGCTAGCGGTATCGGCTTGGATGTCCTCCACAGGGTCGTGGCTCTCCTCTTCGGTTCGATCCTTCATGGCAGTAGTTTTCCGGTGTCGAAGTTTAGACGGGCATCTCCCAGCCCCCGGTCTCTCTGCGCACTACTACGACCTCTGCTGACTTCCCGCCGCCTTGCGGCCGCGGGATCTCCCCAGGTAAGAACGCGTTGCTTCCCGGCACAACCGCCACATTTACCTCCACGACTGAACCGGTGGACTTCGCTGTGTGGTGCCAGCTCGTCCCGTCGCATCGGCCTTGATATGTGGTTCTTGTTCATCAGCTTGCCGGTTTCCCCTAGCCTTCCTCCCCCCGGTCGGTCACCCTTCCGGAGTTGGCTTCAGGTGGTAGTTTCATTTCATGTTTCCATGTTCGGTTCTCCTACAGGGGACTTTCACCCCATTTACAACGCGCCCATGCTGGGCGCACACCATGTGCTGCAGCGAACACGCGTCTCAGTCACGCCTGCTGCTGCCCACAGACCACCACGCAGCAGCCGCGCCTGAGCCGCGTGTCGCTGAGCTTGGGGTCGTTAGGCGACTCGCGCGAATGCAACCGATGAATTACTTTGCTCATCAGACGGCGGCACGGCGCTACGCCCAGAATAGACCATATTTTCATCGGCTGGTCGTAGAGCGGATACGGGCCTTTCTCAGCTTGAAAAGTCCTTTGAACATCGCTCTCGATGTGGCTTGTGGCAC
>JANMSW010000004.1:0-136544 GCA_031389825.1 Spartobacteria bacterium
CCAAAAGCTCGGCTTCGGTGGCGTTCTCGGCGTTGGGCTCAACACAATCGGCGCGCAATCCCCACCTTCACACCACAAGTGACCAAATCGTACCAGTACAAAAACACACGAGCCGGAAACTATTTTCGGCAGATGCTCTAGGAGTCGGCGCGCCGGTGACGATCATGTATCGCGCACCGTTTTTTGGGAAACCGTTCGCGACAAAAAATCCTGTTCCGAAGCGCCGTCCTGTAACTTCGAGCGCCAATACCCCGATAAACCTGAGCACCGCCTATCTCGGGATGGCTCGGACTCCCTGCCGCACCAAGCGGTGTGCCTGTCGATGATCTCGGTGCCTCTCGGCGTCGGGCTTGACGTTTTTGTCACCGCCTGAAGAGCCCGCTGATCTCCAACGCGCCGACGACCAGAAAGAGGACGACGATGAGGCCGAGCCGTCCGGCGAGGATGACGGAGCGCAGCCTTCGTTGCGGCGGTGAAACTGCGTAGTTTTTCCGAAGCGATGCGGAGACTGAGCGGCAGGGCCGCCTCTAAATTCGTTACGTTTCCCCGCCCCACCATGACGAACGAATTCACCACTGAACCGCCACCGGACAAGTGCGGGTCTGGAAGTTGCGGCTGCGCAAAGGATCGCACCCGGACCGAGCGGCAAGAGCGGCACCCAGCTCTGGTCGGACAACTGCACGCGCTGCCACAACGAACGCTCTCCCGCGACTTACAACGATGCGCAATGGGAAGTCGCCATGCAGCACACGCGCATCCGCGCCAACCTCACCGCCGAGGAACACACAAAGATTTTGGAGTTCCTCCAAAGCGCGAACTGAAGCGGGCGAGGCGCTGGCCTTTGCCACGCGCAAACCACCCCACGAACCATGAAGACGATCCCCAAAAGCCTCCAAGTTATCTTCCCGTCTGGCCCGAAGCCGTTCAAACGTGCGCCGGCAACGCGAGCGAGCTACCCGCGCTTCCTGTCCGCGATAGTTGTCGCCACTTTCGCTCTCGGCTTGAGCGGCTGCGCCACGACCGATGGCCCGAAGAATCAACAGCGCGCACTCGTCTGCCCGCAATGCAAGATGGTCGCCGTTCGAACCGTTCAGCCCGCTGCGAATGCCCAAGCCGGGTGGTCCGGCAATCTCCGCCCGACGACCGTGTATGAGGATCAGTGCCCAGGCTGCCATGGCGCAATCAAGACGTTCTTCCGCGAGGGTAAGTGGAAGCACAAGTGCAGCGTTTGCCAGGACTCGCCCTACACCTGCCCCGTCTTCCATCCATGAAAGCCGCGTCGTGGATCATTCGGGCCATTTCGCTCATCGGCACGACGCTGGTCACGGTTTCGTGCGCTGGCCCCGCGACGCCAACGCTGACCGCTCTTCCGATCCGCATCCAGAACCGTGCGCAGGCGGAGAAATTGAGGGAAGGCTCGGTCGTCGCGTTGGCCTGCGTGAAGTGCCAAAACCTGAAAGTCGCGTCCGTCGATGAGAAGAAGCGGTTTCTGTCGTGGTTTTCGCCCTATGAGAAACACGGATGCGCGAGCTGTGGCGGCAAGTTGATCCAGCGACCATCGAGTGCGGCAGGGCATTTGGAAATGATCCATACTTGCACGAAGTGCGGAGACAATTCGGCCTTCACCTGTGCCTCTCACAATCTGCACGCTCAGGCGCCTTGATCGGTCTGACCGGTCGCAGCATGGATCTCACCACCAATTATCTCGGCTTGAAGCTGCGCACGCCCTTGGTGCCGTCGGCTTCGCCGCTGACGCTGGAGAGCGACAACATCAAAGTCATGGAAGACGCAGGCGCGGCAGCGGTCGTTTTCCACTCGCTCTTTGAGGAGCAAACGGAGCCCGGCGGCGGCTCTGCCTGTGGTTTGCGGCTCGGGCCGGATGCCTACCTGGAGCAGATCGCGGCGGCGAAACGCAGCGTGAGCATCCCGATCATCGCGAGCCTGAACTGCACGACGATCGACGGTTGGATCAGCTACGCGCGGCAGATCAAGGAAGCGGGCGCTGACGCACTGGAGCTGAACATTTACAAGATACCGACCGAGCTGGAACTTAGCGGCGCAAGCGTCGAGCAGGGATACGTCGAGATCGTGCGGACGCTGCGCGCGGCGACGAAGATCCCGCTCGCGGTAAAACTGAGCCCGTATTTCAGCAACTTCGCCAACATGGCCGCGCGCCTCGATGCGCTCGGCCCGGACGCACTGGTGTTGTTCAATCGCTTTTACCAGCCGGACATCGACCTCTCGAAAATGGAGGTCACGCCGAGCCTCATGCTCAGCACGCAAATGGACATGCGGCTTCCTTTGCGCTGGATCGGCATTCTTTTCGGGAAGCTGCGCGCTAATCTCGCGGCCACGAGCGGTATTCACCGTTCGTGCGACGTGATCAAAATGGTGATGGCGGGCGCGGACGTGACGATGCTTTGCAGCGTGCTCTTGCGCCACGGAATCGAGCATCTGCGCTTGCTGGAAAAGGAAATCGCCGAATGGCTGGAGCAGCACCACTACGACTCGCTGGGCCAGATCAGGGGAATGATGAGCCAGAAGAATTGCGCCGACCCGAGCGCGTTCGAGCGCGCTCAATACGTGCATGCGCTCTCGACTTACGAACCGCTCTTTTTGCTCCGCCCACAAGGCGCGGGCACGCCCGCGCAGGCGTCCGGCGACGTGAGCGTCTGAGCAATGTGGGCATTGGGGCTGGCCTGCGGTGGTGCGTTTGGATTTGCCTACGGGCTCACCGGCGTCGGCTCGGTCTTCGCCGTGCCGATGCTCGTTTATTCGCTCGGGCTGTCGCCGCATCAGGCGGTCTGCGTGTCGATGATTTCGGTTTCGGCGATCGGCTTCCTCGCGACGGTTTTGAAATGGCGCGCGGGCGAGGTCGAGGTGCGCGTCGGGCGATGATGGCCGCGGGCGGCGTGGCTGGCGCGCCGCTTGGGGCGTGGGCTGGGCGGTTTCTTTCCGGCAACTGGCTCATGCTCGTTTTCGCGGCATTCATCGCCGTCATTGCCCTGCGGCTTTTGTGGGAGAAAACGGAGCCCGACCTCGGGGCATCTTCCGCGACGCAAACGGGTCGCTCGCAAGTTGCGCGGCTCTCGATCGCGGGTGTGTTCGTCGGCGTTGTCGCCGGTCTGCTCGGCATCGGCGGGGTGCTGATCGCGCCGTCGCTCGTGCTTCTCGCGCGCCTCCCGATCCATCGCGCCATTGCCACGACGATGCCGGTGGTCTTCATCATCAGCCTCTCCGCGATCAGCTCCCATTTGCTCGCGGGCCAGCGCGTGCCGCCTGGCCCGACGCTCTGGTTTGCCGCCGCGGGCGCGGCTGGCTTGCTCGCGGGCATGCGGCTCCAAGCCGTCTTCGCGATGGCGATGCTCGCGGTGGCCGCATTCATCCTGGTGCGGAGTCTCGTCAGCAACTGACTGGCCGCGGGTGCTTGCGGTCGCGTGCTTTTCGCCCTTCCGGTGCCGCGCTGTGTCGGTGAAAACGCACAGTTTTTCCGAAGCGATGCGTAGCTCGCAATTTCCCCCCGAGCGATCCTCCAGCATGCAAACAACGCACCGCAATCAGCCATGACTCTCGATGACTCGCCCGAGCTAAACGTCGCGGAGGACATCTGCACGGTCTGCGGCCGGAGCGCGGGAGAAAGTAAGGAGACACTCAGTCATCTGCGGCATGAGGGAGAGATCATCGCCATCTGCTGTCCGAAGTGCATGGAGACATTTCAGCGCGAACCGGCTCGCTTCGCCGCCAAGGAATGTGAGCGCCGCCTCAGCCGGGCGACAAACCCGGAGCCGGCCGCGCGGTCGCTGCCGTAGCTTCGCTGGCGCGCTCTTCTTCGGCGTGCTGCGCGGCACGCCCCGTCATTGCTTCCCGGCGCATCGCCGGGCTCGCTTTTTTGAAGCTGAACCTCATGAGCCTGCGCGGGCTGCTCGCGGGCAGCATGACCGATCCGCTCACGCTGGCTTTCGCCAACGCCATTGGCCGCTCCGACGCGCCCTCGGTCGCCTACGCGACGGCCGATCCGCTCACGATGTTCCTGCGTATCGTCGTCGCGCGGATGATGGTGCTGCTGTTTGGAAATTGCCGGCGGCGGCTGCGGGTCTGGCGCTCCGGGTTCCTCGGCATTTTTCTCACGAAAGTCGGGGGGGTTGGCACGGGTGCGTCGTTTCAAACGATGAGTCCACACGCCCTGAATCCTCGACAGCCCATGAAACGCGAAACCTCCAAGGCCGGCGCTCCGGTGGCGAAACCCAAGCCGGTCAGCCGCGCGCTCGCCGTGCTCTCCGAGTCGGAGATTTATCGCGACCACGAGCGCGCCTTCACCGCCGGCACGGGCTTGCCGCTGCGGCTGCACGCGCCGGATATGCTGACCGTGATCCGCCACGCGCGCAATGAGGAGAATCCCTTCTGCGCGCTCATGGCGAAGACCAATCAAAGCTGCGGTCAGTGTTACGCGCTCCAGCGCCGGCTCGAAGAAGAGGCGCAGCTCGCGCCGAAAACGATGAAATGCTTCGCCGGCCTGTGCGAAACCGCGGTTCCGGTGCGCGTCGGCGAGAATCTCATCGCGTTTCTCCAGACCGGACAAATCCTGCTCCAGCGCCCGGACCAGGCGCACTTCAACGACATCGCCGCGCTGCTGCTGCGCTGGGGTGCCGAGGTCGATTTGAAGAAGCTCGAAGAGGCTTACTTTAACACCCGCGTGCTGACGCCGAAGCAATACGAAGCGCTCGTGCAGTTGCTCAACATCTTTGCGCACCATCTCGCCGCGTGCAGCAGCGTGCTCGTCCTCGACCGCGAGCACGCGGAGCGGCCGGAGATCGCGCGGGCGCGCGCCTACATCGCCGATAACTGCGCGGATGAGTTGTCGCTCGCGAAAGTCGCGAAGGCGGTGAACATGAGCGCCAACTATTTCAGCATGAAGTTCAAGGAAGCGACGGGGCTGAACTTCCTCGAATTCGTCACCCGCACGCGCGTGGAGAAGGCGCGCAACCTTCTCCAGAACCCGAATCGCAGGATTGGCGAGGTGGCGTTTGAAGTCGGATTCCAGTCGCTCTCGCAGTTCAACCGCACCTTCAAAGAGTTGACTGGCGAGACGCCGCGCGCCTACCGCAAGAGCTTAGGTTCGCTGCTTCGGTGAAATTGCGGAGTTTTTCCGAAGCGATGCGTAGCCGGATAAAGGTCACGCCGCGATAAGTAGCCGCGCCTGGCATCGCCGGCTTTCGCCACACCGCACGAAACTTCTCCATGAAAGAACCCGACACTCACTTTACCCGCCGTCGATTTTTGGGGACGGCGGCGGCGGCTGGTTTGCTGGCTGGAATCGAGAGCGTGGTCCCGGCCTACGCGCGGTCGGGGCGGAAGGGCTCTTTGAGCGGCAATGAGATTGATCTCGCGATCGGCGAGCAGGAGATCGACATCGGCGGGAAGCGCTACCCGGCCCTCGCCATCAACGGCACGGTGCCGGGTCCGTTGCTGCGTTTGCGCGAAGGGCAGGACGTGGTCATTCGCGTGACGAACCGGCTCGCGAAGGAAACCACCTCGATCCACTGGCACGGCATCCTCCTGCCCTTCCGCATGGATGGCGTGCCGGGCGTGAGCTATCCCGGCATCCGGCCGGGTGAGACGTTCACCTATCGCTTTCCGATCCGACAGAACGGCACCTACTGGTATCACAGCCACTCAGCGGCGCAGGAGCAGGTGGGCGTTTTCGGTCCGATGGTCATCGAGCCCGCGGGGCGCGATCCGGTCCGCTACGACCGCGAATACGTGGTGATGCTCGGCGACTGGCTCGACGGCAGCCCGGAGGCGATGTTCGCCAAGCTCAAAAAGCAGGGCAATTACTCGAACTACGACCGGCGGACGGTCGGCGATTTCCTGGGCGATGCCGCGAAGGACGGATTCCGCGCGACGCTCGCCGGCCGCATGGAGTGGGGCAAGATGCGGATGGACCCGACCGACATCTCCGACATCACGGGCCATCACTTCACGTTCCTGATGAACGGACTCGCGCCGGGCTCGAATTGGACCGGACTTTTCCGGCAGGGCGAGCGGGTGCGGCTGCGTTTCATCAATGCGGCGGCGGTGACGTTTTTCGACGTGCGCATTCCCGGCCTGCGCATGACGGTCGTGCAGGCCGACGGGCAGAATGTGAAGCCGGTGACGGTCGATGAATTCCGCATCGGCGTCGCGGAAACCTACGACGTGATCGTCGAGCCGAAGGGCGACCGCGCTTACACGATTTTCGCCGAGACGATGGATCGAAGCGGCTTCGCGCGCGGCACGCTCGCCCCGCGCGAGGGAATGACGGCCGCGCTCCCCGAGCGGCGCAAACGCCCACTGCGCACGATGGCTGACATGGGCATGGGCGACATGGCTGACATGGCGGGGATGTCCGGCGGCGCGGGCGATGGCGCACAAAAAGGAATGAGCGGAATGCCCGGAATGGGTGCGAGTCTTTCCGCTCCGAAAAGCGATGCAGGCATGGCGGGAATGCCGGGGATGGCCGGCGAAAAGCCCATGCCCGACAAGCCTGGCATGGCCGCTGGAGGCGCGATGGCCGGCATGTCCGGCGGCGGAGCCTCAATGCACGGCCCGGACAAGCACGGCCCCGGCAATTCCGTCGTCGCGATGGCGCCGAAAAGCCGCCTCGGCGATCCCGGCACCGGCTTGGAAGGGATGCCCTGGCGCGTCCTCGTTTATACCGATCTGCAAAGCCTCGTGCCCGGTTACGATCGGCGTCCGCCCGAGCGCGAGATCGAGCTGCACGCTACCGGCAACATGCAGCGCTACATGTGGTCTTTTGACGGCAAGAAATTCTCCGAGTCGAAACCGATCGAGTTCTACTACGGTGAGCGCCTCCGCTTCACTTGGGTCAACGACACGATGATGGAGCACCCGCTGCACTTGCACGGCATGTGGATGGAACTCGACAACGGCCACGGCGCGCACAAGCCGCGCAAACACACGATCATCCTCAAGCCCGGCGAGAGGCTTTCTTCGGAAATCACCGTCGATGCGCCGGGGGTGTGGGCCTTCCACTGCCACATCCTTTACCACATGGAAGCGGGGATGTTCCGCGTCGTCTCCGTCGCGACCAAAGCCCCATCGGAGTCTTCCAAATGAACATCCCGAGAACCTTTGCACGCGCCGCTCTCGCGACGGCTTTCATTCTCGCCGCGGCGACTCTCCGGCCCGGCGAATCGTGGGCGCAAGCAGACATGAAAGACATGCCCGGCATGGCTCCGAAAACCACGCCTGCACCAAAGAAATCCGCGCCTGCTGCGACTCCCAAACCCGCCGCTGCTTCGTCTCAAGCGGAGATGGAGGCGATGCCTGGGATGCCCGCGAAAGCGGCCCCGACATCAAAAGAGGCCGCTCCCACAGTCACCACCCCCACCGCCGCCGCCGCGGCTAAAGCGGAGATGGACGCTATGCCGGGCATGAGCCCGGCCAAGCCACCCGCAGGCAAATCCGCGGCCGGCAAAGACGGCATGGCCGGGATGCCTGGCATGGCTGCGGGTGGCGCGAAATCCAAGAAAGCTGGAATGGCCGGAATGCCGGGCATGGCTCCGGGTGGCGCGTCGTCCAAGAAGGGTGGCATGGCGGGAATGCCGGGCATGCCCGCGGGCGGCGCATCCGCTCCGACGAAAATGAGCGCTCCCGGCGTCACCATCCTCGGTCCTTCGCGAAAGTGGGTGCCGCCGCGGGGCGAAAACCGTGCCGCGGAACTGCTCTCGCGCCCGATGCTGGAAGAGCACCTTGGCGGACTGCCCGCGCCCGTCGAGGACTCGATGATCCACAGTTTCGTCCTCGCGGAAATCCTTGAATACCGGGTCAACAGCGAGGGGCCGGAGACACTGCGCTGGGATATTTATGGCTGGATCGGCGGCGACCGCAATCGGCTCTGGATCAAGACCGAAGGCAGCCAGCAACTCGGCGGCGACAAGACCGGCGAGGGCGATCTGCAATTGCTCTACGGCCGTTTGATCGCGCCGTTTTGGGACTTCCAAATCGGCGCGCGTGTCCAGCAAAGTCTCGGCACCGGCGCGCGCGACTCACGCACGTATGCAGTCCTCGGCGTGCAAGGCGTGGCGCCGTACCTCTTCGACGTGGAGCCCTCGCTCTTCATCAGCGATCGCGGCGATGTCTCCGCGCGCCTCACCGTGAGTTTCGATTGGCTGCTCACGCAAAAGCTCGTGCTCCAGCCGCGCTTCGAGGCGAACGCCGCGCTTCAAGCCGATGAAAAACTCGGCGTCGGCGAGGGCGTGAACGACACCGAACTTGGCCTCCGCCTTCGCTACGAAATCCGGCGCGAATTCGCCCCTTACATCGGCGTCACCTGGCAGCGGCGCTACGGCGAGACAGCGCGCTTCGCGGAAAGCGAAGGCGACAGCAGCGAGGTCTTCTCGTTCGTCCTGGGCCTGCGGCTCTGGTGGTGAAAAAGCGCACTCGAAAAGAACGCTCAGCCGCCGATCAAACTCTCGTCAGACAAAATAAAAACAAAAAAAACAAACACATGAAAACACTGAGCAAAACCCTCGCCGCCGCCATCCTCAGCCTCTCGTTCGCGAGCACTGGCTTCACCGAGGAGGATCACAAAGGGATGAAGGATCACCTGATGTTCAAAGACGGCAAGGTCACGATGGTGATGGGCGGCAAGAGCATGCCCGCGGATAAGGAAGTCGCCCTCACGAACGGCGCGAAAGTGGCGGTCGATGGCACCGTCACGATGAAAGACGGCAAGACGATGAAGATGAAAGAAGGCGAGATGATGGGCATGGACGGCACCCCGATGAAACACGAGGCGAAGAAGCCTTGATGATCACGTTGGAACTTATCAATCCGGCCAGACCTTCGCGCGCTGCGTCGTCTGCACGAAAGTTCACTTTCTCCGGGAATGCTTCGCCCTGCGCTGTGCCTTCTGCGAGTCCTCAGTTTCGTGCCGTGCCGCAGCTCTCGACCGTGCGCTCACTACCATGAAAATGAATCCGCTTTGGATGATCCTCGGCTGCGTGCTGCCGCTGCTGCTCATCCCGCTTCTCACACGCTTTGGTGTCAGTAACGGCGCCGCCATCGGCATCGCGATGGTGCTGATGGTGGCCTGCCATTTCTTCATGCCTGGACACCGCCACGCCGAAAAGCCGCGCGGCGTTTCCCCCGAAGAGCCGCGCCCTGCACCCACGCCCACCAATAAACCCAAGTCGTAAATCCGACTCCTTCCGGGCGGCGGCCCTGGCTCCGGAGCCAGTAAAAAGGCCCCCGCCTTCCTCCTCCTCACCGCTTTGCCGCTTTCCATGGCAGCGGACCTCGCGGCGTCGGCGGTCGTGGTGGTGGCGGCCATCGCGGGCGTTGACTCAATCCCGGTCTGCGCCTGGGCGGGCATGGCTTCGTCGTTAGCGGGCGGAATTGCGTAAGGCCAAGACTCAGGCGGGGCCGATATGTGAGTTGCCGATGTGTGACTCCGCCAAATCCAGCCAGCGCACGCTGGAAGTGCTTTCCGAGTCGCAGATGTATCGCGACTACGAACGGGCTTTCACCGAAGGCACCGGACTGCCGCTCCGGCTGCAAGGACCGCGCCTGCTCCACGTCGTCCGCTACGCGCGAAAGCAGGAGAATCCTTTCTCCGCCCTCATGGCGAAAACCGACCGGAGTTGCGCGCCGAGCAGCGCGCAGGGCTACGCTTTACAGTGCAGGCTGGAGGAGGAGGCGCAGTTTCAGCCAAAGACGCTCAAGGGCTTCGCGGGCATGTGCGAGACCGCCGTGCCCGTGCGCGTGGGGGAGATTGTGATCGCGTTTCTCCATACCGGGCAGGTCTTGTTGCAACGGCCCTCCAAAGTGCGCTTCCAGCAAATCGCGGCGACGCTCCAGCAATGGGGTGCGGAGATCGATTTGGAGAAGCTGGAGGAACTTTATTTCAAAACGCGAGTCTTCACGCAGGAGCAATACGAAGCGCTCATCAAGTTGCTGCATGCCTTCGCTGGGCAACTCGCTGTACTCAGCCGCGACCTCATTTTGCAGGCGCAACCACAGGATTCGCCGGCCATTGGGCGGGCGCGCCGCTTTATCGCGGACCACTCGGACGAAGAGCTGTCACTCGCTTCCGTCGCGCGCGTGGCGAACATGAGCGCGACTTATTTCAGCGGGAAATTCCTGGAGGTTGCGGGGATCAGATTCGTCGAATACGTGTCGCGCACGCGCGTCGCGAAGGCGCACAATCTCCTACTCGATCCGCACCGGCGGGTGTGTGAAGTCGCGTTTGAAGTGGGCTTTCAGTCGCTCTCGCAGTTCAACCGCGCCTTCAAGAAAGTCGCCGGTCACTCACCGCGCGAATCTCGCGCCGCATTCGCGGCGGCTTAGATAGCGGCAGGCGGCGCGCGGAAGAATTGCGCAGTGTTTCCGAAGGGATGCGGAGACGAATTTTCGCCGCGCTCATAGAGTATGCGTCCCATGAGTCCGCAATCACGCGACTCCTGCAAAACCCGGAAGTCTCAACAACCGAAAAAACAACGCCATGAAAACACTGCAACTCACCCTGCTCGCCCTAACCTTCGCCGCATCCGCGTTCGCGCAGGACAAACCTAAGATGAAGGCCACCAAAGACTGCGGCACCTGCTGCACCCAAGGTGGCGACTGTTGCGCCAAGTGCGGCACCGATAAATGCGCGCCCTGCTGCGACAAGAAAAAGGAAGCCCCGAAACAGTAACCGGTGCCCTTCGACGAAAACTAACTCGTCGATTCACTGCGCAGGCTTCGGCCTGTGCGGTGCAGCACGAACAACTCAACCATCAGAAAGAAAGACCAAGTTATGAAGATTAAATCCACTCTCGCCGCGCTGAGCTTCGCCATTCTCGCAGCGATCTCGTTCTCCGGCTGTGCGGGCACCCGCGGCGGCTCCGGGGGCGGAGCGCACGAAATGGGTGGCCCGAAAAGCTCCTCCATGATGTCCAATCAGACCATGCCCGGTGGCCGCTGAGGGCATCGCCTAGGAGGAGAAGCCATGAGCTACCAAAGCGTTAATCCCTACGACGGCAAAACCCTCAAGACGTTCGCGGAGCTCACCGACGAGCAGCTTGAAACGGCGCTGCAAACCGCTGCGACCTGCTTCGAGAGTTGGCGGCACACGACGTTCGCTGAGCGCGCGGCCGTAGCCGGTAAAGCCGCCGCGATCATGCGGGCGCGCATCGACGAGTTTGCCCGCCCGGTGACGCTGGAGATGGGCAAGCTTTTCGCGCAAGCCCGCGGCGAAGTGGTGCTCAGCGCAGACATCATCGACTACTACGCGAAGAACGCCGAGCGCTTCCTCGCGACGGAGAACCTCCAGCCGAGCGCGGGCGAAGCAGAGGTCGAAAGCACCCCGTTCGGCGTGCTCTTCGGCGTTCAGCCTTGGAACTTCCCCTACTACCAGCTCGCCCGCTTCGCCGCGCCGAATCTCATGGCGGGTAATGTCGTGATGGTGAAGCACGCGGGCTGCGTGCCGCAATGCGCCATCGCCTTTGAGAAGCTGTGGCTGGAGGCGGGGGCGCCAGCGGGCGCTTACACGAATCTGCTCATCTCGCATGACCAGGTGAACCGCGTGATCGACGACCCGCGCATCAAGGGTGTGGCGCTGACTGGCAGCGTGGAAGCCGGCAAAAGCGTGGCCGCGAGAGCGGGGCAAAACCTCAAGAAATCCACGATGGAGCTGGGCGGCAGTGACGCCTTCATCGTGCTCGACGATGCCGACCTCGATAAGACCGTCGAGTGGGCCGTCTGGGCGAAGATGAACAACACCGGCCAGTGCTGCGTCGCGGCGAAGCGATTCATCGTCGTTGAAGAATTGGCCGATGCCTTTCTCACAAAATTTGGAATGGCGCTGGCGGCGCTCAAGCCGGGAGACCCGATGGACGAGGCGACGACGCTCGGGCCTTTGTCCACGGAAGCGGCCTTGGTGCAACTCTTGGGACAGGTCGAAGAAGCCGTCGCCAAGGGTGCCATCGTCGTGATGGGTGGCAAACGCATTGATCGAGCGGGCTCGTTCATGCAGCCGACGATCCTGACGAATATCCAGCCCGGCAATCCCGCCTTCCGGGAGGAGTTCTTCGGGCCGGTCGCGCTCCTGTTTCGCGTCAAGAACGAGGACGAGGCGGTGGCGCTCGCCAATGACTCGGAGTTCGGGTTGGGCGGCTCGATCTTCACCAAGGATGTGGCGCGCGGTAAACGCATCGCGAGCCGCATCGACACGGGCATGGTGTTCATCAATCACCCGACCTGGACGACCCCGGATCTGCCGTTCGGCGGGATCAAGAACTCCGGCTACGGGCGCGAGCTTTCCAGCATGGGCATCCAGGAGTTCGTGAACAAAAAGCTGGTGCGCGTCGCTGCGATCGACGCTCCGGCATAGGCGAGAAACATCTTCGCGTAGGCTCCTGCGTGAACGCGCAGTTTTAGGCTAACGAGAACCTACTATGAACAAGACCATGAAAGCCGCAGTGGTGCATGAGTTTGGCAAGCCTCTGATCATCGAGGAGGTTCCTATTCCATCACCTGGGCCTGGCGAAGTCTTGATTCAGGTGATCGCCAACGGCGTCTGTCATACAGATATTCATGCGGTGGACGGCGATTGGCCGGCCAAGCCAAAGCTCCCGTTCATTCCCGGTCACGAAGCTGCGGGTGTGGTCGCAAAAGTCGGTTCAGGTGTTACCAGCCTGAACGAAGGAGATCCAGTCGGCGTGGCATGGCTTCACGACGCCTGCGGGGCTTGCGAGTATTGCATCACCGGGTGGGAAACACTCTGCGAGTCCCAACACAATAGCGGCTATCACGTCAACGGCGGCTTCGCCGAGTATGTGATCGGCTCCGCGGCTTATGTAGGCAAGCTGCCCCGCAATCCTAACTTTGCCGAGATTGCGCCGATCCTCTGCGCAGGAGTTACTACTTACAAAGCGCTCAAGCAGACCGAGGCGAAGCCCGGCCAATGGGTCGCGATAGCAGGGATTGGCGGCCTCGGCCATATTGGCGTGCAATACGCCAAGGCGATGGGGCTGCACGTAGCGGCACTGGATGTGACCGACGATAAACTCGCCCTGGCTCGCTCCGCCGGCGCTGAAATCGCGGTCAACGCCAAAGACCCTGATGCCGTCGCTCAAATCATCGAGGCAACGGGTGGAGGCGCGCACGGCGTGCTCGTCACTGCGCCATCGCCTCCCGCATTCGCACAAGCTCTCGAAATCGTCCGACGCAAGGGAACCGTCGCCCTCATCGGGCTGCCTCCTGGGACTTTCCCGATGCCGATCATTGATGTCGTGTTAAGAGGCATCACCGTTCGTGGCTCGATCGTCGGCACCCGCAAAGACCTCATCGAAGCGATCCAGTTCGCGCACGAAGGCAAGGTGCGGGCGGAGGTTCACAAAGCAAAGCTCGAAGAGATCAATGAGGTGCTCGCCAATCTGAAGGCAGGGAAAATCAACGGCCGCGTCGTGATCGAGTTTGCACAGTGATCGAGGCGTGGTTTTTGAGCGGCATAGGCAAATTACGAAGTTCAGCAACGGAGAAACTGCGCAGTCTTTCCGAAGCGATGCGGAGACTGGTTGTGCCGCTTCCGCGAAAGTCGTGAGCAGTAGCGGCAATCCGTTCGACCACACCAAAGAGAAAATCTTATGAAATCAAACGCATCACTGCGCCAAACAACGAGTCGTCCTGTGCGGCCTGAACCAAGAGTTTGGAAGGCTAAAAACCGGATTGCAGCGCTCATCTGGTTCGTCTTTGCGGGCGGCGCGTTCCTCGCATTGAGCGGATGCGCGAGCACCAACGAAACCTCCAGTAAAGGCAAGCAGGCTCTCGTCTGCCCGCAATGCAAGATGGTCGCGGTGACTGTCAATCGTCCGTATTTCGGCGGTGCAGGCCGCGGCGGCCATCGCTACGGCTACGGCGGAACGCAGACAGTTTACAACGACACGTGCCCCGGCTGTCAGGGCGCGATCGAGACGTTCTTCAAAGAGGGCAAGCTGAAGCACAAGTGCTCGGTCTGCAAAGAGTCGCCCTTCACCTGCCCGGTCTTCCACCCGACCAATAGCTGACCGCTCGTTCGAGCGGCAGAGCCAGGAATATCAGTCATCAAGAAATCCCAACCACCAAACATCAAAACATGAAAACACATCGCCCCTATTCACGCGCAGCCCTTGCCACCATGCTGGCTGGAGCGCTTCTTGCATTCACGAGCGCAGGCAGTTTGCACGCTCAGACTTCGCCGGCCAAGCCCTCAACGGCAAAGCCCGCTCCGGGCGCCCCGGCAGTTGATCCCGCCACCCACGCCGCGCACGCCGCCGCGGCCACGACGCCCGCTCCCGCGGGAAAAGGCGATCCGGCACTTTCCCAGGATGTCGCGCAATTGCAGGCCAAGATCGCGCAACTCGAAGCCGCGCTCGCGAAAAACGCACCGCCGATGGCTGCGGCTCCAGCAGGCGCCGCAATGCCGGGAATGCCCGCCGCAGCTCCCGCCGCGGCTCCGGCGATGAGCGGAGGGGGGAAAATGGGCCGCATGCCTGCCGGTGGGAGCATGCCGGCGATGGGCGCCGGTGCCGCGCCCGCGGCCGGAGGAATGGGCATGATGGGCATGATGGATAAGATGATGGGGATGATGGACAAAATGATGGGCATGGGCGGCGGCGCAATGCCGCCTGCCGCACCGATGGCTGGCGGTGCCATGCCCATGATGGACGATGACATGATGGCGATGGCCCCAATGGGCGGCGGCGGCGCGATGCCACCCGCACCCGCAGCACCGATGGCTGGTGGCGGCATGGGCATGATGGGGATGGATAAGATGGAAATGGCCGGGATGATGGGCATGGGCGGCGGCGGCATGGCCGCGATGCCACAGTCCGCGCTCCCTGGGTTCCCCGGTGCCTCGCACCTATATCACCTCGGCGCGACGGGCTTCTTCCTCGATCACAAGACGCACATCGCCCTCACAACCGAGCAGACAGCGGCGCTCAATCAGGCAAAGGAAAAGGCGGCTCTCGCGAAAAGCACCGCCGACCGCGCGATCGAGCAAGCCGAGCAAGAGCTCTGGACTCTCACTGCGGCCGATCAGCCGGACATCGCCGCCATTGAGGCAAAGACCGCCGAAATCGGAAAGCTGTCGGGCACCGTGCGCGTGGACTTCATCCGCGCCATCGGCGAGGCCAGCAAACTCCTCACCGACGTGCAGCGCAAAATCCTCACCGGCTTCGCGCCGCCCGCGCCTGCGATGCCCGCCCCCGCAGCTCCGGCAGCGATGGCTCCGATGAAAGACATGTGAAAACGAAACACAAACGGAGACAAAACATGAATACCAAACCCGTCGAATTCACCTGCTACGCGCCCAGCGCCCAGAGCGTATTCGTGGCCGGCACCTTCAATGACTGGAACCCCGATGCGATCCCGTTGCACCGTGAAGCGGACGGGCATTGGAAAACGACGTTGCCGCTTCTGCCCGGCCATCAGGAATTCAAGTTCATCGTCGATGGCCAGTGGTGCTGCGAGCCCGGCTGCGAGCACGAATACCAAGGCTGCCCGAAATGCTGCGCGAATGACCGCGGCACGATGAACCGCGTGCTGGAAGTGAGTTGAGCAGGGAGACGCAAAATCAAACTCCAAGCACGAAATACCGTAACCGCAGACATCAAAGCGCCATGTCAAAAGACCAAGAAAGAGATCTGCAATGACTGAATCGAACTCGACCACCAAAGACCCCATCTGCGGAATGACCGTGGACGAAGCCTCGGCTCTCCACGCCGAGCGCGATGGAAAGACCTTCTACTTTTGCAGCGACGACTGCCGGCAAAAGTTCCTCTCCGCGCCCTCCGGCACGAAGCCCGAGGAAAAGTCGGGCTGCTGTTGTGGATAACCCGCACGCACCCACCAAGCGACCGCAGCGGGAAAACCATTTGCGAACATGCCGTTCGTAGAAACAGAAAATACAAACCAACAAAGAAGGACCCAGTTATGAAAATGAAGTGCTACCTCCTCAGTAAGATCAACACCATGCAGCAATGGAAATGGATAGGGCCGGCGGTAATGACCTTGACGATCCTCGTCGCCGTCCTCGGCGTCACCGGCTGCAAACCGCACCACTAAGTCGGTCCTCAGCCGTGAAAGGACACCGAGGGCCGCACCGCGCACTTCCACGCGCGGTGCGTGCAATCGGGACAAGGCCGTGAACACCTCCTGTCCAAATCCTTTCGTTGAAAGGAGACTGTTCCTGTTCCAATCATCCTCGAAAGATCGGCATGTCGCAGGGGATGGTTGGCAGTGGCGTCCTTGAACAACGGCGCAGATGAAAGCCATGCCCACTATTGATCCAAATTTTCGCTACGTGTGGCTCATTTGGGCTAGCGTCTTTCTGCTGCCCTGGGCTGCGCTGTTTGTCGCGCGGCCGGCGTTACGGCGGCTGATGCTCTGGTCGAGTACGCTGACGGCACCGCTTGGTTTGTCCGAGTTTGCGTTCGTGCCGGCTTACTGGCACCCGCCGAGTGTGTTCGATCTCGCGCACCGCACCGGCTTGGATCTCGAAAGCTTCATTTTCTGCTTTGCCATCGGTGGGTTGGCCGCGGCGGGTTACCGGGTTCTGACGCCGGCCTCGGAACATCAGCCCGCATCACACGCTTTCCCCTCACACCGGCATCGCTGGCATCTCGTCGCGCTCGCGAGTCCGTTCTTCGTCTTTGGCGGGTTGCTGCTTCTGCCTTGGAACCCGATCTATCCGGGTATTGCCGCGTTGTTCTTCGCCGCATTGGCCACTGGTGTGTGCAGACCCGATCTGTGGCGGAACACACTTATCGGTGGACTCGTGTTTCTAGCGCTCTACACAGTCTTCCTGCTCGGGCTCAAATGGCTGTGGCCTGGCTATATCGAAGCGGTGTGGAACCTCGGCGATCTGATCGCCTGGCGGCCGGCGGGGATCCCAATCGAGGAGCTGCTTTTCGGCCTCGGCGTCGGCATGTATTGGAGCGGCATTTACGAGCACCTCACCTGGCGGCGAGGCGATGCCTCGCACGAGCCTGTCAGCCACGCGGCGATGAAAGGAGCGCTATGAACCTTACGCCAACACGCGTCGCGTATATTCAAATCGCGCTGGCCCAAATCTCGTTTGGGTTTTGGGCGTGGTTTCTTCGTTCCGCGAAGGTCGATCCTCGCTGGTCTGCCATGTTCGTGTTGCTCACCGCCGCAGTCGTTGTTGCGCCCCTGTTGCTCTTTCCCTGGGCGCGCGGGCCGCGGGAAGGGGGCCGGCGGACACTTGGCGAATGGGGACTGATTGGTCTGCTGGGGGTATTCAATGCTGGGGGCGTATTGTTCTATTTCTTTTCACTGAAGACGGCGGTCGCGACCATCGGCGTGTTTGCCCATTGTTTTGCGCCTTTGTTGATCGCGGTGCTGGCGCCCTCATTGCTCGGCACGCCGCGCAACGGACGGATGATTTTGCTGGCGGCCATTGCGCTGGTCGGGTTCACACTGATCCTCGAACCTTGGAAGCTTTCGCAGGAAGGAGACACGTTCTGGAGCACGCTTGCGGGAGCCGGCTGGGGAGCTGCCGGCGCGGTCTTCGTCAGTGGCTATGTCCTGGTGAATAAGCGCCTCGCCGGGAGATTCACCCCCGAGGAGCGACTCGCTTACAACGCGTTGATCGGGGCGTTATTGCTCGCCATCGTGGCAGTCTCCTTTCGGACAACTCTTCCGAATTCAACACAGGCTCTTCAGGTGATTGGCGCGGGGGCTTTGTTAGGAGGTTTGGGAGGAGTGTTCTTCCTGCGCGGATTGCAGCGGATCAAGGCGGAAGAGGCTGGGATTCTCATGCTCCTTGAGCCTCTTGCCGCGCTACTCATTGGCTGGCTGGTTTGGGATGAACGTCTGGGAGCCACGGGTCTCGCGGGAGCTGCCATCTTAATCATTGCGGGCGGGTTTGCCCTCGGTGTCCGCAAGCCTCAACTGCCTCAAACAGCGGGAGGAGCCGAAGGAGGACTTGAACCAATAATCGGGAGGCGAGTGTGAATAACAACTCCACCGCCGTCGGAGCGCCGGGCATCGAGCCACGCTGGACCTCCAGCGCGAAGGACGGCATCGGCACTGCGTATCACAGCGCGTCCTGCATCTGGTTCACGCTCAGCCACGGCATCATCAACGAGATTTATTTTCCACATGTAGATTCGCCGAACACGCGCGACCTACAGTTTCTCATCACTGACGGCGAAACGTTCTGCCACGAGGAGAAGTGCGACCTGCTCCACGAGACCGAATGCCCGGAGCAGAACTCATTATTTTACCGGCTGACCAACTCCGACCGCGAGGGGCGTTATCGCCTCGTCAAAGAGATCGTCGTCGATCCGCACTCGTCGGTTTTGCTGATGCACACGCGGTTGGAAGTCCTGGACGAGAAGCTGCGCGGCAAGCTGCGACTCTACGCGCTGCTCGCCCCGCACATGAAGGGCACGGGCAGGAATAACACAGCCTGGTTGTGCGGCGTGGGTGGCCGGAAGCTCATCGAGGTGCAACGCGAGGACATTGATATGTCGTTTGGTTGCGCGCCCGATTTCACGCGGCGTTCGGTCGGCTACGTCGGATATAGCGATGGCTGGCAGGACTTGATGGATAACTTCCAAATGGATTGGGAATTCGATGAGGCCGGGGATGGCAACATCGCGGTGATCGGGGAGATCGACTTATCGGACGGACTGGAGTTCACGCTCGGCGTTGGGTTTGGGCGCACTCCGCACAGCGCTTGCGCCCACCTGCTGCAAGCGTTGGCGACGCCGTTTTCCGACCAGCGCGCGAAGTATGTGAGTCAATGGCAACGCACGCGTGCCGATGTCGATCTGAGCGCGCACACCAAGGACGGCGGGTCGATGATGCGCTTGAGCCAGTGCGTGTTGCTGGCGCACGAAGACAAGATTTTCCAAGGCGCGTTCGTGGCTTCGCTGAGCATTCCGTGGGGCGAGACGAAGGACGACTCGGACCGCGGCGGCTATCATCTGGTCTGGACGCGCGACATGGTGCAGACCGCGACGGCGCTGCTGGCTTGCGGGCAAACGGAGTCGCCCTTGCGCGCGCTCATTTGGCTGGCGTGTGTGCAGGCACCGGATGGCAGTTTGCCGCAGAACAGCTTGATTACCGGTGAGGCTTTCTGGAAAGGCATTCAACTCGATGAAGTGGCGGTGCCGATTCTGCTCGCCTGGCGATTGCAGCAGGCGGATGCGCTGCGGCACTTCGATCCCTGGGTGCTGATCTGTCGCGCCGCGCGTTACTTGATTCTGCACGGACCGGTAACATCGCAGGAACGTTGGGAGGAAGCTTCCGGTTACTCGCCTTCGACGCTGGCAACAATCGTGGCGAGCGTGGTGTGCGCAGCGGAGTTTGCGCGCGGCCGAGAAGACAAAGTGGCCGCAGACTTTTTGTTTGAATACGCGGACTGGCTTTCGGCGCACTTGGAAGACTGGCTGGTCACGAGTCGCGGCGAACTCGTGGAAGGCAAACCTCGACACTACGTGCGCATCACGCCCGCCGATCCGAAGCAAGCTGTAGCTTTACCTGACCCGGATGGGGCTGACTTAGTGGTAGCCAACGGCGGCGGCAAGCATCCGGCGCGCAACATCGTGGGCGGCGATTTTCTTCACCTGGTCCGGCTCGGGGTTCGGGCTGCGGATGACCCGCTGATCGTCGATTCGCTCGCGGTGATCGATCAAGTGCTCAAGCGCGATCTGCCTCAAGGGCCGTGCTGGCGGCGCTACAATCACGATGGCTATGGCGAGAAGCCCGACGGCAGCGCGTTCGATGGAAAGGGTGAAGGCCGCTCCTGGCCGATTCTCACGGGCGAGCGCGGCCATTATGAGCTGGCTGCGGGACGCGATCCGATGCCGTTCATCGAAGCGATGGAGAAGTTCGCCAACGAGGGCGGCATGCTGCCGGAACAGCTCTGGGACGCGGACGATTTGCCGGAGGGAAAGATGAAGCGCGGTGGCCCGACCGGCTCGGCGATGCCGCTGTGTTGGTCGCACGCGGAGTATGTGAGCCTGGTGCGCAGTCACAAGGACGGGGTTTGCTTTGACCGCATCGAGCCCGTCTATCAGCGCTACGCCAAGGCCGGGACAGGCAGCAGGATTGAGATGTGGACGCTTGCCCATCAGCCGCCGCGAATCGTCCAAGGAAAAATATTGCGCATCATCACCGAGAGAGAGGCGGCGATTCATTGGAGCTTTGATGGATGGGCGACGGGGAATGACTTGGTAACGCGTGATGCGGGATTCGGCTGCTGGTTCGCAGATTTGCCGTCGGATCAGCTCCAGCCCGGCGCCCGCATCCTCTTCACATTCCTGTGGCAGGAGCGATGGGAGGGAAAAGATTTCGAGGTAGGGATTGCTGCTGCGGATCAAACCGAAAAAACGGGATGAACTACCCTATCGGTCTCCAGCCGCCATGCGCCAGCAACCGGAAGAACTGCGCATTCTTTCCGAAGGGATGCGGAGCGGCAGGTGCGCCGCAGTCCTAGACTCCAACTCCATGCGCTGCGTTCCGGCTCATGCAAAACACAAAAAAGGAGATTAAAGAATGAAACTAAACATCCGCGCTTTTGCATTCGCGCAGACGGTCGCTGCCGCGATCCTTTATGCGGTCTGCTCGTTCTTCGTCGCCTTCCTGCCAGAGGCGGCGGCCCGTCTCGGTGGCTATGCTTTTCACGCGGATTTGTCGGGCATTATGCGCCCGCTCAGCGCGAGTAGTTTTGTCGTCGGGTTGCTGCTTGTTTCCATCGGCTGGGGGCTTTTGGCGCTGATCATGGCGAGCGTTTACAACGGCCTGACGAAAAACGCGGCGGCAGATCAAACCCCACAAACGATGTGAACAAATCAAATGAATCGCAGGTAGCAACGGGGGCTGGGACGCTCCGGTGGAGGCGACAGGTCGAAAGTGAGTCGAGCATTTGCCGCGGCAATACCGAGCGCGCGTGCGGGCGCGTCAGCGCAGCGTCGCGGGGCATTTTCTGCCTGCTGGTCGGGTTGCTCTGGGCGTCGGATCTGCGCGCGCAGACGGCTGCGGAACACGCGAGCCATCATCCCGGCGGCGCGGCCCCGGCGGCTGGAGCGACGCCCGCCGCGCCCGGTGCGGCTCCGGCGATGGGAGGGATGCCTGCGGCCGGTGGCGGCCCAGCGGCCGGCGGCGGGATGATGGAACAGATGGGCGAGATGATGAAGGGCATGGGCAAGCCGCCGCCGAAGGAACTCTATCCCTCGCTCATGGCTTTGCCGGAGCTGACGCCCGAGCAGCGCAAGCAAGTCGAGGCGCAAGCCGCGGAGCGCATGCACGCGGGCAGTGTCTTGATGGGACACGCGCTCGACTCGCTCAACACCGGCACGCAGTCCGATGACTACGCGGCGATGCACGAAGCGATGACGCGCCTGCGCGAAGGTGCGGCGCAAATGGAGAGCGGCATCGCCGCGCGCCGCGCGCTCGCGGAAGGCCGCGCCCCGCGCGAGGTCGCGCTCGCCTGGTTCAAACGCGAGATGAACCTCTCGCTCGGCGCCGCGCCCGCTGCGCATCAACGATCGGGCGTCACGGTGTTTCACCTTTTCACGATGGGGCTGCTCGTCGCGTTCGCGCTCGCGATGGTCGCCATGTATTTCTTCAAGATGCGCCGCGCGGCGGCCCTCTTTGGGCGAATCGAGCCCGACAAGAGAGCGCCACCGCCCGGATCGTCACCGCCTCTTCCCGAAGGGAAACCGCCCGGCGACAAGCCACTTTCCGGTGAGAAGCCGCCATCCGGAAAATGAGTGATCTGCTTCCCAAAAAAGCCACACCGCCAGCCGGTTCGGACGCGACCTCAGCGCCGCCGGTGACTGCGAGTTGGCGAGGGCAGCTCCGCGTGGGGAGCATCGTCACGGAAGCGCCGGGCGTGAAAACCTTTCGGCTCCTGCCTGCGTCCGGCGAGCGCTTCGTTCCTTTCACCTTCGTGCCCGGCCAGTTCCTGAATGTCGCGTTCGGGATTGGCGGCGCGAGGATGAACCGCTCATATTCCTTCTCGTCCTCCCCGACCCCGCGCGAATACGTCGAGGTGACGATCAAGCGTGAGCCACGCGGCGCGGTCTCCCGTCACATCGTCGATCTGCTCAAGGTGGGCGACCTGATCGAAGCGGGTGGTCCGGTCGGAAAATTCACGTTTGATGGCACCGAGGCGGAGAGCATCGTGCTCATTTCCGCCGGGGTCGGCATCACGCCGATGGTGAGCATCACGCGCTATCTCACGGAGCGCGCGTGGCCCGGAGAAATCTTCTTCATTTATACCTGCCGCACGCCGGCCGATTTCATTTTCGCGGACGAAGTCGCCGCGCTTCAAAAGCGCAATCCGAAGCTGCGCGTCGCCGTCACGAGCACTAAGGCGGAAGGGACTGACTGGAAGGGACCGCGCGGACGCCTCACCAAGGAATTACTCACGCAGACGGTGCCCGATCTGGCTTCGCGAAGAGTCCACATCTGCGGGCCGCCCGCGATGATGGAAGCGACCAAGGCCATCCTTACCGAGCTGGGAGTTCCTCCGGACCAGGTGAAGTCCGAACTCTTCGGCGCCACCAAACCCGCTGTGGCCGCCGCCGGCACGACCGCCAAACCGAGCGCTCCCGCCACTGGCCCGCTGGTCACGTTTTCCAAGAACGACAAGTCGGCGAAGATCCGCGATGGGCAGACCGTGCTCGAACTTTCCGAGGAACTCTCCATCGGCATCCAAAACTCCTGCCGCGTCGGCACCTGCGGCTTGTGCAAAGTGAAGATGACTTCCGGCGAGGTCACGATGGCGGTCGAGGATTCGCTCGACGCTGACGATAAGACCAACGGCATGATCCTCGCCTGTCAGGCCATCCCGAAGGGCGACATCGCGGTGGAGGCTTAGCGATGAAAGAGCGCGAACGCATCGTGGTCAGCGGCATCCTCAGCCTCCTGGTGCTGGCGTGGCTCGGCTTTCTCTTTCACACCTCGCCGCGCTTTGCAGGCAGTGGAATGGGGGCGGTGTTTGGGATCGCGGCGGCCGTGCTCATGCTCATCCCGCTCGCGTATCCGATCGTCAAGCGCATCCCTTTTATCAACGAGCGGGTGACCAGGCACGTCTCGATGCAGACGCTGCTCACCGTGCATGTCTATGCGGGGATTTTCGGCCCATTGCTCGCGATCATCCACACCGGCCACAAGTTCGAAAGCTGGCTGGGAATTACGCTGACGGCCGTGATGCTGCTCGTCGTCGTGAGCGGGTTTGCCGTGCGCTATCTGCTCACCTATGCCGCCCACGAGATCACCGACAAGCTGCTCCTGCTCCAGACCGCGCGGGGCGATCTCGACAGCGCGTGGGGCGTGCTCGAAAACACCCCCGCCGAAATGCGCGCGCTGCCCAAGGCGCGCCTCCTTACCGCCGGCCTTGCCTCCATCGGGATCGAGCTCTCGCCCGGCGGCCCCGCCGGTGAAGTCACCCGCCTCGCCGAATCCGTGGCGGACCTCGAGTATGCGGTGCGCACGCACGAGCTATTCAAACGCTGGTTCGCCTGGTCTTTGAAGCTGCACATCGTGCTCTCCCTGCTCTTCTACGTGCTGCTCGGGCTGCACGTCTGGGCGGGGATTCATTTCGGACTGAGGTGGTTTTCATGACGATTAAAAAAGCCTTCCTCTTTGCCGCCCTGGCTTTCGTGCTCGTCGCGCTGGCCTTCTTCTTCTTCTTCTCCCCTCGTCATCGGGAAAAAACGGCGCGCGCCATCCTCTCACCCGCCTCCTGGCAGCACACCGTCCTCCCCGGCGCACTGTCGCAAGGGCACGCCTTTCTCGAGAATAATTGCACCGCGTGCCACACCGCGAACAAGGGCGTCGAAGCGCAGAACTGCATGGTCTGCCACGCCGACAATAAGTCGCTCCTCCAGCGCCAGCCGACCGCCTTCCATGCGGAGATCAGCGAGTGCGCGGCCTGCCATCTCGAACATCGAGGGCGCATCCCGAGCACCACGAAAATGGATCACGCCGCGCTCGCGCACATCGGGTGCAAGCAAGTCGAACGCGGCGCGTCTCCGCCGCCGGACATGGAGAAGATCCAGCGCTGGCTCGCCGATTCGCCCGCCAGACCGCAACTGGCCAACCCGCATCTGGCCGCCGAAGAAGCGCTGCTGAACTGCGCGACCTGCCACCAAACCAAAGACCGCCACCGCGGCCAGTTCGGCACTGACTGCGCCTCATGCCACGCCACGGCTAAGTGGACGATCGCCGAATATCGCCACCCGTCCGCCGCCTCGCAGTCCTGCGCGCAGTGCCATCAAGCCCCGCCGAGCCACTACATGATGCACTTCAAAATGATCTCGATGAGCATTGCGCGCATGGAAAAGGCCGAGGTGAACCAATGCTTCCTGTGCCATCAAACGACCTCGTGGAACGACATCAAAGGCGCCGGTTTTTACAAACATCACTGAACCCGCAACAGCATATGAAGAACCCAATACTCATCGTCCTCACTGCCTGCGCACTCTCGAGCGCAGCGTCCTCGGCCCAAGACCCCGGCTTTATGGAAAAGCTGGATGCAAAGAAGCATCGCGAGTTGATGCCGCGTCACGCCCGGATGCTGGAAGAGCAGAAGAAGCAGGACGCCGATTTGGAGCCGCTCCTCGCGGCGATGAAGGACGCGACGGGCGAGAAGCGGGTGGATGCGCTCATCGCCGTCGTCCACAAGCTCATCGAGCAGCGGAAGGCGATGCAGGAAAGGATGGCAGCGTTCATCGACCGGTGAGAGCCGCGCGCCGGTACCGCGACGAAACCAATGACAGCACAAGACATCGCGAGTCACCCGTTTCAGTTGGAGCGTCTTGGGTTGGTGATGGAGCCGGAGCCAGGCAATCCGATGGAGGTGGAAGGCGTGTTGAACCCGGCATCGGCGCGCGGTCGAGACGGGCAACTCTATCTCTTTCCCCGGTTGGTGGCGCGGGGCAATTACTCGCGCATTGGCATCGCGCGGGTGCGCTTCAACGAGGCCGGCAACCCGGTAGGCGTCGAGCGGCTTGGCATCGCGCTGGAGCCAGAGGCTGATTACGAACTGCGGCCTGATGGGGGCGGCTGCGAAGACCCGCGCATTACTTTCATCGAGCCGCTGCAGCGGTATGTGATGACTTACACGGCGCTTTCATCTCGCGGACCGCGCATCGCGCTCGCCATGTCGGAAGACTTGTTTCGATGGGAGCGATTGGGGCTGGCGATCTTCATGCCGTATGAAGGTGTGGACTTCAACGAGGTCGCCAACAAAGACGCATTGCTCTTTCCGGTCGCCGTCTCCGATCCGAACGGACTACCAGCAATGGCGCTCATCCATCGTCCGCTCTTCCCCGGCACCGGACCGGACGAGACACTTCACTGCCGGGTTCCGCGCTTGGTGGATGTTCTGCGGGAGAGCATCTGGATCTCCTATCACTCTTTAGTCAATGAGGTCTGCGACAAACATCATCACCTCTGCCACTTCGATTCGCACCGGCGTCTGGCGACTCCGGTCGCAGCTTGGGAGCAGTTGAAGATCGGCGGCGGCACTCCGCCGATGCTGACTCCGCAAGGATGGCTATTTCTCTATCATGGAGTGTGTGAGGCATTGAACGAGACTGATGCGGCACGCAAGCTGACTTACTCCGCGGGACTTCTCGTGCTGGATGAGAAACATCCTCACGTTATCCGCTATCGCTCGCCCGAGCCGGTCTTGACGCCGGAACTTCCCAAAGAGCGCGAGGGCATCGTGCCCAATGTCGTCTTTCCGACCGCGATTGACCGGCGGGATGACCTCGGTTTGCCGGGCCGCTTCGACGTTTACTATGGCATGGCGGACAAACGCATCGGCGTCGCGCGGGTGGACATGCCGGAACATTTTCCGGCCGAGGCAGCATCACGGGCATCGGCTTTTACCAACGTCATTGAATGAATGATCCAATTTGCGGAATGACCGTCGAGCCGGACTCCGCTCCACGAGCGGAGCGCGGCGGAAAGACGTTCTATTTTTGCAGCGAAGAGTGCCGGGAAAAATTCCTTTCCGCACGCGCGGCGCTCCGTTCGTCCGGCCCTTGTGCGATTGTCATCTTCGGCGCGTCCGGGGATTTGACCCGGCGCAAGCTCCTGCCTTCCCTCTACAATCTCGCCGCCGATGGCATCCTGCCCGATGACTTCGCCATCATCGGCGTCGCGCGGCGCGAATGGACTCGCGAAGTTTTCATCCAGCAACTGCGCGATGCGCTGCCGCAATTCGCCACGCGGAAAGTGGACCCGGCCCTGTGGGCCAGGTTCGAGGAGCGCATTTACTTTTGCCGCGGGTCATTCGACGAGCCGCAGACTTACGAGAAGCTCGAAACGCTCTTGGGCGAATGTGAGAAGCAGCATCACACTGGCGGGAACGTGCTGTTCTATTTGTCGGTGCAGCCTGTTTCCTTTGCCTCCATCGCGCGGCAACTCAACGAGCACGGGCTGGTGACGGAAACCCCTGCGGCGTGGCGGCGCGTCGTCATCGAGAAGCCGTTTGGGCGCGACCTGGCATCGGCCCGCGAACTCACCACCGCATTGTCGAGCGTGCTGCATGAGCGGCAGATTTATCGCATCGACCACTATCTCGGCAAAGAGACCGCGCAGAACCTCCTCGTCTTCAGGATCGGCAACAGCATGGTCGAGCCGATCTGGAACCGCCGCTACATCGAGCGCTTCGAGATCACCGTCGCGGAGACCATCGGCATCGAAGGCCGCGGCGCGTTCTATGAAACAACCGGCGCGTTCCGCGATGTGATGCAAAATCACATGTTCATGCTGCTCGCGCTGGTGGCCATGGAACCGCCCACGTCGCTCGCAGGTGAAGCCGTCCGCAACGAGAAGGTAAAACTTCTCGAAAACATGCGCGTGCTGAAACCCGAGGACGTGCTGCGCGACACCGTGCGCGGCCAATACGCGCCGGGGATGATTGACGACAAACCCGTCGCCGGCTATCGCGACGAACCGAACGTCTCGCCCACTTCAAGTGTCGAAACCTTCGCCGCAATGAAGCTGTGGGTGGACAATTGGCGCTGGGCTGGAGTGCCTTTCTATCTGCGGTCGGGAAAGCGGCTGGCGAGGCGCGTCACGGAGATTGTCGTTCGCTTCAAAAGCCCGCCGCTCTCGCTGTTTGAAGGCACGGACTGCGATCCGCTTGGACCGAACATGATGATCATGCACATCCAGCCGGAGGAAGGAATCACCCTGCAAATGCGGGCCAAGACGCCCGGCCCGACGATTCACACGCAGGCGGTCGCGCTCGACTTCGACTACTCGCAATTCGGTTCCGTCGCCGCGACCACCGGCTACGAGAAACTTCTCTACGACTGCATGGCCGGCGACCCGACGTTGTTCCATCGCGCTGACATGGTGGAAGCGGCATGGAAGGTCGCTGACCCGATTCGCAACGCTTGGGATGAGCATCCGCCTCGGGATTTTCCTAACTACCTTCCAGGAACGTGGGGGCCGCCGGAAGCACAACACCTCCTGGAGCGCGACGGCCATCATTGGTGGACCGCATAGCGATGGATCATTTCCGCCATATCATCGAAATCATCGGCGTCGCCATTGATGGCGCGGGCGTGCTCGTCATTGTGCTCGGTGCGCTCATCGCCACGGGCCGGTTTCTGATCCAGCGGGCGAAGGCCACCGGCGAAGGCTACCGCCTTTACCGGCAGGATCTTGGTCGCGCGATTCTGCTCGGTCTCGAGTTCCTCATCGCGGGCGACATCATCCGCACCGTCGTGGTCGCGCCCACGTTGCAAAACGTGCTCGTGCTGGGACTCATTGTCTTGATCCGAACCTTCCTCAGCCTGTCGCTGCAACTCGAAATCGAAGGCAAGCTGCCGTGGTCCCGCCAGCCTGCAGACGGAGCGAGCACCACGCGCGAAGAGAAGCACTGAGTGCCAGCGCGCGGCGGGCGCGATACGAGGAAAATGCGCAAATTTTCCGAAGCGATGCGGAGAGCGCCTATGAAAGCCGGCTTAGGCTTTGACTCCATGAGTGGACAACCACCCGGCCAGTGCGGCCCATCTCCCAAGCAGGCCTCGGAATTTCGCGCCGATTTCGGTTCCGAAGTTCAGAAAAACTGAGGGAGCGGGCGTATCGTCTCGTTAAAGCCGGGGTGCATTTGTTGCGGCATTCTCCTCGTCCACTCGGGTCGGCATTCGGTCGATCGTTGCGTTCTCAGCTCTAGCAGGCACGGATATGGGGGCTTCGGCATCGAGCGAAAATATCAGGCGGGTCGTGGCCGAGCTTGAGCGTGGGGAGCTGGTTCGCAATTACCTGCGCGACTTCCGGGAGCTTTCCGGCGTTACCGTCGATTTTCGGAGCAGTGAGAAGTGGCCGCCCTGCAATTCCGGGGAGAAGTGCAAAAATCCATTTTGCGCGCTGCTCGTGGACTCAGGAGGAATCTGCACCGCGTGCCTCGGGGTGGAGCGCGAACTGGCGGAGCCATGTGCATCGCGATCCGTTAAATGCCTCGCCGGGCTGCGTGAAACCGCGGTGCCGGTGGTGCTCGAAGGAAACGCCATCGCTTTCCTCGTGGTTCATCCGGTGCTCCATCATCATCCCACGAAGAGAGCATTCCACCGCGTACTCCACCGTCTCCGCGAGCGAGGCATTGTACGCGGCATCAAGGCGCTGGAAGCGAGCTACCTGGCGAGTCCTGTGATGTCCTCACACAAACAGAAAGTTGTCGTCAACTTACTCACGGCATTCGCCAGCACCTCGCGCTCTGTGCGCGCGAAATGATCATGCTGCCCGCAAAAAGCGAGGTGCCCGCGATCACTCGCGCTCGCGAATTCATCGCGAAGCATCAGGCCGAAAAACTGTCGCTCACAGCCGTCGCCAAGGCAGCGCACATGAATCCGGTTTATTTCTGCCGGGTATTCAAGAAGGCCACGGGAGTCGGCTTTTCGGAGTACCTCAGCCGGCTGAGGATCGAACGAGCCAAGTGGCTGCTGCGCGATAGAGGTTTGCGCATCAGCGAAGCCGCCTTCGCCGTCGGCTTTGGTTCGATGGCGCAATTCAACCGCGTGTTCAGGAAGCTCGTGGGTCGATCCCCGAGCAATTTCCGAGAGCGTTGAAAAACGCTTCCCGCGGCAGCCACACGCTGCCGCCGAGGTTATGCGAGAAGGTAAAAAACTGAGGACGGAAAGTAAAAATCCACGCTGCCTTTTCAGCGGGCTCGGGGCGCTTTGTGCTTCTTAAGAACCTATGAAAGCGAGCGGTCGTTTAGAGTTCTCGCCGGCACCTTAGCAAAAGGTTGCTGAGGCCGCGAGTGGGGGCTGAGCGCCCCTTTTTCGCGGCATGGAGTGTTACAAGAATATCATTGGTCCACAGGTCAGGCGGCTTCGCTACAAGCGCGGGCTGAAGCAGAGGGAATTGGCTGCGAAGCTGGAACGAATCGGCTGGCAGATCGATCGTGCTGGGGTCGCAAAGATCGAAGCGCGCTTGATGAAAGTGAGCGACTTCCAACAGCTCTATCTCGCTCACGTGCTAAAGGTCGGAATACTCGATCTCTTTCCCAAGGTCGAAGCGGGAGAGCCGGTCCCGGCCGCACTTCAGCGATTGCTGGCGATGAAGCCGCGCATTTCACTTTCACCGACTGCCAGCGATTAGGGTCATCTGCTTCGCGCGGGCTGGTGCGTCGCCTCGGTGCGCCGACCGTCGTGCCATCTCGCGCCTTCACGAAGCGGCGCTCTCTGCGGCATCGAAGCGCGCCTGTTCCGCGCGGCGTTCGGTGTCGATGCGCTTCGCCAACTGCTCGGCTGAGCACGCGAGGCGCTTCAAATCATCGGTCCCGAGTGAAATGGGCGGGTAGAGAACGTCCTCCTCCTCCGGCGTCTCCCTGCGGGCCTCTTCCCATCGGGCGAACTCACCAGAGTCCTGAAGGACCCGGCGTTTATGCTCCTCGGTGAGCGCGCCGACCATTTGCGCGCGGAAGATTACGATGACCGCATCGCCAAGGATATGATCGAGGCCGGCGCAGAGATCGAAGAGGTTGACCAGGTGCCAATCATTCCAGAGCGACCAGATGAAGCGGCGCACTCGCGTTCCGCCGCCCGTGCTCCAATGATGTCTCAACGCATCAGTGATCGTGTCGAGTGCGCTCCGCAGCTCGTCGTCTGAAAGCGCATCGCGACGCGCTTTGATGGCGCTCATGTGACGAGAGAGTTCATCGAGCGCCGTTTGCTCGCCCTCCTCGGCGGGTTCGTGAAGTTCCATGCGTTAGTTGTAGGAATGAATGCGAGTGTCTTTGCTCGCGATTGGGAGCATAATCAGCGCAGCACAGGCGGCAGCCGCCGAGCAGCAAGGGAATACCTTTCTCTCTCCTCTCCAGGCGCCGCGCCGATTGAGCGGGGGCGAGCGCTAGCGAGGTGGCACCATCCTATTCGGCCAACGCGAAGCCTCCCCGGAAATCCTCGGAGGCTGAGCAACGGACCGACTCACTCCTGTCGGGCGGAGGTCCGCACGCGGCGTGACACGCTTTTGCTGGCGCGACGCTTGAAAGGAGAGACCGGCCCGGAGGATCGACCGCGATGATCTGCGCCGCCCGCAACGAAGCGCACGGCTTCCGCGCGGAATCAGGGGCGGAAGGCCGGAAGCGACGTGAGGATGGCGCAGATGCTCGCTGCCTGCCCACAAACTCGGGAGTCTGTGCAAGGGCGTAGCGTCCGCCGACCGCCGCACAGTCTCCCCGGCGCAAGCCGCATCAGGAGGCGTTGCGGAACCTGGGTGCCGCTGAGTGGGGTCTGACCGAGACGCCGCGGCTCGGACGAGGGGAGAGACCTCTCCCCTGCAAGGCTCTTGAAACTGTCGGGCTAACGAGGAAAAATTGGCACTTCACTCTCGTCAAAGGGTGCGTCAGCCGACATGCTTGACAGATTCCAACCATGACGTGGGAAGAGATAGTCGAACTACTGATTTCCTTCGGCGAGAAGGTGCATGTCATCCGTGGCGATAACGCGGATGCGGTAAGTCTTCAGCTCGTTCCGGTAGGCTGGTTCGTTGCCCTAAAGTCCAGCGGTGTGCTCAACATGGGCATCTACGAAGGAGATGATAACCGCCTCGTTGGAACCCGAACCTTTCCGTATGCCGAGTTGACGCCGGAGTTTCTGCGGCAGGAAGTTCAGAAGGTGATGACGGAGCAAGTGGCCTCCCTCCTCGACTCCGACTCTCTGCGCGATTATCTCGCGGTTGTTCACCGAAAACCTGGCCGAAGGTTCTAGCTCAATCGTCGGGGCATCTCGCGGCGCGCATGAAGCCGCGAAGCTGCCGCATCAAGTCATCGTTTCCGCTGGTGGGCGCCCTCACATCGCTCCAAAAACTCGAAGAGCACTTTGAAGTCGGAAACGGGAAGTTTGGTCGCCAAGGCGTCGAGACTTTTCCGAAGTTCCGCCGGGTCTGGCGGTTTCGGGTGAATCATCTTCACTCCCAAACTCATTGCCTCTTGGTGATCAACAGGATGGGCGGTGATAAGAATTGCCGGCAGCCTGGCATCGACATGGCGAACCTTGCGGAGTGCCTCGAAGCCGCTTTCCGGCGAGAACTCGAAGATCAGAACATCAATATCGTTGTCCCCGAGCGCGCCCACGACGTCAGCAGTATCCTCGCATGAGGAAACCTGCCAACCTGCGGAGCGGGCAATCGCGGTGTAAGCGCAACTGGCACCAGTATCGTGGTGAATGACGAGAACCTTTAGGCGTTTTTCCGTCTCCATAAGTGCAAACCGGACGTGTGTGGAATTCCATACATTGTCCGGGATTCCAGACAATACGCAAATGAGCAATTCGTATGGTCGCCGGTCTTCATGGAAGACCCTCGCAACATCGTCGCCCCACAAGTTATCCGCCTTCGGACGGAAAGAGGCTGGTCGCAGTCCGACTTCGCCGCCGCCTGCCAGCGCGCAGGCTGGGATGTTTCACGCGGAGTCATCGCACGCATCGAGGGCGGGGTTCGCTGGGTCGCTGACGCGGAACTCCTCCAGCTTGCCCGCGTGCTTGCCGTGCCCGTGCCGGAGCTTTTCCCCATGCGCGAGCGCCACCTGTTCGCTCGCGGAAGTCGGAGAGGCTGACGGTTCATCGCAAGAAGGCTCGCGGGAACGCTATCCAACGGTCACACCGCGCTTTGGCGTGCGCTTTTGCGGCTGGATGCTCTGCTCTTCGGGCATCGCTTCCTGCTCGTCGGATGCCGGCACACTCGCTGCCGCCTGGTTCTTGGTGATGTCCAGTGCCGCGACGATTTCCTGCTGCCGCGCAGTCGCAGTCGCCAGCTTCTCCTCGTGCTCGAAGGGCTGGTTGAGTTGCTTCCCCAAATCTTCGCTCTGGCGGTGGTAAAGGATGAGGTCGGCTTCGCGTTCCTTGAGTCGGTCGTCGAGGCTGCCGAGTGCGTGCTCGATTGACGCAATGGTACCGAGGGCGTTGTCGCTGACATTGGCGTCGTAGGTATGTTTGCCGTGGATGGCGGCGCTGGTGCGGGCCTCCAGCCGCTGAAGGGTGATTGGAAATCCGGCGATCATTCCGATTTGCTTGCTGGTCTGAAACGGCTTCATCGCCGCGGCGAGGAAGACGAGGGCGCGGCCGGCTTTCGTGCGGTCGGTGAACGTCTCCTTCAAAACCGTCATGGTGAAATCGTCGCCGCGCGTGCTCGTCCGCGTGCGCAGGTCTTCGCGGATGCTGGCGATGTGGCGCTCGGCGATCTGCGCGCTCTCCCCGAGCGATTTGATGCGGTAACGCATTTGATACCGGCTTTCGGCGTGCTGCTTTTTGAGCCGGGTCAGGCGCATGACTTCGGCGTCGATGTGCGCCTTTTCGATGACGAGCGGATTGCCGGACGCGATCGCCTTCACCTCGGCGTAAGTCAGCGCCGCGGCGTCCACGTCCTCGGCGCGGCGCACGGTCGCGTCGCCGTTCATCACCTGCGCGATGAAGCGACACTTCGTTTCCAGCGTCTGCCACATGTAGGCGTCGAAACTGCCTTCGGTGACATACCGGAAAACCTTCACGTATTCGTTCTCATTGCCCTGGCGCAGAATGCGGCCATCCCGCTGCTCAATGTCCGCGGGACGCCACGGCGCATCGAGATGATGCAATGCGACAAGGCGCTTTTGGACGTTGGTTCCCTCCCCCATCTTCGCCGTGCTGCCGAGCAGCACGCGCACTTTGCCTTCGCGCACATTCTTGAAAAGCGAAGCCTTCGCGGTGTCATCATCGCAGTCCTGGATGAAGGCGATGTCATCGGAAGGAATACCTTTCGCGAGGAGTTTGTCCCGCACGTCATCATAGACCGAGAAGCCGCGACCACCGGGCTGCGGCGTAGAGAGATCGCAGAAGACGAGCTGCGCGCCTTTCGTCGCCGTCGAGTCGAGCCAGACTTGATGAATCTTCTCCACGGCCATGTTGGTCTTCGAGTCCGGGTTGTCGCGGACGTGCGGCAGCACGAGACGAAGATCCAGCGCGGCTTTTCGGCCTTCGGTCGTAATCTTGAGCATGTTGTCATCACGCGGATCGACCTTGCCGCTTTTGATCTTCTCGGTGCGCTTCACGAGCTGATCCACGAAGCGCTTCAACTCCGGGGTGTTCGGCGCGCTCACGGTGATCGGGCGGCCTTGTTCCATTTTTGGCACCGGTAGTTTGAGCATCTCCGCCGTCTGTACGTCGGCGACCTGGCGGAATTGCTGCATGAGTTCCGGCACGTTGACGAACCGCGCAAATCGACTTTGCAGCCGGTAGCCGCTGCCGTCCGGACTCAGTTCCATCGCCGTCACCGTTTCGCCGAAAGTGCCAGCCCATGAGTCGAAGTGCTGTAACTGATTCCGTCTCAGCGCTGTCATCTGCAAGTAACGCTGCATGGTGAACATCTCCGCCATCGTGTTGGAGATAGGCGTGCCTGTGGCGAAAACCACACCGCCGCCTTTGTTCTTCTCCTGGATGTGCTGGACCTTGAGAAAAAGGTCGAACGCGCGCTCGGATGCTGTCTGCGGGAGGCCTGCGACGCGCGTCATCTTGGTGACGTAGAAGAGATTCTTGAACTTGTGCGCCTCGTCTATGAACAGCCGGTCGATGCCCAGTTCCTCGAAGGTCAGCGTGTTGTCCTTCTTTTGATCGGCAGAAAGCGTTTCGAGCTTTGCGGTGAGCTTCTTTTTCACGCGCTCGAGTTCTTTCACCAGCCGGGTTCCACGCTCGCCTTTCTGCTCACGGATCGCCGTTTCGAGTTCGCGGATCTGCTCGCCGATGAAAGCCTGCCGGGTTTCCAGCGACACTGGAATCTTCTCGAATGAGGAATGCGTGACGATCACGCCATCCCAGTTGCCCGTCGCGATTCGGCTGAACAGCCGCGCCCGTTTCGATGCCTCAAAATCCTCCTTGCCAGCGACGAGAATATTGGCGGTGGGATAGAGCGTCAGTAGTTCCGAGGAGAACTGCGCGAGCATGTGATTCGGCACGGCGAACATCGGCTTGGTCGCCAGCCCTAGCCGCTTCAGCTCGATGCCCGCAGCGACCATCGTATAGGTCTTGCCGGCTCCAACGGCGTGCGCGAGCAGCGTGTTGTCGCTTTGCACGATTCGCCAGATGGCGTTCTTTTGATGCGGGCGCAGCGTGATCTGCTGGCTGCTCGCGGGCAGGGTGAGATGGCTGCCGTTGAAGACGCGCAGCCGCACGCTGTTGAAGTCGTCATTGTATTTGCGGCAGAGCCGTTCCCGGCGTTCGTCGTCCTCCCACACCCACGATTTGAAGCGCTCCTTGATCTTCTCCATCTTGTCGCGCGCCCCCTCGGTCTGCTGAGCATTGATGACGGGCGCATCCTTCTTCGTATCGGTGTCATACACCGTCGGCGTCTTGAGATTCAGCGCGTCCTGAATTAGCTCGATGGCCGAGTATCGCGCCGTGCCCCACTCCGTCGTGTTCGCGACGCTGGCGCGGGCGCCATAGTCGCCCCGCACGAACCAAGTTCCCACGGCTGCCGCGTGCGCCACGGTCACGCCTTCCGCGCCGAGCAGTGCCTTGGCAAAGCTCTCGACATCCGCCGATGGAATCCAGACCGCGCCGAGCCGTGCGTCGATCTCCGAGGGCGTGAGGTCGGCCGGCTGCACCGCTTCCAGCGCCGTGACGTTTTCCTGGTAAGCCGGATTGGCAGCCGCCGCGGCGCGAGCGTCGGCGAGCTTCGCCCGGACTTCGCCCGAGAGATATTCATCCTCGGTTTCCCACTGCTCAGTTTGTGGGTTGCGATAGATCAACCCCTTCAGTTCCGGCAGGAACTCTTCAGCCGGTTTGCGCAGCAGTGCTTCCATGCGCGGCAAGTCGGCGCGCCCCGTTTCATTGAGCGAAAGCACGAGAGCGTCCGCCGCGGATTCCGCGAGAACCGCGGCCTTCGGCTGATGGATCGTCCGCTCGCGGAAGATCGCCATCTTGACCGCTTTCTTCGTCTCGTCGTTGTAGTCTTCGAGCGAGCCGAGCAGCGGCAAGTCCGGGTCGCCACGGAAGGCGCGGCGGTTGGCGTTGTCATTGATCGCCCCGAAGCGCCCGACAAATGAGTCGTATTGCAAGTTGAGCACCCGGCGCGCATCGATCACCTCTGCGTCGTTCGATCCGTCAAGCTGGGAGCGCAAGGTCGCGCGCAATGCGTCGCGCACTTTGATGAGCCCGCGAATGCGGCGCGCGGTTTCATCCGGGAGGCCGGTCACCGGCGTAAGCGTCGGACCGGTGCGAACCGTGATCGTACCATCGTGCAACACGAAAGCGTTCTCCTTCACATAGCTCGGCGCAAGAATCTCGACCGGCGCAACCGCACGCCGGCTGGTCCGCTCTTCCGGCATTTGGCAAATGCCGCCCGGCAGAGCCTCGACCGCACCGCGCAATGCTAGCGCCAGGTCTCGCCCATCCGGGACTAACGCCGCCTCGTTACCGCGATACAGTTTCCCCTCCTCGGCCATCTTCCCAAGCATCATGTGCGGATTGGCGGCGAAGTATTCGTTGATCTGAAATGCCACGCCCTCCTCATTTTGATGCTCCGCAAGATTGAGCCACGCCGGGCTCGAAGGTCGCTCCCCCACCGCGAGCTTGCGGAGGAACACGATGTCCGTCGTGACCTCAGTATTGGCGTTCTGTTTGAATGCATCGTTCGGCAGTCGTATTGCCGCGACAAGATTGGCTCGCTCGTTGAGATAGTCGCGGAGGCTCGCGTTCACCTTATCGAGCGTTCCTTTAGAAGTGATGAATACGACCAACCCGCCCGGCTTCACCTTCTCGATTCCTTTCGCGAAGAAATAGTCGTGAACGAGGAAGTTCCGGTCCGCGAACTTCGGGTCGATCACCTTGTAATCGCCGAAAGGCACATTGGAAATCGCAAGGTCAAACGCGCCATCCACCAGCGCGGCCTTCTCGAAGCCTTGAGCGCGGATGTCCGCGTCAGGATAGAGCGCCTTGGCGATGCCCGCGGTGAGTGGATCGAGTTCGACGCCAGTCAGCCGCGACCGCGCGCACATCTCCTCCGGCATTAAACCGAAGAAGTGTCCGATCCCCGCGGCCGGCTCCAGCACCCGCCCGTGCTGAAATCCAAGCCGCTCCACCGCATCGTAAATCCCGCGAATGACGACCGGCGCCGTGTAGTGTGCGTTGAGGGTCGAGGCGCGCGCCGCCTCGTATTCTTCCGTGCTCAAAAGCGCTTTGAGTCGCTCCCGTTCCGCCTGCCAGTCTGGCGCTTCATTCCAGGCAAATACCTGCGGAATCCCGCCCCAGCCCACATATCTCACGAGCACCCGTTTTTCGTCGTCCGTCGCCGCGCGACCTTCGTCGTCGAGCCGTCGCACCAATTCGATCGCCGCAAAGTTGTCCCGGCACTTCTGCTTTAGCGAACCCTCGCCGACTCGATCCGCCGCGGTGATCCGATAGTTGCGCTCGTTTAGTCGTTCGCGCTCTCGGGCGGGAGGAGAATATACTTCTCCCGAATCGTCTCCCATGCTTGATCCTGCGCCTGCTGCATCGTCAGGCCCTGCTCCGTTTCCAGCTTGCGGGTGAGCGTTTCCATTTCGTCCAGCGTCGTCTCCTGCGCCTCGAATAGCGCTTCCATTAACGTCCCCTTTGCCTCCAGCTCCCGCACCATTGCCGGTCGAAACTCCCGCCAATGCTTCTCGGCCATCAATCCGTATTGGGTCAGGTAAATGGGCTGGCTCACGCGTGCGGGCGAAGTTGAAGAGGTCGAGCTGGTCATGGTCGGCTTGGACGGCCTTTCCGTTGCGCTTCAGCATAGCGGGACTTTCGGAGACGCAAAGCGTTTGGCAGTCCTACGGTCGCTGCCCACGGGCGGTGTCGGATGTGTGAGAGGCTGTTTCGCCGCGCTTCAAAACCAAGCGGCACGCCACCGCGGCGACATGCACCGCGTCACGGCTGTAGGTCGGATGATCGCGAAAGTAGCGCTCGACTTGCTCGGCGATCAGTGGGTCTTGCATGGCAAGGACTCCGGCACGAAGCGCGTCTTTCAGCGAGCGAGTCCAATCGGGCTCAGAATCCGAGGAGGCGCGTTTGAGCATCGTGCGGCGGCACGGCAGCGTGATGGTCTCAGACGGCAACGCCCTGTGCCGGCGCCTGCTGCGTCTCGCGCGGTTTCATCGAGCGCATGGCTTTCATGGCCATGGAAGCCATGACCTTCTCGCGTTGATCCTGGGGCACGTCCTTCACCGCGGCTTGCAGTGCCTTCTTCATCTCCGGGTTCTGATCGAGTTTCTTCAAAACGCCGGCGGTCATCTTGACTTGGCGATCCTGCTTCTGCACCTCGTTCAGCACGAGCGCGCGAGCCATGCGGTCCGGCGTCATCGACTTGATATATTCCCAATGTTTGGGATTGGCGCGGATGTAGTCGTCGATCTTCGCGTTGACCTGCGGGTTCTCTTTGAACTGCGGTTGCGATTCCGCGGCTGAAGCGTCGCCGCCATTTTCTGGTTTGTTGCGTCCTCTGAGCATATTCTTTGGTTCCAGTTAAGTGTTGGGATGTTTAGTGAGCCGCCGCCAGCAACTCCGAAGAATGGAAGATTGCTGCGCAGCAGATGCCTGCGAGGTCGATGGCGTCTTCCTCGTTCTCGACGATGAGCGCCATCAGGAACGGGATGCCGGGTGACTTCCCGAGCCGCCGTTTGATCTCCTGGTCCGCTTGGACATACATGTCGTATTTTTCTTCACTAATTTCGATGGTGATGCTGCGTGTGTCTTTCATGGCTTATGGTTTTGTGGTTCGCTGTTTCTTGGTTGGGAAAAGTCGCGGTTTCTACCAATCCGACTTCTCAGAGGGTTCTTCCGCAGCCGGTCCGGATTTGGGCTGTTTTTGCCGACGCAACTCCACTTCGAGTGCGTTGAGGCGCTGTTGAGTAGCATCCACTTCGCGTTTCAAGACCACATTCTCCGCGGCGACATGTTTGGTCTGCTGCACCGACTCGCCGAGCTGGTTGAGTTTCTGCGAAAGGGCTTGGCTACCCTGGATAACAGCGCGTGTAGCTTCCTTCTGGCGATTTAGCTCCACGATCAGCTCGTCGCGCTCGGGAGCCGCACTGCTCACACGATTCGACGAGCGTACGTCGGGTCCGCGCTGGATAGTCGCCAGTTGCTCCGAGTGAAGATTCCACCGTGGCGTGGTTTCCACGCGATAGATGGTATGAGCCTCGTGCATGAGGCGGCGGTTGTTGGGGTCGATATAACGGGCCAGAGGATACGCCTTGAGATTCTCGGCGTAGCGCACGCTCTCAATTCCTTCGCTCGGCAATGTCGTGCCTGGGACCGTGCGAGGGCGAACTCCCACGGAGGGAGCGCGATGGCTCGCGCAGCCGGAAAGCAAGGCAGCCGTTAGAAGAAACAGGGCAGTTTTCATCATTGAGGAGCAAGGGTGGGTGTTTGGCCCGCAGCGGACGGCACGGGTTGCGCCGCGTTCTGCGACGCACGGCGGATCAACTGGCGGCGCAATTGGTCGATTGGATCCACATCCTTTGACTCTTCCTCCACGACCTTTGCGAAACGGGTTCCGCCAAGCACCGCCTTCGCCTTGTCGATGGTCTGCGTGGCGTAGAGATAGAACTGCTTGCCCGCGGGAACGCGGACGTAAAAGCCGTCGCGCTGGATGGTATCGAGGATCTGCTTGGCGTAGGTATTGAGGACCTGCTGCGCGCCCACGAGCGGCGCATTTTGAAGAGACGGCACGGCACGCGAACCGAAAAGAGTTTGCTCTTGCTGCGTAAAGGCACCGGCCGCTCCGCTCAGGAAGGTGGCGGCAAACAGTTTGATCTCCGCCAGGTCGTCGCTCTTGATGAGCTGCCCACGCAGGCCCGCGCTTCCATCGGTGATGCCCCACCCCTCGGTCTCCTGTTCCTTCTCGCGATCCAAGGCGATGCCGCTCAGCCTCAACTCTTCGCCCGTTTGCCAAACGAGCGTCCATCCGCCGCTGCTGGCGATCCGTTCACGAACACGATCTACCTTTGCAGTGCCATGCACCTCCGTCCCGGCTGGAACAATCAGGCGTCCGTCATGCCAGATGTCGTCCGTAGTCAGGCCAACGATCGGCGTATTGATCGACGACGAATCGACCGTGACGATCAGTTCACAGCGGATGAGGCGGCCAAAAGGCGCATAATCATCGCTCAGTTGATCGCCAGCTTGCTCGGCGCTCGGGGAGTCCGCAAAGAGGCTGATGGGCGGCAACTCGGGCGCCTTGGCCTGGCCTCTCGCTGGCGCAGGGCTCGGCGGCGGCGTGGCCTTCGCCGGAACATCCTTGGGCGGGTTAAACGCGGTCATATCCCGCGTCACCGTTTCGACGACCTGCGACTTTTGCGTCTCGGGCCGTTCGAGCGTGGTGGCCGCCGTCCTCGTCGGGGGCTTGAAGCGAACGTAAAGGATGTAGCCGATTCCGAGCAGGACGAGGAAAACGAGGAACGTTCCCGTCCGTGAATGCCGGAAGAAATTGATGGTGCTTCGCGGAGTCATTTCTTGAATCCCACCTGGCTGCCGCGCGGCAGGTCATCATCCACAGCGGTTGTGTCTTTGTCAGTCCGCGCCACAAGCACCGAAAACTCGTTCTTCAGCGATACGTCATTGCGTCCGCCGGTCGGAGTTCCGGTGATGGCGAAGTAGGCTGGCGAGTCACCTTTCGGCGGAATGATACCGCTTGCGTCGCTAATCGACTGAAAGAAAAGCCGCTCCCCTACACGAAGAGAGAAGCCCCGCGAGTTATAGACGATCTCCTTGTCAGTCTTATTGCGCAGGCTGACCCGGAAGATCAGGGTGTCTTCAGGATCAAAGCGAAAGGCTTCATCGAGACGCGCTTCAAAATCCCCGTAGTCCATTACGGGTGGCTTCTCGCCGTAGTGGAGGTAGTCCACCTTCTCGATAGCTTCGGGATGATTCGCTTTAAGCAGCGGATAGGCTTTCGCTTTGTCGAGCAGCCCCAGTAATCTGCCCGGCGTCACGGCGCTGCCCGGTGCGCGAACCTTTCCATTCGCATGATGGAAAATCACCGAGAGCAGTGGCGCTTTGCTCTCCTGCAATTCGAGAACGTAGGTCTTGTTGTTCCAGCGGACATTGACGTTGGTCACTGCCTCCTTCACCAAACTTCGGACGGAGAAGAAGTAGGAGCCCTTCGTGTGTGCGAGCTGGAATCCACCTGCGTGCTTGGCGTCAGTCGTGACAAGCGCGGCATCAATGGCCGCGATCGGGCCTGGGAAGCTAATGGTCGTAACCCGCGAACCGGAGACCGGAATGGTGTAAACGACGTGCTCGTCGAGATCGAGGTCTTTGACCTGCTTGTTCGCGTCAGCCGCGCTCGCGAATCCGCTGGCGACGATCCACAAAATAACCGCGATCCACGGAAGCCTAATGCGACGGTTCATATTTGAAATTGCTGACTGCGGTCGGAAAGCGACCGTTCTTGGCCATGTCCGGGTTGCGCTGCATTTTGAACGCGAGCTTGAATGGCACCGCTTCGCTGAATGCTTTCGCCTCAAAGACGCCCGTGCGGATCAATTGCCCGGTTACTTGCGTAAGAACGAAGTTTTCCCGCGTTTCCAGAATGTCAATTTGAGCAATCTCAACCTTCTGGTGGAGCTGCTTGGACTTGAATTCGTTCTCCTCGGACCCCTGCTGCTTAATCGCCTTGGCGTAAGCAACCTTCAGGAACATTTGCTTGATGAGTTCCGGGTTATCGAACCCCTTGGGGTTGCGGTCGAGGAGGGCGACGGCAGCAAGAGTGGACTGCTGCGCGTGGAATTGCTTGGCCTCCTGAAAGTCGAGCAACGGCGAGATGTAGTAAGTCCCCGCGGGATCAACGATCACGACGCGCTCCCGCTGCTTGAATCTGTTGATCAAATAGAGCGGAGAGCCGATGGCGCAGCCGATCGCCAAAAGAGCGATCAGGAACCAGAAGAAGGCGAGTCGATCCTTATCGACAAATACTCGCACAGGATTCGCAGCATTCTTCGGTCGCTGCGCCGTGGTGGTCGTCACCGGAGTTTCCCGCACGGCCTCCGGATTCGAGAGAGCAGATGAGGCGTTCATGTCGTGGCGTCGTTCCGCCGCCTGGATTGATCGACCATGTCGGCAACGGCTCCGTCGTTTGCCGCGTCCTGCGCGTTGTATCCGCTCTGCCGAGCGTCGGCTCCCGCGCCGTTGCCGCTTCCCGAACCGCTACTTCCGGTGTCTCCGCTCTCGCGAGAGCCGCCTGAGTCATCCGAGGAGGACGAACTTCTGGAATGAGCGATGAGCGGTGCAACCCGCTCGATCATGCCGCCTGTCAGCGGCGGTCCTCCTCCCTGCATGGTGGACCCGGCGATGTTTCCGGCCGAAGCCGCGGCGCCGCCAGCGAAGGCCATTCCAGCGCCCGCTCCGTAAGCCCCGAGTGTTGCTGCGGTCGTTGCGCCAGCGGTTGCGGCGGCAGCGCCTGTGGTCAGCACGCCACTGAGAAGAGCGCCTCCGACTTGGGCTCCCGTGGCGATCGCGCCTTGGATGATTACCGGAGCGATAAGAGTCGTGATGATAATCCAACCGCCGATAATCGCCGCTGCGAGGATCGTTTGGAGGCCATAGACGTTTGTCAGGACGACGAGTTTCTGCTCGGTGGCAACGTCGATCAGGTTGCTCGTGCCAATGGATGCTGCGGCCCAGCCAAGCGGCCAACAAATGATGCCGACCACTCCCATAATGTATTTTGAGCCAATGAAGCCCGTCGCTTGCAGCGCCAGAAAACTGAGGAAGATCGGCGCGAAAGCGAAGGCAAGGCCGAGCAAGAACTGCTGAAGGATGTAGGCCGCCCAAATCATGAACTGCGCGACGATCCCGATGAGCGTCAGGATTCCCCAGAGAACGGCCTCATACATCTGCGCGGCGCTCGGCAGCCCAAACCATCCGTCTTTGCTCTTCGGCTCTTCCTTGGAGACGAGGATTTCGACATACTTCTGCGCTGCTGCCGAAGGATTCGCGTCCATCTTCTCGATCACAGTTTTTGCGGCACCGCTTGCCGCCGCCGTCCAGTCACTCCACAAGGCAATCGCCATCACGACCATGAGGAGCTTCACGATCGGCCGGAGCATCGTTCGCGGGGTGTTCGCTTGTTTCATGATGCCGATCAGCGCGACGACCAGGAGCACGACTGCGACCGGCATGAGCAGCGTATAGAGCGTCTTGCACTGCTCCGGGAAATTCGGGAACAGCCGCGCAAAAGTGGGAAGCGACGCGGCGAGGATCACGGCGCGGGAGTGGTAGCGGACGGCGGCGCGACCGGACGCTTCGCCTGTTTTTTGATGTCGCCCAAGATGTCGTTGCCCGTATCAGGCACGAGGAATTCGCCGGTTTTCTTGCGAGCATCGTGGTATTCCTCAACGGCGCGTTGGCGCCCGTGTTCGGCCTCATGCTTTTCCTGCGCGGCTGAATGCTGCTGCTTCGCGACAAAAATGGCTGCCGCTGTGATGGCCAACGCGATCACAACAAGAAGGAGGATCAGTTTCGTTTTCATTAGCGCTTACCAACCTCCTGAAGGATGTCGTTGGCCACGTCTGGAACGAGCATCGCACCCGCCTTCTTCATCGCGTCGTGCCGGTCGGCTGCGATTTCCTCGGTGTGGGCGTTCTGGCGCTTCTCCGCGTCGTTGCGATTGGAAATGTCCTGCATGACCGCCTGGGAAGTCGCGAACTGCACCTCGCGATCCAGCGCCTCGAGCTCCGCACCCTGCCCGGCAACAACACCTGCGAGTTTCTGTGTCTCGGCGTCGGTGCTGGACGACTGAAGCTTCTGCGTCGTCGCCACCATCTCGCCTTTCAACGCCTTCCGCCTCGTGGATACATCATCATAGACGGCGGTGTAGTTATCCGTCGCTCGGTCCACCGCGGCGAACTTCCGATATAGCTCCTCGGGGCGCGGAACCTTCACTCCAGAAAGGCTAATGTCCTCAATGGAGCCATAGAGACCATTCACATTGGCCTTCAATGCCTCCGCGCCTTGTGCAAGCTCCTGCAACTCAGCAATCGTCTGGCCGACTCCGCTTTGTTGAAGGTCAGCGATGAGGCCGCTAACTCCCGTAATCTCCAAGAGGGAGGCCGGATCGCCGAACGCTTTGACGTAGGCGGTGACCTGCTGCAACTCCTGCACCATCGTATTGATTTGCTGGACCTGGTTGTTGACCATCTCGACGTATTCCGCGAGGTCCACGACGCTATCTATGGCATCCTGGGCAATGGAGATGGGGTCTTCGACGATGAGCTGTGCTCGCACCGGAGTTTGGGCGAGCATGATTGCGACGATAAGAACTAGCTGGTGTTTTTTCATGGCGTGGATGTTAGAACTTTAGGGGCGCTGGCCGTGATGGCGTTGCAGTTCCTCCTGGCGACGCAGGCGTTCCTGCTCCTGCTGCCGAAGTCGTTCCTGGTCCTGGCGAAGCTGCTCTTCGCGATCCCGGCGCATTTGCTCTGCGTCGTCGATGCGGTCGAGGTTAGGTTCATGGGGATTGAATGGTTTGATCATAAGGCTACTCCTCAATTCTCAGGGTTTTGGTGGTTGGCTTCAGAATCACGCCGTCGATGCGCTGCTCGGGGATCGGTATGTCGAAGAGGCTGATGTTTTCGTCGAAGCCTTGTCCCTCCGCGGCCTTCTGCTGGTTCACCTGCACCCAATACTGTTGCTTCACTGCATCGCTACGGCCCTTGTTGTAGCCTTCGAGCCGCGCCTTGTTGGCGCTGTTCTCATTCGCGTAGTTCAGGGTTTCGCCGAGCAAGACGCCGCCCGCCGCGCCCGCCGCGGTCGCGATCGGATTGCCTTTGCTGAGGAGATTTGCCGCACCGCCGCCGACGCCTGCGGCGAGCGTGTCCGTGGCGACTCGGGTCGTGCCGGCACAGCCGCTGAGGAGCGACAAGCATAGCGGAGCGAGAATGATTAGCGCTCTCATAGCGGTGCGACCTCCTCTGTGGGAATGCCGCCGTTGGCGTGGGCGGCGATCCCTTCCAGAATGTCGGTATGCCCCTTCAGTTCCCGCGCGCGCTTTTCAAAGTGCTCGCCACTCGTACTGCTGCAATAAAGCATCTCCCGCGAGGCGATATTGTGGACCGTTCCGCAGAGAGGCCGAAGATTGTCGATGTGGTAGTAGGTGAACGCCGAATACTTCTGCCCGGTCTGCTGCTCCGGTGACGGATAGTTCATGATGCTCTGCTTGGTTACTTCGGGTAGCGCGATGTCTTGCGAGATGTCATCGAGGTCCGTTCGGTCGTTCTGTTTCATCAGAAAGAATTGCCGGCTGTTCCCGAAGACCGCCGACCGAATCTTGCTCTCCTTGAATCGGCTGTATTGCTGCACGATCGCGATGTTCCAGGTGTTGAACTTGCGCATCTGCGCATAGCTCTCTCGAACGATCTTTTCGCCTTCGGGGATGTCGAGGAAGCGAGCGACCTCCTCATAGACGATGCGCTTCCGCAGCGCCCGCGGCATCGTCATGATGTGCTGGCGCGTATAGTTGGTGATGAGGAAGCCTGCCGCTGACTTGAGTTCTTTCGCCGACTCCGGGATGTAGCCCAACTCGAAGTGCGCGATCTTGCCGGTCAGCGAAATGTTTGATTCGCCATCGAAGAGTGCGCCGTAATTGCCGTCGCGGCACCACGGCAGGAGGAGCGTGGCGATCCGAATGATCTGCTCGCGATCCGCGCCCGAGGCTTCCAGTTGCATCAGTTCTTGCAGCATCCGGTGAGTCGGATAGTCCGCCCGCGTGAAGTATGAGAATGCGACGCTTCGCACCTCGCGCGCCGTCTCGTCGCTCTTTAGAAACCGCAGCACCTGCGCTTCGTCGAAGCGGGTGAGGAAATCGTGGGCCTCGTCCTCGTGCCCTTTATACCAGTCGCGAAAATCGACGTAGCCATCGAGCGTCGTCGCACCCGCTGGCATCCGCTCGCGCCGGTAATGATACAAGGCGCAAGCGTGACGGGCGACTGGAATGAGCTTGTCTGGATGTCGCTTCATCCAGTCCTGATAGGCGTCCTCGTAGAGCTGGCTGATGAACTTCGCGATCTGCGCCTGTCGCAGCATCTGCTTCTCCTCATCCTGGCTCACGCCCGACATCCGCGCGACGAGCGCCGTCGCGCTGGATAGGTGCAACGAAGTTAGCGGGAGACCAGCCGTGTCGAGGTAGTTGATCGTCAACGAGCCGTCCGGCTGAAGAATGATCGGCTGCGCGTTTGGCTCCACGGTCTGCGTGTAGATGCCGTAGGAGAGCCCTTCCTCAATCAGCACGGTGTAATCGTAGTAAAGCTCGGTCTGCGAAAGTAGGTCACACACCGTCACCGATTTGCCGGTGCCGCTCATACCGAGCAAAACGGCGTGCTGTGGCGACTGCTCACCCTTCGTTCCTGAGAATGTTTTGATTCCGACAAGGTTCGCGCCGTTTCCATCGTAGATCGCCTCCGCGGTTTCGAGATGTCCGGTGAAAGTCGCGTTCACCGGCAGCATGTCGGCAAGGTATTGGTGTTCAGCGTAGAGTTTCCGGTAGTCGTAACGGCCCCACAGCCAGCCGGGCCATGTCTGGAAGAAAAGTTTCCGCGTCGTGCTCGGCAGAGTGCTCTCGAAATACTGTGCGCTGTTCATCGAGTTGATCGCGTTTTTGATGGCGCTCGTCTTCGCCGTTAGCCCTACTTTTGTCTTGTCCCACGCGCGGACAACGAAGAGTGCATTGAACGGAAGCGTGTGCCCCTGCATGAGCGCGGCGATCTTGCGCTCTTTCTTCTGCATGACCGTGAGCAACGAGAGCTTCTTCTCGCTCGCGTAGTCACCGGCGAGGCGCTCGTGCGCTTTCTCCTCCCGCACGATCTCCTTCCGAATCGGGATTGGATCGACGTTCACCGTGATCGTGTAGTCGAGGAGCCGCAGATTCGTCAGTCGGTGGATGACACCGGGAAAAGTCACCTTCGGCCACCGATGGAGCACGATGATCGAATGATAGTGACCATCCATCCAGAATCCGAAGTCCGATTGCCCGCTGCCTTCGCTGTGCCAGCAATTGTCCTGGATCGAGAGAAGCGGGTCGAAGGTACTCGTCGCGTCGTAGTCGAATCGCTCCGCCAGCGATGGGTTGAGGAAGGAAGCGTAGTGGCGGTAGTGCTGCGCGTCGCTCATCGGGATGATGCGTGCGCCTTGCCCGGCGAAGATTCCGGTCAGCGTTTGGTGAATCTGCTCGAACTCCTGTTGGAGCTGGTCGAGGACGTGGTCGTAATGAGACGTCAGGCGCTTCGCCGTTTCGCCGAATGCCGGCGAATCCACGATCGCTCGGGAGAAATAGAGGATCAGCTTTTGACGACGGAGCCGGCGCTCCGTCATCGCTGTCCAATAGCGGGCGAAGCGTTCGTTGCGCGAGCGGCGCGTCCAGACATTCGAGGCGCGCTTCGTCTCCTCGTTGTAGCGCAGCAATTCGTGCTGGTAGTCCGAGTCGCAGAACCACTGCACCTGGAGGCGTTGATTGTCGCTCAATGACGCAAGCAGGATCGAGAGCTGGTCTTGGAAGGCATTCAGTTCTCCAACCTGCGAGTTATTGAAGTCCGGCGGCTCGAAGATGAAACCTTTCGCCACATAACCGCCGGCTTGCAGCCCGTTGAAGATCAGGAGATCTCGCAGGAAGTAGCCGTTGGGTGCGGACTCGGAGATGGATTTAAGCGGCCACATCGTAAGTGTCGGGATGAGCGGGTTGCCGCTGAGGATGCGGGGCGAAGCCAGCGCCGTTCAGCCAAAGGTCGAGCAAGTCGAGGTCGTAGGCGGGCGGATTTCCTTGGCGAAAGCCAAGGACGTAGGTGAGCACGAGCGCGAGCGGCACGCTGGCGACGGCGAAAGCCGACCAGAACGAAAACTTCAGCGCGCTGAAAAGCAGCAGCAGCGTGATGACAAAAACGAAGACTCCGCCGACGACATACCAAAAGAGGTTGCCGTCGAGACCCCAAGTGCGACCGCGCGAATCGTCGGCGCTATTGGTATCCGTGAAGCGGAGTTCGTTGCGGTTCATTGGAACGCTCCGACATCGACCGTCGAACCTTCGAGCCCGAAAGCCGTGAACAGCGCTTTGACGATCACCGGCGCACCGGCAATAATCAGCCCGCCGATGATGGACAGCTTGCCCGCATCGGTGTCGCCGCGACGAATGGCAAAACCACCGCCGACGACGCAGATGGTTCCGAAGATAAACCCGATGAGCATCACGATGCCCATCGCCTGACTGGCGCCTTCGGCTAGGCCGCCGGCGGCTTGCGCCAGAATCGGCGAGGCGCGGAATGAAGTGAGGAATGAATTAACCATGCGAGCGTTGTAGCTCGTGGAAAAAAGCGCGGGCTCCCGATCGGGAGCCAAGTGTTGTCAGCGGAAAACTACGCTGCTTCGCATGAACCCACCGGCCGACACCGCCTCGCGCGCAGCCCAGCTCAATGAACTGCATCCGTTCCTTCGACAACATATCCGGGGACAGGATCACGCGTTGCCGCGCATTGTCTCGTTGCTCCAGCGCGGCGAGCTAGGTCTCACCAAAGGATTACGGCCACGCGGCAGCTTTCTCTTCCTCGGACCGACGGGAGTTGGAAAAACAGAAGTCACCTTCAACTTTACAAATTTCGTCTTCGGTCCTGGCCATCTATTCCGCTTCGACATGTCCGAGTTCCAGAATCAGGACAGCCTCGGAATTCTCCTCGGAGGAAAACTTGGCGAGCGGGGAACGCTCGCGCTGGTGACCGACAAAGCGAAGTGTGGGACGCTGCTGTTCGATGAAATCGAAAAGGCTCATCCACGCGTCCTCGATGTGTTTCTGCAAATCCTCGACGCCGGCCGCGTGACGATGGCGAGCGGCGAAACGCTGGATGTCAGCGGCTTCTACACGGTGTTCACCTCGAACCTCGCTTCGTCGGAGCTGATGACGCTCCAGCACTCAACGTTCACGACGATGGAACGCCACGTCCTGGCGCGCGCCCAACAATCCCTGCGGCCCGAACTCTACGCCCGCATCAACGAGAAGCTGGTCTTCAACCGGCTCACGTATGAGACACAACTCGAAATCGCCCAAATGCTACTCGATGCGGAACTGAGTTTCCTGCGCGGCAAAGGTTGCGAGCTTATCGCTGCGAATGCGGTGCTGCCTTTCCTAGTCCGGCATGGATTCCACGCCCGACTCGGTGCTCGCCCGATGCGTGATACGGTCGAGAAGTTCGTCGGCGACGCGGCCGCTTTCAATCTCCTCGCTGGCGGACACGCCACCGGTGAACTGGTCGTCAACGAAGCGGCCAACTGCCTGGAAGTGGCTCGGCCCTTTTCCGCGGCGATCAGGGCGCGTGATACAGTGGCGATCTCCGAGACTGTGTAGAAGCCTACATTGGGGCAGCTCACGAAGAGCCCTGCACCGTTGAGAGTCGCTGAAACTTCACGCGGCGCACGCGGCGGCCGTCGCCCTTCGTGACCGTCGCGAGGTATTCGCCAATGCGCAGCGTTTCGCCTTCCTTCGGCAGATGGCCGAGGAGTTGCGTGATGTAGCCGCCCACCGTGCTGACTTCGCTGCTCTCGACTTCGATGCCGGTCGCACGCAACTCGTGCAGAGGGAGACGGCCGCGCACGGTGAATTCATCGGCGCTCGCGCGTTCAACGTCGGGCTGCTCGGCGTCGAACTCGTCCTGAATCTCGCCGACCAGTTCCTCGATCACGTTGTCGAGTGTGACGATGCCGGCGGCACCGCCGAATTCATCGACGACGAGCGCGAGGTGCGCGCGGCGGGTGAGGAAAACGTCGAGCAGCTTTTCGAGCGTCATCATTTCCGGGACGGTCGGCAGCTCGCGCTTGATCGCGGCCAGCTCCGGCGCGGGCTCGCCTTCGAGCGCGATCATGTCCTTGATGTGGATGAGGCCGAGCGCTTCATCGAGATGCCCGCGGCAGAGCGGGAAACGCGTGTGGCCGGAGTGTTTCGCGCGGCGCAGATTCCCGGCGAAGGACTCGCCCTCATCGAGAAAGACGACCTCGGGGCGTGGCGTGGCGATGTCGCGTGCGGTCAGGTGTTGCAATTCAAACGCGCGCGCTGAAATCCGCGCCCCGAGCGCCGTGAGCGTTTTCGCCTGCGCGCTTTCGGCAAGGAGCAGGAGCAGCTCTTCCTCGCTGTGCGCGAGCTCATGCTCGCCGACGGGCTCGATGCGGAAGAGGTGCTTGAGGAGAAAGTTTGCCGCGCCTTGGAGCAGCCAGATCGCGGGCTTGAAGATGCGGTAAAAGAGCTCGAGCGGACGGCTCACCCAAAGCGTGGTCGGCACCGGCTTGCGGATCGCGAGCGATTTTGGTGCGAGTTCGCCGAGCACGATGTGCAGGAAGGTGATGATGCCGAACGCGATGGTGAATGAGGTCGTGGTGATGACCGCTTCCGACTTCACGCCAGCGAGCACAAACAGCGGGTGCAGCATATGGGCGATGAAGGGCTCGCCGACCCAGCCGAGCGCCAGGCTGGCGAGCGTGATGCCGAGCTGGGTCGCGGACAAATACGCGTCGAGGTGCGCGATGACGTGGCGCGCGATCTTCACCCGCTTCGTGCCCTGCACGGCGAGCGAGGCGATCTGGCTGTCGCGCACTTTGACGATGGCGAATTCGGAGGCGACGAAGAAGCCGTTGAGAAAGACGAGAAAGAAGACCGTAAAGATCTGGAGAACCGCGATCTCGATCGCGATCCAATCGGACACGACAGCTTCACCGGCGGCAGCAATTAAAAGTGGCATCCATTTATCTAGATCAGAGCGGGCTGCGGCGCGAGCGGAGCGCGGCTTTAGCGCCTTCGTGACTTGCGTTTCTCGCGGGCGCGCTGGCGCTCACGGTCAGCGTGCCATTGCGCGAGGATGCGAAACACGTCATCCAATTCAGCCCAATACCAAGTGCGTGTTTTCTCCAGCCGCATCGCGATCTTGTCGCCCGGATGCAGCATTACCACCATGCGCTTTCGGTAGTGTCCAAACGGCAAGCGGCTTCGTCTTTTGATCGGTCGTTCTAATTCTGTCATAGCCGCTATTTTACCAAACGGCATTTCCCGAATGTTTCGCTTTGGCCCGTGCATGAACGACTTACGAACCGCGCGTCAGAGAGAAAGAAATATGTTGACCGCAATTTCGCCGACAAGCGCGCGACGCCTTAAAACCAGCCTCTTTTGAACCACGGTGAGATTTTCCCGGTCGGCTCGATTGGCGGCAGAAGTCGGCGTCGAAAGCCCCGCTCGGCATGGACCAAAACGCAGGTATGCCTCGGCAGACTGCGCAGCACATACGGTTTGATTTTGTGCTCTTCCTGCTCAGTGAAATTGCTGGTCGTCCGGCCATACGAAAATCCCCACGAACGTTTGATGACTTTCTTTTTGCCGAGGAAGTCTGCGCTTTCCACCGCGCCCTCCTCGTCGGCTGCCTTGAATATCATTCGGTTCCGCAAATTTAAGGTGAGGACCTTGGCTTTGTCCTTTCCCAAGGGCGGGACGAATGACGTGGAGGATTGCGCGGCGGCGACAACGGTTCCCTGGGCTTCGCGGATTACGTCCACGGAGTTGTAGTCGCTCATGCCTTCTTCACTCGCGGTTACAAAGCGTTGCGCTTCGTCGGCCCACAAGATGAGCAGGTTGTCGTCCCGGCGCTGCTCCTTCGGTTTGTCGAACCGGCGCAGGACGTGAGTGTAGAAAAGCATCTTGAGGAAGGTGTTCACGTATCGCCGTTCGGTCTGGAACTTCTGCGGCATCGCGACGCAGATGATCTTGCCGCGGTCGATCTCGCCAAAGTCGAACGTGTTCTCGGCAGGGCAGAAGACCTGACTGATTTCGGGAGTGAGGAAGTATTGCAGATAGTTCGCGATGGTCTCCTTCACGCCGCCGATCTGCTCGGGAGGCTGATTCAGAAAACGGTTTTTGAAATGATCGTAGAGTCCGTTGCGCCGCTCAGTCGGATAGCCATTCAGCAGGTCGCTCAGTGCTTCCTTCATGTCCGTCTCGTCGAGCAAGAGGCTGTAGGCATTCTCCAGCGTCACGTCGGCGCGGATTTCGTAAAGTGCGTCGAGCGCCTTCGCGATGTGCGTTTGTGCCTGGTTCTTGAAGAAACCCTTGTCGCCTTGTTGCCCGAGACTCGACGCGGTATCGACGACGAACTTCGCGTAGGTGCTGGATGGAATGCTCCGGTCGGAGGTGAGATTATACGTGTGCTGTGGTTTCCAGCCGGGAGGCGCGTTGTCGGGCTTCACCTGGAGCAGGATGAGGTCGCTCTGCCGATTGAAGTGCGCGGCCATTTCGCACAGCGTCTCCCAATAGAGCCCTTTATCGTCGATGCAAACGCCGCCCCAGCCGGGCTCGTTTTTGAAGATTTGATAAAGCAGTGGCGTGATGCCGGAGCGAGTTTTTCCCGAACCCGTATCGCCGGTAATGAGCCAACCCCGGCAGAAGTCCTCCCGTGTCCAAGAGAGTCCACCGAGGCGCACGATTGTCTTTCGCAGCGTGGCCGGTGGAAGCGTCAGCACATAGCAGGTAAACAGGCCGAAAGCGCCGGCCGTGATTTGCGACACCGGCGCGTCGAGGATTTGCAGCGCGTAAAATCCTGCCGCCACCGACGCTGCCGCGAGGAAAGCATTGAGGAGCATCACAGCACGTATTTCCCGATCGCCATGCCCGCCGCGAGAGCGGCGAGCGTGATGAAGACGAGGAAGAACCAATGTCCTTGGCGAGCGGCGACGGGAAATCTCCGAAGTTCTTGGATCAGTTCCCCGGCTTGCTTCGCGAAGCTCTTCGTTCGCTGATCCAGCAACTCGATGGATTCGCGGAATTCCTCGAAAGTCGGGGAGCGCGAACCGGTGGACGATGGCTCAAACGTTCGCAGGTAGATGTGAAACAACTCCAGCGAAGCGAGCATCGGATCGCCATCGCGAATGCCGTATTTCTTCTGCCATTCCAGAACTGCGTTCTGAAGCGCGAGATTTCGTTCCTCGGTATTCACGGGGTTGCGATCACTGGCGCCTCGGCGCTCGGAGTGGCTTTCTTCCTGCCTTTTCCCGAGCCTCGCGTCTGCTCGGAGCCCGGCAAGAGGAGGTCGCGGGCAAGGTCGATCTGCTCATAAAATAGCGCCTGCCAGTTCTTCAATCGTTGCCGGTCCACGAGGTTGAAGTCGCTTCCGGCGATGGCCGCGCTCATCGAGAGGTTCGTCTCGTTCAACCCCGTCACGAGCCAGTCGTAGAGCCTGGGCATCACGATCTCGCGTCCGGCCAATTCCTCCAGCACTCGGGTTCGCGTCCGGCTGTTGTCGTAAATCCTGAACTGCTCGCTGTGCGCCTGATTTCTGACGATGACGTAACGGCACTTCCCGCCGAGTGCATCGGCGATGATCTTCACCTGCTCCACGCTATCTGCCTCGTGATTGACCGGCGAAACGACCGTCAACGACGCGCCGAGCATTTCGAGCAACTCGAACACCCGCACCTCGCGAAAGTAATCGAGGAAGATGTCGGTGGAAGCGGCCCGGCAATCCACGACGACAAGACTGCTCGCCTCCAGACTGGCAAAGAGCAGGTCGATCTCCTGCACCTTGTCGATGTTGATGAAATCAGCCTCGCGATGAAAGCGCTTGAGCGTCGAGTTCTCGTTGTCGGTGTCGATCGCGCGATGCTCGATTTGCTGGTCCTTCAGGTATTGGACAAAGTTGGTCGCGAAGAAGCTCTTCCCGACGCCGCCTTTGCCGTTGACGATGATGTTGAGTTGTTTGGGCATGATTTTGGTTAGACGTTTTTCGGATCGGCGATTCGCGGTCCACGTCCGCGAGCACTGGCTTCGGGTTCGGGTGATTTCGATTCCTCCCGACGATGGGTCAGTAGCTTGGTGACTGCGCCCGATGGCGGGGGAGCCTTGCCTGGTGCGGCTGGCCGGGGACCTCCGGGCTGCTGCGTTTTCCTCGCTGCAACGACCGCGAGTTCGCGGCAGAAGCGGGCGACGGTGTTGTGTGAAACGGTGACGCCGAGTTGCTTGAGCAGTTCGGCAATCGTGCGGGACGAAGCGTTTTTCTCCCGAAGGCGAATGATCCCTTCTTTGAAGGGGAGCAGCACCTGGAAGCGTCGTTCGGTTGGTCCCTCGAAGGATTGAACCTTTGCATCGAAGAGGTCAGTGAGCTGTTGCAAGTCGCTGGTCATGGGACAGGTGAGCGACGCGCGCTGATACAGCCTTGAGACAAGGAGCGCACAGCGAAAGCGACACGCAGGTGAAGCTGCGGAGACGCATCCGCGCCAACCGGAGACAACGCCCGGTGAAGGTCGGATACGCCCGCTGCGCCAGCATTGTTACAGCCTGTGACAAGAAGATTACAGCAAGCGCCCTGCGACGGAATCACGGACAAGTTGCGCGAGATACTGACGTGCGACATCGCGGTGACAGAACTGCCTAGCGCTAAGCTAGGGGTAGGGCGTCCCTTCTTCTCTGAGCTGCTTTCATGTATGTATGAAAGCCTAAGAGCGAAGAGAAGAAGCTCCGGAACGGGAGCCTGTTTGGGGAAGGTTCAGCTAGAGAGTTCCCGTTCCCGTGCTCTCACCGAAAACCCAATACAACCTGAAGACTGCGAAGGAATACTTCGAGGAGCATCTTTGCGTGGGTGATTACTACAGCGAAGGAGAGCAAGTATCAGGTCAATGGATCGGCAAAGGTGCGGAAATGCTCGGACTTCGCGGCCGTGTGGCGCGCAATGAGTTCCTGAGTCTCTGCGAGAATCTTCATCCGCAGACCGGCGAACTGCTGACGCAACGCCGCAAAACGACGCGATGGGCGCTCGATGAGAAGGGAGCGGATCGGGAAGCCTCCAATCGGCGTGTGTTCTACGACTTCACGATCTCGCCGCCCAAGGATGTCTCCATTCTCGGGTTGGTCGGTGCGGACGAGCGGATTGCAGGTGCCCATGATCGCGCCATCAAAGCGGCTGTGGTCGAACTCGAACAGTTCGCGGCGACTCGGGTTCGGAGTGCCGGCAGTTTCAAAGATCGGCGCACCGGCAACTTCGTTTGCGCAGTGTTCCGCCACGAGACTTCACGGGCACTCGATCCGCATCTGCACAGCCATTGCATTCTCTTCAACGCGACGCATGACGCGACGGAGAGCCGTTGGAAGGCGTTGCAGAATTACCAGATGCTCGCGGCGCAGAAGTTTGTCGAGAACGTCTATTACCACGAGCTCGCCCGTGAACTTGGGCGGTTCGGCTACGTGATCGAGAACCAGGCGCGCGGCGATTTCGTCGTTCAAGGCGTCCCGGATGAAGTGCGCACGAGGTTCTCGAAGCGGCATCTGGCGATTGATCAAAAAACCAGCGAACTGCTGGCGCGAGAGCCCGAGAAAGCAGCCGGGAACGTCGCTGCGATCCGCGAGAACATTGCGCACAACGAGCGAGCGAGGAAAATGCGCGACATTGGCGCCTCCGAACTCCGGGAATTGTGGGGCAGCCAGTTGTCGGAAGGCGATCAGCAAGCGCTCACAAGGGGTGTCAGCATCGCGCGACAAAGGCCGCCGTCCCTGGTGCCGGCGAGTGCTGGGGAATCGCTGGGTTGGGCGGAGGAGCATCTCTTCGACCGTCGATCTGTGGTGAGAGAACACGAGTTGTGGAGGCATGCGCTGGAACACGCGCGCGGCTCCAATCTCGACGTGGCGAGATTGAAGGAAACAAGCGTTGCCCGTGACTACATCCGGGACAGTGATGAGCCGGAGAAGGTGACGACGCGCGAAACGCTGGGGCGCGAGTGGGATGTGCTGAATCGTGCGCGCGATGGAATCGGCAAATGCGAGCCGTTCACTGCTGTCCATCGCATCGGAAACTCGGCGCTCGACTCAGACCAGCGTCAGGCCGTGGAGCAGATTCTAAACTCCCGCGACTTCATGACGCTGTTTCGAGGCGGGGCTGGCACGGGCAAGAGCTTTGCGTTGCGCGAGGTGCGGGATGGATTGGTGGAGGCGGGCCATCACGTTTGCGTTATCGCTCCGCAGCGCCAGCAGGCCATCGACCTCGAAGCCGATGGATTCGCGAAGGCTCAGACTGTCAGCGAATTCCTCACGCGACGGGAGATGGCGAGGAGTGCTGTCGTGATCCTGGATGAAGCTGGGCAGCTCGGCGGCAAGCAAATGCAGGCTTTGCTGTCGTATGTGCAGGCGATGAGCGGCCGTCTCATTGCGTCGGGCGACACGCGCCAGCACGGTGCCGTCGAGGCGTCGGACGCACTGCGGGCGATCGAGAAGTATTCGGGTCTGCGTCCCGCCGAGCTGCACGAAATCCGCCGGCAAGATCCGCGACGCGCCAACACGCGAAGCGAGCGCGAGTTCATCGAGGAATACCGGCGCGCTGTGAAGGAGGCCGCGGCGGGGGACATCCAGGGAGCCTTCGACCGGCTCTGCGCGAACGGCGCCCTCGTGGAATGCACCCTGGCGAACCAGCAAGTGCAGCTCGCGGAACATTACCTCGATCTCGCAGGGACGGGGCAGACGACCGTCGTCGTGGCGCAGACCTGGTCGGAAATCCACAGGGTCAATGAAGTCGTGCGCGACCGGCTCAAAGAGCGAAACCTCATCGGCGCCGATGAACACCGGGTTGTCGCGCTGGAGCGCATTGATTTGACCAATGCGCAGAAACGCGAACGCAGATTTTACGACGCAGAGACGGTGCTCGTGTTCAACCAGAACTGCGGCGCTTTTCGCAAGGGCGAGTCGGCGCAACTCGTCGGGATTACCGACAAAGGCTTGATCGTGGAGTCGGCGCGGAAGGTGGGCACCGTCGCAGCGAGCCAGCTCAAACGAGTCACGATCTGCCGAAAGCGTGACATGGCTCTCGCGGAGGGCGATCGGCTCCAGCTCAAGGCAAATGCACAGACGCGCGATGGCCAGCGAGTCGCCAATGGCGAGCTGGTGACGGTGCAAAGCATCGAACCGGATGGCCGGATCGCTTTGAAAGATGGACGCACATTGAACAGCGATTACCGCCAGTTCGTGCGCGGCTACGCCGTGACCTCCTACGCCTCGCAGGGCAAGACGGTGGATTACGTGCTCTTCTCCGACTCCGCGGTGAGAGCGGCCACCAACCGGCAGCAGTGGTATGTGACCATCTCGCGTGGACGAAAAGGCATCAGGATTTTCACGAGCGACGCCGAGCAGCTTCGCGAGAACGTGGCGCGCTCTGGCGACCGCGAGCTTGCGCTCGATCTGCATCGGCGCGGCGTCGCGCAGCGGCAGCATCTGCGGTGGCGCTTCGTGCGCGGCATTGTGCGTGGGCGCCAACTCGCGGCCGACGCCTGGCGCAGATTCAAAGCCATTGCCAAACGGAGAACTCAACCCGTCGAGCAACGCGAAGCAGTGACGCCATGAAGAAGCGGAAGCCAGCAAATGCCGAGAATTCCGGGGACGCGGCTCCTCCAGCGGAGCCCGGCTTCGTCGCTTGGGAAAATAATCCGCAGGCGCAAGCCCTGCGCGTCGATTTGCAAAACGGCGCTTTCTTCGTCCTGCCATACAGCCACTTCGCCTTCGCGCACCTTCAACGCGAAGGAGACAACGAAATTCTGTGCGTCACGTTTAGCTCCCACGAGGTTCGCGTGAACGGCCGCAATCTGCGCGAACTCGGACTCGCGCTCCAAAAACTTGGCGTCGATTGGATCAGGGAAGCTCCGGCGCGTTACGCCGGCCTGGTCGCTCGGGGCTGCGCGTTTATCGAGCGAATCGAAGTCCGCGAGATCAGCGAACCGGCTCCGTCAGATTGAAGTGCCCCGCGACTCCGCATTTGTCACAACCTCTAACGAATGGATTACGAAGGCCCGCTGCGCATTCCGAAGAATCAAAATCTCTCCGCGGCTGAAGCCGAGGTGGAGGCGAGATTTGCCGCGCAAATTCAGGAGCGGCTGGGTGCAATGATTGCGGATTACCTCGCGCGGTTCGGGACGGTTATTGACACGGATCGAGCACGCGAGCTTTGCGCGGACTATACCGCGACCAACGCGACGAGAACGCGACTCTCCCGCGCGGTTTACAACCCGGCCAAAGCGCTCGCCGATGAGATTTACCGACGCGAGATTCGCAGGACTGCGCCGCCGAGGGGCTGGCGCATTCTGTTCACCAGCGGCGGCACCGGCGCGGGCAAGAGCACGGCGATCGAGTTCCTAAGCGAGGAGCCGGAGACGGACGAGCACTACGACATTCTCGTCGATGGAACGCTGTCCGACCATCAAGCCGCACAAGCAAAAATTCGCGAGGCGCTCGCGCTGGGGCATCGCGTGGCGGTGCTTCACGTTTTTCGCGACTTTGCTGAAACGGTGCGGATGGTGGTAAAGCGAGCCATCAAGATGGGTCGGGCGGTCACGCTGGACAACATCGCGGCCACTCATTTCCGCTCCCGTAAAACGTTTTTCAAGCTTGTGGAGGAGTTCGGCACCCGACTCAAAGTTCGCGTCCTGCAAAACGGCGGCGACGAGCCTTCGCGAGTCATTTCACTGCCTGAACTCGCAAGCGTGCAGGGCCACAGCGTTGACCAATTGCGGGAAATGGCGCATTGTCTCTTCGTCGATGAGTTCACCAGCCTCAAAGTTGATCACCCGGAAATCTATGAAGCCTTCCTCCAAAAAGGTTCCCGCCGCTAAGGTCCAGCCGCGGATTACGGATGCTGCCGACGAGGCGTTGGCGGACCGCACCGTCGCCTGCATCGTCGCCGGCTTCAACAAGGCTCGGCGGACGGGGAAGTTTCCGAAGGTTTACTGACGCTTGTTGGAGCGCGGCGGCTCGTCGCGAGGAAAGGTGGCGGCGATCTGCGCACGGATCGCCTCGATGTCAGCGGGCAGGGGAGGAGGAGGTTCCACGTTGCGCCTCGGATGATTTGCATACCATCGCATGATCCGGTCTTGGCGCGTCAATCCATCTTTCGCGAGCAATGCGGCAGCCTTCACAACGGTGGATGAAGGGTTGAAAAAGATGACCTTCCCCGCGCTGGCCGAGCGATCGACAGCGAATCCGTGGCAGACGAACAACGCATCGGCGTAGCACGAAACAATGCGCTCCTCGGCGTGGCCATCGACGAGCGCTCGGAGCGCGTAATTGTGCGCTGTGCGGCTGCTGAAGGTCACTTTGCAGTTGTCCCAATGGCAGGCTTCCAGCCGCGCCTGCAAGCTGAACGCTTTTCGTTTCAGCGCAGGACGCGCTGCTCCTCCTCCCTCACCGCGCGACCGCGCAACATCGCGCCGCGCGCCGTGTAAATCTTGCTGCTGAATTACGAAGTAATCCTCTTCCAGTGGATTGTCACAGAGCCGGGGATTTTCATCAGATTTTTCTGCTACCTGCTCGGGTTGCGACGCTTGCACCGGGGTGGGAGCAGACGCCGGCGCCGTGGCGGGCGGCACCGGGCTTGATTCTGGCCGTGCCGTTTTCTTTGGTGGACGCCCGCGCGCTTTCATCATCGCTTCGTGCGTGCTACCGCGTGTCCGTGGCCTCCCGCGTGCAGAGGGATGAGGCGCAGGCAGGATGATCGTCGGCGGGATTTTTTCTCCGCCGTCCGCCAGCGTCGTGTAGTTGTGCAACGGCTCTCCGTCCCGGCCGTAAAAGAGCGAGCGTCGGTCGAACTTGAGCTTGGCTGGGTCAGCCACGATAACGCCCCACGTCGCCACCTTCGCACCGCGCTTGCGGCGGAGCTTTGTTTCAAAGGCCAGTTCACCTCCTCGGCGAAGCATAGACAACTCACGCGTCGCGTGCTCACGGCTGTAGCCGGTAGTCGCGCAGAATGCCTTGAGATCCACGTCTCCCCAAATTGGTGAACGAGCAGCAACATTCAAAAGCCAGCCTTTCAGACGGGCGCGACACGTCGCTCCGTTACCTGGGCGTCGGCCTCGGCAACGTGCGCGACTTTCATTTTCCTGCCGGGACGAGGGCGCACCTCTCCGGTTAGAAAAACTCGGCATTTTTCTTGACTCGCGCGCCTTCGGAGCCAAGATTTGCCGCTGTTCAGCACGGGTTCATTCTTGAGCCCAAAAAGCTTTAGGGCTTGCCAAGCGACCAACTCGGCAAGCCCTTTTTGCTGGGTAAGTGGTTGGATTAGGTAGTGTTCATGATGGTCACCTCCTTCCTACTGAGGATGTGGTTGATGAAGGCTCCCGATTGGGAGCTTCAGGAACGCGCCAAACGTCCCTTCCGGCATCCGCGTTTGCCTGCGATCTCTTGCTGATTTCGGGCGTCTCCGGCAAAATCACTGTCCGACGAGCCGCCTCCCCTCAATTCAAATATGGAACTCTACTCACACAGTCCAAGCGACGACCGCCAAGCGTGGTTTGATCTGACGTGTGATCTTGGTCGTGGCATGGAGCAACTCGGCTGGGGTGTCTATAATCATTTGCCGGAACCTTTGACCCCAGACATGTGGAGAGCGGTGCGATACCATGACCGCTGGAAGATGTTCGCTTTTCAGTTCCGCGAAAGCGTGGCCCCAGCCATTGAAGAATGGTGTTTTTCGGGGGAGTGGCCGGAAATGGCCAATGGCACCTGCTACCTACTCCAACTGCGCAGCTACATCACGATCAGAGCCGTAGAAAGCCTCTACGCAGGTCCTGGGAAATACGGTGAGACGTTCGTTCCATTCCCGCGCCATGTAATGCCACCGAATCTCCGGCGTTGGTGGCTCTCCGAATGGTTCGATAGCAAAGGAGAGGATCTGCTGTTCCGCGAAATGACGCTGCGGTTTTGGACGAAGCGGAAGTCCATGTTCTCTCCTTTGGCCCGGAAGCAGATGAACTTGAAAAGCGGTGAGTGGGAGGCCCCAAAATACCGCCCCTACTTCGAGGCATAAACATCTAGTATGGCTCGCGTTCCAATCCAAATCGGTCCGAAGGAGTTCGACACCAAGACCGCAGCGAAAACGTTTTGTCGGGAGCTTATCAAGCGCTACGAGGACAGCGTGGTGATCGTTGGCATGGACGATCTGTTCCTTCGTGATCTCGTCGCCATTCATCCCGAGGCAAAGCAGAAGGTTGGCGGCGGTATCGCACACTTTACGATTCAGCTCGACCCGGAATGGAGAACCACTCGGCACCTCGTTATTGTGCGCTTAGATGGCTCTGCGACTGACGTGAGCTTCCATATCTGCATCGACGGCAGCAACGATCGGAGAGATGTCTTCCACGGTCTTCGCCGCGCGATTGTCTCTCAAATCGTCGCCTACAAGACTGCGGCATACGTCGGGGACAACCTTCCCATTTGTCCCTACACCGGCGCTATTCTTTCTTTCTCAGACGGGCACATCGATCATGCTCCGCCGAATACTTTCTTAACGCTCGCGACCGGATGGATGCAGGCAAACGGCTGGTCCCTTGGGGATGTTGCTCTTGTCGATAATGCCGACAATCAATGGTGCCGACAGATGCGAGACTCAAAGCAGGAGGCTTCCTGGCGGACTTACCACCGTGAACATGCAAGTCTCCGGGTCATCAGCCGTTTGGCGAACCTCTCCCATGTAAAGCGGACGGCGAGAAGTGTGAATCAAGCCTAGCGCGATATTCGCGCCAAGAAGATGCCAATCCGCGCCATTGCTCACGGAAGGAATTTTATTGCTCCGCTCATGAGCGATGAAGAATGGCATTCGCTCACGCGGGCGAGCCAATCGAAGGAGCTTCAGCTCACGATGCCCTGCTGCGATGCAAAGGCCTTTCCGCGTGTCAGCCCGCAAGGGACAAGGCATTTTTGTCATCGAGGATCGCGGACTTGTGACTGGAAGCCGGAGACACCCGAACATATCGAGATCAAGACTGCCATCACGCGTGCGTGCGCAGATATTCACCAACCTGTGACGCCCGAAGCTCGAGGTGACGGATGGCGCGCCGATGTGCTTACTGAGGTGGCGGGGCAGAACGCAGAGAATACCCGGATCGCGTTTGAGATTCAGTGGTCGCGGCAGAACCTTGAGACAACGAAAGCGCGTCAGATGAAGTATCGCGAATGTGGCATCCTCTGCTTTTGGTTTTTCCGAAAACTTCCATCGCCCCTCGATAAGAGCTATCCATCGTGGCCAGAGGAATACGTCGGGCACGGCCGTGACCCGCGAGGCTCGATAAACCGTGACGCCAATTTCCTGGTTTCAGAAGACCTGCCGATGTTCGAGATCATGAAGGGAAATGATTCATCATATCGTATTCATCTCGGCTCGCACTTCCGGGCGCTTCCGCTTTCCGAGTTTGTCCAACACGTTTCTCAAGGCCGGATTGTTTTCAGGCCTATTCTTCGGCGACTACGCGACGAGTATCTCGACGATCTTCTTGATGATTTGATCCGATGGGACGCTGGGTGCGGACGGCCGATCGGGAGATCTGACAGTCTGGTGAGATGCAGCCATTGGTGCTTCTCGGCTGATCGCTCATTCTGCCCGTCAACCTTTCCACCCAACCCGCGTATGAACCGCTTGCAAAGGTGGGATAACGATAACGATGACGATTATCGCGATCCGTGGGAGATGCCGTAAAACACGCCGCTTGAACGGCAACTGAGTGCGTTCTTACCCGAGCGTTGCACACTCATTCCGTTGAGGAGGTGCTGGGTGACGCGGGCTCTCAGTTCGTCTCGGGTAAGATTCGGCGAAGTGCCTGCTCCACGATCGCCTGTGGCAGGTGTTCTTGCTCAAGCATTCGGTCGGCTTTATATACGCGCTCCCAAGCTTGAAGCTCTTGCTCTTCCAATCGTAGATCCACACTGCCCACCTCGTGACTTCCGGGATGTGAGAGGTGCTTGAATTGCTCCCACGTCTGAACGTCCATCAATACGCTTCGGAACGGATGACCTGCGGCGCGCAGAGCCGAAAGAATGCGAAAGCCTGAGTCGTCGATGTCTCCCCAATAGAACAATCGGCACCGGGAAAACCATCCCGTTCCGTTCAGTAGTGCCGCTGCTTTGCCGTCACCCAAGACGGCTACTGTATTCGGCAGCGGGGGAAGCGTGAGAAAGATCATGCGGTTCTCGACAACAAGGCAAGTTGATGCCGGCATCGCGAGCGTTTGAAACGCGGATCGGGGAATGGTGACGTCAGGCACCGGGAACCCGGCCGCTTCTCGCAGAGACTCGTCCAGAAAACGCAACCTCACTTGCGCCTCAGCGCGCAACAGGTGGTAGCGGTCCTCGAAGGTCTTCGCCGTGCCGTCGATTTGCTCATCAAGCAGAAAGTCCAAAGTGCTGCGGAGGATGTCATGATGCCAATCGACGAACTTCGAGTGGACGCCAATCGGGAGTTGGCGCGCGTAAAGCCGGGGCTGCGGATGATCAACGAAATATCGGCAGACCCTGAGCACGTCAGGCCAGACTTCTTCATTCTCGACGACCTTGATCGCGAAGTCCGCCAGCCAACCTTCAAGCTCCGGGCAGACCTGACGAGAAAGGGCGAGGTTTCCTTTGAATGCTGCTACTTCACGGGTCCGACCGATTCCCGAAAGGTAAGATGGTTCGTCATCGAAAAAAGCAGTCTCTGGGAAATCCTGGGTGTGCCAGCGAGTAGTCTTGCGTGGCTCCCATATGACGCGGAAGCCAAGGGATGAAGCCGCCGCTCGAAGAGCCGCGAAGTCCCGGATCAAATCGTTCAGATGCGCGGTCGGAGACGGCTTTCCGAAGCGGATCGGATACGGAAAGAATGTTTCGCCGGTAACGAGCGAGCGAAGGAAATCAGGAAATTTGTTTCGCGCCTTCGACTGGATCTCCTCAGCGGTCAGCATCGTTTTCAGCGGTTGCACGGGCCGTTTCGTATTCTTCGCGGGATGCGCGGGTGATACGGGAGGATTTGCGGTCGGGATTCGTGGTCAGATGGAAGCTGTCCACGTAGTCTTCCACGAGACGCGCGCGAGCGTCGAACGGACTCACCACAAGGAGCTGCATTCCGAGGCTACGGAATAATTCGAGCGCCTGGCGGGAATTTTCTTCGTCCGTGCGGGAGAAGGCTTCGTCGATCACGACCAGACGGAATGTGTCCAGTTTGTCAGCGGTGTCGGCGAGGCCATATTGCGAGGCGATGGCCGACGCGAGGATGGTGAACGCCAGTTTGGCCTTTTGTCCGCCAGAGCGACCGGAAGACTGCGTGAGGAACATCACCTCTTTCCCAGTCTCTTTGTCCCGCTCGCTGATCGCAAATTCCAACCAGTTGCGAACATCGGTCACTCGCTTGGCCCACTCCTCCTTTTCCTCAAAATCAGACATGAGAGTCTGGATTCGTTCGAGGATCGCATCGCGCACTTCCTCGTTCGGATTAGTGCCTCCGCTGAAACATTCCGCCAGCCGGCTGCGGAACTGGCCGATCTCCGAATTGTTCGCGCGCGATTCTTTGATCTGGACGTAAGTCGTCGGGGTGTAAGCAATACGTCGCAAAGCTTCATTGACGGTGGCGATTCGGCGCCTCGTCGCGGTTTCGTGTTCATCGAGCAGCGCTCGGAAATTGGCGAGGCTGCTGAGCAGATTCTCGTCGAGGAATTTGCGGAACTGCTCGCGATACTCGCGCAGCTTTTCTTTTTCGAGCGTGTCTCGCATCCGCACGAACTCAGGAGCAAAGTCGAGTTGCGCCAGCAAGTGACTCGTTTCCTCGGGATAGTCGCGCAGGAAGTTTTGCATCAGCGGGAGCATCTTGTTCGCCTCGCGGGTGAAGGTTCCTTGCTGAACGGAACTGCGCCGCTGGAGCTTGGAGTTTGCATCCACAATCGCCGCGCTCACGTTATCGACCGTCAATCCGCCCTCCGGCTCGAACTCGCTGAACCCGTCCGCGAACGGCTCTGGCGAAAAATCAGGGTTCGTCGCCAGCGTCTGTTGCAATTGCTTCTGAGTGTCCTGGCAAATGCTCAACTGGTCTTCCAAGCTGCCGACCTGTTTATCGAGCGTGGAAATCTGACGCTCGATATCCTTGATCCAACCGTCGATTTCTTTGATGCGGTCGCGCATTTCTTTCACCGCGTTCGCACTTGATTCCAGTCGCTGCTTTTCCGCGATGAGCGATTCCAGTTTCAGGACTTCGGCTTGGTAGTCGATTCGCTCGAAGCGGTCGATGGTCAGTGCGCCCGCAATTGCCTGCATTCGCTGCATCACTCGCTTTTGTCGTTCGGCAAGGCTGCGCTTTTGCACGGTCAGGTCAGTCTCCTCCTTCATCCTCGCCTCGATCTCCGCCATGAGTGCCTTGATCTTGGCTTCGGCGGACCAACCCAAAACCCAGTTTCTCACATTATCAATCGCGTGCCGGTCATCCTTGGTGTGCCGGGTTCCGTCTTTGACCTGGCCCTTTTGGGTCACCGCATACCCCTCGCGCTTGAACTGCTCAAAGTCTTCGACGCAAACGTGCGGAAAGCGCCGGGCGACCTCGCCTGCAACCCAACTGGCCCACGGATGGCCGGGTCGAAAATTGAGACGCGCCACCGCCCGATTGGCTGCCGGCGCGCTGTGGGCGGATTGTGCCGTTCGCTCGGCGATGAGCAGGTAGTTGAATCGCAACCCCAGATGGTGGGAGTCGATCCAGTCCGAGACAGCCTTGTAGTGGATCGGCGGGACGAGAAGCGAGATGCCGAAGCTGTGAAGCAGCCGATTGAGAGCACCGGCCCATGAAGCGTGACCTTCCTTCACCTCGATCAACTCACCGGCGAAAGGAAGATCCGACGCTTGCAGGTTGTGATCGCGGCAAAGTTGCTCGCGGATGTTCAACAGTTCTGAAGGTATCGAGACTCGATGGTCGCGCGCGGCTTTGAGGTCAACACCGAGGGCCGGAATCAATGTCTTCAGCTTCTCCAGCTTGATGCCGATCTCCAAATTCTCGTCCATCAACTCGGACTGCTGCCGTTCAACTTCTGTCTGTTCAGCGCTCAGCTTGGTGATGGCTTCCGTAAATTCCGCGGACGTGTTCACACTCGTCTTGAAATCGAGCGCCGAAAGGAACTTGGCGAATTGATCGAAGTCTTTTTGCTTTGCGTCGCGCTTCTCATTGGCGTCGTCGATGTCCCGGTCAATGGCATTCAAGCGTTTGTTGACATCGTTGTCGGCGAGCGCCTGCACGATCTCTGCTCGGCTCGCGCCGTGTTCCTCCTTCAGCCGCTCCTGTGTTTTGCGTTCATGTCCGATTCGCTCAATCTCCGCGCCGATTCTCGTTTCCTGCTCGATGCGAAGCGCCAAATGCCGGTGGCCGAAGTAGAACGGCACGGCTGCTTGCAGCGTTTCCAGCCTGTCCTTTTCGTCGAGTGCGCTGACGATCTCCGCGTGCGACTGCGCGATCGGAGTGAGGGCTTCCAATTGCTTCTCTGCACGTTTCATCGAGCGCCAGCAGCCCATCAGTTCATCGAAGTGCGGGCGCAACGTCTGCCGGTAGTATTCCATCCCGGTCGAAGGTTCGAGCATGTGTCGGCGGATGAAGGTGTTCACGTCGGCCACGTCTTTCACGCCGATTGCGCGATTGAAGATTTCCAACGCACCATCGCCGGGGATGCCGATCATTCCCATGAAGCGTCCAGAATAGCCGCTGAAACTTTTGAAAACCTCAAAACGCCTCTTCTCCAGCTTTGTGCGCATCTCGCGCGGTGAGACTTCTCCGAGATCGCTCAAGCCTTGCTTGATGCTCCGAGTGTCGGTTGAAACCAGAAACGTCTCGCCGATGTCGTCGCCGTTGATCCACAAAATTTGCGCCAGCGTGACTGCTTTCCCGCGGCGGTCGTTTTGAAAAACCGCGAGGAGCGTCGAGTAATCCTTTTCGGTGCGCAGGTATTCCGTCACTCCGGTCATTGAATCGTCGCGAGAGGCACTCGACCACGCACCGAGAATGTAGCTTCGGCGGCTCCGGTCTTTCCCTTTGGTCGCTCCTGAGGCGTCGTTGTAGGAGTCTTTCACCAACCGTGGCGGAACGAGCAGCGTGCGGAGAGCATCCACCGCCGTCGATTTGCCGCTCCCATTTTCACCGACGAGCAGAGACCAGCCGCCTGCTGGCGTGATGATGTGGACCTGCCGATGGAACGTACCCCAATTCAACATCTCCAGCCGGGCAAGCCTCCAGCCGGGCTGTCCGTTGGCAGCCTCGACAGCAATGTCGCCATTGGGCGAAGCGAAAAGGTCAGGCGCTCGGTTGGGCATGAGCGAGGAGGCGGTCCTTTATTTGCAAAAGCTCCGTCGGAGTAATGCGCGCCTTGACGATCCGCAGAACCTCGAAGACATCGCGTTCGCCGCTTTCGAGGTGTTTCAAAAATCCGAGATCGACGAGTTTTTGGATCGCCGCGTTGGCGATCTTTTCGTCCTTCACTCGATTCAGCGATTCGGGAAAGAACATGGCCGTGAGTTCATGCAGTTCCTCGCGCGTCTTGACGAGGCGCTCCGATTCGGTGGCGGCCAACTCCAAACGGAGCAGCTCCTCGCGCAGGCACACCAAAAGAACCGTGGCGTCGTAGCTCAGCCCGCGACGTTGCACCAGCCGTGGAATCCGCTCGTCATTCGTTGCGCGAATTTGGCGAATGAAGGCATAGCCCTCTGTCGGGTCATAGACGAGTTCCTGGCCGATCTGCCACATGTAGTGGCGAATCTCGTCGGTGTGGCGTTCGAGGATTTCCCAAAGCTCGCCGTCCTCGCGGTAAATCGGCCCGTGGAGAAGACGGACTTTCGCAAACGAGGCTTCGGGATGCTGGGTCTGGCTCATGGCTTCTATCCGCGACTGAACATGGCGAGAGGAACGCGCCAGCGCATCGGGTGGGGACCGGGGAGGTCGACAAGCTGGGTTTCGTTCTCGAAGACGACGAAATTGTGCGAGGGGTCGTTGAGCGCGATAACGAGATAGCCCAAAACCTCGATCAAGCCATGTTTCGGCGGGAACGCTTCGAGAAGATTGTCGAGCGTCACGAGGTCGGAGTGAGCAAGACAGGACTCGATGTTTTCGCGCAGCTTTCGCATCTGCACCTGGGGCAGGTTGCCGAGCCTGCGAATTTCATCCATGTCCAGCTTGCCGTCCGCCTCCTCGAATTCAGCCTGCATATCCAGGGGCGCGCTCGCTTCCCACAAATTCCGGCTCATCGTCCCATACAGATCCGGGAGTTCCTCGATCTCGAAGAAGTCACCCTCACGCGGTGGCGCTGCTCTCATTCTCAACGCTGCCGTCTTGATTTCGAGGATCAGGTCCAAAATCCGCCGGCGTTCCTGAAGACTTGTCGTCTCCAGCACGCGGCGGAGGTTCGCAGCCATCCGTTCGTTGGATTTCACCACCTTCTCACCTTGCTGGAGCAAGCGTCCCGTGAGTTCTGAAAGCAGCCGGTCGGCGCGAAGCTCGGGGTTCAGCGCATCCAAAGCGGACACCTTCTCGATTGCGTCTTTGAATTTCTCCCGCCGTTCGGCCGAGAGGAGCAACTGCCAGAATCCGTAGAAGCTCTGCCCTTGCGGCGTGTCTCGCAGAATCTGATACGCGTCCAGCATGTGCCCGACAATAGTCCCGCGAGTGCTATCCGGTTGGCTCTGTCTTTCCGCGATCTGGTGAGCGATGGCTTTGAAATTGTCCTCCACTTGAGAGAAGTCGCCGAGCAACTGTCGGCAGGTTGTCAGGATGAGCTGGTAGCGCTCATTGATCTGCGCCGACGTGTAAACCTCGACCTCGCGTGTAATCTCGATGCGCTGGATTTCCTCCTGCAATCTCGCCACCTCATCACTCAACGCTTTCAGCCGCTCGCCGACATCGCCGCTCGCGTTGCGAAGCAAATTTTCCATGTCCTGGTAGATGCGTTCCAGCCGGGACTCGGTGCCCACAAAGCCCACCGCCCGCAGTTCCTCCAGCCATTCCACCGCCTTCTCCGCTGCTGCGGTCAACTCATAGACCGGTTCGGTGCCCTCTTGTGGCCAATACTTCTTGAGATAGCCATGCCGCGGGCTGCACCACTCGTCGAGGTAGCTGGCCCCATTCTCTCGCAATCCTTCGATCCCCATCGCGGTCAACGATTCGATATGGTTCTGCACCAGACCGCGAAGCTCCCCTTCGGGAACTGTCATCCGCCGGTTCACCTTGAAGCTCTGGAATAAAAACGAAATGAGAACCCCGGCGTTCTCGGCATTGAGCAGCCGGACCGCGGGACGTTCTAGCAGGGAGAGGACGTCATGATACTGCATCACGCCACCCGCCCCCATCTGGTTGCGAAAATTTCAGAGTTTCATCCGCCATATCACCTGAGTCCTTACGTCGTTGGCGTGTTTCCAACCAGCCCGAATTGGGCTCCCAAGGATTCGGCCACGGCGGTGCGCAGTCCTAAATCGTGCGACCGGCCCACTTCCCTCAAAGCGCACTCATACGAGCGCACTCATATTTTATGATTGACGCGCTTTTTCCTAGGCGTTACCCCGCAGTCAGTGACGAAACCGCCCATTCACGAAAGCCTTCGCCAAGCGCGGCAGGCGAAACATCTGACGCAGACGCAACTCGCTAGACGAGTCGGATGCACCCAATCCGCGGTCTCCCTTTTTGAGAATGGTGATTTGAGCGCCATGTCGGCGGAGACAGTCGAGAGAGTTCAGGCGGTGATCTCCATCGACGGTGAAGGGGCAATTTCAGAACTGCTCGCTTTCTGCGCCAACCCTGATTGCCCAATCGCTCTGACGTTGGTGAACCAAGGGAACCTGGCGATTCGGCCCGCCATGTATCGGATCACGAGCAAGACCATCGCAGTCCACTGCAAGGTCTGTGGCGGCGTCCTTGAAAGCGGTTGCCGCACTTGTCTGACCCCTCTGGTGGATGGGGCGGTATTTTGTGTCGGGTGCGGAGCCGCGTTGGTGCAGGTGCCTGCGGCTTTGAAAGGTTCCGATCCTGAAGAGCACGCAGAACAGATGCTCAAACGCCTGACTGCGTTTCTCGAAACGAGGGCGACCACGGAGCGTCTCCCCGCGCCTATCTGGCCAAATGCCGGCCCAAACAAAAGACGTGTCATCCGATGAACGCACGCATCACGCGCAGGCTTAAGGCCATCGCCACATGCAGAGCGTGCTCGCTGCACCGCAATCAATGCCCGTTAGTCGATAAGCTGCTGGCACCTCGCGCCGACGTGTGCTGGGTTGGTCTTTCCGCAAAAGCACGATTGCAGGCTGATACTCGACCGCTATCCGAGGAAACTCGCTCGGGAGCCATTATCGGGGAGATCGAAAGTCTGTTTCCCTCCCTGGTGTTCTACCGCACAAATCTAGTGAAGTGCCCTCCGATGCGGAAGGACAAGCTTCGTTACCCTACGACGAAGGAAATGGAATCGTGCTCTCCGAATATCTTTCTGGAGATGAAGATCACCCGGCCGCAAATGGTCATCCTTTTAGGCCGGCAAGTGATCGATTTTTTCATGGGCCTGTCAGGGCTGACCCCACCCGCTTTCGACGACGCATTCTCGTATCAGCCGCAGGAGACCGGAATATTTGCGGCGCCGCTTCTCGGCGTGCATCATCCTTCTTTTGTGAACGTTTACCGCCGGAAACGACTCGGCGAATATACAAATGGGGTTGCTCGGGCCATCGAAGATATTTGCAAGGTCGCTCCGACGCTATCGAACTAAAGCGTCGTGGTTGATTGAAGAATTGGCGATCTCAACGGTGCGGGATGTCCGCTGTTGCTGCCGCTGCATTAAATCACGCAGCAACCTGCGGACAAGCTTAAGGGGTGCTTCGCCGAACTGGATACCCACAGAAAAATTGAATTCATCACGCTCGACCATCGCTCGTGCAGCGCCTCCGTCGGTGAGATCAACGTGCTCGTAATCGAGGAGCTGCGAAGCGCGGTATTTCCCGGTAGCGAGCAGTCGATTCCATTCCGGCGTGCCGGGGTAGGGCCGAAACTCGAAGACACTGCATCGAAAATTTCCCTCATTGCGGTCTGCAACTCGCCACAGATTCTCGACATGGGCGTAGGTATCTCGCAGCTCGCGTTCGCTTTCTGTTGGAAAACCCATGATCACGTAGCCTTTCACGTTGATCCCTCGGGCGGTGAGCCGCTCCACCGCGGTCAGCGTCATCGCAGGCGTGATGTGCTTGTCGATATACTTCAGGACTCTTTCACTACCGGACTCAATCCCCAAGGCCACCTCCCTGCATCCGGCCTCTTTGATTAGATCCAACAAGGCGTCCGGAGCCCGGCTCAAGACGTTAATGCGCCCGGTTGCATCCCAAACAAAGTGATCGCCAACCCCGCGCTTGATGAACTCCTTGAGGCACCTGTTCATGAAAGATGGATTGGCCAAAAACAGGTCATCCACAAATCGGAACGCAGTAACCTGGTATTCTTCACTGAGGCGGAACATTTCTTCGAGCAGGCTTTCGGGGCTGCGGGTGCGAATCGTAATATCCGGATTGGCACTCTTTGCAGCACCACAGAAAGAGCAATCGTAGGGGCAGCCGCGTGAACCAACCAGATTGGCTTCAATTACCCCATCGGCGGTCACGAAAGGGTCTTGGCTAAAATACTTCCGATCAACGATTGGAAGGTCATTGATCTCTGGGGCCGTCCATCGTGCAGAATCTCCGCAATCCCGTGCCTGAGAAAGCACCGCTCGTCCATTTTCGCGATACCAGATACCCGGGAGGGTCATCCGTCGGCCGACATCGGCGAGGAGTGCCGCGCATCGGGGCTCTCCTTCTCCCGTAATCAGCGCATCTATTCTCGGGATTCTGAGGTCTGTGAGGATCTCGCCGGGCATGGCCTTGGCTTGGTGGCCACCAAGGACTACTCGGATTTCGGGGTCGAGCTGGCGCAGGACGGCGACACTCAATTCATAGGTCGGTGCCAGCAGGTTGAGACCGACCCAGCGAGGCTTTGCCTTGCTCACCGCCTCACAGATGGCTGACACTCCCAACCCGTCGGCTTCCGCATCAATAACTCCCACGTTGAACCCTTCACGGGCGGCATAGGTCGCGATGTAGCCGAGCCCCAAAACCGGAAGAGTAAAATCATTGAGCCGCGGTTGCACATCGTAGTTCTTCAGCGGCGTGTTGATGAACAACGCGTCCAGGGTGCGCTTCGGGTCTGAACCGCGAATCATGCTGGTGATTCTAACATTGTGTGGGTGCCTGTCAGGCTAAGAGTGGGCACGTGAGTTTTCCGCTCAAGACGAAGAGCCCCTAGCTACGCCGCAGAAGCCCCATTCAGCGACTTCAGAAGCGCGAAAGACTTCACCTGAATGCACAAAAGCACTATCCGCCAGATAACGAGGCGAGAGGAATATCTCGTGATGGCGTTGGCCTCCTCGATGGTAATGACGGAGCAATTCGCCGAAAACTGCAGATGACGCCATAGCGCCAACAAAGCTCGTGGAGACAGCTTTTCCGGCGGTTTCGAGGGCGAGAGCGCCGCAAACTTCGCCGAGGGTTGCGAGTGCTTGCGCAAGTTTTTGGTTCGGCTTCTCTACTGGCGTGCTGGCATCTTTCCAAATGTCGGCCGCTCTTTGCTGAGCCGGGAACGTGTGAATATGTATGAGGTCAAAGTCCTGAATTCCGCCGCCCAATCCGCACTCGATGATTTTTGAAAAACCAGCGCTTTCCAATTGCCGGCGCGGCTCCGGTTTGTCGAACCCGCAGAGAGCAATGCAGGGTTCATTGGATGTGCGTCGTGTATTCTCATCGAAGGCGCGCTCACAGATCTTCGTGCGGAAACCGCGAGCCTCCAGCCAACGAGCGCAGACTCGTGCCTTGAGTTGCCCGATTTCGCGCGGGCTGCACAAAAGCCCTGAACCGACGTTTGCATCTTCGATGCGATCGAAGTCTTGCAGCATCACCTCGAAATGTGCCGGCTCCGCGAACGGCAGGAGGCTCAGCGTCCACAGGAACGCCTGGCCCAAATGTCCGAGTCCAAGCATCCAGAGGCTCTCCGGTAAGGCACGCAACGCTGGTCCTTCGGATGAGGCCGCAAGCCAATCGGCGCTTTGATCCCAAAGCGAAAGGCCTGCGCTTTCGTTGCAGGCGAACACTGAAATCGCCGTCGAGCGGAGAAACCCGCGGTGAACTGCCAACCCTCCGGCAAAGACGCCGCCGAGGGCGAAATCGACATCAGCATTTAACTCAAATCGGCTCTCCGCCGATGACGGCTCGACCCCGCCCCGCCAGCCCGTCGCGTTTACTGTCAGAGAGTGTTTCTGAGGGTCGGCAGGGCTGAATCCAAAACAGATGGTCTGCGTGGGCTCTCCGGTGGACCAAACTCCCCCGTTCATGAGTTCCTCGACCACGCCGTTCAGCGTCGTTTGCCGAGGCCACGGGAGGAGCAGCGGGATATTCTCCGGCATATCGAGTTGCAGCCCGCCGAGGAATGCTCGCTTCCCGCAATTCACAGCGGTAATGAACGCCGCCTGGAGAGCCGCAGAGCGCGAAATGCGGATGTCGCACGAGAGGCGCAGGGTCAAGCACTCCAGTTCCTGAACAGCTTCCTCATAGGAAATTCCACGCGCCGCCATCAGACCGAGAGCGAGGCGATTGGCAGTATTTGGCAATGGGTTCAATGGTGTCAGAAAATGCTGAGTTTGAGCGATTGGACCGGAAGCGTCTCCCATCGCTCCTCGCCCAAGTATCGAAAGAAGCCTGCGCCTTTCGGCCCGAACCAAGAGTCCTGCGCAAAGTGCGGGAGGATCAGCGCCAGATGACCGACCTGAGCGACCATCGGATGCGTTCGATCGGCCTCGCTTTGTCCGGTCCATCCCTCGGGATGCGTGTGAACATCGGCGACGACCTTGAGTTTTCGTTCGGAGCAATGCTTCCACAGCGGAACGTATCCACGGCCGTCAAAGCGGATGATGCCGGTATCCAGGCAACGTGGGTCGAGGTCGTCGTAACAGATGAAATCACTGATCACCCCGCCTGCCGAAGGTCCGAGCAGGAAGGCACCGCTCTCGCATCCGCCATGGCCGCGCTTGCGGAGCTGCCAGACGAGCCGGAGCCACGCGACGACGGGGATGCGGAGTTTAGGCGCCATGATATTCATCCGAGGTCAGCAACGCGTGGGTGGGCCGCAGGTAATTCACGATGGTGTTCTTCGGAGTCCACAAGAGCCCTGGGTGTTTCGCAGGCCATTCAGGGTGCCCGTCTGCCGCGAGGCGATCCCACGGAGCGTAGAGGGCCGCGGCGTCATTCCAATTCGTGCGAAAAACCATCTGCACGTTCCCCGTTCCCTTGGGCCACTTCGCCAGTTCGAGCTTCGTCTTCTTCTCGCAGTCCCAGACATACGCGGTGGGGCCGGTCTTCGGGTAATGCGCGAGATTGAAGAACAGGTAGTAGCGAAGTGGATTCTCGCCCCGCAGTGCAGCGGCCACCCAGATGACGGCATGTGGCCACTGCACCGCTTCGTCTTCGTGCATTCCCCATTTTCCGAATTCGACACCTTCACGAAAATCGAAACTGGCGAGGTGCTCGCGAAAGCACTCTTCGTCGAGACCTACCCCTGAATCAGGCATCGCTCGGTGAGGAAGAGGGTGACGTTGCAGTCCGGGAACTTGACCAGCTTCCCGACATGCGTGTCGGCATCGAGGATGTCGCCCTCGGCGCTGCCGGTGCGGAGCACCCATTTGCGGCTCGCATCGACCTTGAACTTCTCCTTGGCCCACTCCGTGACGCGGCGGATTTTCGCATTGGGGCGAAAGCTGCGAGCCTCCTCGCCGTTGTAAAAGACGGTGACTTTGACCTCGCGGCACCGGTGGCAGTGGAGGATTTTCGGGCGATGGGGGTGGCACTCACAAAACTTGGCGTCCTTGTGGGTTTCCTCCTCCGCGTCCTCGGCGAAGACAGCCAGGAGTTCGGGTTCGTGGTTGGCGTGTGGATGCTCGGCGCGCAGGCGCGCCAGCACCGTGGCAATCGTGTCGTCGTCACGGACCTTGATTGGGTGCGGTCCGTCGGCGTCTTCGATTTGGATATAGACTTCGTGTTCGTTGTTCATCAGGCTTTGTCTAACGGTTGGAATCCGAGTTTCTCCCGGACCCGACGAACGGGTTCTCCGTCGTCACAGATGTCCGCTCCAGTTCTGGGATTTTCTGGGAAACTTTTTTCCCAGAGATTCAAAAAAGTGGAGCGGAGGTCTGGGTGAGCCGCTTCCTTCCCACTCAAATCCGACCATGGAACAACGGCTGGTAGATATTGTGCAGAGTGCCGATTGGAGGCGCCTGACTCCGCTCATGGAAGACTACGCGGACACGGTGCTCCGCCGGTATTTCTGGCGTGGCTTCCGAATGAAAGTAGGCAAAGAGGGCCAGCTCCTGGCCAACGGAAAATCCGCGGATGATTTTGCGGAGGAGGCCATCGACGCCCTACTGCACGGTCCGCGGAACTACCGCTTTGACCTGACGCTGGAGCAAAATCTCCAGCGCACCATCGAAAGCCGGATTTGGGATTGGAAAAAGAAGTCGGACCGGCAACCGCTGGTTGACCGAAAGAAGACCGATGCGGGGAACGAAGAGTACGATCCTTTCGCCTTGGCGGTCGATTCGACAACCGTCGGCCTATCCGAGGCGGAAAAGGAAGAGAGGCTCAAGCACCAAAAGGTGCTTTTGGCGGACTGCGAAGCGTCACTGAAGGGAGATGCCGATCTGCTCGCGCTCTTCGATGCCTACAAAGCAGGCTACTTCAAACCAGCGGACATCGAAGAACTCACCGGGATTCCCGCCGGCCGAGTCTCCGAGCTAAAGCGAAAACTCGTTGGGAAAATGGATCACTTCAAAACCAATCACCCGTCGATAGAAGGGGCGGGTCTATAACCTCCACACCATGACTCCCGAACCATTCGAATACGAACCCCTCGAAAATGTCTTTCGAGCCATCGAAACAGAATCGGACGAAACTGAACTGAAACGCAGCCTGCAAGCGCGCGGCCTCAATCCCGACAAAACAACCGAAGCGGTTTCGGCGAAGGTCGGCGAATTCCTCAAGCGGCATCGCCTTTCATGGCAGGACGTGGCGAAACAAAAGCAGGCGAAACTGGAAGCGGCGGCGGCGAGAGTCGTCTCATGGGCGACGCGGAAGAAGGAAGAAGTCGAAGAGGCTTTTGCTGGTGTTCAAAAAGGAACCTTTGGCCCGGCCGCGCAGATGAAATTGCAGGTGGCGTTTCGCAACCTCAGCAATGTCCCATTGCAAGACAAGGCCAGCTTCCTCGATGAAATCGAGACGCTGCGCCAACTCAAGGAAGGCAAAGAGCAAACGGATCAACCTTCGTGAACGGCTTCGCCCGCTACACCATTCCCGTCGTGAAAGCGCGAGAATTGATCGAGAGGCTCTGCATCGAAGATCCGTCTGAAATCGACATCGCGCTGATCGCCGCCCACGAGGACGCGCCCGTTCAAGAAAAGGAACTCCACGGCTCAGACGGTCGGATGGTGCGCGCAGACGGCGTAGCGATGATTACCGTTCGTCAGTCCATCGAATATCCTGGTCAGAAACGCTTCGTCATCGCCCACGAACTGGGTCACGTCCTCCTACATCCACACGTCCGTCAGATTGACGAAGTGAAGCTCTCTCAAGCGTCGAACTGGTCGCTTAAACAAAGTCCCGAGGAAATCGAAGCGAATCTTTTCGCCGCCGAGATTCTCATGCCCGCCAGCCTTTTCGTCCCGCGCATCCAAAAGAAAGAGCCGAGCTTCGATCTCATTCGCGCACTCGCGGATGAATTCCGCACTACGCTGACCGCGACGGCGATCCAGTTTATTCGCTATACGAAAGAGGAGTGCGTCCTCATCGCATCAAAGGGCGGCCAGCGGCAGTGGTTTTCGGCCAGCGATCAATTCAGCTTTTGGCTCCACGAGGAAACTCAAATCCACGCTTACACCTGCGCGGTCGAGCTAAACAAAACTGGGAAGAATCACGTTCGCGCCAAGGACGTGCCTGCCGGCTGCTGGCTACGAGACTTCTCTCCGGACGGAAAGGAATACGTGACCGAGGACGCGGTGTCGTCGAGCAACTTCGGCGGAGCACTCTCCCTCGTCTGGATCCATGACGCAATCTGAGAGGCCCTTGGGCTGCGGCCAAGCATGGGGCACCCTGATGTCACACGGCGGGGAAAGCCGTCAATGCTTTCACGGCGCTCTTCCGTTCTGAAACCCCTTCAGACGGTGGTGGCCCCGCTGGTGGCCCCCGTGAAAAAATAGCGTGCCGCCCTGTGCCTGCCCATGCCGCATATCAATGGCCCGCAAAGCTTCTCCCGCAAAGACTTTCCGCTCAACATGCCGCCTCGTTCCGGGTTGTGCCGCACGCTGCCAAACTATGCCGAAAACGCCCAGTTCTTTATGGGGTTCAAGAGGTCGCGAGTTCGAATCTCGCCGGCCCGATTACCTGAGACGCTGATGGAATCAGCGTTTGGGGGCCAAGCCAAGGGTTTGGCCGATCGACAAGAGGCCATTCGGGAATTGGCAGCTCACGAACACGGATTCCCATGGGTACCATCTTGGGGCGTCCGCATTCGTGGCCTGGTGCATATAAATTCCATAAGTGCGGCATGAAACACGCTCGAAAGCTTTGCTCATGATTCCCATGTTGAAACATATCCTCACCCCCATCGCGGCCGTCGCCATATTCCTGGCCAGCGGTGTCACTTCCGTGGAAGCCAAGCGCGTAAAGGAGCGTGCGGATCTCTCGGTGTCGTTCGAGCTCCTCCCGACCGCGGTACAGCCCACCGCTACCAGGACTGCCGAGATAAAGTTGGATCGAGACTCTGATGGGGACGAGACCAACTTCGACTTCCATGTCGACGGGTTGATCGATGGGACCTACACCGTAAACGCAGTCACGATCGCCGGGGAGCTTGTGGAAATCACAGAGATCGCTGTTGCAGCGACGCCGCTGGATGGGACGTCAACGGACGACACGGGTGAAGAAACCGAAGGAGAGATCGAACTCCCGGCAGGTCTCGACCCGCTTCAGATCGCTGCAATCTCGGTCGTCGACGGGACAGGCTTGGAGGTTCTACGCGGCGATGCAGTATCCTCAACGACCTATTGGATGTTCAGCGCCAATGTGAAGGTTACAGGGCCGACAACGCCCATCATCCCCGGCGAAGCCGTGACCAGTCCCACCACGGGAAAGGGTAAAAAAGGCTCGAAGATGAAGAAGGTCCACGGTCACGTGATCGTGCACTCGCTGATCATCGGCGATGTGGAGAAAAAGCGGAAGTTCCTCTTCAACGCACACGGCGCGCCGGCAGATACGGTCTTAACCGTGAACATCGACGGGATCGCTGCGGCCACTGTGACCAGTTCACGCAATGGCAAGGTGAAGCTGAGTAGCCTCGATGAGGGGGTTCAGCTCGCCGGAATCAGCGAGATTACCGTCACGGATTCCAGCGGGGTGGTAGTAATGCAGGCGGAGTTCTAGGCCTGAGACCACAGTTATCGAGTTTAGAAAGCGCAGCCGAGAGGCTGCGCTTTTTCTTTGGACAGCTCCTTGTGCGTGCTGACGGGCTCCTTACCATCGCGCAATGCGACTCGAGTTCACGCGCCAGATTGTAACGGCGCTGCTTGCCGTGTTTACAAGTGGTCTCGCGCAAGGAGCGGAGGATTACTCGGTGCAGCAGAGCCTGGAAGCACTTCGAGTGAAGCATGGGGTGCCCGCTCTCGCTGCCGCCGCAATTGTCAACGGCGTGATCGTCGACGCAGGAGCGGTGGGGTTTCGCAGGACTGGCGATGAGACGCGAGTAACGGTGAATGACCGGTGGCACATCGGCTCATGCACCAAGTCGATGACGGCAGTGCTGGCTGCGATGCTCGTTGATGGAGGGCGCCTTCGCTGGGACATCACGGTGGGCGAGGTCTTCCCGGAACTCCGGGATAAGATGAACGGAAAGTGGGCAAACGTCACCCTTGAGCAACTCCTCACCCACCGCTCAGGCGCGCCAGGAAGCCCGCCGGCTCCGCTCTGGATGATGGCATGGCAGCAGGCGGGCACGCCACGCGAGCAGCGTTTGTCCTTCACCTACGGCCTGCTTCAGCTCCCACATGAGGCACCCGCTGGAACAAAGTTCATCTACTCGAACCAGGGCTACGCGATTGCAGGGGCGATGCTGGAGCGAACCATGGACCGGCCTTGGGAAGAGATGATCAAGGAGCGAATCTTCGCGCCCTTGGGAATGACGGCGTCGGGCTTTGGGTCTCCGGGAAGTGCGAGCGTGGTCGATCAGCCGCGGGGTCATGTGGGAAAGACGAATGCGCTGCAGCCAGTCGAACCCGGACCCGCATCGGATAATCCTCCCGCGATCGGTCCGGCCGGAACAGTGCATTGCTCGATCAGCGATCTGGCGCGTTATGCCGGCTGGCACGCCGCAAAGCGCATTGGCCCCGGCGAATTGCTGCATGCCTCAGGAACTTGGGAAAAGCTCCACCTCCCAGTCGGCGAGGAGGCTTACGCCATGGGGTGGGGAGTGGCGGAACGGCCCTGGGCTAAAGGCAAAGCGCTGTCCCACTCTGGGTCCAATACAATGTGGTACGCGGTGATGTGGGGGGCACCTGGCCGAAACGCCGCGTTTGTTGCAGCCGCAAATGCCGGAACCCAGGACGCTGCGAAGGCATGTGACGAGGCGGTGTCGGCACTCATCCAGCAGCACCTCCGCGACGGCGTTCAGTAACGCGGCACGGCAGGATCGATTTCAAGGGACCAAGCGTCAATCCCGCCACTCAGATTTGCGACATTGGCAAAGCCCCGGGCAGAGAGGAAGTCCGCCACCCGGCGCGAACGCACTCCATGATGGCAGTAGATGACGAGCGGCTGGTCCAGGTCTGGCAGGGCTTCGGGCGCAAGTGAGCCAAAGGTCGAGAGCGGAATTAACTCCGCACCTGCGAGCCGGCAACAATCCCATTCGTCCTGCTCGCGGACATCGATCAGGCGCGGCGGCCTCTCCGATTGCAGCCACGCTTGGGCTTCGATCGGGCGAAGTTCACGAACTGCCACGGGCCGCGTTAGTTTACCACGGTTACAGGAGTGCCGATCTCCACATTCGCGAAGAACGCCTCCGCCATGAAACCAGGCATACGAATGCAGCCATGCGATGCAGGATATCCTGGAAGAAAGCCCTCGTGCATACCGACGCCACCCGTGATGCGCATGAAGTACGGCATGTCCGCTCCGTCATAACGCGTCCCCGGTGGCTTCTTGTCTTTCCGCACATCCACCTCTTTCATCACGACATTGCCATCGGCATCCACGTAGTCGCCGTAGAGGTTCGATTCGTGATCCTTGTTCTTCTGGATGATCTTGTAACTCCCAGAAGGGGTACCGTAGCCCTCCCGCCCCGTGGCTATGGCTGAGACTCCGACGAGCTCGCCACCTTTATAGAAGTACGCCCGCTGCTCGCTGAGCGAAATCCGAACTGAAGGTGAACCCGAGACGCCGTCGCCATCCCAGTAGCTGACGTTGTCGAAGTTTGCGCGGCGCTTGTCAGGTTCCGGCCGGAAGCCGCCGAGGTACTCGGTTTCTTCAGAGAATCGGGGATCACGTGAGCCGCAGCCCACGAGGGCGATCGCGACGGCAGCGGCGAGCGTGCAGCCGAGCAGTTGCTTCGGTCGGAATGTCATTTTGAAATGGACCGCGAAATAGACCGGCGCTCCGTGCGCGCGTCAAGAAGTAGTGTCGCCGGAAGATGCGCTCTCCCGTTGCGGCTCGGCACCCCCTCTGCTATAGAGACGCCGCTTTCCCCTCCCAGCGCTCCAAATCGGAACATGCCCACCTACGAGTATCAGTGTGATAAGTGTAAAAAGAGCTTCGAGCTATTCCAGTCGATGAAGGACGACGCGCTGCAAACCTGCCCAAAGGATCTCTGCCGAAAGAAGACCTGGGGCAAGGGCAAGGTGAAGCGTGCGATCGGCACCGGTGCGGGCTTGATCTTCAAGGGCTCCGGTTTCTACATCACTGATTACCGGAGTGATAAGTACAAGGCGGCGGCAAAGAGCGACTCCGGGACCTCGACGGCTTCCACCAGCGAGACGAAGAAGGAGACAAAGACGGAGAGCAAACCTGCTGCAACGGAAAAGCCGAAGACCACCACCCCCAAGAAAGACTAAATGGCGAGCACCTCCACTCTTACCTGCAAGCAGTGCAGCTTCGTCAACGAGGCCGAGCGCGTGTACTGCCACAACTGCGGCACGAAGCTCGATCGCTCCCTACTCCCGAAGGAGGAGGAGCTGAAGCGGGAGAAGCCAGGGAAGGCGCGCAAGCGCATCCAGCGTATGGCGAATCCGGGGAGCAACGTGCTCAAACGCGAGTTGGGGGCTCTAGTTAAAACCATTGCCTATGCTGCGGGAATCGCTGCGTTGATCCTCGCCGCCCGGGAACCGGTGGGGGTGCCACCCTCCAAGGCTGAACTCTCCATGCGGCTGGTCTCGAGCGAACTCATGGAAGCAGCAGAAGCTCCGCAGCCCCGTCCGCTAGCCTTTACTGAAGGTGATGTGAACGGCTATCTGAAACAGTCGATCAAGGCCGCGGCAACGCCGAGCAAGATCCCTGGAATCGAGTATCAGCGAGCCTTTGTTGCTTTTGAACCGGGAACTGTTCGCATCTTCTCGCAGCAATCCCTTTGGACCTACCCGCTCTACGCGAACGTGCTCTATCGGCTCGAAGTGAAGAATGGTGCCTTCATTCCCACGCTGCTCGGGGGCGGTTTTGGGCGGCTCGCGGTTCACCCGCTGATCATGCAGTACGCGGACTTCACCTTCCAGAAGCTCTGGGTCGCGCTGAAGCGTGACCATGGCTATATGAAGGCCCTGCGCGATGTGAAACTTGAGAAGGATCGAATAATTCTCATCACGCGCGGCGGCGGTCTGCCGCCGCGCTAAGCTCGCCGACACTCTCCCCAGACGATGTCGCTCCCCTCAAAACTTCGCTCGTTCTGCGTTTGCGCACTGCTCCTCGCTTGCCTGCTCCCGGCGAGCGGTGCGGTAGATCCAGCGCAGCGGAGCAGCTCGAAACAGTTCACCGTCTATTGTTCAGATTTTGCGCTGCGCACCCGCGTAGTGAATTTCGCGGAAGAGGTGAAGGCCGACGTCCTCCGCCTGCTCAACGTGAGCGATGCTGGCCGACAGGGCTTTCCGGTGGTGATAACGATGGAGCGGGCCGCGGCCGGCGAGGCCCTTCTCCCGGCCACGGTGCAGCTCTATGAGGTGGGTAATGGCTTCAAGGTGCAGATCGACGTGCGGATCGGCAGCGACCCAGCAGCGGTGAATCTGCAGAAGCACATCGTGCACGCGTTGCTTCTGGAATTCGCCTATCGGCAGCGCCCTGAAGCGGTACGCGGGGGGACGGCGTACCTGGAGCCGCCTTGGTGGCTGGTAGAAGGAATGATCCAGGTTGTGCGGAGGCGCGAAGCCGGGGTGGATACCGGCTTCTTCCAGCGATTGCTCAAAGCGGATCGCCTTCCTGATCTCGAGAAACTCATCACGGCGACTCCAAGTGACCTCGGACATGCTTCGCGGGCGATCGACGAGGCGTGTGCACTCTGCCTCGTCCAGCTGCTCATCGATCAGCCGGATGGTCGCGCGAATCTCGCCCGTTTTCTCCGGCAACTCCCGGATGCCGGAACCGATGCAGTGGCGGCGCTGAAGAAATCCTTCCCGCAGCTACAAACGGAGCAGAGCATTCAGAAATGGTGGACGGTGAATATCGCGCGCCTCTCAGCCGCAGATCGCTACCAGGGTCTTTCCGCGACCGAGACGGAAGCGCAGCTCGCGGGGTTGCTTACTTTCGAGCTCCCAGGAAAGGACGGTGAGAAGCGCGCATACTCTATTGGAGAGTTCGCGCAGTATCTCAAGAACCCTGCAAGTCGTGGGATCCTGGCCACGGCGCAGAGCAACATCGTTGCACTCAGCGCGCAGTCCAATGCGCTCTACCGTCCTGTGATCGCGGAATATGAGCAACTGCTTGGCCTCCTCGCCCGAGGGAAAACCGGGAACGTAAAGGAGCGTCTCGCGAAAGTGGAGAGCTACCGCGAATCCATTCTGCGTCGCACCAGGGAGATCGCAGATTACCTAAACTGGTTCGAGGGAACCCAAATGGCCGTGCAGAGCGACAAGTTCGACGGCTACCTGAAGGTAGCGAATGAACTGTCTGTGCCGGTCAAGCGAAACGACCCGATCACCCGTTATCTCGACGAAATTGCCCAGGAATTCTGAGCCTCAAGCCACGCCGCTCTGCTTGAGCTTATCCATGCAGTGCGGGCAGATGCCATGGGAGAAGTCGGTTCCAGTCTCGGAATGGATGTATTCCTCGATCTGGTGCCAGTAGTCCTGATCGTCGCGCACGCTCTTGCAATACATGCAGATCGGAAGCAGCTCCTTCAGCTTCTTCACGTCGGCCAGTGCAGTCTGCAGATCGTCGATCTTCCTCGCCAAGGTTCGCTCCAGATCCACGACACGTTGCCCCACCTTTAGCCGCGCCCGGAGCTCGTCAGGATCGAACGGCTTAACCACGTAATCGTCGGCACCCGCTTCCAGCCCGGTGGCAATCTCCTCCTTGTGGCTCTTGGCAGTGAGCAGCACTAAGTAAATGTACGGACGGTCCTTCAGGGCACGTACCCGGCGGCAGACTTCCAGACCGTCCATGTGCGGCATCATCCAATCGATAATCGCCAGAGGCGGCGCACCGTCTGACTCGAGCACCCGGACGGCTGCCTCACCGTCTTCAGCCGTGGTGACTTGGAAACCCCAGTTGGTCAGATTCCGCTCCAGCAAATGCCGGGATACATAGTGGTCTTCGGCAATTAGGATGCGGTTTGAATCAGAACTCATCACGGGCTTGGGGATCGGCACAAACTTCACTTCGTAATCGCAAATTGTCGAAGGGTCGAGCGCATCCAATTTTGCGTCGGCGCCACCCTCATCCTCCACCCATTTGCGCTTTGCTCCCGCTGGGCAATCCGTTCTAGTCGAGCGCTCACTTCTCTTGATGAAAGTTTCCGATCTGCGCGGCATCCTTCAATACGTTCCCCGCTTTCGCGAAAAGATCTTCGTCATCGCCTTGAACGGGGACGTGGTGTCCTCACCGAACTTCCCGAATATCCTCCTGGATATCGCAGTCCTCCGCTCGCTAAGCATCAAGGTAATCATCATCCATGGTGCGGGTGAGCAGATCGCCCGCCTGGCTGGTCAGCGTGGGATGAACATCTCGAACGCCGATGGTACTGGGATCACAGATGACGCCACGCTCCAGCTGAGCACGCAGGCCGCGATGCACGTTACTCACGAGGTCATGCAGGGCCTCACCTCAGTGGATCTCCGCGCAGTCTACGCGAATGTCATCATTGCGCATCCGGCGGGCATTCTCGGAGGCGTGGATTTCCAGAATACTGGCAAGGTCGAGCGCGTGGATGTGAAAGCACTCCACTTCCTTCTGAATGAGGGGCTCATCCCGGTCATTCCGCCCCTCGGCTTCGATGGCGAAGGCCGCACGTTCCGCGTCAATTCCGACGGAATCGCAGTCGAACTGGCGGAGGCGATTGGTGCCATGAAGGTCATCTTCCTCTCTGCCAATGGTGTCCTCATGGTCGGCGATCAACTCGTCCGCCAGCTCTCCATTGCGGAAGCCGATGATCTTGTGAAACGAAAGCGCGCGGGAGTTGATCCCACGCTCCTCTCCAAGGTGGAGCACGCCGCCCGGGCTTGCCGCAATGGAGTGGCCCGCGTGCATCTCCTCGACGGCACCCTCAACGAAGCGCTCCTCGCGGAGATCTTCAGCCACGAGGGCATCGGCACGATGGTGTACTCGAACGAGTATCAGCAGATCCGTCGTGTCTATAAGAAGGACGTCAGCGCGGTCATCAATCTGATCCGGCAATCAGTTAATAACGCCGAACTCATCAAGCGCACCCGTGCGGACATCGTCGCGCATCTCGCCGACTATTGGGTGTTGGAAATCGATCGCAATCTCGTCGGCTGCGTGGCGCTGCACCTTTTTCCAGAGCAGGAGAAGGCCGAGCTGGCCTGCCTTTACGTCGCGAAGAATCACGAGGGCCAGGGTTACGGCCGCAAGCTCATGACCTTCGCCGAGCAGCTCGCCGGTGAAAAAGGTATGAAGTTCATCTTCGCGCTTTCCACCCAGACCTTCAGTTACTTCCAGCAAAAGGGCGGGTACGTCGAAGTTCCCTCCGACGATCTCCCTCCCGAGCGCCGCAAAAAGTGGGAAACCAGCGCGCGGAACTCCAAGATCCTCCAGAAATCTACCGTCACCGCGCAGACCACCGAGCCCTCGCGAGCTGGCTGAGTTTCTCGCGCACTCCCCTGCCCTGGACCGAATCTTCTCCCGAACATGAACGCCTCCGCCGTCACCATCGACGCCATCGTCCTCTTCGCCTACTTCGCAGGTATTGTAGGGATCGGACTCTACGCAGGCCGCAAGAACAGCGACTTGAGCGACTTCGCTCTTGGTGGACGCAATATCCCGTGGTGGGCGGTACTCGCCTCGATCATCGCGGCTGAAACCAGTGCAGCGACCTTTCTCGGGACGCCTGCGGAAGGCTTTAAGACGCGTGGCTACATCTATGGCCAGCTGGTCATCGGCACCATCCTTGCCCGCGTGGTCATCGCGTTCACCTTTATCGAGCCGTACTATCGCTACCGGGTGCAGAGCATCTACGAGTTCCTCACCGTGCGCTTCGGCGAGAGGACGAAGAACATGGCGAGCGGCATCTTCCTGATCACGCGCGTTCTCGGCATCGGCGTTCGTCTCTACCTCGGCGGCGTTATCATGGTCGTCATCTGGAGGTTCTTCTTCCCCGGCGCAGCCATCACTCTTCAGACCTACTTCTGGGGAATCCTCGCGATCACCGTGATCACAACGCTCTACACGGCGATCGGCGGGATCAAGGCGGTCGTGTGGACGGATCTTATCCAAGCCGTGCTGATGATCGGCTCAGTCATTTTCGCCATCGTGCTCCTGCTAGGCCGCGTCGGCGGCGTCGGAGCTGTCGAGACTGCTCTGGGCGGATGGGACAAGGTCGAGTGGTTCAAGACCGGCTGGAATACCGCACTTCCGTTCGGTGCCGCATTCCGGGGAATGCTCAGCGATCCCTACACGATCTTTGCCGCCTTCATCGGCTCCACATTCCTCACCATGGCTACCCATGGCACAGACCAGGACATGGTGCAGCGGATGCTCACTGCTCCTGACTACAAGAAGTCCCGGTTCTCGCTCATCCTCAGCGGTCTTGCCGACATCCCGATCGTGGTCTGCTTCCTCAGCGTCGGCATCCTTCTGTGGGTTTACTACACGCAGAACGGGATCCCGCAGATCGGCGGAAAGAACATCCCAGACAACGAGATGTTCGCGCACTTCATCGTCAATGACATGCCCGTCGGCTTGCGCGGCCTGATCATCGCCGGCGTCTTCGCGACGATGATGGGCTCCACGTCCGCAGCGTTGAACGCGCTAGCCACCAGCTTCACCAAGGACTTCTACCTCCCCTACATCAACCCGACCGCCACCGATCGCCAGGCGATCCGCTCCGCCCGCATCGCTACCTCGGTCTTCGGCATTCTCATGATCATCGTGGCCACGGTGGCCGCGCACCTCGTAATCCAGGATCCGCATCTCACGATCATCCCGATCGCGCTTGGCGTCATGGGCTACACCTACGGCGCGCTCCTCGGCGTCTTCCTCATTGGAATGTTCACGCGCACTCGCGGCCACGATTCCATGAACATCCTCGCGATGATCTTGGGGATGATTGCCGTCCTGGTGCTCTGCAAGGTGGAGTTGCCCGCTTTCGGCAAGGACCCCAAGTCCGTGCAGATTTCAGAAACCGCTCTGGCCGAACGCGTCGAGATCATCTCACAGGAGCAGGCTGCGCTCGGCAAGGTCCTGGCCCCAGAGGCGATCAGCAAAATCGCAGATACCGAGCTGCGCAGTGAAGGTTCCAAGTGGCGTTTCGGCGGCTTCCTCCCCCGTTGGTGGCCGACCATCGCTTGGTCCTGGTACGTCCTGGTTGGCGCCTCCGTCACCTTCCTCTTTGGCGTTCTCTTCCGCACGCCGGCCTCGCAAGTCCGAGCCGCCGAGGACCACATCGCCGCTCAGGCTGCAAACACGACCGAGTACAAGATGGAGCACTAAGGGGAGGACCCTCTGGAGCAACGCGCGAAGCGGACCACCTGTGTAGAGGCGGCTCTGCCCGCGAAATAGGCGCTTCCTAGGCGCCTCTGGTGCGGGAGGCTAGCACCGCTGCGGCGATCATCAGCGCTCCGACCACCCAGCAGCCGAAACGATAGGCCTCGCTGAGGGTCTGGCCGAGCGTCACCTGAGTGGATGCCGCTCCACGCATCGCCTCTACGATCTGGGCTCGGTAAAGGTAATCCGCGAGAATGGGAGCAGCGATGAGGAGACTGCCGGCGATGATGAGGGAAATCGCGATCGAGGCCTTCATATTGGGTGGTAAACAGGTTGATCACACCATGCTGGAACCGGAGCTGAGAAGCCAAATTGATGGCTTTGGACGCTCGACGCGCTCGTGGATTTAGCAGCGCGCAGGGCCACCTTTCGACTTACTTCGACCTCCCCACCCTGATCCCGGAGCACGCGCCTCCCGCTGAGAGGTTTTCCCCAAAAGAGAGAAGATTCAAAACTACCGCGCTTCACTTTCTTCCTACTTTGGGAGGCTTTTTCCTTAGCGATGTAGGTCAAGAGTTCAACCCGGTAGGTTCGTTTCCTCCCTGGGTAGGTTTGAAACCTGTCGGGCTAGACATTTTGCTCATCCCGATCGGTTTTCGAGCTACCAAGGTCGACTTTATTCCTACCTCGCTAGGTTTAAAGCGGGGCTCAAATCGCGCATCGGCTGAGTGCGCGGGCTGTACCGCATGGGTTCGGCCTTTTCAAAGAAAGCCCCACAGGTTGTGGTTGCCTTGGGGTGCCGACCGCAATATACCGGCATCCAGTTCCCGCGCATCCCTCCCCGCCCATGTATCTCAAGTCCCTCGAACTGCTCGGATTTAAGTCCTTCGCGCCCAAAACGGTGCTGACCTTCCATCGGGGTGTAACCTGCGTCGTCGGACCGAACGGTTGCGGCAAATCCAACGTGCTCGATGCCATCCGCTGGGTGCTCGGGGAGCAATCCGCGAAGGCACTGCGCGGCGGCGAGATGGCGGATGTCATCTTCTCGGGAACGGATTCCCGCTCGGCGCTGGGAATGGCAGAGGTCTCGATGAACTTTGCCGAGTGCGAGAAGGAGCTCGGTATGGATTGGCACGAGGTGACGATCACGCGTCGCGTCTTCCGTGATGGTGGCTCGGAGTATCTGCTCAATAAGACGCCTTGCCGGCTGCGTGACATCCACCAGCTCTTCATGGATACCGGCATCGGCCGGACGGCCTACTCCATAATGGAGCAGGGCAAGATCGATCAGATCCTCTCCTCGCGTCCGGAAGAGCGGCGCTCGATCTTCGAGGAGGCGGCGGGGATTACACGCTTCAAGTCGCAGAAGAAGGAGGCGCTGCGAAAGCTGGAGGCCACGGAGGCAAATCTGCTGCGGCTGCAGGACATCATCAAGGAAGTGAAGCGGCAGATCGGATCGCTGCAGCGGCAGGCCGGGAAGGCGCGGCGCTATCAGGCGCTGATCGCCGACCTGAAAACGCTGGAGACGCACTCAGCCCGCAGACAGTGGGAGACACTCGAAGAGCAGCGCACTCGGACAGCCGACGAGCTAAATGCACTCTCCGCACGACAGGCGGAGTGCGAGGGCGAGATCGAGCGGCAGGAGAGCGAAGTGGGCGTACACCGTTCTGCGCTTGAGGAAATGGAGCAGCAGCTGGATGCGGCGCGGCGCGTGGTGAACGACTTGAAGACGCGCATCTCGAATCACGAGAACCGCATCCTTTTCAACCAGGAGCGAGCGGAGGAGTTCACCCGGCTCGTCGACCGCTACCGGGCGGAGATCGCCGGGGGCGAGGAGAAGCTCCGCCAGGCCGAGACGCAGCTGCAGCAGACCGATCTCGAGCTGGAGCAGATCACCACGCTGCTCGCCTCGGAGCTCCGCGTGATGGAAGAGAAGCAGGTGGCAACCGCTGCGCTCACCGGGCAGCGCCGGGAAGCTGAACAGGCGATCCAAAGCGTGGCCATGGAGGCGCAGCGGCTGGAGAACAAGCTGTCCTCGGTCCGGGGACAGATTTCCAGCGTGGCTCAGCAGCGCGATGGCGCGGAGGCACGGCTCTCGATTCTCACGCAAGAGCTGGAGCAGCTGGAGGCCGGGATCTCACGAATTCAAGAATCCCAAAGCAACGCGCAGGCGGAGCTGGAGCGGGCGCTCGCGATGCTGGAGTCGGCCAATGCTCAAACCTCGGCGGGCGAGATCGAGCTGCGCGAAGCGCAAGGCGATCTCGGGCAGGTGGAACAGGAACTCCGCACTGCGCAGCGCACCGTCTCGGATAAGGAGAGCCGGCTGGAAGTGCTGCGACAGATGGTGGCGAGTGGCGAGGGCTTTGGCGCGGGGACGCAGGCCGTGCTGCGCGGGGTGGACAACCCGGAGCTATACAAGCCGGCGGTGATGGGCGCGCTCGCGCAGTTCATTGATGTAGCACCGGAATTCGTCGTGGCCGTGGAAGCAGTGCTGGGGTCAAATCTCCAGACAATTGTGATGAAAGACACGGTGGTGGCTGAGGCGATGATGCGTGCACTTTACAGCAAGAGGCTCGGCAAGGCGTCGCTGGCCCTGCGGGAGTTCGACAAGATTTTCGCCCACGAGGAGAGCGCCGCGCTGGCGCTGCCGGAGGGGGCGCTGGACTGGCTGATCAATAAGGTGAAGCCGCAGCCTGAGGTGAAGCGGCTGATCGAGCGGCTGATCAATCACACGGTGCTGGTAGCGGATCTGGCCACGGCGATCCGCATCTTCCCGCAACAGGGCTCGGCAATCGTGACGCTCTCCGGAGAAGTGCTCTCGGGGAATGGCATCCTGCATGGTGGGCAGACTGCGGAGGCGTCGGATTCCATCCTGGAGCGAAAGAACCAGATTGCAGCGCTGGAGCAGGAGCTCGAAGGGCTGCGGACTCAGGTGGATGGGCTTGGTCAGCGGCGTGGGGAGATCCTGGTCGAGATCGAGACTGCAAAGGCGCGGCTGGAGGAAGCGCGGGAGCAACGGCAGCACGCCACCGTTACCGTAAGTACTTCGCGAAGCCAGCTGGCCACGTTGGAGCGGGAGCAGGCGGAGACCGAGAAGCGCGCCCAGAGCATGGACGGGGAACGCGGAAGTTTCGAAGCGCGGCATCGGGAGGCCTCCGATAAACTCGATGGGCTGGAGAGCGAAGTGCAAGGCAGCCTGCAGCAGCTCGAAGCGCTGCAGGGTCGGCGGGCTGAAGCCCAGGGCGAGCTGGAGACGCTGCGCGCCCAGGAGGCGGAGGTGGCTTCGGAGCTGAATGAGCTGAAGATCAAGGTCGCCACGGAACGGCAGCGACATACTTCCCTGCACCATCAGCGCGCGCCCATGGAGGCTCGCCTGGTTGAGCTGGCGGAGCTGATCGAGCAGCGCGCACGCGACATTGAGAGCTACGAGCAGCGCGCCGGGGCGATGATCGCAGAGAGCGCGGAGATCGAGGGGAATCTCGAAGGGCTGCGCGCGCGGGTCGGTGAGAGTGAGGGCGAAGTGGCAACGCTCCTGGAGCAGCGGGCGAGCATCGCCGCTAGCGTGGAGCAGATGGCGAACGACTTGCGCATTCACCGCAACCAGCTTTCCGAATGCCACAACCAGCGCTCGCGCCTCGAGGTGAAGCAGAGCCAGGTGGAGATGAAGGTAAACGCACTCGTGGAGCACATTCAGAAGCGCTACCAGGTGGATATCGCGCGCTTTGGGAAGAATCTCACGCTGCTGCTAGCGGCACTGAAGGCAGTCGAGGGGCGCGGGACAAGAGACGAGGGGGATCTGGGAGTCGAGGGTCGAGGGTCGAAGGTCGAGGGCTTGGAAGATGGTGCGCTTCGCGCGGATGTGGAAGAGAACGAGGTGGAGAACGCGGAGACCTTTGATGTCGATTGGGGGCGGGTGGAGGCGCTGGTGCGCGAGCTGGATGGGCGCATCGATTCCATGGGGCCGGTGAACATTGACGCGATCCAGGAGTACGACGAACTCGAGGAGCGGCACACCTTCCTGGAGAATCAAAACAACGATCTGCTCAGCTCAAAGGAGGAGCTGCTCTCGGTGATCGAGAAGATCAACGTAACGACCCGGGTGCTCTTCTCAGAGACGTTTGAGAAGATCCGGGTGAATTTCCAGGAGATGTTCGGCGAGCTCTTCGGTGGAGGGAAGGCGAACCTGCTGCTCACGGATGAAAGCGATCCGCTGGAGAGCGGGATCGAGATCATCGCGAAGCCACCTGGGAAGCAGCTCACATCGATCACGCTGCTCTCCGGCGGCGAAAAGACGATGACGGCGGTGGCGCTGCTCTTCTCTATCTACATGGTGAAGCCGTCGCCCTTCTGCGTGCTGGATGAGATGGATGCGCCGCTTGATGAGTCCAACATCAACCGGTTCATCAAGATCCTCGACCGCTTCGTGGGCCAGAGCCAGTTCATCGTCATCTCCCACCACAAACGCACCATCGCCCGGGCGGATGCCCTTTATGGAGTGACCATGGAAGAGCAAGGCGTCTCGCGGCTGGTCGGAGTGAAATTCTCCAAGCGCGACGAGAGCCAGGAGGGCGAGGACATTATCGGTACAAACAACCCGGTGCCGGTGCCGAGCGTGGCGGAGACGTTCGGGAAGAGCCCGAAGCTGCTGAGCGAGCAGGGGCTGGAGGTGGGGTAGCGCGGGAAGGCCAATCCTCACATTCGGAAGAGTCCATCTATCCCCAGGTTCTCAAGCGGCTTCCGAACCTCAGGATGCGCATTGAGCAGCGTCACGCTGCCCTCCCCTAGCTCGGTCACTCTAAGCGCTAAGCCGCAGAGGGTCCCCATAAACGTTGAATCCATCTCGGAGCACCCTTCGAGATCCACCATGAAGTGAAGAATGCCACGTTTGATCGCCTCTTTGCAAACTCCTTCACCCGAGTCGAATTGAGAAAGCATCCGTCGCCGCTCAGGCGGATCCAAACTGAGCCGTCGGAGATCCAGAGATAGATGGGGTCGTCCTTCAAACCAGCTCGAAGGTATGCCGTGAACTCGGGGTAATTGCGAACCAAGAATCCCGAGCGACTCGAACTGCTTGCCAGTCAATCAGCCGAGGGCATATTAGCGCCTCTAAGAGGTTTGTAGCTTTTGCGCCCGTAGCTCAGTGGATAGAGCAGCGGTCTTCTAAACCGCTGGTCGGCAGTTCGATCCTGCCCGGGCGCGCCATGTCTCCGCAATACGTCTTGGCGAAGGGATGCGCATTCCGGCAAAAAGCGCCGGATGAATCCCTTTGGACACATCGATCTTCGCGTGCGCGATCTTGTAGTGGCGGATACATTCTATGGCGCGATCCTTCCGGCTTTGGGATTTGTTCAGCGCTTCGACGGGCCAGTTTGGAAGGTATTCGCTGGGGTAGGGAATCTTCCTGAGGCGTTCTACTTCGCGCTGACCGAAGCTCCCACACATGTCGCGAATGAGAACCGGGTCGCTTTCTGGGTGGAGAGCCGGGAAGTCGTTGACCAGTTTGCCGCTCTGGCGCGAGATGCTGGTGCGAGGGGTATGGAGGGACCTGAGGCCTGCCCGGAGATCAGCGCGAGCTACTACGCAGTGTACTTCGCTGATCCGTCGGGCAATCGAATGGAAGTGTATCATCGCACCGACTAAGGTCCCCTGTTCGTAACGGAGGCAGGGTTTGACCGCGTCCATCTCCGCGTCTACATAACGCCCGTGCCACGCCTGACTGCTCCCCTCGCTTTGCTGCTGCTCGGCGCTACGGCGCTTGCGCAGACTCCGCCTCTTCCGCAGCCAGGTGTCCCTGGGCGGATTCCCACGGTTGAGCCAGGAGGCGCGGGCGGAATTACAACGGTGAAATCGATGGAGTATCCGAATGCTGAGGTGAAGGAAGTCCTCAGCTTCTACGAGCGGCTCACCGGGAAGCAACTTGTGTACGATACCTCTGTCGTAGGACAGGTGAACATCGTGGTGAAACAGGAGGTGTCCAAGGCAGAGGCTATTCGGATCATCGAAATGAGCTTGCTCATGAATGGCTTCACGATTGTGCCGGCAGGCGGAAATGTAACCCGTGTTCTTGGCATCGCGAAGAACCCGCGCGGCTTCGGCATTCCGCTCTACTCGGACGAAATGCAGCTGCCCGACACTGAGCGTGTGGTTAGCTTTCTGATCAAGCTCGTGAACGCCGACCCCGCAAAGGTCGTGGCGACACTCGGCCAGTTTATCCCCCCTGCTCAGGGCCAGTACACGCAGCTGCTCCCCCTGCCTGAGTCGCAATCCATCCTGATAACCGAGAGCACACCGAATATCCGGAATCTCATCCAAGTGGTGCGTGAGATCGATTTACCAGCTGCGCCCGTGGTCAGCGAGTGGATCAAGCTCGAGCGAGCTGATGCCAAAGAGGTCATCGAGAAGCTGCAGCAGATCTTCGAGAAGAATCAGCCAGGGGCGGGCGTTCCGGTTGCTGGAAACCCAAACGCGAGGGTCGTTCGTCCAGTAAACGTGAACATCACTCCCGAAGGAACGCCCATTCCCCCGGACGCCACGGTCACTGACTCTTCGGAAGGTTCAATCGAGATCACGGCGGGAACGCTTTCGGAGGATGGGATTATCGTGGGCAAGATCAAGATCGCGGCGGACGAGCGGACGAATCGCATTCACGTGATCACCCGCCCACGCAACATGGATTTCATTCGCGAGCTGCTGCGGGAATTCGACCAGGATGTGCCCTTCGCCAACCCGGCGACAAGGAAGCTCCAGAATCGCACCGCCAGCGAGCTGCTCGACGTGATAGTCGCGTCAATCAGTGATCCTGGTGCAAAGACCGACGTGACGGGTGGGACCGGCGGCGGGGGAACGCCCGCGTCAAATCGTCCCAGTGGCGGCAACTCGCGCTCGACCAATGATCCGTTCAGCAACGGCGGGAACGACAGCTTCGGCGGGAGCGGTAGTGGCAGCAGCGGCTCTGGTAGCGGCGGCTCACGTCTGAGTGGTGATTTCGAGTCGCTGCAGCGCGGAACGAAACCAGAGGCCCGGAGCATTGGTAACAATTCGAAGGTGATCGCCGATGACGCCACGAACTCAATTACGGTGCTCGGTAATCAGGAGATTCGCGCAAAGGTTTTCCGGATCATCGACGTTCTGGATGTGAAGCAGCCGCAGGTCATGCTGCACACGGTAGTCGGGGAGCTGACTCTGGGAGCAAATGAGACGTTTAGTGTGGATTACATCCTTCGGAACGGAGCTGCACGTCTCGTGATTCCAACTACTCCCGGAACTGGGACTGGTGGTAATGGAAACGGCAACGGGAACGGCAATGGCAATGGGAACGGCGGGAACGGAGTTGGTACCGGGACGAACGGAGGACTCACTACCGGCGTAATCGGCCTCTCGGGAACCACACCAACCCTCAACTTCAACAACCTGATCAATCAACGGTCGATTAGCAGGATCGCTACCGGTGGCGCGGGCGGAATTTCTGGCTTCCTGAACGTCGGCAGTTCGCTCGACGTAATCGTCAACGCCTTGGAATCCACGAATCGCTTCCGCGTTACTTCGCGGCCCAGCGTAAACACTACGAACAACCGAGCCGCCAGCATCATCTCGGGACAGAAGATCGCCATCCCGACGAATATTCAAAGTTCGTTCAACACCGGGAACAACCTCGTTACCAACTCGTCGGTCCAGTACGAGCGCGTGGCTTTGGAGCTAAATATTCTGCCGCTGATTAACTCAGCAAATGAAGTGTCCCTCGATATCGAGCAGGTCGTTGACGAAATCTCCGGGAGCACCCGGATCGACAACAACGACATCCCGACGATTTCAGAACGGAAGATCAAGACACACGTGACCGTCCCGAACCAGGCGACCCTGGTTCTTGGAGGATTGATTCGCCAGAGCGAGACGAACACACGTGGCGGCATCCCGTACTTAAGCCGGCTCCCGGTTGTCGGAGCGCTTTTCCGGAGCACCACGAAAGCAAAGCAGCGGAGTGAACTGGTGATCTTAATCCGCCCGGAAGTAACGCTCGAAGGTTGCAGCGCGGTGGAGCAGCGGGAGCGCCAGTTCGAGATGATGGAGCTAGAGCCTGACCTCGAGACCTCACTTTCACCACCCAACGTCCGCAAGAAAGCGCCCTTCGATGAACTTCTGAAGCGTTCTTCCATGACGCTTCGGCAGGAAAGCGAGTGCGTGGATCAGGTCACCACGACGACCAGCCTGGCTAAATAGGTCACGTCAATGACCTCCCGCAAAGTACTCGTCGACACTCTCCTCGCGAGTGGTGCGTCTTCGCTCGAGGAAGCGGGCCAGCTTGCCGCGCTTACCCCTACGAACGGCAACACGTGGACGATGGAGGTGCTGAATACGGGCAAGATCGATGAGCAGAAGTTTGCCGTCCACCTCGCAGAGCTCTTCCGGTCACAGTACGCAATTCTCGACGTCCATAAGTTCGACCGCAGTGCGCTCCAACTGCTCCCGAGCCGCTTCGTCTTTAAGCATCACATCCTTCCCATTGAGGCGACGGAATCCGGCGTGAAGCTGGCGACCTACGACGTCTTCAATTCCGTTGCCCGCCGCCTCGCCCAGCAGCAGCTTCCAAATCGCAAGCTGGAGTGGGTCATTGTCCCTCGTGGCCAGCTCCTCCGGACGATCAAGACGCTCTACGGCGTGGGCGCGGAGACCTTTGAGGAGATCCTCCAATCCACCCGCACGTACGACGATCACGACCGCGAGCAGGCGCAGGACATCACTTCGGACGACCCCGAGGCGAGCGTGGTTAAATTCGTGAACCAGGTGATTCGTGAGGCCATCCTTGAGCGCGCCACGGACATCCATGTGGAGCCCCTCGAGAGCGACCTGCGCATCCGGTATCGTATCGATGGCATTCTGCATGAGGTCGCAGTTCCGCCCCAGCTCCGCGTCCTGCAGAACGCAATCATCTCGCGCCTTAAAGTCATGGCGCACATGGATATCGCGGAGCGTCGGCTCCCGCAGGATGGGCGGATCAATCTAACGACGAACTCAGGCGCAATCGACGTCCGGGTTTCCACAATCCCGACGGTGAATGGAGAGAGCATCTCCCTGCGTTTACTCTCGCGCAGCGAGACCCTGCAGTTCGGCATCGACCGGCTGGACATGAGCGAGGCGCAGGTCACGAAGGTGAAGGCGCTGCTTACTCAGCCAAATGGGATCATCCTGGTAACCGGGCCGACTGGCTCGGGCAAATCGACTTCGCTCTACTCTTTCCTGACGTCAATTAATTCGGTCACACGCCGGATCATCACGATCGAAGAGCCCGTTGAGTACCGCCTTCCCGGCGTCTCACAGATCGATGTGAAGCCCGAGATCAATCTCACCTTCGCGAATGGCCTCCGCGCGATTCTACGGCAGGATCCGAACGTGGTCATGGTTGGTGAGATTCGCGATTTCGAGACAGCGGAGATCGCCATTCGGGCAGCCATGACGGGTCACTTGGTCTTTTCCACACTGCACACGAATGATGCCGTCGGCGGTATTACGCGTCTGCTGGACATGGGCATTGAGCCGTTCCTACTCGCCTCCGTGGTGCGGGCGTTCATTGGCCAACGACTTGTCCGGACGATCTGTCCAGACTGCATTGAGGAGACCACATACCTGCGCGAGTACCTGGCGGAGATCAATGCGCCCATGCCAGGCGATACGAAGTTCTATCGTGGCGCGGGTTGCGATTCCTGCCGCCAAACGGGATACCGGGGACGAGCGGCAATCTACGAGATCTGCGCAATCAATGAGCCCCTGCGGCGCCTGATTATTCAGAAAGCCACCGGCACCGAATTGAAAAATCGCGCGACTGCCGATGGCATGCTCACCCTCCGGCAGGATGGGTGGCGCCGCGTGCTAGGACAGATGACGACTGTCGAGGAGATCGTCCGCGTGACGCAGGCAGACGAGGCCATCGCCGTGACCGAGTAGCGCGCAAACTGCGATACCACCTTACACCCCACGCGCTGCGTTAACCAGATTATGCTCCGTACTCTCGACGGTCTTCACGGCTTCCACCTCGCGGCGACGGATGGCGAGATCGGCAAGGTGCGGGACGTGTATTTCGATGATCAGACCTGGACCATCCGCTACCTCATTGTTGGTGCAGGGTCATGGCTCACCGGGCGGGACGTCCTCATCGCGCCGCGCTCCCTTGGGCAGATTGACACTGAGGCCAAGACGATTGCGGTTCACCTCACTCAGGAGCAGGTCCGCGAAAGTCCTCCTATCGAGACTGCCCAGCCCATCTCGCGTCATTACGAGATGCAGTTTCACCAGTATTACGGGTGGGATCCTTACTGGATGAATGCCGCTGGCGTTCCCGGGATTTGGACACCCTTCGCACCTGCCGGCATCCCGCCACTACCCACCGCCGACACGGCCGATAAGAACGCCGATGGCAGCGAGCGCGATCCGCATCTCCGCAGCGTGGAGGAGGTATCGGGTTATGGATTGCACGCTCAGGACGGTGAGATCGGCCACGTCATCGACTTTATTGCAGACGATGAGGCCTGGCGAATCCGCTACATGGCAGCCAAAACCGGCGTGCTAATGTTTGGCAGGACCGTTCTGCTTTCTCCTGAGTGGATTGAACGCATCAGCTTCGATCGCAAGGAGGTCTTTATCAGCCTCCCGCAAGCCCGCATCAAGGAAGCGCCGGAGTACGATCTGAGCACGCCGATCACTCGTGAGTTCGAAGCAGAGCTGCATCGGCACTACGATCGGCTTGCGTACTGGGATCAGCCCGCAGCGCCGCGCTGATTTTCAGCCTGCCTTGACAACGGCATCGCCCAGAGATGTCGTCGCAGCTCCCCCATGAAGCTGCCTCTCCTCTGCTGCGTCGTTGCGTTTGCGTGTTCATCCATCTGGAGCCACGCGGCTGCAGTCCCCCTCTTCGACGGGAAGTCATTGTCCGGATGGGAAGGTGAGACGTCCAAGGTCTGGCGGGTTGATGACGGCGCAATCACCGGTGGCTCAATGGCCGGGAATCCGCGCAACGAGTTCCTGGCGACTAGACGGAGCTACCGGAACTTTCACCTCAAGCTCGAGTACAAGCTTGTGGGCACTGAGGGTTTCGTGAACGGCGGCGTGCAAATCCGCAGCCGCAGGATCACGAACCCTGCCCACGAGATGAGTGGTTATCAGGCGGATATCGGGGCGGGTTACTCGGGATCGCTCTACGATGAATCTCGCCGAAACAAAATGCTCGCTGTTGCTCCGAAGGAGCTGATCACCCGTGTGGAGAAACCCGGCGAGTGGAATACCTACGAGATCATCGCGTCCGGTCCACAGGTCCGCTTACGCGTGAATGGGACCGAAACCGTGAACTTCACCGAGGCCGATTCCGCGATCGAGCAGGATGGTTTGATCGCCCTTCAGATTCATGGGGATTGCAAGGCGGTGATTGCCTTCCGCAACATCACGATCGAGGAGCTCCCGCCCGCACCGCTTCCAGAAAGCACCGCGTCGCTGCAGCGTTTCGGCGAGTTGCCAAGTGCGAGAGCCGCCGTGCCTGCTTTTCCGGATGCGCGCTTTACGATCAGCAAGGACGAGGTGGTCGTCTTTGCAGGCCAGACGAACTTCGTCCGGGAGCAAAGGGCTGGCGATCTCGAGGCACGGCTCTCGTCTGCTTTCGCAAGAAACGGTCCTCGGTTCCGTTCGATGGCTTGGGAGGGCGACACCGTTTACGAGCAATGGCGGGACAACAATTTCGGATCCTGGGCAGGACAGTTGGAAGCCGCCGGTGCCACCATGGTCGTCGCGCAGTTTGGACAAATTGAAGCGCTCGACGGCACCTCACGACTGCCCGAGTTCAATGCCGCTTACCATCGCTTGCTGGATCAGTTCGCCCCGCGGACGACACGCCTCGTTCTGATATCGCCCATGCCATTCGAGCGTCCTCTGGCCTCGCACGCTCCGGATCTTCGCGAGCGCAATGGCGACGTGCAGGCCTACGTGGAGGCAGTGCGCGCGATTGCCCGGCAGCGTGGGGCAGTCTTCGTGGACCTCTTCACACCCCTTCGCCAGCGCGATGGCACCGCCTTGCGCTTGACGGAAAACGGCATGCATCTCACGCCGACCGGAGTGCGCCTCGTCGGTCAGGAGATTGCTCGCACCCTCGAACTACCTGTCGCCGGTATCCCGCCATCTGAGAAGTTGCGCGAGGCCATCCAGGAGAAGAACCGCCTCTGGTTCGATTGCTGGCGACCCGCCAATTGGAACTTTGTGTACGGCGATCGGGCCACGCAGCTTTTTGCCACCGCCACCGGCGATCAGCCTTCGCTCCGCGAAACCTTTGAGCGGCACAAGCCGTTGATCGCCGAAATGGACCGACGCATTCACGCGCTCGCCCTTGGATCCAACGCCGAGCCCGTCCCGTTGTCTATCCTACAGCTTCCCGCAGAGGCCGAGCAACTCACGCCTGAAGCTGAGCTCGCCACCTTCACCCTCGCTCCTGGTTATCAGGCAAATCTCTTCGCCTCGGAGAAGGACGGTGTGATCAACCCCATTCAGTTCGCCTGGGATGAGCGCGGACGCCTCTTTGTAGCCTGCTCCCCGACTTACCCTCACCTCACCCCCGGCGCACGGCCCGGCGATTTCATTCTTATCCTGGAAGATACCGACGGCGACGGGCGGTCGGATAAGACCACGCGCTTCGCAGAAGGGCTCACCATGGTACAGGGCGTGCAGCCCGGCGATGGCGGCGTGTATGTCTGCGATTCTACGGACATCGTCCACCTGCGCGACACGGATGGCGATGGCCGCAGCGACGAACGCAGAGTGCTGCTCTCAGGCTTCGGTACAGGCGACACCCACCAGTTGGTGAACTCGATCACCTACGGTCCGGATGGCAGCCTGTGGTTCACCCAGGGCCTGCACATCATGTCCCGGATTGAGACCCCCTGGGGTCTTTCGCGGCTCGACAAGGCCGGCGTCTGGCGCCTCCGCCCGCGTACCCTCCGGCTGAATGCCTTCTTCAGTGGCGCCAAAGCCGGGCACAACTGCTGGGGCGTCGCGTTCGATGACTTCGGCCAGGTCTTTCACAAAACCGGAGATCGTCCGGATGGTTACTACTCCCTGCCGGGTTTGATCCGTCACCCAGAACCCGCTGAGTACCACGGGCGTGGCTCAATTCTTCAGACCACTGCCAAGACTACATCGCTGGATTTCATCGGCACACGCGCGCTCCCTGCGGACGTGCAGGGCTGCGCGATCACGGGAGGATTCATGGCCAATACGCTCGAAGCGCATCGCCTCCTCGACGACGGCGCAGGCTTCAAAACTGAGCAACTCCCAAAGCTCCTTACCTCCACTTCCGACGCATTCCGCCCGGTCGATGTCGGAGTAGGTCCTGATGGCGCCATCTATGTTGCGGATTGGTTCAATCGCGTGATCGGCCACTACCAGGCCAGTTATCGCGACCCGCTCCGCAACCGCACTCACGGCCGCATCTGGCGCATCACGCATCGCGACCACGCTCCCGTGAAGCAGCCCAAGCTCGCCGCGATGGCCCCTGCGGAGTTGCTCGAGCAGCTCCGCTCTCCTGAACGCTGGACCCGCTCACAGGCCAAGCGGCTGCTCTTCGCTGCTCCGACGCAGCAGGTCACGGCCGCTGCCAATCAATGGCTTGCTGCGCTCGATCCCACCACGCCCGACTACGAGCGCCTGCTCCTCGAAGTCGTCGGCATTTTCGAGGCGCACGAAACTGCTCATCCCGCGCTGCTGGCAAAGCTCCTTGCGGCTAAAGATCCCCGCGTTCGTGCCTACGGGACCCGCGTTGCTGGCGCCTGGTCGGCACACCTGCCAGATACCATTGCGCTGCTAAAAACGTCGGCTGGGGACACGCATCCTCGCGTCCGGTTAGAGGCGATTGTTGCCAGCAGCTACGTAGAGAGTCCGCAAGCTGTTGAAGTTGTGGCGGCCACCCTCGCTCACCCGCAGGATCGGTTCATCGAGTACGCAGCCACACTTGCTACACGCAGCCTTCAGCCGCAATGGCAGGGCGCCTTTGCAGCCGGAAAGCTGGCTCTGGATAAGAGCAGCCCTGGCGCCGATTTCCTCCGCAAGATTGCCAGCGCCACACCTCCCCCGCCCTCCCCCGGTAAGGCTGTTTACGACGCGCTCTGTCTGAACTGCCATCAGCCTGACGGGCGCGGTCTTGCAGGAATCTACCCACCTCTCGTGGGCAGCGAATGGGTCCGCGGCGACCAGGCGGCCCTCGTGAAGATGCTCCTCCATGGCCTCGCCGGTCCCATCACTGTGGCAGGCCAGGAGTACGGGCGGCAGAACGCGATCCCCATGCCGCCCAGTGGGCTCGAGGACCAGCAGATCGCCGATGTTCTCACCTACGTTCGCTCCGAGTTTGGTGGCAAAGCCCCACCCGTTTCGCTAGTTCTGGTCGCCGAAACTCGCAAAGTGCACTCCGATCGGGCGACCTTTTGGACCGCAGAGGAGTTGGGCAAATAACGTGCGAGGGTGCTCCCCCAAGTAGATCGTAAGATCACTTGCCGCCAACGCTCTCCGACTTCTCAGCTTCCGCGAGCGCCTTTGTAAAAAGATGTTCGTAGCGGGTATCGGTTCGGCTCCTCGTAGAACTCTTCGAACTAACCGCTGTAACACCATCAGACGTGATGTTGAGGTTCCCGTATTCCCCGTAGACTAAAGAGTTTTCATCCGCACCAATAAACTCGAGGAAAGTCCTTTCGCCGTTTTTGCGATTATGCATCGCAGCAATCACCTTCTTAGGTGAGCCAAACTGGGCGTAGTCCGTGTAAAGACTGTCCAAACTCTTGCGCAAGGCTGCATACTCTACTCCCTCTGGATCGAACTGACTGAGCACCAGACCGATCTCGGATGTCAGGGCGCTAATCTGTTCCACCGTCGGCTCGGTTACGATGGCAACGGCCGCGATACTCTCCGGTTTCAAGACAACGTTGAAGAGAGTCGTGTTTGCTTCTTCGACGATGCGCATTTTCTCCGTCAGCTGCCGGATTGCCTCAGTTACCTCTGGGGAAGCTTCGCTTTCCTTTTCAGCTTTCGAGGTATTCTTGCCGCCAGCAAGCGAGTCTCTGGAAGGTAATGATGCCTCCACCGGAGTAGCAACTTTGGTGCTGTTAAGCCCGCTGGCACCGATAGGTTGATCTGTAAGCGCGCCTGTTGGAGACAGGGTCGGCGGTTTGGCCCACCACAGCGCGCCGAGCAGGATCCCGACACCGGCAACCGCGACCAAAACCAGCAGCCACTTATCACGCATAAGTGCGTGGGATAGTACGATCAGGATCAACGTCTGCAAGCACGGGCGCTGCCGCGACCAGGGTCGGGTGCAAATGCTGCTCCTGAAAGACGAGCTCTCCCGCTCGAAGGTTGCTCTGTTCACTACGCGGCAAGTGTCAGTCCGATAGGGCATTTTGGGATTGCGCCAGCCCCGGGAACGCCATGCTCCAGCGTGGCCGCGGCGTGGGATGCACGTGGGGCGCTCCTCTGCTGGTGACTTTTTGCAGAGCCGGAGGTGCCTGGGCATCCATCACCGTAGCCAGGCTGGAGCCAGGCGTTCCCGGGCTGGCGTTCGAGCGTGGGCATCGGGCTGGGAAAATCTTGGCTCGCGAGCGCTGGCGGATGGGGGCTGGTTTGAAAGGAGCAGCGAGCTTCAGCGGGCAGTTCAGGGTTCACAAGCTTCGCGGGGGTTGACTCCTCTGAAGTGGGCTTCCGCCGTTTGGTGAAGCGCTGGCCGAGGTCCTCGACCAAATCTTCGACTCCCGCGCCCTTCCCGCTGATCTTCATGACCCGGTAAATTACCGAGGCGTTCTTCATGAGATCGGCACCGGCCAGCATCATTGTGCCGTCGATCAGCTCCAAGAGGGTGGCTACGCGGGTGCGGATCGGTCTGAGGGTCTCGCGCAAGGCGGCATCGCGCTGCATCGCCGCCAGAGGCGACTTGCGCGGGAGCAAGCGCGGGTGTAGCTCGGCCGCGATTAGGGCCTTCATCACGAAGGCTTCGCTGCGGGGACCCAGTTTGAAGAGCGCTTTGACCTGATCGGCGGAGAGGCCGACCAGGAAAGGCATGGCGGCTTCAAGCGATGTAAGGAGCGTCTGGATAGCCGCCACGTCGGCGGGTGGAATGGTGAGATCGATGAGTTCAGGCATGGCAGTGGATGGGTTGAGCTTGGTTTCTGTGGTTGGGCGACGCGCCCCTTTACCTTGATGCCCCATGTCAAAATTCCGCCCGCTGCCCGAAAAGAACCGGCGGCCGCTTGGACGGTCCGGCGGAGGAATGGAAGTAGGCGTCCCTGCGCCGCTACGGTCCGGCGATGACTGAAATTCAGTCATCGCCGGACCGCACAGTCCACCTATGGAGAGTGCGGCACCGTCCGCGAGTCCCAGGACTCGCCAACAGAGCCGCGCTCGACACCAGGGGATGCTCCGCGCCCGAGCAGGCTGCTCCACGCGTCCATTGCGGCGGCCCGCTCGTTTCCCTTGACCGAGTTTCCGCACATTCGCACCCGCTTTCACCCCGCCAGCAACGCTCACCACGCTCCTCGACCCTTGAATTTCGGCCTAAGAGAACGATTGGTGACGGCTCTACTTTCTGACCTCGTAATGCGTAATCTCTCGTGCCTCGCTCTACTCCTGAGCGCCATTTTCGCTCCCGCCGCAGTAGTGCGAGCCGCCGATTTCGAAAAGCGCGTCGTGCCGTTGCTGGAGGACTATTGCTACGATTGCCATGGCGAGGGCATGAAGAAGGGCGGCTTCCAAATGGACAAGTACAAGTCCGTGGATGCACATCTCCAGGATACGGAGCACTGGTTCACGGTCTGGAAGCACCTCCAATCGCAGCTGATGCCGCCCTCGGACGAGGCGCAGCCTTCTGCGGAGCAGCGGAACGAGATTCTCCGCTGGATCGAGAAGGATGTCTTTAAGGTCGATCCGAATGCACCGGATCCGGGCCGGGTGACAATTCGGCGGCTGAATCGTGAAGAGTACCGGAATACCATCAATGATGTTCTGGGGGTGAAGTTTGACACGAACGAGGAGTTCCCCGCTGACGACACCGGGTATGGCTTCGATACGATCGGGGACGTGCTCAGCCTTTCTCCGCTGCTCATGGAGAAGTACATGGCAGCGGCAGAGGCAATTGCTGCGGAAATCGTGGCGAAATCAGGCGGGCAGATCCCTACGAAATACATTGGCAGCGATCAGTTTCGCGGCGTGGACGACCCGAAGAAGAACGCCAGAACGCTGCGTTTTGCAGAGCCAGCCTCGCTCGTTAAGGCACAGGCGGTGGAGCATCCGGGTCGATATCGGGTCACCGTGGAGCTGAATGTGCAGGGTTCCATGGAGGCGACTAGCCACACGGCCAAGCTGGGAGTGCTGGTGGATGGCAAAGAAGTGCAGACTGCCGAACTGGGCTGGGACAACCGGCGGAACATCAAGGTCTCGACAGAGCTGGACCTGACCCCAGGAGAGCATCAGATCGGCCTGACGATGACCCCCGGTACCCCGCCGCAGGAAAGTGAGAACCCGCTTACGGCGCGTATTGAAAACGTGAACCTGCACGGTCCACTCGATGGCAGCCATGTGGAATATCCGGGTGAGTACTATCGCGTCTTCCTCGATGGACCGCCGCCTGCGGACGCGGAGGCGCGCACTGCCTACGGGCGCAAGATCGTCCGCCATGTCGCCGAACGAGCCTTTCGCCGGCCAGTAAACGACGCCACAGTCGAGCGGCTTTCAGTTTTAGCCCGAGAAGTGGAACAGGGTCCGAATGGGAGCTTCGAACGAGGTATAGGGCATGCAATCACCGCCATGGTGGCCTCCCCGCGCTTCATCTTTCGCGCGGAGGCGCAGCCCGAACCGAACAACCCAGGCAAGATCGTACCGATCGATGAGTTCGCCCTGGCCTCTCGTTTATCCTACTTTCTGTGGAGCTCCGCGCCGGACGAGGAACTCCTGGAACTCGCTCGCAAAGGGCAGTTACGGGCAAATTTGCGCCAGCAGGTGGACCGGCTGCTGGCCCACGAACGGTCGGAGCGCTTCGTCGATAACTTCGTGGGGCAATGGCTGCAAACTCGCGACGTCGAGGGAATGAATATCGACGCCCGGCGGGTGCTTGGGCGCCGGCGTCGAGCGGAAGCGGAGGAGATCTTCAGCAACCGCGTGCGGCGTGCGATGCGCCAGGAAACCGAGATGCTCTTTGCGCATCTGGTTAAGGAAAACCGAAGCGTCTTTGAGTTGCTCACTGCGGACTACACATTCCTCAATGAGGATCTCGCCCGCTTCTACGACATCGACGGGGTGAAAGGCGGCGAGATGCGGAAGGTGCCTCTCGCGGAAGACAATAAGCGGCGCGCGGGCATCCTTGGTCATGGGAGCATGCTGGTTGTGACGTCAAATCCGACGCGCACGTCGCCGGTGAAGCGAGGCTTGTTCCTGCTGGATAATCTGCTCGGAACGCCCGCTCCTCCTGCACCGCCAGACGTACCGGAACTGGAAGCCGCCCGTAGGGGTGAAGCGAAGCTCACGATGCGCGAAATGATGGAAGTTCATCGCGCGGATGCCCTTTGCGCCTCCTGCCACAAGCGGATGGATCCCCTCGGACTCGCGCTGGAAAGCTTCAATGCAATCGGGCAGTACCGCGAAGAGGAGGACGGCGCCAAGATCGATACTGCCGGCCAGCTCATTACGGGTGAGAAATTTGCGGATGTAAGGGAGCTCGCCGCTGTGCTCGCGACTAGTCGGGGAGACGATTTCCTCCGCTGCCTGACCGAGAAGCTACTCGTGTACGCACTCGGGCGCGGACTCGAGTACTTCGACACACCGACCACGGCGAAGATCGTGGAGCAACTCAAGAAGGACGGCGGAGCGATCCACTCCCTGGTTTACGGGGTCGTGGAGAGCGCTCCCTTTCAGAAGCGCCGCGGTGATGGTGAACACTTCACCGCGAGCAACTAATTCTTCTAAAGATCGTTTAACTTCGCAGATAGAATCCCCGATTGCCTCAAACTCCATGGACAAACTTCAATTCTCACGGCGCCACTTCTTACGCGGGCTAGGTGTTTCCCTGGCGCTTCCGGTCTTGGAATCGATTCTTCCCGCGAGCAAAGCGCTCGCCGCGGCTGCTGGGCCAGCACTGGGCAGGACGGCTGCGGGTGATCCGCTCCGCATGGCTTTCCTCTACGTGCCAAACGGTGTGAACGTGGAGAAGTGGAGGCCGCAGGGCCAGGGTCGCGATTATCAACTCAGCGAGACGATGGCACCGCTCCAGCACTTGAAGGAGCACTTCCAAGTCTTCAGCGGTCTTGAGCAACAGAATGGGTGGGCTGGAGCGGACGGCGCGGGCGATCATGCCCGAGCAAATGCTACGATCCTCACCGGTGCTCGACCGAAGAAGACTGCTGGTTCGGACATCCGTCTGGGGATTTCCGTCGACCAATTGGCTGCGCAGCATCTCGCAGATCAGACCCGCTTTTCTTCGCTGGAGCTCTCCTGTGATGGCGTGCGGAAATCTGGCGCGTGCGATTCCGGATACTCCTGTGCGTATCAGTTCAACGTGTCGTGGCGCTCAGAAACAGCCCCGGTAGCTCCGGAGTCGAATCCACGGCTGGTTTTCGAGCGTTTCTTCGGCAGCGGAAAAGGCGCCGAACGGCAGAAGAGTTTCGCGGCCCGGCAGTTCCGGCAGAAGTCGATCTTGGACTTTGTCCTGGACGATGTGCAGGACCTTTCCCGCGAGCTCGGGAGGAACGATCAGCACAAACTCGACGAGTACCTCACGGGAGTGCGCGAGATTGAGCAGCGCATCCAGAAAGCGGAGCGGTTCGGCCCCCTTCCAGAGCCGAACGCCGAGACACCGAATGGTGTTCCGGAGGATTACCAGCAGCACATTCGTCTAATGATGGACATGCTGGTGCTCGCATTCCAGACCGACAGCACCCGGATTTCGACCTTCATGCTGGCGCACGACGGGAGCAATCGGAGCTTCAAGGAGATCGGTGTGAACGATGGACACCACAACCTTTCGCATCACCAGAGCGAGGCTGACAAGCTAGAGAAGATCGCCAAGATCGACCTCTTCTACACCCAGCAGCTGGCCTACATGCTGGAGCGGATGCGCGATACCAAGGAATCCAACGGGAAGAGCCTGCTGGACAACTCGATGCTCGTATATTGCAGCGGTCTCGCAGACGGCAATCGCCACAGCCACGACAATCTACCAGTGATCGTAGCAGGCCATGGCGGCGGTGCACTGCATCCCGGGCGGCACGTTGCGCTGGAGAAAACTCCAATGACTAATCTTTACGTGAACATGCTCAACACGATGGGTGTGCCTGCAGAGCGCTTCGGTGACTCCACTGGGGTGCTGAAGGACGTTTAGTTCTCGAAAGACCCGAGAGCACGAAAGAAGAGGGAGGTCTTTTCCGGGAAATACGCGAAAGGACGCGAAAGAAGAGGGCGACGATAACCGACGCTGCCGTGAGGCTCTGAGCCTTTCGGGGAACGCGCGAGGGCGCCTGTACTGCAAATTAGACGGGTGGTCGAATGCGTCGCCCGCAGAATTTGTTTCTAACAAGGCATCGGTCAGCAGGTGCCCTGTTTCTCAATCCCCTTTCGCGCTTTTTCGCGTATTTCGCGGAAAACTCCCCTTCTTTTCCCAGCCCCCTTTTAGTGCCTTTCGTGTCTTTCGTGGACTAATCTGTCCGCTCGTAGCGCATCCCAAAGCACGGCTCGCAGATGGCAAACTTGTGCTGATCTGGCAGGCCATGCCCACACCGGCGGCAGCGACGGACGCTCTTCTTCTTCAGAGAGTTCGAGATGAATTGATTTACCTCCGACGAAACGGCGAGCGCTTCCTCGATGTCCGGGAAGAGGTCGGGCATGCGGTGATGCATCCACCGATAAGCTGCAAGCAGGCGCACCCGCCCCTCGGCAGACTGCATCTGCACGGCTGACGTGGTGCTGCGATTAGCATCAAACTTGGGGCCGCGAGGGAGTGGCGACGGGACTTCCTCGGCGACGGCAGCAACCCATTGCCGCCAGGTGCGGACGTGATCCCCATTGCGGGTATCCACTGGGCAGGCGCAAAGGGCAAACTGGGTGACCAGCGGCAGCGCGAAGTCGTCTAGCTGGCTAGCCAGATCACGCATCGACGAGACGTCCGCCTTGCAAAAGAGATCGGTATCGCCAGGCAGCGCGGCGAAGCAATCCAGCAGCGATGCCAGATCGTTCTTGCTGGTTTCCTGAGCGAGGAAATCCAGCATCTTCATATGCGGCGCGATCGGCGCGATCTTCGGCAGGGGCTCTGATTCCGCTGCCATCGCAGTGCGGATTTTCGCGAGATCCCGCTTATTCAGCGCAGTCACAATGCCCACTTCGTGCATCCCGTAGCGCCCCGCACGACCGGCAATCTGCCGAATCATTGAGTCGCTTAGCGTGATCTCCTTTTCCCCGTCCCACTTTGTGAGAGTGGTGAAGACGACCGTCTTCACTGGAAGGTTCAGCCCCATACCAATCGCGTCCGTAGCGGAGACGATCTTTGCCTCCCCAGCGGCGAAGCGCCGGGCTTCTTCTCGCCGCACTTCGGGAGAGAGGGCGCCGTAGACAGCCGCGCACTCGGCCGTGCCGAGAGTCTGCTTCCAAGCCAGCACATCCCGGCGGGAGAAGGAAATGAAGGCCGAGCCTTCCTCGACCTTCTTGTCGGGATCGAGCGGGCGCTCGGCAACTTCCAGCGGGGTGAGCCGCTCTGTGCGCTGCACTTCAAAGGGCTCGCCCAGTCGATCCGCGATCTCACGCAGAACCTCTTCCGCATCCGGCGAGCCGACCAGAATCACCAACTTGGCATTAACGCCGACAATCGCCTGGGTCCACGCCCAGCCGCGATCCTTGTCGGCGATCATCTGCACTTCATCAATGATCGCCACATCGTACTCAGCGTCTGTCGCGAGCATCTCGATCGTCGAAGAAATATGCTCCGCATCCGGATCTGGAAAGCGCTCTTCACCGGTGATTAGCGAACACGGCACGCCGGAAGCGCGCATGCGATCCCAGAACTCCGCAGCCATGAGGCGGAGCGGCGCGAGGTACACCCCTGTCTTTGCTTTGGAGAGATGCTGGAAAGCGGCGTAGGTTTTGCCGGAATTCGTAGGCCCCGCAACGAGCAGCAATTGCCTGCCGCGAGCGCGAGCACCTGGAAACGTCTCGTGAAATCGATGCAGCGCGATTCCTTCCACCATGCGCCGGTTTGCCGCCTGGAGCGAGAGCCCGCGGATTACCTGCGAGGAGCGATCGATGAAGTGCCTGAGTGAGACTTGCCCCTCCAAGCGATGGAGTTCATCTGCAATGTCGGTCTCCTTCAGTCGGTCTTCGTTCTCCAGAATCGCGTGCTCGATGCGCGCGATCTGAGTACGGATCTCTTCCTGGATGGCAGGAATGCGGCGAACTGCATCGCCAGAAAGCTGGCGCAGCCGATGGCCCAGCGCTTCAGCGCTCCGGGGGCGATTCAACGGAAGTACATCGAAGACATTCAGCGCGAGCGTGCGCCCGTGAATCAATGCGGTCTCCGACCAATCGGCCACGAGCATTGTGACATCACGCTCGCAGAAAAGGCCCAAGCCCTTCGCTTCAGGCAATTCGCTCAAGTGATCCCAGACATCGCGCAGCCAGGATTTAAAAATGGGACGGCCGCTGCGATAAACGGCGGGGGCGAGGCCCTCATCTGCACGCCGCCGGGTAAGCCAGCGATCGTATTCTACCCGCGAAAAAGATTTGGAGTTCCGCGACTGTTCCGAGGTCGGAACTTCAACTGTATTGGTCATTCGTAATTTGCCCTCAAGAGGGCGACATTTTCTATAGCACTGAACTAGACTCTCCTCCAGCAGCAGTTTCGCAAGATGGTGGGAGCGGTTGCAGTACTTTCCGCGGTCGCGAGCGACGCTGAGAAATGGAGCCTAGGGGGTTCGAACCCCTGACCTCCGCAATGCCATTGCGGCGCTCTACCAACTGAGCTAAGACCCCGTCGAGGAGGCGTGGAGACTGGATCGGAAGCGACTTCGACGCAAGCCATTTCTGAAGACTCGATGGACGGCGAACTGCGCGCTACCCTCACGCAAGTTCACATGGCTAGCCTCAAGACCTTCCAGCCGATCCTTGCATTACTCTTGTGCATGATGCAGGGCTGCAGCAACCCAGCTGGTGTGCTGAAGGAGGAGGGTGCGTTGAAGAGGGAGATCGCGCAACTCGAGGGACTGCTCTATGCAGATTCGCCGGATCTCGAAGCAGAGCAGCACGAATGGGAGGCGCGGATGGCACCGGAACACAGCACGCTGGTAGTCCCATCGGAGATCCGGGAAATCCTGGCGCTAGAACCAACAGAACGTAGTGAGGATCAGCGACGAACAGTGAAGCGGTATTTCCGCGATGAGGCAGAGTCGCTCGCGGGCGTGCGCAAGGTGCTTGTAGAAAGACGCGCCCAGTTAAAGGCGATTACGCGGGGACGCCCGGGCGCCAATCCAGCAAATTAGCATGGCTCTGCACCCAAGCGAGGCGCAGGCTTCCTCTCATGCAGAACGAGGTGCCGTCGATCGAGGAAACGCTAAAGACCGTCTTTGGTTTCGGACACTTCAGGGAGGGGCAGGAACAGGTGATTCGGCAGCTTCTGGCAGGCAATTCGGCGCTCGCCGTTTTCCCGACGGGAAGCGGGAAGAGCCTTTGCTACCAACTTCCCGCGCTACACATGGAGGGTGTGAGTTTGGTGATCTCGCCGCTCATTGCGCTGATGAAGGATCAGGTGGATTTCCTCCGCGAGCGGGGCGTAGCTGCAGCGCGGCTGGACTCCAGCATTGGTCTTGATGAGATCCGGCGGATCGACGCGGAGTTGCAGGCGGGTACTCTGAAGCTGCTCTACGTCGCACCGGAGCGGTTCTCCAACGAACGCTTCGTGAACAAACTGCGGCGGCTAAAGATCGCGATGATGGTGATCGACGAGGCGCATTGTATCTCCGAGTGGGGGCACAACTTTCGGCCTGATTACCTGAAGCTCGCGCGCGAATCCCGAAAGCTGCAGGTGCCGCGGGTGCTGGCGCTCACCGCCACGGCGACGCCCAGCGTAGCAGAGGACATATGCCGGGAGTTTGCAATCAAGCCAGAGGCGTTCGTGCATACTGGGTTTTATCGGCCAAACCTCGTGGTGCGGGTCACACCGTGCACCAACGGCGAGCAGAATGAGGTACTGGTGCGCCGCTTACGTGAGCGGCCCCGTGGGGCGACAATTGTATATGTAACGCTGCAGCGGACTGCGGAAGCTGTGGCGACGATGCTCGTAAAAGCCGGCGTTGCCGCACGGGCTTATCATGCTGGATTCACTGCTGAAGAGCGCGATGCAGCCCAGGATTGGTTCATGGCGTCGCCCGACGCGGTGGTAGTCGCGACGATCGCCTTTGGCATGGGGATCGACAAGTCGGACATCCGCTACGTGTACCACTACAATTTGCCGAAGAGTCTCGAAAGCTACTCACAGGAGATCGGCCGCGCAGGCCGCGACGGAAAGGAATCGACGTGCGAACTGCTGGCCTGCGGCACCGACGTGACCGTTCTGGAGAACTTCACCTATGGCGACACGCCGGAGCCGACCAGCGTTGCAGATCTGGTGCAGCAGCTCGTCGCAAATCGGGGTGAGTTCGACGTTTCGCAGTACGATCTTTCGCGCAAGTACGATGTCCGTCCGCTAGTCGTGAATACGCTGCTTACATATCTCGAGTTAGCGAACGTGATCGAGGCGACCGCGCCCTTCTACACAGAGTACCAGTTCGCGCCGAAGACCTCTTCGACGGCTATGCTCGCGCGCTTTGATCAAGAGCGTAGCAAGTTCCTGCGGGCACTCTTCGCTTCCGCAAAAAAGGGCCTCAAGTGGTACACAATCGACCTCGCTGCCGCTGCGCAGAAACTCGACACGCCGCGAGACCGCATCGTGAAGGCGCTCACTTATCTTGAAGAGAAAGGTGATTTAACCCTGAAGGTCGCCGGGTTGCGCCAGGGCTACCGAATGAAGACACCACTAGCAAATGTTGCGCAACTCGCGCAGAGCCTCGTGGATCGATTCGCGGTGAGGGAGCAGAATGATATTGAACGCGTGGAGCAGGTGCTCGAGTTCGCCGAAGAGCAGGGCTGCCTCGTACGGCACCTACTCGGACATTTTGGTGAAGATCTGGGACGTGACTGTGGGCACTGCGGTCGCTGCCTTGGCGAGCCGCAGGCGGTGATCCCACGCCGAGACTCGACCGTTCGCCTGCCAACAGGCGCGCTTCTGGAACTACGCCGCGCGCATCCCAAAGCGCTCGCAACCCCTCGCCAGATCGCGCGTTTCCTCTGCGGAATCGCATCTCCTTCGCTCACCACCGCGAAGCTCAGCAAGCACGCTCTCTTCGGGAGCCAGGTCGAAGCCCCGTTCCACGCCGTGCTCGAAGCCGCAGGCGCACTCGGATCTAACCGCATTGCGGAACACGCGCCTGCCGACGACGATGAGACAATCGCCCCGGCTGACGAACAGTCGCCCTTCGACTGACGGCAAACCTAAACCTGCGGCAGGGTGATCCGTTGCCGCTGGTTCTGATACTTACCCTTGCGCGCCTGATACGACGTCTCGCACGGTTCGCCGCGGAAGAAGAGCATCTGCACGACTCCTTCATCCGCGTAGATGCGGCAGTCGGCGGCGCTGGAGTTCGAGAACTCCAAAGTGAGATGACCACGCCAGCCAGACTCTGCCGGCGTCACATTCGCAATGATCCCGCACCGTGCGTAGGTGCTTTTGCCCACACAGATCGCTGTGGTATCCCCGGGCAGGTGCAGTTCCTCTACGGCGACACCGAGCCCGTAGCTCCGCGCAGGCAGAATGAAGAAACGGCCCGAGGCATCCTGATGCAGCGGTGTCTTCTCGAGGTTCTTAGGATTGAACGCCTTTGGATCCACTACGGTGCCGGGAACGTGACGGAAGATCTGGAACTCTCTAGACGAGAGCCGAAGATCGTACCCGTAGCTGGAAAGCCCGAAGGACATGACCGGCGTGCCATCTTCGAGTCGCCGGACGAGGTTCTTCTCAAAAGGGGCGATCATGCCGGTCGCCGCCGCCTCGCGGATCTGCCCGTCGCTGAGGATCACTGGCAGGCTTCGCAGGTTCCGCCGCTGCGCATTGCTTCGATCGAGCAAGCCAACACGGCAGCCTCAGTCGCTTCGCGCTCCTTATCCGGACGACGCTGGCGGTTGCCGGAGTCAATCGCGCTCTTGTTCATGGTGCGCAAGTAGTAGGTTGTCTTCAGACCGCGATCCCAGGCTTCCCGGTACATGAAGCTCGCCTTCCGGGCATCGGCTTCGGCCAGCCAGAGGTTCGTGCTCTGCGATTGGTCGATCCACTTCTGCCGCACCGCGGCGCACTGCAGGATCCATGTAGGCTCGATCTCGAAAGCCGTCTTGAAGAGCCGCTTCACCTCCGCCGGCACGCGCTCGATCCCTTGCACAGAGCCATCGAAGTACTTCAGATCCGCCAGCATCTCCTCGTCCCACATATCGTGTTTCTGCAATTCCCGAACAAGGTGATCGTTGGTCCGGACAAACTCCCCGCTCAGGTTGGATTTGGTGTGGATGTGCTTATAGACAGGCTCCACGCATGGCGTGCTGCCCATGATGTTCGAGATGGTCGCGGTAGGGGCGATGGCCATGCAGTTCGAATTCCGCATTCCCTGGCGCTTGATCTTTGCACGCAGCTCATCCCAGGGCATGCGCGAGGCGCGGTCCACGTTGATCGGCAGGCCGCGCTCTTCTTCGAGTAGCGCCAGCGTATCGAGGGGAAGCAGTCCCCGATCCCACTTGGATCCTTTGTAAGTCTGATAGGTGCCGCGCTCTTTCGCGATATCGGCACTCGCGTCGTATGCGTAATAGGCGATCGCCTCGAGCATCTCGTCATTAAAGGCGACGGCTTCCAGCGAATCGAATCCTGCCCGACGCAAATAGAGCGCGTCTTGCATGCCCATCACCCCCAGACCGACAGGACGGTGCCGCATGTTGGCATTCAATGCCGCGGGTACCGGGTAGAAGTTGATGTCGATGACATTGTCGAGCATCCGCATCACCGTCGCTACAGTGCTGCGCAGCTTTTCATGATCAATTGACCCATCCTCCCGCAGGTGCGATGGAATATTAATCGAGGCCAGGTTGCACACTGCCACTTCGTCGCTGCTCGTATTCAGCTCGATCTCCGTGCAAAGGTTCGAATTGTGGATCACCCCCACGTGATCCTGCGGACTCCGCACATTTGCCGGATCCTTCCAAGTGAGCCACGGGTGCCCGGTCTCGAAGAGCATCTCGAGCATCCGCTTCCACAGCGCAAGGACACGCACTTTGCGCCCCCAGAGCTTTCCGTCTTCCACCATGCCTTCGTATTGATGGTAGCGCGTCTCGAAGGCGCGCCCGAAAAGTTCCGGAAGATCCGGCGTGTCGTTCGTTCGGAAAAGCGTCCAGGTCGCGTCCCTCGGTAGCTCACCATCGGAGATCGCCTTGAGCCGCTTCATGAACAGATCGGGAATCCAATGCGCCGTGTTCATGTTGTGCGTCCGGCGGCGGTCGTCACCGGTCTCCTTGCGCAGATCGAGAAAGTCCTCGATGTCCGCGTGCCAGAGCTCCAGATAGCTGCAAAGCGCCCCGGGTCGTTTTCCACCCTGATTCACTGCGATGGCGATGTCGTTCGAGACCTTAAGAAAGGGGACAATTCCCGACGACTCGCCATTCGTTCCGTGAATGTGCGCGCCGGTCCCGCGGACCGCAGTCCACGAACAGCCGAGCCCGCCCGCCCATTTCGAGAGATGCGCGAAACGGTTCCACGTCTCGGTAATCTCCTCAATTGAATCCCCGCAGTAGAGCAGATAGCAGCTCGAGAGCTGGGGCTTGCAGGTGCCGGAATTGAAGAGCGTGGGCGTGGACGAACACGCACGGCGAGTCTTGTAGATTCCGTAGAATTCGACGGCACGAGCGTTGCGATCCGCTTCGCGCAGGGACAGCCCCATCGCCACGCGCAGCCAAAACATCTGCGGTGCCTCGAGCCGGCGGCGCTTGCCCGTCTGCGCGTCGCGCTCTTGAATGAGGTAACGATCGTAGAGCGTCTGGATCCCGATGAAATCGAACTGCAGATCAGCGTAGGGATCGAGGCTTCCCGCGAGCTGCGCGAGATCGAACGTGGCGAGCTGCGCATCCAGCCTGCCAAGGGAAATCCCGTGCGGGACGTACGCGATGAATGCTCGCCGATGCGCCTCCTTCAACGCTCCAAGCCCATCGATGATCTTCCAGGGAAGTGTCTCCTCGTAGATGTACGTAAGCAGAATCCGGCCAGCGAAGAGCCGCGAATCCGCGTCGACGTCGAGCAGCGACTTCGCATTCAGGATGATCGTCTCGCGCTGTTCGTCTACTGAGAGATTGATCGAAACGCTCCGCAGCAGACGTTCCACGAGGGCGGGCTCCGTGAGGGTAAGCTGAAGACCGATCCGTGCGAAAGAGATGCGTGCACGGATATCCGCCAGCTGTTCTCGCGAAGCCAACTCGAGCTGCCCTTCCGCCGTGTGCGAAGTCTCCTCCCGCACTTCGCGCAGACCAGCGCGCCGCCCGCGATACTTCGCATAAGCGAGCGCGACCTTCGCGTGGCCGAGCTCCACCAGCGTTTCCTCCACGAGATCCTGCAGCTGCTCCACGTGGATGAAAGAGGGATGCTCCCGCTTCATCCGGAACTCGATCTCGGCCTGCACCTGAAGCCCGATCGCCTCCTCGGCACCCACAGCTGCGCAAGCCGCAGCGACGGCACGCTGAATCTTATGACCAAGCCACTGCACCACGCGCGGCTTGCCGGAAGCGTCTTCCGTCGAATCGCGACGGATGACTTGAGGGTACTCGGCGGCCACGGCTGGGGGCGTGGCGAGACTGGGGAACTCAGCAGTATTCATGAGAAATTTGGTCCACTAAAAGGGAGAGGAGGAAGGTGGGTCCGCGAAATACGCGAAAGGGCGCGAAAGAAGAGGGGAGAAAATGAAGACGGAAGCGGGGCAGGCGGGGACCGAATACCACGGTTGAAGATTGCGAGTAGAACCGGGGCAAGTCGCCTTCATCATTCTGCCCCTCTCCCTTTTCGCGCCCTTTCGTGTATTTCGCGGAAAGATCCCCCGCCCACCTTTGTGGACCGATCAGATCAGGTCGTCTTCGCTGGAGTTTTGCATGCTCCCGCCGGTCTGGTACTCGGTCACGCGAGTCTCGAAGAAGTTCTTCTCCTTTCGCAGGAAGATCACTTCGTCGAGCCACGGAAAAGGATTCGTCTTCACCTGCGAAAGCGCAGGGAGGCCAAGCGAGGTCAGTCGACGGTCGGCATTGTACTCCACGTACTCGAGAAAATCCTTCTGCGTCATACCCACCGCATCTTCGGGAAGGCAATCGAGCACGAACTCCTTTTCCAGCTGCACGCCTTCACGCATGAACTCGACGAGCTCCTGCTGGAAGTCTTCCGTCCAGATATCCGGGTTCTCCTGGATGAGCTGAGCCAGGATGTACCGCCCAAGTGCAATGTGGTTCGACTCGTCGCGCAGGGTGTACTGAAACATCTGCCCGATCCCCGTCATCTTGTTCTGCCGGTGCAATGAAAGGATCATTGCGAAGAGCGCGTAGAATTGCGTGCCCTCCATGACCTGGGTGATCGCGAAGATCGCTTTTGCGAACTTCTGCTTGTTCACGGTTTGCGTGAGGTCGATCCCCATCTTCAGCTCCGGCATATGCCGCGTAATGAAGGCGTTCTTTCGCCGTACGCTCGGGATGTCGCTGAACTTCGCGGTCACCTCATCGATGTCGATATTCAGGCTCCCGATGATGTGCAGGAGCGAATCCATGTGGATCGATTCCTCAGCGATCTGCCGCAGTGAAGCATGCTTCAGCTCAGCCGCGGTCAGATTATCCTCGATCACGTGGAGCACGGAATCGCCCACAATTCCTTCCGCGGCAGAGAAGTAACCAACCCCCATCTCCACGATCCACCGCTCCCGCGCATTGAGCACGCCCGTGTTCCACTGGCTGCAATCCTTGGTCATGTCGATGACGTCCGGCTCCCAGTGGTTCGCCTTCATCTGCTTATAGATGCGGTAGGCCTCATGGTACTTCAGGGGGAGAACGTTGAGCTCGGCACTCCGGTGACCGTTGATCACCCGCTTCCCTGCGAGCCGCTCCCGGGCCTTCGCCTTGTTCAGTCGGAAGGTTTTATTCCGAAACCTGTAGACCACATGATCCCCCTCCTCCGTCGTAGTGAAGTAGTCGGGATCGGCGGAGACGATCGGCGGAGGAAGATCCAAGGTGGCAGTACTCATGGCGTGAGATGGCGGAGATGTTTGGGAACAGGGCGTGGCAAGTGCCTCTAGGACAGTCGATGGAGCGGTGCCGCTTAGACATATGGTATGCACTTGCGCGCGGCTGAGCCAACTCGCCTAGTGTTCACGGACTGAGAGAAACCACACTATATAGTGTAGCTCCGAATGCGGCACCGCTGGATGTAGTGGATTCGGGATGTTCTGTCAATCCACTCGTTGCGGAGAGAACACGACTTTTCTTGCCCGCCTCTACGACTTCCCTGGTTTACGCCGAAGCTACGGCTGCCGGATTCCGGTATTCGGGAAAGGGAGGGGAATCCCACCCGGTTTCACGGGGACGGTGGGCACCTTAGTCGGAGCCGAGCTCTTCACCGTGACCGTCACATTGCGCCCGTTCACCGGGACGATGTCGTTCCAGATCTTGAGCATATCGGCATCAAGAACGAGCGCGCAACCGTCCGACCACGCCTTGATGTTCGCTCCCGGGCCGGGCCAGTAGTGGATGAAAATGCCTGTCCGGCCCGGTACGTTTGGGAGGAAAATGCCTTCGCGAGGTTGATTGCGGGGATTCAGTTTGCTCGCGAGATGGGTAGCCGAGCAGCCGACGTACGTTGCTGCGGGGATCTCATCAGCCGGATCCCACCAGCATTGGCAGGAGAATTGAAATGAACCGGAGTAGCGAAGGGTTCCCGAAGAGACACCCTGCCGGTCCACGATGATGGAGAAGTTGGACATAGCTTGGTAGCGGCTCGGCGCTCCAGCGAAACGCTGAGCCCGCATCAGACCTATAGAAAAGGCTGTGCTGGTGCCAGCGATTCCAGCGACGGCAGGGATCTCCCCGCGCTTTTCTCCTGAGTTAATCCGGCTGCCCTTCGCGATAATCCGCCCGTCCGCCTGACCAAACCTGGCTCCTCACCTGCTCCCGCAGCCACCGTTGCATTTAAGTCCACCTGTTCTCCGCAACGGAAAGCCCGCGCTTCCATTGGCTGGAGTACTTATTCCGAACGGCTTGTGACTCTGCGCGCTCGTCTGGAAGCAGAGCGCGACAGGTAAATCTGCGAGCTAGCCCGCCAAAATACCAAGCGAGCTCGGTAAATTTGCGAGATCGCTCGTAAAAATCACGAGCTTGTCAAAGCGCGCAACGAGTCCGCTCGTAGAAAAACAGAGCGCGCTCGCGGATTTCATTAGATCGCTCGTTAAATTGACGAGCGCGCTCGTAAAAAACACGAGCTTGCTCGTTATTAAACAGAGCAAGCTCGTTGAAATGGTGAGCGAATTTGACGCTCAGCAGGCCCTGGTAGCCCGTTTGAGGGCCTTCAGATCACCAGCAGCAAGCCGATATCAGCCTGCAGTGAGGCGTGTTCGGCTGCATCACTTCGCCACACCGACGACGCCCACCCCGACTCGCCCGCCTGCATCCCCAGTAGGCTGAGTCTTCAGATCGTCGGCCTTTGCGTGGACCACGACTGATCGTCCGATTACGGAGTTGGCGCCTTCAAAGGTCAGCTTCTCCTGCGTGAGCGTCACTTTCGCCACGCCACTCGCATCCGCTTCGAGATTGCCCATGTCGCCGGCATGGTGCTTATCCGCACCAGGTGCACCGTGGTCTTCGCCCGTGGGATTGAAGTGCCCGCCCGCCGAAGTGCCGTCAGGTGCACTCACGTCGCCAAATTCGTGAACATGGAAGCCGTGCTTTCCTGGCGTGAGGCCGGAAATCTCGACGGCGACCTGAAGGCCCTTTGCGGCCTTGGTGAATGTCACGGTGCCCTTTGCCGTGTTCCCTGCAGTCGGTGCGATGACTGCGATCGCCTTGTTGATCGCAGCCATCTTATGCTCCGCCCCGTGTGCCTTGCCGCCCTCCTGCGCCTGCACGGGAGCCAGCGTGGCCAGCGAGAAGCCGCTCGCAAGAGCGGTTACAAACAGAAATCGACGGGAGAATGTGGTGGGAGTTTCCATACAGTTCGGGATTCGCACAGTCGAGCGGAGACGGTCCTTTTTGACTACACTGTTTTAACAAATAACAGGATGCGCCGTTTAAGAACGATCAAGAGCGGTGGCGGCCTTGGTGGCCTGTGGCTCGAGCCGGACTTCGGTGCAGTTATTGAATGCGGCGAAGTCGTGGAGCGCTTCGTCGAGCATCGCGCGCGAAAAGATCGAATCGAGCGAAGATGGCTCGAGCAACAGCGTCTTGATTCGGAGCACCCCGGCCGAGCGCTCCGCAGTCGCGTCGAGCCGGCCTGCAAAGGTGTCGCCCACGAGGATGGGAAGCACGAAGTAACCGCAGCGCCGCTTGAGGGCAGGCACGTAACACTCGAGCTGATAGTCGAAGCCGAAAAGCCAGCGAAGGCGCGCCCGTTGGATGATCAGATTGTCGAATGGTGAAAGAAAGCGGACCCGAGGTGGCAGCGGCGAATACATCGCATTGAGCGCCTCCGGGGTGCCGAAACAGGGCTGCTCCGGATGAGTCTCGACGCGGACCTCCACGACTTCTCCGCGACGCAGCAGGAAGTCGAGTGCCGCTCGAATCTCGCGGCGCGACGCAGCAGTCGCGAGATGGCTGATCTCGCGCTCGCGGACCAGCCCGTGAGCGCGGACCGCTTGCCGGACGCGAAAGATCGCCACCTCTCGCGCACTGGGCAGGCGACGCTCGACGCCTTCCGGCATCACGCGCTCTGGCAGATCATAGACCTTCTCGAAGCCGGCGCGGCTGCGGATCATCACACGTTCCTGCATCCAGAGTTCGTGGAGAGCACGCCGCTCGATCTTCGTGAAGCTCCCCCACCCTCCATTGACCGTCTGCTCGGCAATCACATCGCGCGCCTGGAAGGGCCCGTTGCGGCGTAAGCGCGTGAGGATGCTACGCATTGCGCGGTCCATCTCGGGAGCGGGCTCTCCCCAATGCGTTTGTCCGTTTGCGAAGCTGCGCATAAGCGGACGCGAGAAACGGAAGTCGCGCATCGGGAGAAAGGACGCGGCGTGGCTCCAGTACTCGAAGACTTCGCGGTCTTCCGCCTGGAGGGTGTGCAAATGCTCGGGGCCATACCCGGGAACACGGCTCCAGAGCACGTGATGATGTGCGCGCTGGATCACCGAGATGGTATCGACCTGCACATACCCGAGATGCTCGATCGCACGCAGCGCGCCCTCTTTCTCGATCCCGAAAGGTGCCACGGCCGCACCAAGGCCCTGCGCCTCCAGCGCCATCCGGCGCGCCTGGCTAAGCGTGAGCGCAACCGTGCTACGGGGTGCTCGCATCTAGCCCGTCGAAACTGATCTCCGCTCCTGGGCAGATCTTCGTCTTCAGAAAGCGCCGCATCTGACCGAGCGCATGCTGGTTTGCCTCTACGCTCTCGGAGGCAATGCAATCCTCAGGAACGATCAACTCGAAGTCGCGCATGTAAGCGTCATTTGCCGTGTAGAGCACACAGATGTCGCCGGCGAATCCTGTAAGGATGAGGGTGCGCGCCCCGAGATAGCGGAGAAGGATCTCGAGGGAGCTGGCGAAGAAGCCAGAGTGCTTGGGCTTGAGCACGAAGTAATCGCGCTCGCCGGGACGAAGCAACTCCGCGACCGGCCCGCCCCGAACATTATCCTCCAGGCAGTGTCGCACCTGCAATGTGAAGTCGGAGCGCCAGCGGCCGAAGTTGTCATTCACATAGATGACGGGGATGCCAGCAGACGAAGCGCGCTGCTTCAGAGCTGCGATCTCCCGCGCTGCGGGAAGTGCGTGGACCAGCAAATCCTCGCCACCTGGGAACTCCATGTCGTTGATGACATCGATGAGCAGCAAGACGGTCGGGGATTGATCCGGAGCGAACCCATGGAGATCGCCAGACTGAGACGAGGTCATGGATGGATTAGATAGCTAATCGCTCGGATCGATCAACCAATCGATCAACCCACACGTGCTCGGGACGGGCGGCGGTGACGCGATCCCAAATATAGAAGCAGCGCTCCCGCGGTCAGTGCGGTGCTTGGCTCTGGGACGATGGTGAGTCCGCCATCTGATGACATCGAGGGTGGAGGAAAGGCACCCGTACCGATCCCTGCATAGAACTCTATCCGGGCAATCTGGCTCGGAGTCAGGCCGAGCGCATCGATTCCGAAGAAGAGGCGATCGCCCTCACCCCAGTTATAGATACTCAGCGTACCGTTCCAAGTTGAGCGGCTGCTATCGCCGAAGGCAAACGTGCTCGCGCCTCCACCGAAATCGAGAATCGAATGGCTAAGCAGCGTCAGAGCACCAACACCTGGGAGGACCTCTCCGGAACCACCGGTGTTGTACTCCGAGAGGCCGTTAGTTTTGAGAGTGCCGCCATCGAGAGTGATTGGAGCCGCATCGTGAATGCGGTCACGGAAGCTGCCCGCTCCTCCTAGAAGCAAGCTCCCGCCTTCATGAACGATGATCCGCTGAGTCGCGGCAAGCCGGCCATTCCCCGCACCTGCCCCATCACTGGCACCGATCTGGAGTTCGCCTGCCCGGATGATTGTCTGGCCGGTATAGTCGTTAGTGCCGGTGAGTTGGAGCGAACCATCGCCGGTCTTCAGGAAGTCGCTGTTCGCCGAACCGCTGATCGCCCCCGCGAGCCGCGCGACGTCCGTGGTGGACGTCGGATTACCGAGAACACGAATGGTTCGGAGGTTGTAGGTGGAGCTGGAGAAGCCGTTATCCAACGCGACAGGGTTCAGCATGGTGATCCGGCTGTCTGCTCTGATGGATCCAAGCATGAGAGCAAAGCCGTCAGGAACAAAGCCATCCGTCGCCCAGATGAGAGGGGATGGCGTCGCAAATCCGCCAATATTGATTGTAGCGTTTCCGCCGAACGCAGAGAATCCGCCTTCACCATAGTCAGAAGTACCATTCGCCCAATTCACAGCCCCGTTGCCGCTGCCTAGCGGGCGCTTGAAATCAGCAGCGGTTCCAAGGTTGTTGCTCCCCCCTTTGAGTTCCAGGATACCGCCGCGGAGTTGAAGAGGGCCACCGGGGAGTTTGGCCATTTCACTTCGTACGATTCCACTGTTGATCGTAAGCGCAGCTAAAAGCGCGGAGTTGTTTGCAGTCAGGCTCAAAAGGCCTTCGCCTGCCTTTATTACACCCGAACTGGAAACCGCGAGAGAAGCGCTGATCAACAACGTGGAACTTGGTTCCGGCACATGAAAGACACGCACATTGTCCCCACCGATCCCGCCCGTTCCCGTGTGTTTGATCTCGAAATCAGTGTTGGCTCCTCGAAGCAGAAACGCCGATGTCCGAAGATTCCAGACTCCGGTGATCTCGAGCGACTGCCCAGGTTGAGTGGGAGCCATGGTTAGGCTGTTAATATGGAAGCTGGCGGTGTTGGCCGCAATTGTCGCACTCGAATCAAGCAGCGCGTTTGCCGATCCTGTTAGGGTCGGGCTAAAAGCTACCGGCGCAATCTCCACGACACCGCCAGTCGAACTTGTGCCGCTGTACCCTGCAAAGTTGCGCCCATTCACGGTTGCATACCCGATAGATCCTGCGCCTGCACTTCCAAGACCAAGTATTCCGTTCGTCGAGGAAGGTGGCGACGCGATGTTGATCCTTACCGGTGCGTTTGTACCGGAGGTCAGAATTGAGTTACCGCTCTGAAAATCGACGGTTCCAGTGTTGCCAATCGTGAGGTTGGAGAAGATCAGGAGAGTCGAAGGTGCACTGATGTTCGCCATTACCTCTATTGCTGAGTAACCGTTTGCGAGGTCGAGGGCACCAAGGCCTTCAAGGGTGGAAGCAGCGTTCCCAATAAAGGTCAGACGAGATCCTCGCATGGTGACCGACCCCTCGACTCTTCCAGTAGTCGTCACGCTGTTATCGAGGGTAAGGCTCCCGCCGCGTAAGCTAAAGGAGCCGTCTGGAAGTACTCCATTCCCTCCACTTCCTGATAGTCTCATCCCAGCGCCTGTATCGATGGTTCTCATAAGGGTCACTCCACCGACGTTCCCTGCGAAATGCTGAACCCCCGCGCCTTGTAGCCTGAGCCCCCCAGTTATCAGCGTTCCATCGAACCGCGCATCCTTGAAGAGGGAGATGATCTGGGCGCCGTAGGTAGTGGTGGCGCCCTGCCGCGTCGTGACTGTGCCCGCTCCACTCAAGGACCCCGTCCAGAGGTTCGCTGCCGTCGCACTACTTCCGAGACTGCGCACCGTCGCACCCGTACCGATTACCAAGTCGGCACGACGCAATGCTAAGTTCGGACCAGCGCTCGTACTCAGCCCAATCTGAAGAGTACCTGCATTCACGCTGATCTGATCTGAGAGGCGGCTCGAGTTGGATGCGAGGATCAGTGTTCCTCCACCCAGCTTGCTAAAGCCCGCAGCCGCTTCGACAGTGGAGTTGATCGTGAACGAGCTGCCAGTGGTGATGTCGATCTCCGGGAGAGTTTCGCCTTCGAGGAATAGCGTTGGTGCTCCGGAGATGCTGTAGGTTGCGTTGCCCGTGACGGTGATATCGTTCACGCGAATGTCCATCCCGAGCGTGAGGGTTCCCGTAGAACCGAGAAACAGCGCATCGACATCGATGCCGATTCCTGGCCATGGACGGAGTACGCTTTGAGAGTCCAGCCATGAGGATGGACCGGTCGACCAGGTCCCACTCCCTCCCTGCCACCGGTACTCCTCAGCGTGGCTCTCCGGCTGGTGGGCAAAGGTGAAAATACAAACGGGCACAATCACCCAGGGGCTTCGCAAGCCAGTGCGCAAGCGTCTGCCGAGCCACTGGGCACCGTCTGACACTGCATTCATCAATCCCGTCGCTTCGCAGTTCATCCAGCCCATATCCTTGTTTGTTTGATCCGAATTCTAACCTGCCGCGGAAGTTTCCATCCTCTCGTGATCAACAGGGCGGCGCGGTTCTATCCGCCTTCTGCTCCCTGCGCAACCCTTACCAGCGCACCTCTCCAATATATACAGGACCTAGAGACAGCGGCCGCCCATCACTCCCAGGCGCAAAGTCGTTCCACATGCGCTGCAGAGCCGTCCCGGAGCCAGCCATCGAGTTGAGCCTGATCCTTCAACTGCTGGCCGCGTGCTCGCGGCACAACACAGAAGCTCGAACTCACCTCAGAGAGCGCGGTCATGTCGCTCCAGAGCTTCTCAAACTGCGCAACCGGGAAGATGTCCTCCTGCCCGTGACCCCAGCGCTTCTTCACATCCTTCAGCGTGACGTACGTAGGGAGGCGCGCTCCCAACAGGCGCACTGCGGCGGCGACTTTCTCCGGGTCCGACAGTTCATCGCGAGTGAGCCCGAAGACCGGCAGCATCTGGTCAAGGTCGATCCAGGTAGTCATCGAATTGTAATACCGTAGTCCAAACTCCTGCTCCTCGCGCGGCACTGCGAGGCCTTCGACTAAACGGACCTTTCCATTCACTCGGGCGAGGCCACCGCCGCGGTCATCGATGCGACGGGAGATGACTTCGAAGGTTAGACACGTTCCATCGCGGATATGCTGCCCGAGTACCGCGGGATCGGCGTCGGCCCCCACGGTGTCCACATTGTGCAGCATCAGATAACGCAATTGCGGGCGCTCTTCGAGAAGGCGCGCGAGCACACCATTGCGGAGCAGATTAGGCAGCTCGTACCAATGACCCACCGGATGAAGACACTGCGAAGGCACGTTGTCTGTATAATCCGCGGCCTCGCCGGACGCGCGTGCCCACTGGATGAGCGCTGTGCGCAGACTGTCGCGGACTTTCTGCTGCTGCACATCCAGTACTTGCTGCGGCATCTCCTCCCAGGCAAAACGCAGGTCGCGCTCCGTCGGCACCATCCGCAAGCCAATCGCGCGCCCGGGTGAAAGGAGCACAGGCCCGGCGTACCCGTAGTTTCGCTCCCGCTCCAGCCACTGCTCGATGGCGCCATGGGTGAGATAGCTGGTGCTCACAAGGTGCGGCAGCCACGTCCCCGTGCTCTGGCTGATGTGCCGGCTCTTCGCCAGATGCGTCTCGAGGAACGTGCGATGACGTCCGCCAAGTTTGCAGAATGGATGCAGTGCCTTGACGACGCCCGCACCCTGGGTCCATCGCGAGCCCACACCCGCTGCAAGCGTGAGCACCGCAACCTCGCCACGCTCCAGCGCAGTCCTCCCCAACCTGATCAGACCTTCGTCCTGCAAGGCGCCGCTCGGAGATAGATCCGTTAGATCAGTGTCCTGCACATCCTCGATTAGGGCATCAGTCCGCAGGCGATTCTGCGCCAGACCAATCCGGCCATCGCGAAGATCTTTGCGAATCTGCTCATGCTGCGCACGGTCGAAGCCATTGCGCTCAAGCAGATCGCCGAGCGTTGAGTCACCACTAGTCTGCTTCAGCTTGGGGAAGAGCCTGTCAAAGAGCGTGCCCACCATCCCGCCCAGTTCAGGCTGCGTTCGACAGGCCGCGCCGAAGTTCTCCAGCTCGCGACGACGCAGTGGCGTGAGCGCACGGGGATCGGTCCGCAGCAGATGCGGCACGATCAGCGCGTAGTATCCTTGCGGAAGCAGCGCGGCATCGCCGGAAAACAGACGTGCCACCGTGCCCTCTTCATTGATCGCGAAGTCGTACACCACCGGGTCCATGGCGAAGGGGAGCGCGTGCTCCAACTCGCGCTTAGTCTCGCGCATGATCTCCCCGAGCCGTTCCTGCGCCTCCTCACGGATCTTTGGCGCAACAATGAATCCCATGCCGCCGCCCGACATTCCTCCGAGCATCCAAAAGCCCCAGAACTTCGGCCCGAAGCTCGCGCGAGCGCGGGCGATCAGCGTCTCCGTGTAGAAGTTGCTCGCCCAGGGGATGATCGTCTGCAGCGGCCCGGCGAAGTTCCGGCTGGTCGCTGCCGCAAGACCCGGGATATCCCCGTCGCGTAACGCTGATGACACTGAATCCAAAAGGCCCAATGCCTCCTTGCGACCCTGCCACTCTGCATCCGCTCGGAGCAGATACTTCTCCGTGACCATCTCGAGGATCGGTCCGACATTCTGCGCCATCCCGCCATGCACCAGCACCAGGCTGTCCTGCAATTGCTGGCGGGCACTCTGCGAGATCTCATCCAGGCCGAAGACATGGTGATCTGGCATCAGGCGCCCGCGACTGATCCCCCACTCCGGATCGCCCTCTCGCGCCGCTGCGCCTTGGATGAGCTTGATCCCCGGCCACACACCGCCGGAATCCTGCCAGCCGCCGCCTGAGCCGCCAATCCACTCCCCGAGCACGGCCCGCGCGAGAACCAAGCGCCGTTCACTTTCCTGAAGCCCGCCTTCCAGAGACTGTGCCTGTCCTGTCGCGCGCATGCAGGCGCTGATCAGCGCCGCTAGCAAGTTCGTCGACACCGCCAGCCGCGAGCCCTTGGGGATATCGTTCACGCTGGAGACCAGCTCGAGTCCCCGACCTGGACCCGCCATCACCGCAAGCAGATCCGAGAGGCTCTGCCCCGAGCCTTCGATCCCTGATGGCACGATCCCGCTTGCGATCACAGCGGCTTTCAGCAGCCCCAGATAGTCTTTCGCAAAGTCGAACACCTCGCTCAGCGTGGTGATATCCGCAGTCGCGCCGAGATCCACACTAGTTAGCCTGAGCAGCGGCTCGTCGATGACTCGCAGGTACGCTTCTACGGGCGGCTTCGGGCTGCGGTCGCGGCCATGAACACCAAGATCGATTGAGACGTTGAGCACCTTCGCGCCTTCCGGATAATCCATCCCCAGGAAGAAGATGTCCGACCACGCGGTATGCGTGAGGTCCATCCGCACGGGAGTGAGCTCTCGCAGGATGGGAAAGGTTCCGTGCACAGAGCGCGAGAGCAGCTCCGGGCGAATCCGCAGGGGCTGATCCGCCGGATGTCCCATACGGAACATCCACTGATTGCCGCGGACTGTGCGGACTGAACGCCGCACCTGATCCGCCAGAGTCTGCATCGCCAGTCGATGATAGGCAGCGGCTAGCGCACTCGAGATCCCGTCACTCGGGCCTTCACTCGCCTGCACCCCGAGGAATGAGTCGATCGCCTCTGCAAACCTCCGACTGAGCAGCTGCTCGTATCCGTGAAAAGGAATGAGCCCCGTCTCTCCACCAGCCGTCGTCCGGGCCGCGAGTTTCTCGGGCAGATGAAAGCGGTGAATAGCGTAAAGGAAGAAGAGCGCGCGAACCCGCTCGTAAAGATTGGGCGATGAACGCCGAAAGCTGTCGAGCGCCACGCACTCCGCGAGCAATTGCTCCAGCGAAGCAACGCGCACCCAGCTCTCCAGTGAACGATCCCGCACCGCGGGATCCGCCGAGGTGATCAGATCGGTAAGTCGAATCATGCGCCCTCGTTACCTGATCCGCGTGGCCAGCAGCTCCAGTAGTCCGCTGAGCACTTCATCGCGATCCTTGCCCTCCATGGCGAGTGCGAGCTGCGCAGTGAGAAGCCCGTATTTCGCACCGATATTGTATCTCCGCCCTTCAACCTCCAGCGCCAGGTATCGCTCGCGATGCGCAAGTTCCGCGAGTGCGGGGCTAAGTGGCGGCTTCTCCGGCTGACCACTCGCGATCAGCTCCTCGATGCGGTCCATGGCAGCGGGCGTGAGCACGTGCATCCCAAAGAAGCACAGGTAGTGGCCTGCGCGCAGACCCGGTACGAGCAGGTGCTGCTCAGCTTGGGTAGGCGTTGGCTTCTCCAGCACTTCCTTCACCTCGTACAGCCCGGAGTGATGACCCACCCGGAGCCCACCGATCGCACCATAGTAGGGCAGCTTGCTCTCATGCGTAGCTTGCACGGCAGAGACGGCGCAGTTCTCCGCGGCCGCGAGCTCCACGAGCTGCTGCGCGCAGCCGCGCTCAGTCCGGCTGCTGTAAACGTGATCCCCGACCAGGAGGAGGAACGGTTCGCCATCTACAAAGGATCGTGCGCAGTAGACCGCATGAGCATAACCAAGCGGCTCCGCCTGCTCCAGAAAGGTAAGATGGTGCGCATGCCCAGCCGCCGCCGCGCGAAAGGCTTCCTGATCCCCCGGTGCGACCACCACCGCAATGTCCTCAATACCTGCCTGGGCGATCTCCTCCAGGACAATGGCGAGAGCCGACTTCGGCTCGCCGTCGCGATCCACCAAGGTTTGCAAGGGCAAGTGCCGCTGGTGCCGGCCCGCCGCGGTGATGACAGCCTTGGAGATCTTCACGTGTGGATGACTTGGGGTCGGGAGGCTTTCAGATCAAGCTCCGTTGGTCAACGGTTGGACGACGCCCCCGATTAGCAGGATCAACACCAGATCGCCATTCGTGAGGAAGTATTCTGCGAATGCGCCCCTCCATGTCGGCCTGTCGGAGGTTTGCCGATGGACATTCCCAGACGGGCAATGTTTTCCTCGCTGCCATGAGTTCCTCCCCGGTTCGCAATAAGCTCTTCCTCATGATGGTGCTGGAGATCGCCATCTGGGGCGCATGGCAGCCCAAGATCTTTGCCTACATGGGCATGCTGAAATTCGAGCCCTGGCAACAGGCACTCGTCGGCAGCGTCTTCGGGATTGCCTCCATCCTTGGCATCTTCTTCTCCAACCAATTCGCCGATCGCAATTTCGCCGCGGAGAAGTTCCTCGCCTTTAGTCACCTGATCGGCGGCATCGCGCTCGCCGGCGCGGCCTTCGCCACGGACTTCTGGACCTTCTTCTCCCTCTTCCTGGTGCACGGCCTTCTTTATGTGCCGACTATCTCGGTCACGAACTCGCTCGCCTTTGCCAACCTCGCGAATCCCGCGAAGGACTTCGGCTTCGTGCGCATGGGCGGCACCGTCGGCTGGATCGTAGTCAGCTGGCCCTTCATCCTGCTCATGGGCGAGAAGGCGACCGCCGAGCAGACCCGGATGATCTTCGTCGTGGGAGCGATCATCTCCTTCGTCATGGCCGCCTTCTCCCTGACGCTTCCGCACACCCCGCCACGCAAGGATGTGCAAGGCCTCGACAAGCTGGCCTGGGTGCGCGCCATGCGCCTGCTCGGCACGCCGTTCGTGTTCGTGCTCTTCATCGTCACCTTCATCGACTCAGTGATTCACAACGGCTACTTCGTCATGGCCGACAGCTTTCTGACCAATCGCGTGGGTATCGCGGGAAATCTCAGCATGGTTGTGATGAGCCTCGGCCAGGTCGCGGAGATCATCACCATGCTCGTCCTCGGCACCGTGCTGATCCGGCTCGGGTGGAAGTGGACGATGATCGTCGGAATCCTCGGTCACGCTGCGCGCTTCGCGACCTTCGCCTTCTTCCCGGACTTCCAGTGGCTGATCATCGCCGTGCAGCTCCTTCACGGCATCTGCTACGCCTTCTTCTTCGCCTCCGTCTACATCTTCGTCGATGCCGTCTTCCCGAAAGACGTGCGGGCGAGCGCGCAGGGACTCTTCAATCTACTCATCCTCGGAATCGGCATGGTCGTTGCCAGCTTCTACTTCCCGGGCCTGATGAATGAGCTGACCACGAAGCAGGCGAACGCCGCAGGCGAGCTGGTGGAGATCGTCGATTACCAGACCCTCTTCCTCTACCCTACCGGCTTTGCGCTCGTGGGCATCCTGCTCCTCGCCTTCTTCTTCAAGCCCCCCACCTTCCGTCCGGAAGAAACGCCCGACGAGCTCGACACCACAGTCAAAGCTCCCGCCGTTGAAGAAGGCGGCGTCCCCTCTCCGCCGTAAGCTGCTACCCTGCGCCAGCACCAGTACTTGGCGCAGTGACCGCCCCGAGAAGGATCGCCAGACGAGAGCCAAAGCCGCCATTCAGCGCGGCTCCCGCTCAACATCATCCAGTCCTAGTTCTTCTCCGCCTTCCCCTTTTCGCGCCCTTTCGCGTATTTAGCGGACCAATCCCCTCCCTGTCTGGAGTTAGCTCGAGTTCGCCATGTCGGAAGGTCCCCAGATCCGACTCAACCTCCGAGTCCGATCTACTCTCCCTTCGCTCAAAATGAGGGAACGGACCCACTCCCGATACGCAACCTCCGAGTTCCCGAGTCGCAAGCTTGCGACAAAGTGAGGGAAGCTCCGAGCAATTTCAGGGAAGCTTCAGTATGAAGATAGGGAAGCTCCGAGTTCCAACTACTCAAGCTCCGCACTATTTTGGGGTATCGCGCCCCTTTTATCTCGGAGCTCCCCTCTCCGGGAGGGAAGCTTCCCTATCAAAGCGGCACCATTCCCCCAGATCAACGGAAAGGATCCCGACACGCATCTCAGCGTTGCTACGAAATGAGGGAAGCTTCCCTCAAATATTGCCTCGTTTGAGTAGCAGGAACTCGGAGCTTCGAGTTCCAGATGGGCCGATTCTGCCGAAAACCGCTGGTTTACGAGTCGTGTACCTATGAACATGCGCGTGGCGTAGTACCTGCTGGTACTTCCGCGGTAGAGCAGCCGTCGCCGCTTGAGCCCGCGTGCTTTTGTTTCCGCTCGAACAACTGCTCACTCCCGTTCCCGTGCCACTCAGGACTCTCCTGTTTTACCGGGAGCCCTCCGCAAAGCTAATATTCGGAGCCACTCCGTCCGAGAGCGCTCCGTTCGAGGCCCTACTATTCAAGAGCCACTCCATCCAAGAGCCCTCCATTTTAAACGCTTCTATCCAGAGCGTTTGATCTAAGAGCCTTCCTATCCGAAAGCGGTCGGGGAGCGTCCCACCGGGATGTTGGACACTCCGTCGCCCCAAAGCAACGGTGTTAAGTGCAAGGGACAAAACGAGGATTTTTGAGGGCGGTATTGAGGGCTGTGAGAAGTTTTCGAGCGGCAGCGATGAGCGCAACTTTGAAGGGTTTGCCGGCGGCGCGTAGACGCTGATAGAAGGGTCGCAGCACTGGATTGCAACGAATGGCACTGAGGGCAGCCATGTACAAGGCACAGCGCACACTGACGCGTCCTCCTGCGATATGACGCTGTCCCCTTCGCGGTCCGCTGTCATCGTTGAAAGGCGCGAGCCCGACAAGTGAGGCGATGGTGCGATCCGACTCGTGGCCGAGTTCAGGAAGATGAGCGAGAAGGGTTGCGGCGGTGCCTGGGCCGACGCCTTTGAACACTTGGAGCCTGGTGGCTTTGGCGGTAATCTCCGGAGTCGCTTTTAGGAGAGTCGCGATGTGTGAGACCACTTGCGTCAGTCGATTTTTGAATTGGGAGATGGAGATCTGCAGATCTGCGAGGACCGACTCGGGCAGCCCCGGAATCTGACGTGCAGTTTCGGCAATGAGCATTGCTTTCAACTGCTCACGGCGCGTGACCCAGGCGGCGAGCTCAGCCTGTGCTGGAGCGGGCGGTGGCATTGCCACCGGCTTGTGGACTGCGCCGAATTCGGCAAGCATTTGAGCATCGATACGATCGGTTTTGGCCCGGCGACCAGCACCTCGAGCAAAGTCACGGACCTGCCTGGGATTGACGATGGAGACGGCGATCTGCGCCGTGTGAAGTGCCTGCACGATGGGCCGCTCCCATCCACCCGTGGCCTCGCAAACGACGTGGCAAGGTGTTCCGGTTTTCCGGAGCAGTAAGATCAATGCGGCACATCCCGCGGGATCGTGTGTGAAGGTGCAGGCCCGACCTTGGTGAAAGAGGTCGAGAGAGGCTTTGGCGATATCAAGTCCGGTGTGGACGGGGGAGGGAATCATGGGATAGGAAAAGGCTCAGCCTTGTGAATGCGAGCTCGAGGCTCATGCAACGGTTCGAGTTCAAGATCCCAAGGATCAGGCGGTTCTAGCTTCGGGACGGGCTCCAAGGCCCGAGGGACAAATACGAACTCAGCCTGACCCTCCCTGGCGGCGGACACCGCCAGGGAGATGGGTTCCTTCTGACATCCAAGAGTCTGCTAAACGCAGAAACAAATGACGAGATTCAACATACAAGGGGCAACCATCCCTTAGCCCAAGGCACCGCCTTGGGTTCCCTCCCAACGTCCATTCTAATTGCTCCCGCGAAGCGCGTCCGCTCCCGCGCGGGAAGTCTGGACACTTCGCCGCCCTGAAGGGGCAACCAACCCTTAGCCCAGGGCACCGCCCTGGGTTCCCTCCCAAAGCTCAGTCCAATCGCCCCCGCGAAGCGCGTCTGCTCCTGCGCGGGGAGTCTGGACACTTCGCCGCCCCGAAGTGGCACCCATCCCTTAGCCCAGGGCACCGCCTTGGGTTCCCTCCCAACGTCCACTCCAATTGCCCCAGCGAAGCGCGTCTGCTCCCGCGCTGGATAACTTGTCTTCTGTTTGGGTTTTCACACATCGGGATCGCTTCCGGCTCGCCGATAGCTCCCTTTGCGGCTCTACTCGGGCCTGTGTTCGAGCAACCCGCGATTCAGATCCAACGAAGGCAGGCGCACTTTCTTTTTCTCAACCGATGGACGTGGCTTGGCGACTGGCACACAGCCATCATATCTAGCGACTCTGCGCGTCATCCATGAACGAAGTCTTTCCAATCACCGCTCAGAAGCGTCTCGGCATCGCTCTCATGCTCGCCGCTTGCTACGGCATCTTAGGCTATCTCGTCTTCCGCTTGGACCCAGCTTCCCGATTCTCCGCCTACATGCCGATGGATTTATGGGTCGTCGATCGCTCCGAGGTCGTTGCCGCACGAGCTTGGACAGCCGGCATCTTCGCGATCTGCATCGCGGTCGGCATCATTGCGTTCGTTCGCACGTCCGTCGGGCTCGCCGCCGTCATCCCACTCGCGATGGCAGCCAGTATTCCATTCGGGCTGCTGCGTTTCGGCTGGGGTATGCGAGCGTTCAACTAGCCAGCAGCTTCTATGTGTTCCTGCTTCGACGCCTTCACGCAATCGAACGAAGCGCCTGACCATACGTCGCAGCCAACTGCTCCGGCGCGTCACACCGGCCGCCCCACCATGTCTAGGCGTCACTACGCGCTCACTGTGAACTCAGCATCTTCGGCTTCAGCATTTCAGCTTTCCGACCGTTTTCTCGTTCATGGTCAGGGACGAACGCGCCACGGCCTGGGCTTGGCGCAGAAGCCTTTTCTCGTGCTGCCACCGTCAGCGAGCGACGGAGAGCTTGGTTCAGCCGTTCTTTCTGCTTTAGCCGCATATCAATCTCTTGTACCCGACCCGACCGACTTGAAGGCGCTCAGCAAGCCCATCCTCAAAGCTGCCGGAGTTTCTTCACTCCGCAGATTTCAGCAGGCGAGCCTTCACTGCTCCATTGTCTTCCTGCCGGAGGTCATCGAGGTTCGCGCGAGTCATGCCGACTCTCGTGGGCACCTTTACAGCGATCATCATCTCGACATCCCGCTGGACTCGTCCGGCGAGCTGATTGGTTCCACAGTTCGCCGCGTTTTTGGCAGTTGCACCTCTGATTTCCCAAATGCCCGCAACGCCTAACGACAAGGAGTAATAACGACAAGGGGTCAGGTCTAGAATCTCGCTGTACAAGCACTTTCTTCATGGGGTGCGAACAGGAATGGCTCGCAACGCCCGCATTCAATTCGAGGGAGCGGTGTATCACGTTCTGGATCGTGGAGATCGGCAGGAGGCAATCTTCCATGACGATGCTGACCGGGAGCGGTTTCTGCGCACGCTTGGGGAGGCATGTGGCCGGACTGGCTGGCGGGTACATGCGTGGGTGTTAATGAGCAACCATTACCATCTGATGCTCGAAACCCCGGAGGCAAACCTGGTGGCGGGCATGCAATGGTTCCAAACCACGGTGACGATCCGCCACAACCGGCGGCACCGTCTCGCGGGACACCTCTTCCAAGGGCGCTACAAGGCGGTGGTCGTGGATCCCGGTGAGCGGAGCTACACCGCGACGCTCAGCGATTACATCCATCTCAACCCCGTGCGTGCGCGGCTGGTGGGGCTGGAGGATCGCCTGGTGGATTACCGCTGGAGCAGCTATCCGTTCTACGTACGGGCGGCGAGGCGGCCGGAGTGGTTTGCAGCGCAACGGGTGCTGGGTGAACTGGGTTGCGAAGACAACGCGGAAGGGCGACGTGAATACGCCCGCAGAATGCGGGGGAGGGCGGAAGCGGTGCTGCGCGGCGAGGAGCCTCTTGAACTGGCTGAGCTTCGGCGAGGCTGGTGCCTGGGGAGTGAGAGCTTCCGTGAACGCATGCTGCGTGTTCTGGATCTGGGAGCCGAGAAGCTGAAGCGGCGAAGCCCCCGCGACGCGCGTGTGTCGCGGGAGCATGGCGAAGAGGAGGCGGGCAGGCTGATTGCCGCTGGTCTGAGATACTTCGAACTAGCGTCGAAGGATCTGCCAGCCCTACGCAAAGGCGATGAGCGGAAGCTGATTTTGGCCGCGTTGGTGCGCCGGCGCACCAACGTCTCGAACGCATGGCTTGCCGAAGCGCTCCAGTTGGGTCATATCAGCCGGGTGAGTCACGCCCTGCGCCAATCCGAAGGGCTGAAACTCTCAATGAAGCTCAGTGCTGCGCTGCTCGAATGAGCGACTTTCTAGAGCTGACCCCGGGCTTCTGAATGCGCCCTCCCGCGCGATCGATATGCTGCACCTCAATCCGGCACGCCTCCCGGATGCGCAGCCCAGTGTGATAGATCAGCCGGAGGATCGTGCGGAAGCGATCGCAGCGCACCGAGCCCAGCAGCTGCGCCACTTCCTCCCGGGAAAGAACGGTGGGCAGCGACTTCGGCTCCCGCACTCGCAAGGTGCGCCACAAGGACCAGCTCCTGCCGGTCTCCAGATGATCCTTATAGAAGCAGCGCAGCGCCGCGATCGCCAACCGCATGGAACTAGGCGCATACCGCCGCTCCTTGCGTAGGAAGATGAAGAACGCCTGTACGGCATCTTCACTCAGCGTGGCTGGATCACTGCGCTGTTGCCGCGCAATGGCGACGACATACGACAGGTAACTCTCGCGAGTACGAGGCCGCAGATCCCGCAACTCGACAAACTGCCGGAAGCGATCTACGGAAGGATAGTGTGGATCAGAGGTCTTTTCATCACCGGCCAGAATACACGATCCAACGCTCCATGTCTGACCGCGCTCCCACCGCCGCGCAGCGGCTTAGTTCAACCAGGCGCTCCAGCGAACTGGTGACCGCTTGCACTTCGCCTGCTGGGCAGGCTCGTGTGCCAACATCCACCTGTCGCTGAGCTGGGTCCATTAGGTCATTCATGCGCCCAACACTGCACATAGCGGTCACCCTCCTCGCAACGTCCGGGTACGCACGAGCCCAGGATCTGACGGGGCTCGACAGTCCATCGTTCGTGCTATGGACCTGGATTTGTCGGGTACTTCTTCCTTCAGCCGCATTGCAGGGGCGTTTTCATTACGGGCCATTCGCTTGGGCGCAGGTTCTGCTCATCCTACTAGCGCTCGGCGGCGCTTGGATTCTCATTCACCGACAAATCAAATCTGTTGCGTGGCAGTTGCTTATCATTGCTGTCACTTACATCGTGGCCACTTCAGCAACTAATCATTGGGCTTTCTCCCATCCACGCGATCACAGCACGGATTTCCCGATTGCGCGTGCCCTGACTTCGTTCGATTACCGAAATCCCCTGACCGAGGGTGAGGTTCTCGCTCGTTTGGGCCATCCCTTAGCTCGCGAGGTCGTCGCATCAGCGGATTCGAGACTACCACATGCCGTTTCACTGGCCATGGCCGAGTTCGGATTGTCTTCTTCCATCGTCCTTGCCTATCGAGAGAGCGCGTGGGGCCGAGAAATTACTCATTTCGTCCTTTTCGACTCCCCTTCAGCGCGACTACGCACCGCAGTCAGCCTAAATAGCCCATATACCCAACCAATAAAGTGGCCTAACGAAGGGAGGGCTAGCTTTTGCGCGAAGCCGCAAAGCTAACCAGGGTTGAACAAGCCCGGCTGGAGTCACAGCGGCGCTTAGATAGAAATTAGCTTTTCAGGCCGACTGGCACTGAAGATCGGTCGAAGGACAGGACCGGGAGGGAACCGCTCTGCATGGGCACCGAATGTATATGAAGAGTTGGCTTGGAGCAATTGGAGGAGGCTCGGTAGGTAGTGAAGCATCGCTGCTGCGTTTGCTTGGAGCAGCTCCAGGACGGGACCAGAGCATGCGCACGCGCCAACCTATCCGCCGATTGAGCGAAGACGTTCTGAGCACCTCTGGCTGTGTTTATCGAAGAGAGACGCATGGCGGGCGAGGAGGAGCGCGGCCGAGTTCACCGATTCGGAGCATCGGTTTGGAGCAATGCGGGCAGAGGGTCTGGACGGGCCGGTGCTTACGCCATTGGGAAGGTCGAGGGCTGCTGTGATGCTTAGAGGCTGCCGACGTGTGGGTTCCGAGCAGCGCATGCACCTGGCGCTTGCGCCTCCTGAATGCTCAGCACAGTGTGATAGATCAGCCGGAGGATCGTGCGGAAACGCTCGCGGCGCACCGAACCCAGCAGAAGCGCCACTTCCTCCCGCGAGAGGACCGTGGGCAGCGACTTCGGTTCGCGCTCTCGCAAGGTGCGCCACAAGGACCAGCTCCTGCCGGTCTCCAGATGATCCTTGTAGAAGCAGCGCAAGGCAGCGATCGCCAGCCGCATGGAACTGGGCGCGTATCGCCGCTCCTTGCGCAAGAAGAGGAAGAACGCCTGCACGGCGTCTTCATCGAGCGAGGCCGGATCACTGCGCTGCTGCCGCGAGATGGCGACGACATACGAGAGGTAGCTCTCGCGAGTGCGCGGACGAAGATCCCGCAACTCGACAAAGTGACGGAAGCAATCTATGGATGGGTAGTGTGGATCAGAGGGCTTTTCATCACCGGCCAGAATACACGATCCAGCACTCCATGCC
>JANMSW010000008.1:0-92007 GCA_031389825.1 Spartobacteria bacterium
CCAAAAGCTCGGCTTCGGTGGCGTTCTCGGCGTTGGGCTCAACACAATCGGCGCGCAATCCCCACCTTCACACCACAAGTGACCAAATCGTACCAGTACAAAAACACACGAGCCGGAAACTATTTTCGGCAGATGCTCTAGAACTTTCGTATAATGGACCGAAGGCGAAGCCGCGTATTGGTGAACCGTTCTCAAAGCAGGCATCCGGAGTCGGCGTCGTTGACAAGGGGCGGGTGTCCCACCCCAGGCCTCTGGCCATCTGCTCCACGAGAGTTCAGCCGAAGCCGACTCATCGAAAACGGGAAGGAACCCACTGCAGCGCACGGCTCGCCTTCTCAGGGCTGCTGTCTTCCAGTGCTCTCAGTTAGCCACGATGCAGCGGATCCGCCCGATATCCACACCCACATACCCTCGACGATTACGCTAGACGTTCGTGCGCTGAGCTTGAGCCGCTAGACCTACAGTATGGCTGCCCGACTTCTAAGTGTATGGATCACAGTGATCAGCTCGGTTTTCGTATCCTGCTGTGCACTGCTGACGGCTAACAATGTCGGCAACCTCTACGACACGACGCAGGGCGGGAAACCTTTACCCGCGATCTCGGAGTACTTCTACCCGCCTGCGACAGCCATTTACTATTTCCCAGCAATCGTCTTCTTTGGTGCGCTTGCGGTCACGATTTGGAGCCGTCGAAACGCGGATCAGTGCCTCCTGTTCTGCGTCGCCGGAGTTGCTATTACGATTGTCTTCATAGCCATCTGCGGGTTCGCTCTGACTCTTCCGTTTTCTGCGCACTAAGGAGCGCGCGCAATAGGACGCCTTTCGGAGAGCCGTTAAGTTAAAGGGGGAAACGGATGGCCGCTGGAGACAAGGATCGGGCGTCGAACCATTGTTAAGGGCGCGAGCGGCAGATCAGGGCGCGCGAGCACCCAGACCTTTCTGCCGAGTTTCGTGGAGAACGCACTGCAGTACAGGCGTAGGTTCAACCTTGGGAGTGTCTCGCTGATAAAAGGCGTGGTCGTCCATCATTCTGCCGCACCAGCCGAAACCCCGCGTCAGGGCTTTGGGATCTCGTTTAGCGTGTAGTAGGCCACCGGGTGCAGGAGCGGCTGCGCATCCGCGGAGCGAACTCCATCAAGGTGCAATTCATGGATGTGACCTTTGGTCAAAGGCGAGATGATCAGCCGTACGCTGCGCCCGTCTGCGCCTGGCACCGCTGAGGTAATCTTCGGAATCACTTCATCCACCTCCGGGCTGCCGTACTTCGAGCGATAGATGTAGGTAAACTCGCGCATTGAGTAGCTGGCAACATTGCTCGCCGTCGCAGCATCCACAGGTTGGGTGAAGGTGAGCTCAAATCCGTCGGGGCGCGCTCGCATTTCGTGAATCTCGAAGGGGACTTTGCCAGTCCAGTCCACGCGTTCGAAGCACATGGGCTTACCGCCTCGCGCGCCCCAGCCACGATCAGCTCCGCCCACGAAGAGCTGCCCATTATCCGACATTCGTCCCGCAATGAGCCCGGACTGAAAGCCTTTCAGGAAGGGGATAACCGCACCCTGCCGGATGCCGTTGACCGTTTCCAAGTATACGCGGGAGATGTTTGAATGGCTCTGGTCGCCTACGAAGATCTGCTTTTCGAATGGGCCGAACTTTCCTGCGCTAAGATCTGTTGAGATGAAACTGGCGGAGTTGCCGATCTTCCCGTGCACCAGATAGACCGCGGGAGGCAGGAGCTCCTTAATCCGAGCGCGCTCTGTGACCATCCGGCTGTCATCATTGGGCTCGACTGGCTGCGGACCCATGTTCGGCGCTTGCGTGTACCACCTATTACCAGCCGGGTGACCTTGGAATGATCCAGGTACCAGATGCTGCAGCGTGGAAGAGCCATGCCATGGACCCTCATTGTCCGTGTAGTAAACGTCGCCCTCCGCATCGAAGCCAATCCCGCCGGGAGAGCGAATTCCACTGCAGGTCGGTACCATTGTGCCGTCGGGCTTGATCCGCAGCGCCCATCCGCGAAATGCCGTTTCACTGGTGAAAGAGCCGGTAAGACAAAGAGCCACCCAAAGGTCGCCGTTCTTATCAAAGCGGGAGCCGAACGCGTACTCGTGACCATCCTCAGTGACGCCCCAGGCGTCGGAGACCACATCGTAAACATCAGCCACGCCGTCCTGGTCTTTGTCCTGAACCCTGACCACCTCTGCTCGGTCGGTGGCATAGAGCCATCCGTCGCGAAAGCCCAGGCCGAGTACTTCGCGCTGTCCTGTGGCAAACAACTGATAGCGCACATCGCTTGCTTCCGCCTCGGTACCAGAGGCTACAAAGATGTCGCCTCGTCGTGTGCCGAGCGCGACCTTTCCGTCGGGCAGCAACTCCATGGACCCGACCTCGACCATCGTGTCAGCAGGGATGGGGAAACTCGTGATCTTATAGTAATCCGACTCCTTGGGCGGCTCAGGAGCAGCAAGTGCCGTGGAGCAAAGCAGTGCGGCGATTGTAGTGAAAAGTTTCATGAAGGTAGGAGTGCCCAGTTCAGTGTGCGTGGTGTTGCCCGTGGCTAATCTTCCATCCGTAGGTCACTCGAATCTCCTTTTTTGCCGGTACGATGATGCTATTGCCGGAGATGCGACCGTCTAGGACCTCCACGGTTATTGGAAGTCCATTGCTGGTCATCTCGAAAGCATTTGACTGGTTGGTGATACGGGAGCCAGATGCCGCCAGAAACGACGAGTCCTCCGGAATGGCTCCCTCCACGCGTACGATTCGGAGCAGCTTCGCATCCTCGGCGGTGGCTCCCCTCGTCACTTCGAAGTAGTCACTGACCTTTGCATCCTTCCACGAATAAAGGAAAGTGGGCTGGCGCTTCTCGTCGAGGGTGTAGCCCCGCCATTTGTAGTCTTGAGAGCGCGTCCCTTCCTTGACGGTCGGCCACGGTGCATCGGGGGAGGGGAGCTGCGCGAAAGGCAATGTCCTTTCACCAGTCGGTCGCACGACATCATAGCCATACGGACCCTGCGGAATTCCACCGCGCGAGACCCAGTGCCACCGTGTATTCATGAAGGCACCGCGCCAGATCATGGCGAGATTCATCCATTCCGTGTTCCAGGCGATGCTAACCTTCTCTGGATAGCCAACGGCAATGCCGCGGATGCCCGCGCCAGCAATGAGGTTCCGATAGATCAAGGGCGTTTTACCCACAATAAGCGGCATAGGGGGCTCATCGTCCTGCGGGGGGCGGCCCCCGTTATGAAAGGCCGGGTGGATCCAGGTGGAAAGCGGCGTCAGGCCGAACTCCTCGCCTTCCCACGCGACGAATAGTTCAGCGGCGTCAACATCCTGAAAGTACTCGACACGGAGTTCGTGCTCACCCGCGGTGAGCTTCTGGCGAGTGTCATGGACTTTTGTTGATCGATGGCTCGTGGGGTCGCCCATGATCTCCTTTCCATCGAGGAAGATCTTCGCTCCGTCATCACTGGCGAAGTGGAAGCGGTATTCTCCCTTCTTCGGAACCTGAAGCTTACCGGTATAGACGACTCCGAAGTTGTTTCGGTAATCGTCCAGCTTGATCTCGATCAAGTTGCCGGGAAGATCGCCCTCGCGGAACGGCGTTAGCTTTGTGAAATCCGGGGCCCACTTGAACTTCCCCAAGTACATCGCGTACTTCAGGCTGGTGAACTGCGGACCGGGCGGAAAGACCTTCAAGCGCCCTTGCATCGTCATGGCATGCCCGGGAAAGGTGCAGACATAAGGGTAGATGCCAGGTACTTCGGGGGCCTTCAAACGCAGCTCATCGGTATCCTTTGGCTTTAGGAGTTTTGAGTGCGCCCACAGCCTTGGATCTTCAGGGAGCCAATCCCGTTTCAGTGCTTCCTCAGGCTTCTCCATCTGCTTGTTGGCCACCGCAACGACGTCGGTGCCAGGCTGGAAGAAGACGAGGTTGTGCGGCATGTCGTCGGGATTCTCGAAGACGATCTTCACCTCCTCGCCCGGCTCCATCATCATCTCGGTCATGTCGTACCGCATCTGTGCCGGTAGAGCTTTTATCGTGATCACGCGAGGCGCGGTTGCGGCCATGCCGGGAACGGCGAGGATGGCAAGCGCTAGAAAGGCGGGGAGCAGGACGCGATAGGGCATGAAAAGATAGCTGAGGTGAGCGGCGTGATTTATGGCTTCCCGGGTGTGGCCTCGTTCACCCTGGCGACACGTTCATTCCAGTGAGTGAGATTCTCCTCTTTGGCGCGATTACCTGCCTTGATCTCTACGCTGGGCAATTCGGCTCGAAGTTTGGCGAGGTCTGCATCTGTATAGATGCTCCATTCGAGATGCAGCTTCTCCAATCCCGTCAACGCTTTCAGATGGGCCAGCCCATCCTCGTACGGGAGCACCATGTCGTTCAGAGATAGTTCACGCAGATTCTTCAGAGGGGCGAGCAAAGCAATATCTGCAGCAGAGAAGCGATCCGGCTGGAAGTGTGGGTTCAGCGCAAATTCCTCAATGAGCGGATTCTTCTTCACAAGAAGCGGCAGCGACTTCCGGGTATTCAGGGTATGATAAATATTGATCGCGCGGAGATGCGGCAGCTCCGCAAGAATGCCGACAGTTTCATCATCGATGCTCTGCATGCCGCCAAACTCAATCGAGGTGAAGCTCCGGTTGCCCTTGAGCGCAAGGAGTCCTTTCCCTTTGAGGCCTTTCGGGCCGTGGTGAAGTCCGAAATGCTTAAACTTAGGCAGCTGGCCAAGCACCGTGAGACCTTCGTCAGTGATTGAGGATCCATTGATGAAGAGTTCCTCCAACGCCGGCGCGGCTTTGACTAGCTTCGCAAGAACCGCATCGTCAACCCCTTCGCCTGTTCCCGAGAGGTGGCGCACGTCGGTGAGGGCCGCAATGTGCGCAATACTGGCATCATCGATAATCTTCACCTTACCGAAGTCGACGGTCTGCCCACCTTCACCGCGCTGTCGAACCTGATAGCCGGCGGCCTGCAGGGCAGCAGCGTGCGGTGACGATACTTCCGCTTGCGACAATGCCGCAGCGAGGAGGAGGGCCGTGAAGTACGCGCCTCGCAGATAGTGAGTGATCAAGGGGTGGATGTCGTCGCGATCCTGGGTAGAAACGGATGGAGTCTAGATGACTTCCTTGATCACGCCCTTCGCCAAGCCACCCTGGAAGTCGGCGGGGAGCGGCATGCCCACTTTCTCTGCGACGGTGCGCCACACATTCGCAACTGGTACATCCTTTTGAACAAGATGCCCCTGATGTTTAATGCCAAGGGCTGACCCACCACATAGGATCAACGGCAATTGATTCGAATCGTGAGCCCCCAGGCCGCCATTCGTCGTCGCCCAGGCGGCGATCGTGTTGTCCAGCAGAGTGCCCGATCCCTCCGATACTCCTTTCAACTTGCCCAGGAAGTAAGCCCACTCCGCCATGTAAAGCGCATCGAGTTCACGCCAGAAGAGGAGTTTGTCTTCCTGCTCGTTGTGATGGGTGAGGGTATGAAGGTCCCACTTGCTCTTCGTCAGATAGCTAAAGCATTTCGCCTCGTCTCCCTCGGTCCGCGGGATGTGGCTGACCACCCGGGTGCTATCTGTCTGGAACGCGAGCGCAATCATGTCGAACATCAGACGTGTATATTCGCTGTAACCACGCCCATCACCCGCAATGCGATCGCGGGGTGAGCCCTGGCCAAAGTCAGGCTTGTCGATCTTTGGCTTTGGCCGGTCAATCCATTCGGCTTCGACCTTGATGCGGTCTTCCAAATCCCGAATCGAGGTAAAGTATTGGTCCAGTCGTTCGCCATCTGCTTTACCGACCCGCCGCTGCAGAGATGCTGCTTGCTCCCGGATCGAATCGAGCAGGCTTCCGCGTTGGGCGAGTGCCTTCTTTGCTTCTGCCAGGGTCTCTGGCGTCTCCTCGCCAAAGAGCTTTTCAAAGAGCACCTCGGGTCTGTTCTCGGGAGTAATCGGGGTTTTGTTCTTACTCCAGGAGAGGGTCATCGGGAACGGACCACCAAAACCTGTCTCCCTTACGGTCCCCAGGACGAGCGAGGGGAAGCGCGTTGCCTTACCGTGAAATGCGCCGAGTTGTTGATCAAGCGAGGTCAGGGTCTTTGCATTGTGTGGCGTGTTCAGGCCAGTGAGCAGGCATGAGCATGAGCCATGTCCTCCGCTATAGGCCGTGAGGCCAGTCATCACCGTGCAGTCGTCCTTATAAGGAGCAAGTGGCTTGAGCGGCTGGGTTAAGGTGTAGTCGCGACCCGTGTCTGGAGGTGTAAAGCCGCGGATCTCCAGGCCCAAACCCCAATAGGTAAACATCGAACGGCGCGGGATCTCACTGACCGCCATGGAACCAGCGGTGGTGAGGTTCTTCGCGTTGGCACTCATGACTTCCAGCCAGGGCAGAGCGACAGATGCGCCGAGCCCCTTAAGGAAAGTACGGCGGCCGAGGCGCCAATTGTTTGTCTGGATGTTCATAAAAGTACCTTCGTTTATTTAGTTTGGAAAAGGGTGCTGGCGACGGTTGCCTGAATGATCTCCTGCATGGCTAAGTTGCTCTTGCTGGCATGCGCAATGATCTGCTCCACAGCTAGATGGTCTGCATAACCCACGGGGCGGCCTAAAGCGTAGCAAAGAAGTTTTTCAGTAAAGCCTCGAGCGAAGGCGTCCTTTTCCGCCAGGAGTGCAGTTTTAAACTCCTGCACGCTTGTGAAGGCGCGCCCACTCGGTAGCGCGCCGCTGACATCGAGCAGCGGATCCGAGTCCTTACCGCGCATGCCCTCGCCATTCTGACGTTCACGCCACAAGCCGGTTGCATCGTAGTTCTCGAGGGCCAGTCCAAAGGGATCAACCTTGGTGTGGCAGCTGGCACAGTTCTCAGACATGGCATGCTGCTCGAGGCGCGCACGCACACTGAGGTTTTTCTCCTTGATCGCCGGTAGATCGCCGGCATTTGGCGGCGGTGGTGGTACGGGCTTATTCCACAGCGCATCCAGGACCCAGGTCGCCCGTCGCACGGGCAAGGTCCGGGTGCCATCTGCGAGGTAAGTCATGATCCCTGCCATACCCAATACACCACCGCGTTTCCCATCCGCAGGCGCTGCTACCTTGCGGAAGTGTTCACCTTCCACGCCGGGAAGATCGTAGTGCCTGGCCAGACGTTCATTAACAACCAGGAAGTCGCTATCGACAAACGAAGTAAGTGGCCGATTGCTGCGCAATACTTCCTGGAAAAACTCCAGTGGCTCGCGTCTCGAGCTATCACGGAGCGGATCGTCATAGTGCCTGTAGAAGTCGCGGTTTGGCGGTGTCCCGTTGTCGAAATTACGTACTCCGAGCCATTGCCCGGCGAAGCTGCGCACAAATTCAGTTGCTTTAGGATCGGCGATCATGCGCTGCACCTGGGCGCGGAGCACTGCGGGATCCCGAAGCGCATCCTTTGCTGCGAGCGAATAAAGCGTTTCATCCGGCGCGCTGCTCCAAAGGAAGTATGAGAGGCGGCTCGCCATTTGCCAACCGTCCACCTGCTGTGGCCCAGTGGCCGGCTTGCTTTCGGCTGCCGCAATCAGGGAGCTCTCACTGCCGAGATACAGGAAAGCAGGCGAGCAAAGCACATTCTTGATCCCCTCGCGCACGGCCACTGCGAAATTGAGTTTGCGCTCAGCCTTCGCTTTAAGGGTCCAATTCACGACCCGCTCCACTTCGTCGGGAGTCGCGTGACGCCGATAGGCCCGAGGTAAAAAACGGGCAAAGATCTCACGGAGATAAACCTCATCGTCGCGCTTTTCGCCATCGAAGAACACGCCTGCGCGACCTTTCGGCGGCCATTCCACGAGTGGGCCTTCCCACTCCATCTTTCCAACCCAAAGACGCGGGCGCTTGGCGATATCCAGTTTTGGATCCCAGATATAATAGGGGCCTTTGAAGTTCCGCCGCATCTCCATGGCGGCAGCAAGGGCGTCTGCGTTCCGTTTCTTGATTTCGGCGAGCACCTCGGGTGGCTTTCCCGCCTGGAGTGCTCTCTCAGCTTCGCCCGCGATCACCACCGGCAGGGAGTTAACCTTTTCAAACTCAGGATTTACCTGGATCACGTTCTGATTCCCGTTGTCCCAGCCTATATCCCACCCGCGGTCCATCCCCGGAGGCCCTTGCTGCAGATAGACCAGGAACTCGTATGTCTTCGGCGCATCAAGCGGAGCATCGATGACAACTCCTTTCACCACCTCGATCGGACTACCATAGCAATATTCCATCACGAGCTTGATCTCCTTCTGCGCCTCCGCTCCTTCACCAAGGAAAGCTCCTGCCTGCACTCGGAGCCGATACCAGCCGTCGCGGGTCACGCCTTTCTTTGCCCAACCCATGTTGTTGAAGACACTCCTACGATTCCCGACCTGACGGTGATTATTCCCACCTGAGAGATACTCCACTCCACCGTTCTTGACGGAAAAATCCAGCGGCCCGTGCGGCACGTAGTTTTTACCATCGGGTTTCTCAGGATCCTCGAGGCGAACGCCATAAAGGGGCTCCTTCACATTGAAAGCGAATTCAGGAGTCGGGTTGTCATCCACCACAACCCCTTTGTCGTTCTTCCAAGACACTCCAATGCCATGGATATGTTTCTCCTTAGCTGAATCCCATTCCAGCTTTACCAACTCGGGCTTTTCCAGAAATACAGCTTCACCCAGGACGAGATCTGCCACTGCCATATACTGAGTGAGCTGGCCTTCATCCATGAAAAGCCCAGCTGCCCCGCGGTCGAAACCACCAACTTTGCCGTCCGCTGGAAGCTCTTTCTCAATTCGCCGAACGTAATTCTCATCCAACGCGAAAAGATCACGTACGGTATTGGCATATTCCACGCGGTTCATCCGCCGCAGCGGCACACGCCCGCCTGCGCCTTGCGCTAGTTTAATGGTGAGTTCCAGCTGCTGCGCAACCCATGAGGAGACCTCGAAGGCCATCTTCGGATCTGGACGAGTCTTCTTCTTCGGAGGCATCTGACCGGAGTTGATTTGGTCCATGACCTCTTTCCACTGCCCCGCGTTATTTCCCTCGGTGAAGTTCGTTCCAAGTGTATCCAGCCTGAAGCCAGCGCGCGCTGTATCCTCGTCGTGGCAGTCCATGCAGTGCTCGTCGAGAAACGGCTGAACCGCAGCTTTAAACGGGTCCGGAGCGGCTAATCCAGTTGTGCTCGCAAGCGCCGTGATGGCCAAGCAAGCAAGGAGGTCTTTTAGTCGAATCATTGAGAAAGGAAGAGCCTCAGTGGGACGGTGGGGAAAGGATCGAGATTCCGGCCACCTCAAGGCCAACTGCCTCGTGCACGGTTGTAATGATGATCACGTTGGCGATGTTTCCAGCGGCAACTTCGGCGCGCTCGGGATGATTGGGTACTAGATCGCGGATCGGCACCTCCAACGTTTGCCAGTCAGATCCCGGGACGATTTGCGGATGTCGTCTAACTAGTTCGAAGTTTCCTGCGAATCCGCCATCGGGCCGGCGAGTGGCAATCATCAATTGAACCGCGGATTCCCGCTCCATGCGCAGCCGCACCGAAAGGACCGAGTCCGCAGTTAGTGTCGCAAACGCGTCGGCCGGCGAGTTCGAGGCCGAGCGGACGATCACGCCGTGATGGACATAAACACTGCCATCGCCCTTTCGCTGGACCACGATCGGCGCAGCTACCAGATGCGCTGGATCAGCAAATCCGGATGGTATCCATGAGCCAGTCACCCGGTCTGGAGGTGAGGCGAGTTGGAGCGACCAGTCTGAAGGCGGCGTCATCATCCCTTCCGGAGCAAGTACATCCGAGGCTACCAGCGATGCCGCGACCTGCTGTTCTGCAGAAACTTCCACCTCCCGCCCGTCCACCAGGCGCCGTAGGCGCACCCGGCCTTCTGCAACGCTGAGGCTGGTGCGCTGCGGGACGACGTCCAACGAGAACACGGTTCCGAGCACCTCTACATTGGCGGTCGGCGTACGCACCCGCAATGGTTGTCCCGGGAGCTGCCTGGCCACAAAGGCCGTCACCTTCCCGCGCTTGAGGGTCACTTGCTTTCCCCCGGTCGCTCGAAAGACTGCCTCGGCGCTCCCGTTAAGTGTAAAGTGACTGCCGTCAGGAAGTCGGATTTCTGCAGTCGCGGTCTCGTTCTCGGTCTCGACGGTCCCCGCGGGTAGGCGCGCGCCTGCCAGCAACGGCACGCGCTTCTCGCCTTCACTCCAGACCGCTGCTCCACGCACCGCAACGACCTCCAGCATGGGACTTCGTGATCTGAGCTGCATCAAAGAGATAACTCCCAGCAGCAATAAAGCCAAGGCAGCGAGCGCCAGCACGGGATAAAACGACCAGCGCCTCACCGCGGCAGGCATTTCTGTGACCTGGCGTCGCGGGCTTCGAGCTTCCCGGCATCGCCCTGCTTCTCCAATGGCGAAAGCCTGTTCCGCTAGCTCGCGCATCCGTGCCCTCGCGACGCTACTCCGCTCGAGTTCTGCCTGAAGGCGGGCTAGTTGATCCGCGCCAAGCGTTGCATCCGCATAGCGCACGAGGAGATCGTCGAGTTCCGTATCCTTCATATTGCCCCTGAGGGCGAGCTTCCCTGAAGCTTCAGCTCCACACAGTGCCGCAGCGTGCGGTGAAGTCTTGATAGGCGCTGGTAAGTGGCATCAATACCCATCTTGAAGGTGCCGGCCAACTCGGCGCACGAACGACCCTCGAAGTAACGACCGTCCACGAGCGCCCGCGAGTCCGCTGGCAGTGCCTCCACACACTCCTGCAGCGCCTCCACTCGTGCTGCCGTGGAGCAACCCTCCCCATGCATTTCGCCATCCAACAGTTCCATGATATCGCCGCTAAGCGTCGTTGCCTCTCGGCCGCGTTTTCGCATCAGATTAAGCGCCACATTCTTAGCGGTCACCCGGCACCAGGAAAGCAGATGCGCCTCATTCGTAAACGGCGAGGCAGCAGACAGCGCTTTGACCATCACCTCCTGGAATACATCTTCTGCCAGGTGCACATCCCGCACCACCAACCAAACGCCAGCGCTGATCCGTGCCCGCTGTGCGAGCAATGTGCGAATCAAGTCATCCTGGAGAAGAGCAGACATCGGGGTGTGCCTTCATAACACGCGACCCTGCCCAATCCTGACATCGACTCTGATAAATCGATCCTTAGCCGGGATGTCTCCAGCACCCGGCAGTCAGATCAACGGAAAGAGTTCCGTTTGTTCCTCGTGAGGGAATCCAAGACCCGTTTGAATTGGTGGGTCGGTCTGCTTTGGGTCGCTGCTCACGGGTGAGCGCAAGATCGGTGCGCGATTATTGCCGAGTCGGGCGAGCTGATCTGCCGTTGCCGGTTGAGTGACGACCTTGAGCAGGCGGTAGTCTTTTCCGGGCGGAGTCGGGAGCAGTAGCCCCTCCAGCGCAGTTCCCGCAGGCACGTCCTCCCAGTTCTGTTGACCGGTTGCTTTGTCCTTCTCGCCGAAGCGTTCGATGTCTGGCACAATGACTGGCTCGGCACCTTCGCGGGCTATCCAATAACTGCGGCTCTCGTTCCTAGCTGGCCCGCCGAAGACCGCTTCGAACGGGAACTCAAAGAGTCCACCCGGCCCTTTCAACAACACGGTGGCGTTCTGCTGCGGCCGGACTTCGCGGCCTTTCTGAACGAAGCGATTGCACATGCGAGGGGGCCTGAATCTTCTGTTTCGAGCAGCGCGTCGAGGAGACTTCGATCCGGGCTGGTGACGCGGACGCCCTTCCAAAATGGGCTGGATGCATCCGGCGCGTCTCCTCGCCTTCTAAGAGTTGACCCCGGGAGAGGTTCTCCAAATGATTGTTTCCCCCGACCATGCGCATCTTTTTTACTCTCCTCATCGCGAGCGCCGCAATCGCTGCCCCGTATGATCCGAATAATGACCCCGGTCGGCCGATCGCGAAGACCGGGAGTTTGCCACCCGGGGAGACGGCGCAGGCGCTGACTGTCCCAAAAGGCTTTAGTGTGCAGGTGGTGGTAGGAGAGCCAGACGTCATCCAGCCGGTCGCGTATACGATCGATGATCGCGGGCGGCTCTGGGTACTGGAGAACACGAACTACCCTACTTCACCGGGTGAGGCCAAGGACAAGATCGTCATCTTCGAAGATGTCGATGGTGATGGTAAGTCAGACAAACGCACGGTCTTCAAGGAAGGGCTTACCTTTGGATCCGGGATTGCGGTGGGTTTTGGCGGAGTTTGGGTCGGCACACCGCCAAACCTCGTCTTTATCCCTGATCGTGATGGCGATGACAAACCGGACGGTGAGCCGGAGATCGTGCTGAATGGCTGGGGCGCACAGGATACACACGAGACACTGAACAACTTTACCTGGGGCCCGGATGGCTGGCTCTATGGAACCCAGGGGATCTTCACGCACTCGAAGGTCGGCAAGCCTGGAACGCCAGAAGCAGAGCGAATCCCGATCAATGCCGGGGTCTGGAGATTCCATCCGCAGAAGCGAGTCTTTGAGCGATACGCAGAGGGTGGGAGCAATCAGTGGGGTGTCGATTGGGACGATCGTGGACAGGCCTTCTTCGCCGCGTGCGTTATTCCGCACATTTGGCAGTGCATCCAGGGGGCGCGATATCAGCGGCAGGCCGGGACGCACTTCAACCCGCACACATACGATGATTTGAAGACGATCGGTGCGTTCGAGTACGAGAAGCGCGCGTACTGCGGCGGCATGGTTTACCTGGGTGATCTTTTCCCGAAGGAGTTCCGGAATACTTTCTTCTTCAACGACATTCACATGAACAAGATGAGGAATGAGCGGATGATCCGGGACGGCTCCGGCTTCCGTGCGGAGCGGAACATGGATTTTGTGGTGTCGAAGGATCCGTGGTTCCGCGGCTTGAGCCCACAGTATGGGCCCGATGGCGGAGTGTATCTGAGCGATTGGTACGATAAGGTCCCGTGCCACCAGCAGCGTGATCAGACCGACCGCTCGAACGGGCGCATCTACAAGATCGTCTACGAGGGGATCAAGCCGGTCCCGGTGGATCTCGCAAAGAAGAGTGACCAGGAGCTCGTTGATCTCCAGCTGCACGCCAATGACTGGTATGTCCGGCACGCTCGCCGCCTCCTCCAGGAGCGTGGGCCAAACCCGATGGTGCACCAGGCGCTCGAGAAGATCGTTCGCGACAATGCGGACGAGACCCGCAAGCTACGCGCTCTCTGGGCTCTGCACGTAACGGGAGGTCTCACCGAGGCTCTCGGGGTTGAGCTGCTGGGCAGCCCAATGGAGTATGTCCGAGCCTGGACGGTGCAGCTTCTATGTGAAACCGGTGCGTCATCCCCTGCGATCGTGCAGGCACTTCAGACTCTCGCTGCGAACGACGCGTCACCGTTAGTGAGGCTATACGTAGCCTCTGCCGCCCAGCGCATTCCGATAGCTCAACGATGGGGAATTCTAGAGGGCTTGGTTGCCCACGAGAAGGACGCGGATGATCACAATCTCCCGCTCATGGTCTGGTATGCAGTGGAACCAGCGGTGGCTGCGGATCCCGTGCGAGCTGCGGATCTGCTCGGGAAGTGCCAGATCGCCCGGGTGCAGGAGTTCATCGCGCGCCGCATGACGACGCTCGCCGCGCAGTGATCAATCGTCACGGTTGGTTCATGAAGAAGCACCTTGTGGCCCTGGTGGCGCTCGCATTCGCCACCGCTTCGCTACGCGCGCAGGACGCCCCGCCACCCGTCCTCGAGATCCTTGCGAAAACGCTCTCATCAGTCCGTGATGAGCAGGCGCAGCTCAATATTCTGCGTGGTATGACTGGCGCCTTGAAGGGCAAGCGCCAGGTGCAAGCGCCTGCAGGCTGGAGCGTACTCTATGAGAAGCTGAGCCAAAGCAGCAGTCCGGAAGTCCGGCGCGAGACTCAGGCGCTGGCGGCAATCTTCGGCGGCGGGGGAGCGTTAGGGGAATTGCGCAAGGCGCTGGGAGACACAAACGCCGATTCCAATGTTCGGCGCTCCGCACTCGATTCACTGGTGAGCGCACGAGATGCCGAATCCCTGCCGTTGATTGTCAAACTGCTGAACGAGCCCGGCCCTCTGCGAGTCCCGGGGCTAAGTGCCCTCGCAGGTTACAATTCGGCAGACATCCCACAGGCCATTCTCACCGTGTATCCTTCGCTGACTACGGAGGAGCGTCGTGCAGCGCTTTCCACTTTAATCGCCCGGAGCGAATGGGCGCAGCGGCTGACGGTCGCGATCGACGCAAACCAGGTGCCCCGCGCGGATTTGACTGCAGCGCTTGCCCGCCAGCTGCAGGCGTTGGGGGATCCGAAGATCAATCAATGGCTGGAAGCGAAATGGGGCGCGGTGAGAGCTTCCTCCGAGAGCCATCAGGAGCGAATCAGGCATGCGAAGACCTTCCTTACCCCCGCCTCGTTCGAGAACGCCGATCCTTCGCGCGGTCGCGCTTACTTCGCCCAGCTCTGCATGACCTGCCATGCGATCTTTGGCAGCGGAGGGAACGTGGGCCCGGAACTCACGGGCGCGTACATGGACGTGGATTACCTGCTCCAGAACATACTCGATCCCAATGCGATCATCGGGAAGGACTATCAGCAGACGATCATTCAGACGAAGAGCGGCCAATTTCTAGCCGGAATCAACAGTGGCGAGGATGAAACATCTGTCACCCTGAAGACTCTGGCCGGTCCAGCGAGCGTGCAGCGCTCCGACATCGCGGAGCTCACGGTAAGCCCAGTCTCAATGATGCCGGAAGGGTTGCTCGGTGCATTGGCAGACGACGAGATTCGTGATCTCTTTGCCTACCTTCAGCAACACGGGCAGATTCCCATGCTGGTTACAGCAGCCGCGGTGAATGATTTCTACAATGGTGTGGATCTAAAGACGTGGCATGCCTCCAGCGCGACGTGGAAAGTCGAGGATGGCGCGATTGTGGGGCGGGGGACAGGCAGCACGCCGGAGTTCCTGGTGAGCGACATGGTGGCGCAAGATTTTCGACTTACCGCGCAGGTCCGGGTAAGTGGCGACAATACGGTGGCGGAGATTGCCTTTCGCGGCGTGGAACGGGACGGCCTGTTTGAAGGGGCTAGCTTGAGTTTCGGAGGGGCTGGTCCTGCGGAAGTCGTCAAATATCGCCGCGACGCCGCGCCTGACCGGCAGGTTGCGCCCCTCCGTATTTCATCTGGTGAGTGGACACAGATTCAGATCAGCGCCCGGGGATCTGGAGTGGAGATCGAAGCCGGGGGAGGAACTCTGCAGCTCGAGAAGCTGCCAGGTGTCCCGCGTTCGGTAATCGGCTTCTATGTTCTCGGGCCGGGAGCGGAGTTGCAGGTAAAAGACGTCAAACTGGAATTGCTGCCGCACTAGCGGGAAGCGCTCCGGACGCCAGGCGGTTGATCTGCGTTGCGGCGTATGCAGCGCCGAATCCGTTGTCGATGTTCACAACGGTCACGCCACTTCCGCAGCTATTCAGCATTCCCAGCAGCGCGGCGATTCCGCCGAAGCTCGCGCCGTATCCGACGCTTGTGGGAACCGCGATCACCGGCTTCGACACCAGGCCAGCAACTGCGCTCGGTAGGGCCCCTTCCATTCCTGCGACCACGATGAGTACCGTGCATTGTTCGAGTCGTTCACGCACTGCGAGCAGCCGGTGGATTCCGGCCACGCCAACATCCGTGATGCGCTCGATCTTATTACCGAATGTTTCCAGGGTCACCGACGCCTCCTCTGCAACTGGCAGATCCGAGGTGCCCGCGCATACAACGCCGATGGTCCCGAGGAGCTTCGGCATTGGCTCGATTTCCACGGTGATGCACCGGGCCCGCCGGTGAAAGACCGCTTGGGGATACTCAGCCGACAGCGAGACGAAATGCGCCTCGTCCACGCGGGTGGCCAGCAGAACTCCATGGTTGCTGAGGATAGTCCGGCCGATTGCGACCAGTTCCTCCGGCGTTTTGCCTGCGCCGAAGACCACTTCAGGGATTCCACATCGGCGCTGGCGATCGATATCGATTCGCGCAAATCCGAGATCCACGAACCCCGTAGTCATTGATCATGCCCAACTGAGCCCGTCGCGAGGATGAGGCGGAGCGGGATCATCTTCGACTCAAAGAAGCCGTGCGCCTTGAAGAAGCGCTGCCCATCCTCATTCAGCCGATCGGTAAGAAGCGTGATGCGCAGGAAATCCTTCTTCCGCGCATAATCGATCGCGTGCTGGAGCAGCTTGTCGCCGAAACCTTGGCCCCGGTACTCGCGGTGGACGATTACGTCCTCCAGCGTAATCACAAATCCACCCTCCGCAGTGGAGATGGTGAAGAGCAGATTGATCATTCCCAGAATGACGCCGTTTTGGCGCAGCACGAGGATCCTTCCACGATTCGGCTGCTCCAAAATGAGGCGCAACCCGCGCATCTGCTTGGCACGGTTTGGCACGAAATCACCTTCCGCAGTGAAGAGTTCGAAGAGCAGATCCGTGAGCTGGGGGAGATCCTCCAGCGTCGCTTGCTCAATGTGCGGTTCGTCCATCAACTCGCCATATTGCATAAAGTGGCGGACATGGAAACTACGTAGAATTGCTGTGACGAGCTGGGGTGACCCTGTGGGAACTTTGTCAACGCATCTGTTGACAGCCGGATGCCCGCCGCTAAAGTTGCGCCTCTTTTTCCAGGAACACTCTCGACGACTTTCGGCATATGAAACGCACCTATCAGCCTTCCAAGCGGACACGTAAACGCCAGTTCGGTTTTCGCGCACGCATGAAGACCAAGAGCGGTCGTGCGATTTTGGCCCGTCGTCGTCAGCGCGGACGCAAGCGTCTCCTACCGAAGGGCGTCGAGATCCATTACGCCCGCCATACCCAGGCGTAAGCGTAGCGCGCTTTTGCCTTGGCAGCGCGGGTTGTCCTGCATTCGCAGATCCCGCCTTCAGCGATGCGTTTCCGGTTCCCCAAGGCGGCCCGGCTGATCCGCACGTCTGAGTTTCAGCACTTGAAGGGCCAGGGCGTTTCCGTGCATGGGAAGCTCATGGTCCTGAGTGTCTCTGAAAATCCGCCCCGCACTGCGGCGGAACTACCAGCACGCATCGGCTTCATCACCTCCAGGCGGGTCGGCGGTGCAGTCGTGCGTAATCGCGTACGCCGCCGTCTGAGAGAGCTGGTGCGCCATTCCCGGCCAGTTCTGCGTCCGGGAATCTGGATCGTACTGATCGCGCGCCAGCATGCTTCGCGTGCCTCTTTCGACGCGCTTCGCGACGAGTGGAATCGCCTTGCGGAGCGCGCCGGCATCCTGGTGCAGCCATGATCACGACGATTTTACGCGTGCTCATCCGCGTCTATCAGCTGACGCTTTCCCCGTTTCTTTCACTCTTCTTCGGGCCTAATGCAGGGTGCCGCTTTGAGCCGACCTGCTCCCGTTACTTTATGGAAGCCGTCGAAGTGCATGGACTGCTTCGCGGCAGCTGGCTCGGATTGAAGAGGATTGGCCGGTGTAACCCATGGGGAGGGATGGGGTTCGATCCCGTTCCGCCTTGCTCAGCGTGTTCTCCTGAGCGAGCGAAAGATGTCGGGCCGGGCAAGAATGTAGTTCCACCGCCTAGTTCGGGATGGTAACTGCACCGTTTCATTTTCCCGGGAGCTGCCGCTCCCGTTTTCTGCCGATCTGAGCCTTCCGGTTCGATCTCTCGTCTTTCAGCATTTATGGACCGTAAAGGAATTGTCGCCGTCACTCTCGCCATCATCACCCTCGTGGTGTGGACGATCTACAATCAGCGCGAGATGGAGAAGATCGCGCAGGCACGGCGAGACGCCGCCGCTGCAGCAGCGATTGCTGCTCCTTCCGTTGTTCCTGAGGCGTCCTTTCCCGCGCAGCCTTCCGCGGTTGTCCCAGATGTTGCGCCAGCTGTGGCGGCTCCAGCGGTTCCCGCAGTGGACGAAAAGCTCGAACAGGTGTCCACGGGCGCCATCGAGTACAGCTTCACTAACCTTGGCGGTGGTATCGCGCGCGCGACGCTCCTCAAGCATGCGTCGGAGCACAACACAAAGATCGCGCTAAACGAGCTCGGCAAGATCCCGATTGGCGCAATCTCGACCAAGCCTGGCGAGAATGCGCGGGAGCCCTACTCGCTCGTCCCAAGCGCCAGCGCTGGCGAGATTGCCTTCGAGCGGGTGGACGCCCGGCAGCTGAAAACCAAAAAGAAGTTCACTTTGCCTTCAGCGACCGCTCAGGACGAGTACCTGGCCTATCTCGACGTCACGTTTTCGAATGGCAGCGCCGAGCCCATCCAGGTGCCAGCCTATTTCGTGCATGCCGGGGCAACCGCACCGATCCACCAGGCGGATATGCCGACCTACACGGGCTTTGCCTGGTTAAATGGAGGGAGTTTTACGTTCCGCGATGTGAATTCGTTTGCGACAGGCGGCCTCCTTGGGATGGGAACCACCGAAGCGCCGGTGTTTCTGGATACAACGAAGAACCCGCAATGGCTTGGCGTGGTAAATCAGTACTTCACGTCCATCGTCACTCCAGTGGGGGCCACGGGCAATAGCGTCTGGGCGCAGCGTTCACCCGTCGAACTCGCAGCTTGGAAGGCGGCGGGCCGCGTCGCCGAAGATGGGAAGACCGCGATCTACGCGGCCGATGCCGCCCTTGGGATGGCCGGGTTTAATCTCACTGCGGGCCAGACGGTCACGCAACGTTTCGAACTTTATACGGGCCCACGAGAATACAATCGCCTGCAGAAACTTGGTACCGAACGAGTTCTGATCATGGACTTCGGCTGGTTCGGCCTGGTCAGCAAGTTCCTCCTCACCGCGATGAACTGGCTTAATGCCCAGTTTCATTCGTACGCCGCAGCGATCATCGTTCTCACCATCTTCATCAAGCTCGCTCTCTGGCCTTTGCAGAACAAGGCCACGAACTCGATGAAGAAGATGCAGGCGCTTCAGCCAAAGATGACCGAGCTGCGCGACAAGTATAAGGACGATCCCACCCGGATGAACACGGAGCTGATGAAGCTCTACAAGGACTACGGCGTGAATCCGTTCGGAGGGTGCCTGCCCATCCTGGTGCAGATCCCGATCTTCTTCGGCTTCTACAACATGCTCGGAAAGGCTGTGGAGCTCCGCAATAGCGAGTTCCTCTGGGTAAATGACTTATCCATGCCAGACACCGTGGCCTACCTGCCGCTCATTGGCATCCCGCTGAACATCCTGCCGCTGGTGATGGCTGGGACGATGTTCTGGCAGATGGCGATCTCGCCAAAATCCGGAGATCCCGTACAGCAGCGAGTCTTCATGTTCATGCCGCTGATCTTCGTTTTCTTCTGCTACAGCTTTGCCTCAGCCCTGGCGCTCTACTGGACCGTGCAGAATCTCTTCTCCATCGTGCAGCTTTATATAACACGAAACCAGGTGACGCCCGACTTGCAGAAAGTGACAGTACCGGTCAAAAAGAAGCGCGCGTAGTAACCACGTGCGCCCCGTATGAGCCTGAATCCCCGCGAAACGCTCGACAACATGCTTGGTCTCCTCGGCTTCGTCTGCCAGATCGAGGAGAGTGAGAATGAGCACGGGGTGCAGCTACAGGTTTATACTCCGGAGAAGGATCGCCTCATTGGCCGCAACGGTGCCCTTCTGGAGGATATCCAACTCTTGCTCAACCGCGCCCTGCAGGCCCGGGACAAGAGCGCGCCGCGGGTCCAGGTTGATATTGAGCATTTCCGGAGCATGAAGGAGGACAGCCTCGTCCATCGGGTGAAGCACGTCGCCGACATCGTCCGCCAGAGTGGCCGCCCCTACCAGTTGGAGCCGATGAACGCCTACGAGCGGCGGATCGTTCATACCGCCTTCAAGGATGATCCCGAGATCATGAGTTGGAGCCCCCCGGACGACGCGCGGATTAAGAGGATCACGCTGCGCAAGCGGACAAGTGCGGATGTAGGTCATCCGGTCTAAGGGGTTTCCGGTGTCAGGACGCTGCAAAGCGCCTTTGAGATTCGCCCGTTCCCGAACCGGCTCAATGCGAGACGAGGGCGACAGAAAGCGCAAGGCGATCGAGTAAATTTTACTCGCTCGGGAATGGAATTCGGGGGCGCTCGTCGGAATATCTGCTCAGGCCAGTGAAAATCACTCGCGCTCGCCGCTGAAAGTTTTGACGTCCACCCAAATTCAAAGGCGCGTGAGTAACATTCACTCGGCTGAGCCACTTCAACCGCGGGCGGGAGTAGAAATTACTCGCTCGGGATTGAATTAAAGACGCCCGGGAGTGAATTTGGGAGGCACGCAGGCTTCCACCCGCCCGCATGCTGCATGTTGCGGGCGCCGTAGGGGTCGAAAGTAGGTGACGTCAGCCTGATAAGGTACTCTGTGAAATACCCGCGAGGCGCGCTATCTCGGTTTCCCCCAGCTAAAGGCGTTTTGGCCGCGCCGGGGGTTTATTTGGCGGTTACCTGGCTTTGCCCTGCCCCCGGTTTGAGCAAGAAGATGACCCGGGAAGGGGGCATGAGAGCAGCCGAAATTCCACGTTGACTTTCGCGCACTCTCCGTTTGACAAACCTCCTTTAGGCTTCCAAGCTCCCGCTCCCTTTTTTCCGGAGGGGGAAAGTTTTCATCTGTTATGTCCAGCTCACTCCTCGAAGAAGCCATGAAGAAGATCCCAAACCAGCAGGTGCTCGTGAATGTGGTCTCCAGACGCGTCCGCCAGTTGACGCAGGGTCACCGGCCGATGATCGATTACGGCCCTCGCATGGGCTTCTCGGACATTGCACTGAAAGAGATTATCGACGGCAAGCTGACCTTCGAGTTTCTCGCGGTCAGCAGCGCCGTTCCGGCGTAGCTTTTCCTTGCAGTGCCGCGGCCATCATGGTCGCTTTTACTTCTCGCAGCATGAGCGCGGATATCTCCGTCAATCGCAAGTCGCTCAGGGACTTTCATGTGCTCGAACGGCTCGAGGCAGGCGTTGAACTGAAAGGCACGGAGGTGAAATCCATTCGGTCCGGCCTGGCGAATGTGAATAATGCGTTCGCACGGATCGAGGACGGGCAGGTGTATTTGTACGATGTGGATATCCAGCCGTATGCCAGGGCCAGCTTCGAGCAGCATGAACCCAAGCGCCGTCGGAGGCTGCTGCTGAACCGCTCGGAAATCGATCGGCTCTTCGGGCTAACGCAGATCAAGGGGCACACCCTGGTGGCTCTACGTATGTACTGGAAAGATGCGCGGGTAAAGATCGAGCTGGGGGTCGGAAAGGGCAAAGAGAAGTCCGACCAGCGCGCCGACCTGAAGGCGCGTGTCGAGAAGCGGGAGTCGGAACGTGAGGTCTCACGTTTCAATCAACGCAAGAGTTGAGTGGTCGCTGGCTAGCTAGGGTCGGCGAGATTTAGCTAAAGACCTAAACCATCCTGCCGATATTCGGGTGAGGCCCTCATGAAGAGAGCTCTGCCCACCCATGCGCTCGAGTTGTCTTCATTCTCAGAATCGTCCCTGCTGGCGGGGGTCGTTTCCTGAAGGTTACGTAGAAAGTCGGGATGAGCGGGGTGCCGGACGTGGTTGCTGGGGAGCATGGCACGCAAGAGGCTAAGCTAGGAGGCCATGAAACGATTCTGGCGGTACTTGGTCCCTGCAGAGCTCGCCCTCGGCGTCGCTGCTTTGGCCATGGCCGTAGGGTATGCCCTTTCGCTCTTACCCCGGACGGCTGGTAGTCCGCCACCACTTGGCGCCATTGGGTTCTCGCTGCTGACCCTGGCTCTCGGCTTATTGGTCGGCTGGGCGGTATTCTCAATGCTGCGCCGGCAGGGGGACGATCAATGCCTGACCAACGCCGTGAGGGAAAAGGAAGCTCTGCGGCAGGCCAATGCTGATCTCGATCGGTGGGTGAAGATGCGAACCGCCGAGCTGGAGCAGTCCAACGAGGTGCTGCAGGAGGAGATTCAGATGCGCAAAGAGGTCCAGCAAAAGCTCGCCGAGCTCAATGCGGAGATTAGCATCACCGCGCGGAAAGCAGGCATGGCCGAGGTCGCAAATAGCGTGCTGCACAACGTGGGCAACGTGCTCAATAGTGTGAATGTCTCTGCCTCAACTCTCGGCGACAAACTACGTCGCTCGCGTCTATCAACGCTCCCTTCGCTGGCAGGACTGCTCTCGGACAATGCCTCTACGTTAGGGGAATTCCTCACCACCAACCCGCAGGGGCGCCTGGTTCCCGACTATCTCCAGAAGCTGGCGCGCTACTGGGAAACAGAATACGCCGGGCTGCTCGGAGAGGTGAAAACGCTTGAGGAAAGTGTGCGCCACATCCGGGAGATCGTGAGCCGTCAGCAATCGTTGAGCGGCCTTTCCGGCGTGCTGGAGGAGATATCGCTCTCGCAGCTCGTGGAGGATGCCGTGCTGATCAACGGAGACAGCCTCCAGCGCCACGACATCGTGGTCGAGCGGGACTTTGCCGACGCGCCGCTGGTGATGCTCGACAAGCTAAAGCTCCTGCAAATTCTCGTGAACCTAATCCGCAATGCAATGGATGCGGTAGTATCCGGGCGCGCAGGAGGACGGAAGATCATGGTCGAAGTCGCTGCCGGCGAACCGGAGCGGGTTGTAATCAAAGTGTCGGACAACGGCTGCGGAATCTCACATGAGAACACTGCGCGCCTGTTCACTTACGGGTTCACCACAAAGCCTGAAGGGCACGGTTTTGGTCTGCACGCGAGCGCGGTTGCCGCGAAGGAGTTAGGCGGATCGTTGACCGCAGTAAGCGCCGGTTTGGGCGAAGGGGCCTGCTTCACCGTGGAACTCCCGGTGGGTCTGCGCAGCCTATCGATCGCGGCCTGACGACCTTCTGCCAGATTCTCATGAAGACGGATTTCCTCGAGCTGCAGAACCAGCGAATCATCATCATCGATGACAACCCAGCGATTCATGATGACTTCCGCAAGGTGCTGCTCGGGAGTAGCGATAGTGAGCGCGAGGTGGATGCCGCAGCGGCGGTACTCTTTGGAGATCAGCCCAATGCCGTAGAGAGCAAACGCTTCGAACTTGACTTTGCCTGCCGCGGGCAGGAGGGCCTGGAGATGATCCACGATGCAGTGGCAGCGGGACGTCCGTATGCCCTCGCGTTCGTCGATATTCGTATGCCGAACGGTTGGGACGGCATCGAGACAGTGACGCGGCTGTGGGAAGTGGATTCTGAGATTCAGGTGGTTCTTTGCAGCGCATACTCGGATTACTCGTGGGAGGAGATGATGTCCCGGCTTGGTGTTTCGGAGCGGCTGCTCATCCTAAAGAAACCCTTCGATAACATCGAGGTGCTGCAGTTAGCTCACGCCCTGACTCACAAATGGGAGATGAGCCGCCAGGCCAGTCGGACGCTCGGCGAGCTGAACCGAATGGTCGAGGAGAGGACTTCCGAACTGCACGCGACCAATCTCCGGCTCCGTGAGGAGATCGCGGAGCGATCCCAAATGCAGGAGGCGCTGCGCCTTTCCGAGCAGCGTTTCTCACGCATTTTCGCCGCGAATCCATTGCCCATGATGCTGATCCGCGCAAAGGATGCGGCCTCGGTGGATGTAAATCGCGCCTTTCTGGAAGCTACGGGTCACACCCGGGAGCAGGTGCTCGGAAACACGCCGACGGGGGCTGGGCTGGAGATCGATGGGTTCGATTGCGCATCCAAGGTTCCGCAACTGGCTGCTGGGGAGCGCCTGATCAGCCACCCCGGAGCACTGCGTGACAAGAAAGGGGCTGCACTCGCTTCATTGCTCTGGATGGAGCCCGTAGAGCTGCTCGACGGACTTCACTATCTCGTCATCATCCACGACGTTTCACTCCAGCGCACCCTGGAGGAACGCCTGCGGCACTCCGAGAAGATGGAAGCGATCGGGCAGCTTTCCGCCGGGATCGCACACGACTTCAACAACATCCTGACGGTTATTCAAGTTCACGCCACGCTGCAGTTGGAGGAGCAGGATCTGCTCGCGGAGACGAGTGCCGCGATGAACGAGATCAACACTGCGGCGGAACGCGCGGCCACGCTGGTGAACCAGCTTCTTGCCTTCAGCCGCAAGCAGCCGATCCGCGCGCGGGAGGTGGATCTATGCCGACTGCTTGGTGGAATGGAGACAATGCTCGGTCGGGTACTGAGCGCGGCGATTGACCTGCGCTTCGAAGTCCCAGCAACCACGCCTGCCGTATGGGCGGACCCGACGAGCGTCGAACAGATCATCCTGACTCTGGCGGTAAATGCCCGGGACGCGATGCCCGGCGGGGGGCAGCTTGCCGTCTCCGCAAAGGTCGTGGAAGTGAATGCCGAGCGGGCTTCACGTTCCCGCGATGCGCGCGAGGGGCGGTTTGTACGGGTGGAGGTGAGAGACACGGGAAGTGGCATCGATCCAGCGCTTCAGGAGAAAATCTTTGAGCCGTTCTTTACGACCAAGGATGTCGGCAAGGGGAGCGGCATGGGTCTGGCGAGCGTGTATGGACTCGTGAAGCAGCACGAAGGCTGGATCGAGGTGACGAGCGCCGTAGACAAGGGCGCGACCTTCGCAATCTTTTTACCGATCAGTGCTAGCGCTCAACCGGCTGCCCCGGCGCGCGTGGTCCCTGGTCGAGGCCAAGTGCTGCCTGGAAAAACGGTTCTCCTCGTCGAGGACGATCCGGCACTTCGGAAGTTGATTCAACATGCACTCGGCCGCTGTCAGTTGCAGGTCATCTCGGCGGCAGATGGTCACGAGGCGGTTCGGCTCTGGGAGGAGTCGGCGGACAGCATCGACCTGCTGCTCACCGACGTGGTCATGCCGGGCGGGCTTTCGGGCAAAGATGTCGCGGATCGGATTCGCTCCGAGCGCCCTGATATGAAGGTGATCTACGCGAGTGGTTACAGTCGGGATCTCCTTCCGGCAGATCTGGTCTGCGAAGAGGGCGTGGACTTTCTCGCCAAGCCATACGTGATGCGGACCCTTGCCGAAACCGTCTGCCGCGCCCTCGCCCCCAGCGTTCCTGCCTAGAGTAGCGTAAGAGCGACCGCGAGCGTCTTGCAGAAGACGCGATGTCGCCCGCCGGTGGTGAGTTCCTCGTCGAGCAGATCAACTGGATTATCGGAACCAGCAGGCAGCAAGTGATGCCACTGGGCACTGCGGTTCCGCTGCACCTCGGCACGAAAGAACGGCGAGCCGCTCTCCCGGGTTAGATCAATGGACACGTCTCCCGCAACGAAGCAGCACCGGCTGATTTCCGAGCCGGCGCTTTCCTCCAGCACGCACGTGACGGTCCGCCCATCTGGGTTCGTGAACTCCCATGGCGCACTGTTCGCCGCGTCTTTCGTCCAGCGGAGCTGAGCGATGATCCAAGCCGCAAAGAGCACGGCGGTGGAGCGGGAGCCCGGTGCGTGTACAAGGTTGAGCTGATCGATCCGCGGCAGATGCGCGAGGTTCTCTGGATTATCGAACATTTGCGCCACGGCCTGCCGCAGGTGGAGCGTTCGTGTCCAATTCAGGTCGCAAGGGATGAGTCGGGAACCTGCCTCCGTAAGCAAAGCCTGCAAGCGCGCGAACTGCTCACGCGGATGCTCCCAGGCACGGCTGTCGAAGATGAGCCGGTCAACCCAAGTCCACAGCTGTTCGTTGGCCTCCTCCGGGAGTTCAGCCTGCCACCAGAGATAAAGCGGGAGATCAGAATCCAGGTTCGCGAAGAGAGTATTTGCGAGAAGCTTCTGCGATGCGCCTTCCAGCAGAAAGGTGATCTGTTCGCAGCAGACCTGCTTTGCGCCGGCGCGGCTAAGGTGACAATGCGCGTTGATCCAAGCCTGCACGCGCTGACCAGTGGTCGCTGGCACATCGGCAAGCAGCATGGCGCGACAGGCGTGACTCCGAGTGAACTCCGAGATGAGCTTGGTATTCGATTCCAGCGCCTCCACGCCACGGCAATAGACAGCGAAGTTCACCAGCGAGGCGCGGGAACTCGAACCAGCCATGCTTTCCCAGAGCTTGGTCAGCTCTCGTGAGATCTGGCCGAGTTCGACGGGCTGTCCCAGAGCAGTAATGTCCACGATTGGTGTGCGCTTCGGCGATTACATCCGGCGCCAGGCTCGACCATCACGTTCAAGCAGATCATCTGCTTCCTTGGGTCCCCACGATCCGGCAGCGTATTCGCAGAGGGCTGGCGGCGCAGCATTCGAGTGCCATGCATCTTCGATGCGATCGATGAATTCCCACGCGTGTTCCACCTCGTCGCGTCGAGCGAAGAGCGTGGCGTCGCCGCTCATTGCATCCAGAAGGAGGCGCTCATAAGCCTCCGGGCTGGCCTTGCCGAAGCTGGTGCCATAGTGGAAATCCAACTTCACGGGATCGATCCGCAGCATCGCTCCGGGCCGCTTGGATTGGACGCGTAGGGAGATCCCCTCATCCGGCTGGATCCGAATTACGAGAACGTTCGGCCCGCCCATTTCCGCCTCTTTGTTAAAGAGCACGCCAGGAGCGCTCTTGAAAGTAATCGCGATTTCAGTGCCGCCCTTGGCTAGCCGCTTGCCTACGCGAATGTAGAAGGGAACGTCGGCCCAGCGCCAATTGTCGATGTTCACCTTAAGAGCCACATAGGTTTCAGTCATCGAGGTCGGACTCACCCGCTCTTCCTCGCGATATGGCACGACTTCCTTCCCACCGATGGCACCCGCGACGTACTGGCCGCGCACAACGTTCCGCGCGACATCCTCTGGTGACATTTTGCGGAGCGCCTTTACCACCTTCACCTTTTCGTCGCGAACCGAGTCGGCAGTAAGGTCGGATGGCGGCTCCATCGTTACCAGGCAGAGCAGCTGGAGGAGATGATTTTGCACCATGTCGCGCAGTGCCCCTGAGCTTTCGTAGTACGGACCGCGCCCTTCCACCCCGAGCGGTTCGCTCGCGGTGATTTGCACGTGGTCGATATACCGGTGATTCCAGAGCGGCTCGAAAATGGCGTTGGCGAAGCGCAGCACCATGATGTTCTGCGCCGTCTCCTTCCCGAGATAGTGATCGATCCGATATGTATCACGCTCGCTGAAGACACTGCTGACCACCTCGTTTAGCTCCTGCGCACTTGGGAGATCAGTGCCGAAGGGTTTCTCCACAATGACCCGTGACCAGCTTCCTACCTTCGTCGTGTTCAGGTTGAACTTGGCGAGCTTCTGAAGGATTCCCTCGAACTCGCTGGGTGCGACGGAGAGGTAGAAGAGCCGGTTCCCGCGGGTCCCTCGCTCTGCGTCAAGTTTGTCGAGGCGTTCGGCCAGCGTGCGGTAGCCTTCATCACTCCCGAACTCGCTCCGATGATAGAAAACCCGCTGGCTGAAGCTGTCCCACACTTCGTCTGTTAGACCCGAACGAGAGTACTTCCGCGCCGCCTCCTCGAGTTCACCCCGGAACTGCGCGTCGGTTTTCTCGCGGCGCGCAAAGCCGACGACCGAGAGAGCGGCGGGCAGATCGCCGTCCATGGCGATGTTGTAAAGCGCGGGAATGAGCTTTCGAAACGTCAGATCTCCCGAGGCTCCAAAGATTACCACATTGCATGGCTGCGGCATGGGGCGGCTGGAAAGGCCTTCACGCAGCGGATTCGTCGTTGGAGCGGTCGTCTGATTCAAAGTGCTGGCCGTTTATAAAGCCGCGAGAAGGGGAGAGAAGTGAAAATTTCTCCCTGGCGTATTCTGGCTGGTGCTGCCGCGCCTCGGAGGACCACCGGAGGCTACACGGAGCTTGCGACCCCCGGCAGCTTCTAAGAATGCAGCACCTGTGCAGGCTCCAGTGGGCGGTGCGAGCGCCCAATCGTAGAGCGGTTAGTTTGGCAATGGATACCGCCGCGTGAGATTCCGCACTTCGCCACGGATCTCATCGAGCCCCGCCGGATTCTCCCGGCTCTCGAGCGCGCGATGGATCAGGTCTGCGATCTCCATCATCTCTTCTTCCTTCATTCCGCGAGTTGTGACCGCCGGCGTGCCAATCCGCACACCACCACCGAGCGTGATCTTCTCTGTATCGAATGGTATGCCGTTCTTGTTCACTGTAATGCCGGCGAGGTCGAGAGTCTCCTGGGCGACTTTCCCGTTCAGGCCGCGAGGCCGGAGATCGACCAGCATCAGATGGTTGTCCGTGCCGCCAGAGACGATGCGGTAACCGTTGTGTGCAAGTCGGGCTGCTAGGGCTTTTGCGTTCGAGACCACCTGCTGGGCGTAGGCGGTGAAGCCGGGCTGCAGTGCCTCATGGAAACAGACCGCTTTGGCGGCGATCACATGCATCAGCGGGCCGCCCTGGATTCCGGGGAAGACCTGACTGTCTACGCCCTTTGCAAATTGCTGACGGCAAATGATCAATCCTCCGCGCGGGCCTCGCAGGCTCTTGTGCGTGGTCGTTGTCACAAAGTCCGCCACCGGTACCGGGTTTGGATGGACCCCTGCCGCGACTAGCCCTGCGATGTGCGCCATGTCCACAAAGAGCAGCGCGCCGACTGAGTCCGCGATCGTCCGCAACCGCGCCCAATCAAAGATCCGTGGATACGCGCTCGCGCCAGCGGTGATCATCTTTGGGCGGAACTCCTCCGCATGCCTGGCGAACGCGTCATAGTCGATCCGCTCATCGGTCTGCGACACACCGTAATGCGAGACCTCGAAGAACTTGCCCGAAAAGTTAGCCTTGTTCCCGTGAGTCAGATGTCCCCCATGGGAAAGATCCATCGTGAGGATGCGATCTCCGGGCTGCAGGACCGAGAAGTAAACCGCCATATTGGCCTGCGATCCAGAGTGCGGCTGCACATTTGCGTGATCTCCTCCGAAGAGCTGTTTAGCGCGGTCGATGGCAAGTTGCTCGACCACATCTACGTGCTCACAGCCACCATACCAACGACGACCGGGGTAGCCCTCCGCGTACTTGTTGGTTAGGCAGGAACCCTGCGCTTCCATCACCGCTCGGCTGGTGAAGTTCTCCGAGGCGATGAGTTCGATGTTCTCGAACTGCCGGACTGCTTCCGCATGCACCGCCGCGTAAATCTCCGGATCCGCTTCGGCTAGCGAGCGATGTGCGGCGTTCGAGGTGCCCAGATGTTCCAGCTTCTCAACCCGCCGCTCATGGCGACCGCCCTCGAACTCCGTAGTGAGGAATCCATCCACGATCCGGGCGACCTGCTGCGTGTCCACGTGGTTCGACGCCAGGCAGAGGACGTTCGAATTGTTATGCTGCCGGGTCACCTTTGCGTCTTCCGAATTGTCCACGAGCGCAGCGCGGATGTGGGGATATCGATTCGCGGCGATGCTCATGCCTATCCCGCTCTTGCAGAAGAGAATGCCGAAGTCCGCCTCCTTCGAGAGCACGTTCTGGCAGACTGGTTCTGCGAAGTCCGGGTAATCTACGGAATCGACGCTGTGTACGCCGAAGTCCGTTACGACATGCCCCTTCTTAGCCAGGTGCTGCCGGACGGCCTCCTTGAGTTCGAGGCCGCCGTGATCAGTACCGAGCGCAATGCGCAGGGTGCGGGTCGAGCTTACGGGGGTCGGAGCAGGAGCAGATGGAGTCGGTGTCATTTGGTCTGAATCAAGAAGTTCGAGCATCGAGGGAAGCGCACGCAGGATGGTGTCGCGCGTGTCTTCGTAAGCGTAGAGGCCGAGGCCGATCGGGTCCGGCACGTCCAGCGACTCACGCCGGAGAACGGGATCACGTTCGCAGACGAGATACGCTTTCTCGACCGCTTCTGGGAACATCATCTGGAGGGTATCGCGATGACCCCGGGTCATCACAAAAATCAGATCCGCCCAATCGACGAGTTCGTCCGTGAGTGGCTGCGAGCGCTGCCTGCCGATATCGATGCCCATCGCGCGGCAGACATCCACGGAGTGGGTGCTGGGATACTGTCCATGCACCGCACCAACTCCTGCAGACGCTACCTCCACATCCTTGCGCCCCTTCAGCGCAGCCCGGAAGAGTCCCTCGGCCATGGGACTGCGGCAGATGTTTCCAGTGCAAACAAAGAGGACGTGTTTCACAGCGATGAGCGTGGCGAGAAGGAGCGGAGAATGTAGAGACGTCACGCTGGCAAGTCAAAGACTTGGCAGGATTGGTAAGCTTGGGGGCATCATTCTGCCTTGCGAGACAAGGCTTGAGCGGGCGGGTGGGGTTCATTTAGGGTCAGCGCCTTGGACCCAGTCCTTTTCCCCGAAGAGACCCTCTGCAGCTTCTATCGATTTGCACTTCTCGTCACTGGCGAGGCCCACGCTGCCGAGCAGCTGCTGGCCGAGTCGCTGGCCGAAGTGGAGATGCGAATCAGCCATTTGCGTGGCGAGGAGCGGCGCAAGGCCTGGCTTATTCGCCGACTCCGCGAGCGCGTGGCCACTCTGGACGCCGCCCCGGCGCGGACTCCCCGCCTGCTTCGTGGGGAGATCCCCGAGCCCGGTGAAGAGATTCTTGAGATTGAGGCCTACATTCTCGCGCAGCACTTCGCCACCCTGGCGGAGCCGGAGCGCAGTGCTCTTGCGCTGTTCTACTTGAAGCTTTTTCCGCCGCGGGAGCTTCCCGAACTCCTCGATCTCGAGCTGGAGGATCTCGCGGGAGCGCTGGATCGTGGTCGCCAGCAGCTGCGGGCCTCTCTTCAGGATCAGCCGCGCCTTGTTGCCGCACTTTCATGAAGCTGAAAATCGCCGAGCTCCTCCTACCCTGCCACTGTCCAGGAGCGGTCAATGATCCGCGCGTGGAGAAAGCAGCGCGGGTTGCGGCGGCCGACGTCTCGCTGCGGGCGAAGCTGGAGCAGCAGGGCGCGTGGGATGAGCAGATCTCGAGTGTCATTGGATCGATCCAGGCACCTCGAGGCATTCGCCGCCGGATCACGGCCGCGCAGGGCTCCGCCCATCCTACGAAACGCAGTCCATTGCGCTACCTGGCTCAGCCCGCGGTGCTGGCCGTGGTCGCCGGCGTGGCCTTGATTCTCGGCGTGCTCGTCTACCTCGAGATCGATCGTCGTGAAAAGTTCCAAGGTCGCGAGGCGGCCGCCCGAATGATCGAGCTCACCAATGCCATGAGTGGGGTCGAGCTCGAGCCCATGCAGACCGAAGTCGGTCGCTTGGGGGATTGGTTCTACATGCGCGGATTTGAAGGTTTTGCCGTGCCTGCGGAACTCGCACCGCTACCCGCCGTGGGATCTCGAGTCTTCAAGGTGAATGGAGCCTCGGTAGCGCAACTGGCCGTGGAGACGCATCACTCGATCATTTACGTTTTCCGGCCAGGCGACTTCGGCATCTCCCTGGAAGACGGAGCGGATTGGCGAATCTTCGATCATATTGGTTGGGTGGCGGCTTTGCGGCGTCAGGGCGAGAGCTGCACGATGATCGCCTTTCGCGGGACGAAGTCGGAAATGCGTGAGCTGCTGCACAATCTCCGCGCGCCAGCCGCTTCGAAGTAGAATCCACGTCCCCTCCAGAATCCCATGAAGTCTTCCTCTGCTCGGTACCTCGTCGTCATTGCTTTCGCTCTCGCACTTAGCGGGTGCGCGGGAGAGTTCGACCGAGCCTGGCGGGCGGCGGAGCGTCGTCCGGCGGGTGATGCGCTGGCCGGGCGCTGGGATGGCACGTGGCGAAGTGAAAAGCACAAGAGCGCCGGGGGCCGTCTCCGCGGAGTGATGATTCCGTTGGGGAAGAATGCGTATCGTGCCGAGTTCAAAGCGAACTGGCTGGTTTTTACCTCCGCCTACTCCGTGGATTTCCGCACTGAGCGTCGCCGCGGCGAGCTTCATTTCCAGGGCGAGCACGATCTCGGGCGACTCTACGGTGGAGTCTACACCTTCATCGGTCGTGCTACTCCCGACCGATTCCTCGCCTCTTACGACTCCAGCTACGATCGCGGGACCTTCAAGATGTCCCGCCCGGATATCAAGCCCGGATCTGCCGGTACTTCGCCTCGATAAAGGAGTAGATTCCGAAGAGCGCCAGCCCGGCACCGACTGCACCCAGCAGCCACATTCCGTATGGCTGCCGCGCCAGCGTGGCGAGAGCCTGGGCCATTCCGCCCGCTTCTTCGGCCTGTGACTGCAGCGCCGCCTGCGCCATGAACCATGCAATGAGCAGAAAGGCGACGCCTCGCGCGGCATGCCCGAAGCGCCCCGCCTGAACGGCCCAGCGCTCCTGCTCGGCGGTCAGATTCCCTCCGCGGAGGTGCTGCGCGAAGCCGCATTTCGCAGCTTGCATGAACTGCATGACGGCCACGCCGAGGATGATCAGCGCGACTCCTGCGACCAGCCATCTGCCAAAGGGTTGCTCCAGAAGAGTTGCCGTCCAGTCCTCGGTCGATTGGTCGCCACCCGGTGTGGCAGTGCCGGTGGCCGTCTTGATTGTGACCACCAGGAGGCCGGCGTAGGCTGCCCCGCTGGCGAAATATCCTGCGCGCTTAAATAGGCCTTTCCCATCATCGCCTTCCCGCTCGAGATCGAACGCCGCCTGTGCCCAGCGCCACAGGATATAGCCCAGGATCCCCAGCGCGAGTACCCAGAGGAGGAGGTCTCCGAAGGGCTGTTCGCCGATCTTCTGCACCGCTCCCTCTCGATCGGTAGTCTGGCCACCGGTGCTGAAGGCTGCAAGGAAGGCCAGTCCGCCTATGGTGAGATAGACGACACCTCGAGCGACGAGGCCGAGGCGGGCCAGCAGAATTGCCCAGCGACTGACCTGAGGAGAGGCGGCGGCGGCTTTGGAGAGGGACGACATAGGGGGATTTGAAGAATGGAAGCCGCGCATCTAAGTACCAGATGCCAGCGTGAACTATCGCGGGGCAGGGGAGGTTTGTTCGTGCGCCGCGCTTTGAGGTATCCGCTACATTGAGTCGGTCTCTCCAGATTGGCGGGCTACAGCCCGCGAGGATGTCGCGCAACGGAGCCTTTGGTTGGACGCGATTTTGTGGTCCAGCGAGGTCCCTTGGGCTGGCCGGTCCAGCCTGTGTCGAAGCGCAGCCCGGCAACCACCAGGAAGGTGTGGTCCCGGCGTGCGTAGACGCTGATCCACCGGCCTGTTCCGCTTTCACCGTATCGGCGGAAGCCGCTGGAGGGCATTGAACTGCGGAGTACACCTGCGGCCTGCAAGACGTAGGATGCCGCGCCCGAACAGTCGTACGCGGAAGCAATCTCCCGCCCATGCCCGCCGCCGTAGGCGTACGGCAGCCCCGCGATCCGGTTACCCGCAGCAATGGCTGCTTGCACTGCCGGGGGTGCAGCGGGTGGCGCGATCGCATAGCCGTCCCGGAGTACCGCAGTGCGACCCGGTACATATCGATAGGTGTATGGTGCAGGACCCGCACAGCCCCCGAGGAAGGCGGAGGTGAGCAGGAGCAGGGAGAGCAGAAGTCGGTGGAACATGGTGCAGCTGACCGTATTGCACATGAGCCGCAGTAATTGGAAAGCCCCGTGTAACGAGAGGACGTTGGTTACTCAGCCGTCCCGTTGTGCTGATGCTGGAGGTCGATCCCAGGTTCACGTCTTTGACCTGGCGCGCGGAGCGCTTGCGCCCGCGGGGCTTTGCCGCTAATCCCCGAGCTTCGCCGTTGAAAGTTCTCCGCTCCATCCGCATTGCTGCGCGGGCCTGCCGGTTGGCTCAACGCCCGTTGGTGCTCGTTCCTACGATGGGCGCGCTGCATCGCGGGCATGCCGCGCTCCTGCAGAGAGCGCGTCGGATCGCAGGCCCGCACGGTACGGTCGTCGTAAGCATCTTTGTGAACCCGACGCAGTTCGGTCCCAAGGAGGACCTCTTACGCTATCCCCGTCCCTTTGCGGACGATCGGAAGCTTTGTGTCAGAGAGGGCGTGGACATCATCTTCCACCCTGAACCGGCAGAGATTTACGCCCCTGATGCTTCTTGCTGGGTGGATGAGGAGAGCGTTTCCCGCGGCCTCTGCGGCGCGTCACGTCCAGGACACTTTCGCGGAGTATGCACGGTCGTGCTCAAGCTTTTCAACATCACGGCCCCGGATCTCGCAGTATTTGGTCGTAAGGACTTCCAGCAATGCATGGTCATCCGCCGGATGGTCCGCGACTTGAATGTGCCGGTGCAACTCAACTTCGCCGACACCGTCCGAGAAGACGATGGACTCGCGCTTTCTTCGCGCAATATCTACCTCGCCCCGCGGGAGCGCGCAGAGGCTGTCGTCCTTTATCAGGGGCTTGAGGAGGCTAGAGCAGCGTTTCGGGAGGGCGAAACGAGAGCAAAGGAATTGCATCAGCTAATCGTCAGACGAATTGGGACTTCCTCGATGGCCCGGATCGACTATGTGGAGATCGTGGATGCGGAGACTCTCGCACCCGTCCAGGTGGCAACGGGCGGTTCAGTAATTGCTTTGGCAGTCTACTTCGGGAAAACGCGGCTGATCGATAATCTGTGGCTGGAGTGAGCGCTGCCTCTCAAATGTGGAGCAATGATTACTGGCTGAGGATATTCCGTCCCAACAGCACCTGTCCTGTAACCCGGGTGCGGAGCTCCGAAACAGGCTCGCCGAGCAAAAAGCTCGGCACGCCACCCTTTTTGCTCGGCGCGCCGAGCTTTCGACACCCCCAGCCGAGCTATTTGCTCGGCGTGCCGAGCTTTCGACACCCTCAGCGGAGCTATTTGCTCGGCGTGCCGAGCTTTCAACACCCTCAGCCGAGCAAAAAGCTCGGCGCGCCGCCCTATTTGCTCGGCATGCCGAGCAAAAAGCTCGGTGTGCCGCCCTATTTGCTCGGCAGCCAGTTTCGACCCGGCGGCGTACCAATTTGTAGCGGCGGCTTGGTCCGCAATGCGGACATGCCGTCCTTTAACTTCTCTGATGCCCAGGCTGAATCGCGTGCGAAACGCTTCGGGGTGAAGCGCGAGGCTGCATATCCGCTTTGCGGACCGGGCCGCGGATCAGACGCGCGGACGCAGCTTGCGCCCGCTCCTTACATTTATATGACGCTAACACTTTCGCTTCCTCTATGACCCGCTACGACTATGTGGTCATCGGCAGCGGCATCGCAGGTCTTTCCTTTGCAGTTAAAGCGGCAACGCACGGAACGGTCGCGATCATTACGAAGCGTGCCCGCTCTGAATCGAATACCTCGTATGCGCAAGGAGGGATCGCCTGTGTGACGAGCGCAGAGGATTCCTTCGAGCTGCACGTTCGCGACACTCTGGAATCCGGCGCGGGCCTTTGCAATGAGCAGGTTGTCCGCTCGATTATCATGGATGCACCAGATCGCATCCAGGAGCTGATCGAGCTGGGGGTGCAGTTTGATGAGCGGGATGGCGAGAATGGCAGTCACGAACTGGACCTTGGCAAAGAAGGCGGGCATTCCAAGCGTCGCATTCTTCATGCGCGCGACATCACTGGCCGCGAGATCGAGCGCGCCCTCCTGGCAGCGGTGGAGAACCACCCTCGGATCACTGTTCTGGAGAATCACATGGCGGTGGATCTCATCACCCTCGGCAAGCTTGGCCTGGCTACCACGGATCGAGTGCTCGGAGCGTACGTACTGAATGAACATACCGGCGAGGTCCTGACCATCCGGACCGACCGGCTGATCCTGGCAACCGGCGGCTGCGGGAAGGTGTATCTATATACCACGAACCCGAGCATTGCGACGGGCGACGGAGTGGCCATGGCGTGGCGGGCGGGGGCGAAGATCGCCAACATGGAGTTCGTGCAGTTTCATCCGACCTGCCTGTACCACCCGGATGCCCGCTCGTTCCTCATCTCGGAAGCCGTCCGCGGCGAAGGAGCGCGAATCATCGATGCCCAGGGTCGTGAATTCATGCACCGGTACCATCCGATGCGCGAGCTCGCCTCCCGGGATATTGTGGCCCGCGCGATCGATGCTGAAATGAAGCGAACTGGAGCCCGTTGCGTGTATCTGGACATCACGCACAAGCCAGAGGAGTTCGTGCGCGACCGGTTTCCAAACATCTACGAGACCTGCCTCCAGTACGGGATCGATATTACAAAGGAGCCGATCCCCGTGGTTCCCGCGGCGCATTACCAGTGCGGCGGAGTGCTTACGGACATGAACGGCGCGTCGACGCTCCCCGGGCTGTCGGCCATTGGAGAGGTGGGCTGCACTGGATTGCACGGAGCGAATCGGCTGGCCAGCAATTCACTGCTCGAGGCCGTCGTGCTGGCGCATCGCTGCTGCGAGTCGCTGACTGCGCAGTCCGCGCTCGCGGAAGGCGAGGCGGTGGCGGAGTTGGATCTGCCGCGTTGGAAGAGCGGGGATGCCCAGGACGTCGACGAACTCGTTGTGATCTATCATAACTGGGACGAGATCCGGCGGCTGATGTGGGACTACGTAGGGATCGTCCGAACCTCGAAGCGATTACAACGGGCGAGTACCCGCCTGCAGAATCTGAAGCGCGAGATCGAAGAGTTCTATTGGAACTTCAAACTCAACACCGACCTGCTGGAACTGCGCAATCTCTGCACGGTCGCCGCGATCATCGTAGATAGTGCACTCCTCCGGCAGGAAAGCCGCGGGCTGCACTACACCTTGGATTATCCACAAACGGACGACCGCCTGCTCCGTCCTACCCAGCTAAAACGAGGCGCGTCCCCGTCGTAAGCAGCCAGTGGGGTCTGCCGCGTAGGGGTGCGCTCCGAATGCGGTGGCAGGGAATATGCTAAATTGTAGCCGCAATGTGCAACTTTCCGACAGATCTCGCGGCAAAAGGCCGGCTGGGATGCAAAAACCCGACAACCGGGCGGGGAGAAACGCCTTTACGCTCCCGGCCGCGCGATTTATAGCCTTTCCCGTTCCTGAACATGAGACGAGCCTACTTGCCCATACCTTTAGGAATCGCCGTCCTCGCGGTTGCGAGCGGGATTCTCCACGCGCAGAGCCCCTATCAGAGCAGCTCTGACTTTGCGAAGTACGCGATGAAGCTGAGGGAGGCTGCGATCGTCAATGTGGAGCCGAAAGTGGTTGTGCCGACGTCCTCTCGACCATTGTTTGGCGGCGGTGGGAGCTATCCGTGGAAGACCAATATCGTCACCACCACATTCTGGGCAGGTGAGGCTGCTGCAACGAACAACCCGGTCCATAACCGGTCCTCTTCCTGGGATGCGAATTGGGCAGTGAACTTCGGTGGGTACGACAACCCCGACGCGAGCGTCCGGAAGAACTTCCTGCCGCCGGGCTTTATTCCTCGCCAGAATCCTTTCTACGTTGCGCTCCCGTACAATGACGTGACGCGGGGGACAACGAAGCCCGAGTCCCGGCTGGCGATCCCCTGGTTCCGCCAGGCCTTCGAGAAGGAAGGGAAGTCAGTGTGCCGTGACCGGTGGGTGGCCATTCGCCGGGGAAACAAGATCTGCTACGCTCAGTGGAGCGACTGCGGCCCTTTCCGCACGGATCATTGGCAGTACGTCTTCGGCAACGAGCGCCCCAAGGCCAACCTGAACAAGGGTGCAGGCTTGGACATCTCGCCAGCGGTGCGGGACTTTCTGGAGATGCCATCCAGCGATGTGACGGATTGGAAGTTTGTCGATTTCCGTGAAGTTCCGCGTGGGCCGTGGAGAAACTACGGAGACAACAACACCTTCGTGCAAATGGCTCGCGGACAGCGTGATCGTGTGGCGCTCGCCACGGCTTCTCCCACCCGGTCGCTTCGGGATTCGACGTACTCGACGCAACGGCGTTCGGAGACGCCCGTCATCATCACCAAGTAGAGCGCCAAGGCGCGTATCTCGGTAGCGCGTTGGAAGGCGCTCGACGTTCCATGGTCTTTTGCTTTCTTGGCAGCGCGCTCGCTGCCTCAGTCGCTGCGGGACGAACTCTCCTCCATGGCTATCCCCGCCGCTGAAGCTCTGCAACTCCTGCACAAAGCGAATGCTCATCAGCGTCTCGCACACGCCTACCTGATCACAGGGCCGGAAGGCAGCGGAAAACGGGCGCTGGCGGAGCAGCTCTGCGGAATGATCGTGGGCCACGCAAAGAAGCCGCTCGACCACGCAGACGTCCACACCGTTGAGCCGGAGTCGAAGTCGCGGCGCATCGTCGTCGACCAGATTCGTGGATTGGAGAAGCAACTGCAGATGCGCTCGTCCGTGGGGAGCCGAAAAGTCGGACTGGTCCTGGATGCCGATCGACTCCAACCGCAAGCCTCGAATGCCTTTCTGAAAACTCTGGAGGAGCCGCCGGCGAACAGCCATCTCGTGCTCGTGAGCGCGCTTCCGGATCAACTTCTGGAAACGATCCTCTCACGTTGCATCGAGGTGCCCTTGCGCGCAACTTCGCGCCCCGTGCTGACTGAGGGGCAAACGGCACTGCTGGATCTGCTCGCGCTGCACTCCCGGGAGAAGCAGATCGAGCTGCCGCAGATCCTTGGCTTGGTGCGGGAGCTTCAGCGGCTGCTTAGCGAGGCGAAGGAAAGCGCGAAGGACTCGGTCGCGGAGGAGCAGGACAAAGAGGAGAAGCACTACAAGCAGATCGCCGACGCGAAGTGGTTCGACGAGCGTGACGAGTACTTCAAGGCGCTGGCCGAGGCCCGTTACATCGCGGAGCGGACCCGCCTGCTGGACACGCTGGAGCAGTGGTGGGCAGACGTGCTCCGTCACCAGGCGCATACGGGCGGAGCGGGTGCAGGCGCGCTGCTCGACCTCCCCACTTACTCAGAAGACACGGCGCGGATCGCGAAGGCGCTTCCGACCGATAATGCTCTGCGCCGGGTAGGGGCACTGGAGGCGCTGCGCGAGCATTTGCGCTTCACAGGTGTGCAAGAGCTATTAGCGATCGAAGTCTCGTTCCTTCGCGCCTTTGCAGCTTGAAATCGCCTTGCCCGGCGAGGCACGGCCCCTAGTATCCGGCTTCCCTCTCGCAACCCTCACACACTTTCACGACATGAGTCGAAAAATTCGGTATGGCATGGTCGGCGGCGGACGTGGCGCATTCATTGGCGCGGTTCATCGCATTGCGGCAAACATCGACGGGCAGATCGAGCTCGTCTGCGGCGCTTTCAGCAGCGATCCGGAAAAGTCTCGCGCGTCCGGCTCGGACTTCTACCTCCCGGCGGATCGCTGTTACGGCACATTCGAAGAGATGATCCAGAAGGAGAAGGCGCTGTCCGCAGATCAACGGATGGATTTCATCTCGATCGTCACGCCGAACCACATGCATTTTCCACCCGCCAAGCTGGCGCTGGAGAATGGGTTCCACGTGCTCTCCGACAAGCCTGCGACCTTCGACCTTGATGAAGCGAAGCAACTCGGCGCGCTCATTAAGAAAACTGGTCTCCTCTATGGGCTGACTCACAATTACACCGGGTACCCGCTCATAAAGCAGGCACGCGAGATGATCCGTGATGGCAAGATCGGGAAAGTGCGCAAAGTAGTCGTGGAGTACCCACAAGGCTGGCTCGCCACCCGGATCGAGGAGTCTGGGCAGAAGCAGGCCGCGTGGCGCACCGATCCAAAGCGCTCTGGAGCTGCTGGCTGCGTCGGCGATATCGGGACGCACGCGGAGAATTTGGCTGAGTACGTAACCGGCTTGAAGATCAGCGAGCTGGCTGCGGATCTCTCCACGTTCGTCGAAGGACGGCAACTCGACGACGACGCAAACATCCTGCTGCGCTTTGAGCATGGCGCGAAAGGCGTGCTGCATTGCTCGCAGATCTCCGTGGGCGAGGAGAACAATCTGAGCATCCGTGTGTACGGTGAACTCGGCGGACTGGAGTGGCACCAACGTGAGCCGAATACCATGTTCGTGAAGTGGCTGGAGAAGCCGATGGAAGTCTATCGCACAGCGAACGGATATCTCGGGAAAGCCGCTGCGGCAAACAGCCGCACTCCTCCCTCACATCCCGAAGGCTACCTCGAGGCTTTCGCGAACATTTACCGGAACTTCGCGGGTCACATTCGCGCAACCATCGACGGTTCGACACCAGATGAGCTCGTTCTGGATTACCCGAAGATTGAAGACGGTATTCGCGGGATGGCCTTCATCAGCGCAGTAGTGGAATCCGGCCACGCCAATGCCGCCTGGACGAAGCTCAGCGTTTAGTTCGGATCGCCAGCTTTATGAGATTTGCCAATCAAGTCGCGATCGTGACCGGCGCAGGTCGCGGCATCGGCCACGCCATTGCCGTCCGACTCGCCAGTGAAGGTGCTCGCGTTGCGGTCGTCAGCAGGACCGAGAACAACGCCATCCGCACCGCTGATGAGATCAACTCGACGTACGCTGGGCTCGCCCAACCGTACGCAGTCGACGTGGCTAATCACGGTGCCGTGAAACTGCTCGTCGAGCAGATCCTCGGTGCCTTCTCCCGGGTGGACATCCTGGTAAACAACGCCGGTCTGACGCGCGACGGGCTCTCCATGCGGATGAGTGAGGAAGACTGGGACACTGTGCTGGACACGAATCTGAAAGGTGCCTTCAACATGATCCAGGCGGTCGAGCGCACGCTGTTGAAGCAGCGCTCTGGTCGGATTATCAATATCGCGTCCGTCGCTGGTCTCGTGGGCAACGCGGGCCAGGCGAATTATGCCGCTTCTAAAGCCGGGTTGCTCGGGCTGACCATGAGCATCGCCCGCGAACTCGCCAGTCGAAGCATTACGTGCAACGCCGTGGCACCCGGGTTCATCACTACGGACATGACCGATGTCCTGCCCGAGAGCATCAAGGCGGGAGTCGTCGGTCAGATTCCCCTGGGAAAGTTCGGCGAAGTGGACGACATCGCGGCAGCAGTTGCCTTCCTTGCGAGTAGCGAAGCCAAGTACATCACGGGGCAATGCCTGACTGTGGATGGCGGCATGGTGATGTAGGAGGGCGTACCCATGGAGCTGTACCTCCTCCGGCACGCGGACGCTGACACCCCGGCGGCCACGGATGATGACCGCTGGCTTTCCGTGAAGGGTCGGGAGCAGGGCGACCGCGTTGCACGTTTCTGCAAGGCGCGGCAGATCCTCCCGGCGATTGTGCTCACAAGCCCGGTGCGCCGCGCTCGAGAGACCGCAGAGATCGTTGGGGTGCAGCTTGGTGTGGAGATCGTGACCGTCCCCTGGCTGGCCTGCGGAATGCGCGCGGAAACCGCGCTGGAGCAGCTGGGTGCGTACCGTGCGCAATCGCCCATCATGCTCGTTGGGCACGAGCCGGACTTCAGCATGCTGGCTGCCGCACTACTTGGCCTGCCGGACGAGTCGTTCATCAACATCCGCAAAGCGTCGCTCACCCGTTTCGACGTACCTGTCCTTCAACTGGGAACCGCCCGTCTTGATTTCTCCATTCCATGCAAACTGATGCACTGACTCCGCCAGAGATTCTCCGCACACCAGCTTTCGTCGCGGACGCTGCGCGCTTCATCCTGGACTGCGCGAAACGTGCGATCGCCGAGCGTGGGCTCTTCCGCCTATCGCTTGCCGGCGGCAACACGCCTAAGCCCGTGTATGCAGAGTTTGCGCGGCTCGGCAATGACGGTGCGCTGCCTTGGGATCGAGTGCAGATCACCTTTGGCGATGAGCGCTGCGTGGCGCCGGATCATGCCGACAGCAACTACCGCATGGCTCGCGAGTCCCTGCTCGAGGCTGCAGGAATTCCTGAGGGGAATGTCTTCCGCATTGCTGGCGAGGACGATCCCGAGGCCGCCGCTCGCAACCTTGAGGCGCGCCTCTCCGCAGTCGCCTCGCGATTGGGAGAAGCTCGTTACATCCATGACCTTATTCTCCTTGGCTTGGGTGAAGACGGGCACACAGCGTCCCTCTTTCCCGGTTCTCCTGCGCTTATGGAGACCGAGCGCAATCTGATTCCCGTCATCGGCCCCAAGCCGCCGCCGCAGCGGATCAGCTTTACCTTCCCATTGATCAATGCTGCGCGGGAGATTGCATTTCTCGTGAAGGATCCTTCAAAGGAACAGGTCATTCAGGAAGTAATCGCGGGTGATCCGCGTCATCCCGCTTCGCACGTTCGGCCAGTGAACGGGCGAGTGACGTGGATCATCGGCGAGTAGGCTCCATGGCCAGCAAAGCTCTTAAGCTCGCGCAGAAAAGCGCGCTTCTACAGTCCGATGTGCTCGCGGAGATGGACGCGCTGATGAAGAGCGTGGCAAGGAGCGAGAAGATGATTCTTGAGCTAAAGGACGAGATGGAAGCCGTGGGAGCGAAGCATCAGCACCGCAAGACTACGCGCGACGATATCGCCTACCTGGAAGATCTCCTGCGCTGCGCAAAGAAGAAACTCGCTTGGGAAGACCTCATGACGAGCCTCTCGAAGCGCACCCCGGCGCTACTTGCCAAGGTGTCGGCAGTGATGAACGATCCGATTAACCCTCCGACGGATCCGGTGCGTGACGGAATCGTCCGCGCCCTGCACAGCATCCAGGGCGCGATGGAGCGTCTGGAGAAGGCGAAAGTTCAGTAGTCTTACAGCGTCTGGAGAAATTTCTTCAGGTCGTCCAGGCGCGGGCTTTTGGCCTGCCGCACATAGTAGCCTGAAGTGGCCACGCCGATCTGCAGGCTGGAGGCGAGATCCAGGCCGAGGATCCGGCCGATGCAGAAGCCAGCATTGAAGTGATCCCCTGCGCCCGTGGTGATCTTCGGCTTGGCGGTAAATGCACCGACGACGTACTTCGAACCCGTCGAGTCAGCAGCGGCCGCGAATTGCGTGGGGTGGATTACCACCGTGTCAATCTGCATTGTCTCCTGGATCATCGCCGCGTGATCCGTCACATGTTCGTACGTTTCATCCGGCGGCTTAATCCCGAGCACGTCTCCGACCTGGCGGCTTTCCTGAAGGTTCATCCCAAGCACAACCCGGAAGTACTTCTGGAACTTCGTGATCTGCTTGAGCGCAGCCGCGATGTCCTCCCGTGAACGTTTGGCGGGGTCGGCAAGATCGATGAACAGCCACCGCTTCTCACCCTTCAACTCAGGGGCCACCCGCGTCAGGATCTTCTGCCAGATCGCGGTCATCTGGGTGAGCATCGTCCAGTTCACCATCGCGATGAGCGTCGAATCTGAGAAGATCTGAATCAACTCGGCTTCCGGCAAGTGGCTAATCAGATTGGCCCAGTTGACTTCCTTCAGACTCTCGTGCTTGCCGAACATCAGCTTGCCATCGTCGAACTCGATAGCGTCGGTATAGCCTGGCTCAGCGATCGAGTGAACGGTCGCGCGTTTCGCGAGCTCCGCGAAAACCGGGTGTACCACGGGCGCACCCAGGTTGCCGATGTAGGTTACCGGGGTGCCATATGCTCCCAGTGCATGCGCCATGATGGGCCCATTGCCACCGAGCTTCACCATCTGGGTCACCATCTCCATGTTCGCGCTTAGCCCCGCAGCCGCCACGATCGTCTCGCCGAACTCCGCCATCCGCTCGACCCGCGAGTGTTTAGTGGCCGACTCGCGCGTCTTTACTACGTGAAGAATGGAATCCACGAAACCATCGAACCCTACCAGCACCTTGGTCCGGGCAAGCCGGTTGCGTGCTCCGGTAATCTGTTCGAGCACTTGCGATGGAAGGCGACGGGTCAGGGCCATGGAGCGCTCGTTATAAGCGGTCGCCTTTGCCTGTCGAGGGCTGAGTGCCCCAACGCTCCGAGGGAAGTACAGCCCGGGAAATGCGCGATTTTACGCGATCTGCATCACGTTGTCAGATGCGGCCCCGCGACTCAACAAGCGCAGCGTCTTCAGGGTCTCGGGCCCTTTGTAGTGTCGCTTCAGCCCGCTCTCCGTGAGCGCCGCGGCGGGTACATTCGCTATGAACTCTGCGAAACTGCGGTCCGTATGCTCCCGAAGAAGCTTCTGCCCGGCCTTGGTTGCCCAGAACTCCTCCTCGATTTTCGACAGCGATCGCGCCGCTTCATCCGGCCCGAGATCCTCCCGCCGCCCGAGCACCCAAACGAGTTCCGGATCCTCCGGCAGGCTCACCGGAAAGGGGACGAACGGCGCTTTGATCGCCTCCTCCTCTTCAGCGCCCTCGGGAAGCACCTTTAGCTTTGACGTGATTGTCCGATCTGGCAGCACGATCTCCACTTCAACCGCATCTCCCTTCTCCTCTGCCGTGATTGCCACATTTGCGTCACCGAAGTTCCCTGCGAGTTGTGTCTGCAGCTGGGCAACGGTCTCCGGCGCCAGATCGGGTATCGACCCTGTCTCGCAGAACTTCTCGAAAGCTGCGACATTGGCGAGCAGGCGCACCTCCTTTTGCACTTCTTCGTAGATCCGCGAAGCGAGATGCGGATCCTGCGTAGCGCGGGGCAGGACCTTTTCCAGGAGGGCTAGAAAGCTGGCTTCGTTCATTCCGGATTTCTTCATGTGCAATAGATGAGTTCGAGGGCCGGGGGTTCTCGGTGCAGCCGCTCGAAAGTGCAACCTTGGATTCGAGGGGCGAGTCGGGGCGCAGGCCGGAATGCGGCTCTTCTGCAGGAATTGCACCGGCAAACGATTGGCGTAAGTTCACCCGGTTCCGGCAAGCCCTGCGGTCTCTCTTTTTAAATGCTTCTTCATTTTCGCACTCAGTCCGCAGCCTTGATGCTCCTCGGGTTGTTCGTCACGGCCAACGGTACCTCAAGCGCGCCAGCTGCCCCGGTAACGAAGGAAGTCTCCGGGTTCGCTGAACCAGCCCGCACCTCCGATCCCAACTCCGCCGTCCTCGCCGCGATTCGCACAATGCCGGTCGGTGGCGCATACGCGGTTAACCGCGTCGCCAAGGAACAGCTGATCGCATCCGTGCGCCTGGAGCCTCGCGGCTTGCTCCTCGATCCAAAAGTCGCGCAGCCGAGCTTCTGCTCGGGCGCGACCTACCTCGTTTTCCTGCGTGCGCTCGAGCAGCTTGCGCGAAACGATGGCCTCGCACTGGATGCGAAGACTCTGGATGCACTTCTCGTGAAAGGGCAGGCGGACGGGAAGGGGATCTGGGGCCGCTGGAATGCGAACGGCCCCGGCACCGCGCGGCTCTTTCACGAGCTGGGACTCGGGCAGAACTTCGTAGATCCCCGCAGCGCCCGGGCCGGCGACTTCTTGAAGATCTTTTGGACGGGCGAGATTGGTCAGAAGGAGCGAGGACACTCTGTGATCTACCTGGGCACCGAAATGGTGGGAGGGGTGGAGCATGTGCGCTTCTGGTCCAGCAATCAGCCCGATGGATACGGAGAGAAGAGTGTGCCGCGAACGAAAGTAGCGCGGATGATTTTCTCTCGATTGGAGAAGCCCGCGAATGTCGTGAAAGCATCCGCCTTGAACGGCACGGACCAATTTCTCGCAAGCATGCTGGTCCGGCGTTTCACCATGAGTGAAATCGTCCCGAAGTGCGGGATGTAGCTCAACAATCAGAGATCCGGGCGGCAATCTCGAAGCCTGGACCTGCGACCAGGCGCAGAGACGGGGGTTCGTTGCGGAATTTTGCTCCTCCAGAGCAGCGCCGTACCGCACTGAAGACCGGATTCTGGTTGAATTCGGAGCAGACGAACTCCGTTGGCCGAGCTCTGAACTGCACCGGCGCAGTAAAAAGGCGCAACGTCGGAGTTGCTGAACTGGGAGGGCGGAGTTCAAAGCTGCAACGTCGGAGTTGCTGAACTGCGAAGGCCGAGTTCAGAGGTGCAACGTCGGAGTTGTTGAACTGCGAGGTCGGAGTTCAGAGGTGCAACGCCGGAGTTGTTGAACTGCGAGGTCGGAGTTCCGAACTGCGGCGGTGCAGCTATTTACTCGGTGGAAACGCCTTTTTTACGCGCGAGAGGAGTTTCGAGCTGCTCCGATTCGTTTCAATCGAGGGCGAAGGTTCGTTGCCTCAGCCCCGTTCACTCGAGTAATCTACTTATCCCATGAAGCTTCGGCTCCTCTCCCTGATCACTGCTCTCGCAGCAATCCTCCAAATCAATCCCACCATGATGGCCCAAGACGCCGCCGCCAAAGGCGAGAAATACCTGAAAGAGAACGCTACTAAAGAAGGCGTGAAGACGCTGCCCAGCGGCTTGCAATACAAGTCACTGAAAGCAGGCAGCGGGAAGAGCCCCAAAGCGACGGACACAGTCTCTGTGCATTATCGCGGAACTCTGCTCGACGGAAAAGAGTTCGACTCCTCGATCAAGCGGGGCGAGCCAGCAGAGTTTCCGGTCAATGGCGTGATCAAAGGATGGACCGAGGCCCTTCAACTCATGAAGGAAGGCGACAAGTGGATGCTCGTGATTCCAGCCAACCTCGCCTACGGCGCTCGTGGAGCGGGTGGCGACATCGGTCCAAACGAGACGCTGATCTTCGAAGTCGAACTGCTCAAGGTAAAGTAACCCGGCAGGATCTCACCGAGCGGCACCCTCACCGGTGCCGCTCTTTTCGTTTAGCGCAGATTCAGCCAGACAGTCTGTGCATTTGAGCCGAAGGGAACATCGGGCGGCTCGGGCTCGTTGTGGAAGCTGCCGCTCATTCGGGTGAGCTTTAAAGCAAACTTTGCGACCGTCTCCAGGGACCGGCGGGTGAAACGGGCGCAGTTTGTGGAGAGGAGAATCCGAGCCTGTGGGGCGGCAAGTTCCAGCGCACTGGTAAGCAGGCCTTCGAGATCACTCTCTACTTGCCACCGACGGCCCTTGTTCCCACGCGAGAAGGTGGGTGGATCGAGGATGATGCAATCGAACTTCTCGCCCCTGCGTGCCAGACGCGGGAGGACATCCTGCACATCGTCGGCAAGGAAGCGGTGTCCGTCGGTACTTAGCCCGTTAAGAGCGAAGTTCTCGCGTCCACGGTCGAGCGATTTTTTCGAGAGATCGATGCTCACGGTCTCGGCACCTCCGAGGGCGGCTGCGACGGAAAAGGAGCAGGTGTAAGCGAAAGTGTTGAGCAGCTTCTTCGGACGGCAACGCCGAACCAGGGCGCGATTCGCGCGTTGATCAATAAAGAGGCCTGCGGAATATCCTGCAGCAAAGTCGAGAGCGAAGCGCATCCCGTTCTCTGTAACGACGGTCTCCAGCGGGAGCTCCCCATCCCCTGAAAGGAGCACCGGCGCTACTCGATCATCGTTTTGTCGGGGCAGCAGTTTTCCAAAGATCCGGCGGGGCTCGTAGGCGGTCTCGGCGCGCCAGGCAGGGAGAGCCTCGAGGAGCGCATCCAGCCCTGTCTCTTCCTTATAGGAGACAAGGAGATCCTCGCCAAACCGCTCAATCCAACCCTCCGCGCTGGAGAAAATCCGGTGCGCGTTGGTGCCCGCTGCCTCGAAGGCGGCATATTGGCTGCTTGACAACCAGTTGCGAAGCGGGCGAACCCCTTCTTCTGTTTCCGAAAACTTCCTCGTCACCCCCGGAAGAGAACCCATTGCGCGGCACAAGCAAATCTATTAACTTCAGCCGCTTTTTTCCCGTCTCAGTTCCCTCCTGATCTTCTACACTATGCGGCGACAGAATCTCCCCTTCATCCTCTGCGCATCAATCGTCTTTGCGCTCGCTCCCGCGCGTGCGCAAAACGTGCCCGACCCCTCCGAGTCCTTCCTGACGGCGTTTACCGCCTACCAGAAAGGCGAACGTAGTGAGGCCGCAAACAATCTGCGCGGTGCGCTGGCAGCTTACAAGGAGGCGTCAGTGATGCTGGATCAGATTTCAAAGGCATCGCCGACCTGGAACCCGTCGATTGTAGAGTTCCGCCGGAAACGGACTGCAGATGCGATCAAGAAGCTGCAGGGCATGATCGCGAAAGCCGGTCCCGGGGTGGACGCCGGCCGAGGGCCATCGGTTTCAGATCAGCCGATGAGCGACAGCGTCGAGCCACCGCTTCCGGGCGAGGAATCGCTCATTCCCGTCTTTCCGCCCGGGCCGGGAGAGGAGATGGAGATGCCTCCGAAAGAGAATCGTGGGGCGGGCGGCTACAATCCAATCCAGGAGATTCAAGAGCGGATGGATCGGCTTCAGCGCGATTTGCTCACTTCGCGGGACCAGCTAGATAAGGTTACTCGAGAGAAGGAGGACCTCGCCAGGCAGCTGGCCGATTCCACGTCTGCGCGGGAGCAGGCGGAAGGTCGCCAGAAGGTGCTACAGCAGCGTGCTGATAACGCAGAGTCCGCACTGATGACCGCGCTTTCCGAAGGTGCAAGCGAAGCGGAAACGGTGAAGGCCTTAACCGCTGAACGCGACAAGACCCGCAAAGAACTGCGGACTCTGCAAATCGACCGGGAGGCCGCTGAGGATGTGCGCAAGCAGGTTGCCGATCGTCTCAGCAGTGCTCACAAGCGCATTGCCACGCTGTCCTCAGAACGCGATGCAGCTACGAAACTGAGCGGTGAAGCCTCTACACGGATCGCCGATGCTCAGAAGAAGATGGATGCGGCCATCACTGAGAAGAACGCGCTGAACGACAAGCTGGCAAACGTGAGCAAGGAGCGTGACGACGCGGTAGGGCAGCTGAAGAAGATGAAGGAGGCGCAGAAGGATCTCGATAAGCTGATTACCGAGAACACGACGCTGATGGCCAAGCTGACGACAGCGGAGGAGGCGATCTCGAAGTTCAAGGTGGACGCTACAGAGAAGGACAAGACGATCGAAGGGCTGAAGAAAGATGTCGGCTCAGTGCAAACCCAGCTCACCCAGGCTCAGAAGGAGAGCCAGGATTTCCAGGTACAGATGGGCGATCTGAAGACAAAGCTGGAGGGCACGGCCAAGCAACTCACGGACGTAAAGGCGGAGGGCGCGCAGGGGACCGTGGAGAAGAAGAAGATGGTCGACGAGAACGAGTTGCTGCGCGGGATTGTCCTCCGCCAAATGAAGGAGCAAGCCCGGCGTGACCAGACTCGGAAGCTGGTGCTCGACCAGATGTCCAAGTTGGAGGTGAAGTCCAAGGACTTGCTGAACCAGATCAATTATCTCGGCGAACCGGTGGTGAAGCTATCGCCGAAGGAGCGAGCGCTCTTCAAGAAGCCGCAGATCGAGATCAGTGAAGGCGAGATCTCCATCGCAGCGCCGCTCTCCGATGGGAGTGAAGTAGCTGCTGAAAGCGAGCCCGCTGCACCTGCTCCCGCCGGGAATTCTCCGGTACCTACACAGAATCCAGCGGCCTCGGGCGAGCCTACTGCGGCTACTCCAGAGGCACCAAGGCCTGCTCTGCCGTCTGGTGTGCCGACGGGCCCTTCGCCTGCACAACCTAATCTGCCTGCGGCATTGATGCCCCTGGTGCAGGAAGCCAAGGACCACTTCGAACGGAAGAATTATCGAGATGCAGAGAAGGCCTACCGCAAGATCCTCCAGTCTGAGCCGACGAACGTTTATGCGCTTTCCAACCTCGGCGTGGCGCAGTTTCAGATGGGCAAGCTGAAGCTTGCTGAAGACACCTTTAAGAAGGTCATCGCCATCGCACCGAACGACGCGTTTTCGCACTGTACCCTCGGCATCGTGTATTACAGCCAGGAGAAGTACGACGACGCGATGACCTCGCTGAGCAACTCGCTTTCGATCAACCCGAAGAACGCCACCGCGCACAACTACCTTGGGATCACGGCTAGCCAAAAGGGCTGGCCGGATGCCGCGCAAAAGGAGTTGGAGACGGCCACTGCGCTGGATCCGAACTACGCGGATGCGCATTTCAATCTGGCGGTGGTCTTTGCCACGAAGCAGCCCACGAGCAAGGATGACGCACGCAAGCACTACAAGCGCGCCACTGCTCTCGGTGCAGATCCTGATACTGCGCTCGAGGCGCTGATCAAATAGGCTCTGCTTTACATGCGGAAGAGCGCTCCTAGTCGCCTGCCCATCATTCGACTGGCCGCGAAGAGCGCTGTCCCAAGAAAGATCATCGACCAGACACCAAGTGCGGAGGCCACATAGCGCCCTTCGCCAAGCAACTGAAAGAGTTCATAGATTGCCTTTGTGATAGGGAAGTGCTCCTGCCGCTGGGCGAGAATCAGGGAGTCGCTGACCTCGAGCATCGCGAACGAGAAAGCCAGCAGGCCTCCCGCGAGGAGGTTTGCGGAAACCAGCGGCAGGGTAATCCGCCGGAGCACGCGAAGAGGCGAGCTGCCGAGATTCTGCGCGGCTTCCTCGAGGGTCACACTGGTCTGCTGGAGCCCCGCCACTGCGGAGCGCACGACATAGGGAAGTCGCCGGACTGCGTAGGCGATCACGAGCAGCGCAGTGGGATCTTCCGTAGGATTGAGGAAGGCGAAGAAGCGTCCCTCGCGAGTCATGCTGATGTAGCCAAACGCGAGGACTAATCCCGGGACGGCCAGCGGCAGCATGGCGATGGCATCGAGAATCCAGCGCCCGGGAAGTGTGCTGCGGACGACGACAAAGGCGATGCCCAGTCCCAGGACCAGATCCACCAAGGTCGAGATACTCGCGTACTTCAGGCTGTTAGTGATTGAAGGAACCGCGAGCGGATGTCCCAGCGCGGATTCGTAGTGAGCCATTGTCCAACCCGTCGGAAGCACACTCCTGTACCAATCGTCTGCAATCGAGACGAGGATCACCCCGGCGTGCGGCAGCAGCGCAAAGGTCGCCACAGCCACAAAAGCGGCTGTGCATGCCCACTTCGCCTTAGGAACACCCGTTAGCCTCACCCTGCCCATCGTAGCCTTCCCCGACATCGCGTATTCTGCGCGACCGAAAAGCAGCTTGGTGCACGCATAAAGCAGCACCGTGCTCACGAGCATCACCACCACCAAAGCAAACGGGAAGGGGTTCCCGGCGATCTCCTTCAGCCCATGAAAGATCTGCACTGAGGTCACGCGGCTGTAGTCGAAGAGCAGGGGAACGCCGAGTTCGGTGAAGGCAAAGATGAAGACGATCGTTCCTCCGGCGAAGAGCCCTGGCATGATCAGCGGCAATGTGATGCGCCAGAACTTCCGGAAGCCAGTGCACCCGAGATTCTCTGCTGCTTCTTCCATTGCCGGGTCCACATTGGCAAGTGCCGCCGTCAGGTTCAGGAAAAGGATGGGGTAGAGGTGAAGTGCATTCAGCGCGACGATTTCCCAGAAGCGTCCGTTGCCCAGCCAATCGTAAGTTTCGTCCGGCCCGAGCCAGCCGATGTTGATCAAGAAGGCATTCAGCGCGCCGTACTGCCCAAGGATTTGCCGCACGCCGATCGCGCCGACAAAGGGCGGCAGAATCAGCGGTACGAGGATCAGCGCAGAGAGGATCTTCTTGCCAGGGTATTCATGGCGGTCGGCAATCCAGGCGAGGGGGATCGCCAAGGCCGCTGTGAGCACGGTGGTGCACAGCGCGAGCAGGAACGAATTCAGCAGACCTTCGAGGTAGATCCGGTTTCGGAACACTTCGGCCACGAAGGTGAACGTGAATCGTCCGTCGGCATCCAGGAAAGCACCCGCGACGGTCGTGCTGATCGGCAGCACAAAGAAGCAGCCGAAGAAGACTGCGGTGACTGCGGTGATCAGCCAGGCGATGGACTTCGGCATCGGCGGGTGGATGTACCCGAAGCGTCCACCGGCGTCACGGTGTTTTGGCTGCTACGATTTCTCCGGCGCCTCGCCCTTCCACTTCTCGCGGCCTTTTCGAATGATCTCCTCGAACTTTGGGAGCTGCTCCGCGTAAAGGATCGACCGCACCTTCTGTTCCGCCTCGAGGAGCGCAGCATGTACTTCCGGCTGGGTCTGCTGCCGGATTTGTCGGAGCCGGATGCGCGTCTCGCCAACAATTTGCTGAAGCTTCACCTCCTGCTCTTTATCGAGCTTCAGATCCTTGTTCATCCGCGTTACCACCACGTCCACCACCTTGTCAGGACCGCCTTCGACGACTTCGCGGACCCGATCGCGGATCACCCCTTCCGTGATCACAATCCCGCAGAGCATTCCGAAGAAGAAGATCAGAAAGACGCCCAGGCATCCCTTGGCCTTCTTCACTGGGCACGACCTCCGGTGAGGTAGCGCACCATCGCCTGCTCGTCACCAGCCTGTGAGACTTCCGTGACCAAGCTGGAACTGGCTCGAACCCGGGCGTCGGTGGTTCGGCTCCAGAGCCCGGCGGCCAGTGCGAGCGCGGCGAAGAATGGGCAGAGCCGCCAAGCCCAGGCGAACGTCGAGGTAGAGAGATCACGCTCCTCACGCAGCCGTGCCATGACCCGAGTCTCAAAACCCCACTCGTCACGCGTGGTATCTGGTTGCTCGTCCCGTGCGGCTTCGAAGAGCCGTTCCATCTGCTCGTCGGAATTACTGCTCATGGGTGTCTTGCAGGAGTTTCTTCAAGTTCTGCCGCGCTCGGAAGGCTCGTACTTTCACGTTGGTCTCACTCCAACCAGTGTGCTCCGCAACTTCTCGAATCGACCGCTCTTCGATCTCGCAGAGCGTGAGAATCAACTGCTCATCCGCCGAAAGCTGCCGAAGTGCCCAGCTCAGAAGTTCGCGCGCCCGCCCGGCGGAGATCGCCGCTTCCGCGCTGGTATCACGAATCTGCAGCTCACTTCCATCCAGGGATACCTGTTCGCGACTTCTCCTTTCGCGACGCAGGAAGTCGTAGCACGCTGACGTCGTGATCCGGGCCAGCCAGTGATGAAAGGGCGCTTCGCCTCGAAATTTTCCAAGGTTCCGAAATGCGCGCACAAACACTTCCTGGCAGATGTCCTCCAACTGATGTGCGTCTCGAGCGAATCGGGAAGCCGTGCTAAAGACGCGCCGCTTGTGCCGCCGGATCAGCTCCGCGAAAGCATCGTCCTGCCCATCAAGAGTGGCGGTGACCAGGTCTTCGTCGGCAGGCTCACCGGCAAGACCATCATCAGGAAAGGGGAGGGCGGCCAGTCTCACCGGCCAACCGAGGACTGCCGCGTTCATGCGATGCGCCTCGGACGACGCGAAGCGTGCTGCGTTGGGGGGGCGCCGTCGATCATGGTCAGATTACCTAGCCAGACGCAGCCGCGCCTCACTCGGTTACACCCGTCTTTAGCAACCTGCTTACTTCCCTGCCAGTTCCTTGCGCAGGTAGTAGAGCGTTACCGCCCCAACTTTCTGCATGCTCTCGGGCGCGAGCTTGTCCAGTGTGTCGTCGGCCGTGTGCCAGTAGAGGTAGTCGAAGTCGATCAGGTCGATGGTGGGAATCCGTACCTGATTCAAGGGCACGTGATCGTCGAGGATCGACCGGTCGTAGTAGCGGAAGTGCTGACGCAACTTCAGGGCATCCGCCGCTTTCAGGATTCCCTTTGCCACCACAGCCGGTGAGTCCGGGGGCAGAGTAATCGTGAGATCGCGGTCGCCGATCATGTCCCAGAGAATCCCAAATTTGAACTGCGGCGCGCGGTTCGTCGCCCGCAGATCCTGCGCATAGTGGCGGCTCCCGTAGAGCCCATCCGTCTCTGTGAACTGGACCACTGCCTCCTCCCCGTCGAAGAAGACCAGCTCTACCTTTGCGGCCAGCGACGGATCGAGAGCCAGTACTCTCGAGAGTTCGATCAACGATCCCGTACTCGACGCCGCATCGTTGGCACCGAAGAACTTGATCGTGCTGAAGCGCTTGGTGTCGAAGTGCGAGCAGACGATCGCTCGCTGCGTGGTCGCGGGCACTGGGCGACGCCCATCCGCTGCGAAGCGCCCGATCAGGTTCACAAACTTGATGGCACCTCGTGGTGTCTCCCCGGTGAACTCCTGGCGCGTCACCTCCCAGCCATAGCGCTCCAGCTCTTGCGTAATAAAACCGCGCGCCTTTTCGAGTTCCGGCGATCCCGAAGGGCGAGGCCCAATCTCCACCTGTCGTCGCACTTCGCTGAACGCGCGTTCTCCGGAGAACTCCTTCCAGAGTTCAGCCGGTGGTGGCGCCGTACTTACGGGCACCTTGGGTGCAGGAGTCGCATCTCTCCCAGCGGGCGCTGTTCCACTCGATGGTTCCGCCTGCTGTGGCGCAACGGGCATGCGTTCGTTCCGGTCGCATCCAAGTCCGGCGAGGAGCAATCCCAAAGCCCCTAGTGTATTCAGACGTGCTCGCAGCCACGATCCGCTCAGCACCTACTCCCCCTCCGGCGCGAGACCAAGGACCCGGAGCACGCGGTCGAGATCATCCTGCCCGTAATACTCGATCTCGATCCGGCCGCGCTTATCGCCGTGCTGAAGTGTGACATGGGTTGCTAGGTGCTGCTGAAGTCGATTCTGCAAATGTTGAATCGCGGGCCGTAAGGCTGCCTGCGCGGGTCCGGAGCTCTGTCCTCTCGTCGGCTTGGCATTACCGTTCTTGGTGAAGTGCTCGCTCACCAGCTTCTCCGCTCCGCGCACCGTGAGTTGCCGCCGGATGATCTCCTCCGCGAGCAGCGCCTGCTCCCCCTGCGTCTTCAGCGAGAGGAGGACTTTCGCGTGCCCAACCGTAATCCGATCCTGCGTTAGCCAGCTCTGCACCTGGGCGTCGAGATCGAGCAGGCGCATGGAGTTCGCAATCGCAGCGCGGCTCTTGCCAACCTTCTGCGCAATGTCCTCCTGCCGGAGGCCGAAATCCCTGGCTAGTTTGGAGAACGCGACGGCTTCTTCGATCGCGTTGAGATCCTCGCGTTGAAGGTTCTCGATCAGCGCAAGCTCCAGCACGTCTTGATCCGATGCGCTGCGCACGATTACCGGAGCTTCCGCAAGCCCAGCCCGCTGCGCAGCCCGCCAGCGCCGTTCCCCCGCGATCAGCTCGAACTTGTCGCCCGTCTTTCGGCAGATCAGTGGCTGGATGATCCCGTGCTCCTTAATAGAATCTACGAGTTCCTGGAGATTCTCGTCACGAAAGACCGTCCGCGGCTGGAGCGGCGTGGGAATGATCTCGCCGAGTTTTACCAACTGCACCCGTTCGCCCGCCTCCACTGCAGGGGTCGGCGAGGCGACGCGCACGTTGATGAGTGCGCCAAGTCCTTTGCCGAGTGCTGCGGGTTTGGCCATAAGGCGCGAAGGGTAGCGGTGCTTCCACGAAAGGCAATTATTGCTGCTACGGGAACCCCCGATAGTTTGCTGGCGATGCTGTTTCCGAACCTCACCGTCATCGATGACCTCGAGCCGCATTCGGCGGCGGTGAACATGGCGATCGATGAGTTGCTCCTCCGCGAAATCACCGCACCCGTCCTGCGTACTTATCGTTGGAGGCAGCCTGCCGTCTCCTTCGGCTATTTCACGCCGATTGGAGAAGTCGAGGGTCGCTGGCCGGAACGCGAGCTGGTCCGCCGGTGGACTGGTGGCGGGATTGTTCCGCATGGCGAAGATTTCACTTATACACTCCTCTGTCCGCTTAACCAGTCACTCGCCTCGTGGCCGCCGCTGGAATCGTATTGCGCCATCCATCAGGTAGTCGCCACCGCAATGGCCATGCATCTTCCTGATGTCGTGCTTGCGGGCCCACCCGGTCCGCCCATCTCCCGAGCCTGTTTCGAGAACTCGGCGCAATTCGACCTCGTTGCGGGAGAACGCAAAGTTGCGGGTGCTGCCCAACGCCGCACCAGGGATGGGCTTATGCACCAAGGCAGTATTCAAGTAGCGGGTCTCGAGGCTGATTTCGGCCACGTACTGGCTGCTTGTCTCTCAGAGCATGCACTACACGAACATTTAAGCCCGGAGCAACTTAGTGCCGCTGTAGATCTTGCGAAGGCGCGGTATAGTACCGAGGAATGGCTGCGCCGGTTCTGAAGGCCCGCTACTTCCGTTCTCAACTCAGCCGAAGGCTCGCATCGTCCAAATCCCAAGGTTGAGTGTTGAAAACGTGATTAACGATGGGCATTCCGTCCGTCATCGAGACGCGTCGATCCGCAGAATTGACGCAGCATCGCGTGATTGCCACGGGCGAGTGCGCCATTATGACGCACTACCTGCGCCATTATGGCGCATCGATGCGCCACAATGGCGCATCGCTCCATCAAAACGACGAGTGCACGCGTTGATCTTGCCCGCGCTTCCGCAAAGATGACGCAACCGCCTGTCGAGATGATCCGCCAACCTGTCGGAACGCGGACGGATATTCACGGCTCGAGCAATTTAGGTTACTTTATCCGAACGGCGCAGTCGGCAAGAAGCGCTTGGACGGTTGCGAAGTCGACCGGTTTGACGAGATGGTGATCAAATCCTGCCTCTTGAGAGAGTCGCCGGTCCTCATCCTGCCCGTAACCTGTAAGCGCTACGATCAGTGCGCCGTAGCAGCAAGGATCCGCACGGAGGTGGCGGGCGACCTCATATCCATCCATTCCAGGTAGCCCGATGTCTAACAAGACGGCGGTTGGGGAGTAAGCATGTGCGGCTTTCAAAGCGGCCTGCCCGTCATGAGCGAGCTCTACCGCATATCCGCGCCGGGCGAGGAGCCGCGCGAGACCGGCCGCCGCGTCTACGTTGTCGTCGACGACCAGGACGCGGAGGCCGGCACCCTTAGGCTCCCTGGACTGCTCGCCATGATCAATCTGAGCACGACCAGGCTGGCTCGCCGCAGGAAGACGCACCGTGAAGGTGCTACCAGCACCGCGCCCAGCGGAGTGCGCGCTGACAGTTCCATCATGCAGAACACACAGGCCACGTACGACCGTGAGGCCGATACCCAGACCGCCTTCAGAGCGGGCAACAGAGCGCTCGCCCTGCGAGAAGAGCTCAAACATTGCGGGAATCTTCTCAGGAGCAATGCCGTCGCCGTTGTCACGAATATTGACCACGATCTCGCCTCCTTCACGTTGCGCCTCCAGCCAGATCATACCGTGCGGCCTCGTGTATTTAGCGGCGTTCGCGAGGAGGTTCACGAAGATCTGCTCGAGCCGCGTTGGGTCCGCATCAAGCCAGAGCTCGCCGTGTGGAATGGAGGCTTCCAGGGTATGGTGGCGCTCAGCAATGAGCGGCGCGACGGCTTCACAGGCACTCTCCAGACAGCTCGCGGCATCCAGGAGCTCGCGTCGAAGTTCGATTTTTCCTCTAGTGATTCGGGAGACGTCGAGCAAGTCGTCCACCAGCCTGGCGAGCTGACGTGTCTGCCGGTCGATCACATCGGTGGCCCAGCTGTGATCATCCGTGTTCTCCCGATCCTTCATCAGCGAAATTGCATTTGCAACGGAAGAGAGCGGGTTGCGCAACTCGTGCGCGAGCATCGCGAGAAATTCGTCCTTGCGTCGATCTGCATCGCGCAAGGCGGTGGCGCGCTCCTCGAGTGCTGCTTCCGCAGTCTTTCGCTCATGAATATCGATCACTGATCCGATGTAACCGAGGAACTCGCCGTCGGCCCCGAAGCGTGGCTGCCCGGCATCCACCACCCAGCGGTATTCGCCATCCGCCCGGCGGAGGCGGAAGTCCATCAGGTAGAACTCGCGCCGCTCGCTCGCCTTGATGAATTCCTGACCTGCAGCCTCCTTCTCGTCCGGGTGAATGGCATTCGTCCATCCCAGGCCGTGCCCTTCCGCCAGAGTCTGCCCGGTGAACATGTACCAACTGCGCGAGAGGAAGGTGCAGTAACCATTTGGCTCCGTGATCCAGAGCATCGCTGGGGCGCTGTCCGCCATCTCCTGAAACTGATCGCGGCTGGCCCGCACCACTTCTTCCTCACTGCGGCGTGTCGTGATGTCTCTAGTGACCCCTGCGACTGCTTCCACGCTTTCATCTCCCGCGAAAACGGGAGCAAGGATGTACTCGTAGATATGCTCGCCCGCCGCGCCGGTGAAAGGCGTCTCGTCACGAAGCGGCTTCTTGGTTTGGATGACTTCCTGGATCTGCCGAGAAAGCTTCTTTGCAAGCTCGGGCGGATAGTCGAGCTGATGAAAATCCTTCCCGAGGAGCTCTTCAGCTGTCTTTCCGAGGATCGCAGGCAGCCTGCTATTCGTGTAGATGAAGCGGCCGTCCAAATCGAACACGTAGAGAAGGTCCACGGTACTGGCGAGCGTGGCCTCGTAGATGCGGGCCTGTCGTGCGGACTGCGCGGCCAGGCGCCGATAGCGCTCTTCGCTGCTCCGGAGGACGGCAGCATCAGCCTGGGTTTGCTTGAGCAGCTCGCGCACTTGCAACTGCCGCTGACGGGAGCGAAGCGCAACCTGCAGAGTGCTGACGAGCGTGGCCGACTGGAAGGGCCGCTCAATTAAGACGACATTGGCACGTCTGCCAAACGCTGCTAAGCGATCCCGGCGATCGAGTGTGCCCTCGCCGCTACTAGTAATAATCGCGACAGGGAGGTCGGACCATTTCGGCTGCGTGAGGAGCACCTCGTTCAGGAGCGGAATGGATTCTTTGTCCAGCGCCTCTTCTGCGAGGAGAATGGCTCCGCAGGTCGGTCCAGCCTGTGCGCAAAGTTGGCGCGCATCCGAGCAGATGACTGGCAGCAAGTTCGCTTCAGTGAGGAAGTCAGCAGTAAATCGAGCATCGTTGCGCAAAGGCGCGAGAATGAGGATAGGAAGGCTTCCTGCGGCTGAGATCTCGGCCCGATCCCTGTTGAGGGACTGCTGAGGAGCGGCATAGCAGCCAGCGTTCATTGCTGCATCGCGGAGCGGGTAGCGCCGGGCCCGATGTTTGGCACGCCGGTGAGTACTCCCTGCATCCCGGTAAGTGGCTCGCCAACCACGATTCCGTCGTCCGTGATTCTAAACTCTCGAATGGTGTGCTCGTGACCACCGCTCCGCTTCTTGATCAACGAAACCGCCTGCTTCACCTCGCCGTGAGCTTCAAAGTAGCGGAGCAGGAGCACGGTATCCGCGAGATAGGTGAGATCTACGGTGGACTGCATTTGGCCAATCACGCCCTGTTGTGCAAGGACCATGATGGTAATCACGCCCTGCTGGCCGAGGGAGGCAAGCAATTCGTGTAGCTGGAGGGTTAGGTAACGTTCCTCCGGCATGGCGTTCATGTAGCCATTGATGGAATCAATTACGATCATCCGCACACCGTCTTCGGTGACTCCGCGCCGGATGGAGTGGCCGAGTTCCCCTGGTGAAATCTCCGCCGGATCCACCTGCTGAACCTGGATCAGGCCGGATTCGATGTGCTGATCCATCGCCATGCCCAGCTTCCTTGCCCTGGAAAGAAGGGTGCCGGTGGTCTCGTCGAAGATGTAGAAGAGTACCTTCTCGCCACGCTCCGCTGCACTTAGCGCAAACTTGATAGCCAAGGTGCTTTTCCCAGTACCGGGCGGTCCCATGAACATGGTGCTCGTGCCACGATCGAGCCCACCTCCGAGCAGAAGGTCGAGGGCTGGAATGCGACTGGGAAAGCTCTCGCGGGTAAACGAGGTCTGCAGCTTCGCCACGACCACCCTTGGGAAAACCACCATCCCGCCTTTGCGGAGCACGAAGTCGTGATTTCCTTCACGGAAGGTGGACCCGCGAATCTTCTGCACATTCAACTGCCGCCGCGCGATCCCGTAGTCAGGCGAAGAGCGCTGCAGGGCAATGACCCCATGCGCGATGCTTTCAATATTCAGGTCATGTGAGTGTGCCGAGCGATCATCGAGGAAGAGCACCGTGATCTTGCGCCCGGCAAAGAACTGCTTGAGCTGAAGCATCTGTCGGCGATAGCGCAGCGGAGTCTCCGCAATCATGCGCATCTCGGAGAGGGAATCGAAAACGACTCGTGCCGGTTTCACCCGCACCACCTCGTCGAGTAGGGTCTGGGTGGTGCGGTTTAGCTCAACTTCAGAGGGTCGAAAGAACGTGCTCTCGGTCTCACCGCGAAGTTTCTCCTCCACCGCCGCTAACTCGAAAAGATGGATCTTGCTGAGGTCCCAGCCGTGGGAGCGGGCTACCTCCTCGAGTTCCTCCTTGGTCTCTGATAGGGTGATGTAGAGCCCGGTTTCCCCGAGGCGGACTCCCTCGAGAAGGAATCTCGTTGCGAGCGTGGTTTTACCAACGCCCGGATCACCTTGGATTAAGTAGAGGCGGTCTTTCGGCAAGCCGCCATGGAGGATGTCGTCCAGCCCAGCAATGCCAGTCGCGGCGCGCGCGGGCTCGGTGGAAGCGCTAACAGAGGCGGACATGTGCGGGAGCTTCTACAGCGCGAGAGGCGAAGCCACGCAGCGACTGCTCTTGAAGTAGATCGGGTCCGAATGGAGAGATACTCGCATCTTCTCTCATTCGAGACCCATCTCCCGTTCGGTCTTTCCCGCCCGGAGGAATGTCCTACGCGCCCATGCCGTCCTCGAACGAGCCAGCCGCTGCTGGCCAGGCAAAATGATCGCGCACGTGGGCGATCCCGTTTGCGCTGGTGAAATCGAGATCCTTGACCGCGCTTTCGGCCTCGACCACGAGAGGAGCGCTCTTCGTGCCCATGAGCTTGCAGTAGCGCTGAGGGTAGCCGATGTGGTTCATCAATTCAGCGTACCGCTGCAAGTTCAGGTCGCCCGTAGCAAGATCGGTGAACTGCATGCCGCGCTTCTGCCAATCGGGCTGCATGCCGCGCAGCGGAAAGCCCGGGCGAATCACGAAGTTCTTGATATGGCAGGCCCAGACGTGTGCGCCGACCTTGAGGAAGCGCTGCTCCCAGCTCTCACCTTCCCAGCAATGCGAGGGGTCAGCATTCACACCGAGCGTCTCGTCGCCATCGCAAATCCGGAGAAGGGTAAGAAAGTCGTCCGCAGTGGAAGCACCGGTACCAGGGTGAATCTCGTGACAGAGTTTGATTCCGAGCTGGCGCGCGTGATCACGGATTTTCTGTGTCTTCTTGACGAAGCGCTCCTCGCCTTCCTTCAACAGATCGTACCCGGGCCCTGCCCAGAACCCCCACGGATAGCCGGTCGCCACTTCCCAACCAAAGGCGACGCCCCAGAACATGGGCAACACCTTGATCTTCAGCTCGCCAAGAAGATCGAGCAGCTTCAGTAGATAGTTCTCCGCCCAAGCCTCAATCTCGGCCGGGCTCTGCTTAGCAACGGCCTCGGGGATGAACGGGCGGATCGTTGGCGAGCCAGTCCATGCCGTAGTATGCACCCACACTGGGCAATGCGCCGACACGCCGTCCAGGCTGAGCCCTTCTTTCTCAAAGGCGTCGCTGATTTCCCGAGCGGAAAGGAAGCCATCGCCGCTCTGGAGCATAAAATTGCTCGGCTGGGTACCGGCTGCTCCAGAACGCTTAGCATAGGCGAGGAAGTCGGGCAGAGATTTAGCCCCGTGCTGAGCGCCTTCGATAGAGGGGTGATAGACGTTGGTGGCCATGATGTTGGGAGGGAGAGGATTTCCTCGCCCTTTAAACAGTCGCACCCAATGAAGGCAATGGTTTTCAGGCGCAGTGCGATCCAGAGGGGTACGCCGGAGGTCGCGGGCTTACGCCTTCCCGGCGCGTATTCGTTCGTCCTGTTCTAGGTAGACGCGGGAGAGTGTCACGTAGCGAGTTGCCCAGACTTTAATCTCCTGCTGCTCCGTTGCTGAAAGGGTTCGCACGACCTTTCCCGGCGACCCTAGAACGAGCGAGCCTTCGGGAATCTTCTTTCCACCAGTGACCAGCGCTCCAGCACCAACGATGCACCGGGGTCCAATCTCCGCACCATCGAGGACAATTGCGCCCATGCCTACCAGGATCTCGTCAGCAAGTGTGCAGGCGTGGAGGATCGCCTTGTGGCCGACAGTAACGAGTTCTCCGATTCGGGCTTCATACTCGTCTGCCACGTGCACGACGGCACCATCCTGGATGTTCGATCGAGCCCCGATCGCGATGCGATTGATGTCTCCGCGCAGCACTGCGGAGTACCACACGCTGCATTCCTCGCCGAGCATCACATCACCGACCACTGTCGCGCTGGGAGCGATCCACGCAGTACCTGGCACAGTCGGTCCACGGAGGAGAAAACTTTCGATTTGTTGGCGGAAGGACATGCCGCAGTGTCGAGCGGACGGAGTGGGGGATCAATCGGAGAGGCTGATAAATGCTTGGATTCCGTGCGATCGCCATTTATTAGAAAATTTGTTGACGGCAATGGGGGCAGCTGTCAGAAGAGCCGCCAATCTGCTGCCCCCGGGGCGCGACCGCAAAAAAACCACCATCCGACCGCATCTCCCTCGATCTCCTCCCATGAATAAGGCAGAACTCGTCCAGGCCGTTCAGAAGACTCTCGGCAAAGAAACCAGCAAGGCACAGGCAGAACGTGCAGTGCAAGCGGTCGTCGATGGAATCAAGGGCGGTCTTCGAAAGGGCCAGTCCGTCCAACTAGTCGGCTTCGGAACATTTAAAGTTGCTAGCCGCAAGGCACGTACAGGGATCAACCCGAAGACAGGTGAGAAGATCAAGATCAAGGCGTCGAAAAGCGTGAAGTTCTCCGTCGGCAAGGACTTGAAGTCGAAGCTGAAGTAGCACCGTCCCTTTCCCCTCCAGTCGAGAAACCCCGTTTAGCATCGCTAAACGGGGTTTCTTATTTACCGGGCGCAACACGCCCGACGGGTTAGGTCATTCCTTCTTTTGGCCGCCACCGCTGATGTAGGGCAACGGCTGTCCTTCCCCAGCTCTCACGACCTTAGTTTCGGAACCTTGAGTCTCCTGAATAATTGTCGCGAACGGATCACCGGTGTAGCAAACCTCGCCGAAGAACGCGAATACCGACGCACCCTTGGTGACAAACATAGGGGCCAGCTTCCCCGCTGTTGTCGTGTACGAGAAGGTGCCGAAGAGTTCCGTAAGTCCGCCCGAAAGCGTTTCCAGAAGCGTCCCGCCCCGTTCCGTTTTGTAGCCGAGCACCCACGCTCTACCTCCGTCGTTACGCAGGTGCGTGCCTTCGTTCTCGATGTTGAGCTGGCGCGCGAAAATCCGCTGGCTTCCAATCGCGAGATCGTGGCCCGCGACGTCTTCAAAGAAGAGTGTCCCTTGCCCCTTGCTAAAGATCTGCGTGCCGATGCTGCGCAGCACCACCGTACGGTCGGTGAGATTCTCGATACCGCTGTTGATGTTGGCCAAGTGCTCGAACGTGATGAGGCCGCTGCCGCCTTCGATGCGAAAGGCGCGTGGCGATTGCTTTTGGTAGTCGATCTGACCACCTACGCCGATCACGTGCCGAACGTTTCCTCGGATAATCACCGTGCTTTTCAGCGCGTAGCTACCGGGTAGGAAGATGGTGGTAGCACCGGAATCGACAGCTTGCTGAATGGCGGCCGACGAGTCTTTCTCACCGGTCGGATCAGCACCAAAGGCGTCGACCACTGCCCAGGCTTTCGGGTCCTCGCGGACCGGCTCCGGCGTTTCCTCCACAGGGAGCCGCAAGGAAGCGGCTTCGCTAACAAACGGGGCTGTGGGCGGATGCGAGAAGTACTCCTCGATTACCGACCCGGCATTCCCGGCCTTTTCGCCCTCGCTCCGCAAGGCAGCCGCCCAGTCGGGGACGGCTACATCTCCAAGTGCGCGGGCGTATCCAGCCGTATGCACATCGCGCAGCATCATCCGCCCGCCATTGTAATTAATCACTGCCGGGATGCGCTCCGCTCCGGGTAGCCCTTTGAGCGTGGCATCGAGGAGGCACATGGTTCCATAGGAACGCACGGCAGGCACGCTGTTCTCGCTGGTCAGTGCCCGGATGGCAATCGCCTGCCCGGAGTTGTCGAAGCCGAACTCGGACTGTCCGCGCAGCGTCACGTGCTCGAAGGTCTGACTGTTCACCGCGTGGGAGGTTGCGATGCCTTTGCGAAATCCTCGCACCTCAATCCTGCGGACGAGCAGCGGACCATTCATGTCCCGGTGTCCGAGATCCAGCCCCACTGCTCCCCCGCCATCCTCCGAAACGAAGTAGCAGTTACGCACCGCACCGTAGTTGTTGCTGTAGAACCGCAAGGCAGTCGCTCCCGGATTTCCCCGGCCAATGCTAAAGGTCAGGTTTTCGATGTGGTTGTGGAACCAGTCAGCTGAGCCGAAGCCCCCGCATTGCATGATGGTTTCCGGCTTCTCAGGGACCGTGAAGGTTGCGTCCTTTAGCCGAATGATCGTCTTAGCTGCTGACTCTCCCTGCAGCATCGTAAAGCCCCAGTTCTCTTTGCCTTTCCAGCTTTTCGGCCAGGTAAGCGTGGCGCTGACCAAGTAGGTGCCAGCGGGAAAGTAGAGCACGCGGTGCCTGCCGGTGTTCTCGTTGATTGCCAGCTGCAGAGCCGCCGTGGCATCGGTCACGCCATCACCTTTGGCAAGGTAGGGCGCCTTGGTGACATCCACCACGTTCGGGTGGTTGGGATAGGAGATGGTCACGTTCGACGGCGAGAGAACATCAATCGCGAAGGAGGAGTCAGTCGCCTGTGCGAAGACGGTGACTATCGCCAGCAGGAAGGTAAGTCGTCTGAGTCTCATGAATTTTCAGTGAGGTATGGTGACTCCTTATTTCAGGGCGAGTCGCCGAGGTCTGCTGAATTTATTCGGCTAAGGTTCGATCCTACAGCTGCCCCAGAGAACCCCGTATTTGCTGAGTGCTTCTGGAGAGAGTTTCAGTCAATCTCCGTTGTCGCATCCGGTTGCGCATTGGCTTGAATGGGGATTGAACACTCCGTCCATGCTGGATGCAGTGCCGTTAATCCTGACGTTCATGACCCCAGAGGGATCTACTTCGCTCCTTAGTTCCGAGGCACGCCACTCGCGCGCTTCGGGCTGGAGCGAACGCCTGCACACCCTCGTGCTGCTACCCAGTGGCGGCAGGGGCACTCTGGTGCTCATCCTTCTGGCAGCAGCAGGCGTAGCGATTTCCGCCGTGGTCTTTGTTCTGTTTCGAGGAAAGGACGAAGCCGCCATTCGCGCAGGGTTTCATCGGCGGGCCGATCGGCAACGGGCGATCGTTACAATGAATCTTCGCCAGCACGTGGACTCCTTGCATGTGCTCGAGATCTTGTTCCGCTTCTCGGACTGGGTCGATCGCCGTGAGTTTCAAAGTGCATCTGGGGAGTTGCTGAAGCGATTCTCGGGCGTTCATGCGTTCGAGTGGGCACCCATCGTTACGGCGGAGGAGCGAAGTGCGGTTGAAGAGATCGCACGAAAAGAGGGAGCGACAGACTTCGAGTTCCGCGATCGCACTCCTGAAGGAAAGTTCGTCCGAGCGCCCGAGCGTCCGTTGTATTGCCCCATTCTCTACGTTTATCCGTTAGAGGGGAACGAGATGGTCTTGGGTTATGAATTAACCAAAGGCCCAAGTTACCAAATCATCGAAAAGGCTCGGGACTCTGGAAAGATTCTTGGTACCCAGCCGATCATCCTTGCCCAGGAAAAGGAAGGGAGCCTTGGGTGGGTCTTAATCTGCCCGGTGTACGACGAAGGGGTGGATACACAGACCGTCGAGGGAAGACGGGCGCACCTGCGCGGTTTCCTTCAAGGTGTTTTCCGGATGCCAGACATGTTCGCAAACGCCTGGCGAGATCTCCACGAAATGGGCGTTCAGAGCATGGTTTTAGACGTCACTCCTGGCTCTTCGTACCGGGTGCTGCACCAAGAGGGTCTCACGTCGAAGACAGGAGGCGGGCGTCCGGTGAGCGAGGGGGAGATGCGCTCAGGCCTCCATGTGGAGCACCTCATCGAGGTAGCGGGACGCCAGTGGGCGCTGCTCATCCGCCCGGCTCCCGATTGGGTGGAGCAGCAGCGCTCCCATTACCCAGTTCTCATCGGCCTGTGTGGACTGGTCATCACCGGGCTTCTGAGCGCCTCCGCTCAAGGTGTCCGGAACCGCGGACGAGCGGTTCGTCAGCTCGTGGCGCAAGGAACTGCTGAACTCGCGGCTAGTCGGGATTCTCTCCAAGTGGCACTGCAAAGCGCCCAGGCTGCTGAGGAGGAAGTACACCGCAGACTGGGCAGCGAGCGTGATGCGCGCGTGCAAGCGGAGAATGCGGAGCACGTTGCGGAGGAGGCTGTGATGCTCCTTGATACCATCTTTCGCACTGCGCCAGTCGGGCTGGCCTTCCTGGATAGCGAACTACGTTTTGCCAAGGTCAATGAATCGCTGGCGGCCATCAATGGCGTGCCTATGGAGGATCACCTCGGGCGGACCGTAGAGGAGGTAAACCCTCGTGTCGCCCGCCAGGCTGCCGCGCATCATCGATCGGTCCTGGAAACCGGGCAGCCTGTAGTGAACTTCATGCTATCGGATCGCGAGGGTCACTGGATCGCTAGCTATTACCCCGTCAAGAAACCTCAGGGGCCCGTTGTTGGAGTGGGCATCGTCGTGGTGGACATCACCGAGCTGAAAGAGGCCGAGGAGAAGGCGCAACGCCTCGCGGCAGCGGTCGAGCAGAGTACAGAGGTTACGCTCATCCTCGATCCCGAGGGCCGGGTCGTTTATGCAAACCGAGTTTACTATCGACTCTCCGGTCTGGCCCCCGCCGATGTCTTCGGCACGCACATTGACCAGATGGCTCGGCTGCTTCCTCCCGAGCACGCCTTTAGCACAATCGTCGGGCAGATCGAAAAGGAGGGAGCCTGGTCATCCCGTGTGAATGCAACGGGTAGCGATGCCCGCCAGCTTACGCTCGATGTTTCCATCTCGCCGGTCCGTACTGATCAGGGCGTGGTCACGAACTATGTGCTCGTGGGGCACGACGTCTCACGCGAAGTTCTTCTCGAGGAGCGGCTCCGCACGTCGCAGAAAATGGAAGCGGTGGGGTTGCTAGCTGGTGGGATTGCGCACGACTTCAACAATCTGCTTCAGGTCATCGAAGGCTACACAGCTCTCTCCTTGGATCTGCCGTGCTCCGCTGAGGAGCTGCCCCATAATCTGCAGCAGGTGCGCGAGGCAGCCAGTCGGGCCGCGCAGCTTACGAAGCAGCTCCTCCTCTTCAGCCGCCGCCAGCCGCTGGCCCGCACCGAGGTCGATCTGCATGAGCTCTCGGTAAACATGCTGAAGATGATCCACCGGCTTATCGGGCCGCAGATCGAGGTGGTCTTCACTGCGCCGCCGTGCCTCTGGGCGGTGCAGGCTGATCGAGGGCAGCTTGAGCAGGTGGTCTTGAATCTCTGCCTGAATGCCCGTGATGCCATGCCCGGTGGCGGGCGGCTGCAGATCGAATTGCAGGACGTGCAACTCGATACCGTGCAGGCGAGCGAGATTGCAGATCTCGCGCCAGGCCGCTTCGTGCAACTGCGGGTCGAAGATACCGGTTCCGGCATTTCTCTCGAAACTCAGAAGCGGATCTTTGAGCCATTCTTTACTACCAAGCCGGGCGGACACGGCACCGGGCTGGGACTCTCGGTCGTCTATGGCATCGTGCAGCAGCACGAGGGCGCGATCGTGATCAACAGTGCCCCGGGCCGCGGAACGGCTTTCGAAGTGTACCTGCCCGCGCTCGGCAAGGTTGCCTCCGCCGTCCCCACCGAAGTCCTGCGTGCTCCGGTCAGAGGGAACGAAACGGTGCTGGTCGTGGAAGACGAGGCCCCGGTGCGTAACCTCACCGCGCTCGTGCTTCAACAGTCTGGGTACAACGTCATAGAGGCGGTAGATGGCCAAAACGCGTGCGAGATCTTCGCCGAGAGAAAGGACGAGATCGACCTCGTGCTCATGGACGTCATGATGCCACGCATGGGTGGGATCGAGGCTTGGAACCGGATTCAGGAGATGAGGCCAGTCCCGATCCTCTTTTGCAGCGGATACACTGGGGGGCCTGGATACCTCCCGCGCGGCGCACCCCTTCTGCCAAAACCGTTTAAAGCAGAACAGCTACTTATGGAGATCCGCAAGCTGCTCAACGTCCAATCGAGCGAGCGCAGGACTGTATAGATGAGAAAGCTCCCGATCGAAAAGTGCGCCCGACGGGGGTCGAACCCATAACCTTTGGCTTCGGAGGCCAACGCTCTATCCAGTTGAGCTACGGGCGCAGATGGGAGCAACGACCGTATGCACCGCGCCTGCAAAGGCAATCGATTTCTCTACGCGATCTGCCCGTAGCCAGACCAGTCTGGGCGAGACGGTCGCACATCCTGAATATGTCCACACCCTGGATTCTCCTTATCCTCGCCGCGCTCCTCGAAATTTGTTGGGCAGTCGGTCTCAAGTACACGGACGGCTTCCGCAACCCGCTCCCCTCGCTCGTAGTCGGCATTGCCCTCATCAGCAGCATCATTCTGCTCTCCTGGGCGGCCCGCACACTTCCGATCGGAACCGCTTATGCAGTATGGGTTGGCATCGGTGCACTTGGTACGGCCATTCTCGGCATCGTCCTGTTCGGCGAATCCGCCAGCCTGCCGCGCTTGATTTGTCTTGGAATGCTCGTAGTGGCGATCGTCGGGCTTAAACTGACCGCTGGGAGCGGTAGTATCCCGAGCTAGCGGGCCAGATTCACAACGCGTGTCATTACCGCGCGTGGATCGCTGGTTCCACCCAGGCCGCGAGGTCGTGGATCGTGTCCCCAAGTGGATCAATGACCAGATCGATGGTGACCTGTTTGCCCGCGCGCGCGGTGATGTCCAAGACGTGTGGCTGATAGGCTTGAGTTGTTTGGTTGTGGGAGAAGATCTGCTCCTCCTCGATGGAGATGCGGAAGCCCACGCCGTCACGGCTCGGTGCCTCGAGCGCGGTTCCGAACTCCAGCATCAATTTGCCTCCGACCTTTGCGGCAGGCAGGAGCACTTGGAACCGCGCGCGTGCATTCTTTGAGTTCCCGGTTGGGTGCATGAGGATCGCCGGAGCGAGCCATCCAGCGGCTTTCACTACATAGCCCACACGGTAGTCCGCAGCATCGGAGATCGTGGCGTCCGTGGACCGCGTAACGAAGTTGTAGATCGCGTTCGATTCCGGAGTCTTCCGCGGCACCATCTCGACGTGTCGAGAGTTGAGCAGAGCGAGGTCTGCCAACCCGGCAGTAACCCGTGCATCTTCCACCAACTGCTGCGCGCGAGGCGTATCGATGCCCTGGTAATACACCCAGCTTTTGGTACGCCGCTTATCTTGATCGAGCACCCCTAGGTTTAGCCCGCCTTCATGGGGGTGATCCTGATGTCGGTGCAAAAGGAAGAACTCGATCTCTGGAATGAGGTCGAGCTTGCGATAGCCGAGCGCAAGAGCGGCGGCCTGGAGTTCTTCGCCCTCGGCGCCATCGGGCCGATGGAAGCCCTGCTCCGTAAGCGCGAGAGAACGCGGCTTGCCCTCGTAGAGGAAGCGCTCCTGTCGAAGGAAAGAGGGGAGCACTTCCAGGTTCTTGAACGTTATCTTGGGTGTATCGATCCGAAACAAGGCGTCGCGATCGTTCCAAAAACGGGCATCAAAGAGATTTGAAGGATACGGGTGGTGCGCCAGTGCCCACGGGAAGTTCCCCTGGCTAATCGCTAGCGTGTTCAGACCCTCCAGTAGTAGATCGCCGCGGAGGCCGCGCATCGGCCGACCTGGTGCTGCCGTTGCCGCCCAGTGATGATCCATGGAGACGAAGACCTTGAACCCCGCACACGTGCTGCGCGCCACGAGATCCGTTATGCGCAACGCCACGTGGTATTCTCGAATAACGGCCTCTGCGTTTGCCTCTCCGAGGTTGTACCACATCCAGTGGCTCTGCACCTCATTGCCGACGATTGCACCAGAGATGAGCCCGTGAGGTGCATCGGGACGCGTATAGCGCTCGATGATGAACTGAATGGCGGCCCGGTACAGAAGGAGCCCCTCAGCCGTCGCTGTGTTAAACGCGACTACGCCAGTCGGCGTCTGCGCGAGGTCCGTATCAGGATGCACGAACGGGTCGCCTTTCTGACCGGCGCGCGCATAGCTGAGGAGGATTGCGGTAACGTTGATTCCCGCAGCGGTCAAATCGGACACCTCTCTGTCGATCGCTTTCACGCGGTCTGCGCGCATTCCGACCTTCTGTCCATCCACGATCGTGTAGAACTCCGGATCTGCCGCACGCGGGGCGACGAGGGGTCGCAGGTCGATGTTCAAACTCGCGTGTCCTGCGCCGATTTCGACGATGTCTTTCACGTCGACTACGGAGTTGAACCCCTTCTTCGTGGTGGGCTGGAGGAAGTTCCTCGCGCGGACCGGCAAGCTGGAGAAATCCGTGACCCACTGGGGCGGTGTGAGCGGCTGATCCTCTCCCGGTACCCGCAGCGCAAAGGGGGCATAGAGCCGATCGCGCTGTCCCTCAAAGCGCGGAATGGTGATCTGCTCGCGTCCGGCGCCTTCCCACGCCACCACGGGTACATCGGTGGCCTCCGTGTGAGTATGAGCTGGAAGCTCGAAAAGCTGCACGGAGGGAAGCGGCGGCCCCTTGATGGTCACCAGAAGCTCGGACTCTGTGGCCGCGATGGAGATAAGAACAGCGGGTGCCGCGCTGGCTGCGGAAGCGAACGCAAGAGCGCCGGTCACCAAGATCAAGGCGAGGATGCGAAGATGAATGTCTCTCTTCCAGAAGGCGGAGCGCATCGCGGGAAGGTGGCTCTTCTCACTGGGCTGGCAATCCAAATGCGCGAATGCCGCCAGCACGTACGGCGGCCGTCTCACACGCGAAACACTCGACAATGCAATTCGACCTGTCCGAAGCAACGCGAGGGGTGAGGGAGATGAGCGACGGCTTCGTCCAGCGTCTGCCTTACCTCGTCGTCGCGCTAGTTTGCCTCATCGCTTTCTATTTCGCTGCGAAAGGAGTGCGCAGCGGCATCCGGCGCGTGAGTGCGCGGCGGAAGCAGCATCAGAACGTGGGGCTGGTCCTCGGACGCCTGGCGCAAGGCGCCCTCGTTTTTCTCGGGCTTCTTATCGCACTTGTGATAGCCCTCCCGACCTTCAAGCCGGCGCAACTCGTCGAGCTCCTCGGCATCTCATCCGTGGCGATCGGCTTCGCCTTCCGGGACATCCTGCAGAACTTTCTTGCGGGCATCTTGCTGCTCTGGAACGAACCTTTCCGGATCGGCGATCAGATCAGGATCGGCGAGCATGAGGGGGAGGTGGAGAACATCGAAACGCGCGCTACGATGATCCGGACCTACGACGGGAGGCGCATCGTCATCCCAAACGGGGAGCTTTTCACCAACCCCGTTACGGTGAACACGGCCTTCAATCAGCGGCGGGTGGAGTACGATGTGGGCATAGGCTATGGGGATGACATCGAAACAGCGCGCGAGCTCATCCTCCAGTCGATCCGCAGCGTTGAGGGTGTGATCGCTGAGCCTGCGCCAGAGGTGCTCGTGTACGAATTGGCGGGCTCGTCGGTGAATCTCCGCGTGCGTTGGTGGATCGAGCCACCTCGGCGCAAGGAGCTGCTCCATTCACGCGATGCCGTGCTCACCGCAATCAAGGCAACGCTCGTGGAAAACGGCATCGACCTGCCATTCCCCACCCAGCACATCTTGTTTCACGATCAGACCGAAGAGACGGACGGCGACCGCTCGCGTCAGCGGGAAGGCTGGCCAGCCAGCAAAGCTGGCGTGCCAAAGCCGCGCTCAATCGCCAGCGCGCTCGAGGCTGCGGCGAAGGTGTCCCGCGAGAGAGACGCTTCGTAATTGCGCTGCGCCTGCATCGTTCAGGTGCAGACGGCCTGCTTCTCGGACAGGGGCGGAAGCGCGGTCATACTCGCATGTAGGGCGTCGCGGGTGAGGGCAATCTCCTCACTGATCCGGACGCGATCGTACGGGGTTCGGATCGAGTGGCTGGCCAGTTCCGATGCGAGCTGGGCATGCAACAGCAGCGCTGCACGATGTGAAGGATCACTCGTTGCCCCCGCTACTCTGGCCAGCAGCTGAATGATGTGGCGGAGAATCGTAACGTTGCCGGAAGCGGAGTGGCGGATTTCGTCGACGCTCTTCGCGAGGAAGTGCTCGAAAGAGGATGCGGGAGCGATGACTCGCTGGACCCCATCCGTGGCAGGGAAGAGCGAAACGAGACGGCACCCGGCGAGTTGGCAAAGGAGCGCCCCGAGGTAGTCGAGGCACGACACGGCGGTGCTCGTGTCATTCACGCCCGGGGAGAGCGCCTTCATGGCAATGTCCACGATCTGCCGGATGCCAAAGCCGGGGTCTTGGTCCACCGTGCGAAACTCGCCGGTCGAGAAGTTAGTACGCAATTCCGCCGCCGCGTCCTCTTCGAGCGGGCGATCCGTGGAAACGAGCGAGGTTCCCGGCGACACAAAGTCCCCTGACCGCTGCTCGATTTTTAGGATAACGGAGTGCTTCCTCGCAAAGTCGGTCACGCCCTCGACGTGGATGTGCTGCAAATAACCAGTTGCCTCCGAAGCCAGCGGATACCATTCCGCGCGGTCGGGCAGTGTCTCGTCTTCAAGCGTCTTTCCAGGCGCGCCCAGCGGCTCGGGGAAGAGGGACTTTATGGCCGCCCTGGTCTCAGCAGTGATCGCCGTGAGGATCGACGAAGCCTGGATGGAAGCCGCGACGTGGTGGATGAAGTAGATCAAGAACCCGATCGACACAGCGCGAGGAACATCCCAAAGGCGACCGCGAGCAGCGGCACGAAGCCCGCGCCATCTTTCTCCGCGGCCCCGCGGATGGTCCGCAGGACAACCAAGCAGTACGTATAGATCGCGACGAACACGCCGAGCACGACCTGGTTGGCGCGGTCGCGCATGAAATTGCGCAGGATGCGCGGCGTGTACTGCGTGGATGCGAGCGACAGTGTGACGATCGTAATCGAGAACGCAACGCCCGCCACGGTGATCATAGAGCTGGCGATGGCCGTAAGCATCCCGCGGGCACCCTCCGAGCCCGCATTGAGCAGCGGCTCCCAGCTCTTCGCCGCGAGTGCATGGGCAAAGACGATATCGAGCTGAACGAGCCCCACTGCCAGGATCACGGCGGCGAGCACGAGCAGGCCAGGGACAAACCAAAGTGAGGAGCGGAGTTCGATCCAGTATTTGCGCAGCACGGTGCAGAGGATGGAGCGCAGGCATGGCCCGTGTCACGTTCACGCCGGCGGTAAGTCCGGGAGGCACTCGCATGTGAGTTGCGCAAAGCGGAACGCGCCTGTTACGAACTCGTGCTAGTGATCCCCAGCGCGCTGGCCCGCCCGGCGCGAATCGTCCCCGAGTAAGAAGAAAACGTCCTTTCTAATATCCGAAGTCTTCTAGCAGATGGAATCCTATCACCCTTCTCTGTCCCACTCCGATCCTGAGCGCACGATCGAGTTCGAGTTTGTGCGCGCAACTGAAAACGCCGCGCTGAATTCGCTCCCTTGGTTGGGTCGCGGTGAGAAGGAGACGGCGGATGCAGCGGCTTGCGATGCGATCTATGGCGTCTTCGACCTGGTGGATATCGCAGGCGAAGTGGTAATCGGAGAGGGGATTAAGGACAACGCGCCTGGCATCTTCCTGGGCGAGCAGTTGGGGACATGGCGCCCCGGATCGCCTCGCTTCGATATCGCCCTGGACCCAATTGATGGGACCTCGAACATCGCCAACGGCATGCCGAACTCAATCTCCGTGATGGCGGCGAGTGAGCGTCGGGCAGGGGAGGGGCATTCCATGGTGAACCTGCCCAGCTTCTACGCGACGAAACTCGCCTACGGGCCGGACGTAGTAAAAGCGATCAAGGGAGGAATGACCCCCATCGCTCTCGACGATCCTCTCGAGCAAACTCTGGCCCGTGTGGCGGAAGCGCTGGGTAAGCGAGTGTCCGATCTCGTGGTGATGACGATGAGCCGTCCGCGCCATGCCGATTTCATCGCCCGAGCTCGCAAGAGTGGCGCGGCTTTGCGGCTGATTACGGATGGCGACATTACTGCAGCTGTCTCGCCCTCGCTGCCGGATACTGGCGTGGATCTCTTCTATGGAATAGGCGGCTCGCCCGAGGGCATTCTGACTGCTGCTGCGCTGAAGGCGCTCGGCGGTGAGATGCTCCTGAGGATGTGGCCGCGCGACGAGAAGGAGCGGGAGGAAGTTCTTGCGGAAGTAGGTGAGGCAGCACTCCTGAAGACTTATTCGTGCGACGAACTGGTACTCGGCGACAGCGCCATCTTCTGCGCTACCGGCATCAGCGATTCACCGCTCATCCCCGGTGTGAAGCTCACGGGGCGGAAAGCGATCACCACCACGATTCTCATGCGCGCCCGCAGCCGCACGGTGCGGTACATCCGCGCAGTCCACGATCTTGAACACAAGACGATCCACCTGCGCAGCTCCCGTGCGGATAAGGCACTGAGCTGATGATTGGCAAAAGCATTCCATTGGGGCGAACCGCCTCTGACGAGGTAGCTTACACGCTGCTTCATTCTCCCCACTCATGCGAGTAAGTCTTTTCATCCCCTGCTTCATCGATTCCCTGTACCCGCACGTGGGGATGGCGATCGTCAACGTGCTCGAACGGTTGGGCCACACCATCGATTATCCCGAGGGGCAAACCTGCTGCGGACAGCCGCCCTTCAACTCTGGCTACTGGGACGAGGCTCGCTCGGTGGCAGCGCGGCAGCTCGAGGTGTTTGCCGATGCTGAGGTCGTGGTGTCGGCCTCGGGCTCGTGCGGCGCGATGTTCCGCAAGTTCTATCCGGAACTCTTCCATGGCCATCCAGGGGAGGCCGCGGCGAAGGCGCTCTCTGCCAAGACCTACGAGTTCTCGGAATTTCTCGTCGATAAGCTCGGGGTCCGCGATGTCGGTGCACGCCTGGAGGGCCGCGCCACCTTCCACGATGGCTGCCACGGGATGCGCGAGCTGGGGATCAAGACGGCGCCCCGAGAGCTGCTTCGTGAAGTTCGTGGCCTGGAGCTCGTCGAGATGGGCGAAGGGGAAGCCTGCTGCGGCTTTGGTGGCACCTTCGCAGTCAAGTTTCCGCAGATCTCCACCGCGATGGCGGAGGTGAAGTGCGGTTCGATCCTGGAGACCAAGGCCGAGTACGTGATCAGCAATGACTCCAGCTGCCTGATGCAAATCCAAGGCTGGCTTGATCGTAATGTCGGCACTGTAAAGTGCCTGCATCTGGCCGAAGTTCTTGCACAGCGATGACCACCCTACTTCCCGACGCCTCGCCGAGCGAGCAGTTCCAAGCGGATGCAGACGTCACCACCCATGACAGTCCGCGCCGCACTTTCATCAGGAAGGCACTACGTGGATACGAGATCAAACGTGACGAGCATAAGGCGTGTTTCCAGGACTGGCAGGCAGCGCGGAATGCGGCGGCGGAGATCAAGTATGAAGGGGTGAATCACCTCGATACCTATCTCGAGGAGTTTGAGCGGAACTTCACCGCGCGCGGTGGCAAGGTGCACTGGGCCAGTAACAGCCAGGAAGCTCGCGATTACATCCTAAAGCTGGCGCACGATCGCGGCGTGCGTTCGATCGTGAAGTCGAAGGCAATGACCAGTGAGGAGATCCACCTCAACGCCGCTTTGGAAGAGGCGGGCTTCGGTGTGGTGGAGAGCGATCTCGGCGAGTACATCCAGCAACTGCTCGGCGAGCCGCCGTACCACTTCGTCTTCCCGTGCATGCACCTGAAGCGCGAGGAAATCAGCGCACTCTTCGAACGTGAACTGGGCACCGCGAAGACGGACTCTCCGGAGGAGTTGACGATGATCGCGCGCCGGGTTCTGAGGAAGACGTACATCGAATCCGAGATGGGCATTTCGGGGGCGAACTTCATCGTGGCGGATACCGGGATGATCTCCATCACCGAGAACGAGGGTAATGCTCGGCTCACTACCGCGCTCCCGCGCATTCACGTGGCCCTCGTCGGTATCGAGAAGGTCGTTCCACGAATGGCGGATCTTGCGCTGCTTCATCCCATGCTCGGCACCACTGGCGCGGGCCAGCAGATGACCTGCTATAACTCCCTGTATGGCGGGCCAGCACAGCCGGGCGAGGCGGATGGGCCGGAGGAGTTCCACGTTGTGCTGCTGGACAATCATCGCACGCGGCTTCTGGCTGATCCGGAGCAACGCGATGCGCTCCACTGCATCCGCTGCGGGGCCTGCCTGAATGTTTGCCCGATCTTCAAGAACATCGGCGGGCACGCCTACGGGACTACTTATCAGGGACCGATTGGTTCTGTGATTACGCCGCACTTCCGGGGCTTGCAGGATTGGAAGCACCTCAGCGGTGCCTCATCGCTCTGCGGTGCCTGCACTGATGCCTGTCCGGTGAAGATCGATATTCACCATCACCTCCTGCACAACCGGCGCAACGCCGCTTCGCGGAAGCCGCTCCCCGGCGAGAAGCTGCTCTGGAAAGCTTTCGTCTTTCTCATGAATCGCCCTGCCTTGTACCGGTTTGCAGTGCGCATGGCCCCTCTCGGGCAGATCTTTCATCCGCTCGTGCAGGGCTCGATCCTCGATCCCATGGCGGGCTGGACGAAGACGCGGGACTTCCCGCAAGCGCCACGTACGTCATTCAAGGATCAATGGCGGGAGCGTCAGCTCGGAGGGCCGCGATGAGCTCTGGATCCCGCGACGAAGTGCTCGGGCGAATCCGCGAAGCGCTGAAGGTACCTGCGCCGCGGCTCCACGCCCAACCTGCCCTCGCAGTCCCGGGAGTGCAGGCCACCAAGACTTCGCCGTTTCGCGAATGGATGCCGAAAGTCGGCGAGAGCGTAGAGGAGCAGGTCGCGCTTTTTGCCAGGGTGAGCGAAGGCTTAAAGACGGAGTTCCACGTCTTTGAGAACCAGAACGCGGCTGGCCAGTACCTCGCTTCGCTTGCGGCGGAGAACGGCTGGCAACGCCTGGCGCTGCACGCGGGGCAGCTAACTGACGCCATGGCCGCGAAGCTGAGCAACATGGAGTTTCTCCGGACTGACCAGGGTTACGTCAAAGCCGAGATGGAGACCTGCGACGCGGGGCTCACAGAATGCGAAGTGCTGGTCGCGCAGACCGGGTCTATTTGCGTGACCTCGCGCAGTTCGGGTGGTCGCGCGCTGAGCGTCCTTCCGCCGCACCATGTGGTAGTAGCCCGCCGCAGCCAGATGGTCGCGGATCTACCAGCTGCCTACGAGCACCTCACGGCGCGGTATGCAGGCAAGTACCCGAGCTTCCTCGGATTTATCACGGGTCCCAGTCGGACCGGCGACATCGAGCGCATCCTTGTGCTTGGCGCGCATGGGCCCAAGCGACTGACGGTTCTCCTGATCAACGACTAGCCCGGCATGAGCAGCCCGGTGGAATCCGCCTACCAGCTCGCGCGCGAGCGCTACGCGACGCTCGGTGTGGATACGGAGGTCGCAATGAATGCGCTCGCCGGGATTCCAGTCTCGCTGCACTGCTGGCAGGGAGATGATGTGGGCGGCTTCGAGCACAGCGGCTCCGCGCTCGGTGCGGGACTCGCGGTCACGGGCGACTACCCCGGCAAAGCGTGCAACGCTGATGAACTCCGCGCCGATCTAGATCAGGCGCTCGCCCTGATTCCTGGCAAACACCGGCTGAATCTCCACGCGTGCTATGGCGAGTTTGGTGGACGAAAGGTGGACCGGGACGAGATTGAACCCGCGCACTTCGAGCAATGGATCAGCTGGGCGAGTGAGCGCGGAATGGGAATGGATTTCAACCCGACCTTCTTCGCGCACCCGCGCGCGGCGGATGGCTTCACGCTTTCACATCCGGATTCCGGGATCCGCGACTTCTGGATCGAGCACGCCCGCCGCTGCCGTCGAATCGGCGCGGCCATGGGGCGGGCTCTGGGTTCGCCCTGCATTACGAATCTCTGGATTCCTGATGGTTCCAAAGACACTCCCTTCGATCGGAGCGGCCCGCGTGGACGGCTTACCGATTCCCTGGATGCGATCTTCGCTGAAGCTTTCGAGCCAGCTCACCTCCGCGACGCCCTTGAGGCAAAGCTCTTCGGAATCGGCTCGGAGAGCTACGTCGTAGGTTCGCACGAATACTACCTCGGCTACGCGATCGTCGGGGGGCATATGCTTTGCCTGGATGCCGGCCACTTTCATCCCACCGAGTTGATCTCGGACAAAATCTCGGCGGTCATGCAGTGGGTCGACGAGATCCTGCTCCACGTGAGCCGCGGCGTGCGCTGGGACAGTGACCATGTTGTCACCCTGACCGACGAGCTTCAGGCCATCGCTCAGGAAGTGGTGCGAGGCGAATACCTCAGGCGCATCCATTTCGGCTTGGATTATTTTGACGCCAGCATCAACCGGGTAGCTGCCTGGGTGATCGGTACGCGCAATCTCCTCAAGGCGCTGCTCCTTGCCTTGCTGGAACCGAGCAACCGGCTTCGTCAGGCGGAGGGAGCAGGCGATCTCACCACGCGTCTGGCGTTAACAGAAGAAGCGAAAAGCCTGCCTTTTGGTGCGGTGTGGGATCTGTACTGCGAGCGGGCAGGGGTGCCTGTGGGGGAGGGGTGGCTCGCACAGGTGAAGCGGTACGAGAAGGCCGTACTCTCGCGGCGTTGATTGCTTTTTCCTTCTCAACGCGAATACTTCGGCAAATGGCATGCCAGAGGGCGGAAATGCCGTCCGAGCCGCTTGGTTCCTATATTCTGAGAGTGGCACGTGAGTAGTTGGAGCCTTGCGCGCGAGTATCAGGGGCTCGGCACGCCGAGTTCTGAGTACTCGTTCCGAGTTCCCGATACTCACGCGCGAGTATCCGCATCTCGGCCCGCGAGTAGAAACACGCCGCCGGCGAGTATCCGCTACCTCGCGCGCGAGTAGCAAAGTGCGGCGCGCTGAGAGAATTGCGCGGCGCGCAAGGTAGGGAAGTCTCAAGTGCCGAGTTGCAACATGTCGCTCGCGGAGAGTTGAATACTCGAACTGCTGAATCAAAGCATCGGGTGCCGAGCTTGGGCGGCCGATGCTGGAGGGGCATCTGGTGCCAGATCCCTGTCGCCACAATGGAGGCCAAGGTGCTTCAGCGCAGGGTTGAATGATCCGCGTATTGACAAAGACACCGTGACTCTGCCGACTGCTCCGCTGATACCAAGTTCGGTCTTCAGTCTCCACATCCATGCGCACCTACCGCCACGTCAATTACCTCTGGGACGATGCCAAGGCTGCATCACTCGACCCGGTGGCCCGCCTCGTTTATCGCTCGAATATTCTTGGGAGTGATCAGCGCATCACAAACACGGGCGGTGGCAATACGTCATCGAAGCTGATGGAGACTGACCCACTCACCGGCGAGAGCGTGGAGGTGCTGTGGGTGAAGGGATCCGGCGGCGACTTGCGCACCGCGGGGCGCGAGTTCTTTTCCTCGCTCTACCAGGGCAAGCTGGTGAGCCTCCAGCGGGTGTATGGGGCACGTCAGGACAAGGGGCTGAAGTCGCAGGCGGAGGACGACATGGTTGGCATGTATCAGCACGTTACTTTTAATCTCAACCCGCGCCCGTCCTCGATCGATACGCCGCTGCACTCCTTCGTCCCGGGCAAGCATGTGGACCACATGCACCCGAATGCGATTATCTCGATCGCGGCCAGTCGACGGTGTGAGGAGCTCACCAAAGAGATCTTCGGCGGTGAGATGGATTATGTTCCCTGGATGCGCCCGGGCTTCGAACTCGGCCTCGCAATGGAGCAGATCGCGCAGCGCAACCTCGCCTGCCGCGCAATCATGATGGGCCAGCACGGCTTTATCGCCTGGGCGGACGATGATAAGGAATGTTATGGGCAGACGCTGGACTTCATCGAGCGCGCCTCGGAGTACATCGAGGCGAAGTACATGGCCAAGGGCGGTGACGCGACGGTCTTCGGCGGAGCAAAGTACGAGTCGCTCTCTGCCGACGACCGAAAACAAAGGTTCGCGGCAATCCTCCCGTGGCTGCGGGGGCAGGTCAGCGAGCAAAAGCGTTTCGTGGGCACCGTGCAGGATGACGACAAGATCCTGCGCTTTGTAAACTCCAAGGACGCGTCACGCCTCGCTGAACTCGGCACGAGCTGCCCGGATCATTTCCTGCGGACGAAGATCAAGCCGCTCTATGTGGACTGGAATCCACAGAAGGATGACCTCGCCGGGCTGAAGAAGAAACTGGCGGACGGGATCGTGCAATATCGCAAGGACTACGCGACCTACTACGAGAAGAGCAAACACGCGAACTCGCCCGCGATGCGCGACCCGAACCCGACCGTGGTGCTCATCCCCGGCCTCGGGATGATTGCCTGGGGTAAGGATAAATCGGAGTCGCGAGTGACCGCTGAGTTCTACAATTGCGCGGTCGAAGTAATGCGGGGCGCTGAAGCGATCGACGAGTACATCGCGCTGCCGCAGCAGGAGGCCTTTGACATCGAGTACTGGCTGCTCGAGGAAGCGAAGCTCAAGCGCATGCCTGCGGAGAAGGAACTCGCCAGGCAGATCGCCGTTGTGATCGGGGCGGGGAGCGGCATCGGTAAGGAGACCGCGCATCGGTTGGTCAGGGAAGGCGCGCAGATTGTCTGTGTGGACATCAACCAGGCGGCGGCGGATGAGACGGCCAAGGAGATTACGGACAAGAACGGTCTCGGGATCGGCGTAGCAGGTAGCGGGATCTCGGGCTGCGGCCCGGCGATCGGGCTCGCATGCGACATCACCAAGCGCGAAAGCATTCGCGCGATGCTCGACCAAGTGGCGCTGGCTTACGGTGGATTCGATAACATCTGTGTGACCGCGGGCATCTTCGTCCCGAGCGACACTACGGGGCACATCCCTGACGAGAAGTGGGCGCTTACTTTCAACATCAACGTGACCGGAAGCTACCTGGTCGCTGATGAAGCTGCGAAGACCTGGCGCGAACAGGGTTTGCGCGGGAATCTCGTCCTGACCACGAGCGCGAATGCGGCCGTGGCGAAGAAAGGGAGCGTCGCCTACGACACGAGCAAGGCGGCGGCGAACCACCTGGTGCGTGAACTCGCAATTGAGCTCGCCCCGCTTGTGCGGGTAAATGGGGTCGCTCCAGCGACCGTGGTGCAAGGTTCAGCGATGTTCCCGAGGGACCGGGTCATTGGATCATTGGCGAAGTACGACATTCCGTACACCGAGGAGGAGGCGACCTCGTCACTGGTGACCAAGCTCGCGCAATTCTACGCGGATCGCACGCTTACCAAGTCGCCGATTACTCCGGCGGATCAAGCGGAAGCGTACTTCCTGCTGGTCAGCACTCGGCTCTCCAAGACCACTGGGCAGGTGATCACAGTAGACGGCGGCCTGCACGAGGCTTTCCTGCGGTAGAGGCACGGTTCGACTCAACACCCAGGAGCTGAACCAGCAACCGGGTCAGTCCAGCTTGCCGAGAATCCGCAGGCAGTCCTTTGCCACTTGCACCCGCTTGGGAGCGTCCTCCATTTTCGGCATGTCGATGTTGAGTGCGAAAGGGCGGGCCTTTCCGTCCTTCTCGATCCACCCGACATACCAGCCGATCTTCGGGGTGGAACTGGTTAGCCAGCCAGTTTTCCCATAGAGCCGGAAACTGTCGGTGGTCTCCTGGAGGGAGATTTCACGGACGCTCGCCATGGCTTGCTTGCTCACCGGAAGTGTTCCCGCAGCGAGCTTATTCAGGAAGTCGATCTGCTCCACGGCGGAAATCTCCAGCGGGCCATCGAGCCAAAAGCGATCGACGACAGTTCCTGTCTCGGCGTTCCCATAACCGAGCTTCTTCAGTGCGGCGGACATCCGTTCCAATCCGATGCGCCTCGCCAGCTCCTGGTAGACCGGGATATTGGAAATGCGAATCGCTTCGCGCAGAGGCATGTCCTTCTCCCACGCGGGGATGGATTGCGGCTTCCCGCCGTAAGGCAGCACCTCGTACACACTCGCGACTGCCCCGGCGTCGAGTCCGACTAGCGTGTTCACCAGCTTGAAGGTGGATGCGGGAGCGAAGCGCTGGCGCGCCCGCCGCTCGTTGTGCACCAGGAGCACATCTTCGATTGGATCAAGCACGGCGAAGGTGCCCGTCACCCCGGCATCACGGAAGACAGAGCGCAGCGCCTCCACCTCCTTAACGCTGGCACCGGAAGCGCCCGGAGGGTTCCCGAGCACAAGCAGCGCGAGCGTGAGCAACAGCGGTCTCATGCCCGTGATTGGCGCAAGATCAATAGACCTTTATGTACGCCTTCTTGCGCAACTTGCTCAGCCACTCTTCCTGCGCCTTCTGACGCTCCAACTGCACCAGCCGCCGCTCGATATCGGCTTGAACATCCTTCAATGGCGTAACCACGCCTGGCTTCCTCGCCTCGCAATACAGGAGGTATAGGTTGCCGCCCAAGGTGGTGATCTTGCTGACCTCGCCTGGTTTCAGCTTAAAGGCAGCGCGGGTCAGGTCCTCGTTCAGGGTCTTGCGATTGATCCAGCCCCAATCGCCACCTTGTTCCTGCGTAGGATCCTCCGAGTACATCCGCGCGAGATCTTCGAAGGGAGCGCCACCTACGATCTTCTCCCGAATCTCCTGCATCACGCGCATCTGGCTTTCGCTCGCGTCGTCGTCTCCCTTCTTAAGCACGAGCATCCGGAGTTTGATCTCTTCCTCAGTCGTGTACTCCGCCAGGTTCTTTTGATAGTACTCCTGCACCTTGCCGGCCGGAACGATGACGTTCCCCTTGGTGGCTTGCCCGCGCATGGCTTGCACAATGATCTTATCCAGCTCCACCTTCCGGAAGCGGTCGATGGAATAACCTTGGGCGGCAAGAGTGCGCAAAAAGGCATTCCGATCGCCACCGAACTCTTCCCGCACGATCGTCTGGATGCGCTCCTCGACGACATAGTCGGGTATCTTCCCCCCGACCTTGATGAACTCGTCGAGGATGATCTGCCGATCGATGAGGTCGTTCACCGCCTGCAGCCGGAGCTCTTTGATCGCCTTGACCAACTCCTCGCCGCGCAAGGTCTCACGAGCCGTCTTTTCCTTCTGCCCCACGAGTTCTCGCACTTGGGAGAAGGTGACCACCTCCTTGTTCACGACAGCCGCGATCCCATCGAGGACTTCCTGAGCCCCAGCGGGCCAGGTGAATGCGCTCGAAACGAGCGCAGCGAGAGCAGTTGCGAGAAGGAATCGACGAGGCGAGCGGATCATGGACGGACAGTCAGAAAAGCCGGGCAAAGTTATGAGCGGCGTCGCGCATGTCAACCTGTGAGCACGCTCGAAGAGGCGACGATGACGTCGGACGCGAACGGAGCGTCCGTCGTCCTGACGCGTCAGCCTACTGGTTGAGTCGGAACCGCGAAGGATCCGGGCGAGGAGGATCAAGACGGTAGATCGTCTCGCCTTGCTTCATGAGATCCAGACGATCCCGTGCAATTAGGCCGATGTACTCCGGATCATGCTTGAGCAGGTACTCCTCGCGCGTATAGCGGGCGAGAAGTTGCTGCTGCTCGGTCAGTAGCCCGACCAGGGCATCGATCTTCGCCTCCTGATCCTTACGCCGGCCAATCTCTGGCATCATCCGATAGCCGATAGCCGTGAAGACCACCACCGCGATCAGCGTTAGGAGAAAGCGATTCAGAGACGGCCATATGCCGTCTTCAGAGGGATCACGACGCTCGACCTTGGATACGCTCACGCTTAGCGCATCTTACCGCCGTAGACGGCATTGTCACCTAATTCCTCTTCAATACGCAGCAATTGATTGTACTTCGCAACACGATCACTCCTGCATAGCGAACCAGTCTTGATCTGTCCGGCATTAGTAGCGACTGCGATGTCTGCAATGGTCGTATCCTCGGTCTCGCCTGAGCGATGGCTGATTACCGCCGTATAGCGGTTTTCCTTGGCGAGTTCGATTGCGTCCAGAGTCTCGGTCAAAGTGCCGATCTGGTTCACCTTGACGAGGATCGAGTTTGCCACCTGGCGCTCGATGCCTTTACGGAGGAACTCGACGTTCGTTACAAAGAGATCGTCACCGACCAGCTGCGTATTCACCCCCATCGCGTCGGTCAACAGCTTCCAGCCGTCCCAGTCGTTCTCGGCACAGCCATCTTCAATGGAGATGATCGGGTACTTGCTCTGGAGTTCCTGGTAGTAGGCGACCAGCTCGCTAGCTGTGCGCTTCGATCCATCGGACTTCTTGAAGACGTACTGCTTGGAACCAGCGTCGTAGAACTCACTCGAAGCGACGTCCAGCGCGATGAAAATGTCATCACCCAGCCTGTAGCCCGCCTTCTTCACCGCTTGAGCGATAGTCTCCAGTGCATCGTGCGCGTCGTTCAGCTTGGGAGCGAAGCCGCCTTCGTCACCGATCGCAGTGGATAGGCCGCGCCCCTTGAGCACGTCCTTCAGAGCATGGAAGATCTCAGTGCCCGCACGGAGTGCCTCGGAGAAGCGCTCGAACTTCCGCGGGACGATCATGAACTCCTGGAAGTCGATAGGCGCATCGGAATGAGCCCCGCCATTGAGGATATTCATCATTGGTACCGGCAGTACCTTGGCGTTCGGACCTCCGAGGTACTTAAAGAGTGGCAACCCCATCTGGTTCGCCGCTGCGTGGGCTGTAGCGAGAGAGACTGCGAGCAGCGCGTTTGCGCCTAGATTCGATTTGTTCGCAGTGCCATCGAGAGCGATCATCGCTTTATCGATCGCCACCTGCTCCAAGGCGTCCGCACCTTCGAGTTCCTGAGCAATGGTGTTCTCCACACTCGCGACTGCCTTCAGCACGCCTTTTCCAAGGTATCGGCCCTTATCTCCGTCACGCAGTTCCACTGCCTCGTGCTCACCAGTACTGGCTCCACTCGGGACCGCGGCGCGTCCAATCGCTCCGCCGGCCAGCTCTACGTCGACTTCGACCGTCGGGTTGCCGCGTGAGTCGAGGATCTGGCGGGCACGGATTTCGGAGATAATGGTCAGAGACATGACTTCAAGTGGTTGGTTGTTCGCGAGGAGGTGGCGGCATGAACCGGCTGCCAGGGCGAAGTGGGGCAGTGGAATAGAATTGCCTGCGGCGATTGGCAATCACGAAGTGGTGCAGCAGGCGACCGGAGCGGCCATCCCTGAAGACAAAAGAAACCGCCAGGAAGAAGACCTCTCCCTGGCGGTTGTCTGAGTGACGCAGTTCGGTGTGACTTAGAACTTCAGGCCGACGCCAACATAGTAGTTCCGGCCATTCGCAGGATCGATCCCATCGTCGCGCACTCTTGAGTAGTAGCTCTCATCGAAGACGTTGTTGATCCCCACGTGCACACTGACGATGTCTTTGTAGACGCTTGCTTCCGCCGTGAGATCCCAGACCATGTAAGCAGGAACCGCCCGCTCGGGTGTTCCCGCATCGTCCGCGAAACTATCGCCGACAAACGTCCCAAGGAACGCCGCCTTGACCTTGTCCTGCCAGCGATAGATCAAGCCCGCGCGCACGATGTAGTCAGGAGCATATCGCGGAGAATTCCCTTCCAGAGGGCCGCTCACGTACTCGGCATCGAGCAGCGTGACGTTTCCATACAGGCTCAGATTGCCAAAGCGCTCCACCAAGCTCGGCGGGGTAGGAGGAAGTACCTGTTTCTCCTTTCCGCTGTAGGGGATCGGTGCTGAGGCCGAGCCGTGTAAGTGATCGATGAAGCCGATAATGTCGAACTCAGTAGCCGCCTCGAAGCCCAGGTGCTGTGCCCGGCCTACGTTGCCAAGCGTGCTGCGGCCGCCGGGTAGTGCGATGTTTCCGATCTGATCGTCGAAATCCAGCAGGAAGGCGCTTACGTCCCAGTTCACCCACGGCGTCGGCGCTCCGCGGAAGCCGATCTCGTACTGCCAAGCCTTGGACTCTTCCAAATCAGTGGGCACCACGACGGTTCCGCCCGTCGGCACCGCCTGCGAATAGACGGTCGGTCGATAGGACTGGGAGACATTGCCATAGAAGGCCACCTTCGGAGCGACCTCGTATTCAGCGCCCAGCCCGAAGAGCGGTACGAAGTTGTACTCGCTTTCGCTCTCGAGCCCGAGACCTGCCGCGGTTCGCTCGACGTTTACGCTCTCCTGCACCCGCTGCCAGATATTCTCAAAGCGAACACCTGGAGTGATTGAGAGAGCGCCAAACTTGAATCGATTCTCCACGAAGAACGGCGCATACCAGACGTTGCGCTCGCTTTCGTTGCGGAGCACGCCGCCCCGGGCATCTTTGCGGTCGCCGCGTCTATCCTCGCGCGGGGAGTTCGTGTGGTACACTTGGAAGCCCGTGCTCAGCGTGTGAGTACCGCCGAATGCCTCGTAATCGTGCCGGAACCGGGTATCCACGCCGAAGGTGTAGAACTCCTGCAACTCCACCGACGCGGTATCTGCGTCAGGTCCGCTCGGTAGAATGCCAAAGCCGCCGCCGCGTTGCCGGGAGCTGTACCGCGAGTAGTACCCGCCCCAACTGTTGATGCTGAGTTTCGTGCCCTCGGAGAAGTCCTTCTCCCAAGTCAGCGAGCCGACGTAGCGCTTGAGTTCGAAGCGGTCATAGAGGCGCGACGCGCCATCGTGATTCGTGTTGAAGTTGATCGCACCTGGTCCCGTGGCAAAGGTCGAACCGCCGGGCTCGCCGTGGGTTTCTTCGTAAGCGTCAAAAGCCAGAATCCAACGGCTGCTCGTGTCGCCATCGAGCACCAGCTTGAAGTGCCCTGCGTTCAGATCGTAGTCGGAATTTGCGGATCGGAAGCCTTCGCTCTGCCGGTGATTGAAGTACCCGTAGTAACCCAAGCGCCCCGAGGTGCCGTCTACGTAGGTGAATGTAGAGTAGTAGTCGTCGCTCCCGTAGGTGTGCTTTGTTCCAAAGGAGAATGGGCGGTCCAGTCGGGGGCGATGGGTGACGTAGTTCAGTGCACCGCCCGGTTGCGGACCATAGATGAGCGCCGCCCCGCCGCGAAGGAACTCAATGCGATCCACCGTATCGAGAGGCGGCGTGTAATATGCCTCGGGATAGCCGAACTGATCGGCGTGAATCGGAATCCCATCTTTCAGCACCTGCATGAACTGCACGCGGTGCGGGTCAAGGCCGCGGTAGCCAATGCTCACCAGCGGAGAGGACTCTTCGCTGATTAGAAGTCCCGGTGTCGTTGCCAGAGCTTGTCGGTAGTTGTTGTTCGTGATCTCCGGCAGTCGGTCCAGATCGATGACGGAGGTCTTCTTTCCCGCATAGATCTTCGTCCCCTGGACGTCTGGGAGGAAGGGGCCTTGTACGACTTCGTCAGCTTCAGCCTCTGATTCGACAACGATTTCCTGCAGTTCGGCAGGTTCTTGTGCGGTGGCTAGGGTGGCGGTGAAGACTGCGCCAAACAGCGCGAGGGTGACTGATAGGCTCTTCGGGCGAGTTGTGACGATAGAGCCGAGGAGAGCGATGGGCTGGTATTTGCGATTCTGTCTCATTAGCGGGCGCTTTTCCTATTGAGACACTGTTGCAAGAACAAGTGTTTTCGTCAGAAAGGGCTTGCTCGGAGCTGGTCCATCCCGGCGCGACCTAGGAAGCACAAAGGCGGCGAGGTCTAAAGACCCCGCCGCCTAAAATGACCTGCTACTTACTCGGTGTAGCTACTGGAGCACTGAGTTCCGCCAGGCCTCAATGGACATAATCTGCACCATGCGCTCGCCGTGCTCCGTCGGCATCGGCACTTTCTCGCCGATCTTATGTGCGAGCAGCGCCTGGCCGATCGCCGTCTGATAGGAAATGATGCCCTTCTCCGGATCGCCGTCCCATGCGCCGAGGATCGTGTAGACCTCTGTTGCTCCGGTCGCGACGTCCTTGACCGTAACGATTGTGCCGATCGAAACCTGCGTTAGATCTGCATTCGAGTAATCAGTCCCACGTGCCAGCGCGAGTTCACGCTCGGTATCAGCTTGGCGCCGCATCAGCACCAGCTGCATATCCTTGGCCGCCTTGTACTCGAAGTTCTCCCGCAAATCCCCATGGGAGCGCGCCACCGCGATTTCCTTGGTGTTCTCGGGGATCTTCTTCTTCACAAGATCCTCGTACTCGAGCTTCCGGCGTTCCAGGCTGCTCCACGAGACGACCAGCGCCTCCTGGCGCTCCTCGGAGTCGCTCGTGATCATGCTCTGCATCTCAGGGTGAATCCGCACGATCCGCCCGAGTAGCGAGCGCTTGTTCAGCTCCTCGAAGACGGGGGTGACGAGCAGCTTGCGCATCACCTCGCGGAGTTCCTCGCCGCTCGCTTCTGCCACCAGGTCAGGCAGGAGCTCCTTGTCGTTCATCAGGAGGTCGTGAAGTTTGCGGTCCCGGTTCTCATTGAACTGATCGCGCTCGAGTGCCGAAAGAATCGCGCTGAGCACGCGGGGATGGATCAGCTCACGGAACTCGCCCTTTCGTTCGCGCTTGTCGCAAAGCCAGGTGAGCGCAGCCGATGTAATAGAATGGTCGCGAAGCGCGCGGTCTAGTCCGACACGGAGATCCTCCGTCTTGCCGAGATCCTGAAGAAGACGCGCCGACTCGCCTACCACGCGGGCATTCCCGCGGGTCACGAGGACCAGCGCGCGGCTTACCCAATCCTCGAACGCTGCCGGGAGTTCTGCCAGGATCCGACGGAGCCGGGCCATCGGAATCTGCTCCAGGAGCGTCATCAATTGCCGTTCCTCCTCGCGGAGGATCGCTGCCACGCTCATCGACTCGGAAGCACGCACAGTTCCATTCGACCGCTCCGCGATCTCATCGCGGGCCGCGAGCAACTGGAGGGCTGCCGCCGTGTTCAGTCGTGCGTTCTTACGTGCGGCATCTTCTGCGGCGACCACGATCGGTTGTAGCTGAGACGCTGGGTCGGTAAACTCCTCGAGGTTCTTGAGAATTTGATCGAGCGCTACGAGCTGATCCTTCAACTGGCGGGCATGCGAAAAGGCTACGAGGTGCTCGTCCGCGCGGGATACCGCCGCTTCGCGGAGCACTATTGCCTCACCCTTCTTCGAGGGGATCGCAAAGTGGCCATCCTTCTTCAGCAGCTTCTTGGTGTTCTCCCACCAGCGTTTCCATTCCGCCTCGGTGAAGACATCCGGCACCAACGCCTGGGCGATCTGATCCTGCGTCGACTTGCCCCCATAGCTCCGGAGCACGCGCTGAATGAATGCCACAGGATCGTCCTTCGCGCGGGCTTTCACTCCGCTGATGTCGGCGGCTTTCTGGGCCAGGATGTGGTCTGGGGCGATCGGGAGCAGGGAGTCGGCGCCATACTGCAGCTGCATGGGATGTGCGCGCTTCGTATTGAAATCGATGGTCATTTGATTGACCAGGAAGTCGACTGCCGTGATCTGTCCGAAGCCCCAACTCTTGTGCAATACGTAGGTGCCTGGCTGGAGTTTCTCGAGCGCGGCACCTTGGGCGGCCGTTACTTTGCCGGCCTCTATGGTCTTCAGAATTTCGGGAGTCATGAATAGGCGAGGGCCTGCGAACTTAGGAATGGCGCACGGCTGAACCAAGTGAAATCGTCAAGCGTTTACTCTATGCCATCTGTGCAAAGCCCCAAGTTGTTTCTGCCGTTCCCCCGATGATGAATCACCGCCTCGCCGGTCCGGCGCTGCTGCTCGTCGTCGCTGTGCTCTGGAGCCTGGGGGGAGTTTTGATCAAGTCAGTCGAGTGGCATTCCGTGGCCATCTCCGCGACGCGCAGCGCCATTGCCATCCCGATCGTCCTGCTCTGCGCCGACTTCCCCCGCCAGCGTTTCACCGCTATCCAGTGGAGTGGCGCAGTGGCCTACGCCGCGACCGTGCTCCTCTTTGTCGTCGCCACCCGTCTCACCACGGCAGCCAATGCCATCTTCCTTCAGTACACCGCGCCCATCTACGTCGCCCTCCTCGCTCCCTGGGTGCTCGGAGAGCGAGCCCGGCGAGGCGATTGGCTGGTCATTGCGGTCGCGCTCGGGGGCATTGGCCTCTTCTTCGTGGATCAGCTGAGCCCCCGCGGCTTCTGGGGTAACGTGGTCGCGCTCGCGAGCGGCTTGTCCTTTGCCGGCATGACGCTCCTTCTGCGGAAGGAACGCGCCGGCCGGCCCATGCAGGTCGTGCTGCTTGGCAACCTTCTCACTGCATTGATCGGTCTCCCAGTGATCGCCAGCGTGGGCTGGCCCGCAGCCTCGGCCTGGGGGCCGCTCCTGCTGCTCGGCGTCGTCCAACTCGGCTTCTCCTATGTCCTCTACAGCTTTGCCATCCAGCGCGTGACCGCGTTGGGCGCGACGCTGATCACCATGCTGGAGCCCGTCCTGAATCCCCTCTGGGTAATGCTCGCAATGGGAGAGAGCCCGGGCACCTTTTCTCTAATGGGCGCGAGCATCGTCCTACTTGCCGTTCTCGCCAGAGCCGCGCTCTCAGGTCGCCAGGCGCCCCCCGTGCAGGAGAGTGCTGCATAGGTAGTTGGTCATTCCCGATCTTCGCAATAACCCCGAAGCTCGGCGGTCGCTCGCTTCGGAGGCTGTTACGGGATGATCCCGATAGCTCCCTCTATCCCGCGGGCGTGCCTCAGTCATCGATCATGGCGTCTTCCTTCCGTATAGAGCCGATACCTTCAACTGAGTCGAGGTGGGTAGTCGGAGACTCGGGGCCCTCCGAAATCGACTAAACCCTCGAGTTCCATCTACCCTCCCTTCCCTCAAATTGAGGCAACGGACCCACTCCCGATACGCAACCTCCGAGTTCCCGAGTCTCACGCTTGCGACAAATTGTGGGAAGCTCCGAGCAATTTCAGGGAAGCTTCAGTATCGGGAGTGGGAAGCTCCGAGTTCCAACTACTCAAGCTCCGCACTATTTTGGGGTACCTTGCACCTTTTATCTCGGAGCTCCCCTCTCTAGGAAGGAAGCTCCACCATCCAAGAGGCACCATTCCCCCAAATATCTGGAAAGGATCCCGACATGCATCTCAGCGTTGCTATAAAATGGGGGAAGCTTGCTTCAAATATCGCCTCGGTTGAGTAGCAGGAACTCGGAGCTTCGAGTTCCAGATGGGCAATTTCTGCCGAAAGGAGCTGGTTTACGTGCTCTGTTTGCATGAACACCATTGTGGCGCGAGAGGTGCTAGCAAATTCCTGTAAGCCTGGCTGGCTAGTCGCCCGTCCACCACGACTTACCTCCTCAAGCTCATCCGCGACGCAACCTGCACTCGCCGACCCGGAGCGTTGCCCCTCCCAACTGGGAGCCCAGACATTCTTGTCCGGAGTTTTCAAAAATCAGAACCTGCCGAACTCCTCGCTGACCTCAGAGCTGACCCCAGAGCTGACCCCAGAGCTGACCCAGAGCTGACCCCAGAGCTAACCCCAGAGCTGGACTCAGGCTTTTACCCACGCGTGCGAAATAGACTCACCTGCAGCGGGCAGCCGAGAAAGGTTATTGCGGAAGACGACGCCGCTGCCCGCTGGCAGGTGGAGTGGTCGGACCGAGACGCTGCGCCCGTAAGCGAATTCTGCGACGGCTCGGGGTGCTGCGGAGCTGCTCCCGCTGCGAATCGCACTTGGGGAGAGTCGGCAAACATGCTTCGAGGTTGTCGCCACCCCGGCTTATTCTATCCTACGTTGATTTGCATGATCACTGCTCTCCTACTGAACCTGGTGCTTTTAGCAGGTGTAGGCGCTCCGGCCCTCGCGCCGGACGAGGCGGCGCGTGGGCAAAGCATCTATGTCTACGTTTTCGAAGCTCAGCCCCACCTCAACGGGATTGATCACTCGCGGATTGAGAACCTCTCAAAAGAGGACCGGGCCCTAGTGATTCGCTGGTTGAAGGGGCATATCGAAGAGGGGGAGGACCGCTGTACTTCCGGATCAACCGGACAGCAATAGGTTATAAGCTTGCTGCAATGGGAGACGATTCCGGTCTGCAATACTTCGCCGAAAGCTTTAGGCGAGGTCCAAGGGCGGACTGGGCATCGAGATTCGAAATCGTGCGCAATGCGAAGCTCATTTCGATGGTGGGCGATCTCCTTTTCAAAGAGGAGGTTTTCGAATGGGCGGGCGGTGATCTAGGTCTCATGCCTACGCAGTCCAGCGCTGCAGTTGGGATCCTCGAGACACTAAAACATGCCCCTCTATTCCAGCCGGACATCCAGCAGTGGGGGCATGCACTTTCCAAGGAGTCGACAAACCCTCGAGCTGGTGTGCTGAAGATTTTGCGAGAGTGGTATCGCGAGAACGAAGAAAGGTTGAAAGCCGGCGACTTCGAGGGTGTGCGTCCAGGACGAATGCCAATTACGGACGTGTCCGCGGCGACTCCCCAGAGATTTGTGGCTTCGGAGCGAGTGCCTTCAATTGCAACAGGAGCGTTGCAGGCCCACCAGCTCGCGGTAATGGATGAGCGGAATGCCCCGACCGTGAGGTCTCCCTGGATCTATGTTGCCGCTGCACTGAGTTGCATCACTCTGGCACTTGGTCTCTGGGCAATATGCCGGTGTCCACGTTCTTAAACGCGCAAAGAAACGGCGAGCCTCTCACCGCAGATCGCCTTGGGGCCAACCGCCAACGTGCTCGCATGCCGCTGTCGCGCAGAAACGGGTACCGGTCTTTTGTCGAGAAGACCGCATGCAGGAGGATCTTCGCGAGTGATTGAGGCACCTCGCCGAGAGTGCAGCGTCCACCGTCCCGACACAACCCTTACAGGGTTTTTCGGTGG
>JANMSW010000019.1:0-2675 GCA_031389825.1 Spartobacteria bacterium
GCGGCTCAGCCGCACACTTTCACTCAGCGAGTAGTAGACGTGTAGCTTGCCGTCTTTGCGGACCTGATGGCGCTTGAGGAACATGACGCCCGTGATCCTGCCTCATTCCGCGGAGCCTGAGAATAGGGTGGGTTGTCACACGGGCCATCTCAGCACCTCTAGCGCTCCCCCGCCTCTGAAGAACACGCCAAACTATGGCGGAAAAAGTTAAATACCCCGCCAAACTGCGAAACTCGGGCTAGCGCGGTCGAGGACAGCTACGAACTCGCCGCTGTCGCTCTACCAACTGTGGCAGGCGGATACCCGACCTTTGATCCAGATTTAGGGTCTGCCACCCCCGAGGCGGTCGCCTACAGCCAAGCTCCGGCTGTCGTTACGTTCAGTGGGCTCGGTCCACTGGCGACCATCCGCGAGGAGATTCATTTGGAGCCTGACATACGTTCCAGAGTGCTCGACCTGTTCCCCCAGCACGGTATTGACTATGTTTCCTTCACCGCGACTCAGGTCCGGCTCCCCAACGAACTTTGGCCATCTGGTGCCTACCCACAGACTTGGTTCGAGGCATGTTTTACCTACGTCTAAGGCCTAACGAAAGAGGGTTAGCTTTGCGCGGAGCCGCAAAGCTAATCAGGGTTGAACAAGCCCGGCGGGAGTCACAGCTGCGCTCAGGTAGGAATTAGCTTTTCAGGCCGAGTGGCGCTGAAGGTCGGTCGAATGACAGGAACGGGAGGGAACGGCTGTTAATTCGACCGGTATGGGTATGAAGAGTGACTTGAGGCAACCGGGGGAGGCTCGATAGAGCGGAAAGCATCGCTGCTGCGATTGCTTCGAGCAGCTCCAGGACAGGAACAGAGCAGGTGCTTGCGCGAACGGATCCGCTGATCTGGCGAAGACGTTTTGAGCACCTCTGGCTTTGTTTATCGAAGAGAGACGCATGGCGGGCGAGGAGGAGCGCGGCTGAGTTCACCGATCCGGAACATCGGTCTGGAGCAATGCGGGCAGAGGGTCTGGACGGGCCGGTGCTTGCGTGCTGGTGGAGACTGCGGCGTACCGCGATCCTCGCTGGCTGGTGATGAATGCGTTCCGAGCAGCGCATACACCTGGCTCTTGCGGATCTGCGCGGCCGGCGAAAGCCAGCCATACGTGCGCACTCTTCGGAAGCCTTGCGGCAGGACATGCTGAAGGAAGCGCCGCAGGAACTCGTCTGCAGCCAGGAGACAAGTGCGCTCCTCGCGAGTGGCGGCGTCGCGGTAAGAGAACGCCACACGGTGATCATCCTGCCACAGCAGGCGCGCGGAGGAGATGGCGGTCTTAAAGACATAGCGGGAGAGATACTCCAGCGCCTTCTCTCCGCTGCCCGCGGGCTGGCTGTGCACCACCCATGCGGATCGCCATACCCTCGCCGGGATCGTCGCCAGGAGCTGCGGGTCTTCCGCTCGCAGCGCTTCCGGCTCGCCGAAAGCTCCCTTTGCGGCTCTACTCGGGCCTGTGTTCGAACAAGCCGCGACTTCCGATCCAAAGAAGGCAGGAGCACTTTCTTTTTCTCGACCGATGGACGTGGCCTTGCGACTGGCACACAGCCATCATGTCTAGGCGCGGCGGCGTCTCTTCCTTCGACAAGCAACTGCGGACTGCTATGATCCGCCCATGACTCTCAAAGCAATCATCCACCCCGCAGAAGAAGGTGGTTACTGGGCGGAGATTCCCGCCCTGCCAGGGTGCGTCACTCAGGGCGAATCCATTGACGAAGTGATGGCCAATCTGAAGGAAGCCGTTGGCGGTTGGCTGGAAGCTGGAGACCCGACTGAGACAATTGTCGAACCGGACCAGTTGGTGGAGTTTGCCCTTTGAAACAGGTTTCAGGGCGGCACCTTGCCAAAGTCATAGAGCACAGGGGATGGACGCTAGCACGCATTATGGCAGCCATCACATCTTCACGATGGTCGGTCGGCGCGAACGCCTCGTTATCCCCATTCACGGGAATTCTCCCTTAAAGATCGGACTGCTTCGCTCACTGATGAGAATTGCCGAGCTTGAGGAAACAGACTTGTAACTCGCTCAAGGGCGCCTAACGAAAGAGGGCTATGAACGACGCCAAGCAAACGATCTAAACCCGAGCGAACCATGCGCATTCTCGCCTACTGCGTAGTGTTGTCTGGTCTTATGCTCCTTGCAAACGCCGCGTGGGACGACCATCGCGGCATCGCGACCGCAGCGACTCCTTCACAGACCGGAATGCCGAACGTTGAGAAACGCTCAGAGCACCCGCAGCACTTCCGCAACCTGATGACCTATCAGTGGGGTCGCGCCGGGTTCGTGATTATTGCTCGGGCAGTCCTTCTCGGCTTTGTGCGGCGCGCAGATCAGCTCGATCCGTTCTCACCTGACTTCAGCGGCAACTCGTCGCTCAACGATCTTGGCCGCACCTTGGATGCTGAAGCCCAGAAGAGACATCGACCGCTGCGATGAACCCTGGCAAAATGGAAGACGGTTAGCTCTTGCGCAGAGCCGCAAAGCTAGCAACGCGGCAATCTCCAGCCGCAGGAACTGGGCGCCTATCGCCGCTCCTTGCGCTGGAAGAGGAAGAACTCCTGCCCGGCGTCTTCATCGAGCGTGGCGGGATCACCTTGCTGCTGCCGCGCGATGGCGACGACATACGAGAGGTAGGTCTCGCG
>JANMSW010000020.1:0-53843 GCA_031389825.1 Spartobacteria bacterium
GTGGATTGGCTGCCGGATGTGGTAGGAACTCAAGCTCGATGCCTTTTGGAATAAAAAGTTGCAGGGACATTGCGGTCCCGTGGAATGGGCGAAGGTGCTGGAGTTGCTGAGCGTCAACCGGCTGTGTGCCCCGGGAAGCGAACTGTCCGTTCATGAGCGCTGGTTCGGACGCACCGCCATGGACTTCCTGCTCGGCTGCGACGCAGCCGTGGCGGCAAGGACCGGCTCTACCGTGCGCTCAACAAGGCCGTGGAGCACAAGGATGCGCTGCTCGCACACCTGCAGGAACGCTGGAGTGATCTCTTCGATGCCGACTGCCAGATCCTGCTCGACGATCTCACCAGCACCTACTTCGAAGGGGAGGCGCAGGGAGTGGAGAAAGCCAAGCGCGGCTACTCGCGCGATCATCGTCCGGATTGCCTGCAGGTGGTCGTGGCGCTGGTCGTCTCCTCAGAAGGCTTTCCCCTGTGTTACGAGGTCTTCGACGTGAACCGCCCTGATGTGACGACCTTGGAGGAGGTGGACCAAATGTTGGGCAGATGGGCCGCGTAGTTCAGCTTGCCGCGCAAGAGTGCTTGCATCCGCAAAGGGCGCTTGGTGAGGACCTGAAACGTGTGCCACTTGGCCGCTTGCATTACTTGCGCTACCCGCACGAAGTAATCGTCAGGGAACGCTTTGTGAAAGAGGTCGGACATGGAATTCACAAACACCTGCTTGGGGCGTGACAAGCAGCGCTGCTGCCAGGTGACCAGTGACTCCGCCGGGGTTCATGGAGTTTCCAAAGTGAGCGCGGCCTTAAGTGAGTCAATTCCGCGCGGCGTTACCTCTGCTGCAGCCATTGGGGTTCATACTTCACCTCCTCCAGTGCTCTTGCTGGGGAGCCGTTCTTCGAAGTTGCGGGCCGGGCCGGTTTCCCCATACGCCATTGGGAACCCTGAGAGCATGTCGCGATTAATTCTCTTCTACTCTGGAAACCACAGGCGGCCATTTGTTGGCTGAGAACCCAACCCTAGCTTCTGCAACTCGGAGGAACGGGTAAGTGATGGCGGATGAATTGAGATCCCGATGCGGATCGTCGCCCGCTCCTCGTTCTTGTGCCCGGCGAGGAGACGAAACTGGGCAGGGGAATGTAGCGGAGAGCACATCAGCCTGTGAGCTTGGAGGGCCTGCCGGATGTAGAAGGCGCCTCATCGCTCCTCACTTACGGTTATTGCGCAGCTTGCTTTGCTCCCTGTATTTCGACCGTCAGCGGACATCGTAAAGAGGCACAAAAAGCTTGTGGTAAGCAAGATTGAGTATATCAGCAGGCGTCGGCCAGAGCTATTGGCAGTAGGAAAGTTTGTGTGGTCCGATTCATCACGGGAGGAATGGGTTATGCGCTTCACCTTCGCTGAAGTGACGTTCGAGTATTCTGCCAAGAAAATTCCCATGGATGAACAGTACGCCACGCACACTTCGAGCAATCCCCCGTCATCTTGCACCATGCTGAGATCTGCTTTCTTCCATGGCATCCGTGTGTTGGGACTACTTTTTTTTGGGCTGCAGGCTCTGGTAGTTGGCCCCCTCGCTGTGGCGAACACGAATGATGTCATTCTGAACGCAGATGAAATTTACAGCGTACCAGGAATCACCGTGACGGGAACTTGGACTCGGAGCACCTTGACTCCGCGCTATGGCGCAGCGTTCCTAAGCGATGGGAATGCAGGTAAAGGCAACAAGTCCGTTCTCTTCACGCCGACTCTGCCGGTTTCAGGAGTGTATCGCGTGTACATGTGGTGGAAAGAGAACGTCAATTACTCCAACAGCGTTCCCGTTCGTGTAACATATGCGGGAGGTAAGATCCACAATACTACCGTTAACCATCGCAAGGACGGCGACCGCTGGGCTCTGGTAGGCACATACCGGTTCGACCAAGGAGCGGGCGGCAGTCTCCTGATCAGAAATAATGGCACCACTGCGTGGGTGATGGCTGATGCAGTACGCTTCTCTCCGGTGATGCCCGAAGTCGTCGTCGATGACAATGACACCGCAGTTACAAAGGTTGGAGCCTGGTCCTCCATGCTCGCGGTGGACGCCAACGTGGGGAACTACTCGTCCGCAACGGGTGCTGCGTCCGAGTCGGCAGCGTTGACGTGGAATGCAGTGTTGCCAGTCCGGGGAAGATACCGCGTTCAAATCCGCTGGAACACCGTTCCCTCACCTTCAAGTAGCGTGCCGCTGACGATCACTGGGACCCGGAATGGGATTTTAGTGAGTGACAATACCATCCGCGTCAATCAAGCGCAGGAAGGTCGGCATTGGATATCCATCCAAACCTATCAGTTCGATCCCGACGTTAATGGGATTGTACGAGGATCAGTGAAAATCAGCAATCAAATCACTGGTACTGGTACGATTAGCGCTGATGCAGTCCGCTTCCAATATGTGTCCGACAGCGAGACCGTTCTCGACGACCTGGATGGAGCGGCAAAGGTGGCTTTCACCGGCACATGGAATGACGCTGGATTCGCAGGGACAGGCTCAACTACCGACTTCGAGTATTCGTACTCGCACGATGACGATGTAAGTGGGCTCCGCGAAGTGCTGTTCAAGACGACGCCTGCGGTCTCCGGCTTATATCACGTCTACCTCTGGTGGCGTCAGGACGAAACGGTTGATACGGGTTCGGTCGTACCAAACAAAAATTCCGGCGAAAATGTGCCAGTTACAATTACGCACCCCGGCGGAATTGCAAATGTAACAGTGAATCAGCGCTCGTTGGGGGTTGGTGGAATGTGGAGGCACTTGGGAAGCTATAACCTAACGGCCGGTGTCCAAGCCTCAGTGAAAGTCTCCAATCTCAACGTCTTTGGCTATGTTGTCGCGGACGCGGTAAACTTCGCGCTTGATCCTGATGGAGACGGAGATGGAATGCTGGATTCCTGGGAGATTCAGTACTTCGGAAACACTGTGCGAAATGGAAGTCAAGATAGGGATGAAGACGGAGTCCTCGACTTGCAGGAGTACCTGAACCAGACGGATCCCACCGACTGGTACAACGGTGTACAGCCAACCTTGATCAAACTGCCTGGTAGCGATAGCCAAGCGGCACCTCCGAGCACGTTCCTGCCGGCGAAGCTGGAGATTCAGGTTAGTATGGGCGGCGCACCTCTGCCAAACGCTCCAGTGCAGTTCACGGTGACTCAGGGCGACGGGCTCCTCTCTCTGGAAAAAACAGGAACGGTTACGTTCCAGTCGCAGCTCCCCAGCAGGACTGACTCGCTGGGCAACGCATCCGTTCACTTTAATCAGGCGACGGATTATCCTATGACTAGCTGGATCACCGTCGGAGCAGGGAGTGCGACGCCGGTGGCATTCTCCTCCGTGACCACGCCGGTTGTCGGACTGTGGAGCTTTGGGGAGAGCCAAGGCTCAAGCGCCAGCGACACTTCGGGTGCTGCGAACCACGGAGTGCTAGAGAGCGGAGTCGGACGGAGTGCTGGCTACGACGGCAGAGGCGGCATACTATTAGGTGGCTCGGGAAAAGTCGCAGTGACCGACCATGCATCGCTGGATTTGAAGGCTGGAGCATTTACGGTTTCCGGCTGGGTAAGGCTGGGCGCCGGACAGCCACTTGCGACATTGAGCGACCATTACGGTGTGGTGAGTAAAGGCAGCCCCGCGGGGCCAGGATTGGAAATCGCCCTGCGCGGCGCATCCTTCAATGGCATCCATGCATCGCTAAGCAATGGCGTATCAACGGTGGGGCTCGTTCCGAGCATGGATCAAAGCGCCAAGTTCCGTGATGGACTGTGGCATCACGTGGCACTCGTGCGCAGCCCCTCGGGAAGCACCTCTCTCTATCTTGATGGAGCTATGATGGCGACTCAGTCTGCTGGCATCAGCATCGATAGTTCCGAGCTCCTTTCCTTTGGAAGCACTCTCGCGGGAAGCCGCCTTACAGGGGAGCTTGACGAATGGGAAATCCGTCGTGACGCGTTGACGGTTGCGGAAATCCAGGCCCGCAGAAATCGCGACCTGGATCAGGATGGACTTGCGGACTGGTGGGAGTGGGAATTCTTCCGCACGGGCGGCTACGACCCGAACGCGAATCCGGATGGGGATGCCTTTACCAACGCGCAAGAACTGGCAAATGGAACCAATCCGTTTGACATCTACAACGGCATTCCTCCTCAACTTAGCAAGATCAGCGGTGACAACCAAACCACCGAGGCTGGAGGAATCGCTGCATTGCCATTCGTAGTCGAGGTGCGCGATGCAGCCACCAGCGCCATCCTCGTCAACGCGCCCGTGACGATCACTGCACCCGCCTCCGGACGGATCATCAACCCGGCTACAGGCGCAACAGGGACCACAATCACTTTGATGACGGGCATCGACGGACGGATCTCCCCGAAGGTCAAAGCGCCGTCGATGACGATGCGCACTGGCGATACAGTGATCTTTACTGCTGGGGGTGCGACAACGACGTTTGCCGTGGCAACGAATTCCGCAATTGCGAACCTCGATCGGTGGGCAATGAACGAGAACGCCGGGGCGGTGACCGCAAGCCAGAAGACTGCGAATCTTGGAACTCTGGTAAATGCTCCGGTCTGGACCGCTGGCGTCTCGAGTTTGGGTGCTCTCTCGTTCAACGGTTCGAATCAACACGTCGAGATTAGCGAAGCTAGCCCCGCTACCGTCAACTTTGGCACCGATCAGAATTTTAGCATATCGGTGTGGATTAAGATGAACTACGGAGCTGCGCCGCCGGGCCGCATCGTGAGCAAGGGGCTCGTTAATTTGAGCCGTGGATATGCCCTCAGTGTGGGGGAGATGGGCTCAGGCAGGATTAGCTTTGACGTAGGGAGCAGCGATTCTCAATTACGCCTCCTACTCGAGACTCAGGAACGGTTTGACAATGGGCGATGGCATAACGTAACCGCAGTTTTCGATCGCAGTGAAACGAAAGCGTCACTGTATGTGGATGGTAAAAAGCAACGTCTGGTGGAGACTGAAGTCGGCGGGGGACCCCGAAGTGTTGGCGCACTAACGCCCGACGGTCTAGCCGTGAACTTTTCTGGAGTACAGAACCTTGATGCATCGTCCGCGGAAACACTGCATTTCGGCAGCGATAAGGTGCTCACCCGCAGGTATAGCGGTATTTTGGATGAGGTCCAAATGCACGGCGCTGCTGTGTCTGATGCAAAGGCAATTGAACTACAAAAGGAGCACGATTTGGATCGCGACGGACTGGTCTCCTATGAAGAGACACTACTTCAAACCAACCCAAATCTGGCGGACACCGATGGGGATGGATTCAGCGATGGACTTGAAGTTTCTCTCGGGAGGAACCCAAACGCTCCTCCGGCAACCGGATCGACTGCGGATCAACTCATCAATCTAGTCATTTTTACCCGATTGGAGTGAAAGGAATGATACTAAAACTGCCCACCTTCTGTTTCGACCTACTGTGACTAAACCGATTTTAGCATTAGCGCCCTTGTCCTCCCGGTATATCGCTGCCCTCGTCCTGGGTGCGACCGTGCTTAGTTGCACTTCCAATTCAAGTTACGGTGACTGTTGTAGCGAGGACGGAAAGTCACTAAAAGTAGAATGGAGGCTCGATGGAGTTGGGTGTAATATTCCCGAAGAGACGCCAATTACTGCAACCCTCAAGGTCGAAGGGCAGGCATCGAAAGATATCAGTTCAACGGTCGGAGCGCCGGGGCAAATCGGAGAGGTGAAGGTGCCTTTCGGGAAGAAAGTAACCATTACTGCCACAGTTGTCCCACCTGAAGGAGCCGATAGTTCGGCGGCCGCGAGTATTCAGGTATCCTTATCCTCAAAGTGTCCGCAAGATGAAGTGATAGGCGACGGAGGTCAGTGGAGCGCTTCGACACACTTGACGGCGAAGAAGCCGGATTGTGCAGGAGAAGCCGGGGATAGCTGTCAAGAGAACGGGAGTCTGGATCTTGCTTTTGGACTTGGGAACGCCACAGACGGTACAGCTGCAGGAGATCTTTGGGTGGAAGAAGCCAGTTTGATCGCTACTTCCTTCACGCGATCTTCAGTGCGCTTTGACCAGAATGCGAAAGTGGAGGTGATCCACGACGGTCCTGCGGAAAGTCCACAGATACGTCAGGTTAAAAGTGGAACTGCCCTGGCCGACTTAGTAGACGTACCGTCGGGATACGAGATTCGCTTCTACTTCCCATCGCAAGCTGGGGTTAAGAGCGGCTCACTGTACAGTCCTGTGGGCTCGCCATATGTCACTTGGCGAGTGGGCACTCCTACCGTGAGCACAAGCGCTTTTCCTCAAATTCAGATTACGGAAATACGCGGGTCCCAGACCTCGTATGTCACGTATACGAACAGTATAGAGACTCCCGGTGATGTAACCACGTCGCGATGGACGCTGGAGAGAAATGGAACCGGTATAACGGATACAAAAACGACCGTCAGCGATGCGACCGGTACGATCCGCACCCAAGAAGTTCGGAATGGAGCGGGGGTGATTATCTCCCGTCGCCAAGAGATATATAACCTCGACGCGGAGTTGGTCGAAGTAAGGGAAGGAGCGGTAGGTGAAGAGATCGTTACCACCTACGCTTATGACCAAGCAACTGGTAAGCAGAGCCTTCTGACCCGTTCAGATGGATACTTCGAAAAGACGTACTTTTCGGACCCGGTAACGGAGTTGCCTCTTACTGATTCGATCGTAGTGAAGCCGATCGGTGACCTAACTCATGCCCAGGCAACACTGAGCAACGGCCACAATGTGGTGACCACAAGCGATGGTCATGTCCGTGAGTACAGGCCGGTGGGCGGAGTACAACAACTCGTTGGGGGAAGTTCAATATCACGGACGGAACAAAGTTCTGCCTTTACGAAACCAGATCCTCTGAATCCAGGGGGGACGATTCCGATGCGCCTGGAGGTCACGACTTTTCAGGGTAGCATCGGAGTTACATCCCCATTCTCAATCACCAGTTCCTCGGCGCATTTTGCCAAAGACGAACCTCATCCCTATGCAGGTCGGCAAGCTTGGATTATGGAAGGCGATGGATCAAGCCGCACCTACCAGTACGAAATAGGGAATTGGACTGCTGAGACTGGGGCGTTCGATGTAGACAGCGCTGGCGCTGCGCTTCGCACTTCGGTATTCGACGCAATACGGGATACAAACGGAAATCGAAGTGCTGTCGCTTACGTAACAAAGAAGCAGGTTTCCATAGCCGACAACCGAGGCAACCAGGTAACCGAGGAAACGCACTTGTGCATAGGAGTAGTTGGGAGCGACCCACTACTAGCCACTTACACCTTGCTCTCCAGAACTATTCATACCTTTGATGGGTACGGACATGTCGTCGTGAGTAAAAGGGACGGGCGCATCGTTTACAGGTCGACATGGTCGGGTGATCGTAAAGTGAAGGAGACAGATGAAACCGGTATGTCGACCCTATTCAGCAACTTCGACGTGTTTGACCGTCCGCTGACGGTGTCTCGACTCGGCGTTCCCGTTTCTGGAGCGCTTCCCGCAATCCCTCAGAAAGACACGAACTTCACCTATGACGCGGCTGGCCGTAAGCTCACCGAAACGACGACCGCATCCGGGGCAACGATAGCTCTAGTATGGACATACGATAGCTTGGGCAGGGTGAAAACGGCATCGGAGAATGGGAAAGGGACGAGCTTTCTCTATGAGTTCGGTGGTCGGAGGGTGACTGAAACCCGTCCTGGCGGAATCACGAGGGTAACTGAGAATTACGCTGACGGACGGATTAAGAGCATCTCTGGAACCGGCGTCCAATCGCAGACGTTCACGTACTCGATCGACCTCGATGCCGTCAGCAATGAGCTTCATCATGTGACCACAACCACAACCGGAAATGGACCTGAACTGCCTCTCTGGAGCCAAACCGCAACGGATTGGGTGGGGCGCACCGCATACGAGCGGCGGAAAGGAGAGTCTGGAGCCGAGATCACCCGTGGATTAACTTATGACGCTCGTGGCAACGTTTTCAAGGAGGCTTCAACGGGGCAGAGTCCGAAGGATTTCACTACTGGCCTTGTGCTTCGAAATGGACTGACAGTCCTAAGTAGAACCGTACAACAAAATCCTAACGTCGATGGTACTGATGGCACGCGGATACGCGTAATATACGAGTACCACCAACAGATAGGTTCAGAATGGTACGCTGTCCAAGAAACTAACACGAGCGTAACGAAGACAAAGGTTTCGGGATTTCCGATGGGTGAGTTGAGCAAAACTCTTCATCTTGACGCGCTTGGAAACCAATCGACCGCTGTGGTGACAATCGATCCAGTTTTAGTTGACGCATCGCAGGGTGACGCATCAAGGATTGTGAGTACAGTCTCCAGCGACGGTTTGAATGCAGCAGTGAGCGTTACGCGCCTAGGATTGCAGCAGTCAGTCACAAGTCCAAGCGTTACCGCACCTACCATATTTGGCTATGATGGCCATGGGCGTCGAATAAGTGCGAAGGACGCTCGCACCGGCAGTACAACATACTACTACCACCACCCGACCTTTCCTCAGCACGTTTATCAAATCGACGCCCCGGGCAACTCTACGAGCAAAACGTTCTACCCAGTGGCGGACCGCAGGGCTGGTCAAGTCAGCTCTGAGACCATAAATACCAAACGCACAAATTACGATTACGACAATCAAGGTCGCCTGACGCATACCTGGGGACCTGCTGCATACCCTACACGTAATGACTACAACGGAAATGGACTGCGTTGGAAGCTTCATACCTACAGTACTGAAGCCGGATGGACGGGAACAATTTGGCCCTCTGGTGCCGGAGAAGGCGATGTAACTATTTGGTCCTATATTCATCAATCTACGCTCCTCAAAGCGAAGACCGACGCTTCTGGGAAGGCTACTACCTACACTTACTGGCCTTCTGGGCACCTCAAGGAGCGGATTTGGGCACGAGGTGGCGGGTCCCTCAGAACGCTGTATACCTACAATGATGCGGGAGAGTTGAAAAAAATCGATTACAGCGATGCCACGCCGGACGTAGATTACAGCTACAACGACAAAGGACAGGTTGACGTAATGACAGATGCAGCCGGAACGCACGCATATGAATATGATGCGCTAGGGCAACTCGAACAAGATGCTGTCGCGGGCGGGATCCTTGGCGGAGTGACCTTAACCGAGAATTATACGTCCACGGGGCGGAAAGGACTCTTGGACATTATCGGGGTAGCAGTCAATGGTTCCCCGGTGCTGACACACGACTACCATTTTAGTCCGGGGAGCGGGCGCATGGAATCCGTCGGTAACGGGACTACCACCGTCACATACGGCTACACCGCCAACTCGGACTGGCTTTCTACCGCTACGTATAGTCAGGGGACGGAGAAGCTCAGGGTTACTCGGACACCAGATAGCGCGAACCGGCTACAAACTATCGCTTCAACGATGGGCTCGCAAACACTAGAGTCTCAGACTTGGCAGTATTCCGCAGGTCGCCGCATTCGGAGCACGGCTGCCGATCTATCGTACTGGAACTATCAATACAATGACCGGGGAGAAGTGCTTAATGGGACTATGCATAGTAGTGCCGCCACAGCTGTTCCGGGATATGCGTTTCCATATGCCTACGATGCGATCGGTAATCGGCGTCCTACACCCAACCTTGTTAGTACAAACGCGCTTAACCAGTACACGAAACGTACGGTGCCTCGAGTCGCGAAGATTTATGGTAGCATCACCGACGATGTAAACGCCCGGGTTACGGTAACCAGTCCAGTCGAAACCAGAATTGCATTGCGACTCGGAAAGTTGTTTTACGCAGAGACCGCTCTATCTCAATCGGACCCGGCCAGTCCTGATCCCGCACGCTTTTCGACCTTAACCGTTGCTGCAACACGGGTGAGCTCAAATGGTCAAGGGATCGATCAACAGTCGACGGAAGCAGGGAAGTACTTTGTTTCAGCAAACCCGGAGATCTACTCCTATGATGATGACGGCAACATGGAAGAAGATGGACGGTGGAGGTATACGTGGGACGCAGAGAATCGGCTCATCGCCATGGAAACGATCGCGGCGGCGGCGGCGGCCGGACTTCCCAAGCAGAGATTGGAGTTCGCCTATGATGGTCGGAGCCGTCGGGTCCAGAAGAAAGTCTTTGTCCGAGATATGACTGACACTGCATGGGTTGTGGCAACCTCTCTGAAGTTCGTCTATGACGAGGAATGGAATCTTCTAGCGGAACTTGATTCGACTAATGCGGTTCTCCGCAAGTACACGTGGGGATCTGATTTCAGTGGAACGCGGAGCGGGGCTGGTGGCGTTGGGGGATTGTTGATACAGACATTCTCCGGAATGGATCACGCGCCATTGCTTGATGGCAATGGTAGTATCGTTGCAATTAAACGTGTCTCTGATGGTACTGAGGCTGCTCGTTACATCTATGGTCCTTTCGGAGAAACGATTGGCATGATCGGGCAGATTTCGCCCTTGAATCCGTTCAAGTTCAGCACCAAATACACAGATACTGAAACCGGGCTTCTCTACTATGGTTACCGTTACTATAATACGTCACTAGGGCGATGGATTAGTCGTGACCCGCTGGGAGAGCGCATGTTCATTCAAATCCACGCGCGAACGATCGCTGCGTGGTTAAGATCACAACCGCCAGAGATCACCTCATCGGGGAAACAAAAGTCAACTAAGCAGCGAACGGTTGAACTGTTTTACAATGCAGTGCCATATAGGAATGGAGAAAACGATCCGATCGGGACCTTTGATTACCTCGGTCTGGTCAGCGCGAAGTGTTGGTGCTGTGGACAGTATTGGGGCGCATCTGCTCTTTCGGAGTTGAATGCCCGTGGGATCGACCATGACAGCACAGCAAGCAATTCCAGTGGGGGGAATGCTATGAGGCATTGTTTGGCGGCGTGTAGCACTGCCGCTGCCTGCGGTGTGGACTGCGCTCGCGATTTCTGGAATGGGCGGGAGAGTCCGGGAACATCCCCGGGACAGAAGATGGACATCGCAAACAATAACGTGGGAATCGGTCTTGGTTCGCAGACAAATATTCCTGGTGAATGTTTCGACAAATGTCTTCAAGCATGGAACACAGGCCAGCTTACATGCAAGAATGGCAAGTTGTGCCCGCCTCCCGGCTCAACCTATCCTCATCCAGTTTTTGAGAACCCCGATCTTACTGATTTCGATCTCGGTTCAGGTCCTTAGACATTTCCATTCCTTATGAAGGTGGCCTTTAAGGTTTTTTTCAGCATCGTTGTCGCAGCAGCTGTTGTGTGTGGTTTTTTCATATGGCGTTTTGAGAAGAACCCGGTGAGCGAGAATCAAACGGAACTGCTGAAAGTGGGCATGTCCAAAGCAGAGGTTGAGTTACTTCTTGGCCCTCCCGCAAAGGTGAGCAATAATCAAGATGAATGGACGTACTCACAGCCGATGTCGTGGCCGATATTTTATGTAAGTTTCGATATGAATGGACGTTTGGTTTCGTGGGAACTTGATCGCTAGACAGCCGGGCGGATACTGGGCTGCTTATAGAACCTTCTCGAGGATCGCGAATCCTGATTAAAGGGATTGACAATTCTTTGTTCCGTACATCGGCGTTCAGGGCTTGGGAGGCGGTATAACTCAATGCAAGTGCGCCGAAGGGGATTGAAAATCGAACACACTACACGCAAAGCACCAACGTTGAGATAAGATTTCGTCAGCACCCTCCCAAAAAGAATTCCAAGCACAAATTTATGAACTTAAAGCGTCCGGCGCTTCATGGAGTACGTATCCCTTTTAGCTACGTAAGTCTTTAAGGTCGAGAGTTCACTCGGTTTGCGCATTGCGCGGGCGTAGCTGTCGATGAGTTGTTGGTTTAAAGGCAATAACAACGCTTATCGTCTTCTATTCTTATAAATTATGCCGCCTAATTGGTGAGTTGAAGGTTGTGCGTCACGCCATCAGCCCTTATGCTTTGCCCCACATCTCACCTGCGCGACCTACAATGCTGCCCCCCCAAAGAAAAACTGCCCATCCCGGCTCCGGCGGTCATGAGCCCTTCTCGGGTAAACCGCCGTGCTGAGCGTGCGAATGCAGTTAAGCGAACTGCGCATGATACGCTTGTGGTTCATGGGTACAACGGGATATTATGAAGTCTGTCAGACGGAAGTAGCGCCCGACTGTTTTAGGTAGTTTGCACGCGGCATTCGAGTTCAAGAACGGACGCATTTAAATGCTTTTATCAACCGATGTGCATGAGAACGCACATTCTTGTCCTCGCTATTGACGCCACATCCGGAAAACGGAAATCGGATAGACTAATCTCTTTAGTGTTGGACCCGGGTAAACCTTAATATGTTATGTTAAACCAGAGAGCTACATTGCATTCGAAGATAGTTCGAATTGTAGGGATTCTCGTTATATTGAGCTTTGCTCCCTGCTTGTTCGGCTCGTCAGACCGCCCGGCTGTTCATGCAGTTGCGTATGCTCACATGGACACCCAATGGCGGTGGACCATCCAAGATACGATACTAAACGACATCCCAGGTACTCTGCGAGAAAACTTTAAGCTATTACTGCTATATCCTGCTTATCAGTTCAGCTTTAGTGGAGCGTGGCGCTACATGCTCGCTAAGGAGTACTGGCCAGAGGATTACGTCGAGCTACGAAAGCGGATCGAAGAAGGACGTTGGCACCTAGCAGGAGGTTTTCTGGACGAAGTGGATGCGAATATCCCTGCGCCAGAATCACTGATTCGGCACAGCCTCTATACGAATAAGTTTTTCAAGCAGGAGTTCGGGAAGGAGTCGCATGATGTTCTCTTGCCCGATTCCTTTGGGTTCAGCTACGCGCTCCCAAGCATTGCCGCTCATTCAGGATTAGTGGGATTTTCGTCTTACAAACTCAGTTGGGGTTCAGCAATTCCGCTGCCATTCGACCTTGGGATGTGGCGAGGTCCGGACGGCACGGAGATCGCAGCGGCATTAAATCCGGGATCATTCGCCAACCGGGTCGACACCGATCCCAGCGCTGATTCGAAGTGGATAGATCGAGTGAACAAGCAGGGAGAAACGAGCGGAGTTTACTTGGGTCTTCGATACTATGGAGTCGGTGACAAAGGAGGAGCTCCCAATGAGGAGTCAGTCACAAATGTTCAAAGGGCGGTCGATAATCCTACTGGTGAGTTAAAGGTTGTAAGTGCGTCGAGCGATCAGCTTTTTTTGGAGTTGACGCCGGAAGAGCGCGTCAAGCTTCCTCGATATCAAGGAGAGCTGCTCATGAGCACTCATGGCGTCGGCTGCTATACGAGCCACGCTGAGATGAAATGGCTTAATCGAAGAAACGAGATGCTCGCCGATTCAACAGAGCGAGCCGCTGTTACGGCGGAATGGCTCGGGGGCGCGGAGTATCCCTCCCAACGCCTACGTGAGAACTGGATTCGATTCCTCTGGAACCAAATGCACGACGTCCTGCCAGGCACCTGCCTGCCGCGGGCGTACACCTTCTCACAGAATGACGAATTTCTTGCCCAGAACCAGTTCGCAGCAGTGTTGCAGGATAGTGTGGGTGTGATCACTCGCGCGATGGACACCCGGGGAAGTGGCGTCGCAGTCGCGGTTTACAACCCCTTGGGCTTCGAGCGGGAGGATGTGGCCGAAACGCAGGTAGAGCTAGGTAAGCTTGCTGGGAAGCCGAGGCTTGCTGTGGAAGTTACCGGGCCAGACGGGAAGAAGGTGCCGGCGCAGCTCGCCGCCAGGACGGAAGGAGATCAGTCGTCCACCTCTTCCGTGTCGTTCCTCGCAAAGGTGCCACCGGTTGGGTTTGCGATCTTCGACATTAACCTTGTTCAGCTTCCAGAGCCCCCGCCTGCTTCCGCGGTTATCGAAGCTTCTAAGGAAGAGAAGAAGCCTCAGACTCCAGAACCAGAGCAGAAGAAGGCAGGAGAACTCACTGCGGGTATAGATCAGCTGGAGAATACCCGGTTTCGGGTTCGAATCGATGCAGACGGCAATCTCTCCAGCATCTACGACCGCGTCCTTGAGAAGGAACTCCTCTCGGCTCCGGTGCGTCTGGAGATGAGGAGCAACGTTGTAGATCTTTATCCGGCTTGGGAGATCCCTTTCAACACGGTCAACGCAAGTCCAAAGGAATCCCTGCGCGGCCCCGCTGCCATCGAATTGGTGGAGGATGGGCCGGCCCGAATGACGTTGGAGATCCGACGCCGCGCGGGTGGTTCTCCTGTAGTGCAACGGATCAGCCTGTCGGCTGGCGGAGCGGGGAACCGGGTGGAAATCGCAACGCATATCGACTGGAAGGAACGGGCCACGCTCCTAAAGATGGCGTTTGCTTTCACCGCCGCTAATCCCAAGGCGACCTATGATCTTGGTCTGGGGACGATCGAGCGTGGGAATAACACGCCGAAGCTTTACGAGGTGCCCGCGCAACAGTGGGCTGACCTAACCGATGCGGGAAAGCGATTCGGCATCTCCGTGATCACCGATTCCAAGTACGGCTGGGACAAGCCCAACGACAAAACTCTGCGTTCGACCCTGATCCACACTCCCTTCACCAAGGGATCATACCGAGACCAGAACTACTTAGATCACGGCAGGCACAAGATGACTCACGCCCTTTACCCTCACGCCGGCGACTGGCGTGAAGCAGAGACAGCATCGGTTGCGGCGCGGGTTAACCAGCCGTTGATCACGTTTCAGGTGCCGCAGCATGCAGGCCATCTTGGCAAGCAGTTCTCCCTCGCAAAGGTCAGCTCTCCTCACGTGGCCATTCGGGCAATTAAGAAAGCGGAGGACGGCAGTGGCGTGGTCATCCGGTTGCAGGAGTTGAGCGGCAGCTCAATTGCGAAAGTCCGCGTAACCTTCGCGGCGAAGGTGCTCTCCGCCTCGGAAGCAAACGGGGTGGAGAATGTGATGAGGCCAGCAGCAGTTAAAGCTGGCGAACTTATGACGGACATGGGCGCTTACCAGCCGCGGACGTTTATCGTGAAGCTGGCTCCGCCTTCAAAAGCGTTACAGGTGCCTCCCTCGACGTCGATACCACTGGCGTTCGACGCCCGCAGCACCAGCGAGCCGGGTAAGAAACCGGAAAACCCCTTCGATCAGGGTGGCGTGTCCATCCCAGTTCATCTCTGGCCCGAAAACGTGCAGGCAGGTGGAGTCCACTTTCAACTAGGCCCGAAGGACGCGAACAATGGGATGCGTGCCAAGGGGCAGATCTTGAAGTTGCCAGCGGGGAAGGGTAAGCGCCGCCTCCATCTCCTGGCTGCCGCTGCTGGGGGCAATGACGTTACCGCGAGCTTTCAAGCGGGTGATAGCAGCACCAACATGACGGTACACTACCTCGGAACGAAGATTGGGCAGTGGGACGCGATGCCCGTAACAGTGGACGGGGTTGTACGGGGGGAGATGGAGCGTGGTTTCGTGAAACAAGGGGAGGTGGGGTGGACAGCAACACACCGGTACGATGCGGATGGGCTGAGAGAGGTTTACCTCTTCTGCCACCTTTTCAAATACGGGATCGAAGTGCCAGAAGGGGTAAATGAGGTGAAACTTCCCGAGGTACCCGCGATCGGAATTTTTGCCGCATCGATCACTTCATCTGAACTCGCACCTGTGATTGCACATCCAGTTGCTGTTGAGGATTTGAAGTTTCTTACGGACAAGTCGATGCCCGTGTCAGCATCGAACAACTGATAGATTAATGGTCGACGCGGCCTCCACCTGGCGCGACTCCTCATTAGCCGTTGGTTGAGGGGACGATACCGCTTGCGCAGAACCTCCTATAATGAGGCGCTGGCGGAGCTTAGGTTCCATTTCCGACGCTGCAGGTTCATGTTTTAAGCGCATCCGACCTGCTCAGGTGGCACCTTTCGCTGCATTAGCTGCGAAGCGGACCCGCGCAGCGATCATGCTGGTCGCTCTGAAGGAGCGATGACCTCTAGCTCCTTTGCATAAGCTGGAAGGTTGAGGTTTGAAGCCAAGACCAGCTTGCGAGCACTGCACACCAGATGATAGTCGCCCAAGGTAATCCAGTCGCGTGAGCTCCTCCGGCATTTTCGAACGGCTTTATCATCAGGTCGGAGCTTTCTGTTGATGCGAGCCAGCAAGGCTCGTTCTGAAACGATTGAGGACATCAGTGCAAGGCTATCTCGGTTGATGCGGAAGGTAAACCGCATTTGAGACGCTTGAACCCGCGTGCTCCGATAGCGGGAGCAAACCTTCAGGAAACAGTTCCCTGGCGAATGGAATGCGGACCGGTGGGCCAGTCAGGAGAATAATTCACATGCAGTGGCACGTCAGCGACCGGAACGTGCTGGCGAAGCGAGAATTCAGGAGCGCCTGAGACTGGAGCCGATCCTTGATCACTTGCTCGACAATAATGAAGTCTCAGTATTGCTGGAATTCTTTGTCGGGTAGAAGTCGGCTATCAACTACGCCCTTTTCTTCGACGAGGGCGCGGGATTTTTGATTATGTGAGGAAGACATGGAGTTGATTAACTGAAAGAAGGAGCGGGTCCCAGCATGAAGACGTTCACCAGCGACGACTATCTGGCACCTATTCGGGAAGTGGCGGCGGAAGAGGCTTTGAAAAGAATCGAAACGGAAGCTGCTGCGGAGCTCGAACGGCTGAGGGTAGCGAGCGCGGAGGAGGTGGAGAATGCGCGGGCGGCCGTTCAGTCCGCCTTGGAGAAGGCGGAGAGTGCTCGGGTGGAGCTTGCGCGGGTGCGTCAAAGCAAGGTCCTTACAGAACAATGCATTCAGGCCTGGCAGAGGTGAAGAAGCTTGCACGGGAGAAGGAGGTTCTGAGCGAGGCGAATGCTGCCCTTCGGGCGCGGGTGTCGAGGCCAGAAACGGCACTGGTCGTTGGGGAGGGTGAAGCTGCTCTCCTTGGGAAACGCAGATGCGAGAGATGCGGGAGGAAATAGGAAAGCTGAAGGACCTGCCTGACCGGGTTGACGAACTGGAGAAGAAGCTCAAGAAGCGAGATCGGTGCTTGCAGGAGTTGGGCCGAGTGGCGCGGACTCAGGCGGAGAAAGCAACGGTGCTTACGAGCGGTTTCAGGCCAAGTATGCCGCCGATAGCGAACTTGCGACAATCCTCTGGCTCGGGGATGGGCCTCAGGTCGAGTGAAGTTCGCCGCGAAAGGGACCACTGGGGAGTACAATCTCATTCTGGTCGCCACCACGGGCATGCGCTCGTGGGTGCGATTTCCGCCGCCACGCAACCTGGGCAGAAGTACGGATTGGTGATTCTCCCCCGTGATATTGCGCCGAACGACCCCTCCTCAACTTCGCTGGCGAACGTTAGATGAAGGTGGTGCGGAGATCCGGGGATCGCTACACAAGAGTTCGCCTGGGCTGACTTATGGATAGAAGTCGTTGGTCGGCACTAAGATGCCGCCCGCTGTGACGGCATAGGAAGTAGCGGGCGGAACGTAGAATGGCGGCTGAACGACCTGCCCGGAGTACGGGGTGAGGGCGAGGCATAATCCAAAATCTCCTCGCTGAGCCATTTGTGCGCTTTCGTAGAGGATGCCGCTCGTATTGTGGTACTGGTGAAGCCAGTCCTTTACGAAACGAGTGGGCCCGTAGCCCCCGCTGGATTCCGGTTGGAGGAAGAGCTTCTTATTATAACCGTAGGCGTTCGCAAACTTCGGAAGGTCAAAAGCGTTGAGGTTGAGAGGCCCTGTGGGTACCCAGAGTTTCCCACTGATGATGCCGCTGCATTCAATCTCGCAGCATGCTTTTCCACTGCCGGCGTAGAGCCCGAGCTCACAGGGGTGATGAAACCTTCCTCCTCTAGGACTGCAGGTAAATGGGGAGTAGTTCCACTCCTTGTAGGCGCCCCAGGGATAATTTAAGGTGACTTCGTCGAGAAAACCGTTTCCGACGGCATCGAAAAGGTGATTCGCGAGCGTCCCTGTATCGTATATGAGATAATAGTTATTCATATATAGATTTACACAGGAGGAACTCCGATGTGACTTTTTATTTCGGCGGTCCGAAGGAAAGTTTTCCTTCGGGTGCGAAGTCAGGTTCGTGAATCAGTTACGCGTGTTTTGATCGGCCAGAGGAACTGATTTAGCTACTGGATGAGGAAAGCGCTCGCTCCTGAGGTCGTAGGCAGCCTTCCGATCCCTCGTGCGGTTAGTAGGGGGAGATCAGGTTCTGACGATCACATCCCGACCGGCTGCTGATCATAGATCCGCTCGAGAGCCTGCAGAATCACTTCCGCCTCGATGAAGCGGCCATGTACGCGGTTTCCGCGCACATGCATCCCGGCAAGCCAGCTATGGAGGCCAATTGGAGTCTGATGGAAGGCGAAGACTGGTGAACCGCTCATCCCGTTCCGATCTTGAATGAGTTCGGTTTCGAAGTAGCGGAAGAAGCCCGTGTGTTGGTCGTCCGTGGTTCCGTCGTAGACTCCGTCCGTCTGAAAGCCCTGTTTACGAATACGGCGGTTTTCGTAGTCAATTGTCCGGATCGCAAAGGGAAAACCACGGATGGCGAGAGGCGTTTTGCCTTGAACCATTGGACGGCGCTGCGTCCGAAGGCCGGTCAGATCCGCGGCGGTAATCAGGGGCTGCTGATCGCGGGAAAGTTGCTCCTGAGCGACTTCCAGAATGACGAGATCCGTGAAGGCGGAGTCTTCGATGTTGGGAGCACTCATCCGGTACAACCGCTGCAAAGGGAGTGAAATTTCAGCGTTCTCGATGCCTTCGACCCGGAGTTGATCAGGGGAGTAGCCGGTGAGGCAGTGAGCGGCGGTGATGAGGACCAGCTGATTTCGGAACCGCGCGAGAAAGCAACTACCACCGAGGGAGTATGGGAAATCCGGGTCGTTTTCGTTCTCGAACATTATCGGACGGGCGCAGGAGAGCAGGTCACCGACGGTGGGAGGTGGAGGCATGCCTACATATACTCCGCAGCTCGGAGGCTCTGCGGAACAGCCAGTTTGCAGGATTGGATTCCCCCCGATTGCTTGGGCGGAGCAACCTGAGTATCCTCTGGGATGGAAGAATATGGCCGGTATCGACAGGACGAAATTCCTCCGGAAAAGGTGGAAGCTGCGAAGGCGGCGGCGACCCGGGAGGTGTCAGACTTTTCTGTGAGCCTGATCAGCCAGCAAAAGGTGCTGGGGTCTGGCACGCTGGTCAGCGCCGGCAACGCCATGGGCATTCTGACGGCGTACCACGTGGCGGAGGTGGTATTCCGCCGGCAGGAGCCTCTGGGACTCAACATCAGTGACCACGTGCATCAGTGTTTCGTGGACCCCGCGCACATGGAACATCGTTCCGTGGGTATACCTGCTTCGTGGAAACGACCGGAGGACGGACCGGATCTCTCCGTTATCAAGCTGCTAGATGTAGGGCTCCTGTCCACGATCCGGAGCCGGAAATCCTGCTATCGCTTGGACGGGCGTTCGTTCTCAGAGTACTCTGGATACCCGCTCAACCAAATGCCCTGGTGGATAATGGGCTCACCCGTGGAGTTTGAGCGACACCAGGGGGAACTTGGCACTGGAAAGCATGTGCTGACTGCGATCCATTTTGCGGCGGAAGCCTCTTTCATCCGCTTTGCGCACCGTGAGCCGTTCGACTTTATTGAGTTGCGGGCTACCGCAGGAGCGCACGGGTTTCCTTTACGCTACGGGGGTGTTTCAGGCGGTGGAATCTGGTTTGCCCCGTTGACCATGGATCCGGATGTGGGCGTCACCAGCCTCGGCTACGCGTCGCCGATCTTGGCGGGAGTCGTCTACTACGAGGGAGACTTGGAAAGTGGGGAGCGGCGGATGCTGGGCCACGGGCCGGAATCCGTCTACGGGCAAGCTCGGGAGGCATTGAATGCCTCATGAAGAGCCGGGAAGTGTGCTTGTGAAAAGTGATTTTGCTGTGTTCAAGGCGCGGTTTGTCTGGAACACGTCTGAACAATTCAGCGTTTCCACCGCATCGATTTGCTTCATCATGGGCGCCGGTAGCTTTGCATGATTGCTGAGCGGATGCTTCATAAGTCCCGCCTAGCAGGTCGGACCCTCAGCGGAGGCGGCTGCAAAGTAGCTCCCCCGAATGCCTCTTGAACCCGACAATCAGCGCCATCTCACAAGGGCGGAAGGCTGCGATCCTGCACTCCAACTTGGCATGCTACAAATGTCAGCTCGGCGATCGACGAGGCGAAGCTCCGACTTGAATCCGCATTCAAGTTAAACAAGCGTTCGGCAAAATGCGTTGGAAGATGAGGACCTGCAGCCCCTACGGGACTTGTGGCCTGATATCTCATTCGAGCTAATCGCTTCCACGCGCACCCAGAGACGTAGCTGGATGCCGCTTGTTATTCCGGCACGGCTTGACACATTTGACTTCTACATGACGACCACCGTAAGTTTGGCTGCCCGAGATTTCGTCGTTGTAGGGTGCGACAGCCTTGCGACCATGAGCCTCGATCTCGTATATCCGAATCAGATCACCTCGAGTTTTTTCGAAGCAGACGGAAGATTGAAAGCCGACGCCGATGGGAAACCTCTCCTAAATGATGTCGGCCAGATTTGGGAGTTGGCTCAATCACTGCCCGTTAACCAGCTACCGAGCGTCACGAAGTTGTATGATCTCGCCCCGTTCAAAGCTGCCCTGCTCTTTGCAGGAGCCGCGCGGATTGGTGAAACGACTATCCGTAATCTCGTTGAGACGTTTAAAGCCTGCGAAGAGTTCAGTAAGGTTCAGGATCAAGAGGTCGAGCAACTTGCAGAGGCTCTTCGTTTGTTCGTTCTTGAGGTTTACAGCCGTGAACTCCCTGATGAGCATGATCGCCCACTTATGGAGATTCTGCTTTCTGGCTACTCCGTCGGGCATCGGGAGCCAGAGGTGTGGCGTATGCTTTTCTACTTTGACAAGGCCACCGGATCCTTCGTGGGGGAAGGGAGAGAGGAGATCAAACGAAAGCAATATGACGTTACATTTGGCGGGCAGTATGACGTCATCCAAAGGGTTGTGAATGGCATTGATGTTGCTTCCTATCAAGGGATTAATGTGAGAGTCCAAGAGGTTCTAGAAGAATATCATCAGCAGATCGAAGCCGACCTCCGTCACTCTGGTTACTCTGGACCAGTGCCGAAACCCGACCTGAAAGACTCGAGGTTCGATCCCTTCTCAAAGAATTTCGGAAACGTGAGCCGGATTTTCTCCGATATTGGCAGTTTGTCTGAACAGGCGGGGATCAATTTCGTCTATTTCTTGATTAACGTGATGATCAACGCGCAGGAGTTTTCAAACTCGATTCCTACAGTAGGGGGACCAGTCCATCTGGCTATCCTCACAAAAAACGATGGCTTCCGTTGGATTTCCAAGGAAGGATTCAGTTTTGAAGGGCAACACGTTCCAAAATTCCCACACCATGCTTGAAGTAGCCAAAGTGATCGATCACCTCAATGGGCAGACTGCTGGGCAGGTTTTGAGAGACTACCAGCGCGACTCATTCAGCACCCATCAGCACCGGGTGTTTCCGCCGTCTGTTGCTCCAGCCGAACGCCGCGACGCGATGAACGACGATTATCGAAAAGCTGTATCGCAAGCCCGTACTGCGCGGTAACGAGCGCTAATCCAAGGCGGCCGTTCGGCCCGCTGAAGGTGCGCGGCCAACTCGATGCGCGGGGTGTAGCTCAACGCGCGTTAAGCCACACCTGCTGAGGATCTGCTTCCATTGGTTCCGTGAGCCTCGGAATCTCTGTTCTGTTGCGTCCTGACAGGTTATAAAGACCTCCGCTTCCAGCTTCCGCGAGCCTTTTTCTCGGGTCCGATCGGTCCGAGCATAGCTCTTCCGGGATTGATTAGGTACGCCGAGAGCGGATCATGGCAGAAGTGAGCGGCCCGCTCTGAGTGCTACACCTCGCGCTGCAGTAGGTGCCACTTCCCACCGGGCTCCCGCCCCAGTGCTCCGTTTCCAGCGTGGAAACAAACACGCTCCAGTCGCACCCGTCATCGTCCCGCACTCGCCAGTACCCGCACGCGTACCAAAGGCACGTCACTTCAATCAAACCGCGAGCCCGCGGGGCGGCGGATACGAGTTGCAGCCCTTCGGCACCCGCGTTAGCTGCTCTTCCCGCGAGGCCGCACTCGCACTTTCAGCGATGATCAAGTTGCCCTGGGCGGAGCGCCGGCGGCGCGGCGGCCGGCCCGGCTCTGCGCTCATTTGGCCGGATTCAACCTCCTCGGCAACGAGCGAATGACAGGGCGTCTGCGTCGGGATGTTTCGATGCTCCGCCGGGTGTACTCAGTGGCGAAATAAGTGTCCATGCGAACACTTATCCGGAACAACGGTGCTACAGTCTGCGCTCCGCCGCTGTAGGCAGAACCTCGCGAAGGGCGTTGAGAACTTGCGGATAGGATGCGCGCCGCTTGGATGACCCGGCAGACCTCAACAGGCCACTCGCTGCCCAATACATCCAAGGCGCGGCAGAGTTGGACCACCTGATACCCGGCTTGCGGAGATCATTGGCCAGCGCTTCGGGCCTCCGCAATTGAGGCCACGCGGCGATCGAGCAGGAAGTCCGCGGGCGAGCAAGGCGGGCACTTGGTCGGTCGCTGCCTTGGTGTGGAAGGAGGGCATCTCCGCCCCGGAATGAGCGGGGTGTGTGAACGTGCTACCGAAGTCTGGACCTCTCCTGGAGAAATCGCTCAAGCTGCCCCGCGGAAGCCTTCAGTCCCATTGCAATGTGAAACGACGGCACGGAGTTGGAAATGTTGGTTTGTAAGCTCGAGGAAGCACTGGTGCCAGCAGGTTTCCAGGTCGAAGCGCGTCACCGGATCTAGGAGGAGGGCGTCCAACTGGCGGAATTCGACCTTGTTATAACTAGCAAGGTAGGATCTGTGCCGCTCCTATACTTGATTGAAATAGGGATCGTCCTTGAGATGGCCCGCAAGGGAGTGAATGGATACAGCAGCTTGTCGGCCGCAGGGGAGCCTTCAACTTCGATAGCATTGTTGCAGTCTCTACTTCCGGATTTAGTGAATCAGCACAATTAATCGCTCGGAGAGAGCGAGTGCATCTCCGCAACCTAGGGACTGCTGGCGAGCTTGCGTATGGAATCGGAGTCACCAAGTGCACTCTTGGAAACCCTTACCTAAAGTTCTAGGCCGACTGATGTTGGTACCGATCGAGACGTCTGAAATCGTTATCTAGCCACGGAACCGCTCTCAAATGGAAAAGACTACACGACCGTGAATTCACCTCGCACCACAGCTCCGATTTTTACAACTACGTCCTCGGTGATCTAACTCTTGGGTTCTATTCCGAGTCCGATGGCATTCGATTCTTTATCTTCCTCGTTTAAGCCCCTCTGGAATTGCGAATTAGTGGGCGAGCAATGCGAGTTCGTGAGATTTCCGCCCGGATGTGCTTTAGCCAAGGGCAGGTTAAAGGGAATCTGCTTACGCTCAGAAACTACTCTCTTGATGGACGATTGATCGGCCAGGAGGTATTGATGCGGTTTGATACACTAGGAGAAGGGATTGAGTGCAATGTCGCAGTGGCTCTTACGGAAGAATCCTACTCAACGAATCTGATGAGCGTCAAAGGGCCTTGGGACTCAGAACCCGCCTAAACCGAACTTGGTGCCATGAAGGCTCGCGGCGGACGCTCGTCCGTGCGGACACAAACACGCCGAAATCCACGACGTCGACGTCGGAGGTGGGGAGGTGGGGAGGAGGCTATATTCTTTCCTTCAAGCGATAAACGTTCTGTTCACCCTTCTTGGCGATCTCCACATAATCCTTTGCCCGGGCTAGAGAGGCTTCCAGGTTTGTCATCGCGACAGGGGAAAGTTCTGGGTATGCCGTTTCGACGATGCGCATCAACTCGCGCTTTGTGAACACCTTGCTGCCCATCTTCGGACGAAGCGCGATGATCGCATCTTTCACAGACTGCTGCTTGGCTGCCTTTACCTGAGTAGGATCGTCCGCTAACTGGTCGATAAGGTCCTCGAGTGTTGGTGTTCTTGCCTGCTGTTTTATCACGAGTGCTTCGTCTCAGGCTTTCACCCGGCAAGCAAGCTCGACCATGAACTCGCAACCGGCAGGGTCTTGCGGGCGCGATCCTGAAACAACGCGCGTGCGGCTTCTAAGACGTTGCTGCGAGCTGAGAGTTGGGTAAGAGTGACACGGCCCGGTTCGCTGACGCGGGGCAAGGGCGTTGCGGGTACTCCCAAGTAATGAATACTAGCACTACCTCACTCCAAAAACTTCGCAAGGCCATTGAGATCTCGGAGAAGATCGTAGCACTCGAACAGGAACTACAGGAGGTGATGGGTGGAATCGGTGGCGAAAGTTTACCCGCGAGTTCAGTGTCAACTCCAGCACGGCGTGGGAGGCCACCAAAGGCACGGCAGGTTCAGGAGACCAACACTACCGCTGCTCCGGTTAAGGCTGGAAAGAAGACCCGGAGAAAACGTGTCATCTCACCTGAAGCACGGGCCAAGATGGCTGACGCTCAGCGGAGAAGGTGGGCGAAGGCTAAGCGGTAAGCACAATTGCTCCTGTGCATTGTCACCACCCGTGACCCTACAGGCTGATTGAGGAGGAACACAAATTTCGATGGACGTTGATCCAGAAAGGAGAGGCGGCAAAAGAGGTTTATGCGCATGCCTGACTTGTTCTGTATTGGTGTCAATGCTTTGAGCAAACCCTCGCTAATAACCTACTTTTAGCAGCCTTGGTCGCTGGCCTGCACTGCATCGGCTTGATGTGGATGCCAGGCTCGACTCGTGGGTCTGCCATCGAGTTTTGTCACCCACCAGTGCTGTTACGGCAATCACGTACACGAATTTACGAGTGCCCATTATGGCCGAGTAAGCGGGTAGAGGCACAAGCTGGAAGCTCCTGCTACCTTTCTGTTAAAGCTCTGTTTATAACATCTCCGAAAGCGCCCGCCAATCGCAATGTCGAAGCAAGCAGTGGGAAAAGAAAGAGAATCGCAGCAATACAGCATGCTACCAACAAAATGCGACGGAAGTTCCAGAATGAAAAGTTACAGCGCCGCGAATTTGGGAACAAGTCCCACTTCCCAATCTCAAGTTCTTCTCGTTTCGCACATCCCACCGCGTATGCGTCAAGAATCGCAAGCGTGCATAGCGTAAGGACCCCGCCGGATCCGGCGGAGAGGAGGACTGCCGAGCAGCATGCAACGATAATCATAATCCCTTTCTGTGGCTGCCCCAGCATTAGGTGGGGCAGTCCGCTGGTTATTGGGGTTAACCCCAGCCAGCACCAATGGGGCGACAAGCTCCTTGCTTGCAGAGAAGCCGCCTCGTGACTTGAGAAGGGTGAATGGTCTTGCGCGGGAGGAGTTCCTCCTGAGGAAATGGTTGCAGGCTCAAGGAGATCTTTCAACACCTGGGCGGCGCTCAAGCCTTCATTCCAGTACATTGTATCCGCCGTCACGGCTCCCGTTTTCCACATCGATTCAAGTTGGCCCATAGTGAATGGACCGCGTTGCTGACCATCTATCCAGAGAATGTACTCCATAGAAGTTTGGAGTTTACGCCCCAATGCGCCGTGTTCGTCAATCCTGTACCGCGCCGTAATGGGGCGTGTTCAAGAGAAGCCTCGATCCCGACCTTTCCGCGTTCGGGGCGAACGTGCGAAGAAGAAGAACGGCACGTGAGATCACTCAGGAGCGGCTCGCCGAGCTGGCGGAATTGAACATTCGGACTGTGCAGAAAATCGAGGCTGGCGAGCTGAACGTGCTGCTAACGACGGTGCTTAGGTTGCAGCGAGCGCTCGGGTGCGCATGGGAAGAACTGATGCCGCCGACCTGACTGCACGGACATTCCGATTTGTTGCCGGCTGAGGGAAGCTGCTCATCGAGCGGGTACATTCGGGCGGCTTAGCCCCCTAGGCAGGGCAATCTTTTTCCGCAGCTTGAACCCGCTGTAGCGGTGAGGAGTCGCGCATTTTGCATTGGTTCTCTCGCGTAGTTCATTGAAGTAGGCAGCGGCCCGTGCAAAATTCTCCTCTCCGAACCTTCGAAGGGCCAGAACCAGAGACTTGGTACACGCGGATCTGGGATCGATGGGGGTCGACCGTCATCGCTTCCGTGCTGGTGATTGCTTTTGTCGCGCTCGGCGGGTGGTATCGGGTGAAGGCGCAGGAGAGTGACGCACGCGAGGTGTCCCGCCTTGCGGGATTTCATCAGGTGGTCGCGAATGAGGTTCTACACACGGCGACTCTTCACTCGCGAGGAGGGCTACATCGCAGCGTTCCCTTGCGGCAGATTCATCCAGCAAGAGGATGAGACGGATCTCTGGGCGGTGAGCATCGCGATGGAGTGGCGGAACGCCTGGAGCACTGAGCGAAGGATTGGCCTCTCAACGGGGAAGATTCGCCAGTTTCCCGCCGAGAAGTCCTACAGGCTCGACTCTCTCGAAGTCGTGAACCCGTCAGGCGTAGATCGGGAATTCGTCGAGCGGATGCTGCAGACATCCCGCCCGGCAGAGAAAACCGCAGAGAACGGGGCCAAGTAGGGTTTGTCCATGCCTCTGCCGCCGGATGATCGTTGGAACTCGGGATGTACCTGGATGCCAACGAGGAACTCGAGTCGATCGCGCCGGAGGTGCGGCACGTTCCCGGGGTGCTTGTGGTCCGCCTCGAAATCTATCGAGCCCTCCGTTTGAGAGCCCCCTCCCTCAGCAAACGAGGCGCGCTTAGCGAGTTCCTGAAGCAGATTCGGATGTCCCGCGAGACTTGCGATTGGCATACATCGCCCGCTCGAATCTCGTCTTGGATCGCAACTTCTGCGATGCTGAAGGCGATAACCCGCATGTGGCCACGATGCAATACGATCGCCCGCTGCCGTTGCAGAACTTTGGTGCAGGGTGCTGATCCTCCCCAAAGGGACAATTTGAAAGGCGTCATTCTGAACCAAGCCTGTGACGGTCGAGGGGGTCAGGGCAGCAGAAGTGCCCTAAGGTCCCGGAGTCTGTGCATCACCGCCTCGTAGCGCTTTTGTAGCTCATCCGTGAAGATGTCTAACAACGTCAGCAGCTCGTCACCGGAGTTCACAGAAACACGAAAGCGGTCGTAGAAAGGGTTCTCAAAATGGACGAAACGCTTCAGCCGATCCCCGGACAACCAATCGTCCTCAAGCAGATATCTTGCTATCGCTGTTGCGAGTTGGTCAAACTCAGACGTTCGGGCCATTTTCGTTTTGTACGTTACAAGGCTTTGATAGTCGTGCTGCATCCGAAACCGCCGGTGAACGATCTCCGCGAAGTCGTTCTCTATAGTGTCTTGGAGCCTTGGCGTGAACCCTTGAGTCTGTAGGAGGTCCCTATACTTCCTGAAATTACCTAAGTAGTCAGAGTGGAGATCGTTCAGTTTCTCCTCAACGTCTAAACAGGCTTCTCTCAGCAATTGTGCTCGCTCCTTCGAGATTGATGCCGATTGTGCAGCGAACTGAGCCAACCGGGTGGCCAAAACTGCGAGTTGCCGGAAGATGAGTGGGTCCACATGCCTCACTGTATCGAAGAACGCCATCAAGGCACCTCATTTGACACCGCCTCTATTACCCAAGATCGACCGTGAGCGCCGCGATCAGGAGCCAGAACTTCGACGACCGCGGGATGAATTCGGCGCTACTCCTCAGTATCGCTTATCCGGCAAAAGATGCGCAGGGCGGAGGTACCTTTGACCTTGCCCTTTCTCGTGCGATATCGGCAGGCGTGGGGGGTAAGCGTGATTCCGGACGCGTCGCAGGATGTTAAATGCGTTCAGCCGCGCATTCTGAGTAGGTCTTCCCATTGGTTCTGCGAGCCATTGAATCCTAAATTCACCGCGCTCTGGTAGGTCATCAGAATGGCGACCTCGAGCTTCCTTACGCCTTTCCCACGGGTCAGGTTCGTTCGCGCATAGCTTTTTCGGGCTTTAATCAGGTACCCGAGCAATGGATCATGGGAGCAGACTACCGCCCACTCCTTCAGTAGTGGCTTTGGTGCGTTGGCAAGAGTGTTGAGCCTCTTCGCGTGCTCTCCCGATGTGGTGGAAGGTTCCACCTCTCCATTTATTTGAAGAACCATTTCCACAATTTTGCGCAGTGAGCCCAGTGCACGAGACGCTGCGTCAGACTCCTTCTCTGCCATTCCGATCGCTGCCAGGAGTTCTGATCCAGTCATCGGACAACTGTTCAAAAGAACACATTGATGTTCAAGCATTCAATTTGGGCAGCCTTACCCCAATCAGACGTCAAGTTGTTAAAGCCCGTACAACAGATTACCAGCGACTCTTGCGGTAGACGCGACCGAGTGACCGTGTGGAGTCGGTTACTGTGAGAACCTGCTCGCGAAACACCAGATGCCGGCCAAGGAACTCGTTATCATCGACGGCAGGGAACTCACGCTGTCGAATCTCCCGAAGGTCCTATTCCCGGCGACGTGCGGTACGGTTTCCATTCGCCTGAAAGCGGTTTACGTGCCCCAGAGAACTGCACCATCTCCTATCTCGAAGAAGACGGACTCCGTCTCTCCGAGGACTGCCACGAGCGCTGTGCAGGCTAAAGAACGTCTCGAACGTCCGCTTGGCGTTGTAAATGCAAGTTTGTGCTAGACGAAGAGGGCTACCTGGAGTGTGCGATCGACCGACCGACCCCTACGCCATGCGGGTACCCTTGGGCGTAGTATCCGATTACACAATCTACTCTGGAAACCACGAGTGAAAGTACATGTCTGAAAACGCCCAACGCGATTTTTATAAAACAAGCTCCCCTGACCCGTCACTTACACGACCCAGACTACGGCCTGGCGGTGGCTCCAATGAGGCCGGCCCAAGTGGGGCAGGGGAATAGATTGCAGATTCTGACGTATCAGCGAACCCGGGTGCATGTACGAAGTCTTGCTGCCTTCGATGCAGCTCCGCCCCGAAGAAGCAGGCGGAGCGCATCGAACCGGCGCACTACGGAGTGCTCCAAAATCAACGGTTAGGCTTTGCACGGAAATGGTCGCGCCTCCTACCACTCAATATAAACCAACTAGGGTTTTGTCTAAGTGCGGTTTAGCGCCCTGGGGAGGGACCTTCGAGCTGCTCGGACCGCCCGTTTAATGTTCCTGCATCTTGTAATTCGGTTCTCGCTCGCTCTGCATCGGCCCTCGCGCCCCGCTCATCGATCTGTTTCCGTAACCTCTGTGCCCTTTGCTCCAGAATCTCGGCTTGCTGCACTTGAAACTCCGCCGAGAGCTTCAACTCGGGTTGGTAAATCGACTTGATCCACTTCCTTATCATTTCGAGGGCGGACTCAACGCGCTGTTGCCGATTTACCTCCAGCTTCTCGTCACTTTCCGTAGGTGCGATCACCGCTTCTTGTAGTTTCGCCTTCAGTTCTGCAAATCGCGGGTCGGTGATGATCCCATTAGGGAGGGCGGCAGGTTCTCCTTTGTCGATGAGTTGCAGAAGGCTTCGTGTGCGACCGAGTTCCTCCTCCGCCATGGCAATGCGCTGCTCCAACTCGGCAAGCTGCGCTTGCTCGCGTACCGCGAATGCGCTTGCAGCCAGTTGCGCCTTCCCACGTTTAGTATCCGTCTCGGAGCGACCGGAGGACTCCGCTTGTGGCGGCACTTTCTTTAGAGGTCCGGGATTCGAGCTCAACGTGGGTGCCATCATGAGAGACATTGCATACTCGCGTGTAACTCGTTCGCCGCTGTCAACGAGCAGTTTGGCGCTTTGCTTGACCAGTACCGGCTGGTCCACGAACTCACGCAAAATCCGGCCGTACTGCACTTTTGCTTCTTCCATGCGGCCAAGACGGCGCAAGCATTCTCCGAGCCGGAAGATTGCTCGTGCGGCTTCCACCCGACGGCTGTCGAAGGCAGCGACGATCGCGCGATATTTTTCCAAAGCAGCGGAGGGATTCGCGTTAGTCTCTTCATCAATGATCGCTTGTTCGACTGTAGGGACAGAAAGATCCGTCTCGGGGGAGGGCGATAAAATAGTGGGTGTTAGTAGAGCTGACGTACCGTAGCCGTTAATGTGAGGCGTCAAGCCTCCCGGTGGTTGCACGGGGGGTGGCGCCGCCGTGGATGGTTGGGCCGGAGGGTCCACGTGCCCGGGCGCTAACTCAGCTGAAGGCGCCGTCTGAGCGTGCAGTGCGGATGACGCGTCGAAGCCAGCCGCGGTAATGATTGCCGCAAGAGCTTTCATGGGTCGCTGTTGATTGGAGATGAATGTTTTCACGACGCTGATCATGTGCGCAGCGTCTGCCCAAGTTGTGGCGAATTTGTAACTTGTCGTGCCTATTTTGGCGGCTCCTCTGGGGGCTCGAGCCGGTAACCGACGCCATGCACTGTCTTGATCCACCGAGGCGTGTCGGGGTTTGGCTCTAGCTTCATGCGCAGGCTGACGATGTGCTTATCCACCGTGCGTGTGGTCGGAAAGGATGTGTAGCCCCAGACCACATCAAGAAAGCGCTCTCTAGAGATCGGCTCCCCAGCAGCGTGCACCAGGAGCTGGAGCATCGCGAACTCCTTCGCGGTGAGAGCCACAGGCACGGAGTTTCGCCACACGCGCTGCTGGAGAAAATCGATTTGGACGGCGCCGAACGTGAGTTGCTGGGACTTGAGCGTCTGTCGCGTGATGCGGCGGAGCAGCGCCCGGACTCGGGCCAGCAGCTCGTCCCGCGAGAAGGGTTTGATGAGAAAATCATCGGCACCGCAATCGAGGCCGCGCACGCGATCCTCAACGCGGCCTTTTGCTGTGAGCATGAGGACTGGCGTCGCAATGATGTGACGTCGTAACTCGGCGCAGAGCGCAAAGCCGTCGAGGCGCGGCATCATTACATCCAGGAGGATGAGGTCGGGCTTCTCCGCAATGGCTTTCTCCAAACCACTAGCGCCGTCACTGGCGGTGAGCACGCGGTAGCCTTGCCCGGTCAGGCAATCGAAAAGGACGGTGCGCATGGGCAGCTCGTCTTCGACCACAAGAATACGCGCTCCGGATTTCATCGTGTGATTCCGTTGGAATTTGCGCGCGAAGCTCGCTTGCGTGGCAGCTCGACCGTGAAGCGACTGCCTTTCCCCAATGCGCTGCGAACGATCACCCGCCCTCCATGCACAGTAGCGACATGCCTCACAATGGAAAGTCCGAGGCCAACGCCCTGCGTCTCGCGCCGCAGCTCAGCGCCGAGCCGATAGAACCGCTCAAAGATTCTCGCGTGCTCCTCGTGCGGAATACCCGGCCCATGATCCTCCACCCACAGCGACGCGGTGGCGGGGGTGAATTCAAGGCCGACCGTGATCAAGCCGCGTTCCGGCGAATGTTTGATCGCATTATCGAGCAGGTTCACGAGGAGACGCTGCAACGCACGGCCGTCGGCTTCGACCGGAGACGGCTCGCCTACAACCTGTGTGCGCACGGAGAGCTGTTTCTCCGCACCGTAAACTTGCATCACCGCTACGCTTTCCCTGGTCAGCCGAACGATGTCGGTAGACTCGAATTCGAACCGTTCGTGGCCATGCTCGCGCCGGGAAAAATCGAGCACATTCTCGATCACGGCTGAAAGACGACGGCATTCCTGCACGATGAACCGATGGTATTGCTGAAGTTTGTCGGGGCTGGGCGGAGTGCCGCCGTCAAGCTCCTCTGCCATCAGCCGCACGGAAGCGATTGGTGCACGCAACTCGTGCGAGACGCTGGAAACAAAATTCGTCTTCATTTCGCTGAGCTGCTGCTGCCTTCGGAACGCCCGCCACGCTGCGAAGAATCCAACGAGCACCGCGGCCGCAGCAACCGCGATCAGTGCGCCGAACCGCACGCTGCGTGTGTGTTGCTCGGCGAAGAAGCGATTGGGATCCTCAAGAAGCACTTGAACGTCGAGCGACAGCTTCACTCCGCCGGCAAGCGCGATCGAGCGCTCAATGCTGGCCAGCGGCTTCTCCGGGGATGCGCTCTCGACGAGCAGTGTTTCGCCTAATGCGATCGTCACACCGAAGTGCTCTGGATTCACGCGGGCGAGCCGCTCTGCCGCTTTGCGGAGTTGATTGTACGGAACAGCTAGTATCCAACGTCCACCTGAAACCGCTACAGCGATCGGAACGCAGTCCTCTCCGGCAATGGAAACGAACGCCGCCTGCGGGTTCGCATCAACTTCGCGCCACAGCGCACGGGCGTTAATGTGGGCATCGAGCACCGGCTGCCATGCGTGCGCAGAAGGGACGCGCTTGACCACGCTGGCCAGCAGCGCCGGTGCGAGCGCCGGTGTGCGCACAATCGCCGTGCTGCACAGCGCGTTCGCAGCACTCGCGCGCTCCCATTCGGGAAGCAGCGGCAGCAACTGCATTTCCGCAAACATTCGGAGTGGGTAACCACTTTCACCTGGCGCGTCGCCTGCGTGCTCGATAGCGCTGCGCAGCCAATCGAGCGCCTCGCTTGTGGAGTCTTCAGTCACCTTGACTCCGGCGGATCGCATCGCCGCAATGGCTGCAAAGCGCGGAGGCGGATTTAGCGCCGCAAACACCTCGTATGGATTCGGCTCATGCAAGACATGGCCGGAGCGACGGGATGATCCGCCAGCGGAGTTGCTCCACCATGCAAGCATCGCAACCCACCCTGCACGCTGCTCAGGTGTGAGTTCCTCTGGGTCCAGCGGAGCTGCTACAGGTGCAGACGCGAGTCGGTCGGGATAAGACAACTCATCACCCGAAAAGTAGCCGACGCTCGGCAATGAGCGGGTAAGGAGACGCACAATTGGCTCGTCGGCCGCCACTCCTGGCGATGCGAGCCATCTCTCCAGTCCATCCGCAGACAGCAGCTCCGGCGCGAACACCTCCTGCAATAAGCGGTTGCTCAAGTCGACTGAGAGCTCCTTCGCTGCCTCCGTCGCCTGATGCTGCGCGAGCACGCGATCCTGGCGTAGTGCGTAAATCCCACTCGCCGCAAGCAGCAGCGCCGGCAAGACGATGAGGGTGCCCTGCCAATAAAAGTGCGGCTTCGTCGGCGTTCGCCGATGCCTAGCGAAGGAGAGCTGCATCGACGAAGACTAGCTGCTCTCATCGCGTTGGTGTTACGGTTTTGTAACCACGCACAAACTGCGGAAGAATTTCACGTCTTCACTGCACATGGCCTTACAGTCGATCTTACCACCCGCTCCGTGACGCGAAACGGTGAAGAGTTGCGCCTCACGGCCACGGAGTACGCGCTTCTTCGACATTTGGTAAGCCACGCTGGCCGCATCCTCACGCACCAGCACATCCGCACGAGGTCTGGGGCCCAGTCGGAAGGTCACCGGCAATAACTGCGTGTCTACATTACCCACCTACGTCGGAAAATCGAGCCCGATCCCGCACATCCGATTCTAATCCGAACGATCTGAGGATCGGTCGTCGGATCGCACCAGCAGACCTCTGCGGTTGCAAGTGAGGGCGGCCGTTGCTGTCTCGGGAGCAGGCAGGCGGAATCCTTGGTGTTCCCGCAGTCGCTCGGCTGAGCGCGTATGCCGACTTATCTGACGATTGCGCTCTTCGCAGGTCTGATGATCGTGATCACAATTAACCGATGCACCCACCTCCCACACTCTTCGCACTGAAACGCGCTTACCTCGCGGTTCGCAACGCTCTGGAGTCCGAACTGAGTGGCAAGGGCTTAACCGCGGCACAATTCGATATCCTCAAGCTCCTCCTCCGGCCCGAGGGGCAGGTGCCCAGACCGACCAGCGGCCTGGACCAACGAGCCATGCAGAAGTCCTTGCACATCAGTTCTGCCACCTTGACTCGCCTGCTGGCGGGCATGGAGCGGCGCGGACTGATCACGCGCTCAGCCAACCCCACAGACTCGCGCAGCAAGCAGGTCAAGGAAACGGCGAAGGCACGCCAGCTGTTTACGCAGTTAATGGCCGGGAATGAGGCGGCCTTTTACCGCCGGGTGCTGCATGGTTTTTCAGCGGAGGAGACTTCAACGTTGACTCGCCTGTTGGAGCGAATCGCGGAGAACGTGGGCGAATAGCCGGGAACGTTCCGCGCGGCGCGGAAGTCGAGCGAATTGACAAAGCCTCAATCCGCTAGCATGCTAGGGAATGAACCAACCGCTCGCGCCTTCACCCTCTCCATACCGCACCGTCGTCATCACTGGAGGAAATGCCGGCCTCGGTTTTCATTGCGCACAGGCGCTTTTGCGGGATACCGAGGCGCCTTGGCACATCATCCTGGCCTGCCGTGATCCAGAACGAGCGCAGAATGCGGTTAAGCGGCTCCGCAGGCTAGCAGCGGGTGGATCGAAAGCTCGGGTGGAAGCCATGTCCCTGAACCTCGCCTCGCTCGCTTCAATCCGGGCCTTTGCTCAAGTCATCAGCGAGCGGCTCGAAAGGGACGATCTGCCACCGCTGCAAGGTCTCGTTTGCAACGCCGGCTCGCAGAGCGCTGCGACGATGTCGTTCACGGCGGACGGCTTTGAAACCACCTTTGGGGTTAATCATCTTGGTCACTTTCTCCTAGTCAATTTGCTCCTGTCCAAGTTAGCACCCTCGGCGCGCATCGCGGTCGTCGCCAGTGGAGCACATGACCCTAAACAAAAGCCCGGAATGGTCGCTCCGGCGTGGAATGCTACAGCCGCTTTGGCAAGGGGGGAACTCGGTGAGGCTGCGAGGAACGACGCTGGTGTGAAAGGCGGACAACGGCGTTACACCACTTCGAAGCTGGCCAACGTGTTCTTTACCTACGAACTCGCCCGCCGATTGACGCCGGGGGTAACCGTTAATGCGTTCGATCCCGGCTTGATGCCGGGAACGGGCCTCGCACGAGAATACTCGGCACCGCTGCGCTGGCTTTGGAATTCTGTGCTGCCCCGCGTGATCCCGTTACTGCGTCGCGTGCTATCCCCGAATATTCACACACCCGCAGAGTCAGGTGCAGCGCTGGCGCGACTGATCACGGAACGCGACTTGGAGGGTGTGAGCGGGAAATACTTCGAAGGATCTCGGGAGATTCGCTCCTCGGTTGAATCTTACGATCTGCGCCTTGCGGCGGAATTATGGCAGGGGAGCGCCTTGCTCACCGGAGTACCGACGGAGGCATTGGTCTCATCGATCGCGGCCTGAAAGACGCTCAAGAACGGCACTGATCCTAACTCATTGAGAATGACGCTCCGAACAGAGCCGCTTCGTCGTGAGATCGCAGTGGTCAGCGGGGCCTCGAAGGGCACCGCCACCGCTCGCGAGCTGGCCAGACGTGGTTTCCACGTCCTCGCCGGTGTTCGCCGAGCCACAGACGCGGACGTACTCCGGGGTTTAAACATCGAGCCGGTCACGCTCGATATCACCAACGGCGCTGAGATTGCCGCACTTGTGAAGCACATCGCCGACGATCCCGAGCGGCGTCCTCTACGCGCTCTGGTCAACAACGCTGGAATTGGGGTAAACGCGCCTGTGGAAGTGCTGCCCTTTCCGAGTTGCGCCGGCTCTTCGACGTCAACCTTTTCGGGTATGCGGCCATGATGCAGGCACTCTTGCCCGCGCTTGTCGAGAGCCACGGGACCGTCGTCAACATTTCCTCTGTCGGGGCAAGGTGGCGATGGCAACCTATGGCCCTTATGCCGGCACGAAGTTCGCCCTCGAAGCGGTCAGCGATGCATTGCGCCGTGAGATCGCGCCGCTTGGAGTGAAGGTCGTTGTTATCGAACCGGGCGCCGTCAAAACAGACATGCTTCGGCAGGTCGCCGGCACTGGCGAGCGGATCATCAGTACAATGGCTTCTGACCAGAGTAGCCGCTATGCCACGCTCATGCATGCGATCATCTCGCAGTCCAAGGCGGCTGCGTCCGGGGGAGTGTCTGCCGAGGAGGTTGGTCGAGTGGTATCGGAGGCGATCATGAGCAAGCGGCCTCGGGCCCGCTATACCGTTGGTCGCGACGCGGCGATCATCGTTCGCCTCGTCAGGTTCCTCTCAGACCGGATGCTCGACAACCTTCTCGCCCGCAGTCTCAGGCCGCACGTTCCAACTTGTCTCTAAATCAACATCTGTTGAGTTATCGATTGACGAGCTGAGGTTTCCGGGTCGACCTCGCCTCGAACGACGCCAGCGACCTCAATAGCATCGAGCTCTTCTTTGGGCGGTGCGGCACAATTCTAACAGTAAACAAAAGGGGCAGCCACCCAGCACAAAGAGAAACTAAACATATGAACACCAACACACAAAAGCTCAGCGGCAAAGTTGCCATCGTCACCGGCGCAACATCCGGCATCGGACGCGCCACCGCCATCGCTTTCGCGGCAGCGGGAGCTAAAGTCGTCCTCGCCGGGCGGCGCGAAGAGGAGGGTGCTCAGGTCGTGCGCGAGATCGAGCAGGCAGATGGCGAAGGGCTCTTTGTCCGTACCGACGTTTCGCGTGAAGCGGACGTGCAGGCGCTGGTCACAAAGACAGTGGAGCGGTTCGGACGGCTCGACTTCGCCTTCAACAACGCGGGTGTCTATCTCGATGTCGGGCCCATTATCGAGGGCACCGACGACATTTTCGACCGCACCTTCAACATCAACGTGCGAGGTGTGTTTTACGGCATGAAGCATCAGATTCCCGCGATCCTCAAAAGCGGAGGGGGAGCTATAGTCAACAACGCTTCAGCGCTCGGCCTAAGTGTCGTTCCCAACGCGGCCATATATAACGCAAGCAAGTTTGCGGTCATCGGTCTGACGAAGACGGCTGCTGTCGAGTTCAGCGCTAAAGGCGTGCGGGTCAACGCCGTCTGCCCTGCCGTTATCGAAACGGAGATCAACTCGGCGGCGCGGCAAGACGAGCAGACTCTCGCATTCATGAAGGCAATGCATCCGATCGGTCGCTTTGGAAGAGTTGAAGAAATTTCCGCGGCAGTGCTCTTCCTCTGTTCGTCCGATGCCTCGTTCATCACCGGCATTGCCCTTCCTGTAGACGGCGGCTTCACCGCGCAATGATGCCGCACCTCCGACTAAGGCACGCCGTCCTACCATGAGCACCCGCCAAGCTATCTTCCCGAAACGCCCGCACGCGCTCTATAAAGAGCACGGGTACTCTCCGGCGATTCTGTCGGGTGACTTAACTTTTTGCATCGGGAATGGTGGGTGCGCGCGACGACGGCACTCCCGAGCCCGACCTCGAAGCCCAAGTGCAGTTCGCCTTTGACAACCTGGAGGGCGCGCTCGATGCGGCTGGATGCACGTTTGAAGATGTCATTGATGTCACCATGTTTCTTGTCGATCCCGAGGCAAGCATGGGTCTGATGATTCAAGCTATGCGGAAAGCTTTCCCTAGTGAGCCGTTCCCTAATGTCACCGCAGTTGGCGTGAACTGGCTGGCTGGCTTCCAATTCGAGATTAAGGCCATCGCCCGCGTTCCGCAAAAGTAGCCGGTGTGTCTCACGACAATATTAGATTTAGCGGCACCATCGCTACGTGTTCGTAGGAAAACACGCTCAGGGTATGAGTACTGCGGAACTGCAGAGGCGCTCTGCCACGCGGCCAGGGCAAGGAAAGCTCGTCAGCGAGTGCAGTGATATGGTGAGGCTAGTGGCCGGTTGGAGGTCGAAACTCGACGCCAAACTGGGGCACCATTGCCTTAAGCCGCTCCAGCTCTTCTCGGGTTGGCTGGGGAGGAGCCTCCCGCCGGTCGCTCCATGGCGTGGCAGTGGCCGTAAACATCTGCTCCAAACCCGCAGGTGCCACCATGATGAGCATTTCGACAGGCGCGGCAGTTTCGTTCTTAAACGCGTGCTCACAATCGCGCGGAAGCGCTACCCAGTCTCCAGCATGCGCTGCCGAAAGACGCTCGCCTTTGGCCCACAGACTAAGTTCGCCGCGCAAGATGAAGAATGCTTCCTCCTCACGTCGATGGATGTGCGGCGGTGGGCCGCCACCAGGATGCACCACCGCATGCCAGATCGCATAAGTGCCGCCAGTTTCCTCCCCAGTGACGAACATTGTGTAAACGTCACCTACGACGGCGAGGCTGCGCCCTTCACCCCGGCGACAGACAGTGATGACGGGCTCGCGCTCGAACAGCTCGCGCGGCGGCTGAAGGTCGATCCCAAACTGCTTCGCAGTGCCAGCGGCCTTCTCCAACACGTCAGGCTCGCTTGCGGGGAATGGCCCATCCGGACCCGGCACGAACTCGCTGATGGCTAGTTGAAAGCGCTCGAACCCGGCGGGCGCGCAGATCGTGAGCAGCTCTGCGGACTCCCCACTGTCGTTGCGAGGATAGTGCCCAGTGCCGCCACGGATATTGATGAAGTCTCCCACCGCAAGCGGCACCGAGGTGTTGCCCGCAAAGAACGTCATCTCTCCGCGGAGCACGTAGAAGCCCTCGTCGAAAGTGTGCGCGTGTGGCGGTGCGCCGTCTCCGGGCGCAACGGTGCCGCGCGAGACGGTGTAGGTGTTCAGAGTGTCCTCACCAGCAGTAAGGATTTGCGAAGGTATGCCGTGAAAAGAAAGCCAAGTTCCGTCGCGTGGTCCGATGATCTGAGGTTTTCGAGTGCTCATAGAATAGATGGGAATGGAACTCCGATCTGCGAGAACCATGTGTAGCGATCGAAGTATCCTCGGTGGAAGCGGATCCGGCCGTCTGCGATTTTAAACAATCCGCAGCCGCGCAAGGTAAAGGCTCGGCCCGTGGGTGCGATGTCGCCAAGCGACCCGAGAAACGTCCCGCCGCCGTGCCACTCAATGATCGCCCATTCTCCGTCCTCGAAGATGTGCTCGGGGTGAATGAGATTGTCCAGGAAGGCGCCGAAGATTGTGATGAAGCTTTCCAAGAGCACAGCCCGACCTCGGACGGGCTCATCGAGGGCGACTTTATGACTGCCGCATTGCGAGTACGCTTCCCGGAGCCCAGCCCGAATGCTCACAAGAGTCACGCAATCGACCGTGAGCGACGACATGATAGCAAATGTAGAGCGCCTCCCAGCGCTTACGGCGGCACCGCTCGTTAGAACTTATCGAAAAAGAGAAGTTTTCGTACATCCTCAGGCGGTGTTCGTAACGAAGGATTCGACCTCTGGGGCGGAAATGCATCTTCAACGACGTCATTCTTGGCATTATGATAAATGAAATTTTGTTCTCCGTCTCAGTGTTCATCACCGCCTTGGAGGGAGTGGATTCGGCAGCCTGTTCAACTCTGGAAGGTCATTGATCACATCAAACTGCGAACGGCACTACTTGGTTTGCTGATGATGTGCTTTGTCGGTTGCGGCCGCTCAAAACAATCGAACCCGGAGAGATAGTTGGCGAATGGGCAGCGGGCGAGCGCTGGGGAAAGAGAACCCCGGTCTCCGGCTCGATCGTCTTTCGTGCCGACGGCACGATCGAAACCGTCAACTTGCCGTTGGGAGTTATGACGGGCGATGCCACTCATCTAACTTCGCTTGAGTCGATACCAGGGAAGTGGGCATTTGAAGTTAAAGATGGAAAGCGGGTCGTGTGTTTGAAGTTCGACGAAGCAAAGATCACCGCGAAGACCTTAATGACTTGGATCGAGCCGAAGGTGAGCGGTAAGCAGTGGACGTTCCGGCAATACATCGGCGACCCCGATCTGATGGACATCGTGGAGTTCCAAGGAGTCGGTGTGGTTCGATCTCGCTGACTGCCCAGCGAATCGCTTTGCCGTGGAAGCGGGTGGCGTCCCGCCGAGGTGCGCCAGTGACAGGTCGTGCGAGCAAACTGCCTCCCATTATCGGAGGAGCGGCTTCGGTTCGGAAACGAGTGCGTCGAGATCCCGGGCGAACTCTTCATGGCATCCGTTAGCTAGAGGCCCAGGGAAGCGCCTTTTTGCGGAGGGCACCCCGGCATTCTCCTCTGAATTGGTCAGCACGCAGGGAATGCAGTCCGGCATCGTGCTCGGTGCTTACAAGGTCACCGAGACCGCATAGCTTCGTAGAAGCGAGAGCGTCTGTTGATGACCAGCATCGCACGATCCGCCCTGTCTACTCAGGTTTGCCAACATGAGGCGTTTCTCGATTGTGGCGAAAGAAGGCTGAAGTATGTCTTAATTCAGTTGCTTCATTCGTCGAGTCATTGACCCACATGCAAAACAGAAAATGAACTCCTCCTTCACGAACAATCCGGAGACCACGATTCGGAACGAGCGGCTGATTTCAGCTAGCCCGGGGCATATCTTCGCCGCATTCGAGCAACCCTATCGCCTCGCGAAGTTGTGGGGACCGGACGGCTTTATGAACACGTTCGAGCAGTTCGAGTTTAAACCAGGCGGACGGTGGATCTTCGTAATGCACGGCCCAGACGGGGCGAAATACCCGAACAAGAACGTCTTTCGCGAGATCGAGCCTGAGAACAAGATCGTCATCGAGCACGTCTCCGATCCGCACTTTGTACTCACCGTGAGCCTGAGCGTTCGTGGCGATCAGATTGAGCTCGTCTGGCTCCAGGAATTTGAGAGCTCCGAGGTTGCTGAGCGGGTGCGCTCCCGTTGCGGAACGGCTAACGAACAGCTTCCGAACCGGCTTGAAGGGGTTTTTGCGGCCGCCAATTCAGATGAGAAAACGCGCGGTCGGTGAGTTCTGCCACCGTGAGACTGCCCATTCTTTCGAACAACAACCTATGACTACAGAATCAAGCCTCATCTCTGTCGAAGCGCGAATCAACGCACCAGTTGCTAAAGTATGGTCGCTTTGGGTCGCGCCGGAACACATCATGCGCTGGAACGCTGCTTCGGACGATTGGCACACGCCTTCTGCGACAAACGACCTGAGAGTAGGGGGCACATTCACCATCCGAATGGAAGCAAAGGATGGCAGCTTCGGGTTCGACTTTGCTGGCGGATACACTGAACTTCGGACCCAAGCTCTGATTGTTTATCAGCTCGGGGAGGGTGCCCATTCGCGTGACGTCAGAGTGGTATTCGAGACGGTAGGCGATTCAACGATCGTGAGAGAGACTTTTGCGCCCGAGACGACCCACCCCATCGAAGCGCAGCGCAGCGGATGGCAGAGCATCCTTGACCGGTTCAAGAGCTATGTGGATAGACAGCCAGAAGAAGCTTTGAGCAACGCAGGCTAGCTAATCGTCAGCTCACCTCTGGAACACCCAACGCGACCCCTTCGCTATTCCATCAATGTCACGCTCGACGGGTGCTGCGACCACAACGCAGGGTCCACGGACGAAGAGCTGCATGAATACTGGATTGAGACCCTCGCCCGGGCCGACGCCCTCCTCTTCGGCCGGGTGACTTATCAAATGATGGAGGCAGCGCTTCGGCCAAAGTGGACGGCAGAAATGCCAGAATGGATGGAGCCCTTCCGTCGCACGATGAACGCGGCAAAGAAGTATGTCGTATCGAGCACCTTGGACCGGGTTGATTGGAACGCGGAGCTGGTGCGCGGGGATCTGGAAACGGCTGTTGCGCAGTTTAAGCAGGAGCCGGGAAAGGGACTGTTTGTAGGAGGCGTGAAGCTCCCGCTCGCATTGGCAGAGCTGGGACTTATAGACGAGTACAACTTCGTCGTGCATCCTAGGCTGGCTGGGCAGGGGCCAACGTCGTTCGCCGGGCTTTCGAAGCATGTCGACTTGAAGCTCATTGGTCGGCGGGAATTCGGCTGCGGCGCCGTGGCGATGCGGTATGAACCGAAAAGGTAGCTAAAGAGCTTCAAAGACGCCCGCTATTCACATGATAGAAAAACATCGGATCTTCACTACGAGCTTAGCGAGCGTGTATCCGCTCTATCTCGCAAAGGCGGGAAGAAAAGGGCGTCACAAGTCAGAAGTCGACACCATCATTTGCTGGCTGACGGGCTACAATCAGCAGGAGCTCGAAGGACATCTGGAAAAGAAGACAGACTTTGAAACCTTTTTCGAACACGCTCCTCGCCCGAACCCGCTCAGAGCCTCGATCAAAGGATTGATTTGCGGCGTTCGGATTGAGGACATCCAAGAGCCGACGATGCAGGAAATTCGCTACCTGGATAAACTGGTCGATGAACTAGCCAAGGGAAGACCGATGGAAAAGATTCTCCGGCAGGTATGAAAGCTCGTAAGTCATTTTGACCGTTCACCTCGCTCGGAACCTTTGAACTGATCCGTCGGCCGATCCTCTGTTCCCTCGAAGATCGGGAGGAACCAGTGCAATTCGCTCAACCGGACCTTCCTCCTACAGGAAGGACCTGGCGATCTCTGGTCCGTTCGCTCGCCTGCGGTTCTTGGCGGGCGAGATTTTCTCAGTCTACTTAGCGACGGCAGCCCTAATTCTCAAACAGATAGTCGTACCGCTCGCTATCATGAGGGCCGAACTGGATTAGCCGGTTCGGTCCGCGAACTCTCATCATGCCGGATTTGGGATCGATCGTGACGGTGCCGGATTGATCGTACTCGACGGCGTGGATGCTATAGCCCTTTCCCGGCGTGCCTGTAGCCTGCACATACCGGTAAGGGCGCTTGGCGGCGGAGAAGCTGGCCCATACCTTCTCAGCCAATGGTTGCGCAGCAGCTTGCACCCTAGCGCCTTCACCGCTCAGAACATCTTGGATAGCCCGCTCTACCTCTGCGCGGTCTTCGGAGCTTGGCTGCGCAATCTCCACACCAACCATTGTCTCCGGTTGCTCAGAGGTACTTTCGCGGGTAAAAAGAACAGTAGTGTTCCGAGTCTCAATCTCGCGGAATTTGCGCGTGAGCTGATCAACAATCGCGCGGGCGCGTTGTTCCTCACTGAGGGTGTACGGAGAAGGCGGCTCGGGCGTGGATCTCGAATCGCGGGATGCTTGCGAAGGAGTCGCCGGTGCGGCTGGCTGAACTGGCTTTCGAGGAGCCAGCGATGCCGCATGGCCTTCCATCGAGACAGGTTGAGGAGACCGAGACCCTGCCGGTCGAAGGAAGAAAAAGGCGAAGCCTGCAATCACGCACAATGCCGCCGCAACCATGCCGAGAACGACTCCACGCATGTGGCATGGGTAAACCTCTGCCTATTCAGCGTCAACAGCTGTCCACTGGGCACGGCATTAGAGCGAACTGCATATTCACGTTTCAGCGCATCACGAGAGTCTCTCTGGGGGTCTTGTCGCCTCGCGGGGAGCTTCTCCGCACTTCACAGCGACGACCATACGCAGCAAGCGCTGAACAGTGTTTGACGTTGTTGAACTTCACCGCCCTAAGTGAAGCGACGATCACGTTCATCGGATTCGATCTCCAGTCTACGGTCGTGAATCCCGATCGTGTGCAAGGTGAAGTCAGCTACAAGGTGCACCAGCTCACCAACCAGTTGGCGGACGATCCGAGCACTGATGGCGAACTGGTGTATATCCAAAACTCCGCCCGCACCGCGAGCTTCGAGGTGATTCAAGTGCCAGAGCGTTCGGCCACGGCTTTGACTATCATCGGCCTGTCGTGCATTGGATTCTGGCGCCGCGCCCGATCGTGCGGGGTTTCCCGACCCGGAGCACATCGAGAGTGCAGCCTAGGCCGCTCTGGAATGGCGTGACGCGGGCTTCGACTTCGACGACGGGGTATCGAACGGTTTCGAGACCGAAGCGGCGATACGTTTGGGTAAAAATTTCGCATTCGATCATGCCGGTGTAGTCGCAGATCGTGAGGAACTTCATCTGATCGCCGGTAACTTGGTGGTGGGAGCGGTCGGCGATGATGAGGCCGCAGACGTGGACGATTTCGCCGGGGTAGCGGGCGAGGTCGCGGATGGGACAATAGGTGTCCCAGGCGACATCAGGGAATTGTTCGAGCGGGTGGCCGGAAACGGTGAAGCTGAGAAGCGCCATTTCGTCGCTTAGACGTTGGGCGTGATCGGGCTCGGTGAGCGGCACCTCAGGAAGTCGGACGCGCTCGTCGTTTTGGAAAAGGTAGCCTTGGGCGTGCGGCCACTGCGCAAGGTGCTGGAGGTGCCAGAACTGTGCGGTTCGCGGTTCGCCGAACCCATCAAAGGCGCCCGCGCGAATCAGGTTCAGCATCTCAGCGCCAGTCGGACGCGTGCGCTCGTAAAAGTCGCGCAGGCTGGCGAACGGCGCGCGGGTACGCTCAGTCTGATAGCAATCGAGGAGCGCCGCGGTGATGCTCTTGATGAAGCGCAAAGGGACGCGGATAGCGCTTGGTTGGCCGTCCTCAGGGGTGAAGTTCCAACGCGAGGCGTTCACGTCAGGCGAGAGGAACGTGAGGCCAAGGCGGCGGCATTCAAGGGTGTAGGCGAGCGTGGAGTAGAAGCCTTTTCCATTGCTCAAGACCGACGCGAGAAACTCCGCCGGGTGATAGCGCTTGAGATATGCGCCTTGATACGCCTCGACACCGTAAGCCGTGGAATGGGCGCGGCAAAAGGCGTAACCGCGGAATCCGCCGACGAGTTCCCACACGCGGGCAATCTCATCATCGGTGCGCTGGAGCGCCTGCGCCGCCGCGACAAACTCGAGCCGGATTTCCTCAATCACCGCATCCTTCTCCTTCACCAAAGCGCGTCGCAGCACATCTGCGCGGCCGGGATTCAATCCAGCGAAAGCTTCGCAGATCTGCAGGATGTGCTCTTCGTACGCAACGACACCGAAAGTCATGTGCAGCGCGGGTTCCAAGCTCGGATGCGCGTATTCCACCGAATCGAGACCTTGCGCCCGACGTGCGAACTCAGACTTCTTCGAGCCATTCGCTGCGCCGGGGCGGATAACGCTGACGATGGCGATGAGGCAGTCGATGTCCCGCACGCCGCACATGCGAGCGAGGCTGATCATCGCGGGGCTCTCGATGTGATGCACGCCGCGGGCATTGCCGGTGGCGATCATCTGCCAAATCTCCGCGTCCTTCCACGGCTCGAGATTTTCCAAGTCGGGCGTGATGCCCCGTGCAGCGAGCAAGGCGAGGGTGTCGCGAATCACTGCAAGTCCGCCTTGCGCGAGTATGTCCATTTTCACGAGGCCAACCATCTCCACGGCTTCCATTTCGAAATGCGTGGTCGCGTAGCCTTTGGCGCTGGTGAAAGTCGGGGTCAGCGTGGTGATCGGATCGCGCGATAGCACGACCCCACACGGGTGCATCTTTGGATGCCGCGGAAAGCCGTCGAGGAACGCCGCCATTTGCAGGGCGGTGCGATAGGGCTCTTCGTGCCACGGGCTATCCTGGCATTCCTGCGTGCTGGCGACCGCAGCAGCGACATGGCCGGCGCTCGAACGCGGAACGTGCTCGGTCAGCCGCCGAATCTGGAACTCGGAAACGCCGAGAACCTTCGCGATGTCCGCGATGGCCGAGCGGCCCTGATAGGTGCTGAGTCCGCCGACGATGGCGGCATGACGCGGGCCATAGCGCTCGAAAATGAGGTCAACCACGTCGTCTTTGCGGTCATGGGCAAAGTCGATGTCAATGTCGGGCAGTTTGTTCAACGCCATGCGCTCGCGGTTGAGGAAGCGGCGGAAGTAGAGCTCGAAACGAATCGGGCAGACGCCGGAGATGCCGAGCGCGTAGCAGACGAGCGAGTCGGCGGCGCTGCCACGCGTGATCCAGGCAATGCCGCGCCGCTGGCACTCCTGCAGGATGTCCCAGACGACGAGGAAGTATTCCTCGTAACCGACTTCAGCGATGATGCTCAGCTCTTCGCGCAGTTGCGCTTCGTGGATGTAAGCTCGCTCGCCGTAGCGCCGGTTCAGTCCTACGTGCGCGAGACGCGCCAAGAATTCGTGCGGCGTCGAGCCGTCTGTCGGCGCGTAGTGCGGGAAACGAAGCCGTCCAAACTCGAAAGCGAACTCGCAGCGTTCCACAAGATCATGCGTTGCGAGGATCGCGTCGTCGCTCCAGCAAGCAGCGACTTCCGCAGACGTGGGAAAGTGGAAATCTCCGCGCCTTTTCTCGGGATGGGCTTCATGAAGTCGGGTAAGCGTGCGAATGCTTTGAATCACGTCGAGCTTCGGCCGATCACTCGGTAGCCGGTAGCGAATCTCCGGCAAAGCGACATCGAGTGAATCGGAGGGGACGATGATGAGTCCTTCGTCATTCGCTTTAAGTGTCTTGGCCGGGATTGTGCCCATCGATAGCAGCTCGCAGAGATGCGCGTATCCCGTGGCATTGGCCGCATAAGCATTTAAGCGGCGGCCGTTGCTCTGCAGCTCGGCTCCAATGATCGGCTTAATACCCGCTTCACTCGCCAGCGTGAAGAATTCGACTGCCCCGTGAAGGTTCGGATCCGTGATCGCCAGCGCCTTGATGCCGCGCTGCACCGCCGTCTCAATGATCGTCGGAATGGACAACGCGGAGTCGAGGAAGCTGTAGTAGCTCTTGATGTTCAGCGGCACGAAGTCGCGCACTGCCTTCGCCCATGACCTCGCACGAATTTTTGGTGTGCTGCGCTCGGTGTCGGTGCGCGGCTGGTTCTTCCGCTGCTTCAGCCACAGATCGTGGCCGCGCATGATCGAATGATTCTCGCGCAGCCCATCGAGCACCCCAGTGAGGCGCCGTTCGTTGTCCCGCTTGCGACTTCGCTCATCCAGGCTCAGCTCGGTGCGGAAGATGCCCCCGTAAATGTGCGAGAGCTTCAGCGCGACCATGCGGATGCTGACGCGCCGATCCCATGCTTTGCGCAGCAGCGCCGGGAGCAGGGAATATACGTCCTGCTCCATGTCCGCGGGTTCTTCCAGGCTGACGCTGCGCGTCACATCCTGAAAGTCGTTGTAGCGAAGCTTGAGCGTGATCGTTCGGAAGCTCTTTTTGTCTCCGCGCACCTTGACCGCGAGGCGATCAGCGATGACCCGCAAGTTGGCGAGGATGAAGGCCTCGTCCGTCACATCTTCAGAAAACGTCTCCTGCTGCCCGTAGCTTCTCGCTTCGGATGCTTCACGGATCACCTGGCGGTCGTCGATGCCGCGTGCATAAGCGCGAAGTTGCGGCGCGTAGTTGCCGACGATGAGCGAAAGTAAATCGGGCGGCGTCTCAGCGATTTGCTGGATGATGACCAAGCCCGCAGAGTCGAGGGTGCTGGACAATTTCGGCCCGACACCCGGCAACCATTTGTTCGCAAGGGGATCGAGAAATTCCCGCTCATGCCCAGCATGGACTTCCACGAAGCTCGCCGGCTTGCGCAGCTTCGAGGCAATTTGCGAGACGAGCTTGCTGGCCGCGATGCCTTCGGAAACCGTAATCTTCAGGCTCTGCCGAATCGCCTTGCGAATCGTCTCGGCGACGGCCCGCGGCGCATGTTGTTGCTGATGCCCAAGATCGAAATACCCTTCGTCGATCGACCCTATCTCGACGTGAGGCGTGAAGTCGTAGGCGTAGCTGAACATAAACCTCGAGAAGCGCTCATATTTCTCGAAATCGCCAGGGACGATGATCAAGCGCGGGCAAAGTTTGCGCGCCCGCGCGGTCGGCATCGGCGTGTAGATGCCGAGCTTCCGCGCTTCATAGCTCGCGGAAGCGATGATACCGCGCCGTTCGCCGCCGACCGCGACCGGCTTGCCTCGCAGCTTCGGATCGGCGGCCTGCTCGACGGACGCGAAGAACGCATCGGCGTCGAGGTGGACGATCATCGGCGACGTCGGGTGAACCGGAGCGGTAGTTCCAACTGCTCCACAAACGGTCTGCGGGTAAGACCGCACCAGCGAAAAGCGCGATGAACGAGGAGGCGCAGTTTCTTCATGGCGATCAGGATTTAAGGACGCGCAGCAGGGCGACCTGCACCCCTTGAATGACGAGTTCCTGAGCCGGGATGAGGTCTTTGAAGCGCGGATTCTCGGCTTTGAGGAAAGGCTTCCCGCGTTGGACGACGTAGCGCTTTAGCGTCGTCTCGCCGTCGATGAGCGCGGCGACAACCTCGCCACTTCGCGGCTCGCGGAATTCCAGCACCACGATATCGCCGGAGAGAATGCCCGCTCCAATCATCGACTCACCGCGCACTTTCAGCGCGAAGACGCGTGCGCCTTTCGGCAAGCGCAGCGTTTCCACATCTACTGAAATGCAGCCATCCGGCTCCTGCCGCTCATCGGCGGGGAGACCGGCCGCAATGGTCCCGTAGATCGGAATCTCGACCATTGATCGGCCACGGTAGCTGTCCGCCAGCACGAGCCCACGCGCCTTGTTCGGTTCTCGCACGAGGGCACCTTTGCGCTCCAGCGCCTGCAAATGCGATGTAACCGCATTGGGACTCGCAAACCCGAACTGCTCCATGATTTCTGCCGTCGACGGCGTCATACCCCGCAAGTCCTGCTGCTCGCGGATGAAGTCCAAAATCTCCTGCTGGCGTTCGGTCAACATGGCTCAGCGTCGGGCTTTGCGCGGCACAATGGGGTCTTTCCAGTTCCACCATTTCAGTCGCTCAGGATCAGGGTTTGGCTCCTTTGTGAAATAAACCGCGCATCGAAAGGTGTAGAGAACGCACTGGTCTTGATGCACCCCGCGCAAGGCAATGAGCTGATTGTAAAGCCGCTCAGGATTTCCCCGCCGCAAATTGGCGACGCGTTGAATCCCGAGGTCCACGAGGTCCGCTGCCAGGCTCGGCCCGATGCCAGGAAGCCGCTGGAGGTCTTTCAGCGCTGGGGCAGGAACGGTGGAGCGGATGGCAGACATACTGTATGGCCTTACAGTATTTGACGTCGCAGTTTGCCGGCAAGGCAGAATTTCGACCGACGGGAATTGTGTTCATTGATGATTGCCGGCACGCTGGGCGCATCCAAGGCAAAATGATTCGACCGACGACACCCGAAGATACGCCCGCCTTGCTCGACCTTGCAGTAGTAGCCGGGTTGTTCGAGCGGGACCAACTCGACTTCTTGCGCGGGATGCTAGCCGACTACTTCGCCGACGAGCCAAATGACAACAGATTATGGATCACCGACGACGCCCACGGACCGGTAGGGGTTGCTTATGTCGAAGCGGAACGGCTGACCGAGGGGACCTGGAATCTGCAGATGATCGCGATCCAACCTGACTGCCAAAGACAGGGACGCGGAGCGAAGTTGGTGCGCCACGTTGAACAGTTTCTGGCGGCTCGAGGCGCACGCGTGCTGATCGTGGAAACGTCCGGGCTGCCGAACTTTGAGAGCACGCGGGAGTTTTACGGCAAGTGCGGTTTCAACGAGGAAGCGCGGATTAGGGAATTCTACAAGGCGGGTGACGACAAAATCATCTTCCGAAAGGCGCTGCCCGTTCGATGAGCTGACACCGATCTGCGCGTGATCTAACTGAATTGCGGACCATTACGGGCGACCCACTCCCACCGATTGAGCGGCTGGACATCGTGCCCGGCAACGGCGCAGCGTTATTTGATTGTCAGTAGGTTGGGGGTTGCGGGTCCTAAACTGCGGGACTGACTCGCGCCGGGGTAACTTCATTTCGAACCACGCAACGGATAGCCGCACCCCCACCAGGTGCACCGTCTACAAGTCAGCTCTGCGACTCAATACGTACAGGGCTGCTAAGGTTCTCTTTTCGCTGAGACTCAGTCTCTCAGGTTTCAATTGGGATCATGCGGCCTGTATTCTGATTGACCACGAATTATTATCCACGTGCCGTTCGGCTACCACCTATTGGAGCCTGTGTGTCAAATTGCAAAGGACAGGAGCATTTCCCTCCACACTGGAAGCGATAACATTCAGCCGGTGTGCGGTCGTCACGTCATTGAACGAAATCAAGCGAGAGCTTCCAAACATCTTTGGGTGCGTCGTTGGATCTCTACCTAGGGCCTTAAACCAACTCCCCGCGAGTCGCTGAGCTTGCAATCACCTTACTCCGTGAGGGAGAAGTGTCCTTATGGCTCTTCGTTCACTACTGTTCCGTGACGATCCTAAACTCGAAGCGGCTGCCGTCTCGGACTCAGCCCACATCACTCCAGGCGCCACGGGGCCGCACGTCGTCAAGATTCAGCAGGCGTTAATCCAGTTGGATGGGGCGAGCATCGCTGCGGACGGTAGATATGGCCCCACGACGGCCGCCGCGGTGCTCAGCTACAAACAGAAGAGGGGTGTTATTAACCGGAGCTATCAGACGCAGGCGGACAACATTGTCGGCAAGATGACAATTGCGTCGCTCGACAACGAGATGGCGAACCGCATCAACCCGGCGGTGGTCATCGGACGCGCCTCGGGACCAATGAGCCTGTTTGCGCCACGCCTTCGTTCCGTCAAGCCTGCGACCCAGAGCGGCATCGGTTCCGTTGGCGTTTCCGTGTCGGGCTCGATCCGTTCCTTGATTCGCGGAAACCCCTACGTCCCACAAGGGGCTTTAGCTAGCGATGGAATGCCCGACAGTGTTCCGCCGGCGAAGCCCTGTTCTGTGCTGGTTACCGTTGACCCTTCCCTGGAGGGGACTAGCCAATTCATCGAACTAACCGTGATAAATTCGAGTGGAGACAACGGAAGTGCAACGGTATTTCCTAGCCGAATTACCAAGTCAGCGACCGTGACGGTCACCGGCGGCTCGCAGACTGCACCAGGGCACGCTGGGCAGCTTCAGATCCAGGCGAAGCTCGACGGTAATATCGTGAATGCGACGTCGGCAGGCTTCAGTGTATGCGCCCACCCTCTAAACATGGCCGCGACCCTTGGCTTGGACGTTAACGACGAGACCGCCGTCGGGATCATTGTGCGCGTCGCGATCCAGTCCGACAGCGGTAGGTTCGGCGACCTTGATCAAATCGCGATGTCTGAGGTCGTTGAGCAATTCCGCAAGGATCAACCACCTTTCAACGAAGGTTCCGGATTCGCGAATACCAGCGGTTTTCAGTCGATCATTCCTCCCCTGGGAAAGCAGGGAAAGCCACAGACGCAAATCGATAGGCATGTAGAGCCCCGTCCCGCGCCGGGTCCGAATGGAAAATCAAACCGGATCCAACTCCATATCTTCAACTGCCAGCGCTGCGGTGCAGTCAACAAAGTGCTGCCTAAATCAGGTTTCGATATCCTTCACGAAGTCTTCCAGGTGGGCAAAATCTTCAAGCACCGAGTGACGAAAGTTGGGGCTCCAATCAGCATCAAAGTAGCGACCAACGTGTTCAAGGCGACGGCCGGCTCTGCGACTGGTTGCCGAAGCCCCGAGCACGACCTGAAATAGGTCCTCCTCCGCCAAAATTCAGCGAATCTCAGAGCGTGGCGTTGATCAGCCGGGTCTCAGAAGACTCGTGGTCTAGTCTGTTCCCCCGAAGATCGGGAGGGACCAATGACATGATCAGGCGTACTTTAGGTTTACTCGTGCTTGGGTCCTGGACCTGCGCAAGGACAGGGCAAATGTGAGCGCGGAGCCCTCTTGGCTTGCCGAGGGGACGAGCGAATTGCATTGGTTCCCGCGCGATGCTCGCTGAAGAGAAGCAGCGGAATGGACAACGTACCCTTACGCATCTTTGAGAAGCCTGAGCCAGAGACGTGGTGCACGCGGTTTTGGGAGCGGTGGGGATTGGTTCTCATCGCCCCTTTGCTGGTAATCTCCCTTTTCGCGTTCGGAGCTTGGTACCGTGCGGAAGCGGCAGAGTCGGATTCACGTGAGGTCGCACGGCTCGCGGGTATGCACCGTGCCGTAGCAGAAGCGGTTTACGCTCAAGACCTGCTCACACCCAACGGGAGCTACATCGCAGCGTTCCCGTGTGGCAGATTCGTGCAGCAAGAGGAGACCTCCGATCTTTGGGCCGTGAGCATCGCCATGGAGTGGCGAGGAGTCGGCAATAACGAGCGAAGGATCGGCATTGCCACGGGTATAATCCGGCTCCTTCACAATCAGAGTGCCTTCCTGGTGGAATCCCTCGAAGTGGCGAATCCATCAGGCACAGATCGGGAGTTCGTCGAGCGCATGCTCCAGAAGTCGCGCCTCGCGGATCTGACCTCTGCAGAGTCTTTTGCAAAGTAGCTTCGCCGAATGCCTCTTGAACCCGACGACCAGCGCCATCTCACGACGGCGGAAGGCTACCTAGAACTCGGGATGTACTTGGACGCAAACCAAGAACTCGAGCGGATCGAACCCGACCTGCGGCACCTTCCAGAGGTGCTAGCCGTTCGTTTAGAGATATACAGTGCCCTCAAGAAGTGGGAATTGATGCAGATCGTCGCCGCCAAGCTAGCCAAAGAAGATCCTGATGAAGTCCATTGGATAGTCTCACTCGCCTACGCCACGAGACGCGCCGAATCAATCGAGGCAGCGAGAGAGGTTTTGCTACAGGCGCTGGATCATCATCCGCAGGCCGCCATCTTACATTACAACCTCGCATGCTACGAGTGTCAACTCGGCGACATGGAAGGGGCGAAGATGCAGCTCCAAGCCGCGTTCAATTTTGATAAACGCTTCCGCCAAATCGCGCTGGAAGATGAGGATCTCGAGCCGCTTTGGCTTTATGACGCTCAAGGGCCGAAGAAGTTCCGCTGAGTCTAATAATCCGCTGAGTCCAATGGCCCGCTGAGTCCAATAGACCTAATAGGCCGCTGAGTCTGCGACGGATGTGAGCTGCTAGCTGCCGACTGAGCCAAGCACAGTACCTACAGTGGAGAAATCAGCCCAGGGCGCCAGTTTACACCCTCTGATGAGCTCCTAGGGGCAATCCAGCATGCCTATGACGAGGCAACCAAGCACATGAAGTAATGGCTCACAATCGACTGGCTAAAGGTGTGAATCCAAGTTCTGAGAGTAGGACTCTGGTCCGGCTGCGGGAGATCCTCAACCAGGAGCGTGCGGCTCAGCGGGCTGAGAGGGCTGAGAGGGCTGAGAGGGCTAGGCATCTACTTGGCATACGCTACATGAGTGCGGACGGCTCATAGTACTCTCGTGGAACAGATCATGTTCCACAATTCACCGGTAGCTAAAAAAGAGGGCATTGTCCTCGGAGAGGTTGTTTGCCCGCGCACTCACGTCCTCAAAACCTTATCTCTACAGAGAGATAATAAGTTTTAGCGTGAGTGCGCGTCCCCGCGAGCCGACCCATACGCCATACCCCCCGGCTGAGAGAGGTATGAGTTAGCCGTTCTACTCTGTAAATCACAGGGAGAAATCAATCTCTCACCACGCACCAACCTCAGCTGATAAAAACCATGACTCGCCACCTCTACGACCCAGGCTACAGCCTGGAGGTAGGCTGCACCAGGAATGGTCGGCCCAGCTACCGCTGGGTACGAGGCTGGATGGAACACTGGCGGACGGATATACCTCAGCTCACACCAGGAAAGACTGGAGAGCTATGGCTAAGCGAGACGGCGACAAGCTCGTCTTCCACAATAAGGAGGATGAAGCCCGGGCTGCTTTGGCCGCCTCCAAATAGTCGTAACTCGTAGCCGCGACCCCTAGTTGAGCATGAGTATGCACCAAAGATCATACAAGACGTTCTGTAAATTCGGAGCACTGAGGAACCGACTACTGTCTAAATGGTGGTGCGCTCGGTGCGGAACCCATCATTATTATGCGGCTGAAGGGGAACTGTCTATCCGCTAGGACCATTACAAGGACCACCAGACCCAACATAACTCTTACCCACGGTCCCCCACTTACAACAAATACCGTTTCAGTGCGAACCGGTAGCAAATCGCTAGCTCAACTCAACCATGAAGGATGAAGAGAAGCCACGATGCGGAGATCAATGGATTGATGCTCCATCCCGTGATCAATTAGGGAAAGGCCAACTGCCTCACCTTCCCGGCTGCTCACTGGTAATTCGAGATCTCTCTGGCGGAATCCAACCCAGAGATCTCTTTCACCTTTCAAGGCGTTGAGAAGAACGCCGACGTTCACAAGGCGGCCTTGGAAAAAGCCAAGCGCTTCGACGCCATGTACGGCCACGCGGATTTCCTGATCCATCACTGCCCGCGCAGCATGAATCAGTTCCTAGCCCGAGTTTCGCAGTTTGGCGGGGTATTTAACTTTTTCCGCCATAGTTTGGCGTGTTCTTCAGAGGCGGGGGAGCGCTAGAGGTGCTGAGATGGCCTGTGTGACAACCCACCCTATTCTCAGGCTCCGCGGAATGAG
>JANMSW010000023.1:0-118933 GCA_031389825.1 Spartobacteria bacterium
CGGGCAAAAAAGCGACGACCGAAAAACTTCCATCAACTCACGAAACCACGGCACCTCATGGGCAACCTTCCGCACCGCAACTACCCCTCCAAAAAATCCCCCAAAAGATCCTAAATCGCTCTTATCTTAGTGCCATTCAGACCTGACCCAGACCTGACCCGAATGGCGCACAATGGACAAGGCTTAGATTCTCGCAGTCTTCATCACGGAAGCTCGCAATCAGCAGGATCTGACGAATCTGAGAGGGAACTCGTTCGATAGGGAACCTTCGTTCAATCCACCGTTCCGCCCATTTCAAGATCATTTCAAAACGCGTGGCGTGATTGGGCGGCGGAAAACGCCTTAATCCGGTGACATGACAAAACCCGCTCATGACGGATTGGGATTCGTCCGCATTCCGTCCCTTGCCATAGTCAACACAAAGATAAAACAAACGAAACAAAAGACAGAACCTATGAAGATAATCAAGAACCTTTGGGTATCAGACCTTGTGCCTATTGATAACCGAAGAGAAGAAAGACGTCGGAGCGCACGCACGGGTGTCTTCGTCAGTGTCGGGGTAGCGGTGATCCTCACAGCGCTGGCCGGTGCGGCTCTGGCGACCCCGCCCTCCGGCATCGTGAGCGCGACGGTTTTGGCCCGGGCGAGCTTTGCAGACTCGGTGGACGTCAAGTTCAAGATCAAGGGAGAGGATTTTCGCGAAGTCATCCATGCCCCTCGTCTGCAGGAAACGGTCATGCAACAGGTCATCATCGCACCTGGCGGCAGTACCGGCTGGCACAGCCACCCTGGCCCGGCGGTCGTTCTAATCAAAACCGGTGCGCTCACGTTTTATTCCGCGGAAGACGCGACATGCACCCCCCGAACCTATACGGCTGGGCAGTCATTCATCGATAGCGGTCAAGGCCATGTGCACCTCGCCCGTAACTTGGGCAGCCAGAACGTCGAACTGTGGGCCACCTACTTTGACGTCCCGTCCGGTGGGGCATTCCGCCTGGATGCTCCCAACCCAGGGAACTGCGGCTTTTAGTCCTGAACATAGCGGGCGATTGACTGTCTCTCGCCCCCTGACCGAAGCGCATCACTAAAATCATCGTCCCCGCGTTTGCGGGGACTGCGAGTCCCGGCGGCAAAATACGTACCCGCCGGGACTCGGCACTATCGGACTGGGCCGCCTCTCCTCTGGTCGCATCCGCAAGAGGGCGGAGCTTCACCCCTTGCTTAGCGTAAACCCGCTCGTCACCGACCCCCTACCTGCTAACTCATTACGCGACGGGAGAGGTGTTCACGCTCACCTTTCATCACCCCGCTGCCCGGCGGTTTTAATCGCGACCTCCGCCGCCTCGATAATCGCGGCAGCGTTTCGGACGCGGGTGGTCCTCTATCGCTTTTTCTCCTCGCACACGCGCTCGCCTTGTGCGGCCCGCGGCCTTACCCTCGCGCTTATGTCCGAGGTCACCCAGTTGCTCAGCGCCATTGATGCGGGCGATCCAACAGCGGCAGATCAACTACTTCCAATCGTTTATGAAGAACTTCGAAAACTCGCTGTCGTGCGGATGACCAATGAAAAACCCGGACAGACCTTGCAGCCTACGGCGCTCGTGCATGAGGCCTGGCTGAAGATTGCCGGGGACGGCAGCGAGCCCTTCGCCAATCGCCGGCATTTCTTCAAGGCTGCCGCCGGCGCGATGCAGCGGATTCTCATCGATATCGCCCGGCGGAAGCAGCGGCTCAAACACGGCGCCAACCTGATCGACGACGAAATGCACGAGTCCCGCATCGTCATGGCCGTGCTGTCAGAAGAATTGCTGGCCGTTAGCGATGCTCTGGAGTCCCTCGCGCTCGAAGATCCTCTTGCTGCGGAAGTTGTGCAGATGCGCTACTTCGTCGGCATGACCGTCCCCGAGATTGCCGCGGCCCTCGACCTGGCACCCCGCACGGTGGATCGGCATTGGGCTTTCGCTCGGGCCTGGTTGAAGCGGACAATCCGGAACTCCAGGTCCGCAGTAGCAGGTCCGGCCTGAAATAGATTCGGATTCACTGGGCGTGGTATGCACCGAAATCTCGCCTGCCGTTTGGTGGCTCGGTTGAACTCAATAGACTGATGACGGAACGGGACATCTTTTTTGAAGCCCTGGAGATGGCGACGCGGGAGGCGCGCGCGGCGTACCTTCAGGGCGCGTGCGGTCGGGATGTCACTCTCCGCCGCAAGGTGGACGAGTTGCTGAAGGAACATTTTTCCAACGACAGCCTCCTGGCGGGACCCGCCCTGGACGGAGAGCGGCCCGGCATTGTCGAGCCCCCAGTCGAGGAAACCCCGGCCCAGATTATCGGCCGCTACAAGCTGCTCGAAAAGATCGGTGAAGGCGGCTTTGGTGAAGTCTGGATGGCCGAACAACGCGAGCCGGTTAAACGCCGTGTCGCCCTCAAGATCATCAAGCTGGGCATGGACAGCCGCCAGATCGTCGCCCGATTCGAGGCCGAGCGTCAGGTCCTCGCGATGATGGACCATGCGAACATCGCCAAAATCTTCGACGCGGACGTGACTGCGACCGGCCGGCTCTACTTCGTCATGGAGCTGGTGCGGGGGATCAAGATCACCGAGTACTGTGATCAGAACCAACTTTCGACTCAGGAACGGTTGCGCTTGTTCGTCCTAGTCTGCCAGGCGATCCAACACGCGCATCAGAAGGGCATCATCCATCGCGACCTCAAGCCCTCGAACATCCTCGTGACGCTGCACGACGGCGTGCCGGTGCCGAAGGTGATCGACTTCGGCATCGCCAAAGCCACGCAGCAGGAGTTGACGGACAAGACGGTCTTTACGCAATTCCAGCAGTTCATCGGCACGCCAGCTTACATTAGCCCCGAGCAGGCGGAGATGAGCGGGCTGGACATCGACACGCGGGCGGATATCTACAGCCTGGGGGTATTGCTCTACGAATTATTGGTGGGCCAGACGCCGTTTGATGTGAAGGAGATGATGGAGGGCGGCCTCGACACGCTGCGGCAAATCATCAGGGAGAAAGAACCGCTGCGGCCTTCGACCAAGCTGAACACATTGGCAGGCGAAGCCCGCACCACGGCGGGCAAACGTCGGCACACCGAAGTGAGCAAGCTCGTGCAGCAAATTCAGGGCGATCTGGATTGGATTGTGATGAAGTGCCTGGAGAAGGACCGCACCCGCCGTTACGACACTGCTAATGACCTGGCAGCCGACCTGAACCGGCACCTCGATAACGAACCCATTGTCGCTCGTCCCGCCAGTGCGGCTTATCGGTTTCAGAAAGCGTTCCGCCGAAACAAGCTGGTGTTCGGGGCGGGCGCAGCCATCGCGGTGGCGTTGCTACTCGGCCTGGCAGCCTCCACCTTGATGTATCTCCAGGAACGCAAGGCCTACATGCGAACAGCGCAGGCGGAACGAGAACAGGCGCGCCTGCGCTCTGTGGAGGAAGGTTTACGAAAAAGTGAAACTGCGCTGCGCCAACGCGCCCAAGCAGGTGAACGAGAGGCGCAGCGCGCTGTGGTCGCCCTTAAACGCACAGCTTATGTAGCGGACATGGCGCTGGTCCAGCAAGCCCTCGCTGAAGGGAACCTCGCTCAGGCAAGAAGGTTGCTCGATCGTAATCGCCCAAAAGCAGGCGAGGACGACATTCGCGGATTCGAGTGGCGTTACCTTTGGGCGCAAGCTCGCAGCGACGAAGCGGAAAAATTAGGTGAGTATAAGGGATTTCTGGGCGGAGTGGCTTTTTCACCGGATGGCATCTACCTGGCGAGCGGAGGCCCTCAAGGCGTTGAAATTCGGTCCTTTCACAATCATGCCCTGCTCTTAACTCTAACCAATGCCGGAGGGGCGCCAATCCAGTTCTCGCCCGATGGAGAGCTTCTTGTGACGGTTCGGGACAGCGGCTTGGCGCTCTGGAATTCACGCACTTGGAAAGAGCGGACGGAGCTGCCTGGGGCGAGTGCGCCATTTGTGTTTGCGCAAAACGGAAAAGTTATCGTGGCGCGGCAGGACGATGGCATTGCGATGTGGAATACCGAGAAAGCCAACAAGATCGCAGACCTTCCCGGAACCGTTCCATTCAATGACTTTTCCAGAGGGATTGCCATGTCGCCGGACGGGAACACGGTGTTTCTGGGTGACAGCTTCCAACTTCGTTCGTGGGACCTGAGAACCCAAATCGAGTTAGAACCAATGAGCTATCCCCCGCGTGTGGGGATAATCACTTTTCTGGCTGTTTCTCCTGAAGGCCTTTTAGCCGCGGCGCACTGGAACGGGCATGTGACACTTTGGGACTTAAAGACTCGCCAACTGCTGCACACTTTCGAGCCCAGTCTGGGCTGGGGTACGAGTGTGGTTTTCTCGCCAGACGGATCCCTCATGGCCTCCGCCAGCTCGGACCAGAATATCTTCCTCTATGAAACCAGAAGCAGGAAACGTTTGGGCCGTTTCAAGGGACACGAAGGGGAGATTTGGGCGCTTCAATTCTCCCCCGACGGTCATTGGCTGGTCTCAGGGAGCGAGCATGATAAATCACTGCGTTTGTGGGACGTGACCAAAATCTCGAGGGAAAGCGAGCAAGCCGAGATGTCAATGCCCCTGCGCTTCGTTGACTCGAATCGGTCCTTGATTTGTGTGTCGCCGAAGAAAGGGTTTTGCCGGATCGGTGTCAAAACTGGAACGATCCAGCCGCTGGCCGAGTGGCCTGTTCCTGTTCCCTTGGGCTTCGTTACCTATTCGTTTGTGCCCGGTGGACAATTATCGTTGTCACCGGACGGCACAATGGCGGCCGTGCTGCCTGGCAACCTCAGCTTGCGGATTTGGAACATCTTCTCCAGTGAGCGTGAGATTGTCCTCACCAACTCGTCCGGGCTGATCGAGAGTACCGTGCTTTCAGAGGACGGGAAGCGCCTCGCTGTTGCCGGAAAAGGCGCGCAAACTCGTCTATGGAATACCACCGACTGGTCCTCCGAGATCCTCGGCGATGTGGTGTCTGGCAAGGTTTACCAGTCGGCATTTTCGCTCGATGGCACGCGCCTGGCGCAGGCAGAGTCTGATGGAGGTAGGGTTTTTGATCTCGCTTCAAGAAAAACGATATTGCGTTTTCATAAGGATCATTTCATGAGTCTGGCGATTTCGCACAACGGTAGGATCTTGGCGGCAGGCACCGGTACCAACCTAATCCATCTTTGGGACTTGCAGAGCGGGCAGCAGGTCGGAACTTTGCGCGGCCACGTCGCTGGGGTAGTAGGCTTGTCATTCTCTGCCGATGGAAAGACGCTGGCCAGTTGCGGCGATACCAGAGTGAAACTCTGGAACATCGAAACATTGCAGGAAATCCTCACCCTGTCGCGATTCAGCAGCGCACCGATCGCGGCCTTATTCTCATCAGACGGCTCTTGCCTGGCCACCAGTTCGTATGATGACCGCGTTCAACTCTGGCCCGCGCCTTCATTTGAGGAAATCGCGGCGGCGGAGGCGAGGGAGAAAACCGAGATCCGCCAGCCTTGAACGCGTCGTCACCGTCGCACGAGGGTCGAATGCCCAATCATATGTAATGAGGTGATCGGTGCGGCTGAGAAGATGATCGGGTTGGAGTTCACCGGTAAAAACGCGGGTTAATGGCTGCTGATTTGGGCCAACGCCTTCGCAGCTACAAGGCGCTCCGCAGAGAGCAGTTTTCCAACTAAATTGCTCCCGCCTTTCTCTTCAATCCGCGGCCCAGGGGTTTTCCGATCGAAGAAAAAAGCCACCGGTCTGGGAGACAGCCAATAAGCTCAAGCGTCCAGAACGGGAAGAAGACCTTGCGTTCGCGACGGTAGCCGATTTGGCCGACCTGATTCGCCCCCGGCAGATTACTTCCGGAGGATTGACCCGCTTCTCCGAAAAAAAATCCAAAATCGGTGGCGCGATTGGGCGCCGGAAAACGCCTTGGACCTGTGACACGCACACCCATCCAGACACCCGCCGCAGGAAATCCGGGGGCAACTGAAGCGAGTGCAGAACAATGGAAACAGAAAACAAGAACATGAACTCACTGAACCTGCCGCTGTTCTCGGCTGCCGAATCGCGACTTAAGAACGTGCAGACATCTCCGAGAACTTGGACCGGCAACACAATAAAACCAGGTACCCGCACCACGAAACAGAACTGAAAATCCAAACCGATATGAAAAGAAGCACCTATCTCGTTTTTGCTGCAGCCTTTGCCGCTGTGATCCATTCCATCAACGCTCAGATCATCGTCAACGGAGATTTTGAGACCCCGGATACGCCCACCTTTATGGATATCCGTGCCGGCGAGAACACCATTGCTCCCTGGGTCGTCGGGCTGGACAGCGTGCAGTTGGCTGACGTCAACAACGGCTTCGTATTCGGCCCGGCATTCAAGGGAGCGCAGTATCTCGACCTCAATGGCCTCGGGCGCGGCCGACTTACACAAGCCTTCGCCACCACTCCCGGCTTACTCTACGCACTCACCTTTGCCTACACCAACAACTACTATAACTCCTCCACTCCGGCGTCGGCCACCGTTCGCCTCTTCGACGGCTTGGGAGATAGACTGAATCAGACAGTCACTCACACCGGCGCGGTTGCCGGTAACCTGAAGTGGACTGTCTTCAATGCGCAGTTTACCGCGTCTCAGAACACGACCAGTTTGCAGTTTACTTCAATTACCGACACCTTGGGCTACAGCGGCGGCATCATGCTCGATGCTGTCGCTGTCCAGGCGGTCCCAGAACCTGCATCGGCTGCGTTGCTCCTTCTCGGAGCCGCTTTGTGCTTCCCTCGCCGGCGCACTGCTGCGCTGGAACGAAACAGATAACTGTTGTGCCTCGACACGTTGTCCGCAGTTTATAGGTATTCTAGCAGGTTGCTGATAAATGGGGACAGATTCGGCGGAGGTTCGCCTGTTTAGCATTCCGGCCTTTGCCCTTCTTGAGGTCGGTCGTGCTCTGGTGGGTCTGGTTGCTGCGCTTCTCGCCGTAAAAATCCTTCCATCCATTACCGCTTCCTTGTCCCTGCTGATCGTCTTTTGGCTGGAAGCTCTTCATGCTCGCCTATGACTCGATGAGCGTGCCGTCCGCACTAAAGTGCTCGTTGCTCACCCAGCGCTTCTCGCTCGCAATCTCCACCACGGTGGTAAAGAACAGATCACTGGCGCAGTGCTGCAGCAGACGCTCCTGGTTCTTGCTGAAGGTGCTCGCGTCGAAAGTCTCCTCGTCCGGGTTCAGGTCGAGAAACCACAGGAATAGCAGGTCGTACTTTAGCCGCTCACAGAACTGCCGATCGTTGCGTATCGTATACAGCGCCATCAGCACCTTCGCTCCGAGCAGGCACTCTGGCGGGATCGAAGCGCGTCCGTTCCGGGCATACAGATCCTCAAACTCAGGATCCAGCCGTCGGAACACCTCTCCGATCATCTTCTTCACATCACGGATCGGATGCCCCTTCGGGATCCGACTCTCGACGTTCACTAAACTGATGAAGCCGGTTTGAGCGGCTTCCCGTCCTCGCATTCCTGATTCTACCAAAACGCTCGGTCACGACGCGCCGCTACCACGAAGAAACGCGCCTTGTAGCGTCACTCTATGAGTGTCGATCGAACCGCTCACCCGAAGGCTCCAACTTCGTTCCTTCACTTTGGTCCCGAGAGAGGGAACAGCACCGGAGTCCGCATCGCTCAAGGGCGGTGATCTACCGTCGGGCAGTCAGGAACCCTGTTGCACGACTTCGTTCTCGGCAAAGGCGGTCAGAATCGGCACCCTCGACTGTCGCAATAAACGACTTCCGCTACTATGCCCTTTCGATTCCGCTCGAAACACTCCCGACTCGCTGCATGCACCGTGTTTGCGTTCCTTGTGAGCGCGATTTGCTCCAATGCAGAAACGATCACTCTGGGCGCATCGAAGGACAACACTATCTACGAGGAAGGTGAGCTAACGGACGGGGGAGGTCATCATATCTTCGCGGGGAAGACCGGAAGCCTGGCTGATATGGCCATCCGGAGAGCACTAATCGCCTTTGACATCGCAGGAGCTCTTCCCGCTGATTCGACAATCACAGGGGTCACTTTAACCCTTCATCTCACGCGTGGACGTATCTTTGGACCCACTACGGAAGCGTCACTCTTTCCTTTAATGGCAGACTGGGGTGAAGGAACCGTGAAGGCATCTGGACCAGAGGGCGTCGGCAACCCAGCGGCGGTCGGCGATGCGACTTGGACGCAGCGGTTCTTCGGTGGAGGCAATACGACCTGGTCGGTCCCAGGTGGTGACTTTCGACCCACTGCCAGCGCAACGACCGAGATCGGTTTTCTTTCGGATGAAACCCCGGTGCTGTACACTTGGACCGGCTCAGGTCTAGTTTCCGACGTTCAATCATGGCTTGACTCGCCGCAAACAAACTTCGGCTGGATGCTGCGGAATGACGAAGCGATTATCAGAGGCGCGAAGCGCTTCGCCAGCAGCGAGAATCCTGATTTCGCCATCCGCCCTGCGCTTGCGATTACCTACGTTCCCGAACCCGCCGCAGCTGGCCTGCTCGGAGCTGGAGCCCTCCTGCTCCTCCGCCGCCGCGGTATGCGATAGCCAGCGCCGCGTTCTTTCTGTCACAGCTCGGAGATGTCGATAGTCGTGCAGAAATACGGCGGCTCCAGTGTCGCCGATCCTGATAAGATTCGCGAAGTGGCGCGACGGGTTATCCGCACTCGCGACCAAGGGCACCAGGTGGTGGTGGTCGTCTCGGCAATGGGCGACACCACGGACGATCTCTTGAAGATGGCGAAGCGGGTCTCGGAGAACCCGCAGCGCCGCGAGCTGGATCTCCTACTCTCGGTCGGCGAGCGGATCTCGATGTCACTGCTCTCCATGGCAATCCGCGAACTGGGTGGGGACGCGATCAGTTTCACTGGTAGCCAGGCAGGAATCATCACCAACGACCGGCATGTAGATGCGCGGATCATCGAGGTGCGCCCCTTCCGTGTGCAGGACGAGTTGGCAGCGGGGCGGATCGTGATCATTGCGGGTTATCAGGGTGTCTCGTACCGCAAGGAGGTGACGACGCTAGGGCGAGGCGGGAGCGATACCACCGCAGTGGCAATGGCTGCAGCGCTGGATGCGGAATGGTGCGAGATCTGTTCGGATGTGGATGGCGTGTACTCTGCCGATCCGCGGATCGTCCCAGCGGCGCGCCGGATCGCGGCTCTCTCGCACGAAGAAACCCAGGAGCTGGCGGAGGCTGGCGCAAAAGTCCTGAATGCGCAGGCGGTCGAATTCGCGAAGGAACGCGGGATTGCAATCTATGCACGCGCGACCGCTCAGCCGCCCCCGGGGGAGAGTCTACTCACCAATGGGACAGTTGTGCGCAAGTTTGCCGCGCGTCCACCCGGGACGGTCGTCGGCGTCGCTAGTGAAAAGGACGTGTTCGTTCTGCAGGCGACGGGAATTGCGCAGGAGCTCTTCGAGTTCCTCGATGCGCAGGAGGTCTGTGGCAAGCAGCTCCACACCGCTCGTTTCGATGGGGCCGCGGACGACCTGACTATGGTTCTCTCCCGGGAAAATCTGCATGGAGAAGCGCGGCTGCGCAGCGGACTCGCAGAGCGCTTCGGTGCAGCGGTTCGGCTGGTGGACGGTCTAGGCGCGGTGAGCGCGATTGGTGCCGGGATTAACACGAGCTACCGGAACGTGCGCGCGGGCTCTGCCGCGTTGGTCAGTAGCGGGCCCGTGTTTGGCATCTCGACGTCGTCGTTCCGAATCACCTGGCTGGTGCCGCTTCCAACAGTGGACGATGCAGTGCGTGCCCTGCACCGGACCTTTATCGAGGCTGCTGGACCACCCGTCCCGTGATCGGATTGCCAATGCTTGAGCAATCCGCGCCTGAAGCTCAGACTCGCGGCGATTTCTAATTCCCCTCTATGAAACAACGCATCCTTGCTCCCCTCCTTGCAGTCCTCACCATGGCTCCCACCGCGATCCTCGCGCAGCATGCGGCTGCGGGGTTTGCACCGCTGTTCAACGGGAAGGATCTGACAGGCTGGAAGGTTCCTGCTGGCGATAACGGGCACTGGAAGGTGCTGGATGGAGTGATCGATTACGACGCGGCGAGCGAGGCGAAGGGCAGCAAGGATCTAATGTCTGAGAAGGAGTTTGGCGATTTCGAGCTGCGACTGGAATGGCGGATCAAAGAGACACCGTATATCAATCCAAACGTGCCTTACATCCTGCCGGACGGCAGCCAGGCGCGAGACAGCAAAGGTCAGCCCATGAAGATGGCACTGCCGGACTCTGATTCCGGCGTGATCCTACGCGGCGATGTGAAAAACCAGATCAACATCTGGTGCTGGCCAGCGGGGTCCGGCGAGCTTTACGGGTACCGTACCGATCCCAAGATGCCGCCAGAGGTAAAGGCTGGGGTGACTCCGCGTAGTCAAGCGGACAAGCCGGTCGGCGAGTGGAACGAATATCGAATCACCATGAAGGGTGATCGGGTGACGGTGGTACTCAATGGCAAAACCGTGATTGAGAGCGCGCAGCTCCCGGGCGTTGCGCCGCGCGGCGCAGTTGGCTTTCAGCACCACGGTGGCAAGAAGGACGGGCAGTGGAATAGCCCGCCCAGCCTTGTGCAGTTTCGCAATGTCTCAGTGAAAGAGCTGGATAAGTCGAACTAGCTTCGCCGCTGCTGAGCACGGGATACCCACTCGCGTCCGATCCCTTCGAGGTCGGGCGCTTGCTTCCCATTGGGCGCATGAGCGAAATAGAATCCCTCCACTTCACCGATGACCCGGGAGAGCTCGCGACGCTGCTCTTCGGAAAGGGCTAGCTGGGCATCAGTCTGCATGGTGCGCAAAAGCTGCAAGGCGCTGAATGGGGTAACCTGAGCTGGCAGTACATACGCGTGCTCCGGCGCGAACTTGGGAGCTCGCCGAGCCCGCGCTGTGAAGAACACCACCGGACCTGCCACCACTGCGCCGAGTAACGCCCACCACCAAACGTTAGAGAGGCCTTGGGACATTCCAGCCAAGGCGAACGTGGGCGCGGCATCCACCAGATCGGCGTCCTGGTAGCGCTTGTAGCTGACCTTTAGGTCCGCTGAACGGGGCGTTGGGAATGCGAAAGCTGCGCCGCGAGTGCCTGATGGAGCGACGCCCAGCTTCACAATCCAGCTCCGTTCACTTACCGCCGTAAGTTCGTCCCCCGTGCTGTCGAGGCGCTGGATCGCGATGCCGCTATCAGTGGTCTCGTGGACCACGAACCCGTCGGGCGCGAGATCGAGCAGTTCCGAATACGCGGGCACCAGGCCTTTTGCCGTCGCTTTGATCTCCATCGAGAGCTTGCCGTCCATGTCCCACTCTCGGTCGTCGAGGATCTGCGTAATTTCTACCTCCTTTGCGGGACGGGCAGGCGGGTTTGCCGGGCGGGCGTCGATTAACTGAATCGCGGACTCCACCGGCAGCACCACCGGCCCCTGGCTATCGAGGAAGTCGACATCCAGCCGCAGAGAGGGGAGGCGGTCCACAGATGCATCCTTCGCCTTCAGCAGAAGATAGACGAGGGGCGTCTCGCGCCAGCCCGCCTGGCCGTATCCGCGCGACTGCACCTTTTCGTCGTGAAAGGTAATCGAGAGAACCTCGAAGCCCTCGGACAGCTTCTCCCGCATCTGCTTCTCCAGTTCATCGCGGTGATCTACAGGCGCAATCCCGTAGACGTTGTAGAAGGTATTCTGAGTCTGATTGCGCAGGTATTTGCTGAAGCCACCGGCGTTCTCACGTTCGATCTCCGCCGTGTGGCGCATGGTAAAGAAGACGCCAAAGGGCTGCGTGTGCCCGACTGCAGCGTCGCCATCTACTTGCACCGTGAGCTGAAGCTCGCGCAGCAATCCATCGTAGTAGGTGACGAGATCGCGAATCTTCGAGGATGCTTGTCGATCGCCCACGACGGCGAGAGCGGCCCGCATGTAGCCAGGCTTTAGATGCCCGGGGATCGACTCGGCACTCGCAACGGATTTGGCCAGCGCATCGAAATGCCGCTCGGCTGCAGCCGGCGGGAGTGCGGCGATCGCCTCGCGAATGCGCGCAAGTTGACCGGCTCCGGGCTCCTGCTGCCGGGTAACCATTGCGAGGTCGCTTGCACCCAGGTTGGCATTTAGCCACTGCTGATAAGCTAGCGGCGTTTCGTCCTTCTCCTCTGCAGGGAGGCTGTCCGCATAAAGCTGTGTGGCTCGCTCAAAGGCGTCGAAAGCGCGGTCGCGTTTTTCCACATAGATCTCGAGATCGACTTTCTTGCCATATTGGAACTCCGCCCAGTCGAACCAGGTCGCGGCTTGCACGAGATTCAGGCGCCAATCGTTCGGCTGGCGTGCCACGCTCTTCGTGATCAATCCGCTGAGGAGTTCATAGCCCCGTGAGATTTCAGCAGTGATCTGCGCATCGTTACGCTGCGTCTTCGCCTGCTGCTGCACATCGGGTTTGCGCCACTGCGTGGCGAGACGCTGGCGCATGGTCTGCAGGAGTTCCGCGAGTGTCTTTGGAGCCATTTCCTCGGATTTCCCGAGAACCAGCTCGATTGCATCCTCGCGAAAGACTTCCGCCGGACTATGTGCCGCCGTAAATGCACCGACGACCGCAGTGTCCTCCAGAGGGGGGATGGGCAGCTTACGAAGTCGCACGAGCATGGCGGACAGCTCCTCGAGATTGCGCTGCTGCAAAGCGCGGGTGAGCGGAATCCCCTGCTGCTGCCGCATGCCGTATGGTCCATAGTACACTATGTTCGACTGATTCCGCGGAGATGATCTCTGCGGATCATGCGTCCGGGCCCAGGTGCCGAGCAACTCATTGGCGATTCGGAGAGCCTCCTTCGGGTGAATCGGCGCGAGCTGTTCGATGAAGGGAAGAGCCTTTGCGTCGTCTTCGAGCTTAAGATTTAGCTCTGCCAGCAGCGCCAGCGCTCGCGGTTGAAGGCTGCGGTCCATGGCACTGAGCCAGGCAGCACTTGGAGCTGCCTCCAGGATTTCCTGTACTGCGATCGGAGGGAGTTGATTCGAGTTACCCTGCTGCTGGAGCGACATCTGATCGCCGCCCATGAAGATCCGATTTCCAAACTCGTCGACTTGCATCGACTGATTACGTGGCGGCTGGTGGCGCTGTTTCGAGTACTCTGCTTCCTCCATCCAGTTGAGTGCCATGAGGTCGATGGCAGGCCGCCACTCTGCTTGATGCGCTTCAAGTACGGGAGTCAGGGCGTCGGCGGCGAGCGCTTGCAGGTGAAGATTCGATTTCCGCAAAGTAGCGTCGCGGTTCGAACGATCATCGCCTACTTGCACCGCTACTGCCGTCAGTGCCCCGGCACCGTGCTGCGGCTGCCTGGCAAACAGATCTTTGAGCGCTGAAGTCGCTGCAGCGGGTGGGAGAAAGCGGACGATCGTAGCGAATCGCCGCCATCCCCGCGCCTTGAGCTCGGGTGGGCAGCCCGACGCTGCCAGTAGAGTCTGGTTCAGCTCCCACGCCTTTTGCACGTCGCCTGGCCGCTTCTCTTGCCGTCCGAGATTGTAAAGGATGCGGATGTGCTTCTCGAGGAGAGTGAACGAGGAAGTTTCCTTTCCTTGCTCAAGCGGTGGGAGGAATCGGATCGCCTCCGCGTAACGATCCGCCTCGATGAGCAACTGGGCTGCCGCTTCCCTGCGGCCGAGATCAGATCCGCCGAGTTGAGCCGTCCCGCTTCGAATCCGCTCAAGGAATGGATCAATGGAAACACTGCTTCCCGCGCTGCGTTTCAGGAGGTTTGCGAGCAGTTTAAGCTGCGGCTCCGAGAGGTTCGCAGGAGCTGCATCGGCAATCTCGGTAATCTCCGCCGGCAGGAGTGTCGATGCAGGGGCAGGTCCGGCAACCTGCTGCCCTCCCGGCGGATTGCCAGCGGCAGCTCGATCCAGATCTTTGAGCAGGTGTTCATAGACCTTGGCCCGCTCACCTTCGGGAAGGGTCCCAATGATAGCTCCCGCCTCTTTCCAGCGGCCTGCAACTATGTTCACCCGTAACAACTCGACGGGCTTATCGGCCGGGACTCGCGCCTCCGCCAGCATGGCGCGGGCCTCGAGAATCGCAGGCGGATGGCGATCAAACTTTAGCTTCAACAACTCTTGGACCCGCGGATCCGAAGGCGCACTCACGACCGGCTTCCCGGCATTTTGTGCGCGCTCTGGTGGAGGACTCACCCTCGTTTCAAAGACCACAATCTCGCATGGGTTATCCTGCGCCGTGGCTGGGCAAGCCAGTAACGCGACACCCAGGGCGAGGCTGCCTGCAAAGGCACGCGACGGAACGTTGATCATGAGGACTCGACGGTCGATTCTGGATCTACTGTTTGCCCGGCTCTAGGAGCCCCCACGCGGCCTTTCCCCGACACCTGCGCCACGTGCGTCCTTCTGTTTCTCAGCTGGCTTCTTGCTCTTGCTCTCACACTGGCTCCGGCATTTCTGACTCACGTTTTTGCACCCCTTGCAGAACTTCGGAAGGGGTTGTCCTTGCAGCTCACTTAACTCCATTCGAGCCAGCCGGATCGTTGCCTCGAGATTCTCCTGGTGGGCCTTTGCGGCTGATGGATCCGAGGGCAGCTTACTCTCCGCGAGCAGCCGAAAGTGCTGTCGCGCGTTCTCGACCTCGAGGTTCCACTCCGCGGCGGGCGCACCTTCCAGACGCATCAGCCAACCTGCATAGTAGCCGGCTGTTCCGAGATTTGAACGCACCTCGTCCACCTGCGGCTGTGGTGCCTTTTCTTTCTCCATCTCGGCGAGGAGCGCGTCCATGTCTGCCATGGCCTCGGGGAGTTCACCCGAGTACATCCGTGCCTTGCTCTGTGCCAGGCGCGCCTGCCAGCGAGCTGTTCTCTCGGCTGGGGGCAACTTCGTCAGTGCGTCGGCGTAGGCCGCTACCGCACCGCTCCAGTCTTCTTGCTGCTCGCAACTCCGCGCTTCGGCGAGCTTCTGGGCTGCTGCGTCCTTGGAGAGGGCTGACTGGCCCGGTCCGTAGTGGAAGGCCAGCAAGGCGACTGGCGCAAGAAGCCAGGAGAGGAAGAGTAGTTTCTTTCGCATGTTTTAGGTGGCGTAGACGCGCCGTGGGTTGGCTGAGGTTTCTGGGGTTTCAGGAAGATTGCGCGCGGTTCGGACTCCGGGGCGCCAGGATGAGCCGAGCCACGCAAGGGCGATGGGCAGGCCCGCGAGCAGCGCTGCACCCGTAGCGATCGCACCCAGCGCGAGTTCTCGCTGCCCTTTGCTGGTGGTGTCGCGCATGGGCATCGCCTCAGCGAGGGATGCCAGCCGGGCGGAGGGGATGTGCTTTTCGTTGACGTCGTGGTACGTGCCCCTCAGCCGAGTCGCGAGTTGCCGCAGCGTGGATGCATTCTGGCGGGAGAGATGCCCGTCGATGTTTTGGCCGCTGGAAGCGCTGCCTACACCGATGACCAGCACTTCGCTGATCGAACGGGGCATTGCAGGGAGGCCGCTGTCGGGAACCGTGTCGCCATCGCTGACGATAAGCAGGGTCGTGCTGTCTGGCTGCCACGGCTTTGCAAGCACCGCGGAATCCTTGATTCCGGCCATGAGTGAAGTTTTCCCCGTGTCGAACGCCATCTCCAGCGGCAGATCATTCAAGATGTTCCGAACGATTTCGATGTCGTAGGTATCTACGACCACGGGCTTCGCTCCTGTGTAGAACGCGACGACGCTCACCCGCATCTGCTCTAGCGCGACTCTCTCCAGCATGGAGAGAATGACCTCACTGGCCCTTTGTGCACGCGTCTGCTTTCGCTCAGGTCCCGCGTCTTTGAGCTGCATACTCGGCGAAACGTCGAGCGCAATTACCATGTGCCGATAGCCGCCCTCTGGCACCAGCACCGGCCGATTTGCGCGCGGTGCGAGGAGGTAAAGGTGGATGAATCCCCACGTAAGCAGCGCGACAGCAAGTACCCGAAGCGGCGCGGCGATTGCAGTCCAGGCACGAGGCCTACCGGCAGGGCCAAACGAGAGCCGTGATACTCGCGCGCAGCGCAGGGCGTGCAGCCACTCCCCGCATCCAGCGAGCATGGCAACTGCGAGTGCTGTCCATTCGGCAATCATGGGCTCACCAAGGAGTGTACCGCAGGCCGAGCAGGCTGATGGTTTGCAATCCAACCAAGCCGAGCCCCGTCATGGCAAAGGGCCAGAAGAAGTCAGCAGGTTCCGCTGCCGAAGGCTTCATTCGTGCAGGCTTCATCGCGTCGATCCGCTGGAAGACTTCCCGCAACGCCGCCGGATCCCCCGCTGTGAAGGCCTGCCCTCCAGTTGCGCTGGCGATGGTGAAGGTCTCCTCCTGCGGCGCACCCTCAGCCACGTGGATATAGAACATTGTAATCCCCTCCTGCGCAAAATCCCGCGCCAGCCCCTCCGCCACCCCGCCACTCAGATCGTAACTCTCGCCATCAGAAATGAGGATGATCATCCGGTCACCACTGGGAGTCGCCACGAGCCGCTTGTGAACCGAACGCAGGGCATTCCCGATCCGCGTACCGCCCATATAGGACGGCATCTTCTCTGGATGCAGGAATGGCAGTGACGTGCGGATCGCCGCCAGATCCTTGGTCACGGGAACCCAGTGCAGTACCTCCGTGCCAAAAGCGGTCAGACCAAAGGCGTCGCCTTTGCGATAGCTCGTGAACTCGGTAATCGCCTCCAGCGCCTTATCCGCACGATTCCCGTCGCCAAACGGCGCCAGCATGCTGCCAGAGACATCCAGGCAAATCTCCAAGTTCGTCAGCACCCGGGCGTCAGCGGTCTTCGTTAAGCGCTGAGGCCCGGCGAGTAGAACGATCGCGACGGCCAACAATCCAGGCGGCAACAGGCCCATGGCCTTCACTAGCCGCTCGAGCACCCACCCGTGCTTCACCCGTCCGTGATCCAGTGGCAATACGAGGCGATGCCCGGTACGCTGCCACTCCCAAACGCCGATAAGGAGCGGAAGCGCCAGGAGCAGCAGCAGCCATGGATGCGCGAAGCTCATACCGCTGCCGCCATTTCGGGTTCTTTCGTGCGATATGGTGCAAGCAACTCGTCCACGTGGACCCGCGCGGTTCCGGGCCGGCGATGCAGCCAATCCTCGAGCGCTCGGAGCAGCGCTCCGGCCTTTGGGTCAGCGCGCAGGCGCGCCATGGCATCGGCTGGATTCAACCCACCCAGCTCAAGCCGCTCTTGCCAATGTCCCAGGAGCATGCGCTCGAGCCGCGCTTGTTGATCAATGGAAAGGCTGCCCTGTGCGGCCGCTTCGACAAAGGGACGCAGGCGCTCCTCGATGGTCGTAGGGCGCGCTAGCGAAGCGGTTGCCCGTTGCCGTCTCCGTCGTTTCGTCAGGAACAGTGGAATCCCAAGTAGGCCCCAGACCGCCACCGCGCCTGCCATGACCCACCGGTAATTTGCAGATACCGAGGTCCCTCCGCTCTCCGGAAGGCTCAGGGATCCGTCGTGTTCCTCTGGTAAAACGCCAGCGATCTTCACCGGCAATTCCGGTAAGCCTTCCGCTGCGCTACCATTCTCGAGCAGCAGGTACGAACGAAGATCGAACTGCCCGGGGACCGCCCCGATGTACCGGAGATCGTAGCGCACGGCTGTGCCATGCGGCATCGCGGAGGCAATGCGCAGCGTAATCGGCGAGGTGCGATCCACCGGCTTTGCCCTAAGGCCCGCGATTGGAAGGATTGCTTCCAACTGCCCCTCGATCCCAACCGTCGGCGGTACGCTTGCCTCCACTACGATCGAGGTCGCCAGGAGCAATCCTATCGCGAGCCAAACGTGCGAAAAGCCTCTCATCATCCTCATCGCGCCCCCTTCCCTAAGGCATCCCGCCGTTGCAAAAACGCGCGCAGCTTCGGCAGGAACGGTACGTTCGTGCGCAGGACCAGGTGGTCGACCCCAGTGCTCCTTAGTTCGCGCGCCTGGTCTTCCGCATCGAACCAACGGCTTCGGCCATGCGCCGTGAACTTCCTACCCGTTTCTGCTTCCTGCGCCCGGAAAATTCCTCCGCCGATCCGGCCCAGCTCTGCTGGATCCTGGAGCTGCAGCACCACGCAGTCATGGGCTTGGGCCATCAGCTTTAGCGCGGAAATTGCACCTTCGTCATGGAGGTCGCTTAAGACGATCACCATGCTGCGATTCTCCAGGACGCCTGCGAGCTCACGAACCCGACCAGCGAGCGACGTGCGCTCATCCAGCCGATACCGGCGCAGCGCATGCAGCCAGAGAAAGACCTGCCCCCGAGAAAGCGTGGAGCGAGCCCCGACGGGACGCTCGCCACACCCGATGATGCCCACCGGGCTGATCCGATTGAGCGCCGAAAGCGCCAGCCCGCCCGCGAGCTGCACCGCCCACGCGTACTTGCTCATCGCCTGCGACGTGACACACATCGACGCCGACGTATCGACGAGCAGATACACCGGCATGCGCTTGGGCGCTTCGTACTCTTTTACATGCACTTTCCCCGTGCGAGCAGTCACGCGCCAGTCGATCGACTTGATTGGATCGCCTGCCTGGTAGTGCCGCGACTGCGCAAAATCGACCCCTGATCCCAGGAACGGCGATGCATCCGTTCCGTATGAGAGGCTGTCTGCCAGGCGCCGGACCGCGAGCTGAAACTGCCGCTCGTCCAGGTGGTCGCAGGCCTGTAGATCCGATTCCATGGTGCTCCCCTCCCCCATTGTTCACCCGACTTCGGCCAGGATCCCTCGCAGCACCGTAGCAGCGTGAACACCCTCCGCGAGTGCCTCGTAGGTGAGCCGCATGCGGTGCAGCAGCACATCCTCGGCGAGTGCGTAAAGATCCTCGGGGGCGGCAAAATCGCGCCCATGGATAAAGGCCCGCGCACGTGCCGCGAGGGCAAGCGCGATTCCCGCGCGAGGGCTGCCGCCGATCTCGATGGACTTATTGCGCCGGGTGCGGCGAACCAGTTCGACTGCGTGCTTCGTGAAGACCTCGCTCACATAGACCTCCTGCACAGCCGCCATGGCCTCTACCAACTCCTCCACGGAACTCACCGGCGGCTCGTTCAGCAGATCGAAGGAGGACTTGGGCACAGCCCCTTTGGCATCTCGTCGCAAACCGAGTGCCAGATTGCGCCGCAGAACTTCCTCCTCCTCTGAGACGCTCGGATAATCCAGCCGGTGGCAAAGCAGGAAACGGTCGAGCTGCGCTTCCGGCAGCTCAAAGGTCCCGCTCTGCTCGATCGGATTCTGCGTTGCAATGACTAGGAACGGCGCGGGCAGCTGGTACGTGTTGTTGCCGATCGTAACCCTCCGCTCCTGCATCGCTTCCAGCAGAGCGCTCTGCACTTTCGGAGCCGCGCGATTGATCTCATCGGCGAGCAGCAAGTTCGTAAAGATCGGCCCCTTGTGCGTGCGGAACTCACCCTTCGCCTGATCCAGGATCTCCGAGCCGATGATATCCGAAGGAAGCAGATCGATCGTAAACTGCACCCGGCTGAATTGAAGATCGACTGCCTTCGCCAGAGAATTGACGAGGAGCGTCTTGGCCAGGCCCGGCATCCCTTGAAGCAATAAATGCCCGCCCGTGAAGAGCCCAATGAGCAGCCGCTCGACCACTGCATCCTGCCCGACGACCACCTGGGCGACACGTTCTCGAATCGCTTCCACACAACGAGAGGAACCAACCGTAGTCATAGACAAATCGGGAGAGATCAATGCGCCACTAACCACTGCATGCGAGCCGGGCAGGAGCTTCTGCGGATGGAGGGTGGTGGTCAAGCCGAAAGCGAAACAGTGCTCCCGAGGGGGAACTGGTGCCACAACGGTCTCTCGCAAGGGCAGCGGCCCCCGCCCTATTGGGACTGAAAAGCAAAGGCTGGCGGTCGCGCATCCGCCGAAGGCACTGAGCCGCGGTCTACCCGGTTGGGACGTAGCGCTTCGCACCTCAACCGCCGTCCCCACGGTCCAGCGATGACTGAAATTCAGTCATCTCCGAACCTTTTTCACCGGCGAAAGCGCTGAAATACTCCGTGGCCGAACCACACCGAGCACCGGTAGCTCGTTTTGGCCCAGCGGCCGGGTTTTGACACGAGCCCTCAGGGTAAAGAGGGGCGTCGCCCATCCAAAGAATCCACCACCAGCCCACCAACACCCACTGCCCGAATCACCGATCGGACTCATGCACCCAGCGCCTTCATGATCATCGAGCCTTTCCTCTCCTCGCTGCGAACACCCAACTCCGTTGCTGATACGCAAGGATCCAGTACCATCGAGAGAGTGGGTTGGGCGGGACTCGAACCCGCAACCAACGCCTCAAATGGGTTACCGGCACGCGAAGGCGGCTCCCTCGAGATGTAGGTGCCCATAAGGTATGTTCAATTATTGAAGACGACTTGTGCGGCTCATTAATCCTTCGATAAATGGAAGCCTCTCTCGTTACGAGAGCCGGGCTCCAAGCTTTGACTTGCGCGCAATACGATTGGGATTAGTAATGTCGTGACAAGTCACAGTTCAATTCACCCCGCTCGATCATGCCCCCGATCCCTTCATGGCTCAAGAAGCAGTCGGACGACATCCGGAAGATTCGCTTGAATCAGCCGCGAATGACATCCGCGCAGGCACGGTTGCAGAGCGCGCGCATCGCCCGGGTATCTCCTCGCGCACCGCGGGTCAGCTCGCTTTAGTAGCGTGGGCGAGACGGGTCGGAAAGCTCCGACCTGCAAACTTCATCACTCAGTTTGCGTGGAATTCGTCGGGCGCGGAGCACGATGTCTTCCACGATGAGGAAAGCGGACGGGCGGTAAAGGTCACCCGTCCAAATCAGTACGGCCACTGCCCATATGGGCCAGAGTACGAGAGCACGCCCCATGAGTACTTCATGCGGCTCTATTGGCAAAACGCGATATTCGGCGACGATGTCAGAATCTTGGCGGTGACGTTGGACGATGAAGGCCACGTGCAGGTTGTGCATTCACAACCTTGGGTTTCCGCCGATGAGACGAAGCCTACTGTGCTCACCCAGGTGGAGATTGATGAGTATTTTGCACGGTCGCAGTTCTATCCTGCTACGCTCAATCCTGACGCGCCGCTCTACTACAATCGAGAAATGGATCTGATCATTGGCGACGCGCACGAGGCGAATGTTCTCCGAGATCTGGACGGTGCCATTCTTCCGATAGATATTGTAATCGGAAAGCCTGGACCACAGCTGTGCAGTGAGATTCTCCGCGTATATAGGGAACCCTCGTGATCGTGGAGACCTGCTAATTTATTCCCAATAGAACCAGCGTTTATCGTCACTCTCGAGGATTCACATGCGCGAACGGAGATGAATGGAAACATACCATATCGCCCGAAGATCCTGTATTCATTGGCCACGGGGAGTGGGTTGGGCGGGACTCGAACCCGCAACCAACGCCTTAAAAGGGCGCTGCTCTACCATTGAGCTACCAACCCCGACTCCTCGGATGAGGAGCGGTGTAACTAATAGAACGCCGGACGTGACGCAAGAGTGAAGCGGGACTAATTTCCCGCGCTTCATCCCCGCTCATGAGCCGTTACTTTCCCGCATTCCGCCCGAGCAGACGCAATATCCTCGTGCTCTGCGGGGTGGTTGCCCTCGCTGCTGCCTTGGTGCTGATTTCTTCGCGATTTTGGCCAAAAGAGAACCCGCTGGTGCGAACGCCCGTGCTTGCCTTGGAGACGCTCACAGCACAGTCTCTCTACTACAACGCTGCAGCCCGTCCATGGCTGCTGGCACAACGACCAGAGTTGCTGACGCCGGAAGATCGCGATGACCTATCAGCCCGGACCCGCTCGTTCATCCAGGCGGTGCAGAATCCCAAGCTCTTCCGGCAACTAGACCGTCAGCATCGGTTTGACACCCTCCTACTGGTCGGTAATCCCAGTCAGTACCGGCCTCTCCTTGAGCATCTGCTCGAAGCAAAAGACTGGCGGTTGCAGTATCTCGATCATACGAGCTTGATCTTTCGACGTGATGGAAAGGTTCCTTGGACACCTGACCAGTTCTCACGGATCCGGGAGCGGCTTGCGCAAGCTTCAATAGAGGATCGTGCCGCGATACTCAGTCAGGCGGCCGACAAGATGATTGCGGTGCGGGCCACGACTGCCGCGCGACAACTACTGGAGGATGCACGAGGATTGGCCCCAAATTCGCCTGAAGTGTGGAGCACCTGGGGCCAGTACCAGATGGCCCTAGGGCAATGGAAGGAAGCCGTGATCGCAGCAGATCAAGCGCTCTTGGTCGACGGAGACTTCGTCCCTGCTCTGGCCTGTAAAGCGCAGTCGCTCTACGCGATGAAGTACTTCTCAGACGCGTACACTATCTCCCGAAAGCTCATGGAGGAACTTGGGAACGATCCCGCGCTGCTCTTCTACCATGCAAAGATCGCGCACGAGGCGCGCGCCTACAGCGACGAGATCCGGACGCTGCAGAAGCTGGTGAAAATGGCCGAGGAACAGCAGCGACCTGCATCCGGATACCGTGTGTATCTGGGGCAAGCGTACGCAACGGACGGCCAGGCGGGGCCGGCGCTGGAGCAGTTTGGGCGCGCCCTGGCGGACCCGGACCTACCGAAGGAGCAAAGAACCTTTGCGACCGAAAGTGCCGCCATGATCAAGGGTAAGGTCGGCGGATAGACGGATCGCCAGATCAGGCGCTCATTCTGCTTCCAGGCAGGGGAAGGACTGTAAGGAGATCGCGTAGGGAGTGCTGCGGTCGGTCGAGGCGGAAGACATGGAATCCTGCCGCCGCGGCAGCGTCCCAATCGCCAACAGGATCGTCCCCCACGTGCAATGCCTCCGCTGGCGCTACTCCCGCCAGCTTTAGCGCACACTCAAAAATGTAAGGTTCAGGCTTATCAGCACCAACCTCGCTGGAGATCACCCAATGGTCAAAAAGTGAGGCGATTCCAAGCCCTTCCAGAATGACACGCAACCGACCATCAAAGTTGGAAAGGATACCGATCGGGTAGCTGGCGCGGACTTGCTCCAGAACCTCGAGCACCTCGGGATATAGCTCCCACACGCCGGGCTGAATGAACTCGTGATAGAGCTCAGTAAACAACTCCTCGCGAGGGATCGTCTGCGGTGCATTACAGGTATCCAGCACTTGGTTCACGAGGCTCTGCCACCAACCGCGATCATCGTCTGGACGAGGCCTGCGGGTGAGTAGAGGCGCAGGAGCGGACTTCCAAGCTTTGACAAAAGCGGAGTCCAAAGTCTCCACGGCGATGTCCAACCCATGGCGCAGCGCCACCTCCCGGTAATGATACCCAACGCTTCGCGGAAGGTGCAGAAGGGTGCCGAATGCATCGAAAAAGACCACGCGCATTTCGGGATATTGGTTCATCTCCAAGGCGTTAGCGGGAGTGTACACAAGCGGCAAGCGGATGGTTTCTCTCCTTGACGCTCCAGAGGGGCAGTCGTACTTTCAAATTTTGGCCGGCATAGAATCAGTGGGTTCTCAAAACCCACTTTTTTTGTCTCTGGTCATCAGGATTGATTTATGAATAGCGAAATCCTAGCAGGACTCGACTTTTTTGAGCGCGACAAGGGCATTAAACGGGAGGTGCTCCTCGAAGCGATCAATAACGCCGTACTTTCAGCCGCCCGTAAAGCGGTAGGAGCGGCGAGGGATCTGCGCGTCGAGATCGATCCAAAGAGTGGCGAAATCAAGGCGATTGCGAAGCTAATCATCGTCGAGAAGGTCGAGAACAAGCATGATGAGATCAGCTTGAACAACGCGCAGAAGGTAAAGGCAGACGCGAAGGTCGGCGAAGAACTCGATGTACAGGTAACGCCAAAGGACTTCGGCCGGATCGCGGCGCAGACTGCCAAGCAGGCGATCATGCAGCGGATTCGTCAGGCGGAGAAAGAGATGATCTACGACGAATTCAAGGATCGCGCCGGGGAAATCGTTTCAGGAACGGTTCGCCGCTTCGAGCGTTCTGACGTGCTCGTTGATCTTGGAAAATTCGAAGCATTGATGCCGAGCCGCGAGAGGGTTCAGACAGAAGATTATAACATCGGGGACCGGATTCGCGCTTATGTAGTTGCGGTCGAGAATGGTGCACGTGGCCCCGAAATCATCATTTCGCGCAGCCATCCTAATTTTGTGCGACGTCTCTTTGAGACCGAGGTAAGTGAGATCGCGGATCGAACCGTTGAGATTCGCGCAATTGCCAGGGAAGCGGGCTACCGGACAAAGATCGCCGTTCACAGCCCCAATGAAAAGGTCGATCCCGTGGGTGCGTGCGTAGGGATGCGCGGTTCGCGGGTGAAGAACATTGTTCGTGAACTGAACAACGAGAAGGTGGACATCATCCGGTGGAGTGCAGATGTGAAGGAGTTCGTAATCGAGGCACTCAAGCCTGCCAAGATCAAGAACATCACTCTGAACGAGGCCAAAAAGAGCGTTCAGATCAAGGTTGATGAGGACCAACTCTCCCTCGCCATTGGTAAGCGCGGACAGAACGCCCGGCTAACCTCGCGGATAACGGGCTGGGACATCAACATCGAGAAGGACGAGTCGGCGAAAGAGGCGTTCGAGAACAACGTTACCAAAGGGGCGAATAGTCTCGCGGCTGCACTCGAAGTGCCGGAAGCAATCGCCCGGCAGCTGATAAACGCGGGAATGAACAGCGTCGAAGTTGTAACTAGCGCAGAACCGCAGGACATTGCGGATGTGCTCGGCTGCGAACTGGAGCAGGCTACGGCCATCCACGGCGCTGCTTTGCGCGAGTTCGAGAAGACAACGGGTGCCCCGCAATAAGGCGCCGATGAACACCACAACCCTTTTTAATGGCAACGAGAACGACAACGAATCGAACGACGAACCGCAGCAAGCCTGGTTCCGGAAAGCCCGCACCCCGGGGTGCTGCGGCTAAAGACGCTCCCGCAGATAAGATCAAGAAAGCGGCGGCGGCTGCCGCCCCTGCTCCCGCACCGGCACCTCCAGTCCCGAAGCCGATTCCGCAGGAGACCGTCTCGTTAATCGACGAGAAGCCAAAGACACCGCGGCGCCGTACAGCCGCGGAGTTGCAGAACAAGCCCTTTACGGTTCTGCCTCCGATCTCACGTCTGCGTGAACCGGTTGAAGCTCCAAAAGCCGCGGCTCCCGAGGAGGTAGAGGAAGTTGTTGCCCCAGTTGACGAGGCGCCGGTGGAAGTGGCCGCTGTTGTTGAGGAAGTCGTTATCGAGGAGATCAAGGACGAGAAGATCATCCATCTGAAACCACCGATCATCGTTCGCGATCTCGCGACGGCGCTTGGGCTTAAGCCGTTCCAAGTGATCGGCGACCTCATGCAGATGAACATCTTCGTGAGCCTGAACCAATCGGTTGATACCGAGGTGGCGACGAGGATCTGTGAGAAGCACGGCTTCATCTTTGAGAAGGACAAGCGGGAGAAGGGTGCTGGCGTGCACAAGGTCGTTGAGAAGATCGTCGAGCCGCCAAAGATTCCCGAGAAGCCGAAGGCTGAAGAACTGAAGCTCCGGCCCCCAATCGTGACGTTCATGGGTCATGTCGATCATGGGAAGACCACCCTCATGGATGCTGTCCGCAAGGCCCGCGTAGCTGCAGGTGAAGCTGGCGGAATCACCCAGCACATCGGCGCCTACTCCGTCACTCACGGGAAGCAGCAGATTACCTTTTTGGATACCCCTGGTCACGCGGCGTTCACTGCGATGCGGGCGCGGGGTGCAAGCGTGACAGACATCGTCGTCCTCGTTGTCGCGGCTGATGACGGCATCATGCCTCAAACTATCGAGGCACTAAACCACGCTCGCGCCGCCAAGGTGCAAATCGTGGTGGCAGTCACGAAGACTGATCTCCCATCCGCTAATCTCGACAAGGTGAAAGGCCAACTTCAGGAAAAGGGTCTCGCACCAGAGGACTGGGGAGGCGATACGATTGTCGTACCGGTGGCCGCTCCGAAGGGAGTGGGCATCGAGCAGTTGCTCGAAAGCATCCTCCTCGTTGCTGAAGTAGCAGAACTGAAATCGACAGAACAAGGTACTGCCCGCGCCAGTGTTATCGAAGCGCAACTGGAGCAAGGTCGTGGACCCACGGTCACTGCCATCGTTCGCTCAGGAACGTTGAAGATCGGCGACGCTTTCATCTGTGGAAGCTTCAGCGGGAAGGTTAAGTCGCTCATCGACGATCATGGAAAGCCAATGAAGAGCGCCGGTCCGTCCATGCCTTGTAAGATCCTCGGCTTTAGCGGTCTTCCGAACGCCGGCGATGAGCTCGTCGTCATGGAGTCCGAGAAAGCCGCAGCGGCGCTTTCGCAAGAACGGATCACCTCACAGAGGTTGAAGAAACTCTCCAAGCCATCTCGTCCGACGCTCGAAAATCTCTTCGATAGTCTCGCTGAGGGGCAGAAGAAGGTGCTGACCGTCGTCCTCAAGGGCGATGTTCAGGGTTCCGTCGAAGCGATCGTCACCGCGCTCGGTCAGATTCAGAGCAAGAAGATCTCGATCGACATGGTCCACTCCGCTGTAGGCCCGATCACCGAGAACGACGTGCTTCTCGCCGCGGCTTCGAGCGCCATTATCGTCGGCTTCAACACGAAGACGGAATCAACTGCTGCAGCCGCAGCCAAGCGAGAGGACGTTCAGATCAAACTGTACTCGATCATCTACGAGTTGATCGACCAGGTGAAGGAAGCCATGGCAGGGATGCTCGATCCCGAGAACCGCGAGACCGTGATCGGTCATGCCGAGGTCAAGAAGGTGTTCGAACTTTCCCGTGGTATCGTCGCAGGTTGCCTCGTCACCGATGGCCGCATTGCCCGCACGGCGCGGGCACGGGTGGTCCGGGGTCGTCAGCCTATTTTCGATGGCGGCCTGGCAACGCTCCGGAGATTCGAGGACGACGTAAAGGAAGTCCGCTCCGGCATGGAGTGCGGTATGAAGCTCGGCGATTTCAACGACTACGAGGTTGGCGACATCATCGAGTGCTACAACTTGGAGAAGGTAGCGCAGAAACTTTAGGCGACCGCGCTTTCGGCCGGGGTTCACAAGGAACCTGATCCGGATCGCATCCAGCGCTCCGGCGGCTCGGCAATCGTCCGCATAGCTGCGGACACTTTCATCCGCTCAACCGGAATCACTGTCCTATGGCTAAACATCGTCTCGAGCGCGTCAATGAGGTCATCAAGCGCGAACTTGGAGATCTGATTCATCGGGAAATCACCTTCGAAGCGAAACTGGTCACCGTACAGCAGGTGGATATCACACCCGACCTGAAGAACGCTCATGTCTTCATCAGTGTGATCGGCACTGATCAAGAACGGCGCAAAGCAATGTCGAGGTTACATGCGAAACGCATTCCAATCCAGCAAGCCCTGTCGAAGCGGATCATCCTCAAGTTCACTCCGAATCTGCACTTCAAGCTCGACGACACTGTAGAACGAGGGACGCGCATCCTGAGCATCCTGGAGGAGCTTGAGTTGCCGCCATTGGACGTGATTGACGAGGCGAAGAACCCTGCTGCGGAAGGCCTCTAGCACCACGCGCATTTAAACTTCATGAATGTGAACTGCAGTCTCGAAGAGATCGCGAACGTACTCCGCACCCGGCAGCGCTTTGTCGTGATGAGCCACATTCGCCCAGATGGCGATGCTCTTGGCTGCACGCTTGCGATGGCACTCTGCCTGAAAGCACTTGGGAAAGACGTCACCGTCTGGAACGAGGATGGGATGCTGCATAAGTTTCGATTCCTGCCCGGATCGGAACTCGTTACCACCCCTCCAGATGAACCGCAGGAGTTCGAAGTAGTGCTTGCTCTTGATACCGCCGTACAGAACCGCGTCGGGAGGTGTCTTCAGGCAGTCAAGCGCGCCGATCTTTGGATCAATATCGATCATCACGTGAGCAATGATCACTACGGCGATCTTGCGTACATTGATCCCGTTGCACCCGCCGCCGCGCAGGTGCTCTTCGAGCTCTTCCAGCAGAATGGTCTCCCGCTAACCAGCGAGATGGCGGAGAACCTTTTCGTCGGCATCTCTACTGACACCGGCTCATTCCAGTACCCGAATACTACAGCTCGGACTTACGAGATTGGCGCGGAGCTCATTAAACTTGGAGTACAGGTCGGCAAACTTTCTCAGAACGTATATGAGAGCTACCCGCGTCGCAGACTGGAGCTGCTCCGGGCGCTTTTAAACGTGCTACAACTGACCAGCGATGAGCGGGTAGCCAGCTTTGCTTTAACCGCCGAAACCGCTGCTTCCCTGGGTGTGAAGCCGGAAGATAACGAGGGTTTAATTGATCACATCCGATCGATCGAAGGCGTCGTTGTCGCGGCTTTTTTCGAGGAACTCACGGACGGCAAGGTTCGGATCAGCTTGCGTTCCAAGGATCCTCGCATCGACGTGTGCAAGGTGTGTGCTGTTTACGGGGGCGGCGGCCACAAGCTCGCTGCAGGAGCCCGGATTTCAGGCTCTTTGCAAGAAGTGCAGGAGCGCGTTCTTCAGACTATTGACCATGCATTCAGTGAATCTTGACGGTGTCCTCATAGTCGACAAAGCAAAGGGCATGACGTCGCACGATGTCGTAGCCGTTGTCCGGCGGCAGCTCGGCATCAAGAAGGTCGGACATTGTGGCACGCTGGATCCACTTGCAACCGGTCTGCTGCTCGTCGTGCTCGGCAAAGGAACTAAGATCCAGGATCTTCTCATGGCCGAGGACAAGGAGTACGTGGGCACGATGCATCTTGGCATCACCACGGATAGCCAGGACGCCGATGGCGAAGAGCTGGAACACCGCCTTGTTCCTGACTTCACTCCGGGCGAGATCGAAGAGGCATTCGCGAAATTCAAAGGCGACTTCTACCAGCTGCCCCCAATGGTCTCGGCGATCAAGCAGGGTGGCGTCCCACTCTACAAGCTGGCGCGACAAGGGAAGGTCGTAGAACGGGAGCCGCGCTTCGTGCATGTCTTTGGCCACGAAATCAAGAAGGTCAATCTGCCGGAAATTGATTTCCGCGTGGTTTGCAGCAAAGGCTTCTACGTGCGGACTTACGCGTTCGACATTGGCGAGCATCTCGGCTGCGGCGCTCATCTCAAAGAGCTTCGCCGTACGAAATCCGGCCGTTTCACGCTAGATCACGCGGTCACCTTCGAGCAGTTGAAGACGCTCGATCCCGCTGTTATCGCCAGCAAGATCCTCGACCTGCCGACCGTATCGCGGATGCGCGGAGCCTGATCGGGAGTAGCCCTGCCGGTGACCTGACCCGTGAACGTCCTGCGCTCCATCGCAGATCTGGGCTCGATTCCCGGGCCGCTCTTCCTTGCGATCGGAGTCTTTGATGGTGTCCACATTGGGCATCACGCCGTGATCCAGCGCGCTTGCGACGATGCGAGGAACGGAGGTGGCCAAGCGGTCGTAGTCACATTCGATCCCCACCCGGTGCGCGTCTTAAGACCAGATCATGCGCCGCGCGTCATGACTTCCACGCAGCACAAAGCGAAACTCCTGCGAGTATTGGGGATCGAACACCTCCTGCTGATTCACTTTGACGAAGGATTCGCCGCCACCCCTCCGGAGCAGTTCATCCGAGCCCTGGCCGATGCCGCGTCTCCTCTTCGCGAGATATGTGTTGGTCATCAGTGGTCCTTTGGCAAAGGACGCGCCGGGAATCTCGATCTGCTCAAGACCCTCGGCGACGAACTCGGCTTCGACGAGGTGGGCGTCGCGGCGGTGAAGATCGATGGACACATCGTCAGTAGTACGCTGATCCGTGGGCTCGTTCAGGGCGGTGATCTCAAGACAGCAGCGCGCTACCTGGGTCGGCCGTTCTCCATCCTCGGCACAGTGGTGCATGGCGATCAGATCGGGCGGCGGATGGGGTTTCCCACCGCGAACCTAAGCGCACACGGGGAACAGTTTCCCCCGAACGGCGTGTATGCTGTGGAAGCGTTTCGTGGAGAGAACAGGTTGTTGGGGGTTGTGAACATTGGAGTACGCCCGACAATCGCCAATGCCAGCGGTGAGCGCATTCTCGAGCTGCATGTATTCGACTTTGCGGAGGACATCTACGGTGAGGAGATCGAGGTGGTATTTCGTGAGTTTCTTCGGCCCGAGCAAAAGTTTGATGGTCTCGATGCATTGCAGGCGCAGCTTCATCGCGATGTCGCGGCCGCTCGCGCAATCTTGCGCGGCGGGTAGCCGCACCTAGAGTCTGGCCCAATCTCATGCCTCTCTCCGTCCTGCATGAACTCGCACCAGGGCCGCAGGAAGGCTCCGGGCGCGAGCCGATCTTCACCGCTCGCGATCTCTGCAAAGTCTATCCTTCTGGCGAAATGGAGATCCGCGCGCTCGACGGGCTCGACCTCGATCTCTTCGCAGGCGAACTCATCGTTCTGCTCGGCGCTTCCGGCAGCGGCAAGTCCACCCTCCTGAATCATCTCGGTGGACTCGACGTTCCCACCTCGGGCTTGCTCACCTACCGCGGTCAGGATCTTGCGAATGCCAACGAAGCCGAGCTCACCCGGTTCCGTCGCGATAGCGTCGGCTTCGTATTCCAATTCTACAATCTCATCCCCAGCCTCACGGCTCGGGAGAATGTCGCGCTGATCACGGAGATCTCGCGGGATCCGATGACACCTGAGGAGGCGCTCGACCTCGTCGGTTTAGCCGATCGCATGGACCACTTCCCTTCCCAACTCTCGGGCGGCCAGCAGCAGCGTGTTGCCATCGCACGCGCGATCGCGAAGCGTCCGGAGGTCCTGCTTTGCGATGAGCCCACGGGCGCGCTCGATGTAAAGACGGGCATCACCGTGCTGGAAGCTGTCGAGCGTGTGAACCGAGAACTTGGCACCCTCACCGCAATCATTACGCACAATGCGATCCTCTCCGAAATGGCGGACCGCATCCTGCACATGTCCGACGGCCGGATCGTGGATATCCAGAGCAACGTGCAGCGGCGTCCGGTGAATCAGCTCGCCTGGTAGCTCCTGGGCATGCGCGCGCTCGACCGCAAGCTCCTCCGGGATCTCGGCAAGATGAAAGGCCAGACCCTCGCGGTCGGCCTAGTCATGGCATGTGGGCTCGCCATGATGATCATGTCGCGCAGCCTGCTCTTCTCGTTGGAGACCACGCGCGACGCATACTACGAGCGCAACCGCTTCGCCGATGTCTTCGCGGATCTAAAGCGCGCTCCGAACGACGTGGGGAAGCGTCTTCAGGAAATCCCCGGTGTCGCGGCCGTCGAGACTCGCGTAACGGGCACGATCACTCTTGATCTCCCCGGCATCGCCGAGCCAGCGGATGGCGTTGCCGTCTCCATCCCGGACGATCGACCGCAGCAGCTTAATCAGCTCTTCCTCCGCACCGGTCGCCTTCCCCGCAGCGGCAGCCGCGGCGAGGTCGCGGTGAGCGAGGCTTTTGCGGAAGCGCACGCCTTTCAGCCTGGCAATACCATCCCTGCGATCGTGCGCGGACAGCGCCAGCTCCTCACCATCGTGGGGATCGCGCTTTCGCCCGAGTACGTCTTTGAGGCACGTCCCGGCGATACGCTTCCCGACAACCGCCGCTTTGGCGTCTTCTGGATGAATGAGCGCGATCTCTCTGTTGCGCTCGAGCTCGATGGCGCATTCAACAACGTCCTGGTCGATCTCGCCCCCGGCGCGAACCCCGCCCCGATCATCGCTGAGTTGGACCGCATCCTCGAGCCCTATGGCGCGCTCGGTGCGATCACCCGCCGTGATCATCCTTCGGCGGTCCGCCTCGATGACGAGATCCAGGTCCTGCGCGCACTCGCCGTCGCCTTCCCCGCAGCTTTCCTGAGCATCGCTGCTTTCATGTCCAGCGCAGTCCTCACTCGGCTCATCCGCCTACAGCGGGAGCAGATCGCGCAGCTCAAGGCTTTCGGTTACAGCTCGCGCGAGGTCGGGTGGCACTATCTGAAGTTCGCCTTCGCCATCGTTGTGGTCGGAACCGTTATTGGCACCATCGGCGGGTTCTGGCTGGGATCGAATATCGTCAGCATCTACCACATCTTCTTCCGTTTCCCGCTCCTGCCCTTCCGGCCGGATACTTCGGCGATTGCCGCCGCCCTTCTTGCCTCGGGAGGTGCGTCGTTCATCGGCGTGCTCGGGGCCGTCCGTCAGGCCGTTCGTCTCCCGCCCGCAGAGGCCATGCGTCCGGAGCCTCCCGCGGAGTTCAAGCCGTCCATCTTCGAGCGCATTGGCTTGCATGGCCTGGTCAGCACGTCCTTTCGGATGGCCTTGCGAAATCTCGAACGAAAGCCGTGGCAGGCCATCTTCACCGGGCTGGGCCTCGCCCTCGCTACCGGTATCACCATCGTTCCGGGCGCAATGCGCGATGGCATCAATCATCTTCTTGGCTTCCAGTGGGATTCCGCGCAGAGACAGGATGTGACCGTCTCCCTGCAGGAGCCCGGGTCCGCCGCCACCCTTTCCGATCTTCGCCATCTTCCGGGAGTCATCTTGGCCGAGCCGTTTCGAAGCGTGCCCGCGCGGTTGCGGTTCGGTCACCGAGTCCGGCAGTTGGGAGTCATGGGACTTCCTCCTGACCGCACTCTCAATCGCCTGCTCGACGAACGTGGGACTCCTGTTCCCCTGCCCCCGGATGGCCTGCTAGTCTCCGCAAAGCTTGCCGAGATACTCGGCGCCCGGCCGGGCGACCGCATCATCCTGGAGATTCAGGAAGGCGAGCGCCCCATGCGCGAGGCGGTCATCCACGGCCTCATTACAGACTACGCTGGTATCGCGGCCTATATGGAGATCGAGAGTCTCCGCCGACTCATGCGCGAAGGAGGGACGGTGAGCGGCGCGCATCTTACCGTGGATCGAAAGCATTGGGGCGAGTTCCTCCGTGAGGTGAAGGACACACCACGTATTGCGTCGCTCATGATCAAGGATGCCGTCCGCGCGAGCTTTGAGAAGACTACCGCCCAGACGATCTCACTCTTGCAAGGCCTCTACTTCACCTTCTCGGTCATCGTGGCTTTCGGGGTCGTTTACAACAGCGCGCGCATTGCGCTTTCCGAGCGCAGCCGCGATCTCGCGACCCTCCGCGTAATCGGCTTCACGAATCGCGAAGTTGCGGGTGTTCTCATCGGCGAGTTGCTCATGCTCACGGTGCTGGCCATCCCCGTCGGACTGCTCCTCGGCAGTGGCATCGCTACATTCATCATCAGCAGCGTCAATACGGAGACCGTCCGACTCCCGCTCATCCTCTCTGCGAACTCCTACGCCACTGCCGTGGTTATCGTGCTCGTGTCCGCATCGATCTCTTTCGCCTTGGTTAGCAGGCGCGTGCGCGAACTCGACATGCTGAGCGTGCTCAAGGCGCGCGACTGAGCGTGGCTATTGTCCTCGTCGTGTCCGCAAGTGCGACGTTGAACTAGGCGTACGCCGCCGTGGAAGACCCTTGATGAGGGTGAATCGAACTAGACAGGGCCGTTTGCGCTAAGCGGCGGCAACCTCGATGGATTCGAAGGTCGAGTGCGCTTCTGGCACCGGCATCCCTTCTTCCCGCAGGACTGCCAAATGCGAAACGATCGCCTCACGAATGAGTGCGACCACCTGCGCCCTAGTCTCAGCGGCGGCGACGCATCCGGGCAGATCGGGCACGTAGGCTCCATAACTTGTACTCCCCTTCTCGATTACGATAGTATAGCGCATTGAGTTACTGGTCGAGTTGAGCTTGCTTGAAGATACTGTTGAGCGTCCCGGGAGGAACGTCAACGCTCGGGTGACCAGCAACTGTTACGAGGCCCGGCTTTTGCGGATGTTTGTAGTGGCGGTGACTTCCGCGAGTGCGAACGAGATCCCATCCATCTGCCTCAATCCGCTTGATTACGTCGCGTACTTTCACGGGGCAGAGCGTGTCGACATCTGAACGGGTGATCAATGGAACAACTGCCTCGCGCAATGATGTAACGGCGAAGAGCACCTATGAGTTTCTCGTACGCGAGGCTGGGAACCTTGCTCATACCGTGATCTCAACCGTCTCGGCTCTTTCCGAGAACTGAACGTCATCCTCCACGGGTTCTAGATAGAGTTCGATCGCTTCATGGATGTTCTTCGGCGCCTCGTCCCGCGTGTGCCCTTCGCTAATGCAGCCCGGAAGGCTCGGAACCGTGGCGGTAAACCCACCCTCTTCGCTGGGCTCAAGGACAATCCTGAGTATAATGAACCCAGCGTGCCGCTGAAGTCGCCTTCACGCAAGCCGCCGGGCGCTCGGTTGTTGAGCTAACGATGCGAGCTGGGCAGTCCATTCCTTTCGAGACGTCTACGCTCTCTCGCTAGTCAGGCTAATTGGCGACTAACTGACCTTAATGGCTGAACGACAGTTCTTTTGCGGAAGCCAGCCAAGCTCCTGAGACCCAAGGCCGAGGCTCTCGGGACGAAACGACGAGCCTTTTTGATGAAACGGCGTGCCTCGGAGGCTCTCGGTTGAGCCTCCCTTTGCCAAAAGTCGAGCTTCGGAAGCTCAAGGTTTTATGAAATAGGCTCGGGGTTGAGCTTCGGAAGCTCGTCGTTCTATGAAAAAGGCTCGGCGTCCTGCTTCGGAGGCTCACTGTTTCATGAAAAAGGCTCTCGGTTCGGGTTCGGAAGCTCGTCGCGGAGCTTCATAAGCTCTCGGGCCTGAACAGAAATGCAGCTACCCGCGCGCGTCGCACACCGCGCAGAGCTGATGAGTGGATCGCGGACTCACCAATCCGCCAGCATCCAAGCGCGAATGGCGTAGTACTTCCAGATGAGCAGCGAGCCGAACCCTAGGAGTAGGAGGGCGGCAATGTCGCGCCGGCCAAAGCGATCGGACCTGCCGTGGGATCGCACAAAGCTGAGAAACGCACCCGTTGGACAGCTGTAGTGGCAGTAGGCCATGGGTACGAAGAGGCTCGCGACAAGGCTGCCAATGGCGATAGCGAGCGTGGCCCACCCAGCGGTGCGGATGACGTAGGCGTCGAACGGCTCGATGTGGGCGAGATCGACTGGGAGGACAAGGATCGAGATGGCGAGCACGCACCCGAGCAGGAGCGGCGGGAGCCAGCGCAGCCCGGCAGCGACTCCGGGGTGGACGCGGATGCGCCAGCGCTTGGGCGCGAGCTGGCTCAGGAGCTCCTGCGCGGCTCCGTGCGGGCAGAGATGATGGCAGTAGAGCGGCTTGCCAGTACTCCAGGGAATGGCGAGAGCGGCGGCGAGCAGAAGCACGAGGCCGGGCGCGGTGCGCCACGGTGCGCCGGCTTGCGCCCAGCCGACGATGAGTGATTGCGCGAGCAGGTCGCCAGTGAGAAAGCCGATGTAACCGATGACAAAGATCTGGAACGATCGGCGCGCCCATTTACGCCCGTGCGTGCCGGTGAAAGCGAGCCAGAGCGCACCCCCGAGTACAGCCGCGAGTCCCCAATCGCGAAAGCGCGGCTGGAATGGCGGCGGGCGAATTGACTGAGCCGCATCAGCCGCAGCCAGACGCCTCATGATCCCCTCCGCCATGGCCATGCTCGTCATGGTTGCACCGCTCACGCCTTCGATCCCGTGATCCTCCGGACGGATGCCCGCAACTTCGTCCCACGACTTTCCATTCCACGTCTTCATGAAGTAGCCGTCCGCCTTCACATCGCCGACATGCTCGCGGGTATCCTGGCTGCCGCGCACCCGTACACCGACCACACGAGAGGCGGGGTCGAAGGCGACGAGCGCATCGGTCCAGCCACGGTAGCCGATGATCGACTCCGCCTCGGGCATCGTGCGGAGGACGTAGCCGAGTTCTCCTCCGGCGCTGTCGCGCACGTGCATGCCGGATCGGGCACCGGCATCTTCATGAAGAGACTCGGCGCTCGGGAAGATCTCGCGAACCTCAGACAACGTGATTGGTGCGTCCCCGCCGATCCGCAGACGCACATGGTGTGCGCGGATGAGCATGGCCAGCGCGACCAGGATCGCGAGGCGATAGACCTGCAGCCCGACGAGCTTTAGCGCACGCACGCTGGATCAGCGCACTGGCACAAGCTGGACGGCGTCGGCGTGGACGTTGCCATCCGCAGGACTACCGCCGATCCCCACGACGGCAGGCTTGCCTGGCTCGAACCGGTGTTCGCCGAGTGAAACGAAACCATGAGGAAGCGTGGGCTCCTCGCGCTGATTGATCGTAGCGTGCTTCACGCCGTCGGCACTTTCGATCGAGACCGGCGCCTTGGCGGCGCGATTCGCATGCGCGCCATAGCTGACGCGCACTTCGTAAAGCCCGGGTGCTGGAATCGTGAACTCGAAGCGGGCTGCTCCGGTGTCATTCGCAGGACGATAGATATACCCCTTGCCGACATAGCCTTTCAGACCTCCCGCGCCGCTCTTCGCCCAAGTGCCACTGAGCTTTGCCTGTGCATCGTCGATCACGAGACCAGTGAGCGAGGCAACGGTGATCCCTGGCATTGGCTCGTCGCCCTCGGTTGCATCGACGGGCGGAGGCAGCGCCTGATAATTGGCGGGAATCGCAATCGGATCCTTCAGCGTCGCGCGACGAGCTACCCCAGGGAGGCGCAGGAGTTCCTGAAGTTCGCCAAAGTAGCGCTCATAGACCTCGCGTGGAGAGCACTCGTTCTTAATGCAGACAGAAGCCGCCTTCCCCACGACCTCGCCGATCATCCCGCCCGTCTTCATCACCCGGACGGTACCGAGCGCCTCATGCGTCACACTGACATTGCGACCGGCCATGAAGAGGTTGCCGATGTTGCGAGAATAGAAGGTCCGGTAAGGGACGGGATAGCCGTGCTGCCGATCCACCGCCTTGTCGAAAACCGCCTTCGAGATGAAGGGATCCTGCGGATACTTCTTGGCGTACTGCTCCTTGGGGTAGTGCAGGTCGATATCCCAGGTCGTCGGCACGGTGCCATCCGGGAACTCGCGCTTGCTCGTGATGTCCTCCCGCGTGAGCAGTACGTCGCCGAGAAGCTGCCGCGATTCACGAGTCCCGCCGACGTATGCGACCCACTCGAGGCGGGCATTCACGTGCTGAGCTTTGCCGCCGCGGTTCTTCATGGCCTGCCACGCCCCGAAAATCGCACGCAGGTTCCAATCGCGAGTGTCTTCGAGGTCATAGAGCGGGTGCTTATCGAACCCGCTTTCCCAGAACCACTCGGCGTGGAAGCGGCGCGGATATGGGAAGTCCTCCATCTCCAGGTCGAGCGCCCAGGGAGTCGCGGGGAAGGTCTGCGGCTGCGGGGTCTCGGCCCAGCGCCACATATTGCTCATGCCCAGATGCTCCTTCTCACGGAGAGTCTGCTCGGCATTGACCAGTCCGCCGAGACTGGCATGACCGGTGGAGTCGACGAAGAGCTTGCCCGCGAAGCGCCGGCGTTCATTTGTCCGGGTATCGAGCGTGACAACCGCGGCGATGGTGGATGGATCCCGCATCTCAGCGGCGTACATGTGGTTGTTCAGGAAAAGGGTTATGTTCTTTTCCGCGCGGACCAGCGCTTCCTTTTGTGCATCGCCGAACTCCTCGCCGAAGCCCGGGGAGGACTTCGCGTGATCGGTGAACTCTTCAACGATCTCGCCGAGCTTGGGGTAAAGACCGCGACGGATACCGCCTCGCGACCAGACGCGAACTTCGCTCGAGCCATTCCCACCGAGTACCGGGCGGTTCTGGATGAGTGCGACCTTCAAACCCATGCGCGCGGCGGAGATCGCCGCGCCCATTCCACCATAGCCGCCCCCGCAAACCACGAGATCGAAGGTGCCGGCATCGGCAGGCATCTCCGGAAGCCCAAGAGTGGCTAAGCGCCATGCCGTAAGCTCATCCGGCGCCTTCGGAGGCGCGGTGTTCGCGTCGGTGGAGAAGTAGATGGCATCGCATCGACCGTTGAAGCCGGTGAGATCCTGAAGGGCGAGCGTCGCCTCCGGGTTAAGGACTTCGACGGTGCCGCCCTCCTGCCAATGCCAATCCTCGCCGACTGTTCCAAAAGCAGCGGGAAGGACAGTGCCGTTCACGGCCAGCTGGAACTTGCCGGGATGCCCTGGGGCCTTCCACTTAGCGACCCAGTCTTTGGTCCGAACCCAGACGCTATAAGTCCCGGCACTCGGGAAGCGCACTTTGGTAGCGGCGTGCTTCACCGGCAGGCCGAGTCCATGCGCCATGAGATACGGCGACCCCATGGTCTCGATGAACTGAGTATCGATCGACCAACCGCCGTAGTCCTGGAACGTCTCTGCCTCCACGAGAAGATGCGAGGCGGTTGCGGAGCAGGAGAGAAGGCCGGCGAATGCGGCCGCGAGTAGCGCAGAATAGTTCATGGGGAGGAGGAACAAGGAGGGCAAGTCGCGATCGCGAGCAGGCTACTTCTGCACGGGTTTGCCGGCTTCCTTCCAGGCAGCAAAACCTCCGTCCAGATGGTAGATCTTTGTGAGCTTCGCGTCCTTCAGCTTCTCCAACGCGCGAGTGCTCCGGCCGCCGGATGCACAGTGCAGGACAATCGGCTTGGACGGATCAAGCTTCGCAACTTTCTCAGCGAAGTCGTCGGCAAGGAAATCGACGTTCTTCGCGCCCGCAATGTGTCCCTCCTTGAACTCGTCGCTGGTGCGGATGTCGAGAATCACGGCGTCCTTGTTCTCCTTCATGACTCGCTCGGCCTGATCGGGAGTAACGTTCTCGACGACGCCCGCCTTGTTCTCAACGGTCGCGGGTTTCTCCTGAGGGAGGGCCGTCCCGGTTATGAATAGCGAGACGGCGGCAACTACGGCGAGGCACTTCATGTGCGCAGAATGCCCGTGCGCCCGCGCCGTATCAATTACGAAGGGGAGGGTGCAATTCCACCGCTCACTCCCAGATGAAGTGCTGCAACCGGAGCTTCTTGATTCGATCCCGCACGTCTTCGGTCTGCGGACCGGCGAGAAGCGCCAGCTTTTCGTACACACCGATCGCCGAGCTCCAACGCCCATCCTTCTCAAAGAGCGCCGCTGCATCGTAACCGGCCTTATAGCTCCAGAAGTATTCGCGGCTGGCGGACGCGCTTTTCTCCAGCACATCGTAGAAAGCAGTGATGGCTTCCTCCTTCCGGCCAAGCTTATCCAAGGCTTTCGCCTTCTTATAGAGCGCCTGATTCCGCCACGTCGGACCAACTCCGGTAGTACTCGCGAGCTGATCGTACACTCCGACTGCTTCCTTCAGACGAGCGGGCTCCTTTTTGCCGAGATTCGCCAGGTTGTCTCCTTTTCCGCACAACGCAGCGGCTTGCAACTCGAGATCGGGAGCTGCAGCCAGGATGAGATCGTACAACCGTACCGCCTCCGCAGACTCGCCCAATCGGCTCTGGGTCACAGCCTGCTCTTGGCGGGCGTAGAGCTTCAGCGGTCCATTTAGATCGACCACCTGTTTGAAGTACGCCAGCCCGCGATCCTCGGCCTTCAGCTTCATCGCGCATTGCCCGGCAAGAAAGAGCGCGCTCTCTGCATATGGGCTCTTGGGTGACTTCTCAGACACTCCGACGAACTGCGTTTCCGCATTCGCAGAGTCACCTTTGCGAAAGTACACTTGGCCGAGTTTCATCTGCACCTCAGGGACCAGCGGCGAGTCCACTCGGTCGCGGAGGAAGGAGCGCGCGAGATCGATTACTACCTGCTCATCGCGTGGCTGCTTCGCGTCTGCGATGAAGATGGCGAGATAATCGGCGTTCTCCTGAGTCTGCGGAGTCTGGGGAGCGGCATTCGCAACGCGGAGATACTCCTCTGCTCGATCTGCGCCATCCAGCGGCGGAACCGCGCTCGCCCGCAGCCGCCAAAAGGCGAGCTCCGCGATGGCCAGCCTTGCCTCAGCTTCCCGAGCATGTCGGGGAAAGTCGTCGAGGAACAATTGCAGCGACTTCTCGGCCGCCATATCAGCGGAGCGCGCCTGGAGCAACCCGCGCTCGAGCAGCAGTTCACCACGGAACCGCTGATCCCCCGGTGCGTCTCCGAGCATTCCCAAGGCATCCTGAAAGCGTTCGTCGTTTCCTTGATTAAGCCAGGCAAGAGCAGCATTGAAGATGGCTACACTGCGCAACCGCGGTGAACGTTCCGCTGCACTGAACAGATTCGCTGCAAGGAGGAACTCGCCCTGCTGGAAATGTGCGAGACCAGTCCGCAGCTCGATCTCCGCGCGCATCTCTGCGCCTGTCGCGCGTCTCATCGCCGCCTCGAGAGCCGCGACCGCTTGAGGCAACTTATTTCCAGCAAGATGCAAGTCCGCCTGCATGAGGTGGACTTCACAGAGCAGCGAGTGGGCCGGAAAGAGCCGCACAAAGCTGTTCAGTGAGATTGCGGCTTTCTCGAACTTGCCGCCGCGAAGCTGCAGCCGCGCCACATGGAAAAGCGCAAGCGCCGCACGCCGCACCTCCGGCTTCTGCGCCCATTCGTGAAGTTGCTTCTCGGGTGGTTTCTCCTCTTGAAGGTAGATCTGATCGAGACGTCGGAAAGCCGCTTCGAGGTAGGCGCTTTGCGGGTAGCGCCAGATGAATGTCTCGAGGATCTTGTCGGCATTGTCGTAGCCCTCCAGGAAAATCAGGGCCTCCGTCAGCCCGAGGGTGGCACCAAAGAGCAGTGTGTCCGGGAGTCGATCCCGATCCTCGAGTACTTGGAGGAAGGTAATGCGCGCGGGATCGGCATGACCTTGCGCGAGTAGGATGCGCGCCTCAACGTAGTGTTTCCACCGGCGCTCGTCGGCGTCCGCAGGTCGGATTCCGGCGAGGATGGATTCCGCGCTCTCGAGACGTTTTATCTCGGTAAGCAGGCTAGCAAGCCGAAGGCGAAGCGCATTCTGGCGTTGACCGCTGTCCACGAGTCCTTCGAGCACGCCGACTGCCTCCCCCGTTCTCCCGAGCGCGTGCAGGGCCTCTGCTTCACCGATCCGAGCGGCCGTGGCGGGAGCGCCTTCACGATAAAGAGGAAGCGCCTCTTCCCAGCGCCCAAGCACGGCGCGGATATTTGCTCGCAGCACCGCATTGGTAGCATTGGCGTTAAGTGTTCTCGCCACCTCCAGAGCTTCCTCGTGCTTGCTCGAAGCAAGCAGTGCCTCGGCAAGCAGTTCACGTGCAACGGCCGCTTCCCGCTCGGAGATGATGGGTGCATCCAGTGCATCTTTGAGCTTCTGCACAGCCACTTGTGGGATCTGCTCCGCGATTGCCTTCCGTGCCTCGCTCAGCGGATCGGCCTGCACCATCACTGGATGTGCGAGCGCAACGAGCAGGATCACCATGCGCTTCATAACATCCTGCGAAGGTACGCCCCGGTGTGGCTTCCTGCCGCTTCAGCAATCATCTCCGGGGTGCCTTCCGCAATGATCTGCCCGCCGCCTCGTCCGCCTTCGGGCCCCATGTCGATCACCCAGTCAGCGCACTTGATCACCTCCAGATTGTGCTCGATCACGATCAGTGTGTTTCCCGCGTCGCGCAGCTTCATGAGCACTTCGAGCAGCTTGTGGATATCCGCAAAGTGAAGACCGGTTGTGGGTTCGTCCAGAATGTACACGGTACGCCCGGTGGCCTTTTTTGCCAACTCCGCCGCGAGCTTCACACGTTGCGCTTCGCCTCCGGAAAGCGTTGTGCCGGATTGTCCGAGACGGACGTAGCCCAGCCCCACGTCTTCCAGTGCGAGGAGCTTGTCCGATATTTGCGGCACGTTGCGGAAGAACCGCGCCGCTTCGTCCACGGTCATATCCAGGATGTCTGCGATGTTCTTCCCTTTGTAAGTCACCTCCAGCGTTTCCCGATTGTAGCGGCGGCCTCGGCACATCTCACATTCCACATACACGTCGGCAAGGAAGTGCATCTCGATCTTCTTCACGCCGTCGCCCTCGCAGGTCTCACATCGGCCTCCTTTCACATTGAAGGAGAAGCGCCCTGGCTCGTAGCCCCTGATCCTTGAAGAAGGCAGGCCAGCGAACAAATCGCGGATCGGTCCGAAGGCGCTCGTGTAGGTGACTGGATTGGAGCGCGGCGTGCGACCGATAGGCGTCTGGTCGATGACGATTGCCTTATCGATCTGATCCAATCCAAGGAGCCTCGCATGCTTGCCGGGTCGGTCTTTGGAGCGAAAGAAGAAGCGGAAGAGCGCGCGCCGCAAGATGTCGTCTACGAGCGTCGACTTCCCCGAACCAGAGACGCCGGTCACGCACGTGAAGCAGCCCAGCGGAAAGTGCCCATCGACCCCGCGAACGTTGTTCTCGTCTGCAGCGATCACACTGAGCCAGCCGGGTGGCACGTGCTTCTTGTCGATCGAGTGGCGGGAACTCGCGGGCTTGGTGCGGTGCTTGGGGACAGGGATGGTCGCGCGCCCGGAGAGATACTGCGCCGTCAGCGATTGCTCGACTTCCAGGATCTGCGCCAGAGTCCCTTGCGCCACCACATAGCCGCCGCGCACTCCCGCACCAGGACCGAGATCGATCACGTGATCCGCCGCCCGGATCGTATCCTCGTCGTGCTCCACCACTACCACGGTGTTCCCAAGATCCCGCAACCGGCGCAGGGTCGAGATCAGCCGATCGTTGTCACGCTGGTGCAGGCCAATGCTCGGCTCATCCAGCACGTATACGCAGCCTGCCAGACCGGAGCCGATCTGCGTGGCGAGCCGGATCCGCTGCGCTTCGCCGCCAGAAAGCGTCCCGCTCTCGCGGTCCAGTGAGAGATAGCCCAGTCCGACTTCCACCAGGAACGACACGCGGTTGATGAGCTCACGCCGCACCTCGGTGGTGATGAACTGCTGTTGCTCCGTGAGATCGATTTCGTGCAGAAAGCGCCCCGACTCGTCGATCGCCAACTGGCAGAACTCATGGATGTTCAGCTCGCGATCTCCACTGCGCACGGTGACTGCCAGGATCTCAGGTTTCAGCCGCGCCCCCTGGCACTCGATGCAAGTGCGCCGACTCATGTACTGACGGATGCGGTGCTTGCTCAGCTCGCTGTCCGTAGTCGCATAAAGCTCCTGGAGCTGTGGGATAACCCCGCCAAAACTCTTTGCGACCTTGGCCCCTTTTCCTTCCTCGCCTGAGCGGAGAGTAATCGTCCGCTCTCCTGTCCCGTAATACAGCGCCTCGCGGAACTCCTCCGGCAGATCGCGGAATGGCACCTCCATCGAGACTTTGTACGCCGCTGCCAGCGCCTCGATCATCCCGGCATAGTACTTCTCCATGCGCTTGCCGGCTTTTGCCCAAGGCACGACTGCACCTTCGGCCAGCGACTTCTCCGGAACTGGGACCACGAGGTCGGGATCGACCATTTGCTCCGTGCCTAGTCCATGGCAGACCGGGCACGCGCCGAGATGGCTGTTGAAGGAGAAGTGTTTCGGCGTGAGCTGGGGCAGCGTGAAGCCGGTGTCCGGATTGGTGAAATCAGTCGAAAAGCGGATCTCCTCCCATTGCTCCGGTTCGTCCGCCACTTTCCGCAACACCACCAGGCCGTGCCCGCCCCATTTCAGGGCGGTGTCCACTGAGTCCGCGAGCCGAGTGCGCACTCCGTCGCGGATAACCAACCGATCAACCACGACCTCGATCACATGGGCCTCGCCGCGATGCAGCTTTACCACCGGCTCGGTTCCGCCGAGTTCGATGATCTGCCCATCCACGCGCGCACGGATGAAGCCCTCACGTTTCAGTTTCTCCAGCACATCGCGGAATTCCCCCACCTCGCTCTGCACCAGAGGAGCGAGCACCACAATCCGACTGTCGACGGGCAGCTCCAGGATGCGATCAACGATCTGCTGTGCTGAAAGCTTGAAGATGGGCTGAGCCGTTGCCGGATCGTGCGGTTGGCCGATCGAAGCGAAGAGCAACCGCAGGTAGTCGTAGATCTCCGTGGTGGTCGCGATGGTGGAACGCGGATTTCCGCCGGAGGAACGCTGCTCGATGGCGATCGCGGGGGAGAGTCCCTCAATGAAATCCACATCCGGTTTCTGCAGCTGATCCAGAAACTGCCGGGCATAGACGGACAGGCTCTCTACATACCGTCGCTGCCCCTCCGCATAGAGCGTATCGAAGGCGAGGGAACTCTTTCCCGAGCCGCTCATCCCGGTGATGACAACCAGCTTCTCCCTGGGGATTTCGAGGCTGACGTTCTTCAGATTATGCTGGCGAGCACCAATGATCTTGATAGTTTGTGCGGCCATCTTTTCTGCTACGGGTAAACCGCCCAGCAAACCACAACCCGTTTTCCTGCTCCAGAGGTATTCTCGATGTCCGACCCCACTGATCCTGTCCTTACCCGAGAAGACCTGAACCAGCTGCACGAGAAGTTCAGGGAGATGAAGCACTCGATCAACAACACGCTCGCTGTGATCATGGCCCTATCCGAGCTTGGACAGAGGAACCCCGCCCATTTTGAGAAGCTGGCCAAGGCGGTACTACAACGGGGCCCCGAGGTGGTTCAGCAGATGCAGGACTTCCAGAATGCGCTGGCGGCAAAGCTAAAGCGGCCTAGCGACGGCGCGGATTCGAGCGAAGCAGGCGTCGATCTCTCCGGCCTGATTACCTGACCGAAGGTCCTGCAGCCTCCGCGGTCCGAAGCCGCGTCGTGGTTCCTTCGCGCTCAGGATTACGGATCGTATCGGTCACGATCCGCTCTCGAGAACGTGTTCTGGCTGGCGGAGGAGAACCTCGTGAAGGAGCAGTAAACCCAACGCCATGGCAATGGACGCCCAGGCGATTGCTTCGAGTGAATTCCGGGCGAGCAGCCCCGAACTGGCAGGCAGGACTGCTGCGCCGATCATGGCCGCACTCACTTGGAACCCAATTGCGTGCGCGGCAAACTGTCTCCCGAGCCGCGCAGGGGTTCGGGTCATCATGCATGGAAAGATCGGTGCCAGCGCGAGCCCGGTAAGTGCAAGGCCCACAAGGGTCAACCAGCCAGGTCCGACCGCAATGAGCACGCAACCAGCAAGCGCCACGAAAGTACTCCCCCGGACCAGACGATCCGGCCCCAGTCTCTCGACCACGAAGCCGAAAAGCACCCGCCCCACGCCGATGCTCCCCCAGTAGGCAGTGACCCAGAGTCCGGCAGTCTCGATCGACACACCCCGCGACTCTGTGAGCAGGGTGAAGCTCCATTGTCCCACCGTGACTTCCAGGCCGGTGTACACGAAGAAGAGCGCAACCTGCAGCCATACGGCGCGCTGGGCCAATGTCGCCGCCATGGTTGCTGGAGCCGGCGCAGGGTCCGATGCTTCACTACCCTTTGCCTCGTCCTTCCATAATCCGCGCGTAGCGGTGAAGAGGATGCACATTCCGAGCAGGATGACCGCCATGACCGCATAGCCAGTCCGCCAGGACCCCGCCCAAAGGACGGCCGCAGTCATGATCATTGGCCCAAAGGTCGCGCCGAGGCTGTAGCAGGCGTGCAGCCAGGTCATGTGTTGCGCCGAAAAGTGATGCGCGGCGTAATGATTCAGCCCGGAGTCGATCCCGCCTGACCCGAGCCCATGCAGGATTGCAGCACCTACAAAGGCGAGCCACACGGGAGCGAAGCCATACGCGGTACCGCTAAGCGCCACAACGCCAGTGCTCGCGGCCAGCAGTGCTCCTATTCCGATCAGCTGCAAGATGCGTCCGCTGAAGAAGCTGGAGAAGAAGTAGCCGCATCCAGAAGCCAGGAACACCCACCCCAGGCTGCTCTGCTGAACGTTAAAAGTCTCACGTACCGAAGGCCACGCAACGCCGAGCAAGGTGTCCGGCAACCCGAGGCTCACAAAGCCTATGTAGGCAATAACGAGAAGAAAACGCATTGCGAGAGGACTTTGTGGAGCAATTGCCAAGCTATCGCTTCTCTCCAGATTACCAGCTTGGACGCATTTGACGGATAGTTGAGACGACCGCGTACTGCGGGCAAAGATGAATGCTCGTCCTCAAGGACGAGCTTCAGAAGCTCGAGGTTTCGTTCCAGGAAGCCCGACGGAGAGCCTCGGAAGCTCAAGGTTTCGTCCCAAGAGGCTCGACCGCGAGCTTCGGAAGCTCACGGTTTCGTCCCAGAGGCTCGACGGTGAGCTTCGGAAGCTCGAGGTTTCGTCCCAGAGGCTCGACGGCGAGCCTCAGAAGCTCGAGGTTTCGTTCCAGAGGCTCGACCGCGAGCCTCGGAAGCTCGGCATTTCGTCACAGAGGCCCCTTTTCCTGCACAAGGCGCGCCGTACTGGCACCCTGGATTGCATCCCGGTCATATTTAGCCGACAATCCTACGACCCCCACGCCTGCCGAGCAGTTGGCCGGCCAGCCTCCCCCTCCCCTTATGGTTCCTCGTCGCTCCGTACTCAAAGCGCTCGGCTACGCCAGTGCGCTCACCTTTCTAGGCCGATTGCCCCGGGTCTCGGCTGCGGAGGCCACGCTTGATCCCCGGGCGGTCCAGTTCCATCCGGCGATCGAACCGCTCGTTCGTCTTCTTGAAGAGACGCCGCGCGAGCGTGTTCTGGAAGAGATAGGTGCGCGAATCAACCGCGGCCTGAGCTATCGGGAGGTGCTTGCTGCGCTGCTCCTCGCAGGAGTCCGTGACATTCAGCCGCGTCCAGTAGGCTTCAAGTTTCACGCGGTCCTGGTCGTGAACTCGGCCCATCTCGCCAGCCTTGCGTCACCGGATTCCGAACGCTGGCTCCCTATCTTCTGGGCGATCGACCAGTTCAAATCTTCGCAAGCCGCAGACGAGCGTGAAGGCGGCTGGAAGCTGGCACCGGTGGATGAGAGCGCGGTGCCGCCAAGCCATCGAGCGCGGCAGGCTTTCCTGGAGGCGATGGATGCCTGGGACGAGCCAGCTGCGGACGCAGCGGTCGTCGGCCTGCTGCGGACGAGCGGGGCGGATGAACTCTTCGAGATCTTCTGCCGCTACGGTGCGCGCGATTTTCGCGACATCGGGCACAAGGCAATCTACGTTGCGAATAGCTTTCGCACGCTGGAAGTGATCGGTTGGCAGCACGCCGAGCCAGTGCTCCGCTCGCTCGCCTATGCACTCCTCGATCGCGGCGGTGCACGCGAGAACCCCAGCAATGCAGACCTCCCTGCCGATCGCCCGTTCCGGCGCAATCTGGAGAGCATCATGGCGCTGCGCGAGGGATGGACCGTCGGCAAAGTGAGTACCGAGGCGACGACCGAGTTACTGCAAGGCCTCCGCTCCGCCTCCAGCGACGAGTCGAGCGATCTCACCGTGAAGCTTCTGAATAGCGGCGTCGCTCCGCAGTCGATCTTCGATGGCCTCTTCAGCGGCGCGGGAGAGATGCTCATGCAGGCTCCTGGGATCGTGTCTCTGCATGCGATGACCACTACGAACGCTCTGCACTACGCCTGGCATCGCGCACGCAGCGACGAGACCCGGCGACTCTTGCTTCTACAAAACGCGGCGTTTCTCCCGCTCTTCCGAGGTAATCGCCAAGATACGGGGGTGCATCTTGATACCCTCGAGCCGCTTGCTGCCACCGCACCGGCGACTGAGGCCGTGGGAGAGATCTTTACCGAGATGGGACGCGACCGCCTCGCAGCATCCCGCAAGGTGCTGGCGTATTTGCAGAGCGAGCCAAGTGCCCAGCCGTTCACCGATGCCGCGCGGCGACTGATCTTCCTCAAGGGAACAAACTCGCACGACTACAAGTTCAGCTCCGCTGTGCTCGAGGATTACGAGCGTCTCTCGCCCGGTTGGCGGGACCGTCTGCTCGCCGCCAGCGTGTTCTACTTCCGGGGTTCAGGGGATGAAGACAACGGCCTGGTCCAGCGCACTCGCGCCGCGCTCGGAGCGTGACGGAGGTTAGGAGCGACCCTATTCGTCGCTGCACACGGCCAGCGCAATCGTTGTCTCCAGCACAGCGAAATCGAGCGGCTTGGTAAGGTGTGCGCAGAAGCCAGCCGCATGGCTGCGTTGGATGTCCGTCTCCATACCGAAGCCGCTCAGCGCGATCCCACGCAGCCGATAGGCTTCGTGCAGCTCGCGCATCAGATCGTGTCCTGAACCATCCGGCAGCCCAAGGTCGCTAATCAGTAGATCGAAGCCTTGCACACTTGCCGCATCGCGGGCTTCCGCGCAATTCGCGGCCATGGTGATGGAATGCCCGCGGCGGGAGAGCAGCCGCTTGAGCGTTTCACGAGTGTCCTCGTGATCATCGACAAGCAGAATGCCCAGAGGCCGTTGCCGCCCCACCGGCAAGACAGTGCGCGCAAGGGTCGGCATTGGCGCAGGCGTCTCGACGAGGGGAAAGGTCATCAGGAAAGTTGACCCGAGTCGTTCCCCCATACTCTCCGCGAGGATCGTCCCCTGATGCGCGTCGATGATGCTCTTGGAGATCGCGAGTCCCAATCCGAGCCCTCCGAACTGCGTTGAGGTGTTCGCGTCACCCTGCTCGAAAGCACGAAAGATCTTCGGCAGCGCATCCGCGGATATCCCGCGACCGGTGTCCGAAACGCTTACGCAGAACTCGCCTTGTTCATTGATGGAAGTCTGGATCCGCACCAGGCCACCCGGTGGCGTGAACTTCACGGCATTGCTCAGGAGATTCCAGAAAACCTGCTGGAGGCGAGCGGGATCCCCCAGGATGTGACTCCGCGGCGCCGTGGCGTGGAGTTCGACACGCACATGCTTCTTCTCACTCGCAGCATGGCAGGTCTCGAGCGCCGCTCCGATGATGACATGGAGATCTACTGTCTCGCGGTGCAGCGGGACCTTGCCTTTAACGATCCGCGTGAGATCCAGGAGGTCATCGATGAGCCGCGCCTCCAACTGGAGGTTCCGGCGAGCCACTACAAGGTCGGTGCGGACCTCTTCATGAAGGTCGTCGCGCTGCTCGAGAGCCGAGAGGATCGCGAAGACGGGATTCAGTGGTGTCCGCAGCTCGTGGCTGAGAATGGCTAGGAAGTGGTCCTTCGCAGCGCTCGCGCTCTTCATGCTCTGGTAGAGCTGCGCATTCTCCAGACCGATCGACGCCTGCACGGCGACGCTTGCGATGATGCGCTCCGTCCGCTCGCTGAAGGCCTGCGGCTCCGAATGACCAAAGACCAGCGTGCCCGCGACGATACCAGCGGAGTCTTGCACGGCGACGGCAAGATAGCTTCGGAGGCGCGTATTACTCGCGGCCAGGACGGGCGGCGACCGAAGTGCAGTGAGGTCGTCAATCCGCAAGACCTCGCCTTCACCAAGCGTTGGGCCGGTAAGCTCCGCTAAACTCGCCGGAGCCAGCGCACCGAGGACGCTCCCAAGCTGGCCGGCGACCCCCTGACAGATCAGCTCCTGATGCTCGGGCGACAGATAGTAAAACGCTCCGCACTCCGCACCGCTCACCTCCGTGGTGGCATCTGTGATCGCCTGCAAGAGCGGCTCGAGTTCCAGCTTCCCAGCGACTACGCGGCCGACTCGGTACACCGTATCCAACTCATCATAAAGCGCGACGACACCTCGGTTTGTCTCGCTAAGTTCGACGTTGATCTTCTCGAGTTCCTCCCGCTGCGTATTGACGTCTGCCAGCGCGTTCAGCAATTCGCCGTTCTGAGTCGCGAGCTCGTGCAGGGGATCAATAGGAGTGTCCTGGCTGAAGTCGCGAGCCAACTTCTGGATCTCCGTCTGGCCTACCCTGACGCCTGTCGGCAGCTTGCGGAATAGCCGAACCACGGTTCCCGCCGTGCTGGTCGTTATGTCCAGGCGGTCCAGCAGGCGCTTTGCCCCGACAATCCCTTTTCCCAAGCCGGTGGGAGAACGGTAGGTTCCATCCAGAATTGCGGGAAGGTTCGCAATGCCCGGGCCTACGTCCCGGATCTCGACCACCAATGACTGCGAATTTGCAGGACCCTCTTCAACCAGGAACTCCGCAGTGGCACTGCGCGCGTAGCAGAAGGCATTGCGTGCAATCTCTGACACGGCAGTAGCAATCCGAGTCTGCTCCTGCAGAGGAAAGCGCAGTGCGGCGGCGAAAGCGCGGGCGCGGTGCCTGCACAGCACGATGTCCTGCTCCTGACTGAGAGGCAGGAGGAGCAGGCGGTTCGACTGAGGCGAAGCAACCGGCATTATGCGGAGTGTCGGACGACTACCACCGTAGCGTCATCCCGGGTTCTCTTAAAGTCCCGGTAGAGAACTCCTGCAATGAGACTCGGGTGCCGCTTGGTGAGTCCCGGATATTCATCAAGGTTCCATTGGGAACTCAAGCCGTCGGAATGCATTACGAGGAGCATACCGGGGTGCCAATCGTACGTGAACTGCAGTACCCGCCGCATGCTGGCCCCAAGGGTGCCATTGTCTGAAACCAGATTCTTCGACCCACTATGATGAACCAGTCGCGTGGCGATGTTCCCTACGCCTGCACCGAAGGCCTGTCCCTTCCCCGGATGAATCTCCGTGACAGCCGCAGCAGCCCCCCTTGTCTTCTCCAGAGCATGATGAGCTCGCATCAGCAACTCCGGCAGCGGCACTAGCGGATTTGCACGGAAGACAGTGAGTGCCTCTCGCGCTGCCTGCTCCGCAAAAGGCCCGTGACCTAGCCCGTCGGCAACCATGAGGCGCAAGCTGTCCAGGGTGCTCGTCACCGCCCACGCATCTCCACATACGTCCTCGCCCGCCAAGGCCACGCTCACTGCTCCAGTGTCAAAAGGATCGGAGGTACCAGGCACCGAAGAATCGCATAGACGAACCAGCACCGCTGTTCCGCGCATCGAAATGCTATGAATCTCCATCAAGTCCGCCAGGCGGCTCATGGCCCCGAGCCCATTCCCGGCGCTACCAAACGTGGAATACCCATCGCGCATGCACTCGCTGACGTTGCGCATCCCCGGGCCGGTATCGAGCGCGAGAATCTCGAGGCTATTTTGTTGCCTCCCCGCCAGTTCGCGGATGAGCAGCTCCCCGCCCTTGCCGTGGCGCACTAGGTTATGAGCCAACTCCGTCACGACGATGGCAGCCTTCCCCGCAAACGTCTCATCCGATCCCAGGCGCCGGCAAACCTCTGCTACCGAACGACGTGCCTCCCCGACCTGGCTCTCCTCGACGATCGTGATCCGGATATTGGTTTTCATGTCCTACTTCCAACGCGTGATGACCACGGTAGTACCTTTTCCCGGCGCTGACTGAAGGTTGAATTCGTTGACCAGCCGTCGCGCCCCGCCCAGCCCCAACCCCATTCCCCCACCGCTGGTGAAACCATCCCTTAAGGCCGTTTCGATGTCGGGGATTCCGGGGCCTTGGTCGACGAAATGAGCGCGCAGTCCATACCGTGCTCCCTCTTGAAGCAGCTCGAGAACCACTTCTCCGCCACCGCCATACACTAGGAGATTCCGTGCGAGCTCGCTCGCAGCCGTGACGATCTTAGTCTGGTCAACGAGCGACAGCTTAATCTCCAAAGCCAACCGCCGCACGGCTTGGCGGACCGTGACGATGTGCGACTCTTCGCTAACCCGAACCGTCTCAGTCTTGATCGATGACATCCGTTGCGAGGAGATCCACCGGCAGATACCGCCGGAGCATCGTCATCCCGCGCTCTACATCGAGCGCAGTGTGAACCCCGCTGAGCGTCAGCCCGAGTTCGACCAAGGTGATCGCCACTGCGGGTTGCATACCGACTACCACAGTCTGAGCATCGAGCACCCGTGCCATCCCAGAGATGTTCCCGAGCATCCGTCCGATAAACGAGTCCACGATATCCAGCGACGAAATATCGATCAGAACTCCCTTGGCACCCGCCTTGACGATGCGATTGGTAAGGTCGTCCTGTAGTGTCAGCGCCAACTGGTCGTGCATATCGACCTGAATGGTCACCAGGAGGAAATCCCCCATGGTGAGGATTGGGATGCGATCCGTGGAAGCCATGGATTACTAAACGGTAGCTGCTTTCACCCTCACAACTGCAAGGCCAGTCCGCCGCATTGCCTCTCGCAGCGCTTCGGCCATGCTCGCCTTTGTTGATACGGTGCTCAAATCGATCTGCAGATGGACCATGGTCTGCGCGATCTGCGGGCGGATTCCGGAGATAATGCAATCGGCGCCCATGAGCCGCGCTGCGGCTACGGTTTTCAGAAGATGCTGTGCAACCAAGGTATCAACTGTCGGCACCCCAGTGATATCGATGATCGCGATCTCCGACCGAGTTTCGACGATCGTCTGGAGGAGAGTCTCCATGACTACGCTCGTCCGGGCACTATCAAGAGTACCGATGAGCGGAAGCGCGACAATTCCATCCCACAGCTGGACGACCGGCGTGGAGAGCTCGAGCATCTCCTCCTGCTGGCGGCGGATTACTTCCTCGCGGGCCTGCTGATGAATCTCGGTGGTATAGAGACCCAGTTGGTCCAGGAGAACGGTGACCGTCCACGTTTCATCGAGCAGCAAAGCGGAGTCGGAATACGACTTACGCATCGCTGCGAAGAGTGGCTGCTTCAGCGAGAAGACGAATGTTGCCGTCTCCGCCGGACTAAAGCCCTGCCTGCCCCGAGACCGTGAAAGCTCCGCGAGGATCTCCAGAACCGGCGTGTAAGCCTCATCGCGGATGTTGATTCCGCCAGACGAGACTGCCCGCGTGAAGACATTCAGAAAGCGCTCGGACTCTGCTCGAAGCTCACCCTGGCTTAAAAGATCTCCTCGATTCGACTCAGCGGCCAGTTGCTCTCGTATCCACTCCTGAAGGATTTCGTCACGTTGGGACTGAAGGGTAGCAGGAATCTTCGAAGTGGACATGAGTGGTAGTTAACACTGGCCACCTTGGCCTTGGAAAGGATTCGCGCCTCCTCAGAACTCTGGATGACTTCGGGTTCGGGCTTGCTAACGCCCCGGTAGCGATCGAGGTGGCGATAAATCCGTCCTTACGGGCCGGCTTTTGTGGTCAGTTCCATGATCTGGCCATCCTGCAGCAAGCGCTCGCGGAGGGCTCCGTAAGGCACATCCTGGACAGCGATCTTTGTGTCTATCGCCAATGCAGCGGCAGTCGCAGCCGACTGCCCGAGGATCATGAAGACCGGTTCCATGCGAATCGATCCAAAGGCAATGTGGGAACTCGAGACACAAACCGGCACCAGCAGGTTCTCGATTTGCCCGCGCTTTGGAACAAGGGAGCCGTAGGCGATCTCGTACGGACCTTTGGTTGGCACACCGATGTCGCCTTCGTTCTGCACCCAGCCGTCCGGAGTGATGTAACGCTGCACGTTGTGAGAATCGATCGTATACGAGCCCATCCCTACCGAGTCGGGAGTAGGTCGCTTCTTGAGTAGCTCGTTCTCGGTCATCACATACGCGCCAATCATTCGCCGAGCCTCACGAATATAGAGCTGATGTGACCAGTTGCCGTTGTCTGTAAACTCGTCCTTCGGCAGTCCCCATGTCTTCATCTTGTCCTGCACATCCTTCGGGACGCGCGGGTCGTTGGCGATGAAGTAGAACCAACCTTTCTGATAGTTCTCGTGCTCCGCAATGATCTCCTTGCGCCGCTCGTACGAAGCCTCCGGGTAGTCATAGTTCATACCGATGTTGTCGGTGCTGAATGGCCCGTGATTGTTCGTATCGGTTTTCCTGTTTGGGATTGGATCGAACTTGCTGAACGTCTCTCTCCAGCCTGCGGCATAAACGCGCAGGAGCAGTTCGTATTGGGCGGGATCGTACCCCTCCGGCTTTGGAAAAGGGATCCGGTTCTCCTCATGGTTAGTCAGCGTTGCGCGGAAGCAGTACGCCTGAACTCGCTTGTCCCCGTCCCAACGCAAGCCTGGCGGATCGGTGCTAATCCGCGGAAGCACGCCGCTCTCTGGATCACCGGGAACAACGTACGGGCTGATCTTCTCGTTCACCGCTCCGAAGTGGTGCCGGTGATGCAAAATCCCAACCTGCACACCATTCCACTCTTCGTCGTATACGCTACGTGCCTCGCGGCCCACGTGGTAGTCCACTCCCGCTGATGCCATTAAGTCGCCCTCGTAAGTCGCATCGATGAACATCTTGCCCTCGTACTTCTTGCCGCTGAGCGTCGTGATTGAGGTAATCCGCTGGCCGGTTTTCTGCACCCCTTTCGAACGATTGAGCCATTCGCCGCGATCTACTCGGATTTCGTGCTCGCGGAGATAATCCTCGAAGACGCGTTCTGCTGCGCTTGGTTCGAAGATCCACATGGTTCGCTGTGCGCCATCGATCGCAGGTGTCCCCTGCCCTTGGTTCCCATATGATTCGCGGGCCTGCCACTTCCACGCAGCGGGTTCGTTGTAGTGCTTCCAGATGCGGTGATAGAAGTCACGGGATAGACCGCCGATAACGCTCTTGTCGCCGGTATCGGTAAAACCAAGTCCACCACTGGAAAGCCCGCCCAGATGCTTGTCGGGACTTACGATTACAACCGACTTTCCCATCTGCTTGGCCTGTACTGCCGCAATCACTCCCGCAGAGGTCCCACCGTACACGACGAGATCAAACTCAGCGCCTCTCGCATCATGAGTCAGCAGGAGTACGACTCCTGCCAGGAACGCAGACATGGGGGATCGCATGCGCAGATCTTAAGCGAAGCCGGCCCGCGCTTGGCAGTATATTCCGCGGCAGGAGGTCACGCGAAATGAGATCATTGATGACGAGGATCCCGGCCTGGGACTTAGGGTTATACATGATTGCGGCCAATCCGCTCGCCCCTTCCTTTGAGCCACTTATTATCGAGCCTCCCGGACGTCATGGATAAACCCCTTCTCTCCAATCCGCAGCCGGTGAGCGTGCTCGTTCCCGCGTACAACGAGGAGGCGCTCTTGGGCCGCACTTTGACCTCCGTACACGAGAGCTTCTCCGCTCTTCCGACCTCCGCCCCTCGGTACGAGCTTGTTGTGTGCGACAACAACTCTACCGATCGAACCGCGCAGGTTGCCGCTGAACATGGTGCACAGGTGGTCTTCGAGCCCCATAATCAGATCTCGCGTGCGAGAAATGCCGCCGCCGCTCGGGCGAGCAACCCGTGGCTCATCTTTCTAGACGGCGACACTCTCCTGAATCCCCTGCTCCTGCAGGCGACCCTGGAGCTGATGAGCTCCGGTCGCGTGTGTGGAGGCGGCGCTCTCGTCGCGTTCGATCAGCGGCAGCGGAGTTCGGCGGACGCGATGCTCTCCCTTTGGAACCGGATTTCCGCAAGCCTGGGCCTGGCCGCGGGTTCTTACGTGTACTGTTTGCGGGAAGCCTGGGCTGAAGTCGGCGGCTTTGAACAAAGTGTTTATGCAGGAGAGGAGCTCTACTTCTCCCGCAAGCTCAAGAAGTGGGGGCGGGAGCGCGGCCTCCGCTTTCATGTGCTCACTGACACGCCGATCGTCACGTCTGCCCGCAAGATGGAATGGTACGGTAAATGGCAACTCCTCGGCCACATGCTGTCCATGGCGAGACCTGGTGCACTCCGACGGCGCGATGCTTGTGATCTCTGGTATAAGCGACCGCAGGAGTGAGGCGCGCGCGTGCCCTGCGAGCTGCAGTCAGCGGCGTTCCTACTCCGCCGACACGGATCCCGTAGGATTGCGCAGGAACCTGGATCGTGCCCCAGTGAAAAGCAGCCGCTGCTTACAAGAGGGAAGCTCCTCAATTTGGAAGATCCCCCGAGAATTTCCATCCAACCTTCCCACTCGATCTACTCTCCCTTCGCTCATAATAAGGGAAGACCCACTCCCGATACGCAACCTCCGAGTTCCGGAGTCGCAAGCTTGCGACAAAATGAGGGTAGCTCCGAGCAATTTCAGGGAAGCTTCAGTATCGGAAGTGGGAAGCTCCGAGTTCCAACTACTCAAGCTCCGCACTATTTTGGGGTAGCTTGCACCTTTTATGTCGGAGCTCCCCTCTCTGGGAGGGAAGCTTCCCCATCAAAGAGGCACCGTTCCCCCAATTATCTGGAAGGGATCCCGACACGCATCTCAGCATCGCCACAAAATAAGGGAAGCTTCCCTCAAATATTGCCTCCGTTGAGTAACAGGAACTCGGAGCTTCGAGTTCCAGATGGGCAAATTCTGCCGAAAACGGCTGGTTTACGAGCCGTGTCTGCCTGAACACACGCTTGGCGCGGGAGGTGCTAGCGATTCGCCTGGTAGCGATGCCGTCGCCGCGCCGGTCTCGATGACCTGACCTCTGCTCACAAGCTTTGTCTCGCGTAGGTATTAGGTTCATGTCGCCATTGCCGGGTGGGCTGCACACCTGCTCGCCTGAGGCGCACATTCCGCAAGGCTGCCAATGACTCGCTCAAGTCATCAATTTGGCCACATCGACGCCTGCAGCGTGGAGGCGAAGGAGCGGCTGGTTCTAATTGGTTTTCGAAGCTTTGGCGCGGCCGGAACTCGCTTTTTTGCGCGGTCGGGATTGGCATCGACGTGGTGCCCGGAGTGAGGTGCCTGATTAGGCGGACGGTCCGAGTCGTGAAAGCAAAAAGCGACCTCCTCAACGGGATCCGCCGGCGGCGCCTTTAAGATCCGGGAGCCAGTACCTCTCGTAGCAACTTCAAGAGCGCATCGGCCGTGTAGGGCTTGGGGATGAAGTGTTTCACGTCGAGGCCGCAAGCGCGGGCGACGTCGCCACTGAGGTCAGGCCGCTCGCGGCGATGATGCGCACCGCGGGATTGATCTTCTTCAAAACCTGGATGGTCGCCGCGCCGTCCATTACCGGCATTGTCATGTCCGTGAGCACGACGGCGATTTCCGTCTGGCGGGAGGCATAAATGACCACCGCTTCAGCGCCGTCGCAGGCAAGCACAACGCGGTAGCCGTACGAAGCAAGCGTGGCCTGGGTAATGACCCGCACCGACGCCTCGTCGTCTACGACGAGGACCAATTCGCCGTGGCCTCGCGGCAGTTCAACAGCAATTTTTGGCGCTGTCTCTTCGGTAGCCTCGATCTGCGCTGGAAGGAAGACCTTGAATTTCGTGCCATTTCCGGGCTCGCTATAGACGCGAATGAAACCGCCGTGGCTCTTCACGATCGCCATAGAGGTGGAGAGTCCGAGGCCAGTTCCTTTGCCGATTTCCTTGGTGGTGAAAAAGGGGTCGAAGATTTTCTCGATCACCGCGGCTGGCATTCCAGCGCCGCTGTCTTCGACCTGGAGGTAAACGTAGGGGCCGGCCTTCGCTTCGAGGTTCAGCGCGGCGTAGTGCGCATCGAGGTGGCGGTTTTCGGCCGAGATGGCGAGGGTGCCGCCGTTGGGCATGGCGTCACGCGCATTCACGCAGAGGTTCAGCAGTACCTGGTGGATCTGGGTCGGGTCGCCTACGACCGTCCAGAGGTCGTGCGGGATGATCGTCCGCACCTGGATGTGCTTGAGGAAGGTGTCGTTGGCGATTTGTTCTATCTCCTTGATGAGGTGCCGGAGCTGCAACTGCATGCGTCGGCCTTCGACTCCGCGGGCAAAGGAAAGAACCTGCCGCACCATGTCCGCCCCGCGCTGCGCGCTCGCGCTCAGGATGGAGATCAGTTCCGCGCTTTCCGGGTCTGGGAAGCGCACGGACAGAACTTCCAGCGACATCATGATGGGACCAAGCACGTTGTTGAGATCGTGGGCGATGCCGCCAGCCAGGGTGCCGATGCTTTCCATGCGTTGCGCGCGGAGGAATTGCTCTTCGATCCTTTTTTGTTCGGTGATGTCGGTGTCGATCGAGAGGATGGACCGCGGCTGCCCATCGGCGTCGCGCATCAGCGTCCACCGGCCATTCAAGATCAACACCGTTTGATCACGCGCATGTTTTTGGATTTCTCCGTTCCACTCGCCAGTTTCCCGGACGACGCGGTCTGCCTCGGCATAAATGACGGGATCCACTTCCAGTAACTCCTGCATCAAGCTACCCTGCACGTCCCCGGCACTCCATCCATAGAGCCGCTCGGCCCCTTTGCTCCAGAAGGTGATGCGTTGGTCCAGATCGCGCACCACGATGGCGTCTCGGGATTCGTCGATGAGGGCGGCTTGTTCGCGCACCTGCATGTCGGTCTGCTGACGTTCCAACTCCGAGGCCGCACGGGCCGCGAAAATCTGCATGGTGGAAGTGACGAAGGCGGTGTCTTTCAGTGTTTCACGGAAGACCACAAAGAGGTGTCCCAACGGCTCCCCGTTGGAACCGTCGAGCCGGTGGCCAACGTAGGCTTGAGCGCCGAGCGCGGTCAGCCGTTCGGCCTGCGGGAATTGTTCAGCCACGCGCTGATCGATGACGCACGAATCGGATGTCGCCAGATTCTCGCAGGGCGTTCCTGCGATAACGTAATCGAAATTCTCCATCATCTTGCCATCCACCACGACGGCGAGGGTGGAAGCGGACAGCGACTCGCCGGCGTGAAGCTGCGAAACAAAGCCGGCAAGTGCCCCGACAGCGTCGGCCATGTTGCGCGCGAGTTGTTCGTAGAAGGCGACCCCGGTAGTCGCGGAGACCCCGGCGGCGACTTTTAGCACTGCCGTCTGGAGCCGCTGTTGGGCGAGGCGAGCGCGAAGGTGGACGATGCCGAAGGCCAGATCGTCCGCCAGCTCCTGAAGCAGTTTGAGTTCGTCAGGCCCCGGCTCGCTGACCTCCGCGGAATAGAGTCCGAGAAAACCGAATGTTCGCTGTCGATCGCGCAAGGGCAGCAGCATCAGGCCTCGAAAGCCGCGCCGCGCCGCGAGGGAGTGCCACCGGGCCAGCGTGGGATCGCTGGTGAAATCCGCACACACAAAGGGCTGCCCGCCGCGGATGACCTGTCCCGCCGGTCCCTGCCCCTGCGGATCGTTTTCATTCCACGAGAGATTGATTTCCGCAAGATAACCGTCCTCCGCACCTGCGTGGGCGACGGGCTTGATCGAGCGGATCTCGTCGTCCTGCGCATACCCCACCCAGGCCATGCGGTAGCCGCCCGTCTCCACGGCGATACTGCATATGCGGTCGAGAAATCCCTCCTCGTGCTCCGCCCGGAGCAGCGCCTCGTTGCAGGTGCTCAGCATTTTGAGTGCGCGATTGGCGCTGGACAGTTCGCGTTCCCGGTTTTTGCGCTCGGTGATGTCGCGCTGGACGCCAACGAAATGGGTGATCTCTCCGCCCGCGTTGCGCACCGGCGCGACTTGCCATTCGAGGTCGAATTGGGTGCCATCTTTCCGGTAATTGATGGTCTCGCCGAAAAACGGTTCGCCCTGTTCGAGGTTCATGCGCAGTCGGCTCAGCACCGCTCGATCGGTGAGCGGCCCCTGCAACACCCGCGGAGTCTTGCCGATCGATTCCTCCGCGCTGTAGCCCGTCATCCTCGTGTACGCGGGATTGACGAACACAATGGCCGGCCCCGGCAGGTCGATTCGCGCGTCGGTGATGACGATGGATTCGGTGGATTGCTCCAATGCTTTGGCGAGCAATCGCAAGGCCTGTTCCGCTTCTCGACGCTCCTCGTTTCCGTGCGCTTCGCGCAAGGCGCGTTCCACCGCGCTGCCCAGTCGCACAAGCCGGTCCTTGAGCAGGTAATCCGTCGCGCCGTGCCTCATGGCCTCCACCGCCACCTCCTCGCCCACTGTTCCCGAAATCAGGATGAACGGAATTTCCCGACCGCTCGCCTGCAAAAGCTCGGCCGCCCGCAGCCCGCTGAACTCCGGCATCGCATAGTCGGAAAGGATGATGTCCGGGGAATTTTCAAGCTCGGCCAGAAAGTCGGATTCCGTCTCAACGCGTTTCCACACCGGCTCAAATCCTGCGGCGCGCAATTCAGCCAGCACCAGCTTGGCATCGGCGGGGTTATCCTCGACGAGCAGGACTTGCAGGGATTTGTTCATGTGGATTCCGTGATCGGTGCTTGGTTGAGCAATAGCCAATACATGCCCAGCGTCTGCACGGCCTTGGCGAAGGATTCAAAGTTCACCGGCTTGACGATGTAACTGTTGACGCCTCGATCATAGCTACTGGCCACGTCACTCTGCTCTTTGGAGGAGGTCATGATGACCACCGGGATTTGCTTGGTGCGCGGGTCGTTTTTGACGCGCTCCAACACTTCCAGTCCGTCGACTTTCGGCAATTTGAGATCGAGCAGGATCACTTTGGGTCCATCGTTGATATCGCGCCCGGCAAAAGCGCCCTCGCAAAAAAGGAACTCCAACGCCTCCGCGCCATCGCGGGCGACTTGGATGTGGTTCGCGACGTTCCCGCTGCGCAACGCGTGCAGGGTCATCTTCAGGTCGGCGGGATTGTCCTCCACCAGCAGGATTTCGATAGGATTCATGATTTTCCGTTCTCGTTCAGCGTGAAATGAAAAATGGCGCCCTTGCCGGTTTCCGACTCCGCCCACACCCGCCCGCCATGACGGTGGATGATGCGCTGCACGATCGCTAGGCCCACCCCGGTGCCTTCGAATTCGTCGGCCCGGTGCAGTCGTTGGAACACGCCGAACAGCTTGTGCACGTAGCGCATGTCGAAGCCAGCGCCATTGTCGCGGACGAAAAAGACATTCTCCGTATCGATTAGCTGGCACCCGATCTTAATAACCGCCGGGGTCCGTCCACGCGTGTATTTGATAGCGTTGGAAAGCAGGTTGAGCCAGACCTGCTTGAGCAGCGAGGGATCGCCATGGCAGCCGGGCAGGTCGCCCAGTTGAATTTCGAACGGGCGCCCGTCCAACTGCGGGGCGAGGTCATCAAGGACCCGTTGCACGAGCCGTGCCGTTTCCACCGGCAGCGATTTCATGGTTTGTCGGCCCAACCGCGAGAACGCCAGCAGGTCGTCGATCAACTGGCCCATCTGCTCGCCGCCGGTGCGGATGTCCTCAAGGTATTCCCGGGCCTCGGCAGGCAATTGCGGGGCGTAGGTGTCGATTACGATTTTTGCGAATCCATTCACCGCGCGCAACGGCGCGCGCAGGTCATGCGAGACGGAATAGCTGAACGACTCCAGCTCCTTGTTGGCCGTTTCGAGCTGGGAGGTGCGTTCGGCGACGCGCTGCTCCAACCGTGTGTTGAGATCGAGAACCTCCGCCTCTGCGGTCAGCCGCTCAATCATTGCCCAGCAACGTTCAACGACATCCTCCACGAGCGAAATCTCCCAGGGCCGCCAATCGCGGGGGGTCGACTGGTGCAAGGCCATCATGGCGCGAAGCCCGCCAGCCTTGACAAGCGGACACGTGATGATGGCCTGGATGCCGATGGCGTCGAACATGTCCGCCCCGTCATCCGGCAAGAGCTCCTCAGCCACATTTCGAATGATAAGGGTTTGGCCGCGATGAAGGGTGGTCACGGCGTTTCCGCCGAACGACGAGAGTTGATAGTGACCCACCGTGCTCGCGCAGCCATCCGTATAGTCGTGCAGGATAGCGAACTGCTCGCCGTCGGACGCCACATCCGCATAAGCACAACGTGAGGCATTGAGGTGAGCGCCCAGCATCCTCGTCATCACGGCCATAACCTGCCCGGGCTCGGATAGCTGGCGCGTGGCATTGGCCAGATCATTGAGAAAACGAAAGTATTCCTCGCTGCCGCGGATCGCCTGCTCCGCCTGTTTGCGCTCCGTGATATCCGCCATTGTGCCGACGAGGCTGACGGCATGCCTAGCGTCGCCTTCTCCCGCGAATTCGGCGACGCCGTGAACCTCGACCCAGCACACCGCGCCAGCCTGGTGCGGGATCCGGAACTCGACCGCGTAGAGCTTGGGATCAGCCGGGTCCAGCGCAGCTCCGACGGCGCCCCAGACCTTGGGCGCATCCTCCGGATCCACGAGATTCTGCATTGTCGCTTCCGGGACCTCATGGCCCTCCACCCCGAAGATTTCCTGACATCGGTCGTCGAACCGGTTCACGCGGGTGACCGGGTCGAAATACCACCAACCGAGGCGCGCGGCGTCCAAGGCCAACTTGCGCTGGCGTTCCAGCGTATTTCGCTCGGCCTCTACCCGTTTGCGCACCGAGATGTCGCGGATGTCGCACTGGATCACCTTGTGACGGTCTACCAGATAGAGGTTGCTGGTGAACTCCACTTCGATGCGCCGCCCGGTGTAGGTCTCCAGCGCCATGTCCTCGTAGCGGATGTATTCCTTCCGCTGCAACTCCGCGAAGTTGTCCTGGTTGGCGACGACGTCCTTGAAGAACCCCAGCTCCCAGATTTTCTTGCCCAGAAATTCCTCATGCGAGAAGCCCAGCAGTTCGATCAGGAACGGATTCACATCCATGACCATCCCCGTCTCGGCATCGAGGATCAGGATGCCGTCCTTGGTCGTTTCGAAAAGTCGGCGGTAGCGGAAGTCAGAGGCGCGCTGTTTCTCTTCCGCCGCCTTGCGCACCGAGATGTCGCGGATATCACAATGGATCACCTTGTGACGGTCTACCAGGTAGAGGTTGCTGGTGAACTCCACCTCGATGCGCCGCCCGTCATGGGTTTCCAGCGCCATGTCCTCGTAGCGGATGTATTCCATCTGCTGCAACTCCGCGAAGTTGTCTTGGTTGGCCACGATGTCGTTGAAGAAACCCAGCTCCCAAATTTTCTTGCCCAGAAATTCCTCATGCGAGAAGCCCAGCAGCCCGATCAGGAACGGGTTCACATCCAGGACCATCCCCGTCTCGGCATCGAGGATCAGGATGCCGTCCTTCGACGACTCGAAGAGTCGGCGGTAACGCAGCTCCGACTCGCGGGAGGCACGCTCGGTGCGGCGTTGTTCCGTCACGTTGATTGCCGTGGAGAGCCGATGCCGAACGCCGTGCAGGGTGATCTCCGTCACGCCCGCGATCACGTTGCGCGGCGTGCCGTCACGATGCTGCATTTCATATTCCAGCCCGCCGAGCGTGCCGCCCGCGCTCTCCACCGTGCCCACGATTGTCTCCCGCGCGCCCGCGCTGAGCAGCCCGAGTTCGACCACCGTGCGGCCGATGATCTCCTCCCGCGGCAGGCCGATCAGCGTGCAGTAAGCCTCGTTCACTTCCACGAAACAGCTCTCCAGCGTGGTGATGACCATGGCCATCGGGCTGGCGCGGAAGGCGGCCGAGAAAGTCTCTTCGCTTTCGCGCAGCTTCGCCTCCGCCTGCACGCGTGCCGTGATGTCCTGCACGGTCCCGGCCAGGTGCGTGGGCTGGCCCGCCGCATCGCGGGTGAGATCGGCGAGTTCATGCACCACGCGCTCCGTCCCATCCGGCCGCACGAGGCGATGTTCGAGGTCGAGCCGAGCTTCGCCGGCGAGCGCGGCCCGCTGCCCCGCAGCCATCCGAGCGCGATCATCGGGATGCACGGCCGCCATGAACGCCTCGTAGCTCGCACCAAACTCCCCCCGTGTTATTCCGAAGATTTCATAAATCTCCGCCGACCAGGAGAGCGCGCCGGTGGCGATTTCGAGATCCCAATTCCCGATGCGCGCGATCCGCTGCGCATTGGCCAGGCTGGCCTCGCTGCGCTGCAACTGGTCCGCCGCCTTTTTCTGCTCGGCGATGTCGCGCGCGATTTTCGAGGCGCCGATGATCCGGCCCGCGGCATCCTTGATCGGCGAGATGGTAACTGAAATATCGATCAGTCGTCCGTCCTTGGTCTGGCGAACCGTCTCAAAGTTCTTCAAGGCGACGCCGCGTTTCACCGTCTTGGTGATGTGCGCCTCCTCGTCGTGGCGCTCCCGCGGGATGAGCCGCAGGATGGACTGGCCGATCATCTCCGCTGCCGTGTAGCCGAAGAGCCTTTCGGCGCCATCGTTCCAACTCGTAATGCAGCCACCCAAATCCTGGCCGATGATGGCGTCGTCCGAGGATTCCACAATCGCCGCCAGCCGGTGCGCTGCTTCCTCGGCCTGCCTGCGCTCCGAGATATCGACTTGAATCCCCGCCACCCGCCAGGGCAGGCCAGCATCGTCGAGGTAGAACCGCCCTTTGCTCCAGAGCCAATGCCGCGAGCCGTCTGGCCAGGCCACCTGAAACTCCACGTCGTAGTCGCCTCCGCCCGCCATCGCTTTCTGAAACGTGTCATCCACGCGGTCGCGGTCCACTGGCTGGACGTGGGCTAGAAAGGTATCGTAGCCCCACTCCGGAACCGGTGCGGAGTAGCCGAAACATTGGTCGTGGCGCAAAGAGCGGCGGGCCACGTTCGTGCGCAAATCCATATCCCAGTCGCCGATGCCGGCCGCCGTGAGGGCAAAGCTCAACCGCTCCTCGCTCTCTCGCACCAGCCGCTCCGCACGTTGGCGCGCGGAGACGTCCTGCACCGTCCCGCTAAGCGCCACCACTGTGCCGACACCGTCCTTGCGGGCCACCGCCCGCGCCTGCACCGGCACCCGCCGACCGTCCGGGCGCAGCGCTACGAGTTCATACTCCTGGTCCTCGCCCGAGGCGATCGCAGCGGCGACCTTCTCCGCCATCAGGGCCGCGCTCGCGGGTTCGTAGAGCGCGGCGTTCTCCTCATAACTCTGCGGCGGACCGAGATTGGGATCGCGCCCGAGAATCGCGAACGTTTGCGGCGACCAGGTAATCGCGCCAGTGGAGAGGTCGAACTCCCAGTCCCCGATCTGCCCGATGCGTTGCGCTTCGTGCAGGCGCTCCCGCGCCCGCACGTTTGCTTCCTCCGCCTGCTTGTGCGCGGTGATATCCTGAATCTGGGCGATCTGATGGACCGGCTGCCCCATTTCGTCGCGAGCTAGCGACACGCTCAAGAGCCCCGTGACGAGATGCCCCTGCCGATGGCGATAGCGTTTCTCCATCTGGAACGACTCGCTCTCTCCAGCGAGCAGTCGCGCCAACTGGCCCTGATCATCCAGATCCGTAGCGAAGGTGAGCTCCTGACAAGTCAGCGCCTGCAACTCCGCTTCGGCATAGCCGAGCATCTGGCAAAGCGCGCGATTGACCTTCAGGTAGCGGCCATTGGGCGCGATTAGCGCCATCCCGATCGCCGCGGATTCGAAGGCAGTGGAAAACTGCTGTTCGCTGGCGCGCAACTGCTCGGTGAGTTCGCGCTGCCGGAGTTGCAAGCGCACGCGGGCGAGCAGTTCGGCGTTGGCGATGGGGCGGGCGATGTAGCCATCCGCGCCGGCATCCAAGCCCGCCGCCTGTTGCTCCGGATTGGTTTGCAGGGAGCTGAGCAGCACCACGGAGACGCGGGCCAGCGCCGGATCCGTACGAATCTGCCGGAGCACCTCCGGCCCGGAGAGGTCCGGCAGGATGGCATCCAGCAAGACCAGGCTGGGCCTTCGCGCGCGGACTTCACGCAGGGCCGACGCGCCGTCGCCAGCTTGCGTCACCTCGTAGCCCGCCTTCTCGAGAATCCGCACCGTCGCCGTGAGGGCGGGGACATTGTCGTCCACGACGAGAATAGTGGGAGTAGCGGGCATGGGGGATTTTCTAGATCGAGGCCTATCCATCGAAGGCGACCGGCAGCGTGAAGGAGTAGGTAGGGCCCCGACCGACTTCGCTTTCGACCGAGATGCGACCGCCATGTCCCTCGACGATGCGGTGCACAATCGCCAGCCCGAGCCCGGTGCTCTGCTCGCCGGCGGTGCTGCGCACACTGAGCTTGCTGAAAGGCTTGAACAGCTTGGCCAGGTCCACCGCAGGAATGCCCTGGCCCTGGTCGTGCACGGCCACCGTCACGGACTCCGGGGTGCAGTCCAACCGGACCCGCACGCGGGTGCCGCAATGGGAAAACTTGATCGCGTTGCCGAGCAGGTTGTTCAGCATCTGCTCGATCTTGCCCGCGTCAAAAGTGATGTCGGGAGACCTGGTCGGCGGATCGAACTCGACTGCGATCTCCTTCCTGGCGGCGAGCACGCGGTTCAGCGTCACGTTGCGCTGAATCACCCGGACGAGGTCCGCGGGCTGGAGGTCAAGGTTCAACTGGCCTGCCTCGATCTCCGACACATTCAGGAGATCGGAGACGAGGTGGAGCATAAACTCGCTTAAGTCTTTGATCGTGGTGACAAACTCCCTCTGCTCACCGTTGAGCACGGCTGCCGTTTCGTCTTCCAGGAATTCGGCATAGGAAAGAATCGCCCCGAGCGGCGTGCGCAAATCGTGCGCGGCCATGCCCAGCAGGCGGCTCTTTTGCTCATTCAACTGCTCCAACTCGACGTTCTTTTTTGCCAGCTCGCGCTGCAGATTGGCTATCTCGTTGTTCAGCGCCGTCAGCTCCTCATAGACGGCATCATCGCTCTTGGGGCTCTTCCGGACCGCCAGCGAAAGCTCCTTGCTCGTGGCGCGCACGATGTTGGTTTGCTCGTTGTTGATCCGCATCAGGTCCTCATTGAGCGAGGCAAGGCCATCGCGCGAAAGGGTCGCCATGATTAGGGATCCGGTTTCGAGAAGCGCGCCGGCAAAATGGAGCAGCAGCAGGGTGCCCTCGACCGGCACGGGGATTTCCCAATCGTAGGCGGCCCGGCGGGCTTGAAGCTCCGTCAGGAACCCGCGCATTGAGCAAATTCGTCATCGCCAATGGCATGGCCGCCGAGGTGAAGGCGGCGTTTCGCGCGCAGCCGCATTTGGTGGACGATGCGCCGGGCTACCGCCGCATGATAGAGGTGGCTGTGATGCCACGTGCGGAAGCTCGCTTCATCCGCCCAGAAAGTGAGCAGCCAGATTTCCTCCGGGCTCGCCACGGGACTGATCACTTCCACAAATCCCGCGGCTGCGGGAGTGTCACCGCTGAGGGAAACTCCCGCGGTGGCCGGTGGGGTCGAATTCATAAGTGGGTCTTTTGCGCACGTCTCCCTCCTCCGTCAGGAAGACAAAACGACTGCTATATTCGTTCCAAAGAGAAAAATAGCGATGCCGCATCTTTGCCTCACTTCCGTCCCGGCTGGCACGCTTCCATCTTCGCGCTGCCCTGCTTCACATGCTCAGTCGAGCTTGAGCTCGCTAGTCTCCTGCCTTCCGAAGCCACTCGAGAGATCGATGAAGGTTGCTTGCGCAGCCATCGCGCGAACTAGGGATGAACCGTTCGCAGTCACCAAGGTCTCCGCAGCGATCCATATCAAATGGGTGCACGCGCAGCAATTCGCGCCCGGAGCTGCGAAGATCTCGTCCAGTGACGCAGCTCGCCGCAGGCTGACAAAGAGCGTTCATCCGCGCATTCTGAGTAGGTCTTCCCATTGGTTCGGCGAACCTTTGAATCCTATCTCCACCGCGCTCCGGTAGGTCATCAGTATGGCGACCTCCAGCTTCCTAACGCCCTTTTCTCGGGTAAGGTTCGTTCGCGCGTAGCTTTTTCTGGCTTTGATCAGGTGTGCCAACAATGGGTCGTGAGAACAAACTGCGGCCCATTCTCGAAGGCGTGGCTTCGGTGCGGAAACAAGGGATTCAAGGTGACGGGTGAACTCCTCATCGCACCCATTCCCTTCGCCGTCCCCATTAATTGCAAGGATGCCTTCTACAATCATCCGAAGCGATCCCAAGGCCTTCGCGTAGGATTGCGACTCGCGCTCTGCTCGTCGAATGGTGGCTAGGAACTGGGAGCGGGTCATGAGGTATAGTGTTCTTGTGAACACTTGTCCCTCAAGCCTGTTTGCGTGGAGTCTTGTAACTGTTGGCCCTCTCACACCCGGCAGCTGGATCAGTTCCATCCTCAGACTCCGATCCTAGCTTCAGTTCCCAGTGCCGCAGCGCAAGGAAGCGCGCTTGCTCCCCGTCCCTAGTGCGCCCGTAAAGAAAACGAGCGTGGCATCGGGAGCCCGGTCAAGTGCTCAGGAGCGCGACCGCCGAGTGTGAGCATCTCGAAAGCAGCAGGTAACCACGAGATTGACATTTATGAAACTACACACCACTATTGCGACAGCAGTCGCGGCCTTCGCCATTGTTCTGCCGGGCCCCACCTCTGCACAGGAGAAGGAGAGCGGAAAGCCTAGCAAGCACGATGAGGCCTGGGCGCAGATGACCGCGATGTCCGATGCCGCTGAACTGAAACTCGCCAAAGCCGCACAGGAGAAGGGCAGCAGCGAGGCGGTAAAGAAGCATGCGCAGAAAATGATCCAGGATCATCAGAAGACGACGGAGGAACTCAAACAGATCGCCAAGACGGCAAAGCTCGACATCAAGGCGGAGATGCCGGAGGCAAAGAAGGAGATGATCGAGGAGATCACGTCCAAATCGGGGGAGGAGTTCGACAAGGCCTATATGATGCATGAGGTGGCAGCCCATCGGATGGCCGTGGCACACTTTCAGAACGGGGCCGAGTTTAACAAAAATCCCGAGCTGAAGAGCTTTGCCGAGAAGAACCTCCCTACACTCCAACAGCACCTTGCCGACGTGGAGAAAGGCGGGCATTCCCAGCATTCCACGAGCACACCTGGTCGTGGCAGCTCACCAGGAACAGCTGGCAGCACGGGCGGTCAGCCTGCACAGGGATCGAAGCCAACCTCAGGACAGGTCCGCACGGAATAGTCTACGGTCACTCGGAGTGATCAACGCTGCGCTTAAGCAGCGAACAGCCGCGAACGCCTCTGCGTCCGCGGCTGTTTCAGTTTTAAGATGAACCGGACGAACGTTTCCGCAGGGTAGAGGCCACACCGCTTCAGACTCCGGTACAGCCGGCCTGTCTATCGCATTGCCAGCCGCCGAAACATAAAGCCGCCGATTCCCATGAATAGTACATTAGGCAGCCAAACTAACAGCTGCGGATAGGCCGCAGGATTTGATCGCACCGTATCCGCGATGATGATGAAGAGGAAATAAGCGAATGCGACCACCAGGCTGAAGAGGAAGCCAATTGACGTCTCCTTGCGGTGAGCCGTGATCGCGAGCGGTACGCCAATTAGGGCGAACGCCAGGGTCGCAAAGGCAAACGAGAAGCGCTTGTTCACTTCGGTCAGAGCGGAGGAGCGCTGGCCTGCCTCCTCCTTGGGATCGACGTTGGCGGTAGCTAGTTTCTGATCCTTGAGACGGCCCATGAGCTCCTGCACGGTCATGCTACCCGTTCCCTTGCGCTTCTTGTTCTTCTCGTAGAGTTCCTCGAGCGAGATCGGCAACGTGCTCTTCTGCATAGTCGCCTGTCGGATCTTCGAAAGATTGTCTGGATCATCTTCGTTCCGTGCTTCGTAACGCGCATCGTAGATGTGTAGGAGGAGTTGATTCTTGTCCGGATCAGCTTCCAGCTCCCCGCGCTTCGCATGGACGATCCGCATGGGATCGTTGTCCTCGTTCATTTCATACACCAGGAGATTGAAAAGCTGCGCCCCTTCGTTCCGCTCCACGTAGATCTTTCTGCCTGGAAAGTCCGTGATTACCTTATCGTCCCCAAACATGGACAGCGGATTGCTCGTCGCGATGTTGTAGAGCGCATCTTTCATTCTCTGCTGAGCCCGGGGCGCGACCTCGACATTGATCCAAAGGCAGATCCCACTACACGCGATCGCGAGCAGAAAGACGGGCGCGCAGATCCGAGTCATGCTGGATCCGGTAGACCGGAGGGCAATCAGTTCGTTCTCTGCGGACATCCTCCCGAAGACCAACAGGATCGCCGTGAGGAAGCCCCAAGGGATGGTGAAGGTGAGCGAGAAAGGAAGAATGTACGCGATGAAGGAGAGGATGAGATCGAGGGGCGCGTCGTTGTTGACCAGAAGTTCCAGCAGCTCCTTGAAGACCTTTCCGAGAACCAAAACCAGGCTGAGGACGGCGACCGCGAAGAGTCCGGTGAGAATGACCTGCCAGGTCACGTACCGATCGATCAATTTCATGCGAAGGGGCAATCTTTCGCGCGCGGTCTCGCAAGGCAAGTTCTTTGGAGCGTGCGCGACTCCTCACTTTTCAACGCGGTGAATTCACCTACATTCGCCGTCACATGCAGTCTCCCACCTACGACGTGGCCATCATTGGCGGCGGACCCGCCGGTAGCACGGCAGCGATCACGCTGGCCGGCAAGGGGCGCAAGGTGGTCGTGCTGGAGAAAGAGAAGTTCCCGCGGTTTCATATCGGTGAATCCCTTCTCCCGTACTCGATGAGTGCGCTGGACCGGCTGGGTATCCGTGACCGCATGCCGCCGATCGGCGTTCCAAAACATGGCGGCGAGGTCGCGACCGCCTGCGGACAACGGGCGGTGAAGTTCTACTTCGAGGACGGCTTCCGGCTGGAGCAACGTCAGGCATATCAGGTAGAGCGGTCGGTCTTCGACCAGGTGCTCCTCGACCGCGCGCGCGAAGTGGGTGCGGAGGTACGCGAGCAAACCCATGTTGAGCAAATGACCTTCACGGATATGGAAGTCGGTCTATCGGTGCGCGGGGCGGCGGGCTCGGAGACGATCCGGGCGAAGTACCTGCTGGATTGTAGCGGACGGAGTTCCGTCGTGGGACAGCACTTCGACTTGAAGGTGACGTACCCGCACCTGCAGAAGTTTTCCTGCTTTGCGCACTATGAGGGAGTGCAGCGCGATGATGGTCGCGATGCGGGGCATACTCGTCTGGTGCGGGCGGATGATCATTGGTTCTGGCTCATTCCGATCGATGACCAGCGGACCAGTGTAGGACTGGTCATGGATACTGCGGAGTACAAGCGGCGCAAACTTTCGCCTGACGAGATGCTCCAATGGGCGATCGAGGATTCGGTGGTTATGCGGGAGCGCATGCGCGCGGCATCGAGAGTGACAAAGGTGCATTCCGCGGGCGATTACTCCTATAGGAACCGGGAGCTCACGGGTGATCGCTGGATGCTTGCAGGCGACGCCGCCGGCTTTATCGACCCCATCTTCAGCACCGGGGTTTTTCTTGCGATCCATTCCGGCGAGGCGTGCGCGGGCGCAATCGATGAGGCGCTGACTAACCCCCGGCGGCGCGCGGCGCGCTTCCGCAAATATGCGCGCTCGCTGAACAAGATCATGGACATGTACCTGCGGTTCGTCACCGCATGGTACCGGGACGAGTTTGTCTCAGTCTTTACCATGCCGACCCAGCACCTACAGTTAGCCCCGGCGATCAATGCCGTGCTTGCGGGAAATCTGGGGAGTTCCTTCTCCATCTGGTGGCGCATGCAGCTCTTCTACCTGGTGCTGTATCTCCAGCGCTACGTGCCGCTTTGTCCCCGCCTGGAGAAACCCACGCAGCGGGGTGGAAGCACCAGTGGCTGTTGCGCGGCATGAGAAACCTTTTTTGGAAGCAGGCCGCGTTGCGGGAACGCTGCTGATGGCGAACGCCCTCTATTGTCTCTCGGGTTTCCGGGCAGGCCTTGCAGTTGCGCGGGTATTGCCCAGGCCCGCTGGTCAATGGCTCGGTCGTACCATCGGCTCTGCTGCGTACAGTCGTAGGGCGGAGGTGCAGGCAGCTCTGCGGGCGAATCTGCACGCAGTCACCGGCAAAGAGGGCCCGGCGCTGGATGCACTCTGCCAGGAGAACGTGCGAAATTTCGGGCGGATGGTGGCGGACTACTTCTACTGCGCCAGTCGGAAGCCTGCCGAAGCTGCACGGCTCGTGCAGCGCTGGCGCGGCTTTGAGCACCTCGAAGCCGCGCGCTCCGCAGGCAAGGGCGTGATTATCGTAACAGGCCATCTCGGCCATTGGGAACTAGGGGGGATCCTGCTCGCCGAGCGGGGGTTCCGCATGACGGTGATCACCTTGGACGAGCCGAGCACCGCACTCACCCAGTGGCGCGATGACTACCGCAGACGCGCGGGAATTGGGACCATTGCCGTGGGTCCAGGGCGAGCGTTCGCATTCGTCGAAATGATCCAGGCCCTCCGACGTAATGAATGCCTGGCGATGCTCGTCGATCGCCCCTATGCGGGCACCGGCTCCCCGGTATCCTTCTTTGGACGCGACGCGCAATTCTCCAGCGGACCGGCATTGCTGTGGCAGCACACCGGCGCTGCGATCGTTCCCGCGTTCGTCGTGCGGGAGGCCGATGGAGTCTACTCCTCGTTCGCGGATCCGATTGTTGAAATGGAGAGCGGGCCGGATTCCCGTCTAGCTCAACAGGAGAACACTCAAAGGCTGGCCTCCACCTTCGAGGAGATCATCTGCCGTTTCCCGGAACAGTGGTTCAACTACACGCCGATCTGGCCCGGCACCGCGTGATGGCTCTGCGACATTCGCCAGAGAAACGCTTTACAATGAAAGGCCGGGGGCTAGCTTTTGCGCTCGCCAAATGCCTCATGGTGTAACGGTAGCACAGCAGACTCTGAATCTGCTTGTCTAGGTTCAAATCCTAGTGAGGCAACCACTCTGGATAGAGGAGGCGCTTGCCGGGGGGCTAAGTCACGGGCTCAACGGATCAGAGCTGCGGATCTCCGGTCTACGGGAAGCCGCGAAGAGGAAACAAAGTGCTACCCTTTTTCGTGGCAATTGACCACTTTGCCCTCGTGCGGGAGATCCACTGCCCCGGTGAACAGTCACTGACAACGAGCCGATGGCGCGTTGGCTGCTAGCTCAGCGAATGCCAGGCGTTCCGCATCTAGCCGGGTGCGCTCGCACGATCCCGATAGAAACCCGTTCCGAACTTTATGCCCAAAACTGAAAATAACACCGCACCGAAGAAAGCGAACTCCGCCCTGGCCAAACCCGTTCAGCCAGACGAGGCGCTCTCCGCCATCGTAGGATCTGCTCCGCTGCCTCGCACCGAGCTAACGAAGAAACTTTGGGACTATATCAAGAAGCACAAGCTGCAGGACGAGAAGAAGCGGACGCAGATCAACGCTGACAAGGCCCTCGAAGCCGTGTTCGACGGGAAGAAGTCAGTGACGATGTTTGAGATGACCAAGCTCGTCTCGAATCACGTCGTTAAGGCGTAAGTTCCTCTTGCTAAGGGCGAATGAAGCCCTTCCCTCTGCGGGCCCGCCGGTTTCTACAAGCCGGCGGCCCTTGCTTCGCCGCCCGATCGTGATCGCCGCGTGAGCCCTGAGCAAACAGAACGTGCATTGATCAGCCGGTTTGCCGTGATCGAGGACGTTCAGGAACGGATGGCAGCGATCGTTGATCGGGCTCGGAAGTTTGCGCCACTAGTCGATTCGGAGCGCGTTGAGGTGAATCGCGTACCCGGGTGTGTCTCGCGGGTTTGGATCGTGGCTACCGTCGAGAATGGGCGCTGCGAGTTTCGGGTCGATGCGGATTCGACATTGGTAAAGGGCTTCGCTGGTCTAATCTGCGAAGTGTACGCGGGTAGCACGCCGGCGGAGGCGGCGGAGTACCGCACGTGCATCCTGGAAGAACTGCACCTTTCGGATCAGCTCACGCCAACGCGCCGGAACGGCATGGACCAAGTTCAGAAAGCGGTGCAGCGCCTGGCGGCAGCGGCTGCGCTCGCGAGATGAACTCCCTTTGCGACGCCCACAATCATCTACATGACGCCCGCCTGCTGACGTGGCGGGAGTCCCTCCTGATCGAACTCCCGTTGCGCGGTATCCGCCACGCGGTAGTGAACGGCACTAGCGAAGCCGATTGGATGGAAGTGCAAGCGCTGGCGCGGAGCCACAGCTGGATTCACCCCGCCTACGGGCTTCATCCCTGGCGCGTTCGGGAGCGTTCGCCGGATTGGTTGGAGGCCCTTTCTGAAGCGCTCAGCTCGGACTCGCGCGCCAGCTTGGGCGAAGTCGGCCTCGACCGGTGGGTCAAAGGGCACGACATCGGGCTGCAGCAGCAGATTCTCCTGGAGCAATGGCAACTCGCTGCGCGGGAGGAACGCGTTGCGACCGTTCATTGTCTACAGGCTTGGGGACATCTCGTTGAGTTTCTCCGCACCGCTCCCCGCCTCAGGGCGTTCCTTATTCATTCATACGGAGGTCCTGCGGAGTTGGTCCCGGAACTAGCCACATGTGGCGCGTACTTCTCGTTTTCGCCGTACTTTCTCAACCCGCGTAAAGCCCTCCAGCGCGGAGTGTTCGCGACAATTCCGCTCAATCGCCTTCTCGTCGAAACCGACGCTCCAGACATGGCGCCCCCGCCAGAGTCAAACGCGCATCCACTTCACGATCCGGGAACTGGAGCAATTCTCAACCACCCATCGAACCTCACAGTCGCTTATCAGGCGCTCGCGGAGCTACGGGGCATCCCAGTTGATGACCTTGCGTTTCTAGTGGAGCAGAACTTCCTCCGCATCTTTGGCGACTAGGTGTCCTCAGCAAGTTGCCGCACGACCTCTCCCGCTGCGGCAAAGCCAAATACGCCTGTGACGAAAGCCGCCGTTCCGAATCCCGTCGCGCAATCCAGGGTCAAGTCGCTCCCCGGCTCAGGGGTGAGGCAGGCGGTCCCGTTGGCCCACGGGAAGCGCGGTTTCTCCGGTGAGTACACGCAGGCGATCCCCAGTTCCTGGCGGTCCTTCTTGGGGAAGCCGTGATCCCGCCGCAAAGTCCTGCGGACCTGTCGCAGCAGTTCGTCCTGCTCCGATAGTGCCAGGTCGCTGACCCGGACCCGGGTTCCGTCACGCTTCCCCCCGGCTCCGCCCACGGTCAGCATTGGCTGCCTCCGCTCATGGCAACTCGCAATCAGCAGGCACTTGTTCCAGAGCTTATCGATCGCATCGACGACGAAGTCATAGCCCGGCGTGAGTAACCGCTCTGCGCTGCCGGGCGTGAAGAACTCCTGCCGGGCATGCACCCGAGACTCCGGATTGATCGCCAACACGCGCTCGGTCAAGACGTCCACCTTCGCCCGTCCGAACTGCCCGTCCAACGCGGGCAGCTGCCGGTTTACGTTGGTAATGCACACGTCGTCGAGATCGATCAGGGTGAACTCCCCGACTCCGCTCCGCGCGAGCGCTTCAACTGTCCAAGAGCCGACGCCGCCGAGACCGACCACGCAGACATGCGCCCCGCGCAGGCGCGCCAGTGCCTGTTTACCATAGAGCCGTGCGATCCCGGCAAAACGTTCGGAATATCCACTCCCCTCCCCGACCTCGTTCACTCCCGGGACGCAAGGGTTTCCACGTGCGCCTCCAGCCCTTCACGGGTGATCACGTAGCGTGCGCCGCACCGGGGACAGCTCATTCGGATACTCTCCTCCTCACCGAAGAGCCCCTCCGGATCGCTCCGCATGATGGGCGCCAGCACATCGAACATCCGGCCCTGGCTGCATCCGCACTCCCAGTGGTAGAGCCGCTGCTCGAGCAGGCTCACGGTCTCCTGCTGATCGAGGGCACGCACGGCGTCGAGGTCCAGCGCCTCCAGCCAAGCGAGGTCGCAGCCGGGCTGGGCCGAGATCATGACGAACTCCTCCGGTCCCAACCGGAAGTAGCGGGCGGGCCGCTGCTCGCTCTGCGTATAGTAGCGCTCCACTGCAAGCAGGGAGTCTGAGCCCTCGAATTCCACGGCGCTGCGGCGCGCCTGTTCGTTCGGACGCACCACGTCGGCGAGGAATAGGTTCTGGTCGGTCTGCTTCACATTCTCAGTAAAGATCTGACCGGCAACGCTCCAGCGGTGATTATCCCCCGTAACGAAGAGATTTAAGAGCGGATCTTCGTAGTGGATGGTCCACGCACAGGTCTCGTGGCGGGGCCGTGAAGCGCAGTGCAGGGTTAACGCCGCGAGCGCCTCCTTCAGCATTCCGTCGTGCGCGGGCGAGTGCTGGTAACCGTGCTGTCCCTGGTGCAGGTAGTAGTCCACATACAGCTCTCCGAAATCGGCCCGGGCGACCAGTGCGTTTCGACCGCGCACGAAGTAGGTGCGCACTTCCAGCCCTTCGTCCGGGTTCAGGCTTTCTTCACTCATCCGGGCAAAGTAGCGCGGTTCGGCCTGAGGATAGAAAATATTTCGCACAACGTCCCAAGTTTCTCTGGTCCAGACACAGGTGCGCTTTACAGCCCGTGCGAAATGGCGGAAGACGAGGACATGGTTGCCCTTCGCCGCGCGTGGTTCTCGCTGATTCTCCTGCTCGTTGCTTTGGAATCTCAAGCGGCCCCTGGCGATCCTGTTCCACACAAGGTGGACGAACTCACCTTTGTCCTTCCGGCTGAATGGAAGGTTCAGCCACCCGGCACAACTTCTCACAAGGAGGTCGCCTTCACCGCGACCGGCGAGCCCATGGGCCGCCTCTTTGTCTCCCGTCGCGAGAGGCAGGGCCTGCCGCCCGCTGCTTCTCCCGGTAAGCTCAATCCCATGACCGCGCCCGAGCTCCTCTCTGAGCGCGTTCATCTCTATGAGAACGGCCTTGTGCCGATCGCAGGCTCAGCCAGCTCCGCGTCCGAGGGCTCCGCGACCGTTCAGTCCGCCGCTTTCCAGTGTCGCGACGCCGGGGGACGCGCCGTGCTAGTGCTGATCACCACGTGGCACACCACTACGCAGAGTTTACGCGCTCGCCTGCAGTACCAGCACGGGATGCCGCCCCGGACCATGGCAGAGATGGACGCGATCCGCGCCTCTTTCCGCTTTCAGGGCGCGCCTACCCTGGGCTTCGGCTCTTTCCTGATGGCAGGCGGTCCGCCGCTTCCGAATGCCGCCCTTTGGGCGCAGCTCAGCAACACGCCTTTGCGACCGGTTGCCAGGACCACGCCTGCAACCATCTCTCCGAGCGCCCCACCAGCACTGCCGAGCCTTCCAGAGGCGCTGGGGAGTCCGACGCCAGATCTCGGCCGTCTCGTACAGCAGTTCCGCGCCAGCCTCGTCTTCGTGGAGGGTGGCGGTGGCTCGGGCAGCGGCTTCGTCTGCCAGACGAAAGAAGGCCCCTTCCTGCTAACGAATCAACACGTCGTCGCCTCAATGCCGTCGTTCCGCCTCACCCGGCTCGATCGAACGCCTATTCCCACCGGTGCGATGGCCGCCGCCGTGGGCCACGACGTCATGCGCTTCGTCATCGAGACGCCCATCGCTCCCATGCTCGCGATGGAGCAGGTCGAAACCGAGGCGACGATCGGCGACGACATTGTGGTGCTCGGTAATACCGAGGGCGCCCGCGTCATTCAGCCGCTCCCCGGCAAGCTTGTCGGGATCGGGCCGGATCGCGTGGAAGTCTCGGCCGAGTTCCTCCCAGGTAATAGCGGAAGCCCGATCGTCCACGTGAAATCCGGCAAGGTCATCGGGATCGCCACCTATCTTATGACGAGCAAGTTCAGTGAATTTACCAACTCCCGCACTGAGAGCGTCCGCCGTTTCGGCTACCGGCTGGATAGCGTGAAGCAGTGGCAAGGAGTCCACTGGCCTACCTTTCAGGCTGAGCGCGCATCGATGGATAAAATGGAAGCGCTTACGACTGACCTCATCAATTTGATCCGGGAGATGAGTGGCAAGACTGCGGCCAACTCCACTTCCTACGCGCACTCCGGTCTCGCCCGTACTGTGGAGGACCTGAATGTCACCATGGGTAGGGGAAAGCTTAGCGGGCCCGACCGTCAGCGCGCTGCCCAGATGTTCTTTGCAAGTGTTCGCTCCCTCAGCCAGGGCGATGTTAACCAGGCGAGGCAAACACTGCGTTACAGCTACTTTCAGGAAGGATTGAAGGAACAGGTGCAGGTCCGTGAGGAGGTCTACAAGATCTTTGATCAACTACTCAAGTCGCGACGCTAGCGGTGTCTAGGCAGGAGGCGGGAGCTGCTGCTCAGGTTTGCTGGTGCAGCAGGGTTTCGACCGTCTTTGGCTCAGGCTCTCCCGCAATCTCCCGCTGGATTGCCGCCAGTACCTCCGCTGAGATCCAGCCCTTGGCAACCGCGTGCTCCGCCACCTTGTCCGTCTCGTCCGCGAGCACGAGGTCGCAAGCCAGGGGGCGGATCTGCTCGGCGAGGGCATGGATCGCCTCGTCACGCTCCGGCTGTCGGCAGACGTCGCGGATGTATACCGCCAGGATCCGCTGCGGAAAGAGGTCCACGGTCTCCCGGTAGATCTCCGGATCCTTCTGCCCGCTATCTCCGACCAGGATGAACTTCAGGTGCGGGTAGGTATCGAGGATTCCCCGGATCGCTCGTAGCTTATGAACGCGGTGGCTCTCGGTGATGAACTTGCCCGGCGCGAGGCCGAAGTCCTGCAACATGAGAGGACCCGCAGGTACGGAGCGCACTTCGAAAAGATCTCTCAGCACATCGTAGAGATTCCAAGGGCTGCTCGATACGTAGAAGATGGGGTTCACCTCCTCCGCTGCGCGCCCCTTCGCCAGCCCACGGTAAAAGGCAGCCACGCCCTTGAAGGGCAGCCGTGAGAAGGCGGTACCCAGTAGAACCGTGCGGGCCATCCGCAGGATGTTCGTTGCTGCGCTATAGATCACCGTATCGTCGATGTCGCTGATTACCCCGAACTCCGCCTGCTCCGTGGGAACCAGCACTTTGGCAATGGCCGCCTGCCCGGAGGGCGTGGGGAAACCCGGCAGATCCAGCTCCACCTCATGCCACCCGCGAGCATCGGTCGGCTCGGCACCAGCCGGCATCTCGATTCGGAAATAGCCCTCCAAGTCCGTCTGTCCCTCAGCTTGGGAATGCCCATGCCTCGCCCTGACCGTGACTCCAGCAAGCTCATGAGTGAGCCAGCGTTGCAGCATGTGCCAGAAGTTCAGTATGGCTGAATCCTCCGCACTTGGTCGAATGGGCCGGTTGCTGAGTACCCGCCCCTGTACAATCAGGCGGTCGCGGGTGCCATAGGAGCGGTGCGGTACGATCTGCGCCCGACGTGGTGCGCCGCGGGACTTCCGGATTCTCTTGGACAGGACATCGAGCGTGTTGTCGATCAGGCGGAAGGCGAGAGTCACAGGGAGGCGGAGCATATGAAAGCAGGCGATTAGCGGCACCGTTGGTGGTCACCCACCAGTCTTTTCGCGCCTGCCGGACCTACAGGACCGCTCCGCCGCCCGGGAAACCGACCTCTTCCCTCTATCAAAATGCCTCGCCGCCCTTTTTGCTCGGCACGCCGCCCTATTTGCTCGGCATGCCGAGCTCTGAGCTCGGCTGAGGGTGTCAAAAGCTCGGCGCGCCGCCCTTTTTGCTCGGCGAACCCGGTCGAAAGCTCGGCGTGCCGAGCGATTTGCTCGGGCACCCGAGGCAAAAGCTCGGCACGCCGAGCTAAAAGGGCGACACGCCGAGCAAATAGGGCGGCGAGCCGAGCTAAAAGGGCGGAATGCCACTTTCGGGGGTCTGTTCGGGGGAGATCAACGGGGGCAGGTAGCTCCCGGTCCCTCTGAGCTGATGTCTTAAGAGACACACTGCTGAACAGATCGAAGCTGAATCCCTGTAACCAAAGACGGCTTGGTGCGTAAGCTCCGTGAATCCATGGAACTCCCCCCACATGAACTGGCCCTATGAGGTGGGCGCATCTCTTTCGGTGCTGCAAGGCGGCTTCGAGACAGTCGTACAGCAGTTCCAGCGTCCGCTCGCGCAATATCTGTATCGGTTTGTCCTTCAGCGCGAGGTCGCGATCGATCTCACCCAGGAAACTTTCGTGAAAGCCTTCCAGAATCTGCACCGCTACGACAACACGCGCCCGTTCTCCACCTGGCTGTTTTCCATCGCGTCCAACCTCGCGAAAGATCGCATGCGTAAGATCAGTCGGGCGTCGGAAGTGCCGTACTCGGAGCACGATGACTACGTTGAAGAGCCTCGCTTCCGCAGGCCGGATCGGCAGCTGGAAACTGCGGAACTTGGCCAGGCATTGGAGGCGGCGATTACCGCGCTTCCCCTGCTCTACCGCGAGCCGCTGCTGCTCCGCCACACGGCAGGCCTGAATGTAGAGCAGACCGCCGAGGTGCTCGGAACAACGGCAGGTGTAGTCAAGACCCGGCTCTTTCGGGCCCGGGCGCGCCTGCAGGAGGCACTTGGGAAGGAGTGGCTGTCCCAATGAGTGGTGACGAAGACCGCCTGCGCGCCTCCGAGCGCTTCGATGAAGCCGCCAGTGCCGACCCCGAGAATGCCGCGGAACTCGATGCCTGGGAGGATTTCTCTCTGATCGCGGGTCACCTACAGCACAGCGAGATCGTCACACTTCCGCCCGACTTCGCGGAGCAGGTGCAACGCAGGATCCAGGACGAGCGGAGCAAGCGCGACTTCGTCCTTGTTCTGCAAACGGCCTCACTAACCGGACTAATCCTCACCTTGGTGGCCGCTACAGCTTTGGGAGTGAACTGGTGGCAGCGGCTCCTGGATTTCGTGGAACCGGGAAATCTCGCGCGTCTTTCGGCTCCTTTCACGTTCGATGCGGCCAAGGCCGGCTTAGACATCCGCACCCTGTATCAACACGTGGAGCCGTTTCTACACCTGCTGCCTGGTGCGTTCCTGACGACCACCATAGCGGCGCTTCTGCTCGAGCTCGCCATTTTTCGCCTCCTGCGCATCGGTCCTTTCCAGCTCAAAGCCGCAAACCCCCGCACTTATTCCCACTCACTGCCATGAAAACACTCAGCAAAATTCTCATTCTGGCGTTCGCTGCGGGTTCCACTTTGCTCGATGCGCAGGAACCAGCGCAACCGGTCCCTGTGACAGAGAACATCGTGGAAGAACCCGAGCAGGTAGCCGATCCCGAGATGGCGGAAAATGGGGCATGCGAGCCGCACGCACCGGAGCCGGAGGTGGAAGTGCCGGAGCCTACTGCTGCGTCGGACGATGCGTCTGAAAAGGAGGAGAGCTCTGAGCACGACGACCAAACCGATGTGCAGGCGCCAGTCGGGACGGACAACAACGATGTCGTCTCTGGAGAAGGCGGGTTCTCCTTCGAAGGTTCCTTCCTCCAAGACTTTTGGTTCTCCCCCTTCATGGCCATCGTCCGCTGCGGATTGCTGGTGCTCTGGGTGGCCCTAGGCTGCGCAACGGCAGCTATCTTTCAGCCTGCCATCGCAAAGACGCAGAACGAGCTCCGCCTGGCGCCCGGGCGCTGTGCGGCTTTGGGTTTCCTCTGGCTGATTAGCTTTTGGATCTTGCTGCTGTTCGGAGCGGTGATGGCTCTCGTCCTAATCGGCCTGCCCTTCATCCTGGTAGTGTTGGTCTTCGACCTCGCCCTCCGTGTCTTTGGACTCACGGTCACCTTCGCGGTAATCGGGGAGTGGGTCGCGCGTCGCTTGAACCGGCCGGGCGTTTCGATCTACACCGCCGTCTTCCTTGGTGCCTGTGTGCTCGGGCTGCTCCGGTTGATCCCAGTTGCAGGCTCGTTCATCTGGTTCGCGGCAGCCCTCTTCGGAGTGGGTGCGACTATGGCGACGCGGTTCGGGACCTCCATGAATCCTCCCGCCCTTGGCTACCCAACCGCGTCGGTTCCGATGGCTCCGATGACGGCCTGAAGGATTGAGGCGCGAAGTTTCCCTTCCCTCCCGATGGCTCCTCCGCCACGGTCCCTCGGGTGAAACGCGCCATCTATCCCGGCAGCTTCGATCCCGTGACTACCGGGCATCTCGACGTGCTCGACCGCGCCGCCAAGCTCTTTGACGAGGTGATCGTCGCGGTCGCCTACAACGAGCAGAAGCAGGCTCTCTTTACCACCGACGAACGGGTGGCCCTGCTCGCGGGCGCGACTGCTCGCTGGGAGAACGTACGGGTTGAGCGCTTCGATGGTCTGCTCGTGGAGTTCGCCCGTCAACAGGGTGCGGCGGCAGTGATTCGCGGACTGCGCGCTGTCTCGGACTTCGAGTTCGAATTCCAGATGGCGCTGATGAACCGCAAGCTGGAACCGGAGATTGAGACCATCTTCCTGACACCCAGGGAGGAGTACACCTACCTCTCCTCGCGGATTGTGAAAGAGATCGCGCGGTTGGGTGGCAATGTGGAGACATTCGTGCCACCTTCAGTCGCTGCGGCGCTGCGGACAAAATTCGCTGCACCGACGGCTTAGAAAAGCGACTGTTCTATGAAAATCCACATTCAGCAGATCCCGACGGAAGGAAAGCACATCGAGGGAGAGGAACCGAGCGCCCTGCTCGACCTCCATGAGGCGCTAGTGAAGCCCATCTCGCCCGTCCGGTATGACCTCGACGTAGGGCTGAGCGGCGGCGGACTTTTCGCGACTGGAGCGGTGGGGGTGGACATGCGGCTGCAGTGCGTGAAATGCCTGGAGTATTTCGAGCACGCGCTGGAAGTGCCGGACTTTGCCTGCCAGGTGGAACTGACAGGTTCTGAAATGGTGGACTTGACAGAGCCCATCCGGGAAGACATTTTGCTCGCCCTTCCGGCCCATCCGCATTGCGACTGGGATGGCAAGAGAACCTGTCCAGGGACGTTTCCGAAAGAGACTGTCGAGATCCCAGAGCAGGATGCTACTGCCGATACGCGCGATACTTGGGGCGCACTGGATCAGATCAAGTTCTAGCAGTTAACTCAACCGATTACCGACCATGGGAGTTCCCAAGAGAAAGACTTCGAAGATGCGCCTGCGTACCCGCAAGGCCGCGAACCGCTGGCACGCCGGCCAACTCCAGAACTGTGCGCAGTGTGGAAGCCGAGTGCGCGGGCATACCGCCTGCCCTTCCTGCGGCTACTACCGTGGTCGGCAGGTTCTCACGGTCGAGGCGGTCTAGGACCCTCTGCGATTTGTACAGCCGCCCCGCCGTGTGCGCGGGCGGCTGCTTCATTTCCATGCCCAGGCTCGCAAGCCGATCCTGCTCCCATCCATGAAAATCGCTTTAGATGCCATGGGTGGCGACTACGCGCCGCAAAACAACGTGGCCGGCGCCGCTCTCGCCCTGAAGGAACTGGCTGGAATCACCAGCCTGATCCTCGTCGGCGACACCGCAGCAATCGCGGCGGAGCTTAAAAAGCACGGGATAACCGATCCACGTATCTCCATCTGCCACACCACGCAAGTGGTGGAGATGGGTGACAGCGGGCTGGATGCGGTCCGAAAGAAGAAGGATTCCTCGATCAGCCGCGCAGTCGATCTGGTGAAGAAAGGTGAGGCTGATGCGGTCGTCAGCGCCGGGCACACCGGTGCGGCGGTAACGGCGGCGACGATCAAACTGCGCACCCTGGCTGGGGTAGACCGGCCAGCGATCGCTGCGATCATGCCGACGGAGACAAACCAGTTCGTGCTGATTGATGCTGGGGCAAATACCGCTCCAGAGCCGCATCACCTCGTGCAAAGCGCCATCATGGGCGCGACCTACTCGCGACACATCCTCGGCTACGCGAATCCGGCAATCGGCCTCATGTCGATCGGGACGGAGGATCAGAAAGGCAACGAGCTGACGAAGGAGGCATTCGACTTGATCAAGGCTACTGGCCTGAACTTCCGTGGGAACGTCGAGGGACACGATTTGTTCGAGAAGCCAGTGGAGGTGGTAGTCTGCGATGGCTTTACGGGAAACGTGGTCTTGAAGACGAGTGAAGCCATTGCGCACGCGATCTTCGCCTGGCTCCGACATGAGATTCACAAGAGTCCGGTGCGCAAGCTGGGCGCCCTTCTGGCCAAGGGTGCTTTCAAAGCCATCGGCAAGAAAACCAGCGCGGACGAAGTCGGCGGCTCGCCCTTGCTAGGAGTGAACGGGATCTGCATCATCGCCCACGGCGGGTCCTCTCCAGAGGCCCTGAAGAACGCCATCCGTGTCGCCTGCGAGTCCATTCAGCACCAATTGAATCCGCACATCGTCAAGGCGATGCAGCGCTATCATGATCAATCTTCCTCAACCACGCACGCGGACTCACGAGCCTAAACGGACGGTCTCGATCATTGGGACTGGCTCCTACCTTCCGGAGCGCGTGCTCGGGAATGCCGAGCTGGAGAAGATGGTCGAAACAAGTGACGCGTGGATCACCTCGCGCACCGGAATCAAGGAGCGGAGGATTGCGGCGCCTGACGAGCACACCAGCGATCTCGCCGCGAAAGCCGCACTTGCGGCGATGGAGAACGCCGGGATTACAGCGGACGAGATCGATCTGATCATCGTCGCCACGGTCACTCCCGACATGTTCTTCCCAGCAACTGCATGCTTCGTGCAGACGAAGATCGGCGCGAAGCGAGCAGCATGCTTTGACGTGAGTGCAGCCTGCTCCGGCTTCCTTTACGCCCTGGAGATCGCGCAGCAGTTCATCACGTCCCAAACGTATAATACGGTCTTAGTAATTGGGGCGGAGAAGCTTTCCTCGATCGTTGACTGGACAGATCGGAACACGTGCGTGCTCTTTGGTGACGGCGCGGGAGCGGCGATTCTCAGACACCGCGGGGGATCACATGGGGTGATCACGACCTACATGGGAAGCGACGGAAACTTCGCGGAGATCCTGAACATCCCAGGCGGTGCCTCCAGATTTCCAGTGACTGAGGGCAACATCGACCAGCGCCTTAACACGATCAAGATGAACGGCAAGGAGACGTACAAGCAGGCCGTTACTGCGATGTTGCGGGCCGCAAACCATGCCTTGGACAGTGCCGGATTGAAGCCGGAGGATCTCGCCTGTATCATCCCTCACCAGGCGAACATGAGGATCATCGAGGCGCTGGCGGAGCGTATGAGCCTTCCCATGGAGCGGTTCATGATCAATCTCGATCGCTTTGGGAACACCAGCGCGGCAGCCGTAGCGATCGCTTTGGATGAAGCCAATCGGACGGGGAGGATGAAAACGGGCGAGTACATCCTGCTCGTGGTCTTCGGCGGTGGGCTGACCTGGGCAAGCTCAGTCATTCAGTGGTAGGCACACGGGCGCAACACCTTTCCGCTCCTCGAAGGTACAGCGATCATGTTAACCGATACCCACGCGCACCTCGACTTCCCGGACTTTGCAGAGGACTTCGATGAAGTCCTTGCACGCGCAGCGAAGGCTGGGGTTCATCGAATCATCACCATTGGCACCTCACTGGAGAGCAGCGCGCGAGCGATCGCACTCGCCGAAAAGTACCCGCAGGTCTGGGCGGCTGTAGGGATTCATCCGAACGCAGCCGGTGAAGCGCCGGAGGACGTCATCACGCCGCTCCGCCAGTTGGCGCAGCATCCGCGCGTGGTGGCAATCGGTGAGACCGGGCTGGACTACTTCCGGCTCCCCAGCCGCGACGAGACGCATGACCGCGCCCCGGAGGTGCCAGCGCTCGGAAATGAGACGCCGGGCGATCTGGAGGACTCAATCCGGGACGGCGCAATCAAGTCGGCACAAGCCAGCATCTTCCAGCAGCAGCTCGATTTGGCGGTGGAGCTCGGGCTGAACGTAGTCATCCACGAACGCTCATCGTGGGAAGATACTGTATCCATTCTTCGCCCGTATGCCGGGCAGCTCCGCGCGGTCTTCCACTGCTTCGGCGGCTCGATTGAGAGAGCACAGGAAGTAGCTTCGGAGGGGCATCTCGTGTCCTTCACTGGGATTGTCACATTCAAGAATGGGCAGACCGTTCGCGAGACCGCTACTCAGGTGGCAGAAGGCGGATTTATGGTAGAGACGGATTGTCCTTACCTGGCGCCGATGCCTCATCGAGGGAAGCGCTGCGAACCGGCCTTCACCCGTGAGACCGCGGCGGCGATCGCCACACTGCGCGGGACAACTCTGGAGGCAATTGCGGAGCAGACTGAGGCAACAGCGGACTCATTTTTCCGGTTCGGGCGCTGAGCCACGTTTCTGCTTGAGCAGTAACGGTCACCCATTAGGTTCTCGCCATGTCTGCAACGAGCCCGGTCGCCTACGATTCCAAGATCGAGGGGAACGTCATCATTACCCGCCTCGACTCCGCGATTAACTGGATGCGGAAGAACTCACTCTGGCCCATGCCCATGGGCCTGGCGTGCTGCGCAATCGAGCTGATGGCGGCGGCTAGCTCGCGGTTCGACATCGCGCGGTTCGGGGCCGAAGTGATGCGCTTTTCTCCAAGACAGAGCGACGTCATGATCGTAGCGGGTACGGTGACGTACAAGATGGCTCTGGCAGTGAAGCGGATCTGGGATCAGATGCCCGAGCCAAAGTGGTGCATCGCCATGGGCGCCTGCGCCTCGAGCGGCGGCATGTACCGTTCGTATGCGGTGCTGCAAGGGATCGATCAGCTTATCCCAGTGGACGTGTACATCTCTGGCTGCCCCCCCCGCCCGGAAGCACTGCTGGAAGGACTCATGCAGCTCCAGCGGAAGATCGATACAGAACACTCCTTCATGGATCAAAAGCGGGAACTGTTCACCTCGCTCTCGTAGGTCATGGCCCACGCTCCTCTCGCTGCGGCCATTGCAGCTCTCGAAGGCCGGTTCAAGGTCATCGCCAAGACCGAGTTTCGTGGCGAAACGACGCTTGAAGTCGAACGTGAAACCATTGCTGAACTCTGCACCTTCGCGAGAGACTCACTTGGTTTCGATTTCCTCATCGATATCTCGGGCATCGACAATTTCGGAGACGAGCCCCGCTTCGAGGTCGTCTATGAACTGTCAGCGCTAACCAGCGGTAGTCACCTGCGGATGAAGCTCCGCGTTTCTGAGGATGAGCTCGAAGTTCCGACTGTCTCTGGCGTTTGGCCGACGGCGGATTGGCACGAGCGGGAGTGCTTTGATATGTTCGGGATCCGCTTTCGCGGACATCCGGATCTCACCCGGATCCTTATGTGGGAGGGCTATCCCTTCTTTCCGCTCCGCAAAGACTTCCCGCTTGCCGGGCGTCCCAGCGAGATGCCCGATGTGGCGTTCACGCGAGCCGCGCCGCTCGAAGGTGGGCCGTTTGTGACTCAGCCAAGTACGGCCACAACGAAAGATCGCGAGCCGCGCTCTCGCGAGATTAGTTAGGCGCACTCATGACGCCAGGATTGGAGTACCCGCTCCAGTAACCCGCAAAAGGAAGCTGCGGCAGTGCGCCCCATTCGGAGAACCTCCTGGTGGCTGAGCGGCTCTGGCGAGATGCCGGCCGCCCAATTCGTGAGGCAGGAGAAGCCCGCGACCTCCATCCCGAGCGCTCGAGCTTGGATTGTCTCGAGGACGGTCGACATACCCACGGCATCCGCCCCGAGTGTTTTCAGCATCCGAATCTCCGCCGCCGTTTCGTACTGCGGTCCAATCACGCCGGCATAAACACCTTCATGCAATGGTATCTGAGCCTTATCGGCAGCGTTCCTAAATAAAGCGCGAAGACGCGGAGAGTAGGCCTCCGACATATCTATGAAGCGTGGGCCACCCACAAGTGGCGAGGTTCCCGTCAGGTTGAGATGATCAGAGATCATCATCCACTCACCCGGAGCCATGGCCGTGTTTAGACAGCCAGCGGCATTGGTCAGGATCACTCGTTGCACCCCGCAGGCTGCGAGAAACCGGATTCCCGCAGTCACCGCACCAGCCGAATTCCCCTCGTAAAGATGGGCCCGCCCTTGCGCGACAACGACTGCCTCTCCAGCCAGCTTACCAACGACAAACGCTCCCGTATGTCCGGCCACTCCAACTCGTGGAAGCCCGGGTATGTCGGCGTAGTGAATACGCTCGACAACCTCGATACGTCCGACAACTTCACCGAGTCCCGAACCCAGCACAATTCCCCATTCCGGTTGGTGCAGTTTAACGGCAGCGGAGAGCTTAGAGTCACTCATCGATCGCCGGTGAGATAGACAAGCAGGCGGTAGAGCGTATCCAGACGGTCCATCCGCGCACCCGCGGCGATCCCCTGGCGCAGCGGCTCACCCCAGATTGCCTCTACTTCGACAGGACGACCAAGTTCCCAATCGATCAGGCTCGAAGGCCGGTAGGCACCCATGCTTCCGCTCCGATCAATCTGAAAATCCGCAAAGCTGTCCGGAACATCGTGCCCGAGCGACCGTGCCGCTTCCACCGTCTCGGCCATGAGTGCCCGGGCGAGTGCACGCAGGCCATCGTCCGCCAGAATTTGCTCCACGGTTGCGCCTCCCGCTGCGATAGCCAGGCCATTGAAAGGTATGTTCCAGACCAGCTTGCGCCAACGTTCCGTCGCGAGACTCTCTACTGAGTTCGCATCAATCCCGGCGCTCACAAAGGCCTGCACTACTCCGCGGACGCGCTCGCCTGCAGGACCGAAGTATTCGCCAATCGACAAGCTACCGTGATCGAAGTGTTCAATCACGTTGGGTGAGGTGCGGTTGAGACACACAAAGCACAACCCGCCCATCACTCGTTCAGGCCCCCATTGCTGAGCAAGGTAGTCCTCGTTCCCGAGCCCGTTCTGCAGCGTTAACAACGCCGTCTTCGGGCCAAGGAGTGGCGGCAGGATGTATTCCAATGCGGCGTTCGCCGTTGCTTTTAGCGCGATAATCACCAGATCACATTGCCCAATTTCCTCCGCGCAGCCTGCCGCCTGGACAACTTTAAGGTGCAGCGCCTCGCCCCTGGTCACGATCGTTAATCCGTCCGCCCGCACAGCCTCAAGGCCGGAGCGCATTAGGAAATGCACGTTGTACCCTGCTCGCGCGAGCAAGCCCCCATAGTAGCAGCCGACTGCTCCCGCACCGACCACAGCAATCTTCGAATGCTCCATGTCTCGCATGCAGCCGATCAAAGAGTGCCTCAGACTCGGTGCAACGAAAAACTGGGCCCGGTGGGATTCGAACCCACAACCAAGGGATTATGAGTCCCCTGCTCTAACCATTGAGCTACAGGCCCATGACAAAGTGAAATCGCTAACCAGGAACAGTCGTGTACCGCTATTCGGCGGTTCGATCCTAGGCTGAGGTTTGGAGCAACCGCAATAGTACATGGCAGATGCGGGACCCCGGGGGAGATGATAGTCGAGAGAACTGCTTCACAAACACTCGTTCGGGGTGTCGCCAATCTTGCCTCCCCCCAGACATCGGCTCTCTACACAAAACGCAAGGGCGTTTGGTCTTCAGAGATGAAATCGTACTTATGCAGTAGAGTTCGGAAGAGCTGCAGACCCGCCTTCTCGCGATCACCGAAGTTGAAGCGGATGTACTCGGTTAAGTACTTACGAGCAAAAGTGGCGCTGTGGAGGTGCTCTGAGGCGACAATATCGTCAAGATGAGAGAGCCCCTCGCATTTCAGTACCCGGAACTCTTTGGCCACACTCGAAGGTTCGGCGAGATCCGCTCGTAATAGCCAGAGGGCAAAGACGAAGGGGAGGTTGGTGCAGCGTTTCCACTCGGCGCTAAGATCCAGAAATTGGGTGCCTGCGGGTGCCTGCTCGCGAAAGGCAATTGCCTGATTCCCGATCAGCAGCCTCGCATCCGCTAACGTCGCCGGTTCCTGGTCCGGCACAAACCGGGGTCGCAATCCATGAAACTCCGCGAGTAGAACCTGAAGGAGATGCACCGACGTGAGCGACGCCGGATCGAGCGAGACGGTGCGGATCCCTCCCAAAGCTCCCTGGTACGCAAGGAAGACGCTGTACACCGGACCATCTCCCGCAATAGCCGCTCCATCTACCAATAAGTAATCGTTGCTCCGCAGCGCCTCGAACACGGGAACGAGCGCGGCGTCGAGTTGGCAAGCGGCGATGTCTCGCGCGAGTGTCGACGGATGCTCGAAGCTAACTGGACCGGGGTAGCGGTCGATCAGCGGACGCGCATTCAGGTACTGGACGCAGCCAATGCGCAGGCGGTCGAGAGCCGGGTAACTACTCACGCGAGCGCCAGCTTGGGCGATCGACCCTCTGCAGCCGCCGTACTTTGGGCGGAGACGCTCTTCTTCCAGGTTGGGGAGATGCGCCGATACCAGGTATCCCGCTGCATCGGCTCCCGTCCTGCTTCTCGAATCGCCTTCTCCAGCGCCTCAACGGTCTGCTGAGTGGGAGTCTTTGCACCCGCCATGTGGAAGATCTTTTCCTCCATGATGGTGCCATGGAGATCATCCACGCCATAGTTCAGCGCCAGAGAAGCCAGCGGGAGACCCAAGCTGACCCAGTAGGCAGTGAGGTGATCAAAGTTATCGAGATAGATCCGGCTCACGGCCAGGTTCTTCAGCTCCTCGAATGCCGTTGCAGGCTGAATATGCGAGAGCGCCGTGGTTTCCGGGACGCAGGCAAAGGGAACGAACCCAGTGAAGCCGCCGGTCTCATCCTGCAGAGAACGCAACTGGCGAAGATGGTCCACCCGTTGCTCGAGGGTCTCGATGTGCCCGAAGAGCATTGTCGCAGTACTCCGCATCCCGAGTTGATGCCAGGTCCTGTGGACTTCCAGCCACTCGTCAGCGGTCTCTTTGCCCCGGCAGATCTCGTCGCGGACTCCTTGATCAAAAATTTCAGCACCCCCGCCGGTGATTGCTCCGAGTCCGGCAGCGCGCAAAATCTCGAGAGTCTCACGCAGTGGCTTACGGAAGATGCGATCTGCGAGATGCCGGATCTCAATCGCCGTGAACGCCTTGATGAAGAGATTTGCGTCCAGTGCTCGCAGCCCAGTGAGCAGCTCCAGATACCACTCCGCTTTCAGGGTCGGGTGAAGACCACCGACCATGTGGATCTCTGTAATCCCGAGAGTGAGCGCATGCCGGACTTTCTCCAGGATGTCCTCCACCTTCATCTCAAAGGCGTGCGCGTCGCGCTTCTTCGCGCTGAAGGCGCAGAACTGACAAGAGAGGATGCAGACGTTCGAGTAATTAATGTACTGATTGTGAATGTACGTCGCGACATTCCCGTTCTTCCGCTCGCGCACCAGGTTGGCGATCATCCCCAGCGCGTTGAGATCGTTCGACCGATAGAGCTGCACTGCTTCCACATCGCTGATCCTATTGCCGTCCCGGACCTTCTCATACACCGCGCGGAGGTCTCCTGGGATCAGCTTGTCAATTGGAAGCATGAGTTTGTGAAATCTTTCACAAAGGTACGAGGCGCGGTGTTTGATTGCAAGTGAGCTTTGACGGCCGGAAGCCCGGCTGAAATCCGAAACTCGTTGCCACTCCCCGGGTTACTTTGCATCGTGGCCCACCGCTGATCATCCGCCGGGCCACGCCACCGCCATGACCGACGATCAGAAGCTCCCGGAGGACACGGCGGACGAGAGCACGGCCCGGGACTTTGCCTGGATGAAGCGCGTCAAGGAAGGCGACATGGAGGCTTTTCGGGAACTGATCGAGGCGCATCAGCAGCGAGTTATAGGTACGGTAACGAAGATGCTTGGCGATCAATCGGACGGGGAGGATATCGCGCAGCAGGTATTCGTCCGCGTCTGGAAGTCCGCGCATCGCTACGAGCCGACAGCCAAGTTCACTACCTGGCTCTACAAGATCACGCGGAACCTGGTCTTCAACGAGCTACGCCGACGCAAGCGCGCGCCAGCCCAGTCGCTCGACACCTCGGATCTCCCTGACCATGAACCGCTCCAGACTGCCGATCTGCGAGAGAAGGCACCGGACAAGGCGATGCTGGAGACTGAGATGCAGGACGCGATCCAGGCCGCAATCGATTCGCTGCCGGAAACGCAGCGGATGGCAATCGTGCTGAGGCGTTACGATGAGTTCTCTTACGAGGAGATCGGCGAGATCCTCAAGCTCTCTGTACCGGCGGTGAAGAGCGTGATCTTCCGCGCGCGCATCGAGCTCAAGGAGAAGCTGAAGCGCTATCTGGAGAGTTGAAAGCCTCGACACGCCCAGCACCGAATTCGAGAGTCGCATCGCATGACAGACGAAATGATTCTCGTAGTGCGACGTTCCCTTTTTGAGGAACTCGGCGCGTTTCAAGGGCTGGAGTTCGATGTGGAGCGGTATCTGCCTGCGTTCCTCGCGAAGGAGAACAACTTATTCATGCCACGGGCGCAGGCTGAGCAGGACCCTTCGCACAAGCAGCTCATTCCTTACGTGCTCCTGGTCCACGAGGGTCGCGTGCTTTCCTACGTGCGTGGTAAGAAGGCTGGTGAGCAGCGTCTTGTAGCAAAGACCTCGTTGGGAATCGGCGGGCACATCAACGATCAGGACGAGGGGCTCTTCACCATGGACAAGGCGGCATATCTCGCAGCCGTGCAGCGAGAGGTCACCGAGGAACTGCAAGTCGGAGCGTCGTATCAGGACCGCGTGGCGGCGCTACTGAACGACGACTCGAATGAAGTCGGACGGGTGCACCTCGGCGTGGTCCACGTCTTCCAACTCGACTCAGCAGACGTGAAGAAGCGTGAGTCGATGATCACTGGACTGGAGTTCCTCGACCGAGGGGAGCTGCTGGCTCGGCGCGACATGATGGAGACCTGGTCGCAAATCTGTGTGGACAATCTAGACCAGTTACTCGCCGTTTGATTCCGAGTCATGGACACCTTCCGACAGATCCTCCAGGCAGCCGTCGAAGGTGGCGCCTCGGACATTCATCTCAAGGCCGACCGGCCAATCATCTTCAGGATCAATCGCCAGCTCGTCCCCGTCGATGCGCCGGCTCCCACTGGCAACTGGATCTCGCAGATCATCGAGACCGTCGTGCCAAAGCACCTCCGCGTGCAGCTCGAGGAGGAACGTGAGATCGATATGGCGCTCTCGATGCCGGATCTCGGGCGCTTTCGCGTGAACGTTTTTCAGCAGCGGGGCGGCTTTGTACTCGCTCTGCGATTGGTGAAAACGATCGTCCCAAGCTTTGCCGATCTGCACCTGCCCGAAATCCTCCGCCGACTCGCGGAAGTTCCAGGAGGAATCATTCTCATCGCAGGCGCTCCGGGCGCAGGGAAGTCGACGACCCTCGCCTCGATGCTCCAGCACCTCAACGAAACCCAAAGGCGGCACATCATTACGCTGGAGGACCCGATCGAGTACCTGTTCGAAGATCGGCATTCTGTGATCGAGCAGCGCGAGATAGGATTAGACACGCTCAGCTATGCCAGCGGGCTGCGCAACGTGCTCCGACAGGATCCCGACGTCCTGGTGATTGGCGAAATGCGCGATCTGCGCAGTGCTCAGGCGGCAGTGAGCGCAGCCAACGTGGGAACAAAAGTCTTCAGCACTCTCCACACCGGGGATGCCTCACGTTCGATTCAGCGGATCCTCGAGTTCTTCCCGAGTGATGAGCGGGAGCATGCACAGCGGCAGCTCGCGGGCACCCTGCACGCAGTCATCTGCCAGAAGTTGGTGCGCGGCGTTGGCGGAGCCGTAGTCCCAGCCCTGGAGATCCTAATTAACACGGCAGCTGTGGCTAAGATCATCGAGGGTGATCGGCTGGAGAAGCTCCAGGGAGCCATTGAGCTGGGTGCCGGCGACGGCATGCAGACCTTCGAACAGTCGCTCGTGGCGATGATCAATCTCAACCAAATCACCCAGGCGGAGGCGCTCCTGCATGCGCCGAGTCCGGAATCGCTAAAGATGAGGTTACAGGGTGTCGTGCTGAGCGAGACGCGGAGGATCCTGAAGTCCCGCGACTGAACGCGACCTGAACTGCGCGGCACTTGCGCGCTGGACATTTAGTTGCGATCTGCCATCCGATGCACGGGGTAGGCCCCCAGAGCCCCACCCAGGGCGGAGTCGTGGGGCCGCATATCCCAACACCAACAAATGAAAAAACTCCTCATCCTCCCCTTGCTGGCTGCCAGCGCTCTCGTCGGTTGCGAACAGCGTCCCCCGGCTACCGAGTCCACGGAAACGATGTCCACGCCTTCGATGCAGAGCGACACGCCAACCATGGCGCCGACTGAGCCTGCCGTTCCAGCGCCTGAGGTTGCCGCGCCTGCTCCCGCCATTGAGGCGCCAGCCGCAGATCCTGCTGCGCCAGCACCCGCGGAGGCTCCTGCTGCTCCTGTCGCTCCGTAACCATTTCTCATCGCGCAAGCCTGCTTCCGCGGGCTCGCCGTAGAAAACTCACCAGCGGCACCGTTGAGCAATCAGCGGTGCCGTTTCTCCGTTTAGAGATCGCGTCAGATCTCCAGCTCCAGATGCTGTTCGCAGGTCACCTGTACGCCCCGACACTTCAGAGCAGCGAGACAGATCGCCACGGTAGGCGACTCTGCTTCGACTTCCGGATTGCCCCCGAAGGCGACGCGCCAGCGCTCGCCCGCGCGCTGGATCTTTATAGTCTCGGCACCAAGCTGCTCGATCACTGTCCAGGCTGCCCCCAACTGGGACGAATAGGGCCGGAACTCCTTCACCTCCTGAATGACCGTGGAGCTCCGCTTCTCGATGGGAATGAACTCGTTGAAAACCGGATCCCGGATGGCATCGATGGCTTCGTCCAGACTCTCGAACTGAAAGTGTGAGTAGGAGTCCTCCCAGTGCACGGCAGGAGTTTCCCGCATGATGTATTCGCCCACCAGAGCATCCAGCTCCGGCAGGGCACGAACGTGGAGTTCATCAGCCCCCACCTGTTTCCTCATTTTCGCCACCATCCCTGATCTGGCTATCAGAGCAGTTTCTCTCAGCCAAGCGGTTTGTTCCAGAAACGTCACACATCGCTCGACCTTTGTGCACGGAGGGAATTCGTCGTTGACAGTCTGCGGAAACGTGGGCTGTCATACCGCGCGCTTTGCACCTGCGAGCGCGGCCTGCCCCCTCCATGCCCTCAACGAAGATCAGCATTGCCCCTGACCGGGCAAGTATCGGCTCAGCGCAGCCTGCACTCTTCATCCCGCTTGCTTCCGCAATTTCATGCCGGCGGGCTCACATGTCCCCACCCCACTTTCCTCGCCGGACTTGCTCCACTTTCCCTCCGTCCCGGTGAGGGAGCGCGGCGTCGAACACCAACCCATACATGACCACTACTATAGATCACCTCGCAGACACCAATGATCCGGGGATTACCCCGAACGCCAAACGGCTCCTCTGGGCCGGCTTCATGGCGATCCTCGCAGCCGGCATCGGTTTCGGTATTCGCGGCGGCATTCTCGCCAACTGGGCGGCGGACTTCGGCTTCACCGGAGCACAGCTCGGCGCGATTGGTGGAGCGGGCTTCACCGGCTTCTGCTTCGGCATCATCATCGGCGGCGTTGTGGTCGACAAAATCGGGTACGGCAAACTCGTGGTTGCCGCGTTTCTGTTCCACGTCCTGTCGGCCTTCATCACTTTTGCGGCAAACAAGGGTCAGGACCAGAGCGTCGCGTACAACTTCCTCTACTGGGGCACGTTTGTCTTCGCGCTGGCCAACGGAACTCTGGAGGCCGTCGCTAATCCGCTGGTCGCCACGCTCTTCCCAAAGAACCGCACTCACTATCTCAACATCCTCCACGCGAGCTGGCCAGCAGGCATGGTCCTTGGCGGCGTCGTGGGCTGGACTCTTGGTTCTTCATGGGGCTGGAAGATGCAGCTCGGTCTGTTCCTCATCCCAACGCTGATCTACGGCGTGATGTTCCTGGGCCAGAAGTTCCCACGGTCCGAGGCTGCCGAGAAGGGCCTTAGCCTGGGTGACATGCTCAAGGAAGTCGGCATTCTCGGAGGCGCAGTTGCCGCTTACATGCTCGGCCTTTTTGCGATCGATGCGCTTAAGCTGCCCACCGCGGCCGGCGTCGCTCTAGGCATTGCCATCGTTGTTGTCGTTGGTCTCATGACCAAGTTCTCCCTCGGTTCATTTCTGCTCTTCATCCTCTTCATCACTCACGCTCTTGTCGGTGCGGTCGAGTTGGGGACAGATGGCTGGATTCAGAACATCACAGGCAACATCCTCACTCCCGACCAGGGCAAGCTGCTCTTCGTCTTCACGTCGTTGCTCATGTTTGCCCTGCGCTTCTGTGCGCACTTCATCGAGAAGAACTTAAAGATCTCCCCGATCGGTCTACTCCTGATCTGCTCTGTCCTCGCTGTTATCGGCTTGAATCTCGTGAGCGGCATCCAGACTTTTGTCGGAGCACTCTTCGCCCTTTCTGTCTATGCAGTGGGCAAGACTTTCTTCTGGCCCACGATGCTCGCAGTTGTGGGTGATCGCTTCCCCCGGACGGGCGCTGTCGCCATGTCGGTCATGGGCGGCATCGGCATGATGTCAGCGGGGCTGCTCGGTTCCACTGGGCTAGGCTATGCGAAAGATCGTTACGCTGCAGAAGCGCTCCAGCAGAGTTCGCCTGCTGCGTACGAAGCGTACAAGGCACCTACCCAGAGCAAATTCCAGTTCTTCCAGCCCGTTACTGGCCTGGATGGCGCCAAGCTCTCTGACGTTCAGAAGAAGCCAGCTGCCGAGCGTACTCCTGACGAGGCCGCCGTTGCCGCAGCGAGCATCGCTGGTGATCGTAGAACGCTCCAGGCTGATGCGTACATCCCCGCTATCATGGCGGCGATTTACCTCGGGCTGCTCCTCTACTTCAAGGCTGCGGGTGGCTACCGGCCCGTCACCATCGACCCTGAGCACGTCACCGGCGGAGTAGCCGGTCCGATGCAGGCTTAGAGCCGCCGGCAAAGTCAGTTCATCGAAAGGGACAGGGCACTCGCCCTGTCCCTTTTTGCGTCTGATTAGAGGCGCGAGTTCTGCTTTAAAACGGTCGCCTGTTTTCTCTCTCTGCCAACTAGATGCCTGCTGCTCATTCATCCTCCTTCCCTGAAGACGAGCCGTACTGCGGGACATACGAGGAGGCCTTCGGCACGGTGCCGCTGGCGATCGAGCAGATCGATACGCTGCTCCGTCTTCTCTCCGCGCGGGGCGGTGAACTCCATTCCTTCCTCGATCTCGGGTGCAATGATGGTGTCCTCGCGGCGGCTATCCTGGGGGAGTACCCGCAGGCCACCGGAGTAGTCATCGATCGGACCGAGCGCCCGATCGAAGCCGCCCGCCACCAACTGAACATGCACGGCGCTCAGCTGCACTTCGCGGTTGCGAACATCAGCCAGCCCGGTTGGGAGAGGGCGATCAGCGGCTGTGGATTCTTCGACGCGGTGATCGCCGGTTTCGCGACACAGGGCCTCCCGGCTCCCCGCAAACGCGCGCTGTTCGGTGAAATCCACCATCTGCTCAACCCAGGCGGCCTCTTCATCCTCGTAGAACACGCCGCGTCGGCCACGCGGTGGACTCAAGAGCTTCTCGACGATTGCATGATCGATGCCGTCTTTGGCGAACAGTTGCGCAAATCCGGCGGCATTCCTCGCGCGCAGGTCGCCCGCGATTTCTTCGCCTCCGGCGCGAGCGTGGTCACGGACGGAGCCCCACTCGAGGTGCAATGCGACTGGTTGAAAGAAGCAGGCTTCCACTCTGTGGATTGTTACCTGAGGGTATCCGAAATGGCCGTCTTCGGTGGACAGAAACCGGGATAGCCGGTCGCTGTCCCGTGATCTCCCTATCCCCCGCTGCACCCCCGCCTCCGCGCGCCCCGCTGCTCCGCACCTGGCTCCAGCTCTTCCGCGCGCCTAATCTCTTTACTGTCGCGGGTGATCCCCTCGCCGGGTACCTACTCGCTTCGGGCGGCACGCTTCAGTCCCGTGCTCTCCTCCCGATTCTAGCCAGCCTCTGCTTTTATATGGCGGGGCTGCTGCACAATGATCTCGCCGATCTCGCGGAAGATCGCGCGGAACGCCCTCAGCGTCCTCTCCCCAGCGGTGCCGCACGCCCGTTCTTTGTCGGGCTCGCGGCCGCCGTGCTCTGCGTAACCGGCCTCCTGCTCTGCGCCAGCTTCCTCTTCACCTTGACGACGCGCTGGGATGGCCCGCTTTGGGTCGGCGGCGCAATCGTTGCGGTGATCTTTGCCTACAATGCCCTGCTCAAGCGGTTGCCGATCGTCGGCCCGGTCTCGATGGGCACCTGCCGCGGACTCAGTTTACTGCTCGGGGCGGCCGCCACGCTGCCCAGCGGTCCGCTCGATCTCGACCCCACTGCCGTCCTCGCAGCCGCGATCACCGTGGCCTACATCGCCGCGGTCACACATCTGGCCCGCAACGAGATGCACCCCGAGACCATCGGTGGCCCGGTGAAGCTCCTCCCGGGACTTGTCCTCGCCGCCGGTGCCCTTGCTTGGCTCACCGACCGCTTGCTCGTGGAGCGACTCGCCGCGCAGGGCAGCTTCGGCGCCTTTGCTGGCGTGGGCCTGCTGGCCATGGCCGCCTTTGCCGCGCTGCTCCTCGGGAGCAAGCTCTGGCAGCACCCCACGATGCCCATCCCGCCTGCGATTGGCGAGTTCATCCGCCTGCTCCTGCCGCTCCAGGCTGCATTCTGCGCAACGCCTGGTACGCAGGTTTCTCTCTACGCCTGCATCGCGCTGCTCACCCTCTGGCCGATCAGCCGCGTCGTCTCGCGCCGCTTCTACGCGAGCTAAGCTCCTCCCGTCTGGCGTGGAGAGTCGCATTTGTCCGCCCAAGAGCCACCCGTTTTGCTTCACGGTTCAAGCGTGACACTCCACGTTCCAGACGTGGCGTTCCACCCTCTCACGCGGCCTCCCACCCTTTTTTCACGGCTCTCCACCCTTCGAACGTGCCCCTTCACGGTTCAAACGTGACGTTCCACCCTTTTCACGTGGCCCGCCGCCTCAGATCGTGGAGCGCCACGCTTTCGACGTGAAGCACCACGTTCGAACCGTGGAACGCCACGATTGAACCGCGGAACTCCACCCTTTTAACGTGGAATTCCACGCTTTTAACGTGGAACGCCACACAATCAACGTCGCAAGCCACGTCGAGGTCTAGAGGACACTCGCCATTTGCCCGCGCTCTGCTTTCTTTCTACGCTCCCTTTCCCTCATGAGTAAGAAGCTGCTAGTCATCGATGTCGCCGCACTCGGCTGGAACATGGCCTCGCGGCTTCCCGGCTTCGCCTCGGCGCAGAGCATCCTGCCTGCTGTGACCTGCACCGTCCAGGCCAGCTTTCGTACCGCTGCGCTACCCGCCGCGCACGGCATGGTGGCCAATGGGCTCTACTATCGCAACCTGCGGAAGGTGCTCTTCTGGGAGCAATCCAGCGCACTCGTCGAAGGGCCACGAATCTGGGACGACTTCCGCGCGAGAGGCAAGAAAGTGGGCCTCATGTTCTGGCAGCAGGCCATGGGCGAAGCTGCCGATCTCATCGTGAGTCCCGCCCCCATTCACAAGCACAGCGGCGGGATGATCCAGGACTGCTATACGCAGCCCACGGAACTGCAAGCCCGGCTGAACGAGGCCATCGGTCGCCCGTTCAATCTCATGAACTATTGGGGGCCGCTCGCGAACCACAAGTCGAGCGACTGGATCGTGGATGCCATCGTGGCGGTGCTCGGCATGCCGGACGTCGCGCCGGATCTGCTTCTCTCCTACATCCCACACCTCGACTACGATCTCCAGCGTCACGGCCCCGAAGGCCCGAAGGCTGCAAAGGCGCTCGACGTGCTTTCCGGCTATCTCACCCGGCTGAAAGCGGCGTGCGAGTTGCATGGGTACGATTGGCTGATCTTCGGCGATTACGCGATCGAGGAAGTGCAGCGCGGCGCGGTGCTGCCCAATGTCCGGCTACGCGAGGAGGGACTTTTCTACACTCGGGAGATCCGTGGTATGGCGTACCCCGACATGTCCTCCAGCCGCGCCTTTGCAGTGGCGGATCACCAGATTGCACACGTCTTCTGCCGCGATGAGGCATCGACCCAGGAGGCGCACCGTGCGCTCGAGAGCCTGCCCGGCGTAGCGAAGGTGCTGGATCGCCAGGAGCAGGACGCTTTCGGTCTGGATCACCGAAACAGCGGCGAGTTGGTCTTGATTGCAGAGGACGGCGCGTGGTTTGCCTACCCGTGGTTTACGACCAAGAGCGAAGCGCCGGAGTTCGCGAGCCATGTGGATATCCACAACAAGCCGGGCTTCGACCCGTGCGAGCTCTTCTTTGGCTGGCCTCCCGGAAGCGTCAGCTTCGACACCCGCAAGGTGCGGGGCTCGCATGGGAACGTGGGTACGGGCTTTGAGATTGGCTGGAGCTCTTCCCTCCCCTTCCCCGCTCCACCTGAGACCATACTGGATCTCGCCCGCTTCACCCAGGAGTGGATGACGCAGCAGGCCTGACCCACTGGCACCGTGAGCGTTCCTGCAGCATCTTCAGAAGGGCGAAGAAACCGCGCTCCCGGAGATTATCTTTCTGCGCCCCCCGGCGCTGCTCTCTCGTCCATGTTTTCGAATAAGACCATCCGGCAACAGATTACCGTCAGTTGGGATTTCCCCGTCATCTTCACGCACCACCTCTTCGCCCCGGAGAATCACGTGCTCGCGGGTACGCTCGACCGGCTCTGTGAAGGGCGGCGGCAGCGCGCCATGGTCTTCATCGATGAGCACGTGAGCAGCCGCGCTCCCAACCTGGTGTCTGACGTAGTCGCCTATTTCGCAGCGCATGTAGACCATATGGAACTTGTGGATGTCCCGCGCATTGTCCCCGGTGGCGAGGCGATCAAGAACGACTTTGCGCTTGTGGAAGGCTTCATTCGCTTGCTCCTCGAGAAGCGGATGGATCGGCATGCCTACGTCATTGTGGTCGGCGGCGGAGCAGTGCTGGATGCAGTGGGCTTTGCAGCCGCGCTGGTGCATCGCGGGTTGCGCGTGGTGCGCGTGCCGACGACCGTGCTCGCGCAGAATGATGCCGGTGTGGGGGTGAAGAACGGTGTGAACTTCCTCGGCAAGAATGCGATCGGGACCTTTGCGCCCCCCTTCGCGGTGCTGAATGACTACGAGTTTCTACTCACCCTTCCACAGCGAGACTGGCTGAACGGGGTGGCCGAGGCCTTCAAGGTGGCAATCATTCGCGACCGAGTTTTCTTCGATTACCTGCTCGCGAATGCCGAGCAATACCCGGCGCGCAACTTCGAGGCTATGCAAGTGCTCGTGGCGCGCTGCGCGGAGATGCATCTGGAGCACATCCGCACCAATGGGGATCCCTTCGAATACGGGGCGGCGCGCCCGCTGGACTTCGGTCATTGGTCCGCGCACAAGCTGGAGCTGCTCTCGGATTTCCGCGTTTCCCATGGCGAAGCGGTAGCGAGCGGAGTGCTCCTCGATTCAATCTACGCGCGCATGCAGGGGTGGATTTCGGATGCCGAATTCGAGGAGATCCGGTCTGGGCTGGTGCGCAGCGGGTTCCAGCTTTGGTTCGAGGAACTGGATCAGCGGGACCAGGATGGACGGCGGGCGGTGCTCGACGGTCTGCGTGAATTTCAGGAGCACCTCGGTGGCGACTTGTGCGTGACGTACCCGCATGGGATCGGTGCGCGTTTCGAGGTGAACCATATTGACCTTGCGTTGATGGAACAGGCGATTCAGGAACTGAAACGGTCTGTCCACCCCCACGCATGATCGTCCAGCACAATCCGCCCCTTCATCTCACCTACTGCCTAAACATTCACCCTGGCGAAAGCTGGGGAGAGAACTTTGCGGCGATCCGAGAGAAGACCGTGGAAGTGAAGGCGCGAGTGAGCGCGGATCAATGGTTCGGCCTGGGCCTCCGCCTGAGTGCACAAGGCGCGGCGGAGCTGGCGGACGAAGCCACGCGCGAGGAGGCGATGGACTTCTTCCGCGAGCACCAGCTTTATCCCTTCTCAGTAAATGCATTTCCGTACGGGCGTTTCCACCAAGGCCCGGTAAAGGAGAACGTGTACGCGCCGGATTGGCGAATGCCGGAGCGGCGAGATTACACGATCCAGACGGCCGACGTACTCGCGGCAATGCTGCCGGAAGGGATTGAAGGGAGCATCAGCACCGTACCATGCTCCTTCAAGCCATGGGTCACGACGGAGGAGGAGAAGATTGCCATGGTGGACAACCTCGCGGCCTGCGTCGCGTACCTATCAGCACTCCACGATGACACCGGGCGGATGATCCACCTCGGTCTGGAGCCTGAGCCGGACTGCTTCCTGGAGACCACCAACGAGACGGTCAGCTTCTTCGAGAACTTCCTTTACCGGCGCGGCGCGGAGGAAGTCGCGCGCATTCTCGGATTGTACCGCAGCGATGCAGAGCAGCTTGTGCGTAAGCATCTCGGCGTGTGTTTCGACACCTGCCATGTGGCGCTGCAGTTCGAGGATCTTACGGAGTCACTCCGCGCCTATAAGTCGGCTGGGATTCTCATCTCCAAAGTGCAGCTGAGCGCAGCCCTGCGCGCGAAGTCTGATCCGGACTCATGGGAGGCGCTCCGCAGCTTTGTCGAGCCGGTGTACCTGCATCAGGTAAAGGGGCGAACTGGCGCAGGCACGCGCTTCGCCTGGTACGATCTGCCGCCTGCTCTAGAGGAGCTATCCGACTTCCCCGAGGTGAAGGATCTGCGCGTGCACTTTCACGTTCCGCTCTTTGCCGCGCCTACAGGACTGATTGGCTCGACTGCCGACACACTGACCCCGGAGTTCTTCCACGAACTGCGCGGAGGCGTTTGCTCGCATCTGGAGATCGAAACTTACACCTTCGACGTGCTCCCACCCGAGATCCATCCCGGCGACCTCGTAAAGAGCATTGCCCGTGAGTACTCTTGGGTGATGGAGCGACTGGGTGCCCACTAGGGAAGGCAGGCATGAACGACATTCCTTTTATGGACGTTCAGGAGGAAACGGATGCGACCCGCGTCCGTCTTGCCCTCGCCAACGGCTGGTTCCTCCTGGAGATCTATAAGCGGAAGCGCCAAGTCCCTTACTCGAATCCCGCCGAGTTCGAGGAGTACCCCGTCTTCGTCGTTGGCAATCCGAAGGGCGGGTAGAGGCTAGAGGTGCATCTTGCGCGAGGCGCGCTTGACTGCCTTTTGTGCAGACTTGGAGTAGCCGCGTACTCCCTTCGCCGCTCGGCGCTGGGTACCGGACGCAGAATTCGCCAGCTGCTTGAAGAGCGCGCCTATAGCGAGCGCTGCGGCAACGATCCCGGCCTGCGATCGCTCAATCGGCTCGTCGATGTGGCGTTCGCGCCAGCTTTTCTTCTGAGGAATCGCAACTAGTGCGATGATCAGTCCACTCAGGAGAGCAACACCGATCGCCAGCAGCGGATTATAGCGCACGCACTCCTCGCTTTCTTCGTACATCTCCTCGCCTTTTTCCCGAGCTGCCTCCAAAGCGTCCTCAGCGCGAGTCCGCAGGTTGTCCGTTTCGAAGCTGCTGGCTGGTTTGCTAAAGTCGTTTTGAGTCATGGCTAAGGAAGTTTCGCCTCCTGCGCGTGATTCGGCTGGGTTCTGTACTCCGCTCCCCGACTACGCCTCACTGGGCTTCATCAGCTCGAACGCTTCGAAAAGCGGCGCCAGGTCGATTACGGTGTTCGCGGCGCCGCGCAGGCCGGTTCCCATGGTCTGAGCCGTTGCGGCTACCTCGACGCGGATCCCCCGGCGGCGAAGCGTCAGTGCGAGATGCGCAAAGTCGGCGTCTCCAGTAACCAGCACCACAACCTGCGGCTTCATCTCCATGGACAATTCCACCGCGTCGATCGCCATGAGGACATCCACATTGGCCTTGTAATGGCGTCCGTCCCCAGGCGAGCCATCCTTTGCCACCACCAGAAAGCCGTTCGACCGGAGCCAGTGAAGGAACTTGCTCTTCTTCTCGCGCTCGAGCTGCCACTCCGGCATTGGGGGTGGCAGACCGGCGTAGATGACCATCTCAATGAGTTCCCTCCCGGCGGCTGGGTCCGCGAGAAAGTCGCGGAGGCGAACCCAGTCCAACTTCCGCCCGAGCGCCCGCACGGAGCTGACAACGTTCGACTCGTCGACGAAAACCAGCACCCGGGATGTTCGCATCGGGAGTCTACTTTAGCATCTCACTCAGCACGGGGTTCATCGCTTCATACCAGATGTCGTAGCCCTTGGCATTCGGGTGCAGCTTGTCGGGCATGACGTCATCCGGGATGTTCCCACTCGGGTCGAGGAAGCTCTTGCTGATGTCGAGATAGCGGGTCTTCTCGCCGTCAGCATAGAGGGCAATGAGCTTGTTGATCTCCTCGACGGCCACGCGATGCGGGCTGCCAGGAGTGGATCTCGGGAATACTCCCAGCAGCAGAACCTTCGTCTGCAGAAGCTTGGCGTGGATGGTCTCAAGAACCTTCTTCACTCCCGCAGCGGCCCACTCGGGCTTCTCATCGCTGGAGTGTCCGATGTTGTTTGTGCCGATCATCACAACCGTGACCTTGGGAGAGATCCCATCCAGTTCCCCGTTCGTGATCCTCCAGAGTAGGTGCTCGGTGCGATCTCCACTGATCCCGAAGTCCGCTGGCTTATAGGGCGCAAACTTCAGCCAGCTCCACTCGCCTGTCCGTGGCCACGCGTCGGTGATCGAATCTCCAAGGAAGAGCAGACCCACCTCGCCTTGCTTGATCCGGTAGAGGAATTGATCGTGGCGGTGCCGATCCTTCACTGCGGGCGTCACTGCGCTCTCGGCGGTGCGCTGCTGCTGGGCTTTTGCTGCAGGAGGACTTGCCGCAGGCGGAGCGGCCGGAGGCGCTGCCGGACTTTGCGCGTAAGTGACCGGGGTTAAGCTCAAGATTGCGAGCACAGTGGTGATGCTGAGTGGAACGATGCGGATCATTTCTGGGGATTTGAGGGAAGGTGGCGGGAGCACTCTGCGCAAGAGGGCAAGACCCTGCCAAGTCTGCAAACCGTCGCTGCCCACCGCCGTCGCACAATGGAAACAGTAAACTCCCTAAAGTAATTGTTGCGCGCTTCGGCTCACTGGGTATTCTCTTCCTTGTTCTGGGGGGAACAGCAGCCTTCCGCGAGTCATTCGGCTCCGGGAGGCTGCATTTTTTTTGGGGCTGAGGGTCGACCGGAAGGAGGGGAGAAGTTGCCCAAGAAATCGTCTCGTCGCGCGTTCTGTCTCTGCGCCTACTGCGCACCCACGCCTACTCATGCATTCTCGACTCTTACTGCTGGCCCTCCTTGCCTCTGCCTGCTTCAGCATCACGGTGTGGAGCCAGGATACTGAGGAACTGCACCCGCCGATTCCCGCGCGGTTTACTTTGCCGGAAGCTGGGTTCGTTACGCTGGTAATCGATGATGACAAGGGTCAGCGCGTGCGGAATCTCATTGCGGAGACACACTTCAACGCTGGCGAGCACACAGTCTGGTGGGATGGCGCGGACGAAAGCAGCGGGGTGCGGGCTGATCCGGACGGCGTCTTTCGAACCCAGGGCAAACTGGTTCAGCCCGGGAGCTACCGCATCCGCGGGCTTTGGCACAAGGGCGTCGATATCGCCTACGAGTTCAGCGTGTACACCGCAGGGATGCCTCCATGGAAGACGGAGGATAACAAGGGCCGCTGGCTGGCTGATCATACTCCGCCAACGGATGTTCTCTTCCTCCCGGCAAGGAACGACACGCCGGCCCAGATGCTCATCACCAGCTTTGTCGCCGAGGGCGGAGATGGCCTGGTCTTCACTGATCTTGCGGGTAAAAAGCAACGCGGCCTCCGCTGGGTCGGTGGCCACTGGACTGGGGCGCTCTACGCCGCTCGGGACGCCTCTGATCGCGCAGATCCTGATGTGGTGGCGTACACTGTTTCGAGTTGGCCGATCGGCAGTAACCAGAACCTCGAGTCCGCCGAGTTGCGCTATGTTGCGCTCACGAAAAAAGGCGACCGCCCGGTGCTGGCGCACAGCTTCGCGAGGGCTGGCGTGAAGCAGGCACCAGCGAAGATCCACAGCAACGACGACGAGAAGCGTTATGTCGCAGGGCTCGCAGCCAACGATGGCCTGCTCGTGGCAAGCCTCGACCGGCATGAGCTCCTAGCCTTCGTTGACGCGAAGGGCGGGAGGGCTCCGGTATTCGCCGCGGTTAAGGATCCTCGGGGAGTCGCCTTCGGCCGCGAGGGCCGCCTGCTTGTCCTGTCCGGGACGAAGCTCCTGAGATACTCCATCGAAAAAGAAGCGATCCTCGGCAACGCCAAGCCTGCGGAGGTGAAGGGCAAGAACGAGCCCCGCGATGAGACGATCAAAGCACCGTCGCTCACCGCTCAGATCGAGCTGGCCGCTCCGGAAACGGTTATCGCTTCGGGACTGGAGGACCCTCGTCAGGTCACGACCGACCAGCAGGGTAACCTATACATCAGCGACTGGGGCACGAGCCATCAGGTAAAAGTCTTCAGCCCGGAGGGCAAGCTGCTCCGGACGATCGGCGCGGGCGGCGCGCCCGGAGCGCGCACCTACAATACGGCGCAAATGCAGCATCCCAACGGCCTCTCTGTTACTGCTGAGAGCCAGCTCTGGGTGGCTGAAGCTGACTACGCTCCGAAACGCGTGAGCGTCTGGTCCGCCGAGGGAAAGCTCGTGAACGCCTTCTACGGTCCGCCGCACTATGGAGGCGGTGGGACCATCGACCACAAGGATCAATCGCGCTTCTACTACTGCGACGAGAAATTCCCGGCGGCCATGGAGTTCAAGCTGGATTGGGAAAAGGGTGCCGATCAGCTCGTGAGCGTCTTCTGGAGGCCTGAAACCGACGACGTGCAGATGCCGATGAACGGGCCGCAGACGCCGATTTACCACGAGGGGCAGCAGTACATGACGAATATGTTTGTCGCGCATCCTACGAATAGCCCAAGCGTCGTCGGGCTCTGGATCATGCGCGACGGACTCGCCCGGCCGGTGGCCGCGATCGGTGACGCGTACGAGTGGGCGGAGCTGCGAAAACCCGAACTCAAAGCTGCACTCCCGGCCGGGGTCGACGTGGGGGAAGAGCGCCGCGATCGGCAAGAGAAGCATCCCCTGCTCTTCGCCTGGTCGGACAAGAACGGGGATGTGCGCGTACAAGTGGATGAGCTGACCTTCAGCAAGCTCACCGAGCCGCGAGCCGGGATGCTTTTTCTGAAGCCGGACCTATCGATCACCACCACCTATGGCCGTGCTTTGAAGCCGCGCGGGTTCACGGAGCAACGGGTGCCGCTTTACGATGCTGGGGACGCCGCTATCCAAACCCCGATCGCCAACGTGAACTGGAGCAGCGGGGCGCGCGTGCTGATTGAGGGTGCCAGCGGCTGGCAGGTTCTCACGGGCGATCCGCTCCGGGGGTACAAAGGTGGCGCCCTCAAATGGACTTACCCCAATGCGTGGCCGAGCCTCCATTCGGGGCATGACGCGCCACCCCGGCAGTATTACGGGCAGCTCATCGCAACGACGAAACCACTCGGCTGGCCCTTCACCCCGCAGGGCTCCGAAGTCGAGATGTGGGCGTACAATGGCGACCGCGGCAATGCGTACCTGCTGAGCAGTGATGGGCTATTTGTTAGCCAACTTTTTCGGGATGGCCATGGCGAAAAGGATGCAAAGACCTGGGATGCCCTCCCTGCTGAGCGAGGCGTGAAGCTCACGGATCGGACGAAGCACGGCGAAGACTTCTGGCCAACGATCAACCAGACAGCGGACGGAAAGGTCTATCTGGTCGCCGGCAAGGAACACTCCAGCATCGTCCGTGTGGACGGGCTCGGCTCGGTGAAGCGATTCGACGCGGGCGAGCTCAAGGTTACTCCGGAGATGCTGGCAAAAGTCGGCGACTATGTTGTGCAGCGCGATGCCGATCGTCAGAAGAAGCAAGGCAGTAGCGTGCTGAAGGTCGCCATCCGCACGACGCCTCCGGTAGTGGATGGCAAGCTGGACGACTGGGCTGGTGCCGATTGGGCGCAAATCGACGAGACAACCTTCGCGTCCATTACTGTCGATCACGAGCGCCTGTACGCCGCCTTCCGGGTACAGGATCGCGACCTCCTGCAAAACACGGGCGAGTCGCTGCCCATGCTCTTTAAGACTGGGGGCGCGCTCGACCTGATGCTTGCTACCGATCCAAATGCTCAACCCGGGCGCAAGCAGCCTATCGCAGGCGATTTCCGCCTGTTGGTCAGCCGCATCAAGGAGAAACCTGTGGCGGTGCTCTATCGCCCAGTCAGCCTAAACGGTAAGAATCCGGTTCCCTTCAGCTCTCCATGGCGCACGGTGAACTTCGATCGCGTGGATGACGTCACTGCGCTGGTGCAGCTTGCCAGCGGCAAGCGCCGCGAAGAGGTCCTCGTGCAAAAGAAACCTCGCACGCTAGATTGGGAAGAGCACGAGTTCTCCATCGCGCTAAGCGCGCTCGAGCTACAGCCCGTCGAAGGGCAAGATCTCACGGGCGATCTCGGGATTCTACGAGGGCGCTCTGGCGAAACGCAGCAGCGTCTCTATTGGCACAACAAAGCGACCGGCCTGATGAACGACGTGCCCGGCGAAGCGATGCTTTCACCACAGCTCTGGGGAAAGTTCCAACTGCGTCAGCCGTAGCGTGGGATCTCCTAGCCCGCGAGATCCGGGCCAACGAAGCTAATCGCTTCATCGAACCAACCGTCCATCTGCACTACGGAGCGACGCTGATGGTAGGCTAGCTTCTGGGCGCGGGCTTGGGCCGAGGCGACGGCTTTCCGCGCCGCGATCTCTGCACCAGGAGTTCCACTCGCGAGCAGGGCAAGCATCGTGCGGCGGAGCGGTGCTGGGCAGAAGCGGACGAGGAGATCGTCCTCGGCGCTGACGAAAGCCTGCGCAGCACCAGGATCACCTTGCCGACCGGAGCGGCCGAAGAGCTGGCGGTCGATCCGCTGCGAGCTATGGCGCTCCGTGGCGATGACGTGCAGTCCGCCGCTTGCGCGAGCTTCCGCCGAGAGGCGGATGTCCGTCCCGCGACCGGCCATGTTCGTCGCCACGGTCACGCGGCCATATTCGCCGGCTTGGGCGATTACGTCAGCCTCCTCCTCATTTCGGGTGGCGTTAAGGATGCAGCAGTCGACGCCGGCAGCCTGCAGGGCCGCCCCGAGCCGCTCGCTGGATTCGACGCTCCGGGTGCCTACAAGCACGGGCTGGCCAGTGGCATGGATGCGTAAAACTTCCTCGGTAACCGCGCGCCATTTCTGCGGTTCCGTAGCGAAGAACCGATCCGGCAAATGGCGTCGGATTATGGGGCGGTGCGTAGGAATCCGTACAACGGGGAGACCGTACACAAACCAGAACTCGCCTGCGGCCTCCCGCGCTGTGCCGGTTAAGCCGGAGAGGCGGCGGAAGAGCCGAAAGAATCGCTGAAAGCTCATGCGGGCCAGCGTCTCGGCGGGGTTAGTAATCTCCAAACCTTCCTTCGCCTCCACGGCCTGCTGCAGCCCGCCACGCCACGAACGTTGGGGCATCAAGCGACCGGTGGATTCATCGACGATGCAGATCTTGCCATCACTCACCACGTACTGCCGATCGAGGTGAAAGAACTCACGCGCCTTCAGCGCCTGCTGAACGAGGTCAGCACGCCAGCTCGGGCTGCGGAAGGTGGCAGGGAGATCGCCGCCCTCTGCTTCCAGTCGCGCCCAGCCCTGCATGGTTAGCTCGACTTCCTGGAATGTCTCACTGACCTGATAGTCGGCTCCCTTGTCCAGCTCCCCGGCAATGCGCCAGGCGAAGCGGCTGGCCTCGAGCAGTGGCTCATTGGGCTCCTGACGGGAGATGATCAGCGGAGTGACGGCTTCGTCGATGAGGATGTTGTCCGCCTCATCGACAAACGCGGTGTGAATGCCCCGCAGCACCAGACCCATCCGCGCGAGACGTTCCGGCGTGTGCAGGAAGCGCAGATGACGGCGGGCGGCATCCTGGAGCTTGCCGAGACGGAGCCGATCGCGGAGGAAATCGGCAAGCAGCTCCTTGCTTGTAGTATAAGTAACGTCTGTCGCGTGGCTCTCTCGACGCTCAGCTTCAGCCATCGACCCAATGACGCAGCCCACGGTCAGCCCACACGCTTGGAAAAACGGGCGCAACCAATCGGCATCGCGCTCTGCAAGGTAGTCGTTCGCGGTAACGACATGGCAGGGCTGCCCGCTCCACCCGGCTAGTGCAGCGGCGAGCGCGACAGTGAGTGTTTTGCCTTCTCCCGTCGCCATCTCGGCAAGGAAGCCCTCGCCGAGCGCGACCGCCCCCATGATCTGCTCGAGATGCGCAGTGAGGCCGAGGGTACGGCGGGCGATCTCGGTAACGAGAGCGAGTCCGGCGCGACGCGCATCTTCGCGAGGTGGCTGGTGCCGACGATATTGCGTGCGAAGCGTGTCGAGGCGGCTGGCCAGATCCGCGCCCGCGCGCCCTTCAAGTTGCACCGCGAGACTCTGGATTGCGCCTGCTTCCTTCGCGAGATGCCATCTTGCCCACGGTCCACTCTTCACCCGACCAGCCACGGTGAGCACGGCAGCATCGAGACCGCAAGGCAGCTCCTTCAACCGAGGCAGCGCGGTGCAGCGATGATCCTGGAACGGCAGCACCATGCTCAAATCCGGTAGCGCTGCTGGACGAGTTGGCGAAGGCGGCGCCACCACTGCGCGAGGAGCGGCTGACTGGGCAACTCGAAGCGGATCTCTCCGGAGCGATGGTGCGCCAGGAGAACCCCGGGCGCAGGCTGCAGGCTGGCCACCACTTGAAAGAAAGGCTCGGTGGAACGCAGTCCACTCGGATCATTGCTCTGCACAGCAAGGTCGCCGCCGCTGCGCCAGCCTAGCGCGGCCGACGGCAGCTCATGCTGCTGGCCTGGGACGATGCGCTCGATCGTGGCGTGGATCACCTCGCCGGCTTCACCATTCAACCGGACCTCCGTGCCCCGGATCCCGTGGCTGAAGAGCGCAGCGGCTTCAGCCTGCGAAACTACCGCGGAGAAGCGAAAGGCTCCGGGATTGATGAGTTCGCCGAGTGCAGCACCGCGTTCCACCCAGCCACCCTGCCACTCCTCGTGATGCGGAGCGACCCAGACGCCGTTCTGCGGAGCGCGCACAGTAAGAGCAACTTCGTCTTTGCGAAGATTTGTGAGACGGCCCTCCAGCGCGGCTATTTGCGTCTGGAGCGGGCCAAGTGCGGATGGCGAGAGATTGAGCGCTTCTTCACGCAGAGCGAAGAGCTCCCGCTTTTTGGCTTCCGCCTGGGCGAGATTTATCTCCAGCTCAGGATTCCGCAGGCGAACGAGCGGGGCGCTCTGCACCACCTCGCCGCTGGATCGCGCGAGTACCTTTTCCACAAAGCCGTCCGCTGCCGCGTATACCCCGGAAAAGTTCTCGGCTTCTACCACACCGGGGGCGCGGAAACGCTCCGGCATTGGTGCAAGTCCGAGGAAGCCAACGATCAGCGCGGTAAGCCCCCCAGCGGAGACCCACGCGCGAGGACGGCAGCGGGCAAGGGACGGCGATGCCGCAAGGTAGCGGACGAACTTTGTGACTGGCAGAACCGTTGTGGAAAAGAGGAAGAAGATGGCCAGAAGCAAGCCGAGTTCGAAGAACCGATCCCCAATGTAGAGAACGATGGCGAGGCTGAGCACGACGCGGTAGATTGCGCTGCTAACGCCGTACACAATGAGCCACGCGCGCTCCCGCTGGGAATGCGCGACCGTCGTCGGACGATGCGCGCCGCAGATCCAGCGTTCCCAAGCGTAACGGACCTCCTGCAAGGATCGCGACGCAAGATTCGGCAGCTCGAGGAGATCCGAAAGGATGTAGTAACCATCGAACCTCAGAAGTGGGTTCAGATTGAAGAGCAGCGTTGAGACCGACGCCACGACCATGGAGTTGTAAGCAAATCGGTGCAGCGTGCCTGGCCCGGTTGTGGACCACACCCAGGCCGCCAAGGCCGCAAAGGCTAACTCGAAAATCATTCCGCCCGATGCCACCAGGATACGGTGCCAGCGGCTGCGGAATGCCCAGCTCGATGTGGCATCCACAAACGGCATCGGGCTAAAGATCATGAACATCACACCGATCCGATGCACCTCCCCGCCAAGAGCGCGGCAAAGGAAAGCATGGCCGAACTCGTGGATCGCCTTGGTGACGATGAAGGCTGCGTAGAGGAGCAGGAAGTTATCCGGCGCAAAGACGGATTCGCCTGCGCTGCTGAGTTCGCTCCAGTTCTCTCCAGCGATCTTCAGGCCAGCGACAATCGCCATCAACCAGCCCAGCGCAGCCCAGGGCGTGAGCAGCCAGCCGAGCAGCGGGACGCAGCGCTTCAGAAAGGCGTCTGGATCGCACAGCGGTACCTTGATGAAGAGGAAGTTCAGCAGCGTAGAGAACGTTTTGCGCTGCTCGCGCTTATCATGTCGTTCGAGGAGCTTTGCGGCATCAGGCGGCATCTGCGTTTGCAGTAGATTCGCCTGGTAGAGCTGCGTGAGAAGGCGGATCAGCTCGGGCTGCGTTGGTGCCTGCTCCGGAGAGGCTTCAAGGCATTCCTCCCACACCTCCTGCACCGTGCGGTCAGCACGCAGGCGGGATAGAAACTGGTAGGCCGCGGGAGTGAAGCGGTGAAACTGGTTATCGAATGAGTCCTGCAGAACGTACCACTCCTCACCGCGAAAGATTTGCTTACGGATCTGCACGGCCGCGCGCAGAGCGAGCCGCTGCGGCGCGACCCGGTGCCACGACTCACTGAAAATGGGGCCTTGTTCGCTCATGGCAGGATTACCACCAGAGGCGCATGCGCAGGAAGTCGATCGCGCGGTGTGTGACCACCCACAGGATCGACCGGCGGCCCACGTCCACCTTGGCCAGGCCGCTCATGCCGGGTCGCCACCAAGCAGTTCCGCTCTCCGCAAAATCTGCACGAACCAGAAAGATATTCCCCTCGCTCTCAGCAAGCGCGGATGGCTCGACCCGCTCGACGCGGATGGGAAAGCCGAGATCAGGGCGACTGGTGAAGGCAAGTTCGCCATGAGCCCCGGCGAGTACCTCGTGGATGTCGCGCTCGCTTACTTTCAGCTCAGCGTAGAGCTCGTTGATCCGCGAGACCTTGAATAGCACCTCGCCACGTTTGACCGGCGAGCCGATCCGCTCGCGGAGATCGCCATGCACAATCACGCCATCAAAGGGCGCACTCACCTTCACCTGAGAGAGCCGCAGGCGCGTCATCTCCAGTGCGGCGCGCGCTTGGGCGGTACGCTCCTGGGCGACTCGCATTTCGCCGAGCCTTTGCTCGGAGACAGCTTGATCAGCCTCTGCCTGGAAGCGGCGCAGATCCGCCTCCGCTTCGGCTTCGCTCACGCGCAGATCGCGGGCATCGAGCTGTAACAACGGCTGCCCAGCGGTAACAACGTCGCCCACTCGGGCGTCGAGGGATTCAATGTAGCTATCGAAAGGTGCCGGTAGCTGCGCGAGCGCCCCGGTCCGCACCAGAAAGGGAGCTTCAACTCGATACGGCACCTTAATGAAGATCACACCGACGAGGACCAGCATGCCAGTAAAGGCGAGCAGCTTCGCCCCGGTGTGCTCCGTCCCGATGAGCTTGCCAGCCCATGATCGCGCCTTGCGCGCCCAGCGGAGCCCGAACCAGCAATCGCTCTGCTTCAAGTCGCTGATCCGCCGCGCTGACTGGTCACAGATCAGCCGCAAAGTACGCAGTTCCGCATCGGTGAAGGCGCTTTCCTGGCGCTCGATGACGACGACGCCTACTGGTTCGCCATCCACCCGCAGCGGCAGGGAGACTATAAATGCGCTCCCCTGCTCTGCGGAAAAAGCGGCGTGGTCACGGACGATCGCAAGGCTCTCCTCCGGTGTCGGCCAGAGGATTTCTTGGTCCTGATCGAACGCCTCCTCCATCACTGACTCGAGCTTCTGCACGACCTCCATCTTGCGCTCGAAGCGCTCCATATGGCTTACCGCCTGGAGGCGCACATAGCGGCCCTGCTTCCACCCGAGCGTCACGCGAAAACCACGGAAGCGGGCAGCTAGCTCATTGCAAAAGGTCAGCGAGACGCCGAGAAACCGCGTCTGCGCGTTTAGGAGAAGCAGCAGATCGAGCGCGTCCGAGTATTGGCCGAGTTGACTGTCGGCAAGCTGGAGACGGCGGTGATTGTGATAGAGCAGCGGGGTATCCGCCACGAGCTGGAGCTGCGCGCAGACAGCCTGCAGGTTTGGTGTGCGACCTTTGGTAATCAGCACCGCTGAGCACGCTTGCTTCGCATCACCGCTCTCCAGACGCAGGCCGATCATCGCGGTCTCACCTTCCTTTGTTCGCTCGAAGGTGAAACCGTCCTTCTGCGCAGCATCGGCTGCTGCCGCGAGCTGGACAGCATCCACGCCAAGTTGCGGACCGACGCCGATCGATGCAATCACCCGCCACGCCCCAGATTCGTCGCGCAGCATGACTACACCCGCAGCCGCCCCGGCGTGCGAGGCCAGGCTCTGCACAAAGGCGGGCCAGAACTCTCCAGGGCCTCCTGGAAAGAAGCGGAGTCTCTCGAAAGTGACAGTCGGGATATTGGAAGGGCGGGACACTTCGGGCATGGCAGAACCCGTTGAGCGATAGCGGCTCCCATGCCCACCGCGCCATTTTCGCAGAAAGGGGTGCAACTTCGGCACGGAGCTAGCTTGGACGGGAGGCAATGGCCGCAATGTGCGATACATGCCACGCAGGATGCTGCCGTGGTTATAACCTCTTGATCACAGCCTTTGATGCGCTGCAGCTCTCACATGATCTCAGCCTGCCAGTGGGCGAGTTCAGCACGCTGCTCAGCCTTTCTGCAGAGCAGGCCCGCCGCTTCGAGAAGAACTTTGTGCCGGTCCGCCTGTCAGACCCTGGGTGCGAGCAGAAGCGCTTCTTCCTTGCGCTGAAGCGCATCGAGAGCCGCCTCGTGCCGGGCACGGTAAAGTGCTACTTCCTAAATGAATGGCAGCGCGAGCACGCCGCGCCGGACCGCGAGGGGCACGCTGGCCAAAAGGTGGTTGCCCGCTGCTCGATCTATAACTCGCGACCGATGATGTGCCGCGCCTATCCGACTGCTCTCCACGGGGATGTGGCACTGGGCTTTATAACCACGCCGCGCCCCATAGATCTCTCGGACAAGAATCCGATGTACCAACTCTGCCCGGAGAAGTGGACGGCGGAGAGCTTCTCCACGGATCACACGACCGTGCTGCACAATCTGGTGATCAACCAGTTCGAGAACGACTTCTACAATCAGGCGGTCGCCGAATTCAACCGCAAGCCTCGCGGTGCCCGGGAGTTCTTCCCCTTCATGGCGGACGTCTACAAAAACCGCTTTCGCACCGCTCCGTCTCTCATTTCTGAGGCACCTCAGCCGTCCCTCGCACAGCCCGCTGTCGCCGACGCCTAAGCGAGGCACTCAACTCACCCACTTCCTACCACTTTCCACGATATCATCCATGATCCACTCCCTGCCCCGCGTTTACTCGTCTATCGAACCGCTTGAAGCCCGCATCGCCCCCGCCGTCGTCATTCCGACTTTCTCCACGGATGGGCGCAGCGCCACCTGGACCGACGTGGATGGTGATGAGGTAACGCTCAAGATCACCAAGGGCTCGCTCGACGCGACAAATGTCATCCTGGAATCCGGGCCGATTCAGGGGGCTGTGCTGCATGCCCTGAATATCACCGCAACCGAGTTCTCCGGCACCAACATTACCATCACTGCTGCACGGGACGATGCAGCTGGTGGGAACAATTCCGTGAACGTTGGCTTCATCAATGCCGACGGAATCCCGCTGGGTGCGGTGAAGATTAGCGGTGATCTTGCCCGCATCAATGCCGGCCTGGAAACACTGACTACAAAGAGCGCTCCCGCCGTAAAGTCACTGTCTGTTTTCTCCATGGGACTGGTGGACGACTTCACTCTGGCACAGCCCGGCGCACTCCTCAGCGAACTCTCCGGCAAAGTCGGTGCATTCACCGTGAAGAGCAGCATCAAGGGCGCTGATATCAATGTAACCGGTGGCGTGCTTGGGCAAATCGCCTCGCTTCGGATCGGCGGCTCGTTGATTGGGACTGCGGATGCCGATAGCGGCAGCATTGTTACCTCCGGGAGCATCGGCAAGGTGCAGATCAACGGTAACGTCGAAGGGGGTGACGGCCAGCGCTCCGGCTCCATTGAAGCCGGCGGCAATATTGCCTCACTTACGATCAACGGCTCAATATTCGGCGGCAAGTCCGCCATTCCCGAAACCGATGGCAGCGGCGTGGTACGCGCCGATGGCTCCATAGGTAAGGTCTTAGTTAAAGGCAGCATCGTCGGTGGCACTCAGGAGGACAGCGGAGTCCTGGCCGCGGGCGGCAACGTAAGCAGCGTTACGATCAATGGGAGCATCCAAGGCGGCGACGCGGGAACGCACTCCGGCGCTGTCACAATTGGCGGGAACGTCGGTGCATTCTCAGTTCGCGGGATCACTGGCGGCGATGCCGATCAATCCGGCTATGTCGAGATTTCAGGAATCGCCAAGTCCGTCTCGATCATTGGCACACTGCAGGGCGGTGGCGGCAACGAGAGCGGCTTCATTAAACTAGGAACGGACGTCGGTGATGTAATGAAGAAGGTCACAGTGACCGGCGACATCGTAGGCGACACAGGTTCCCTTTCCGGTGGCATCCGGGCCACTAATCTCTCCAGCCTCCTCATTGGTCGATCACTTCAGGGCGGTACCGGTGATCAATCTGGCGTGATCCTCGTGAACGTCGCGCTCTCTCAGCTGAAGATCACCGGCAATGTGATCGGCGGCGACCTTTTACCCGATGCTTCCGACGCGCTGTCGAAGAGCGCGTACATCGCGGCAGGCACCCTTGGCAAAGCCGAGATCGGCGGCTCCATCCGCACGGGCATCGACTACAACTCGCTGCCTGGGCGCGACCTTCTCGACAACGCCTCGATCCGTGTGGCCAATCAGCTTGGCAGTCTCGTGGTCAAGGGTAGCATCGAAGGTAACGCCGACGCTCACGTACTGATCACCGCCCGTGGTGAGGCAGTCCTCCCGCAGAATGCAACGAAGGACGTCGCCTTGGGCAGCATGCAGGTCGGTGGCAGCGTCCTCTTTGCTGAGATTCTCGCAGGCTACGATCAGGACTTGAACCTCGGGAGCGCCGCGAAGAATCCAAATGCCCAGATCGGTAAGGTCAACGTGACCGGCGATTGGGTGGCGAGCAATCTCGTCGCCGGCGCCGCTCACAGCACGATCGTTGCCGATGGCACCGACCTGAAAAGCCCGGGCGTGGACAACCCAGACATCACTTCAATCATCGCCAGCGTGATCATTGGTGGTCAGATCAGCGGAACGGCCGACACCACGCTCGACCACTACGGCTTCGTCGCTCAGGAGATCACACAATTCAAGATTGGCAGCTCCACACTCCTTCTGAACACCGGGGCAGGTAACGACAACGACCCGAACACGCCGCGCTACAACTTCGGCTCCACCGACGACGTACGGCTCTTCGAGTTGGCGTAATCAGGAAGGCACGGGCCAGATTTAGGGAGTTCGCGCCCGTTCCAGATGGGCGCGGCTGAGCACCGCAGCGCCCAAGTCATTCAGGGCGCGGTAGAATTGACTGACCTCGTTTCCCTGGTCTTGGAAATGAACGCGGGCAATGGCTGGACACGGCTGATAGGGAAGGGTGAATGGGGTTCTTCGACGTCTTCATCTACTTGCTCGCGGCGGTGATTGCCGTACCGCTCGCGAAACGGCTCGGCCTTGGGTCGGTGCTCGGTTATCTTCTGGCCGGGATTGTCGTCGGGCCATTCTGCCTCCGCCTGGTGGGATCAGATGGAGCGGACGTAATGCACTTCGCGGAGTTCGGTGTGGTCATGATGCTCTTCGTGGTCGGACTCGAGTTGCGTCCAGCTTTTCTGTGGCAGATGCGCGGCCCGATACTGGGGCTCGGCGGTGCACAGGTTGCCGCAACCGCTTCGCTCATCGGTGTCGGGGGGTTCCTCCTCGGTGCACCGTGGCAGATGGCGGTGGCCATCGGCCTCATCGTGGCCATGTCCTCGACTGCAATTGTGCTGCAATCGCTGAAGGAGAAGGGTCAGATGAAGACGCCGGGTGGACGGGCATGCTTCTCCGTGCTGCTCTTCCAGGATATTGCGATCATCCCGATCGTTGCGCTGCTCCCGCTACTCGGGACGCTGCAGACCAGTGCCGAAGCAGCCGATCCGCATGGGTCATTGACTGCCTTCCCAGCCTGGCAGCAGGCGTTACTGGTGCTCGCGGCGGTTTGCGCCGTGATCATCGGCGGGCGGTTTCTGCTTCCCCCGCTCTTCCGCTACATCGCCGCCACGAGATTGCCGGAGATGTTCACCGCCACCGCGCTGCTCCTCGTCGTGGGCATTGCGCTGCTCATGCAGCAGGTCGGCCTCTCTCCCGCGCTGGGCACCTTCCTGGCGGGCGTAGTGCTCGCGGAGAGTGAGTATCGTCATCAGCTCGAGGCAGACATCGAGCCATTCAAAGGGCTCTTGCTGGGTCTCTTCTTCATCGCGGTCGGGGCTGGGATCGACTTCGGGCTGATGGCGCGCCAGCCGGGTACAGTTGCCATCCTGGTGCTCACGCTCGTGCTCGTGAAGTTCGCCATCCTGCTCGTCCTCGGGAGATCGTCCAAATTGGAGGCTTCCCAGGCGCTCCTCTTTGCTTTCGCACTCGCGCAAGGTGGCGAGTTCGCCTTCGTCCTTGCCTCGTTCGCGCAGCAAAGCGGTGTCCTCTCGCCGGAATGGACAAAGCTGCTCGTGGCGACGGTTGCAGTGAGTATGGCCATCGCGCCCCTCCTTTTCGTGATAAATGACAAACTCGTGCAGCCTCGTTTCATCCCTCGCGAGACCGAGCGCGAACCCGACGTGATCGATGAGCACGATCACCCTGTGATCCTCGCCGGCTTCGGCCGTTTCGGCCACATCGTCGGCCGACTTCTCCGAGCGAATGGCTACCCAACGACCGTGCTCGATCACGATCCCTATCAGGTCGAGACTCTCCGCCAGTTTGGCCTGAAATCATTCTACGGGGATGCCACTCGGCTCGATCTTCTGCGCACGGCAGGAGCCGAAAGCGCCCGCCTCTTCGTCATCGCTATCGATGATGAAGCCAAGTCCCTCGAGCTTGTGGCCATCGTTCGCAAGCACTTCCCGAAGATGCGCATCTTCGCCCGTGCGACCAGCCGCCAGCATGCCTACGAGCTGATCCGCGCCGGCGTCTCCGACGTGTACCGGGAGACGCTTGGCAGCGCCCTCGATCTTAGTGTTGATGCTCTAATGGCCCTCGGCACAAGCAGTAAAAGCGCCCTTCGCGCTTCCCGACTCTTCCGTGAGCACGACGAACGCTCCGTGCGGGAAATGGCACTTATCGACGCGAAGCAACCTGCTTATCAATCCGCCGCGCGCCAGCATATCGAGAATCTAGAGCGCGCACTGCAGGCCGACCGTGAGAAATTCGATAATTGCGAAGTCACTGAAAAACGGCAACCCACGTGAGAGCGGGTCCCATGAGTCCAAGAGGGACGAGGCGATTCAACGTTTCCTGTTGTGCAGCGACAGTAGGTTCATCTACGAAGCTCCAGCTTAATAAGGGCGCGTTTGCAGACGTCCGTAGTGCGGCAGATTAGTTTGCCGTACCAAGGGAGTAAATCGCTCCAGAGTACGAGCGAGTGACTGCAGCTTCGGAGCAAATCGGTCCAACACCGGAGCAAAGTGCTGCAACGCCGGAGCAAAGAGCTCCGAGATCGGAGCAGACTGCTGCAGCGTCGGAGCGCGGAGCTCCGACCTCGGAGCAAAAAGCCGCAGCGTCGGAGCAAAAAGCCCCGGCACCGGAGCTAGCCCGAGTTTCGCAGTTTGGCGGGGTATTTAACTTTTTCCGCCATAGTTTGGCGTGTTCTTCAGAGGCGGGGGAGCGCTAGAGGTGCTGAGATGGCCTGTGTGACAACCCACCCTATTCTCAGGCTCCGCGGAATGAG
>JANMSW010000050.1:0-27182 GCA_031389825.1 Spartobacteria bacterium
CGATCGACGAGATCCGCATCACCCCGGTGCTGAGAATGCGGGACGGCAAGAAGTGGATGGTCAGTACCGACGAACTGGCGCTGACCTTCGAAGTCGGTGGCCGTCCGCCGCTGGGTTGGCTGCTGCTGGCACTGCCCCGACGGCTGGCGCGGGCTCGCTGGTGGGCCACCCTGCAGGACCCGATCGCCCGGGTGGTGATGGATGGTGTCCGCACCCGCGGCACCTCCGGCGGCGGGCGGCGGGAGTGGTACTCCGCGCAGGACATGCACCGGATCAAGTCCGTCAGCGCGCGCCTGGACGGTGTCGACCTCGGTGACCTGCGGCCGGTGACGCCGCCGGTGCACTTCGGCTTCGGCTCCACCCCGGAGGAACCGTCATTGGTCAGGGTGTTGACCAGCATCAAGGGCGCCGACGGTCCACCCCCGGCCGATGCCGGCTGAGCCTGCCCGCGCGGATCAACTTCCACAGCGGTGCGCCACGAGATGAGGAATCTGACCACCAAGCCGGGTGCGATCGCCTCAGCTCAGTGGCTGCGAAGCCGTGAGCGTCTCGTCGACCGGCGGCGATGGCGGCGGGGTCCCGTCACCGAAAGGCCTGCCGCCCAACTCCGCGCGGGAATGCGGCTCGAACCAGCCGGACAGGTCCGGTCCGCACGGCACGATGCCGGTCGGGTTGATGTCGTGGTGGACCACGTAGTAGTGGCGCTTGATGTGGTCGAAGTCCACGGTCGCCGCGATCCCTGGCTGCTGGTAGAGATCGAGCAGGTAGCCCTGGAGATTGGGGTAATCAACGATGCGCCGGACGTTGCACTTGAAGTGCCCGTGATACACCGCATCGAAGCGGACGAGCGTGCAGAAGAGCCGCCAGTCCGCCTCAACGATGGAGTCGCCAAAGAGATAGCGGCGCTCGGCCAGGCGGCTCTCGAGTTTGTCGAGCGCATCAAAGAGCGTCCGGCAGGCGCGCTCGTATGCGCTCTGGCTGGTGGCGAAGCCGGCGCGATACACGCCGTTGTTCACCCGATCATAGATGAACTCCGAGAGGCTGGCGTGTTTTGCTTCGATGTCTTTTGGGAACAGATCAGCCGACGGGGCGCGGCTGGGGAAAGCCTCCGCGAGCATTCGGCAGATATCATCTTCCGAGTTGTTCACGATTCGGCGGGTCTGCTTATCCCAGAGCACCGGGACAGTGACGCGGCCGGTAAACTCCGGATCAGTCGCGACGTAAGCTTCACTCAGGAAAGCGAAACCATTCACGGGATCGTCGCTAAAGCCCGGGCCCTCACGAAACGCCCAGCCGCGCTCATCGCGAACAGGGTCGACTACAGTCATCCCGATCGCCTCCTGCAGCGCAAGCACCTGGCGCACGATGACCGCGCGACTTGCCCAGGGACAGGCCAGCGACACGTAGAGATGGTAGCGCCCTGCCTCCGCTGGGTAGCCGGAAGACCCGTCCACCGTGATCCATTCGCGGAAGGCATCCTCCTGGCGCTGGAACTCTCCGTCTTCAGATTGTTCGTCCGGGAATTGCGCCTTCGTGCTCATGCTCGCTGATTCCAGCGTCTCCGAAGGCGCGGCGCAATCCCACCTTTCACAGGGATGTCCCCTAGGACTTCCGCAAATTTACCCTGTTACTTCTGATCTTAACTCCCTAGATAGCAGTCGTTCCGCCATCAATCCGCTACTGGTTTGTGATACTGGCGAGCACGCAACCGCAGAACCTCCCCCGAATAGCAGAAAGACACTCAAGTTATGAAATCTAGCAAGAACCCCATGGCACTCCGCCTGATCGCAGGCCTCGTGGCCCCTGTAATCGCATTCTCGATGAGCGGATGCGAAGTTAAGAAGACCCAGGAAGGCGAGATGCCTGAGGTGAAAGTCGAAGGCGGGCAAGTGCCCAAATACGACGTGGAAACACCAGAGCTGAAGGTCGAAGAGAAGACCATCACCGTGCCTGACGTCGACATCGTGACACCTGCGGAGAAGCGTGCTGGCGGCAACGTCGAAGCGGGCGATCCAGGGACACCTGCTCCAGCGCCTGCCCCGGCTCCCGCACCGTAAGGTCCGGCCCGACTAGCAAGAACTCTGACGCGCCCGGGTTTCGACCCGGGCGCGTTTTTGCGTTATGAATTGAGCATTCCCTATTGCTTTCGCGATTGCTAGTACGACAGCTCAGTTCCATCGCCGTACAGCCGCACCCTGTTGTTTAGACTTTGTCGTCCATGAATCCGTCTTCGCCCACCGACGTTGCCCTTCGCGAAACCAAGCCGCGTTACATCATGATCGGGGGGTTCCTCGGAGCGGGGAAGACGACGAGCGTTGCGGCCCTTGCCCAGGAACTCACGAGCCGTGGGCTGCGCGTGGGGTTGATCACCAATGATCAGGGGAGCGAACTCGTGGATACGACGATGCTTCGGGCGCGTGGCTTTGCAACCGAGGAGATCCCTGGCGGTTGCTTCTGTTGTCGCTTCAATTCACTCGTGGATGCGGCGGGCAAACTGACGACCCAGACCGCGCCTGACGTGTTCATCGCGGAGCCGGTCGGCAGCTGCACAGACCTGGTCGCGACGGTGACGTATCCCCTTCGCCGAATGTACGGCGACTCGTTCACGATCTCGCCGCTCAGCGTCCTCGTCGACCCGATCCGCGCAGAGCGGATCTTCGGCCTGGCGAGCGGCGGGAGCTTTTCTGAGAAGGTCGTCTATATCTATAAGAAGCAGCTCCAGGAAGCGGATCTCATCGTGATCACGAAGACCGATCTCATCGACGAAGGCCGCCTGACCGCCTTGCGCACGGCGCTGAGCATCGAGTTCCCACGCGCAGAGATCCTCGATGTGGCGGTTCGGACAAGCACGGGTCTCGACACGTGGTTCGAGCGCATTCTCACCGGACAGCAGACCTATCTACCAACCATGGACGTCGATTACGCGATCTATGCCGAAGGTGAGGCGCTGCTCGGCTGGCTGAACTCCACGGTCCACCTCTCCGCTACGAGTGGCGAGGAGTTCGAGTCGGAAGTGGTGCTGAATGCGCTCGCTCGCGACATCCAGGCACGCCTGCGGCGAAACGAGATCGCGCACCTTAAGATGACGCTTTCACCGGACTCCGGGATCGGCGATGTGGCGGTGGTCAACCTCGTTCGAAGCGACTTCGTTCCGGAACTCTCGATTCGCCTCGAAGGCCCGGTCACCTCCGGTCAGCTGATCATCAACCTCCGCGCAGAAGCCGCTCCCGAAGAGCTGGAGGAAGCCGTGACCCGCGCAGTCGCGGAACTGCCGACGACCGTCCCGGGAGTGACGGCCACACTCGAGCATCTGGAGTTCTTCAGGCCAGGCAAGCCCGAGCCGACCCACCGCGACGTGCTCGAAGCCTAAGACTACCCGCGGTCGGCTAGCGCCTGGGCTTCCAGCGCGAGGCGCGACGCCTTCAGCGCATCGCGGGACCGTAGATCCGCCAGATCCGCCTGGCCGGCGAGCTCGTAGAGGAAGTCCTCAAGATAAGCGCGCTGCAGGCCTGCTCCAGCGGGGCGGCATTCCGGTACGCTGCTTTTGTCGAGGATCACCGTCACCTCGGTGGCGAGTAAGTTGGTTTCGAGCATTCCCTTCGTTCCGTGGACGGCGATCCGCCAGTAGTGCGGCAGCTGGTACCCGAGCTGGTCCGGCGCGAGATAGGAGAAGTCGGCAAGCACCCCCGCGCCGTTGGTCAGCTTCCCCATGAGCTGCGCGCAGTCATGGAAGTGCGGGTATTCGCGGGCCTTTGCGTTCCAGGTGCGCGCGGCGCTGATCCCGCCCCATTCGAGTCCGGTGATCCACGGGACGAAGTCGAATGCATGCACGCCGATGTCGTTAATCGTACCGCCGTGCTGGCCAGGCTCGAAGTACCAGCCGGGCCGCGTGCCGAGGAGGAGTGGATGCTGTCCTTCGATCCGGATCGTCGCGACCTCGCCGATCTCGCCCGCGTGGATGATTGCCCTCGCCAGCCGGAAAGCCGCGGATCCGCGCGAATCCAGCTGCAGGCTGACCAGCCGCTGCTGTTCCGCTGCGAGGCGCTCGATCTCCGTGAGTTCCCCGAGCGACGTGCAGAGTGGTTTGTCCCCCAGTAGATGGCGCCCGGAACGCAGCGCGGCAATCGCAAGTCCGCCCCGGCGTGCATAGACATCCCCGATCGCCACCACGTCGCACTCCACCTCGCGAAGCATGGTTGCGAAGTCCGTATGCGTAACGTCAACCCGCCCCGCGCGCGCCAGCTCCTCTCGGGTGGCTGCGTCTTCCTCGCAACAGGCCACCACTTCCGCACCTGCGTGCGCCTCGATCGCCGAAAGCAGATCCAGGATGTGTCCGTGACGGAATCCAACGAATGCAAAACGCGGCGTCATAGCGGGAGGAGGGAGCACGCGGGCGGATCACTATAAAGTACTGCGCAGGGATGCTCACGCAATGCGGATGCCGGGCACCGGGTGCTCACTGGACCGAGTAGTGTCTCGCAAATCGCCGCTGCCTTGCGTGCTCCCGGCACCACGCACGAGATCGCGCAGGCTCCGAGCAGCGCGGGAATGGTGAGGGTGAACGCGTGCGTGGGTACTTCGGCGAGTGTCGCGAAGCAGCCGTCGTTCACCTGCTGCTGCCGGCAGGCCGGATCGAGTTCCACCGGCTTAACGAGCAGCGGATCCGCGAAATCCGCCACCGGGGGATCGTTGAAAGCCAGGTGTCCATTCTCGCCAATACCCATGCAGACAAGGTCGAGCGGCGCCTCCTGCAAAAGCCGCGCGTAGGCCTCACAAACATCGGAGGATCGACCCTCGCCAGCGATAAGATGCACCTGGCGTGGGGCGATATGCGCGAGAAGATGCGCGCGCAGATAGGTGCGGAAGCTCTGTGGATGCTCGGCCGCGAGCCCCATGTACTCGTCCATGTGGAAGACGGTGATCTGTGCCCACTCCACTCGTTCGAGCAGGAGCGCGGCGAGGAATTCATCCTGCGAAGGTGCGCAGGCAAAGACCACGCGCGCCTCTCCGCGCTCTTGAACGGCGAGACGAAGAAGCTCGGCCACATAGGCGGCCGCCTCGCGGCCCATCGAGGCACGATCCGCAGCGCAGCGCAGCTCGAGTTTGTCGTATCGCCGAGTCATTCCGCGGGAAGATGGAAGACCTCCGCGACTCGTGTCGAGAAGAGGACGCGTGCTTCGGCAAGCGGAATCCCGAGCCAGCGCGCTGCGTTGATGACTCCCTGATCCGGAGTAAGGCACGACCCGGCCAGGTTCGCGCGCCCGGGCTGCCGCACCATCCCGTTGAAGGACTCCACCTCGGCGTTCCCCAGCTGATATCGTCCCGGCGGCGCGCCCGCCGCTGCCATGGCGTCCGTGGTAAGAAGGACGCGCCCCGGTGGCTTCGCGCGGACGAGATTACGAAAGACGAATGGCGGCAGATGGACGCCGTCCGGGATGAAGCATGCAGTCAACTCGTCGCGGGCGAGCAGCCGCTGGATCACGTTGTCGTGCCGAGGCAGAACCTGAGGCACGCCGTTGCCCAAGTGCGTGCAAAGCGATGCGCCTGCACGGATCGCTTTATCGATCTGCGTCTCGGACGCGTCGGTGTGGCCCAGCGAGACCACGACGCTGGTGCTCGTCACCTGCTCGATGAACTCCGGGCTGCCTTCCCACTCCGGGGCCAGCGTAATCAGCCGGATCATCCCTCCCGCGGCCTCCTGCATCCGCTGGAAAGCGGCATACTCTGGCGCCTGTTGGACATCACCACGATGTGCACCGACAAAGCCCTCCAACGGACTCAGGAACGGTCCCTCCAAATGGTAGCCGCAGACCATCTCTTTGATCACTGGATCCAATCCGCGCAACCGCTCCAAGTGCTCAAACTTCCAGCAAAGCGCGTCGACGTGGTCGCTGATCAAGGTGAGCAGGATCCGCCCAGTCTGATGCAGCCGCAGGGCGTCCACGGCCCGGCGCAAGTCCGCCAGGGCGAGCCCCTCCTGCTGGAAATCGACTCCGGCAAAGCCATTCACCTGGAGATCGAAGAGCAACGGCACATCCCCGCCGCTGTCGGCGTGGGCATGCAACGGCGGCGGGGGAGTCGCGGGCATTCGCAAGCTCTCGTCGCAGCTACCTTCAACCGGGGCAAGCCTATCTGACTAAACACTTAGCTGCGGAGGTTAAGAGGCATGCCTAATTCACAGACCGCCGAGCCTCTGGAACAAAACGCCGAGCCTCCAGGACGAAACGGTGAGCTTCGGAAGGCGGCGGTCGAGCCTCCGCGGCAAAACGGCGAGCCTATTTGATAGAACCTCGAGCTTCCGAAGCTCATTGCCGAGCCTCTTTCATAGAACGTCGAACCTCCCTAGGCTAAGCGTCGAGCCTGCTCTGGCCAAAGGTTGACCCCTCCAAGGCCCAAGTTCGAGCCTACAGAGGTCCGACCTCCAGCCTACGTGAGGGGATGAACCTCGTTCGCACTGAAGAGCTTGCGCATCGTATCCTGCCGAAATGCAAAAATCTGCTCCACGTCGCGCCGAACGAGTAGTGGGTGAACAATGAAGTCGAAGAGGACCGCGTAACGCACCAGGTCGCGGCACATCGTACCTCCGTCCTGCTCCTCAAAGGTGTGCTCATGATGCCACAGTCGATAGGGGCCGCGGCGCTGCTCATCGACAAAGCGATGCGGTGGATCCCACTCCGTAATCTCACTCCGCCACCGAATGGGAATGCCCCGAACGCGCAGCCGGTAGTCGATCAATGTCCCAACTCGCATCGCGATCGGGCGCGGGGTGAGGATGTGAAAGCTGAGAAGAGGCGGCGTTAGCTGCTCGAGATTGCCCGCGTCGGCGAAGAACTGGAAGACTTCATCAAGGGGTCGTGGGAGCCAGATTTCGCAGCGGAGTTCATGAATGCGCATTGCACCAAATGTACGCCGCCCGTCCCGCCGGCGGATACCTGAGCTCTCACGAGTCACACAGAATGACTGAGTCTGGCGAAGGATTAGACACGTATTCTGAAACGCAATCTCGTTTTACTGATGGCCGCTCATGTTCTTCTTTCGTCCTAACATCGATGCCAAGGGCCGCATCATCCGCGGCATCGGCGCAATAGCCATGGGAGTGAGCGCGTTTCTCACCTGGCCGCACTCTCCGGCTGCAGGCATTGCATTAGCAGGCGCAGCCGGCTTCCTCGCTTTCGAAGCAGGGCGCGGCTGGTGTGCCGCGCGAGCCTGCGGGATCAAGACGAAGTTCTGACTACTCGCGCTTTCCCGATGAACAAAAATGTCGTGATCATTGGCGCCGGACCCGGGGGGCTGGCCACCGCGATCCTCCTCGCGGCGTCCGGAGCAAAGGTGAAGATCATGGAGCGGCTGCCCACGGTCGGCGGACGCACTTCCCTGATCGAGGCGGACGGTTTCAAGTTCGACCTCGGGCCAACCTTCTTCCTCTACCCGCGCGTGCTGGAGGAGATCTTCATCGCAGCGGGAACGACGCTCCGCGACGAAGTGGAATTGGTTCGGCTGGATCCACAGTATCGGATCATTTTCGGAGGCGGTGGCGAGATCAACGCAACTCCGGACATCGCGCGGATGGAGGCCCAGATCGCCGCAATTGCGCCGGGAGATGCACCCGGCTTCCGGCGCTTCCTAAACGAGAACCGCACGAAGCTGGAGCTCATGGAGCCCTGCCTCGGCACGCCCTTTAATAGCTGGCGGGATCTGTTTAATCCCCGTCTGCTGAAGATGCTGCCGATGCTCCGGCCTCACCAGTCGGTGGACACCTACCTGAGCCGCTTCTTTAGCGATCCGCGGATCCGATTGGCATTCTCGTTCCAATCTAAATACCTGGGCATGTCGCCGTTTCGGTGCCCGAGCCTCTTCTCCATCCTTTCATTCCTGGAATACGAGTATGGCGTCTTCCATCCAATCGGTGGCTGCGGCGCGCTGACTGCCGCCATGGCGCGGGTAGCCGAGCGGATGGGCGTGGATATCTGTACCGATACACCGGTTGAGGAGATTCTCTTTGAAGGGCGTCGCGCGGTGGCTGTCCGCACCGCAGCGGGCGTGGAGAAGGCTGGGGCGGTGGTGCTGAATGCGGACTTCGCTCGCGCCATCCAGAAGCTGATGCCGGACCGACTGCGCCGACGTTGGACGAATGCAAAGATCAGCCGCAAGAAGTTCTCCTGCTCGACCTTCATGATGTACCTGGGCGTCGAAGGTGAGTTCGATCTTCCACATCACAACATTCACATCGCAGCTGACTACGAGCGGAACCTTGACGAGATCGAGAACCGGCACGTGCTCTCTGCGGATCCGTCCTTCTATGTGCAGAATGCCTGTGTGACTGACCCTACGCTGGCTCCGCGTGGAATGAGTTCGCTCTACCTGCTGGCACCGGTCACCCACCAGCACGCGAATGTCGATTGGTCCAAGGAGCGGGAACGTTTTCGCGCGCTGATGCTCAGGCAGGTGGAGAAGGCAGGTTTCAAGGACGTGGAGCGTCGCATCCGTTTCGAGCGGATCGTCACGCCGGACGACTGGGATTCCAAATACGAGATCCATCAGGGCGCGACTTTCAACCTGGCGCATACTCTGGATCAGATGCTGCATTTGCGTCCGCACAACCGCTTCGAGGATGCGGATGGGATCTACCTGGTCGGCGGTGGAACGCACCCGGGCAGCGGGCTGCCGGTGATCTTCGAGTCAGCGCGGATCAGCGCCCGGCTGCTCCTGGACGATCTCGGGATTGCACCCGCGCCGGTGGTCACCCGCGAGCCGCACATTGCGCCACTCGACCTGGAGCCTGCGTGATGAGCGCGACCATGGAACGGCCAATGCAGGCGACCGCTGAGTGGCGGGAGGCGCAGGCCCGCTGGGCGCGCGAGCCCATCAGTGCGCGGTTGCGAGTTGTTCGCGAGCTGCGTTACCGCGTCGCGGAGAACGCGACGGCTCTGGCCGCCTCGGCGGGTTCAGTAAGTAAGCGGCCGGTCGGGGAGAAGCTCGTCTCTGAGGTCCTGCCACTTGCGGATGGCTGTCGCTGGCTGGAGCGCAATGCCGGCCGCGTGCTGGCCACGCAGCGGCAGGGTTCACGGGGTCGTCCTCTTTGGCTCTACGGTTCCACTTTCGAAGTGCACCGGCAGCCATTTGGCATTGTCCTGGTAATCGGCCCCGGAAATTACCCGCTCTTCCTACCAGCCATTCACTCGCTCCAGGCGCTCGTTGCGGGGAATGCAGTGCAGCTTAAGCCGGCGCCGGGAACTCGGCACGTGGCGCTGGCCTTTCACAAGCTCGCGTGCGGAGCCGGGCTGAACCCGGCCTTGCTGACGATCCTGCCGGAGAGCGAATCAGCCGCGCATGACGCAATCGAAAGCGGCGTCGGTAAGGTTGTCTTCACTGGCTCGTCCGAGAACGGCCGAGTCGTCCTTGCGAAGCTCGCCGAGACCAACACGCCGTCGGTGATGGAACTCTCGGGCGAAGATCCGGTGATCGTTCTGGGAGATGCAGATCTGCAGCTGGTGGTGCGCGCCTTTCGTTTCGGGAACCGCCTCAACGACGGCGCAACGTGCATCGCGCCGCGCCGCCTTCTCGTGGTGCATGAGGTTGCGGCAAAGCTGCTCTCGCTGCTCGATGCAGCGAATGTCGATACACCACCGATCGAGAACGTGCGTGATGGAAGGGACGCCGTTCGACGCGCCAATGCGGGTGCATACGGACTCGGCGCTACGATCTTCTCACGCGACATTGCGCAGGCGAAGGCGCTCGCGGCAGAGCTCAAGAGCGGGTTTGTGCTGATCAACGACCTGATCGCTCCCACGGCAGATCCGCGAATGCCGTTTGGCGGAGTGAAGGCAAGTGGCTTTGGCAGCAGCCGCGGTACCGAGGGATTGCTCGAGATGACTTTCCCTCACGTTGTTGCAGTTCGTGAAAAGGGAGGGCACCCGCACTTCGATGATCCCGCTGCCGAGGACGCAGCACTCTTCGCGTCGTACATCCGCGCCACCCAAGGGCGAAATCGAATCGGCGCAGCCCGTGAGTTCCTTGGTGCCTTGATCGCCAAAGCCCGTAATACAATATGACAGTGAACCCTGTGGGAATCATCGGTGGTGGACTCGGTGGGCTGGCCGCAGCCTGCGTACTCGCCGCGCGCGGGCGAAGTGTAGTCCTCTTCGAGCGGAATGAATGGCTGGGTGGGAAAGCAGCGCAGCTTACCGGTGCAGGCTTTCGCTTTGATATGGGGCCGACGATTGTGACGATCCCATCCGTCCTGCGCCGGGTCTTCAGCGAAGCCGGGGCGAAGCTGGAGGACTACCTGGATCTTGTGCGGCTCGATCCGCAATGGCGCTGTTTCTTCGACGACGGCTCCACACTTGATCTCGCGCAAGATCCTGCGGCAATGGCGAAGACGCTCGATACCTTCGCACCAGGCACGAACTCCGGTTCGCGATACCGCGACTTCATTGAGTACAGCGCGCGGCTCGATTCCATTTCGCAGCGCCACTTCTTCTACAAGCCGATCGGTGGGATCGGAGACATGTTCGAGTGGAAGGCGTCGTTCGATCCGCAGATGCTCGGCGACGTACTCGCGATGCGGATGGGGCGCTCCGTTGCGGGCACGGTTCGGTCGTTTACGCCCGACCCACGGGTGGCGCAAATGATCGATCACTTTACGCAGTACGTCGGCTCCTCTCCGTACGGCTCGCCTGCGGTGCTCTGCGGAATCGCGCATATGCAGACGGACGAGGGAGTGTGGTACCCGCGTGGGGGAACGCGGGCCGTGCCCGAAGCGCTGGTCAAGCTCGCGACTGAGCTTGGGGTGGAGTTCCGCACGAGCACGAAGATCGAGCAGATCCTCTCGCGCAACGGGCAAGTCACCGGGGTGCTCACCGACTCTGGAGAAGAGATCGCGCTCAGTGCTGTCGTTTCAAACTGCGACTCGGTGAGAACCCACCGCGAACTGCTCCGCGGTGCTCCCAAAGCGGCATTTGCCCGCCGCCGTAAATACGAGCCGGCCTGCTCCGGCGTGGTTTTGTATCTCGGCCTGGACAAGCGCTACGAGCACCTCGCTCATCACGGCTTCGTCTTCAGCCGGGATCCCAAGGAGGAGTTCGATTGGATCTACAAAAAGGGCGAGCCCGCTCCCGATCCGACCTGCTATCTCGCCGCGACCAGTAGCACTGAACCCGGCACGGCGCCGCCCGGCGGGGAAGCGCTTTACGTGCTCGTGCATGCCCCGTACCTGCGCCCGCATCATGATTGGAAAGCGATGCTCCCGGAGTACCGGCAGGTGATTCTTGAAAAGCTGAAGCGCACTGGGGGGATGCCGGACATCGAGTCCCGGATCGTCTTCGAACACGCGCTCACCCCGCAGGATATTCACGACCGCTACCATGTTCTTGATGGTGCGATCTATGGCTTGGCAAGCCACGGGCGATTCTTGGGCGCATTCAAGCCCGGTAACCGCAGCCCCGATCTACGTGGCCTCTACCTCGCGGGAGGTGCTGCGCATCCTGGGCCCGGCATGCCAATGGTCCTCATGTCTGGATGGATCGCCGCCGACGCTCTCGATCGGGATCAACCGGCTGATCCACGTGCGAGGCTTGTGGCGAATCGGGAACTTGAAGGGGCTCTATGAAATCCGCGGAACGCACTCCACAGCGCGAGACGCTGCCGCAAGTCTCGCACCGGATCCTGCGCGTCTTTGCTGCGTACAGCCGCCGATATCTGCGTAGGCAGTTCCATTCCTTCCGGGTCTTGAAGGTCGGAATGCCGCCTCAAGTCTGTTCGCGACCTCTGGTCATCTTCCTGAATCACGCCGCCTGGTGGGATCCGTTGGTTTGCCTGCTCCTCTCGCGCGAGTTCTTCCCCGGGCGAGCCTCCTTCGGACCGATTGATGCCGCCATGCTGGAGCGGTACGGATTCTTCCGCCATCTAGGCTTCTACGGCATCGATCAGGAGAGTCCACGGGGCGCCCTAACCTTCCTGCGAACTTCGCGTGCTCTTCTTGCTTCATCCCGCAACGCCATCTGGCTCACGCCCCAGGGACGCTTCATGGATGTCCGGGAACGTCCGCTTCGGCTGCAGGAGGGACTCGGTTCGCTCGCAGCGCATGAGCCGAACGCCGCCTTCCTTCCTTTAGCAATCGAATACGCCTACTGGACGGAACCGCGCCCAGAAATTCTCGTATCCTTCGGCGAACCGATCGTCCCCGGCGATGGCCCTACTCGCAGCGCTGCCGAATGGACGGCCGTGTTCACGGAGGCACTCGAGAGTTCCCAGGATGAACTTGCTGCCCGCTCCTGTCGTCGCGACTCCTCGGAGTGGCTCACGCTTGATCACGGCAGTAATAGCGTGAACGGCTTCTATGATGCCGCGCGCTGGCTCCGCGCGACGATGCGGGGTGAGAAGTTCGTGCCGGAACACCAGCCCGACACAGAGCGATGATCACCTGGATCGCCGCCGCTGCCTCCCTGCTGGCGCTGATTCCGGGCGTGCTCTTTCTGCGGAATCTCCCGCTCTATGCCCCGCTTCCGCAACCGGGCTCAGATCCTGACCCCGTCTCGATCCTCATCCCTGCGCGGAACGAAGAAGCAAACATCGGCGGAGCGGTGCGCTCTGCTTTGCAAAGCCATGGCATCGAACTTGAGATCGTGGTGCTCGACGATGGATCGCACGATCGAACCGCGGAGATCGTCCGTGATCTAGCAGCCAACGATTCGAGGGTGCGGCTGGAAACGGCTGGGCCACTTCCCGCGGGATGGTGCGGAAAGAATTTCGCCTGCTATCAACTGGCCTCTTTCGCGAAGCACCCCTTGCTCGTCTTCATGGATGCCGACGTGCGCATAACGCGGCCGGACTCACTCGCGCGACTTGCTACCTTCGTCGCGCAAACGGGTGCTGCATTGGTTAGTGGAGTTCCCAGCCAGAAAACAGGTGGGTTCATGGAGAAGCTGATCATTCCGCTGATCCACTTTGTCCTGCTTGGATTCCTCCCGATCGCGCGCATGCGCACAAGCACCGACCCCCGCTTCGCCGCCGCGTGTGGTCAGGTTCTCGCGGCTCGCCGCGACGCTTATGTAAGCACGGGCGGACACTCGGCCATTCCTAATCGAATTCACGATGCGGTCGCACTGACCCGCTCATTTCGGTCTTTAGGTTTCGGTAGCGATCTCTTCGATGCCACTGACACCTTCTGCTGCCGGATGTACGACCACCCTGCAGCGGTCTGGCACGGCTTCGCGAAGAACGCCCACGAAGGGCTCGGTTCACCGGCCCTTATCGTCCCAGCGACCGTGCTCCTTCTTGGCGGGCAGGTTCTCCCTGTCGTACTGCTTGCGTTTGCGGATACACCACTCGCGCTGGGGCTCGCCGTAGTCGGCACCGTAGCCATGTACGTTCCGCGCCTAATCTCCGTCCTCCGTTTCGGCCAGTCGCCACTCGGCGCTCTTCTTCATCCGTTCGGCATCTGTGCGCTCGTTTCCATTCAGTGGTCTGCATTCCTTCGCGCGCGCCGCCGGCAGCCTGCCGTTTGGAAAGGCCGCTCCTATTTACCTGCTGCTGTTCCTCACCCATGAGCGAAACATCTTCACAACGCACATGGTTTATCACCGGCTGTTCCTCCGGCTTCGGGCGGGCTCTCGCAGAGCGGGCACTGGCGCGCGGCCACCGGGTTGTGGCTACAGCACGTCAGCCCGAGCAGATCGTGCCGCTCACAATAGAGTACCCCGAGACATGCCAGGTTATCGGGCTAGATGTCACCGTGCCTGCCGCAGTGCAGGCCGCCATCGCTGAAGCGGCGGCCCTCTTCGACGGACTGGATGTCGTGGTGAACAACGCCGGGCGCGGCCTCATTGGCGCACTTGAAGAACTTAGTGACGACCAGATTGAGCGAAACTTCGACACGAACTTCTTCGGCGCACTTGCTGTGATCCGTGCTGCGTTGCCCTTCCTCCGCGCTCAGGGTCGCGGTCACATCGTGAACATCTCCGCCGCCGCTGTGATCGGGAACTATCCCGGATTTTCCATCTACGGTGCTGCGAAGTGGGCGCTTGAAGGAGTATCAGAATCGCTCGCTGCTGAGCTGAAACCATTTGGAATCAAGGTGACCATCGTGCAGCCCGGTCCTTTCCGGACTGATTTCATTGCCCGTTCTCTGGAGCGAGCCGAAGCTCATATTCCCGACTACGAGCGCTCCAGCGGCAAGTTCCAGCGCGTGATCGAGTCGATGGACGGTAAGCAGCCGGGGGACCCTACCAAGGCCGCCGAAGCAATTATCGCCGCCGTCGAATCCGAGACGCCTCCGCTTCGTTTGGTTCTCGGTAAGTACGCCAATGACAAGGCGCGGCGTACCTACGCCGAAGCCGAAAAACAACGTGCCGCTTGGGAGCACGTTGGTTTGCCAACGGACTTCTGAAGCCTTCGGGTCAGAGGCAAAAAGGGATTCAGGGATCTGGACCTACCTCCCTGAACTGCCTCGGCCCTTTACGACAGAGAGGTTTGTAGTGAGACCGTGCGCTCAGGCACCACGACCCTGAGCTTCTTCGCAGCAATACGGAACGTGACCGGCAGTTCGGCCGCGAGTTCGCCGTCGGCTTCGACGGGCACGTGATCCGGGCTGCTCACATGAAGCTTTTTTGTTTGGAAGTACTCAACATCCGAGAGTCGGGTGTGCTGGCCGACGAGGACATGGCCGAGATATCGCGCAATATCGAGATAGCTCTGATTCTGGAAAACGAGGACATCAAGGAGGCCATCGTCGATCCGGCTGTCCGGGAAGAAGGCCACCGGTCCACCGTAGAAGCGACCATTACCGATCAGGACGAACGAGCCCTCCAACGTATTCCCGTTCGCTTCCACGATGATGCGCGGTGGCTTGCGCGCGGCAATCTGCGCCGCGGAGATCACGTAGGAAAGAGGGCCGAAGTTGCGCTTCAGCTGCAGGCTTGTTTCCTTAACCACCTGGGCGTCCAGCCCGACTCCCGCGAGCTGAATGAAGTAATGACGATTTACGCAGGCCAGGTCGACCGGTCGGATGCAACCGTTCTGAATGACTTTCCATGCATCGCGCAGGCGATTGGGCAGCCCCAGTTCGGCGGCGAAGACATTCATGGTGCCGACAGGCAGAACACCGAGGGCAACCTCGGAGCCCGCAAGGCCATTGACCACCTCATTGATCGTTCCATCCCCGCCCGCTGCAACTACTACACGAAAACCTTTTTCAACCGCCCATTCGGCCATAGCGCGGGCATCTCCCGGGGCGGAAGTGGTATGAACCGTGGTGCAGCCAGGAAGCTCGCTAATCTTCTTCCATGAGTCAGAAGCGCGGGTGCTCCGCGCAGCAGGATTGAGAATAACCAGGATATCTTCCATGGAGGCGGGCTTGGGATTCGCCCTTTCCTTTCGAAGGTCGGCGCGTACCTTGTTGCCCGTGAATCGACTTTCCAAGGCTATTCTCATCACCTGCGTCAGCCTTGGAGCGGTCACCTTGTTGGCGATTCTGGCGGTCAACCTTTACCTCCAATCGCCTGGCACGCAGGCCCGGATCCAGGAGGAACTTCGGCGTGGCCTTCGCATCCCGTTGCGCATCACGAGCACGAGCGTGACGCCTTGGGGTGGCTTGCGGATATCAGGCATTACCATTCCGGCAGAAGGCGCGAACTTCCTTCAGGCCACATCGTTCAACGCCAAGTACCAGCTGCTCCCGCTTCTACGAAAGAAGCTGATCATCGACTCGATGGTGCTAGACCGACCGCAGATCGTCTGGACGCAAAACGACAAAGGCAAATGGGTCCTGCCCGCCTTGCCCGAAAGCGCTGACGAACCCAAGAAACCGAAGACGTCTAAGCCCGAGGGCTCGTTAGCCGAAACGCCGGTGAGGCGCGGAAAAGAAGGCCGTGAGCTGGAGGTTGTGATCAAAGGCTTTGAGATCCGGAATGCGATGATCGAGTTCTGGGACAAGGCCGGTACCCGGGTAGCCCAAGGGAGTGGGGTGGAAATGCTCTACACAACGATGCGTGAGGACAGGATGGAAGGCACGCTCCGGATCGGGCAGCTCGCCTGGCGTGACTCGGTCTTTCTCACCAAACTGGAGTCTCCCTTTCGTTATGCGAATGGAGAGATCGCCTTGACTGACTTGCAGGCCGAACTCGCCGGCGGCACGTTGACAGGTAAGGCAAGCGTTAACCCCGAAGCCGAGGACGCGCCGTTCCGAGTGCAGCTCGCCGGGCAAAAGATCGACCTGGGCCGTGCCTCGACCGAAGCTGGCCTGCCGCCCGGACAAGCGACGGGTACACTCACACTAAACGTCGAGCTCGAAGGCAACAGCCGCGAAGCGCATCTGGCGGAAGGGAAAGGCAGCATTCACGTGGCCAACGCGCATCTTAAGCAGCTGGAGTTCTTCCAAACGCTCGGGCAAGTCCTACAGATCCCTGAGCTCGCCGATTTACGCCTGCGTGAAGGACGGGCCGATTTTCGCATCGCGGATGAGAAGGCCTTTATCGAAGACATGCTCCTGCAGACTCCCGACCTGCAGCTAGGCGCGAAAGGATTGCTCCGAATCGATGGCAAGGTGCAGCTCGATGCGCGACTCGGACTCTCGGAGCGCCTCACGCGTCAGCTCCCAAGCGCACTTCGCGAGAATCTCACCGCTGCAGATTCCACGGGCGTGCGCTCCATTCCATTTAAGATCACGGGTAAGCTGGATCGTCCCAAGACCGATCTCCTCGACAGCCTGATCGGCGGAAAGATTGGTTCGCAGTTCGACGACTTCGTATCGAACATCTTCGGGCTCAAGAAGAACAAACCCGACGACAAGAAGGAGAAGGACCGTAGCCAGAAGAAAAAGAAAGGCGAGCCGAAGATCGATGAGAAGGCAGCCGTCGGCGTGGGCACAGGCGTGCAGTAAGAACGGCGGTTCAACATCGACGCGCGGTCCCGGCTCCGGCACGGTTGCAGTTCCTTCGTGATGCTTCAGCCGTTTGCCCTCGTTCTTGCTCTCGTGATTCCGCTGGCAGCGGCGGTGAGCGCTGAACCACCAACAGTTCGCACAATTCCTCCTCCGGGAGTCGAAATCTCAGCGTCAGATCGAGCAGAACTGCGCACGGGTGCCGACCGATTAGCGGCAGAGATCGCACGCCTGCCACCCGCATCGCGCCACGAGTGGCCGAACGTAGAGATCTTCCACAAGGCCGTAGATTGGGCGTTGAGGTATGGCGAGTTCTTCGACCTGAACCAGGTGGAAATCGCGCGCGATCAGCTGGCGCAAGGGATGGCGCGTTTGCAGGCTTTGCGCGATGGGAAGACCCCTTGGAATACTGCAACTGGCCTCGTTGTGCGCGGTTACCGCTCGAAGATCGATGGCTCGGTGCAACCGTATGGCATGGTTGTCCCACAAGGCTGGAGCCCAGGGGACGGCAAGCCTCGGCGATTGGATTTCTGGTTTCGAGGACGCGCTGAGAAATCTACCGAACTTGCGTTCATTCACGAGCGTCAGCACAACTTCGGCGATTTCGCGCCGCCAGAGGTGTTCGTCCTCCATCCATTTGGGCGCTACTGCAATGCGAACAAATTCGCAGGTGAGCGTGACCTCTTTGAAGCATGGGAGGATGCAAGGCGTCACTATCCCGCCCTCATGGACCGACCAGTGGTTCGCGGCTTCTCCATGGGTGGAGCCGCCTGCTGGCAGTTCGCTACACACTTTCCAGCGTTCTGGTCCGCAGCGGCCCCAGGTGCCGGGTTTGCTGAGTCGCGGGAGTTTCTAAAGATCGGAACGCCGCAAAAGCCGCTCCCGGCTGAATGGGAACAGACGCTCTGGCGCTGGTACGACTCCACGCTCCACTCAGCTAATCTCGCGAACGTACCGACTATTGCCTACAGCGGAGAGAAAGATGGCCAGAAGCAGGCGGCGGACATCATGGAGCGCTTTCTTGAACAGGAAGGACTCACAATTCCGCATGTGATCGGCCCAGACACGGCACACAAGTACCATCCGGATTCAAAACCACGTATCGAAGAATTCGTCACCCGAGCTGCTTCCACTACCTCCCTGGGCCCCCTTCAAAGCGGCCGGTTTGTGACTTACAGCCTTATCTATTCCGAGTTGGGGCCGATCCGGCTGCAGCAGCTGGAAAAGCACTGGGAACGCGCGGAGGTTAACTTCAAATGGCAGACGGAGGAAGTGGAGATCTCGACGCGCAATGTTGTTGCCTTCGATCTTTCGTCGGCTGCCGCTAAGATGGCGCGCATCGACGGTCAGGAGATTTCCATCCCAAGTGAAAAATCCCTTCGTCTCGCTAAGACGGATGGGCAATGGGCTCTTTCTGCTACGAGCATAACTTCCACCGCCACCAAGCGCCCCGGCGTCTGCGGTCCCATCGATCACGCGTTCATGAGTTCTTTCGTGATGGTCCGCCCCACCGGCAAGGCACTTCATGATGCCACAGGTCAGTGGGCGGCCAGTGAGCTCGAACACGCTACTTCCTTTTGGCGTAGAGTCTTCCGTGGCGATGCCCCTGTGCGCGATGATACCGAAATCTCCGACAGCGACATCGCGCAATCCAATCTCATCCTCTGGGGTGATCCTCAAAGTAATGCCGTGCTCGCGCGCATCGCTGACAAGCTGCCAGTGAAATGGACCCCGAAGGGCGTTGAGTTCAATGGTCAGATCTACGATGCCGCCCATCACATGCCCGCGCTGATTTTCCCAAACCCGCTGAATCCAGATCGCTACATCGTCCTCAACAGCGGCGTGACCTTCCGTGAGCAGGCGCTGTTGAACAACGCGGATCAAACGCCAAAGCTGCCCGATTGGGCGATCATCGATATCCGCACACCGGCCGGTCCTCGTTGGCCAGGGGAAATCGTTAAGGCGGGCTTTTTTGATGAGTATTGGCGTTGAACGTATAGCGACTTCTGAGGACACCCGTTTCCTGGTAATCGAGATCGGCGGTACGAAGCTGCAGCTATGCATTGGTACGGCGGATGGAACGATCATCGACCGGCGACGGTTCCTGGTGGATCGGGGCGGCGGTGCGCCTGCGATCCGAGCGCACATTGAGTCGGCAGTGTGCGACTTAGTTGCGCAGTGGACGCCAGCCGCGATCGGTGTCGGGTACGGTGGTCCGGTGAATTGGCGCACCGGGCAGATCGCAAAGTCCTACCACATCGCAGGATGGTCCGATTTCCCGCTCGGTGAGTGGTTGCAGGAACTCTGTGGTCTTCCCGTGTTCGTGGACAACGACGCCAACGTCGCGGCGCTCGGCGAGGCCCATCGAGGCGCAGGCCGTGGACGGAATCCTGTCTTCTACACGACAATCGGCAGCGGCGTTGGCGGCGGGCTAATCGTGGGCGGCGCGATCTATCACGGCACCCATCCCGGAGAGGTCGAGTTCGGCCATCTACGCCTCGATCGTGCAGGTACAATCACCGAGGATGTCTGCTCGGGCTGGAGTCTCGATCGCATCATCCGCGAGACTTTTCCGCAGCACCCGGAAAGTCACCTCGCCCAGCTCTGTGCACGCGAGCCCGGCCATGAGGCACGTCACCTCGGCCCTGCGCTGATGGCGCGAGATGCTCTCGCCGAGAGCATCCTGGATACCATGACCAGCCACCTCGCCTACGCTCTCGGCTTCGTCGTGCAGCTCTTCCATCCGGAGGTCATTGTCCTTGGCGGCGGTGTATCGCTGATCGGCGAGCCCCTCCGGTCTGCGCTCCAGCGCAAGCTGCCCGCACACATCATGGACGTGTACCACCCGGGCCCGCCCATCGTCCTCGCCGAGCTGCGCGAGGATGCCGTCCCTGTCGGCGCGCTCGTGCTCGCTGGCCAGCGTTTTACCTAAAGCCATGCAAGACTGGATTCAAAACTACCTCCTAGCCCAAAAGCGCGTCGTCGAGTCGCTTCCCACCAAGAAGATCGCCACCGCGATCGAGACCATACGCGAAGCCTGGCGCCACGACCGGCAGATCATCGCAATCGGCAATGGCGGGAGCGCCGCGAACTGTTCGCACTTCGCCACCGACCTCGGGAAGTGCTCGTCCGACGCCACCGGCCACCCCTTCCGCGTCCTGTCGCTCACGGACAATACCGCCTGGATTACGGCTCTGGGCAATGACTACGCGTTCGACGAGATCTTCACCCGCCAACTCCAGAGCTACGGCCGCGCTGGTGATGTGCTAATCGCCGTGTCCGTCAGCGGAAATTCCCCAAACTGCATCAAAGCCTTTCAGTGGGCCAAGGATCACGACCTGCGCACGATCGCGCTTGTTGGTGCGAAGCGCGGCCAGCTGGCGGATCTCGCCGAGCAGACGATCGTCGTGGAAGAGACGCACTACGGCCGTGTCGAGGATGCCCAGATGCATCTCCTCCACATGTTTTGCTACGCCTTCGTCGAGTTGCCGGAACTTCAGCAGCGCTGAGCCAATGAAGGTGCGCGACAAAGCGCGCGCGCCCTCCTAATCTCGCGCCTCATGTTCCGCCGGCTCTGTCCGCTCCTGCTCCTCCTCCTCGTCACGCTCTGCGGCTGCAACCGCGCTACAGACGATTCTCTCAAGGTCGGGATGGAACTCGGCTATCCGCCCTTCGAGATGACCGATGAGCAGGGCAAGCCCATCGGCGTCTCCGTCGATCTCGCACATGCGCTTGGCGAGGCGCTAGGACGACCCATCAGCATTCAGAATCTCCCTTTCGACGGGCTAATTCCTTCCCTTAAGACCGGCAAGCTCGACATCGTAATCTCCTCCATGACCGCCAACGAGGAGCGAGCGCAGTCGATCGATTTCTCCAAGCCCTACGTCACCACCGGGCTCGGCTTGCTCGTAGGAGCAGGGACGAAGATCGAGTCCATCGCCGACCTCCGGGAACCTGGCCGCACAATCGCGGTGAAGAAAGGGACCACCGGCCACATGTATGCAGTGGCGAATTTGCAAGCGGCCACACTCCTCGTTCTCGACAAGGAGGGCAGCTGCGCCATGGAAGTCGCGCAGGGGAAGGCCGACGCCTTCGTGTACGACCAGATCTCCGTCCTGCAGCACTGGCAGCAGAACCCGCAGACCACTCGCGCGCTGCTCCAGCCTTTTCAGACCGAGCAGTGGGCCATCGGGATTCGCAAAGGCAACGACCAGCTCCGCGAGCGCGTGAATGCGTTCCTGGAATCCTTTGCGGACAAGGGCGGCTTCGCGCAGCTTACCGACCGCTGGCTGCAGCCGCAGAAGGCCGCCTTTGATAAACTTGGCGTTCCCTTTGTCTTCACGCAGACGCCGGTGCCGACGCGCGAATGACGCTGAGCGCGTTCTTCATCGGAGGGCACGGACCGGGTGCGGTCCACCCTGCCGTCCGCGCGCTGAACTGCCTCCTCGCCCTCCTCCTCCTTGCGGGCATCTTTGCGTTCTCCTTCGATCAGCTCACCTACCATTGGAATTGGGCCGCCGCTTACAAGTACCGCGCCAAGTTCCTCCAAGGCTGGACCGTTACCGTCCTCGTCTCCCTTGCGTCACTCGCCGCGAGCACGCTGCTCGGTCTCGTTTTTGCGCTTGCCCGCCGGAGTCGCATTCTGGTGCTCCGCTACTTCTCCAAGATCTACGTCGAGCTCATCCGCGGTACGCCCCTGCTCGTTCAGATCCTCATCTTCTTCTACGTGGTCGCCGAGGCCTTCGGAGTGCGCGACCGCTACTTTGTCGGCGTGCTCACACTCTCAGTTTTCAGTGGTGCGTACATCAGCGAGATCATCCGTGCTGGAATCGAGAGTGTAGGCCGTTCGCAGCTCGAAGCCGCGCGCGCGGTCGGTTTCACCAGCGCCCAGACGTACCGCTACGTCATCTTTCCGCAGGCGCTCCGCCAGACACTTCCCCCGCTTGCTGGCCAATTTGCCTCCCTGATCAAAGACTCTTCGCTGCTCTCGATCATCGCCGTAAAGGAGTTGACGCTCAACGCCCAGGAAGTGAGCGCCTACACCTACAGCACCATGGAAAGCTACCTGCCGCTCGCCATTGGCTACCTCGCTCTCACTCTACCGATCTCGCTCTGGACGCGCTGGCTGGAAGGCCGCAGCCGCTATGAAACTTGAGCTCACCAGCGTCACGAAGCGCTTCGGCAAGCACGCCGCGGTGGATGGAATCGATCTCGCAGTAGAAGAGGCGCACTGCCTCGTGCTCATCGGGCCGTCCGGCAGCGGCAAGTCGACGCTCCTGCGCATCCTTGGTGGATTGGAGGCCGCAGATGCGGGCAGCGTGGCGGTCGATGGCGTCAGTTTGCCCGTGAGTGAAGCCGGCCTGCGCGCCTTCCGCTGCACCGTCGGCACCGTCTTCCAGGCCTTCAATCTCTTTCCCCACCTGACCGCGTTGCAAAATATCACGCTGCCTCTCGAGCAGGTACACGGGAAGACCCCAGCTGTGGCGCTCGAGATCGCGCAGGCCCAGCTCGCGCGCTTTCGCCTCGCATCGCACGCTGGCAAAAAGCCTGCCGAGCTTTCCGGCGGCCAACGCCAGAGGGTAGCCATCGCGCGTGCTCTTTCCATCCAGCCCAGGCTGCTGCTCTTTGATGAACCCACCTCAGCACTGGATCCCGAGATGACCGCGGAGGTGCTGGACGTCATTGAGGAGCTGCGCGCCGAAGGTCGCGACCTCATCCTGGTCACCCACCAGATGGCCTTTGCGCGCCGCGTGGCAGACTACGCGGTCTTTGTGGCCGAAGGGAGGATTGTAGAATCCGGTCCAGCCGCAGCGTTCTTCGAGAAGCCGCGCGCGACACAAACGCGCGACTTCCTCGCGCGTGTCCTGCGGTACTGATAGGACCAAATAAGACGCTACTCACTCCGCTCCGGTCCGTCTATCGAAGTGAGATCGCGGGGAGGCAAGGCAGGAGCTTGGTGAGTCCGATGTTCCACAAGCCTTCTCTGACCCGCATGCGGGTTCACGCTCGTGCCGGAGCTAGTCTGAAACTGATCAATCCCCAGGAAGCGACTGTCGATGTGGAACTTGCATCCATCATCGCGCTCCACACCGCGCCCGAGTGGAAGAATTTGCCTATCGAAATGACGCGTCGTTGCGTCATTTCGACGGGCTGACCGGTCATTCTGACGGAAGCGCGCGTTATTTTTGCGGGTGCGCCCGTGAGTTTCGCTGGCCGATCCGCCACTTCGACGGGATGGCCGATCACTACGACGCGTGCTTCGATCAACTTCGCCCGCACACCCGTCGTTTTGATGCAGCCTCGCGTCGCTTTGACGCATCGCCCTGATCTTTTCACACTCATCCGACCACCAAGCATGTGGAACATCGCTCCTTCGACGCACCGTGTGAAGCGCGGTTTGCGTACGTAAATCCAAGTTTTACTTGCGTATTCCTCGCGATCGCCTGACACTGCGCGGCGATAGATTGATTGTTTAGTGTTAGTAGCGTGGTAGATCGTCAGTTGAGGAAGTCTCGATGGTGATTTGAAACCCGGTCCTCGGGAACAGCTCCGTAGCTCGCAGTCACTCCTCACCATTAAACTAGTATGAGACTCTACGTTGGAAATCTTTCCTTTGAGACCCTTGAAAGCGAACTCGAAGACGCGTTTGGCGCTTTCGGCACCGTCAGCGATGTTAAAATCATGATGGATCACGGCACGAACCGCTCACGCGGGTTCGGCTTCGTCACAATGGGCAGCGCCGCTGAAGGCGAAGCAGCCATGAAGGGCATGGACGGCAACAAAATTGGCGGGCGTAACCTGACCGTGAACGAAGCTCGTCCGCGCGAAGAGCGCCCCCGGGGTTCGTACTCCGAGTCGCGCCGCTAAGCTTTAGCACCCTTTGAAGAGCGGAGTCCCCTTGTGGGGCTCCGCTTTTTATTCCACTGGTACTTGTGCCAGAGGCCGGATAAAGACCGGCACGGCAGCCCGCCTCTGCTCCCCAAACTCCGGCGACCCCAAATAGCGCACCCATAGCATGGCAGAACAAGCAATCGAAACCGAAGGCACGATCGTGGCCGTACTCGCAGGAACGATGTTCCGTGTCGAGCTGGCTAATCAGCATCGAGTCCTCGCGCACATCTCCGGGAAAATGCGGAAACGCTGGATCCGCCTTACCCTCGGCGACCGCGTGAAGATGGAAATGTCTCCCTACGATCTGGACAAGGCTCGGATCGTTTATCGTCTCCGCTAGCAGCCGGTGCGGTATCTATCCGGGCACGTTGCCCATGGTGCCTCTTTGGTTGAGGCACGGCAAACGTTTGTAAACGCGTCCTCTAAACAGGACGCTTTTTGCGCTTTAAGGAAGGCGATGAGGTATGGCGGCGGTAGCGATCTTGTTCGACGCTGACTCACCGCCTCGGAATTGGCTGGATCTAACGGATCAGCGACTCATTTCGTCCCTGCGACAGCCTTCGTCCGTTCTGCAGTCCAGACGTTTTCGGATCCCTCGGCTCGGGCTTCCAACTTGTCGCCGGCAATCTTGCCCCTGACCTTAATGGGATCCCCTCCATTTTCGCCCTCCAGAGTGAGCGTGAAATCAACTCCCTTGATCGTGCCCTCTGTAATCTTGCGTGGCCCGTCCTTGTGCTCTGCGGTTCCGGAGAACTTCTGATACTTCTGCTCGAAGGCGACGCTTTGCCATCCCTCGTCACCACTCTTGCCCGTTAGCTTCCAGCGGCCACTAAGATCCGCAGGTACTACCCAGTAGTAGACGTCGTTTGAAGTAACCGTCTTCTGTTCATCCGGCTCCCAATCACCCATCGAAAAGGCATGGGAAACCACGCGGGTTCCCGGCTTCGTCTCCGCCAGGATCTTCGGCCGGAGCTTCACATTCAGTGAACTCAGTAGATATAGAGAGATCACAGTCGCGTCCTTGAAGTCGCTCTTGAAAAGATCTTTCACCATGAAGGTGACACGATCTTCCACGCCTGCCTTCTTCGCGTTGGCATTGGCCTCGGCAATCCGCTGTGGATCGATGTCGATGCCGATGCCTTTTGCGCCATGCTTCGAAGCGGCAGTGATGACGATCCTCCCGTCTCCACACCCTAGGTCGTAAACGGTGTCACCCTTCCCGACTTTTGCCATGTTCAACATCTCGGCCACAACCGGCTCTGGAGTGGGCACGTAGTGGATATCCGGCTTCCGCTCTGGCTTCGCAACATCCGGCGCAATGCCTGTAGAGGGTGCTAGCTCAAGCTGGCTGAACTGCAGCTCGTCCAGCGGCTTCTCCTCGAGTAAGGGCGACGCCGGTACAAAAGTCGGCGAAGAGGAAAAGTCCAGAGCTGGCGCTGAACTAACGGCGAGCACTCCAGAGAGGATGAAGGCAGCAGGCTTGGTGATCATGAGGCTTGTTGTTCTGAGGTTCTTGAGGAGGGATGAAGCGGGCTCTCGGCCGTTAACTCGCAAACGCTCTCCGCAGGAGCTTTGCTCCTATGGAGGGCATCATTTTGTAGAGCAAATCTCGAGACGGTCGGCAATGCACTTCAGGGCAATGGGACAGGCGGAGGCGGCGCGGGCCGATGCACAGCCTCGACGCGGGGCTGTGGCCGAGGCGGTAGGATATCACGAAAGGCAGCTCCGTAGATCTCCCAGACCGTGAGAAATAGTCCGCAGATGATAGGTCCGACGATAAACCCAATGGGTCCGAGGAGAAACAACCCGCCAAGTGTCCCCACTAGGATAAGCAAGTCCGGCATCTTGGCGTCCTTCCCGACCAGCATTGGGCGCAGGACATTGTCGATTGTGCCCACCACGGCGGCGCACCAGCAGCCCAGGAGAACGGCATTTATGGTCTGCCCTGTAGCGAAGAGATAGATCACCGCTGGTATCCAAACGATTGCGGAACCCACCCCGGGGATGATTGATAAGACAACCATGAGGGTTCCCCAAAAGGCCGCTCCTCCCACCCCGGCAACCCAGAATGCCAGCCCAGCGAGGGTGCCCTGAATGAGGCCAATGATCAGCGTGCCTTTGATCGTAGCGCGGGTCACCGAGACGAACCGCTCGAGCATTCGCTCCTCATCCTCGTTGCTGAGCGGCGTGTAATAGAAGATGCGCTCCAAAATCGCGGGACCGTCGCGAAGAAAGTAGAACATGGCGTAAACCATGACGAAGAAATCCAGGAAGAAAGCGGCGGTGCCCGCGGTCATCTTGGATGCGCTCGCCACAAGGAAACGGCCGGCGCTCTGGGCAGCACCTCCGAGCGAATTCAGGATCTCCTGCTGACTGGGAATCACCTCACGGAGCATCGGAAACTGGGAGATCAGCCACTTCTCAAAGTCCATTCCACTTGCGGCGCCAAACTTCTGCTGCGCCCACGGAATCGCCGACTGGCTGACCTCCAGAGCCTGCGTCACTACAACCCCGAGAAGCGCACTAAGCGGACCTACGCCTAAAAGGAAAAGCAGAAGCAGCGTGATCGCCGAGGCAAGAGACCGCCGGCCCCCTACGAGTGGAATCAGCCGTCGGTAGAGCGGATTCGCAAGTCCGGCAAACATCGCCCCGAGAAGGAGCGCCTTGAGAAAGGGCCAGGTAACTGCAAGGAAGAGGCAAGAGATGGCCAGCACCAGGAGCAGAACGAAGACTGCTCGAAACCTGCGACCATCGACCCCCACGGAAGCCACCGATCCCTTGTCCCCGATGCGTGCGCCTTCATCAGTCATGTTTCCCCGCAAGTGGTGCCGCCGCCAACGAAACTTGTCGAATCAAAAACCGGGACATGGACGATCCGGCTGGGGCGAGGCGCTGGTGGCTATCGTGAGGACCGCGTCCCCGACAGCTGCCTCCGCGATGGCCCGGACATCTGATTCCCGAGTTTAGCGTGCATCGACTGCCTGGATCTCCCGCAACTCGATCACAGACTTTGCTCCTTATCAAAGACGCAAACCGAAGACGCGGCTCTCCGTGCTGTGCAAGCACGTCCGTGGATACTTGCCATTAGGGCGCGCGTGAGAGGCATCCGCCTGAGGGCCCGGACATTCCTTCCCGGAGTTTCTAATTCCTAAGACCTTTCCAGAATCAACGACTAAACGGCGCCTCGGCGGCGTAAGAATGCGTAGCCGGAACTCTGGGACGAGCAAATGATCGGCGACCCTTCCCGGACCTTCGTGCCACACGGACTCACGCGACTAGCCTGAGTTTCGCAGTTTGGGTGGGTTAGGAAGGTGTGCAGCGCGGTTGTTCAGAGAAAGTGAATCTGGTTAGCCAGCAAGGTTGTCCACACAAGTGGACGCGAGCTGATCTTGATAGACGCGTGGTGGGGGCTGCT
>JANMSW010000003.1:0-332714 GCA_031389825.1 Spartobacteria bacterium
GTGGGCCTCAAGGGCAGCGAGATGGCTCGCGCACAAGTCGCAACCATTCGCCTGAAGCTCTTGAAGATCGGGACAGTCATCGTGCGCAACACGCGGCGCGTTCGGCTCTTCTTCAGCAGTGCCTATCCTCATCAGCAACTCTTCCAGAACGCCTGCACCGCGCTGGGATCCTCATGAGTCCGCCGAAGCGCTCCCCCGGCGCTCACCGGCAGAGGGGGTAAGGGGGCAGTGTGCCCATTCCTCGCGGAAGACAGCCCAAACGCCTCAGTAGATCGCGGAATAACCTCTCTCGCGCTGAAATCCCGGAACCTTAACCACGGTATGAAATATCCGGGCTAATCGTACGTCCAACGTCACGAGCAGGTTGCAAAGCGTGAGCGGTCGTCCTTACATCGTCGTGGAACACGGGCATCGAGAGCGCTAAGGAGCTGATTCCGGCGCGAAGGGCGGGGCTGATTTGGCCGGGATCTGCCATTCCGCCCTTTTAGCTCGGCACGCCGCCCTATTTGCTCGGCGTGCCGAGCTATTTGCTCGGCTGAGGGTGTCAAAAGCTCGGCTGGGGGTGTTCAAAGCTCGGCGCGCCGAGCTTTTTGCTCGGCATGCCACCCTAATTGCTCGGCATGCCGAGCTCAGAGCTCGGCGAACCCGGTCAAAAGCTCGGCACGCCGAGCAAAAAGGGCGGCGAGCCGAGCAAATAGGGCGGATTGCCGTTTCTGATCGAAAGCTTACCGACTCGCGAGCTTTGCACGGGGGATATGGAGACTTACTCACGGGGGTCTGACTGAGCAGTCTGGCCAAAATACGCCAGCACCCCGGCCACAAAGCAGCGCCACACACCGTCGCTGGATCAACTCGCAATCGTGGGGACTGATCGTCCGTTGATCCATAAACGCGCATTTCTGCCGAGCTGAAACGGCTGATCCACAGAGGATCCTGCATCAAATGAACGATGCTCATGTCCCCGATTAGAATGATGAACGCCACGATTCCACTCCCCCGCCTGCCCGTGGCACGCAGCGGGCTAGAGGCTGCTGACACTCTATCGAGCCACCACTATGCAGGCCATTCCGTACATTCCAGAGAGCAGCCCGTTTACCCGGGAACAGCGCCTCTGGCTGAACGGCTACCTGGCGGGGATGTTCTCGCAGGCGACGGGTGAGCCAATCGCAGCGCCTGTTCCGGGTAAGCCGCTCCTGGTTCTATATGGCAGCCAGACTGGGACGGCGGAAGGGCTGGCGCGCAAGCTGCACAAGGAAGCTCAGCAACGCGGCCTCGTCTCGCGGATGCTGGCCATGGACGCGCTGCAGCCTGCCGACCTCGCGGCGGCGGAGAATGTCGCTCTGATCACCAGCACCTACGGCGATGGAGAGCCGCCGGACAATGCGCAGGCCTTCTGGAGCGTTCTGCAAAGCGACACGGCACCGGCATTACCACATCTCCGGTACTCCGTCCTGGCGCTGGGCGACATGAACTACCCCGCCTTCTGCGAATTCGGGAAGCAATGCGACGCGCGCCTGGCGCAACTCGGTGCCGTCCCACTTCATCCGCGCGTGGACTGCGATGTGGATTACGACGCACCCGCACTTTCATGGCGGGAATCCTTGCTGCAATCGCTCTCCGAAAGCAGCTCGCCCGCGTTGCTCGACGACAAGGTTGAAGCCCACGCGGGCCACGACAAGAGGAACCCCTTCCCGGCACGTCTCCTGACGAATCGGCTGCTTAACGCAGCGGGATCTGCCAAGGAAGTGCGCCATTTCGAGATCTCGCTGGAGGGATCTGGTCTCACTTACGAAGCCGGCGACGCACTCGGCATCTTTCCTTCCAACTGCCCGACGCAGGTAAGTGAACTGCTCGCGCTGCTCGGCTGCGATGGCGAGGAAGCAGTCCCTTCTACTGACGGTGGGGAGACTTCGCTCCGGCACGCGCTCGCCAATCAGTACGACATCATGAAGCCGCCACCCGATTTTCTCGCAGCGGCCGCGAGTCGCCCGGGCGGGGAGGAGCTGCGGGCACTGCTCGAGCCCAGCAGGGCGGGAGAACTCAAGGAGTGGCTGGTCGGCCGGGAGATCGCTGACGTGTTGCTCGCGCTCACGGAGCGCTTCGGCGCGGCGGATTTCGTGGCTTTGCTGAGGAAGCTCCAGCCCCGCCTCTACTCCATCTCTTCCAGCCCAAACGCCCATCCCGGCAAGGTCCACGTCACGGTCGGCATCGTGCGCTACGCAACGCACGGGCGCAACCGCAAAGGGGTGTGCTCGACCTTTCTCGCAGATCGCTGCAGCGAGACCGGGCGGCTTCCTGTGTTCGTCCAGACTTCGCACGGCTTCCGCCTTCCCGGAGATCTCACGCGGCCAGTGATCATGGTGGGGCCCGGGACCGGCATTGCGCCCTTCCGTGCCTTCCTCGAGGAGCGGCGAATCTCCGGATCCACCGGCGGCAACTGGCTGTTCTTCGGCGATCAACGATCTGCCACGGACTTCCTATACCGGGAGGAACTCGAGGCGATGCGCGCCGATGGCCATCTTAGCCGGCTGGATGTCGCCTTCTCCCGCGATCAGGCGGAGAAGATCTACGTGCAGCACCGCATGCTCGAGGCAGCGGGCGAACTCTGGAGCTGGCTGGAGCAGGGCGCGTACTTCTACGTCTGCGGAGATGCCAGCCGGATGGCGCGTGATGTAGACGCCGCGCTGCACTCGGTGTGCGAACAGGCGGGCGGACTAGCACCCGAAGCGGCGGCGGCCTACGTGGCGCGGTTGAAAGAGGAGAAGCGCTACCAACGCGACGTGTACTAATCCATGAGCTCCGCGCTTCTGCCACTCGACACGATCAAGGGTCAGCCACTCACGGCTGAGCAAACGGATTACCTTTCAGGCTTCTTTGCCGGTGTCGCCGCGCGAGGGCTGCGCTTCGGCGACGTGGAACCTGCGCCGCAAGCGGCGTCGGCGGTGTTGCTCACCGACTTAATCTTCGAGGAACGGGTGAAGCGGGAGCAGCATCCGCTGGATTCCTACCCGCAGCTGCTCGAAGCAGCGGGGGCGAACCGCGCGCCAGACAAGGAAGAGACCTTCCGCTTCAAGTGGAACGGACTCTTCTACCTCACGCCGACGAAGGATGCCTTCATGGCGAGGCTTAGGATACCTGGAGGCGTGGTGAAGACCTTTCAACTGCGGGAGATCGCGCGCGTGGCGCAGGAGTTGACGACCGGCTACGTGCAGATCACCACGCGCGCGAACCTCCAGATCCGGCTGATCCAGCCGAAGGACACGCCTGAGCTGCTCCGGCGCATCCAAGCTGTGGGCCTGCACACGCGCGGTGCGGGCGCGGACAACATTCGGAACATCACTGCGAACCCGACGGCAGGTGTGGATCCAGCGGAGATCTACAACGTGATGCCGCTCTGCCAGGACCTGGCGCAAATCATCCTGAACGACCGCGCCTTCTACGATCTGCCGCGCAAGTTCAATATCGCCTACGACGGCGGCGGGCTAATCGGGACCGTGGAAGACACCAATGACATCGGGGCGCGCGCGGTGAAAGTGGGTGAGGACGTGTTCTTCCGGATCGCGCTGGGTGGGGCGACGGGGCACAAAGCATTTGCCCGCGATCTCGGGGTGCTCGTCTCGCCTACGGAACTGAACCGGGTGGTCTGTGCGCTGGTGCGCGTGTTCATTGCGAACGGCAACCGGACCGACCGGAAGCGGGCGCGGCTGAAACACCTTCTAGATACCTGGACGCTCGATCAATACCTTGCCGAAACGGAGAAGCTGCTGAGCAGTCCATTGCGACGCGCGACGCTCGAGGAAGCGCCGCTCGCGTATGCCGGTGGCGAGCTCGCGCACTCGCACATCGGTGTGTATGCACAGCTTCAACCGGGGCTAAACTTCGTGGGTGTGGCTCTGCCAGTTGGGCAGATCACGCCGAAGCAGATGCAGCGACTGGCGGACCTCGCGGACAACTACGGGTCTGGTGAAATCCGGCTGACTGTCTGGCAAAATCTAATCATTCCGAATGTGCCGGACGCATTCGTCGAGACGCTAAAGAAGGCGCTCACGCGGATGGGGCTCGATTGGCGGCAGTCGAATATCCGCAGCGGGGTGATCGCCTGCACAGGCAACGCCTACTGCAAATATGCGCAGGCTGACACGAAAGCCCACGCGCTCACCTTGGCGGCTGCCTTGGAGAAAAAGCTGAACCTGGACCAGCCGATTAATATTCACCTCACCGGATGCCCGCACTCGTGCGCGCAGCACTACATGGGGGACATCGGGCTGCTCGGGACGAAGGTGAAGGTCGCAGGCGAGAGCCTGGAAGGGTATCACGTGTTTGTCGGCGGCGGCTTCGGCGCGCAACAAGCAGTAGGGCGCCAGGTCTTCACGGGGGTTGCGGCCAGCGGGCTGCCAGAGACCGTGGAGAAGATGCTGCGCGGTTACCTGCGGCATCGACAGGGCGGCGAGACCTTCCAGCAGTTCACCGCCCGGCATGAAGTGGGGGCTCTGCAGGGGATCTTTAGCAACGAGGAGTAATCGATGCCTGGGATGATCGCCGAACTGCCGGATGAAGGTACGCTGTTGCGAACCGTCATCGACAAACTGCTCGAGGAGCAGCAGCAGCTCACGGCAGTCGAGCGCTTCTCCCGGAGGCACGAAGCGCACGCGGTTCCAGCGCACTCGCGGTACTACCGGGATCTGATCCCCCGAACGAAGCCCGGCGAAGGGCAGCAGTATGCCTTTGGCGTGGACCTGGATGCCTGCACCGGATGCAAGGGCTGCGTGAGCGCGTGCCACAGCCTGAACGGCCTGGACGACGACGAACTCTGGCGAAACGTGGGGCTACTGCACAGTGGAACGTCGGCCTATCAACAGACCGTAACGACAGCCTGCCACCACTGCGTGGACCCAGCCTGCATGAATGGCTGCCCGGTGCTGGCCTACGATAAGGATCCCAAAACTGGCATCGTCCGTCATCTGGACGACCAGTGCATCGGCTGCCAGTACTGTGTGTTGAAGTGTCCGTACGAAGTGCCCAAGTACTCGAAGGCACGCGGCATTGTACGCAAGTGTGATATGTGCTCGGCGAGGCTTGCGGAAGGGGAGGCACCAGCGTGCGTACAGGCCTGCCCAAACGGCGCGATCACGATCGGGCTTATTGATCGTGCCGCATTGACGGTAGGAACACGGACAGCGGATCGGCTGCTCCCGGGGACGGTGAGTTCTGCTTACGCGCTTCCTACTACTACCTACCGCACGAGGCGTTCGATTCCCGCTGATGCGGCGGCAGGTGACGCTGGCGTGTTCCGTCTCCAGGAGGCCCACTGGCCACTCGTCTTCATGCTCGTCTTCTCGCAGATGAGCGTTGGCATATTCGCCGCGCTGGCGGCACTTCCAGTAAGCGGCGGCGCAGCGGCTGCACTCGCGGTCACGGGGGCTGGCCTGCTTCACCTCGGGCTTGCCGCGAGCGTGTTTCACCTTGGGAAGCCGCTTGGTGCATGGCGCGCCTTCCTCGGCCTGCGGCGATCGTGGATGAGCCGCGAGATCGTCGCCTTCGGTGGACTCGCGGGGATCGCCTCCGCCTGCGCGGCGCTCCACTCCCTTCCGTTTGTGGCACCGGTCGTGCCCGCTACAGCCATCATTGCGAATCTCATTCCATATAGGCTCGGAGAAGGATTGGCGGTCGGCGCGGCCTTGCTGGGCCTGCTCGCCATCTATTGCTCCGCAATGATCTACATCGACACGCAGCGTCCTTGCTGGGCGGCTGGACACACAGTGCGGAAGTTCTTCGGGACCGCCGCGCTGCTTGGGATTGCAGGCGCAGCCGGCGTTCTCGCGTGGATGGACGTTGTCTCGCCTGGTGGCTACGAGGGTGTTTGGCAGGCACTCATGCTTGCCGCCGTGGGGATCCACTGCGTGCTTTTCGGAGTGGATGTCGCGTGGCTCACCCGCGGGCTCAGCACCGGCTTTACGTATCAACACCGCGCAGCACGAGCGCTCTGGCTCCAGCGTCAGGGCGCGATTTTCGTAACCGCCGCACTATTCTGCTCCTCGACGCTGCTTGCCCTCGCAGCGCTCATATTCACGGGACTTCCCGCAGCGCTGTCCGCGACCGCATCGCTCGGTCTCACCATTGGGGCACAGATCATCGACCGGTACTTTTACTTCGTGGCATCGGAGCCATTCCGCATGCCTGGCCCAGTGCCGATCCGGCAGGAAGAACACTCATGACGAACTGGAGAGAGAAAGCCGCGGCGGCCCTGCGGCAGTGGAATGGGCCACTCACCAATGATCTGGTGCTTACGCCCGGCCAATTCGGCCTCGGGCAGGTGCCTGCTCGCCTACAACCGGACGACACTACCACGGTGGTGTGCGGGTATTGCTCCACCGGCTGCGGGCTGAACGTCCACCTGCGCGAAGGGCGTGCGATCAATATCACTGCTGACAGCAACTATCCCGTGAACCTCGGGATGGCCTGCCCAAAGGGGTGGGAAGCGCTCACCCCACTCGCTGCACCTGATCGCGCAACGACGCCGTATCTCCGAAACTCGCGTGGCGAACTCGAACCGGTCGACTGGGAGCGCGCGATGGTGCTCTTCTGCGAGCGATTCAAGGCAATCCAGCAAGAGCATGGACCGGAATCCGTCGCCTGGCTCGGCACCGGCCAGATCTGCACCGAGGAGCTCGCTCTGCTGGGCGCGCTGGGAAAGTTCGGCATGGGGATGATTCATGGCGACGGCAATACGCGCCAATGCATGGCGACCGCCGTGAGTGCCTACAAGGAGTCGTTCGGCTTCGATGCGCCACCTTTCACCTACGCCGACTTCGAGGAGAGCGACGTGATCATCCTCTTTGGCTCGAACCTCTGCATCGCCCATCCGATCCTCTGGCAGCGCATCTTGCGGAACCGTAACTGCCCGGAAATCATTGCAGTCGATCCGCGCAAAACGGAGACAGCGATGGCGTCCACACAGCACTTTGCCATCCGGCCAAAGAGTGACCTGACGCTGCTCTACGGGCTGGCCAATCTGCTCATCGCAGGCGGCTCGATGGACCACGAATACATCGCAGCTCACACAAACGAGTTCGATCGATTTGCTAAATTCGCCTCGCATTTCACCACGGACCGCGTGGCGGCGGAAACTGGCCTCTCACAGGACGATCTCTGGCGTTTCGCGCAGACGATCGCGCGGGGAAAGCGCGTTTCATTCTGGTGGACAATGGGCGTGAACCAAGGCCACGAGGCGACGCGCACCGCGCAGGCGATCATCAATCTCGCGCTGCTCACCGGCAACATGGGCCGTCCCGGGACAGGAGCAAACTCGATCACGGGCCAGTGCAACGCGATGGGCTCCCGCCTCTTCTCGAATACCACAAACCTGATCGGCGGGCATGATCTCGGGAACCCACAGCATCGCGCTAAAGTTGCGGGCATCCTAGGGATGGAGGAGCAGCGGATTCCCACCCAGCCCTCACTCGCGTATGACCAGATCATCGACGGCATAGCCAGTGGGAAGATCCGCGGGCTCTGGGTGATCGCGACAAACTCCGCGCACTCGTGGATTCACCAGACGGAGATCCGCGAGCTGTTTGCCAAGCTGGATTTTCTCGTGGTGCAGGACATGTATCACAACACTGATACCGCCCAGCTTGCTGACCTCGTGCTCCCGGCGGCGGGCTGGGGCGAGAAGGAGGGCACGTTCATCAACTCCGAGCGACGGATCGGCTTGCTTAAGCGCGTATCAAAAGCCCCGGGTCAGGCACTCTCCGACTTCAACATCTTCAAGCTGGTCGCACAGTACTGGGGCTGCGGCGCGCTCTTTGAAAAGTGGTCCTCCCCAGAAGCGGCGTTCCAGATTTTGAAGGAATTCTCGCGCGGGCAGCCGTGCGACATTACAGGGATCGCTGACTATGCCGCGCTCGATGCCTGCGGTGGAATTCAGTGGCCCTGGACGGACTCGACGACGACTCCCTTACCCGAGCGCCGCCTGCTCGAGGACGGTCGGTACTACCATCCTGATGGTCGCGCTCGGTTCGTCTTTGAAGAACCTCGTCCGATGGCGGAAATACCCGACGAGGCATTTCCGTTCCTCCTCCTCACCGGTCGCGGTAGCTCGGCTCAATGGCACACGCAAACTCGCACCGGCAAATCCGACGTGCTGCGCAAGCTCGCCCCTGCCCACGTTTACGTGGAGATGCACCCGGACGATGCACGTCACCTCGGGGTGGAACCAGCGTCGCTCGTTACCGTGACCTCACGCCGTGGCGCACTTGACGCGCTCGCGTTTGTCACGGCCACGGTTCAGCCCGGCCAGGTCTTCATTCCGATGCACTACGTCTCGACAAACCGACTCACCTTCCCATCCTTCGATCACTACTCACGTCAGCCCTCTTACAAGGCCTGCGCCGTCAGCATCCATCCTGCCGGGAAAACGCCGACACGTCCTCGGGTGAGTTGAGGTTCACGAAAAGGTGCCGGTGAGCGGCAGCCGAGAACTCCCGCGCAATCCCGTTTTCCAGCGCATGCTCGATGAAACTATGCAGGGCGAACGAGCCTCCTGCGAGTTGCTCGTCGATCAAGGGAAGACAATGCCGCGTGTAGAACGCAGCCAAGGGTTGCAGACGCTCGCCATCATGAGGAATGAGGGTGCTGCCCAATTTAATCCCATCGCCGCAGAGTTGCCGGAGGAATTCAGCGGTCATCGCGGGCAGATCCACACCAATCACCAGCACGTTCGACGAGCCGCTGCGCCGCAGCACTGTAGCGAGCGCGCGAAGCGGCCCTTGCCCTTCCACCTCGTCTGCGACCATCTCGTAGCCACCAAGTTTTCCGCTGCGCCCGTGGGCTGCCGAGATTACGATCTCCTCTGCCCCACACTGCTCCAGCGTTGCCAGTTGCCGCTGCCAGAGCGGCACCCCTTCAATCTCCAGTTCCGCCTTGTCGCGCCCCATCCGCCGCGACTTGCCTCCGAGCAAAAGCGCCGCGGTTAAGGTCGAGTTCGTCGTTGTCGGCATGCAGCGTGTGCAGGAATGTAAACCGCGCCGCCATGTCAGACCAGCCGCTCATCCGGATCAAGCACCTCTATATCTCGCCTGGCCACAACTTCTTCGGTCACCACGGAGAGGCACCGTCCCAGCATGAGACTCTGGAGTGCGAAACCGTTCGCTGCCTCCCCGGCCGAGGGCTCGAGGGAGATCGCTTCCTCGACTTCAAGACGGATTACAAAGGCCAGATCACCTTCTTTGCACAGGAGGTTTATGAGGCGCTGTGCGTCCGCCTCGGTACGACCAGGCACACGCCGGCAGTCTTTCGCCGGAATGTGATCACAGAGGGCGTGGATCTCAATTCGCTTATCGGAAAAACCTTCGACATCCAAGGGGTGAGATTCAAGGGAATGGCAGAATGCTCGCCTTGCCACTGGATGGATGAGGCCTTCGCTGAAGGGGCCGAGGCCGCACTTAAGGGGAATGGAGGTCTGCGCGCTAAGATCCTCACGGACGGCATCCTCAGCGTGAGCCAGGAGTGATCCTCGCAAAGTGGTGGACCACGCCACGAACGCGCGGGATGCGATTCAGCTTCTGAAAACAAGCAATGAACGTGTGTTCTATCTGGCAGGGTCCAACCGGCCTTTGAACGCGTTCCTTCAATGCGTGTCTTCTAGACCCTGATTAAACCAATGAAAAACGTCTCCCGCATTCTTCAGACCGCCCTGGTCATTCCCCTGGTGCTTACAGTTTCCGTCTCTCCGTGGGCCCATGGACAAGAAGCTTCGAAGGAGGCCCCGAAAGAAGCGCCCAAGACTGCCGGCCCTCCACCTGCGATCAAATACGACGAGTCTCCGATCGCTCCAGGAACGCCGAGCTTCGCGCCAGTGGTCGAAAAGGTCTCTCCAAGCGTCGTCACGGTTTCGACCTCAAAGAGCGTTCGGCCAGGCGCCAACCCGTATAGTGGCAACCCCCTCTTCAACGACCCTACTTTTCGCCGGTTCTTCGGCATCCCGGAGGACGACGCCGATGGTAACCCCGCAACCCCACCCGGAGCTCGTCCCGGCAATCCGCGGGGTCGCCAGGCACCTCCTTCCGCCCCTGGACGGCAGCAGGCGCTCGGCCTGGGTTCCGGCGTAATTGTCAGCCCGCAGGGACACATCCTCACGAACAATCACGTCATCGAAGGCGCCGACGACATCATCGTCACGCTCGGAACGAACCGCCGGGAGTACAAGGCAAAGAAGATCGGCAGCGATCCGGGAACGGACATTGCCGTGCTAAAGATCGAAGGCGAGAATCTCAGCCCGATCACCTTTGCCGATAGCGACAAGATGCGCGCTGGCGACATGGTCATTGCGGTTGGAAACCCCTTCGGGCTTACGCAATCGGTGACGACGGGGATCGTCTCGTCAGTCGGCCGCGGCGGCATGGGCATCATCGACTATGAGAACTTCATTCAGACTGATGCCTCGATTAACCCCGGCAACTCCGGTGGCGCGCTGGTGGATTATCAGGGTCGGCTGATCGGGATTAACACGGCGATCTTCAGCCGCACGGGCGGGAATCAGGGCATCGGTTTCGCCGTACCTGCCAACCTCGCGCGCAACGTCATGGAGAGCATCCTCAAGACCGGCCGCGTGACTCGCGGATTTCTCGGCGTGGCACTTCAACCGCTCGACGATGAGCTGGCCAAGGCCTTCAACCTCGATCCAAACACCAGCGGCGCGCTCATTGGCGAGGTCCAGGCGGGGAGTCCATCCGAGAAGGGCGGCGTAAAGAATGGCGATGTCGTCACGAAGGTGAACGGCAAAGCCATCGCGGGTCCTCGCGAGCTGCAACTCATGATCGGCAGTCTCCAGCCGGGCGCTAAGGTCGAGCTCACCCTGCTGCGTGAGGGCAAGGAGCAGGCGGCGACGGTCGAACTCGGTGAACGCATCGACCGCAGCAGCATCGCGAGAGAGGACCCAACCAGCACTGATCCCGATGTTCTTGATGGAGTCCAGGTGGGCGATATCGATGAGAAAACACGGAAGGAGTACGAGATACCGAACAACCTTACGGGCGTCGTAATCATTGAAGTCGATCCGAACTCACCCTCTGCCGCAGCCGGACTCAAAGCTGGCGACGTGATCCACGAGGTCGCACGCGAAGCGGTGACCACCTCAAAGCAGGCGGTCGAGCTCAGCGAAAAGCTGAAGTCGGAGAAGAAGGTCCTCCTTCGTGTGTCCTCGCGTGGCGCGAGCCGCTACGTCGTTGTCGAGCGGAAGTAGCAGCAAGGACCCGTAGCATTTTAAAGGCGGCTCCCAATCACTGGGGGCCGCCTTTTTACGTTGATGTGTAGAGGCACGCTTCTTCGAATTTGACATCGACTCCCTGCGCGGCCGTGGGTACCAGCATGGACATGATGCGACTGGTACCCCTCCTCGTCTTCTCCGCGCTCACGTCCCTCACTCTTGCCGCCGACCCGGCGGGCTCCTTCAACGGTCAGGCTGGCCTCCAGCTTTACAGTCTCCGAGAGTCGTTCAAGACCGACGTTCCCGGCACCCTCGACAAGGTCAAGGCTTATGGGATCAAGGAAGTAGAAACGGCTGGTACTTACGGTCTTACTCCGGACGATTTTCGCAAGCAGCTCGAGGCCAGGGGCCTAAAGGCGATCAGCGGACATTTCCAGTACGAGGCGCTGAACAAAGACATCGGAACGGTGATCAAGGAGGCAAAAGCGCTGGGACTCCAGTATGTAGCCTGTCCCTGGATTCCGCACGAGATCGCCAGCTTCGGCGAAGCAGATGCCCGTAAGGCCGCTGCGGATTTCAACAAGTGGGGCGAAGCGCTCAAGAAAGAAGGGATCACCTTTGCTTACCATCCCCACGGCTATGAATTCCGTCCGCATAACGGCGGTACACTCTTTGATATTCTGGTTTCCGACACCAAGCCCGAGTTCGTGGCTTTCGAAATGGACGTCTTCTGGGTGGTTCATCCCGGTGCAAACCCCGTTCAGCTCCTCGAGAAGCATCCAAACCGCTGGGTGCTCATGCACCTGAAGGACATCCGAAAGGGCGCACGCACGGGTGTTTACACCGGCCAGGCGGACAAGGCTGACGATGTGGTACTAGGGACGGGGCAGGTGGAGTGGCCAGCGGTGCTCGCCGCAGCGCACAAGGCGGGGGTGAAGCACTACTTCATCGAAGACGAGTCGCCGACCGTTGAATCCCAGATCCCCGCGAGTCTGAAGTACTTGGAGACGCTCCGGAAGAAATAGCCGGCAGGTACGGGGAAGAGCCGGTCGGAGTGGGCGGAAATTGCTCTAAAGCTACCAAACCGCCGACCGTGTGGGCCGGAGGCGCCATTGTGCCGCCCATCACTGCCTCTGGAAGTTCCGTGCTCGGTTCCAGAACAGCCAGCCGTGGTTGAATTGCGCCATCGATGGCCAGTTTGTATATAGAAACGGACAAATATGTTCCGGCGATGACTGAATTTCAGTCATCAATGGACCAGCGAGGTCCATTTCACAGCAAAGCCGATCCGGCAACGGACCTCCGGGTCGGGCAAAGACCGATCTCTGCGCGACGCTCCCCCTCTGAGATAAAAGGACCAGCTCTTCCCGTTTACCGGCTCCCCTGTGAAGCCACCAGCGGCTACTGCGAAGGCAGCTCGCTGTCCCCAGTTGCCGCCGGAGTGTTCCCCTCAGGGAGAGCCGTGGGCGGTAACTCCCCTAGCTCGGGCTCCATCTCGTCCAACTCTTCCGCCACGGGACGACGCTTCGGGCGTGGCTCCTCCTGGAGCGCCGCCTCAGCGTCCGGTGGAGGGGAGGCCTGGCCGGGCTGCTTCCACTTCTCGCGTTTCGCGATCAGTTCCGCAAGCGCTAGCGGCCACTCTGGATTTGTGAAGAAATCATCTGCTCCAGAGTGCTTCAGCTCCTGGTAGCTATCCACAAAGGAGAGATTCTCCGGTGAGTTCTTCACGCCGATTGCCGGGTACCGGCGGATCGCTTCACGCTGCGCTTCCTCGGTAATGTTCACCGGACCGGACTTCCGGGGAGTACTCGCAACAGTTGCCGGATTCGCCGCAGGAGGGGCAACTGACGCGGTGCTGTTCGTCGTTCCCGTGTTCCCGGTAGTGCCCGTGTTGCCGGTGCTGCCAGCGCTCCCGCTGTTCCTGGCATTTGCGACATTAGCGGGGGTGCCCGGCTTCACCGGGCTGCCGATAAGTTCAACCATGTTTAAAGGAAGAGCAATCTGCTCGTCTCCAGCAGTAAAGCGCACGTCCTCTCCTGTCATGTCGCCCACAGAGAAAACGTCGCCTTCATTGATCACGTAGCGCTTCCCCTCGATCTCGACCCGAAGATCCTGCAGGACGCGAAAACTGAAATCATCAGGCGCCGGCGCGGCGAGACCAAAGGCGTCTTTCAACGAGCGTGGCTCGTTTTGAGCGTTGCCTTCGCTCCTTGCAAGGTTCGCGCTGCCGTCCCGAGTTCCCCCGGGGGCGCCCGCGTCGCCAGTCCAGGCGTGCTCAATAAGTGGGACGAGAACTCCAAGCAAACAGACTAGACCAACTGCGACAAACCCTCCGTTGCGTTGGCGGAAGAGCCGCAACCGTGCGAGGGCATAAAGCATTACTGCAGTGAGCAGAGCCACGCCGAGGGGCAGTACCACGCGCGGGCCGGTCAAATTCGCCGCATAAGCGAGTAGGAGCGCCGCCCCAAAAACCAGCAGAGTACCGAGCAAGACGTTGCGCAGCCCCCCACCATAGGTGCGCCGAGGTGGCAGATCCAAGTGCCGGGGATGAAAACCTTCACCCGGGCGCGGCACGTCCTCAGATGGACGGTTTGGCAGCTCGCCAGGCTTGCGGTCACGTAGCTGCGCGGAGGAACGCAGGGTCTCAGGGGAGGGCTCAGGACGTTTCACAGGAGGTCAACCTGCCACGGTGTCAAAAAAAGCGCACTGGAATTTGCGCATTCGACCGGTGAACGGTGGACCAGCGTCGCTGTCTCACCTCTGCGTGGGGCAACGAAGCTCTATGGATTCATAAAGGCCTGATCGGTACGGGCCGAACACTCAGGCGCTGCGACTCTCCCGATGTATCTGAAGGACGCCTCAACCACGACCACCCTCTTCATGAAGCTCAGCGTTTGGTTTCTCTCTCTTTCTCTTGTCGCGAGTGCGCTTCCGAGCAGCGCCGCAAGCGACTGGCAACTCTACCGACACGAAGGTCGCGACTATGTTTCGCTGGAGAATGTTGCCAAGTTTTATGGTTTCCCACCGCCTCCGCCCGTGGTTGCCGTCGAGGGAAAGCCGCCCGCATTTACGCAAGCTGCGGATGGGGCTACCACTCCCGTGCCTGCTCGATCGGCGCCGGCACTGCCGCAGATAAACTCTGTGGGCGAGCCGAGTCTATCGGTTTCGGCTCCTGTTGGGGAGAGTCAAACGATCACACTCGATAACGGTAAACATCAACTCGGAGTCTCGATGAACAGCCGGGTCGCCCATGTGAATGGCGTGAAGCAGTGGCTGAGCTTCCCCACGCATATTCAGGAAGGAAAAGTGCTCATTTCGCGACTGGACCTGGTGAAGAATATCGAGCCGCAGATGCGGCCAGATCGCATTCAGGGCTTGGGGCCGGTCCGCACGGTAATCATCGACCCAGGACATGGTGGCCATGACAAAGGCGCGCATTCCCGCTATGGATTCGAGAAGAACTTCGCGCTCGATGTATCGCTGCGTGTTCGGGACATCCTGCAGGAGCGCGGCTTCCAAGTGCTAATGACTCGGACCAGTGATGTCTTCATCCCACTGCATGAGCGGCCAAAAACGGCAAACAACACCAAGGATGCGATCTTCGTGTCGATTCACTTCAACTCGGCACTTAGTAATCCATTGGCGAAAGGTTTTGAGATCTTCTCGCTCGCCCCGCGTGGTGCGCCGGCCACAAACGACACTGGGTTCTCGACCCGCAATCTTCGGGAAGAACCGGGCAATGCAGTGGACACCGCGAGCGCGGCGCTTTCCGGCAGTATCTATCACTCCATGCTCGGCCAGGTGCCGATGGAAGATCGCGGGCTGAAGCACGCTCGTTTTGCGGTGCTTCGACTCGCGCGGGTGCCGTCAGTCTTGGTTGAACTCGGCTTTCTCTCGAACGGCTCGGAAAGCGCACTCGTCGGGACTCCGGCATGGCGGGCCAAGGTGGCGCAATCGATTGTAACAGGGATCGAGAGTTACAAGGATCTGGCCGAGCAGAAGCAAGCGCCCAAGCTGGTGGCAGAGTATCGAAAGGGTGGGCCGGGACCGGAAGCCGCAGCCACGGTGTTGCCGGAAGCGGCACCAGCAATTACGCCCGCGCCCGCGCAGAACTAAGCACCTTTGCGATAGTCCGGTAGAACGCACCAACGCGCTGCTTCCCTTTGCGCAGGCGCTGTGCTTTCTTCACGCCCCTCCCATGGTAAACAAAATCAACCTTCAGGCGTTGGCTGCGGCCCTCGTACTCCTGGCTGCCAATGCTCTCGCCGACACAGTCACGCTTAAAACGGGCGAGAAGATCGTCGGCAAGGTAACCCGTGATACCGCCACCGAAGTGGTGATCGAGGAGCGCATTTCGGCAAGCATTACGGACAACCGAACGATCCCGAAGGCCAGCGTCGCCAGTGTCCAGAAAGAGGCGACGGATGAGGCACCTTATCAGGCCTTGAAGAACGTGAAGCCTGGGGTGAATTCGATGCCTGCGGCATCATACGACCAGATGATGAAGCCGCTTCAGGCGTTCATTGCGCAGCATCCCAAGAGTACACATCTCGCTGAGATCCAGGCCAACCTGACCGCGTTTGAAGCCGAGAAGAAGCGAGTAGATGAGGGCGAAGTTAAACTAGCTGGAAAGTGGCTTTCCAAAGAAGAAGCGGAGAAGGAGCGGTACCAGGTGAATGCGCAGGTGATCCTGAATCACATGCAGGACCAGCAGCGGCGCGGCGATCTCGTGGGCGCGCTAAATACTTTCGACCAGTTGGAGCAGACGTATTCCGGTGCGCGCGTTTTTCCCGATGCAGTGGATTTGGCAAAACAGATCATCCCTGCGGTACAGGGAGCCGCTGATCGGGCCGGGAAGACCTGGGCCTTTCAGAAAGCGGAGCGTGAAGCCGGTATTCAATTGCTCTCGGAGCCTCAACGTTCCGAGACGGTTGCCGCAAATGAACGCGAACAAAAGGCAGCCGATGCTGCAGTGGAAGCGGCAACTCGCCTAAACAGCAAGTGGCCTCCAATTGTAGCGCGTAGCGAGTCGGCTCTGTCGGCAATCGCGAGCAGAGCCACTGAGGAATCAAAGCGCCTGGCAACTCTGGAAGTGAGCAAGATGCGGGAGTCAATCAAGGTCGCAGCGGAAGCGCGTAAACATCTTGAAGCAAAGGCATATGATGAAGCCGAAGCTGCTATTACCAAGTCGTTGGCTCTCTGGGCGACGAACGAAAGTGCCACGCGTCTGCAGACCGAGATAAGTGCATCGCGGAGCGCTTCACCGACACCTGAGACTGCGTCCACGGAGGCAGAAGCGACCCCGGAAGCAACTCCGACAGAAGGGACGCCGCCCGTTGCAGCTGCCGATGGAAGCATTCCCGCGGACGCTGCCCCTGCTGATGCAGATGAGTCTGGCGAGATAGTTGAGGAAGAGGAACCCAGCTGGTTTCTTACCCTTCCCGGCATCGTTACAACGATCATCGTGGTGATTCTTTTACTCGCGGCCTATACGGCCTTCCGGAAGATCTCCAAGCGAGCAAACGACGTGCTCGAGTAGCACCATTGCTCGCCACACCAACAACCGGTGGCGACAAATCGCTTCTCAAGCGAGAGCCACTGCACTAAGTCCCGACGATGACGCAGCGTCGTGCTCAGATTGAGCGCAACACCTCCGAGACCCGCATACGCCTCGACTTAAACATCGATGGCCGCGGAGCCAGCGCGATTGCAACGAAGATCCCGTTCTTCGACCACATGCTCACGCTCTTCGCGCGGCACGGGTTGGTTGATCTCGAGGTGCAGGCTGATGGCGACATCGAGGTCGACTTTCATCATACCGTTGAAGACACCGGAATCGTCCTCGGACAGGCGTACGCCAAGGCACTGGGCGAGAAACGGGGCATCCGCCGGTATGGACACGCCTACCTTCCGATGGACGAGACGCTCACCCGCGTCGTCGTTGACTTCAGCGGGCGTCCATTCCTCGCGTATCGCGCGCCAGAAGCGGTTGCTGCAATCGGCGGTTTCACCTTCCAACTGGTGGAGGAGTTCCTGCGCGCGTTTAGCGTGCACGCCAGTTGCAATCTTCACGTCGAGATTCTGTACGGTCGCGACGCGCATCACATGGCAGAGTCCATCTTCAAGGGGCTCGCGCGTGCCGTGGACAGCGCATGCCAAATCGATCCCCGAGTCGAGGGCGTGCCCAGTACGAAGGGCTCGCTGTGAGCTCCTCGTTTACAGCACGTCGGTCGCACGCGTAGTTGGGACGCTCTCCTTAGCGTAATGATCGCACTCATCGACTACGGAAGCGGCAATATCCGCAGTGTCCACAACGCGCTGCGGCACAATCATGCGGAGGTTGCGCTGGTTTCGACTGCGGCAGGACTGGAAGCGGCAGACGCTGTAGTGCTGCCGGGTGTTGGGGCTTTCGGAGATTGCGTGCGAGGGATTCAAGAGCGGGGTCTTTGGGATCCACTCGAGCGCTGGATGAGCTCAGGTAAACCGTTCCTAGGAATCTGCGTCGGATATCAATTGCTCTTTGAAGAGAGCGAGGAATCGCCCGGGGTGCGTGGTTTCGGGTTCTTTGAAGGGAACGTGGAGAAATTCAATGCTCCCGGCCTTAAGGTTCCGCAGATTGGATGGAATCAGCTGGAGTTGACGGACCCTGCACATTGCTTGTGGAAGGGACTTCCAGCGCGTCCGCATGTATATTTTGTCCACTCGTATTACCCTCACCCACTGGACGACTCTGTGGTGACCGCGCGCTGTGATTACGGAGGTTCGTTTGCTGCTAGCGCGGCGCGCGACAACGTCTCAGGGGTGCAGTTTCATCCGGAGAAAAGTCAGGACGTAGGTTTGGGCATTTTAGGTAACTTCATCCGCTCAGTAGCGTAGCGGAGCGCGCTCTTCATTCCATGATCCTGCTCCCCGCGATCGATCTAATGTCCGGCGAAGTTGTTCGCCTTCAACAAGGCAGAGCCGACCAGAAAACCGTTTACTCCAACGATCCCGCAGCCTTTGCGCACAAATGGGAAGATGAAGGCGGCGACTACCTTCACATTGTGGATCTGGATGCTGCCTTCACGGGTGAACTCAAGAACCTCGACTCTGTTCGCGCAATCACTGCGGCGGTATCGATCCCCTGTGAGCTGGGAGGCGGGATGCGTACCCCCGAGGCGATCGAGCGCGCGCTCGGAGCAGGCGTTGCGCGCGTTGTTATTGGAACGCGTGCTGCAGAGTCGCTTGAGTTTGTGCGGGAGATGGTTACCCGTTTCGGCAGCGAACGGATTGCTGTGGGGATTGATGCGAAGAATGGAATGGTCTCGGTGAAGGGCTGGACCGAGACCAGCACACTGCACGCGCTGGAACTCGCGAAACGCGCTGAGGAGGCCGGTGCAGGCACGATAATCTACACGGACATTGCCACCGACGGCATGATGCAGGGGCCGAACTTCCCGGAGCTGGAGCGTGTACTCGCCACGCTCAGCTGTCATCTCGTCGCCAGCGGTGGGGTCTCCAGCGCAGACGACGTTCGTCGTTTGGCCGCGATGCCTGGCCTTTATGGGTGCATCATTGGGAAGGCGCTTTACGATGGTGCCATCCAGCTGCGCGAAATCGCTGCGTCCCGTTAGTTCTTTCCCACTACCTTATTGACTCATGAAGATCATCTATCTCGACTGCTTCTCGGGTATTAGCGGCGATATGATGGTAGGTGCGCTGTGTGACCTGGGCGTAAAGCCATCCACCCTCGAGTGGGAGCTCGCGAAGCTGGAGATCGGTGACTTCCACATGCACTTCGAACGCAAGCAGCGGCAGTCCATCGAAGGAGTAAAGTTCGGCATTCATGAGGGTGAAACACATACTCATGCGCAGGACGACGAACCTGCTCACGCGCATCATCACCATCCAGAAGAAGCCCACAGCCACCCTTCTGCGCATGAACATGACCACGAGCACGGATCAGGTCATGAATGTTCTCACGCGCACCTGGAACTCGGCTCCGTCGAGCAGCGACCGCAGGCGAATGATCACGACCACGGGAACGAAATTGGACACGCTCACCACCACCACCACGAGGAGGACCACAAGCATGTCCACGGCCGCACACACCGACAGATCCGAGACCTTATCCAGGCGAGCGATCTCTCGCCCTTTGTGAAGAAGCATGCGCTCTCAATCTTTCAGCGGATCGCAACCGCCGAAGGCAAGATCCACGGCATGGCCCCCGAAGATGTCCACTTTCACGAAGTCGGCGCTCTTGATTCGATTGCCGACATTGTGTGCGCCTGCGTGGGACTGGAAGCCTTGGGCATCGACACGCTTCACGTTTCACCTCTGCACGAGGGGCGCGGGTTCATCGACTGCGCGCACGGTCGCTTTCCACTCCCCGCGCCAGCGACTCTAGAGATCCTGAGTGGAATTACTATCGGTGAGACCGACGAAACTCACGAGCTCATCACGCCTACCGGCGCTGCAATCGTGGCGGAGTTCGGGAAAACCTTTGGCCCAATGCCGCGACTCAAGATCGAGAAGATCGGCTACGGAGTGGGCTCCCGGGAGCTTGCTTCCCGCCCGAACGTTCTGCGTGCCGTGCTTGGCGAACTCGAAACTGCCTGATTTCACTCACATGTCCCACGGGTATGACACGGATACGGTTACCCGTCTGGAGACCAACCTCGACGATCTCTCGCCAGAGATCATCGGGGCAGTCATGGATAAGCTTTTTGCCGCGGGGGCATTGGACGTGTGGTTCACCCCCATCCAGATGAAGAAGAATCGGCCTGGCGTGCTTCTTTCATTGCTCTGTGAGGACGGCGTGACGGGCGAGTTGGCTAACTTGATCTTTCGTGAGACCAGCGCGTTTGGACTACGAAAGGAGGAGATCGTCCGGCTGAAGCTAGGCCGTCGTTTCGAGAAGGTTGCTACGCCGGCGGGGGTCGTGAGCGTGAAGCTCGGGCTCAAAGGCACGGCCATTGTCCAGGTCTCTCCAGAGTTCGAATCCTGTCGTGCCGTGAGCAACGCAAGCGGCCTCCCGCTTCGGCAGATTTATACTGAAGCACTTCGCTGCTGGCACGAGCAGCACGGATGAGCGCAGCGGACTAGAATCCCCCACCCTGCACGGTCCGGAGTTGAACATCTCCGACCTGCAGCCCTAGGGCATTCTCGGCTACTCGGAGGAAGCCGTCCGACGCGTCTGTCATCGCGACCTGCATCTGCCCCAAATGCGCTCGCGGAGCGGAAAGCCGGTCTCGCTTAAGCAATGCCCGCACGGCGAGCGCGCAATTTTGTGCGGAATCCACCAGCGCGATCCCGCCTCCGGCATATCGCTGGATGGACTCCCGCAAGAGGGGGTAGTGAGTACAGCCGAGCACCAGCGTATCCACCCCCTGTTTCAGCAACTCGCTCAGATATCGCTCAATCACTGAGTCCGTGATTGCATCCTCGATCCACCCTTCCTCGATGAGTGGAACGAGCAGCGGGCAAGCCTGGCTGATCACCTTCATCTTTGGCTCTAGCGCGTGGATTGCCCGCTCGTATGCACGGCTGTAAATGGTCGCCCGGGTTCCAATCACGCCGATCACGCCAGTCTTCGTTGCCGAGACGGCAGCCTCCGCGCCGGGCTGGATCACTCCAACTACGGGCACCTTTAGAAGGTCTTGCAGCCTGGGTACCGCGAGCGCGGAGGCCGTATTGCAGGCGACGACAATCACCTTGGCCTGCTCCGCCAGGAGCAGCCCGCTGATCTCGATCGAGTAACGCTCGATCGTAGAAGGCGACTTCCCGCCGTAAGGCACTCGAGCTGTGTCGCCGATGTAGAAGATGTTCTCCGCCGGGAGCAACTCCCTCAAAGCGGCGGCAACCGTCAATCCGCCGATCCCAGAATCAAAAACGCCAATCGGGCGCACGGGCCTGCGTGCCCGGCCCGCGGGAGGCGGAGGGAGCATGCTCGCCGTTTTCAATTGGGCACTGTGATCACCTGCGGTTCCAGCGCAGTCGACGCGCTGATGGGCGGCGGCGTCGTATCGATCCGCGGAACTGCGGTCGTTGCAAACTGCTGCGAGTTGTCGCCAACCGCCCGTCGGTAGTTCTGCACCGCCTGGAGCAGGCTGGTCGCCATCTGCTGCCGGTACTCCGGAGTGGCGATCAGCTTGGCATCGTGGCTGTTGCTCAGGAACCCGCCTTCTACGAGCACACCGGGAATCGTGATGTCGCGGATTACCACGAAGCGCGCCCGCTTGATCCCTCGATCATACATCTTGCTGCGTACCACCATCGCGGCATGCGTTGCCGTGGCCAGTGCGATGTTGGCCGCATCGTTTACGTTCCCAGGACACTGCTGCAGATCAGTGACGCGCGGCCCATCTGCAGCCATGGAAGGGACACCTCGAGGCGCCAGCGTGAAAGTCTCCAGCCCGGTCCCCGCTCCGCCCGAGTTAAAGTGAACTGAAAGGAAGAGTGCGTTGGGATACTTGTTGGCAAAGCGCGCCCGTTCATCCAACGAGATGAATCGATCGGTGGTCCGGGTCATGTACACCTTGAAGCCCGCTTGCTGAAAAAGCATTCGCGCGCGGTTTGCTACGTCCAGCGAGTACTGCTTCTCCCAACCGTATGGGCTGTACGCCCCGTTATCGTGACCTCCATGCCCCGCATCCAGAATCACAGTATCGACCGCTTCAGCACCCTTGATCCTGCTTGGACGAAGCACCGGCTCAATGACCTTCACCAGATCCATGCGAGAGACGCAGAGTTTACCGCCATGTTCCACGACGGGGTAACTCAGGATGAACTTCAGATTGTTAATGAAGAATTCCACCGAGTTCGCACGCCCGCGCAGGCTGCGGGATCCAATCTTCATCGAGAAGTCGTTCTTCACCCGCTGCACCCCGCCCAGCCCATAAAACGTGGCCAGATTGTCAAAGCTCACGTAGTCCCGCCCGTCGTGCTTTACCAAGGTCCACTCTGCAGCACCCGCTGACATCGGTCGCAGCCCTATGCACAGCGCGATGATGAAGATGAAGGCTCTGCGCATGGGAAGGGCGCAGGGTATCCATGAATCGAGGGCTGGCAAGCGGTTAAAGGCGCCCTCAGGCGACTCCTGCTTGCGCCTTTCTAGGAAGTGGCACCATCTGATTACTACACTGGTGTCGTAATAATAATCACAGCTTCAGCGCTCAATCACGACGTTCTGGGGTAAATGCCTCATGGCATGAGCAGTGCTAAACATTCAGTTATGAAAGGAGCGACTCCGATGAACAAAGCTCAACGGTGCTTCCTGCACTTGCAGTGCATCGGAATCAAGATGCTCCGTTCACAAGATTGCCGCTGGCACTGGTCTCACATCGCCCGCGAATTTGGCATTGGCGCTCTGCGCGAAAATGCCGCTCAAGCTCCTGAACGTCCACTCGACCATGTTGTATCTCGGCAATCGAAATCATACGCATAGCGCTGAAGCGCAGCGGGCTCTTCACGCTGCCGATGGATACCTCTACCTTGGTATGCCTGATGAAGCTCTGGTGGAGCTTGGTGAGATCCCTGGCGGCGAGCAAAGCGACTCAGCGGTAATGCTTGCTCGAGTGCGGGTGTTGTTGCACTTGAAGGATTGGGGTCGTGCGGAAACTCTCTCGCTGGCTGGGGCGTCCGATCACCCGCAGGAGGAAGAATTCACCGTTCAGCGGGCATTTGCACTTCATCAATTGAATAAGGGAGATGAGGCAGTGGAAGTACTTCTCGCCGCACCTGAATGGATCCGTAGGACCGGTATCCTTCACTACAATCTTGCCTGCTATGAGGCGCGCCTCGGGGATCTTTCAACCGCGAAACAGTGCATACGTGCTGCCATTCAGCTCAACGCAGCGATGAAGAAGAATGCCCGAATCGATCCAGACCTTCAGGCGCTCTGGAATTAGCGACCTCTCGCGGCAGGAACCCAGTAGCCGCGCACGTAGCTCTCCACAGAGGCCTGCCATGTTTGGGGGACGGTTCCGAGTAGCAGGGAGGCCTTCGCGTTCGACATCACTGTGTGGACCGGTCGCTTCGCGATAAAGGCCTCGAGGTTGGCCATCATAAGAGGTTCAACCCGGGTGGCCTTTAGGGGCGCCCCGCACTTGCGTGCGACATCGAGCGCGAACTGCCCGTACTCCTGCCACGTACAGCCTCCGCTGCTGCATAGGTGTAGTACGCCCCGCTGGGGAATCTCTCGGAGAAACGGACGCAGCGAAGTAGCCAGGTCCAGGGTGTAAGTAGGCACCGCCCACTTATCGGCGATTGCCTGTGCGCTCTCATGCTCAAGCGCACGATTCAGAATCTGATCCACGAAGCTCGGCCGATCTGGTCCGAAGACCCAGGAAACACGCACGGAGAGGCTGTCTTCCAGCACACGCGCGAGGCTGCGCTCCCCGCCCAGTTTAGATGCGCCGTAATGGCTGATCGGCCGAGCTTCATCCTCCTCAGTATAAGACGCCTGCTTCTCGCCACAAAATACATAGTCGGTGCTGATATGGACGCATCGTGCACCTTTGCTCCCGCAGATCTCGCCAAGAACCTCAACGGCTTCAGCGTTCACTTGATAAGCTTCCGCCGGGTGCGTCTCACAGCGATCCACGTTGGTAAGCGCTGCGCAATTCACGAGTATGTCAAAGTCCAACGGCTCAAGCGCTGCTCGCAGCGACGCTGGATTCGATAGATCGAGTTGTCCGCGCCCGAAACCGGTAACGTGCTCCCCACCGGCGTTCCACTCCCGGACGAGCGCGCTCCCGAGCCGTCCCCCGCTTCCGACCACGATTGTGTGCGCCATTTTACTTGCGCACGAGCGGCTGCCACCACCCGGGGTTCTTAACGTACCAGTCCACCGTTTCGCGAATCCCCTGCTCGTGGTTGTGCAACGGCTTCCACCCCAGTTCGCGGTGCGCCTTGCTGGAGTCAATTGCATACCGGCGATCGTGACCCAGCCGATCCTGCACGTAGCTGATCAGGCTGTGCGGTTTGCCAAGGTGATCGAGAATCATCTTCACGACCTCGATATTGCGCATCTCGCCATCCGACCCAACGTTGTACACCTCACCAAACTTTCCTTTGAGGAGCGCGGCGACAATCGCAGCGCAGTGATCCTCCACATGGATCCAGTCGCGCACGTTCAGTCCATCGCCGTAAACCGGAAGCGGCTTGTCGTTCAGCGCCGTCAGGATCATCAGCGGAATCAACTTCTCCGGGTACTGATACCGTCCGTAGTTGTTTGAGCAGCGAGTGACGACGACCTCCATCCCATAGGTGTGGTGGTAGGCGAGCGCGAGCAGATCCGCGGATGCCTTGCTGGCCGAGTAGGGCGAGGAGGGCTGAATCGGCGATTCCTCGCTGAAGAGGCCGGTCTCGCCCAGCGAGCCGTACACCTCATCCGTGGATACCTGAAGAAAGCGGCGGATGCCGTTTTGGCGCGCAGCTTCCAGCATCGTCGTCGTCCCGACGACGTTGGTGTGAATGAAGTTCTCCGGCGACCCGATGCTCCGATCCACATGCGACTCTGCGGCAAAGTTCACCACGGCGAAAAACTGGTGCTTCGCCATGATTGCGTCGATTTGCTCGCGATTTGCGATGTCCGCTTGGTGAAACTCGTAGCGGTCTCCGTATTGCCCTTCGATCCCCTCCAGGTTCGCGGGATTCCCTGCGTACGTGAGCACATCCACGTTCGACACCATCGCCGTCGCATAGTGCTCCAGCACGTGCCGAATGAAGTTGCTGCCGATGAATCCACAGCCGCCAGTAACGAGAAGTCGCATAAACGCGCGGGGTTCTACCAGCATCCCCGCGGACCTGAGAAGCGCGAAGTCCGCCCCAAGGACAACGTCCTACGGCGGTGGAGTCCGCAGCCGCCTACTAGTGAATCTGCAACTCCTGCCGTCGCTCGTTTGCATCAATCCTTTCGGTAAAATTCCTTGCAGCACCGTCACGGAGCCGGTAGCAATCCGGTGTTGAGACGAAGTCTCATTACTCTCTCCGTCCATGATCACAGCCCGTCTTCTCTTCCTGGCACTCGCAATTCTATTTGTCGGCAGTCCGACCCCAAGGGTGCTGGCGCAGGATTCCGCAAAAAATGTCGTGGTCGCACTGAAGCCCGACAAGAATCCGGACGCCATGCTCGCCGAGAAGAAGCAGCTGAGCACCTACCTGCAGTCGAAGCTCGGCAAGCCGGTCGACGTGATCATTCCGCTCTCTTCCTCAGTAATCCTTGAGGGGCTGGCCAACGGGAGCATCGACCTCGCTTACGTGAGCGCGACCGATATGGTGAACGCCCGTTCCCGCAAGGTCGCAGATGTCCTCCTGGTCGGAGAGATCGAGGGCAAGACGAGCTACCACAGCTATTGGCTGACGCTGAGAGAGAAGCCGTACACGAAGGTCGAGGATCTGAAAGGCAAGCCAATCGCCTTCGCGAGCAAGACCAGCACGTCTGGGTACGTGATCCCGCTCTGGGACCTGCACCAGAAGGGTCTGGTCGGCGACTCCGGGAAGCCGGAGGAGTTCTTCGGCAAGGGCAATGTTATCTACGGCAGCGGCTACGTGTCCGCCGTGGAGCGGGTGCTGAATGGCGATGCGGAAGCAGCCGCCGTGAGCTACTACGTGCTGGATAAAGACAAGCACCTCTCCGTCGAGCAGCGGGGCAAGTTGAAGATGCTCGCGCAGCAGGGCCCGGTGCCTACTCACGTGCTCGCGGTGCGGGAGCAGCTTTCCGCAGTGGATAAGGCAGCGCTGGAGGCAGCACTGCTCGCGATGAATGATCCCAGCACCTCCGAACTCCGCGATAAGCTCTTCACATCCAAGCTGGTGAAGAGCACGGCGGAGAAGCATCTCTCCGGGCTCGATTCGGCCCTTCAACTCGCCCGCAAGGGAGCCGAGTAGGTCTGCGAATGACGGCGACCGAACCCACCCGCGACTCGCAGGCTACGCTCCGACAGCTCGGCCTGCGCCGAGGCGGCACATGGCTCTTTCGCGGGCTCGACCTGGTCCTGCCGCGTGGGAAGTTCATTGCAGTGGTGGGGCCGAGCGGCGCAGGCAAATCAAGTTTGCTCGCATGCCTCAGCGGAATGCTGCCGCCCACCGAGGGCACGATCACGTACGCGTGCCAGAATGGTTGCACGCATGAGGTGCCCGATTTTCAACCGCGTGTCGGCATCGTCTTCCAAAACTACATGCTGATTGAAAACAGCACGCTTCTCTCGAACGTGCTCTGCGGTCGGCTCGGGCGATACAGTTGGTGGCGAACGCTCTTCGGCTTCCCATCCACGGAGCAGCGGGAAGCCTACCGGCTACTCGACGAGGTGGGGCTCGCCCGGTACGTGCACCGTCGGGTCGCGGAAGTCTCGGGTGGCGAACAGCAGCGCACGGCGGTCGCCCGCGCTCTCTTCCAGGAGCCGGAGATCTTCCTCGCGGACGAGCCAGTTTCAAATCTCGACACGGCCTTGACCGAGCGGGTGCTCGGCATCCTGAAACGGCAGGCTGTCGAAGAGCAGCGCACCGTGGTCTGCGTGCTGCACAGCCCGGAGTTGGTGGAGCGCTACGCGGACCTCGTCCTGAGCATCGAGCCAGGCGATCCTGCAACGTGGTCTCTGCGCGCCGTCGAGCGGTCGCAGATGCCAGGGCTTTCGTGAACGAGCCGGAAAGGCCCGAGCACCCTTCAGACGCTACGGTCACGAGTCGCTTGCGCCCGCTTCCAGAGCTGCCGCCGGTCCCGTGGCATTCGCGTCTGGATGTTACGCGTGTCGTCCTCCTGCTCACGGTCGTCGCAGTCATCTTCTCAATGCCAGCGCTGCGGGGTTCCGGACGGGATCTCGATTACCTCGGTAATCTAGGGCGTTTCCTCGGCCGCTTCTTTCCGCCGGATTTCTCGATCACTGGCCAGGCGCTCGCCGCCCTCGGTGAGACCTTTCAGATCGCCGTAATGGCTACCGTGATCGCCGTGATCGTTGCGCTGCCCCTCGGTGCGCTCGGTGCGCAGACGGTCTCCCCGCGCTGGCTGGTGCTCATCGTGCGTATGCTCATGAACGGTATCCGCACGATCCCCAGCCTCATCTGGGCGCTCATCGCCGTGGCCATTGTGGGGCCGAATCCGCTGGCCGGGGTAATTGGCCTCTCCTTCTACAGCATAGGATACCTCGGAAAATTCTTTAGCGACGCCTTCGAGTCCGTGGATCTCGACGTCGCGCGCAGCCTGCGGAGTATCGGCGCGAGTGGTCCACAGGCATTCCAACATGGCCTCTGGCCTCACGCCCGCCCACTCGTCTGGAGCTATTCACTATGGATGCTGGAGTACAACTTGCGCTCCGCGGCGATCATCGGCTACGTCGGCGCAGGCGGCATCGGCACCCTGCTCCACGTGTACCACGAGTACTATCAGTGGGACAAATTCGCGACCGTCCTCCTGCTCATCCTAGCACTGGTGACGATTCTGGACTTCAGCGGCGAATCGTTGCGAAAGAAGATTGCAAAGCGGCAGGATGGAAAGCCGCTGGTGTCGTGAGTTCCGTCCCGAGGAGTCGCGCGGTGATGGCGTAGGTACGGGTGGAGCTGCCGAGCGCACGCAGCCGAGGCACCGGGCGTGACCGATTGATCACTGCCGCATCCGTCGAGACCGTATGATTAGAGCAATCGAAGACCTGGAAGAGTGGGATCTCGATTTGGGCAAGAGCATAGCAAGCGAGAAGGAGCATCCTGCTGTTCGCACGGTTTCGAAGCTCGGTAAGCTAGGCGATCAAGGGCCGCTCTACGCCGCGTCTGCGGTCGTGACAGCTTACGCACTTATTCATCGGAACCTCCGCCTTGTGCACACCGGCCTTGCGATGTTCGCCGCCGTCGCGGTCGCAGATCTCTGCAAAACGCTCGTCAAGCGCTTCGTGCGCCGCACCCGCCCGCACGTCTTTCTCGATGAAGGCCGTTACGCAAGCGCTCTCGGCGGCTCTGAGCACACGCCAGAGCAATCATTTCCTTCCGGGCATATGGCGGGCAGTGTGGCGGCCGCTCGCGCGCTCGCGCGGAACTACCCTGCCTCATCAGGATGGAGCACTACATGCACGGTGATCATCGGCATCACCCGGCTTATCAAAGGCGCGCACTGGCCGCTCGATCTGGCGGCAGGTGCGATCCTCGGACTCGTCGCAGAGGGGTTGAGCGCTTTCGCTTTACAAAAGCTCATATCCGCCGCCGATAGATCGGACGCGCCAACCCATGCGAGCTATCGAAAGGACAGGCGCGGAATACTAAGATCCGGCAACTCTCGGCTGGACAGACGCGCTGCGTTCGCTCGGCCACTTCCAAGATTCCAGTCAAGGTTCGGCTGAAGGATGGCCGACCCATCGCGCATCTGCTCAACGTAGAACTCGATCTACGGGCGGACGTGTCGAGGGAGGTGCGATTTGTGGGAAGCAGATCGATGGGAAGGATGGCGCAACTTTGCAGAGGGACGTACCGTCGGCTCATAATGAAAAAAGAACCCAACCCGGCAGAGCTCGAAGAAATCACCGCAGCAGCTCGTCGTGGCGACAAGGTCCATGCAATCAGCCTCTACATTACCGCCACTGGAGCGGGATTAACGGAGGCACAGAATTTCATCAGGGCACTGGGCGCCGTTTCGAAGCCAGAGGTGAGTTCACCGGAGCAAAAGGTTCAGGGAAGTCGTGGGAAGCGGTAGATCCGGCACGAGATGGTCTCGATGGAGTGCTCAGGTGCTCATTCAACTGCCTCCACGCATCTCACGCGTAATTTGCTCGTCGAGCTGGCCTAGGGAATACGGCCAGGATCGTTAGCCTCCGGACGACTACGATTCCTTCTGGAGTTTCCCAGATCCCGCCAAGTCGAGCGGCTGGCAAGCCAGGCTAGGAAAAAAGACGAGCGAGAGAGGTTTCAAACCTAGCCAGCTTGGCTTCTTTGCTACTGCTCAAGGCTTTTTTGCTGCTCCACTAGGTTGTCCGTTTGACACCCTCTACTTTCTTCCTCCCGCACTAGGTTTTTTCCCTACCCGCTTGCCTTTATTTCTACTGAGGTAGGTTCTTCTCCTACAGGGCTCGCCTTTAAGCCTACCGCGCTAGGCTTTTTTTCAGGCACTTCGGCGCGACGGGGTACAAAGACAGAGAAACAGATTGAGCGATTTGAGCTACTTTCCCGCCATCTCTCCAAGCGAGTACACTCGCCGCGAGGTGGCTGCGCCAGGAGTTGATAGAAAGTTGAGACAGGAGCTTCGACCTTCGATTCTCTGAACCCCAATAAGCGCTACATATCGTGATTAGACTTTGAGGTTGGTCCTGAAGGGGGAGTGCGGAAGTACCCTTGCGCATCCGCCGGCATGAGGGCACGGTGGGTAAGTTCCCCCCCTATGAACCTGTTTCGCAACACTTTCGGTCCGGTGGCGGCGTTGCTCTGCTTTGCAGTGATTCCGTCGGGCCTTGGCCAGCAGGTCGTTATCAACGAGATCAGTTCGGTCCAGAATGACCGGCTTCTCCAGCGTCCTCCGGGTGCTCCGCCGCGCCTGGGCAATCTGCCAGCGTGGCACGAGCGGGATTTCACCGTTCCGTCCTTTTGGCGTAGCGCTCCCGGCCCGTATGGTTTCGGCTACGCCCAGGCGACGAATGTCAGCGCGGCGATGGTGAACCGGACGCCGTCGCTTTACCTGCGGCGCTCCTTCAGCGCGACGGCGGTACAGGCAAGCAGCGGCGCACCGGTCGAACTCGTGATCGACTACGACGATGGTTTCGTCGCCTACCTGAATGGCGTCGAGGTGGCGCGGCGGAATACAGGTGCGACCGGCAGCTACACCTGGCATGACCAACCGGCCTTCAATGCCAAGCTGGCAGGCTCAACGGAGACGATCCAGATCGGTGCCGCCAACGGTCTGCTGCGCGACGGAGTCAATGTGCTCGCCATCCAGGTTCACAATAGCGACGTGGAGAATGGCCAGCTTTTCTGCGCCGCCACACTGCGGATCGGGGGCGCTGCTCCTCAGAACCTGGTCCTGCCCGGCGATGTGTGGAATTGGTTCGCGGGAACATACGCGCCTTCAGGAGGGCTGTATGACGCCTCCGATTTCGCCATAGTGACAACGCCGGGGCCAAACTGGACGCAGCCAGCCTACCCGGATGCGAACTGGACCGCGGCACCCGGTGCGCTTGGCTTTGATGCCGATCCGTCCTATGCGGCTCAGCTTCGCACCAATCTGATCTCGATGCGCAACGTCGCGATGGCAGTCTATCTCCGGCGTGAATTCACGCTCTCCGAGGCGCAGTACGCGGCGCTTACTTCGACATCGATGACTGTCGATTGGGACGACGGTTACGTTCTCTACCTAAACGGATACGAACTCTCCCGCGCCAATCTCCCGGGCGCTCCCGGAGCTTTCGTCCCGTTCAACACAGCAGCAAGTAATCACGACGCCCGCTTTGACAATGGGGGGAACAACCTGGCCGCAGTTGCTTCCGTAACCGTGCCTCGCAATCTGCTGCGACCTGGCCGGAATGTGATCTCAGCGCAGCTGCATAACTCCAGCCTCGGCTCTCCCGACCTTCTTCTCGACGTCCGCTTCACCGGGGTAAGCGGCGGCTCGCCCTTGTCCTTCGTTGAACTCGGGTCTGAGTGGCGCTATAGAATTGGCAGCTCTGAGATCGGCACTCCCGCGGTTAGTGGCCCGGGGTTCCTCGACTGGATCGAGCTGAAGAACACCACCGCTGCTCCGGTGGATCTCGGCGGATGGGCACTCACCGATCATGCAGCCACTCCTGCGAAGTGGACTTTTCCACCCGGCACGAGTATTCCGGCGGGCGGGTATCTCGTGGTTGCGTGCTCTGGACGCGATCTCAAGGGGTCTGCCAATGGCGGCCTGCTGCACACCAGCTTCTCACTGAACTCCAAGGGAGAGTATCTCGCGCTCCGGGATGCTGGGGGTGCGTTGCAAAGCCAGCTGACTGGCGTACCCGAGCAGAATGCGTTCCACACCTGGGGGCTGGACGATGGCACTGGCCAGTACCGCTTCCTCCCCCGTGGATCGCCGGGTCTTGCCAATGTGGCGGGGAGCGCTGCCGACATCACTGCTGAGGTGGACTTCGACAAGCCCACTGGATTCCACCCCACACCACTTGCGATCACGCTGTCGACGGTCACGCCGGGCGCAACGATCCGCTACACCCTCGACAGTTCAGAGCCTACCGAGACGAGCACGCTATACGCCGGGCCTTTCAATCCCATGAACCGCCCGTCCACGGGTCCGGGTACGGGCACCATCCTGCGCGAGATGTTCCAGTGGTCTGTCGGGACGACCGTCCGCCCCGCTGATCTCCCGCCCAATGCGACGCCAACGTCCTCTCAGCTGATCACTCTCCTGGAGACGCCGAGTAACACCAGCGACTACTATACACACCGGGTGCGCGGATTTGTGCATGCACCGCAGAGTGGGACTTACGAGTTCTGGCTGGCTACTGATGATGATGGCGAACTCTGGCTCAGCACGGACACCAATCCCGCTAACAAGCGCCGGATTGCCTATATTACCGGCTGGGCTGCACCGCGTGCGTGGACCACGCACGCGTCAGCGAAGTCTGTGCCGATCTCGTTGGTCGCTGGACAAAGCTATTACGTTGAAGTGCTTCAGAGCGAGGGGGGCGGAGGCGATAATCTTGCCGTTGGCTGGAGCGGCCCGGGACTTCCCTCTGGGATCAGTGTCATCGATGGCCGGTATCTTTCTCCCCCAGCGACCCTTCCTCCCGGGACGAAAACGCCGCCTGGCGCGGCAACTGTGCGCGCACGGGCTTTCGCGCCCGGCCGTTTGCCGGGCGAGGTGCGGACGCGGAACTACGTCACCGGGTTTGATCCCCGCCTCGCCACCGTGCCTGCCTTTTTTCTTAGCGGCCCAGCCGAGGAGACGTTCTACTCGCCTGATGGCATTTTTGCTCAGGTGGGCGGCGGGTGGCCCTCCGGCTCCTGGGCCGTGAACAATCCGCGCCTCGACTACAACTTCACGATGGCTGCGGGTCGCGCCTTCGAACGGCCTGCCTCCCTGGAGATCATCAATCCGGGTAACGAACTGGTTGAGCGGACGACGGTGGGTGCGCGCTTCGCCGGCTCGCCTTGGTCGCGCCCGCAGTATCAGCTGAAGGGGATTGCGAATACCGCATGGAACAGTGGCGCGCATTCCAAGCCGCAGTTGAACCTCTTCTTCCGCTCGGACTTCGGAATCTCGCGATTTGAGAGGAAGGGTTTCATCCCCACGTCGTCGCTGCGCGAATGGGATACGCTGCGGCTGCGCGCTGGGAAGAATGACCCCTACAATCCATTCATCGTCGACGAATGGATGCGCCGATCATTCGCCAGCATGGGAGCCCCGTCACCTCAGGGGATGTTCGCGACGCTCTTCATCAACGGACAGTTCAAAAGCTACTTCAATCCGACCGAGCGCGCGAGAGACTCGTTCTTCCAGAGCTTCTACGGCACCGACAATCTATTCGACATCAACTATATCGGGGAGTGGGAGGGCGGGGACGCGGTGGCCTACAACCAGATGTCCACTTTCTTCCGGAACACCGACTTCACCTCCTTTAGTAGCTATCAGCAGGGTGCGGCAATGTGGGACATGGCCAACGTTGCCGATTACATCATCCTCAATGGTTGGGCGGGAACGCAGGATTGGCCGCACAATAATTATGTGTTCCTGAGAGAGCGTGCGCCGGGCGCACGCTGGCGTTTCTCGATGTGGGATGCCGAAGGAGCTATCGGTAAGTCCGGGATCAGCAACACTCACAATACGTTTGTAACCGAATTGCACGTCTCCAGCACCAGCTCCCCTGGCTCCGAAGGAAATACCACGGCGCTCGTTTTCCGTCGCGCTCATCAGAATGCGGAGTTTCGGATGCTCTTTGCAGATCGCCTCCAGAAGCATTTCTTCAATGGTGGGGTAATGTCCCGGCCTATCATGAATGCCCGCTGGAATGGGCTGCGCACCCAGGTAGAGCCCCTCGTGGCTGCGGTCTTTGGCGGCTCGTTTGATAACGGGACCTGGAATAACTGGGCGGGCCGGGACGCCACCTTCCTGTCCCAGGCGCGTACCGCCGGCCTGTGGCCAGTTACGGCGGCTCCCAGGATGTCTCCCTTTGGCGGTTCAGTGGGAGCCGGCGCGACTGTTACTCTTACCAATCCCAATGCTGGTGGGTCGCTCTATTTCACCACATCCGGAGTTGATCCCCGCGGTGTGGTAGGCACGCCGCCGCAGGGCACTATCTACACGACTCCGATCGTCATCTCCTCCGCTGTCACGATCAAAGCGCGCGTCCTTTCCAGCGCTGGTGAGTGGTCACCGCTCGTCGAGGCGAGCTTCGCTCCGGCTCCTCCACGAATCCTTGTTACCGAGCTGAACTATAATCCCCCAGGTCCAGACGACGCTACGGAGTTCATCGAGCTAACCAATGTTTCGGATCAGCCCGCAGCGCTCAACGGTGCAAACTTTACGCAAGGGCTGACCTTCACCTTCGGCAACGTCACGCTTGCGCCTGGTGCCCGGGTGGTCCTGGTGAAAGACGCTATCGTCTTCGAGCGTGCGTACCCCGGAGTCGCGATCGGCGGAGTCTATGCGGGTGGCTTGGAGAACTCCGGTGAGACGATCACCCTCAACGACATTACCGGGGCGGTAATCTTTAGTTTGAGCTATGGCGATTCCAGCGCGGCCGGCTGGCCTGCTTCCCCGGATGGAGACGGAATGACGCTCGTTCTCCAGAGGCCGCACCTCGCGGGTACTCAGCCCAATTCGCCTGCTTCCTGGCGACCCAGCGCCAAGCCCGGCGGTGCTCCTGGAGTCGCGGACTCCACCTGGTTCACCGGCGACCCAGCGGCCGATGAGGATGGCGATGGGCACACCGCACTCGTCGAGTATGCGCTTGGCACCAGCGACAGCTCGTCCTCTTCGGTGCCGCAGCTGGCGATGTCTCAAGAGTCGTCCGGTGCCCTGGTGCTCAAAGTGGTGCATCCGGTGGCTGTGGATGACGTCGTGATCGATGCGCTAGAATCGACAGACCTCGTGACATGGAATCCAGCAATGCTCCTCTCCCAGGCCAGAACTGGCGACGGGGTGAACCACCGCACTACCTGGATGAGCAACGCTACCGGCAATCGCGTGTTCTTGAAGCTGCGCGTCCGGCAGGATTGATCCTGTAGTCGTCAGAATGGGGCTCCCGCGGCTGGCGTGATCCTGGCAGCAAAGGCGGTCTTGCCCACGAACGCGATTTCCTGATCAGGGAACAATTGAGCAAGCTCGGCGCCACTGATGCGCTCTACATGAGCCGTGGGGGACGTGGTAACTCGCGCTATTGGTGGCTGCGATGCGGTGGTAATTCGGGCCACTCGTGAGGGCTTCACCCTCTCGACTACCGCCACGGCAGGATCTGAAGCCCGCGAAACGAAGTCCGCAACTTCCGGGGATAGGTTAACCCGTACGAATGGGTAAGAAAAAGCGGCAAGCACTGCCAGCGAAAGCACCGTGGCTCGAGCTCTCCTGAGGTATCTGCGGTTACGCGCTGCCGCGATGGTGGCAGCGAGCGACTCAGTCCGGAGGGCAGCGGTTGTTCTAGCATTCATATTTCTTTGTGAGATTCAGCCAGGTGCGCATGCGGCATCTGATCCGCGCGAGGCGTGATTCGACTGCCTTCGGTGTTGCCCCTACCGAGGTGGCAATCTGTTGAATCCGAAGGCCATCAATGTAGTGAGCTTGAATCAGCGCGCGGTCTGACGCTGTGAGCCGCGTAAGGCTGGCTGCGAGGCGGTTTCGCAGCTCAGATTCTTCCGGTGCGTCTGTATGCTCCTGCGGCAATTCGGCAGCGAGCTTCCCCAGGAGTGTGGCATACCGGGATTCGCTGCGAGCGAGATCAATCAGGCATCCACGTGCGATCTGGGCGAGCCATCCCCACATCGCGTGTTCTGTTTCAAAGCGGCGGACATGTCGCACCGACTTCACGTAGGCACGTTGCAGCGCCTCGTGTGCCGCCTCCTCATTTCCATGACCCACGGTGCAGAGATAGCGCAAGAGGCGATCGAAAGTCCGTGCGTGAAACTCCCGCCATGCACCTTCCTCCCCTTTCACCAGCCGGGCCGAAAGCTGAGGAGTGTCGTCCGCGTCCGCCTCGACGAGTTCCATCGGGTTCCATACAAGACTGCCGTCACCAAAGGCCACTCGCTCAGTGTGCCAGGGAGTAGGGTCGTTGAATAGTCCTTCCGTTATTTCGCTGGCGGTGCACTCGGTTGAGGCTCATGGCCGGGAGGGAGCACGGATCCTTGCGACACGCCAGCCGGTGCTCCCGGCTTGGGAGTCTGTGCTTCCGTACTACCCAATCCACCTTTCGCAGGCTTAACCGCATCTACCTCACGCGAAGGGCCTCCGTGCTCCGCACCAGCGTTCAAGACCACGGCAACGTCGGTAACCTGCAAGTCGAGCCCAGATATCGAGACGACGGTACGAAGCGCGTCGAGGACGGTGACGTTCGTGAGAACGAGCGTCACCCTGCGTCCCGCTACACTCGTGTCTTCATTGAAGATAATATTGATGCCGCCTTCAGGACGTTCGTCTGGGTCAAGTTCGATTGATCGATGGAGGTCTGGATCGAGTTCGATCGATTTCCGCTTAATGAACTCGATGGCCTCGGCGAGAGTGGCGTCCCTGAACTCCAGCCTTGGGATGCGCATTCTCGAAGCCCTTTCGATAATCTTATGGCTCTTCGGAAAGGGAACTTCATCAAGGCCGGCCAGAACTTGTGGGATGATGGCTAGTTGCTCGCTGGACGCGGCGCAGATGAGAAGTCTCGTCTCCTCATGGAACTTGACCACCGCATTGGATCCCCGGTTGCTGTTCTGAAGTGCCCAGCCGGCCTCGATTGCAGCGGTGATATCTTCCACTGTGAACCGGGGCAAATATTGGGCGATGGGGAAATAACGTACCTGTGGGCGCACCTCAGCCACATCACCCCCAACTTCTCGGAAGGTCCAAATGGCCCCTGGAGCATCTGGGGGATCCTCGCTCTGAAAGGCAACGCGGCTCCCGCTCGCAGTAGTTACAGCGCTAAACAGGGATCTCAGTGTTACGCGGTACACCTCCAGCGGGGGGATCAGAGCCGCTTCGGATCCTTTTGGGATAATCACGTTCACGTTCTCCCCGAGGTTCGCCTTCACCTGTTTGATGAATTCCGTCACCGTCCCTCCCGGGAAAATCAGGTCAAAGCGCTGAGCTTCCCCATGCGGTTGCCCGGCCGCTGCTAAGTCAGATACCTTTGAACGTGGCTCAGGAAGGCTCCCTTGTCTCGTCGTGCCCACTTGGGCGAATGCGCCGGTGGCAAGCACCGTGTAAATGGATACAGCAAGAATCGTCTTCATAACCAGAACAACGACGCTCAACCGATAATCCCTCGCAGAGAAACTAGATCATCGCCGGTTTCTACGGGCAAGAGTCCCTGAGGTCATGCTGGCAGGCCCGAGTACACCAGCCAATCCAGGCGCATGCTTCCCCAACATTCTACAACTACCTCCCCTACTCTACTAGACCGACTCAGTTCAGGTGGAAAGATGGAGCCTCAGACGAAGTACTCGGCACCGAACTACGTCTGCGGACCCGCACCCAAACCATTGAATTCCTCCGGAACAGAGCTAAATAAGCCGTCCCCCCTTTTGATGCTTTCGCTGAGACGGTTGCCTTCACCATTCAACTTCGCAGGATGCGCGGTGCTTCTTTTCGCGGGGCTCTCTCCTTTGGCACATGGCGAGATTGGCGTGGAGAAGGTGAGCTTCAACCGTGATATCCGGCCGATTCTCTCGGAAAACTGCTTCGCCTGCCATGGGCCGGATGAGAAGCGCCGTGATGGTGACCGGCGGCTTGATATCCGCGAAGGAGCCATTGCTGAAAATGAGGGCTTCACCGCGATCGTGCCAGGGAAGCCGGACGAGAGCGAGCTGCTTGTGCGCATCCGTTCACACGAGAAGGATGAGGTAATGCCGCCGCCAAAGGCGAAGAAACCCCCGCTCACGGAGCAGCAGATTGCGCTGATCACACGCTGGATCGCGGAGGGCGCGGAGTACGAAGGGCATTGGGCATTCCTGCCGGTGGGAGATCCTGTGCCGCCGCCGGTGCAGGATGAGGGGCGGGTAAAGAACTCGATCGATCGCTTCATCCTCGCAAAGCTGGATCGCGAAGGGGTGAAGCCTTCAGAGGAGGCGGATCGCGCGACTCTAATCCGGCGCCTTTCACTAGATCTCACCGGGCTACTGCCAACACCGGAGGAGGTCCGCGCGTTTACAGAGGACCCGAGCCCAGATGCCTATGAGCAGCTCGTGGCGCGGCTGCTGGCGAGCCCGCATTACGGAGAACGGTGGGGCCGCCATTGGCTGGACCAGGCGCGCTATGCGGATTCGAATGGCTACGCGATCGATAATCCACGAGCGATGTGGCCGTACCGGGACTGGGTGATCAAGGCGCTGAACGACGACATGCCTTTCGATCGCTTCACCAGCGAGCAGATCGCCGGGGACCTGCTGCCAAATGCCGGTAAGAGCCAGCTCATCGCCACGGCTTTTCATCGCAACACGCTGATCAATGAAGAGGGCGGGACGAAGCCGGAGCAGTTCCGCTTTGAGTCGGTGATCGACCGGACACACACCACCGGCGCGGTTTGGCTGGGCCTCACGGTCGGCTGCGCGCAGTGCCACACGCACAAGTTTGACCCGATTACGCACCGAGAGTTCTACGAGTTTTCGGCGTTCTTCAATCAAGGAGAAGAGGTGAACAACAAAGGCGCGACCGTGAGCGTGGCACGGGGTGAGGTCTTCGGGAAAGCCGCTCCTGCCCTGGAGCCGCCGCCGCAGAAGACGCAGGCGCAGTGGGAGCAGGAAGTACTGGCGCGGATCCTCCCTGGCACGGCGGAGCCGGTGCGGTGGACGCCGGTGGAGTACGCGGAATTCGACACGAAGAGCAACGCGAGTTTCCGCCTGCTCGAGGATAATTCGCTACTTACCGACGGCCGGGGTTCATTCAACGACACCTACCGGGTGCTGGCGAAGTCGAAGCTGAAGCGCGTAGCTGCAGTCCGGCTGCGGGTGCTCACCCATGAATCGCTGCCGAACCAAGGTCCGGGCATTGCGCCCAACGGCAATTTCGTCCTGACGGGTTTCCACGCAAAGCTGGGTGATGTGGAACAGCCTTTCGTGACCGCGTTTGCCGATCATGAGCAGCCAAACTATGCAGTGGCGGGCGCGATCGATGAGGATCCGAAAACCGGGTGGGCCATCAATGTGACCCGCAACTCAAAGGCGAAACTGAACGCGGATCACGAGGCGGTCGTTGTCTTTGCAAAGCCGGTCGAGGTGGGAGAGCAGGCGCTGGAATTCCGCCTGCACCACGACCTGAATGAGAAGTACCTGGTCGGGCGGTTCGCGCTGGAGTTTTCCGAGACGGCACCGGCGAGCACGAGCAGCAAGGACGAGCGGCTTCTAACTGCGCTGAAGACTCCGCCGGAGGCGCGCTCCGGAGCGCAGCACCAGTTGGTAACTGCGGCCTATGAGGAGGAGACGAAGCCGAACCGCCCTAAGAGTAAGGACAAGGATGTTAATGCCGACCTCGTTGACCTCATGGTCATGAAGGACGTGGAGAAGCTCCGACCGACTTTCATCGCCTTACGCGGGGACTACCTCCGGCCGGATGAAAAGACGGGACCACTCTATCCCGGAGCTTTCGCCGCCGTGACGCCGACGCTTCCTGCCGCACCGGGACGCACGCGGCTGGACCTGGCGAAGTGGCTTGTTGATTCGGAGAATCCGCTGACGCCGCGTGTGACGATGAACCGCACCTGGATGCGTTACTTCGGCCGGGGACTCGTGGAAACGGAGGAGGATTTCGGCACGCAGGGCACGCCGCCTACGCATCCGGAGCTGCTCGACTGGCTGGCGCGCGAATTCATCCGCCAAGGTTGGTCCATGAAAGCCATGCACCGACTCATTGTGACGAGCGCAACTTATCGGCAGTCTTCGAACGCGCGCCCGGAGTTGGCGGAACGAGACCCGCGGAATCTCTGGCTCGCCCGACAGGAGCGGGTTCGGCTCGAGGCGGAGATCATTCGCGACGCCGCACTCGCGGCGAGCGGGCTGCTGAATCCGGAGATCGGCGGGCCCAGTGTGCATCCTCCGCAGCCTGAAGGCGTGTACGCGTTCACGCAGACCACCAAAAAATGGAAGGCGGACGAAGGTGCGAATCGCTTTCGCCGTGCGCTCTACACGATGTTCTACCGCAGCGCGCCATATCCCCTCTTCACCACATTCGATGCGCCGGATTTTCAGAATGTCTGCACCCGTCGGGGCCGCTCAAATACGCCGCTGCAAGCGCTGACCGTGGCAAATGACACGGCCTTCTTGGAACTCGCGCAGGGGCTCGCCGCCCGCGTTTTGCGCGAGCTTCCGGAAGCAGATGCGGATCAGCGCCTGCGACGCGCCTTCACGCTGGTCCTCAGCCGTGAGCCGTCGGAGCGGGAGTTTGCGGCAGTCCAGGGTTTCCACGAACGGCAGCTTGCACGCTTTGCCGCGGAGGAGGCTGCCGCAGCCGCACTGCTTTCCCCACAGCTCGAGCAGAGCTGCGACTCCGTGCCAGAGGCGGCGGCCTACGTGGCCGTGGCGCGGCTCCTCTTCAATACGGACAACTTCATCACACGCGAATGACGCCGCTATCGCCTTCGCAAACCCACCGCCTGCAGGAGATCACGCGGCGCCACTTCTTTGGTCAATGCGCACTCGGAGTGGGCGCGCTGGCGCTGGGAAATCTGCTCAATGGCGACGCCTCTGCCGCGCCGCTGGTGGTGGATCCCGCGAATCCCATGGCACCGAGAGCGGGTCACTTTCCCGCGAAGGCAAAGCGGGTGATCTACCTCTTCATGGCGGGCGGGCCGTCCCAGCTCGACCTCTTCGACGACAAGCCGATGCTGCGGAAACTGCACGGGCAGCCTCCGCCGCAGAGTCTGATGCAGGGGAAACGCTTCGCCTTTCTAAAGGGCGATGAGACGCTGCTGGGCACGGAGCGCACCTTCGAGCCCGCCGGGCAGTGTGGCATGACGCTGAGCAACCTGCTGCCGCATCATCGCACGATTGCGGATAACGTCTGCTGGGTGCGTGGGGTCACGACGGATGTCTTCAACCACGCGCCCGCGAAGCTCTTCATGAACACGGGCTTTCAGGCACCCGGCCGCCCTTCCCTCGGTTCGTGGGCGACCTACGGACTGGGTAGCGAATCGCGTGATCTACCCGGCTTTGTAGTGCTGCAGAGCGGCCCCCGCGGACCGCGTGCCGGGAATTCGCTCTGGAGCAGCGGCTTCCTGCCGACGTCATACCAGGGGGTGCCCTTCCGCGGAAAAGGCGACCCAATTCTCCACCTGCGCAGCCCGGACGGCCTGACGCGGGAGAGCGAGCAGGACTTCTACGAAAGCATCGGGGCAATGAACCGCGACCGGATGGAGACAGTGGGTGATCCGGAGATCCTCACGCGTATCAACGCCTACGAGATGGCCTTTCGGATGCAAACCAGCGCGCCCGAGTTGATGGAGGTGAATAAGGAATCCCCAGAGACGCTGGCTATGTACGGCGTGACTCCGGGCGAGTCGTCCTTCGCGGCAAACTGCCTCCTCGCGCGGAGGCTCGTCGAGCGCGGCGTTCGCTTCGTGCAGCTCTATCACACAAATTGGGACAGCCACGGCGGCACGGGCGAGAATCTGAACGACGACTTTGAGCAGCTCTGCCGGCAGGTGGACCAGGCGAGCGCGGCACTAGTGCTGGATCTGAAGCAGCGGGGGTTACTCGAGGATACGCTGGTTGTTTGGGGTGGTGAATTCGGTCGGACTCCGATGGGAGAAGTGCGCGGCACGGTTGGGCGGGATCATCACGTGGATGCCTTCACGATGTGGATGGCCGGCGGCGGCGTGAAGCCGGGCCTTCTTTTCGGCGAAACGGACGAACTAGGGTTCGGGGTGGTCCAGGACAAGGTGCACGTGCACGACCTGCAGGCGACCATCCTCCACCTCCTGGGATTCGACCACGAGCGGCTCACCTACCGCTACCAGGGCCGCAACTTCCGCCTTACGGATGTGCATGGGAATGTGGTGAAGGGGATTCTGGCGTAGCGCAGGCTGTGCGGGCTACCGCTTTTGCAGCTTAGCAATGTGGGGGCGAGGACATTCCGGTCCCAATTCGGACCATACCCACGGGGCTGATTACAATTTCAATTCACCGGGCACGTCGAACCCAAAACCCTGCTGCCGAGTTTCACGTGCGCGGCGCAACCGTTCCCAGTCCGCGCTCGCGTCCTCCGCATACCATCGACGTAGTGCGGCGACAGCCGTTGTACCGGCGTCGAATTGCCCGGTGGTCTCAAGCGTGGTCAGCGCGGATGGCGACAAGATCGAGAGCGGTACACTAAGCCGGATCCGATCCGCCAGACTCTCACGGGCGCTGGGTGCGAGAAGCTCCACGCACACCTCACTGCCGGCACCGTGTGCCACGAGATGCAGGTCGTCAAATGTGCCGGTGACGGCGCACGCGGGAAACAGTGCTTCCGATTCTTGGCTCTCGTTGAAGTCGAACTCGAACTGCTTGGCTTCGTTAAATTCCACACCACCGTTATGAGTGTATGCGTCGCCAGTGCGGGTGAGGTCCGCGAGGAGCCGCAATGCGAAACGGATGCCCGGCTGCACGCCTGCGGTCGCCAGCTTCTCCACTCCGCGCTTCGTGGTTTGAAAAGTGATCACTGCTCCGCGCACCGAGGCATGGATGTAGTGGCCGGAACCGTCGGTGTAGCTCTTCAGTACTGGCATAGACCCCAGCTTCTACATCGCGCTTTCCAGTAAAGCCAAGCGTTGCTGCCAAGCCAGCGGGTTCTGCTGGCATCTCGCCGCTACTCGCCGCAACCTCTCCGCACTTTAAAAACGGCATGACGGATCAGCCTCCCATCTCTGGTCTCAGAGACAATCACCAACGCGGCAAGGTCGGCAAGTTCCTAGATGACAAAATTTGTGCGGGTGCGGAGCTGTCGTTTGTCTCTGCGTACTTCACTCTCCACGCCTACCACGCGTTGCGCAGCGCGCTCGAGAGGGCGCAATCATTACGGTTTCTATTCGGTGAACCTCGATTTGTTGGCGTGGTAGATCGGGACGATAAGGATGCTCGCGAGTTCCGACTTACCGAAAGGGGATTGAGCGTGTTAAATCAGCTCGAACAGAAAAAACTTGCGAAAGAATGTGCTGACTGGGTGGAGCGAAAGGTCGAGATCCGATCGGTTAAGCGTAGTGATTTTCTCCACGCCAAGATGTATCATGTGCAGGAAGGCAAGGTCGCGCACGCCGTCCTCGGCAGCTCGAACTTTACCGTGCGCGGCCTCGGCCTTCTACCCGCCGGAAATAACATCGAATTGAACCTCGTTGCGACCGATGACCGCGATCGCAACGACCTGCTCGTGTGGTTCAACGAGCTTTGGAACGACAAGTCGCTCGTTGAGGATGTAAAGCAACAGGTGCTAGCCGAACTCTCCCGGCTACATGGCGACAAATCGCCGCAGTTCATCTACTACCTTACGCTGTTTCATCTTTTTGGCGATTTCCTCAAACAGAATCGCGAGGCCGAGCTGCAACTCGACAAAACGAATCTATTCGACACGCACATCTGGAGGAAACTCTACAGCTTTCAGCGTGACGGAGTGCGCGGCGCCATCCGAAGACTTCTTGATTTCAATGGCTGCATCCTCGCTGATAGCGTGGGTCTCGGGAAAACCCTCGAGGCACTTGCAGTCATCAAATACTTCGAGTCAGTCAAGGGCGCGCGTGTTCTCGTATTGTGCCCGAAGAAGCTCGGCGACAACTGGCTTAAGTGGCTTTCTCCCGGCCAGCGAAATCAGCTCGCGGGCGACAGGTTCAATTACGATGTCCTTTCGCATACCGATCTCAGCCGCACGCGCGGGCAAGTTGGAAAAGTGAGTCTCGCGGACATCTCTGCGAACTACGACCTCATTGTCATTGATGAGTCCCACAACTTCCGGAACAACGCAGTCGGTTCGGAGCGCGAGGATGGAACCTTCCGCCAGACGCGCTACGAGCGGCTGATGCGTGATCTCATTCAACCCGGCGTCCGCAGCAAGGTGCTGCTGCTTTCCGCGACCCCGGTGAACAACCAAATTCAGGATCTGCGGAACCAGATTTCGTTCATAGCCGGTGGCGATGTGGGTCGACCCGAGGTACCCGCCAATGCCGCTGCTGATGCCGTCTTTTCCAAATCCCTCGGCATTGCCAGCATCCGCGAAACCTGCCGCAAAGCTCAACAGCACTTTACCACATGGTCGAAGCAAAAGCCAGAGCAGCGCAACGCCAAGGACCTCCTGCTTACGCTCGGCGGAGACCTCTTTAAGCTGCTCGACTCCATTACTATCGCACGTTCCCGACGCCAGATTGAACGACACTACAAGGAGGAGATTGAGTTACTCGGCGGTTTTCCACTCCGAGTGCCACCGCAGTCTGAATACCCGCCTATAGACACTCTGGGAAAATTCCCGCCGTTCATCGAGCTGGATCATGAAATCTCGGCGCTCGTCCTCGCCCTCTATCATCCCACAAAATATCTGCGCAAAGATCTACCGTCCGATACGCGCGCCCATTACGACCGCAAGATCGGCAATTTCAACCAGGAGGGCCGCGAGCGCATCCTCATCGCAATGATGAAGGTGAACTTTCTAAAGCGCCTCGAGAGCTCCATCGATTCCTTCCGCCGAACGCTGGAGAACGTGGTCCGTAAGATCGACGACCTCGAAGCGCGAATGCAGCGGTTCGAGAAATTCCGCGACGATCGCGAGAACGTGGACTTCGATCTCATCGATCCGGCAGAGCTGGACGGAGGCGACCTTGAGCCAGAGGAATTCAAGATCGGTGGACGCCACCGGCTGCGTCTGGCCCATCTTGATATTCCAGCATGGCGCTGCGAGATCTCCAAAGATCGCGCTCAGATCACCAAGCTTATCGACCGCGCCAAGCCGATTCCGTCAAAGCGTGACGCTAAACTCAAGCGTCTTCGAGAACTGCTTCAGTCACGCTTTGAGACTCCCGAGCTGAACAAGCGAGGCGAACCCATTCGCAAGGTCATCATCTTTTCCGCCTTTGCGGACACCGCCCGCTACTTGCATTGCGAACTTGCCGCTTGGGCTAAGGAATCGTACGGAGTCCATACCGCCCTTGTGGCTGGTGGTGGCGAATACCTCACCTCGTTGGGCCGTGCGGAATTCGAGGATATTCTCACCAATTTCTCCCCGCGCTCCAAGGATCGGAACACGCAGCCAGACATGCCGCAGCAGGAGGAGATAGACCTGCTCATCGCTACCGACTGCATCAGTGAGGGCCAGAATCTCCAGGACGCAAACTTCCTCATCAATTACGATATTCACTGGAACCCAGTTCGCATCATTCAGCGATTCGGGCGCGTTGACCGCATCGGTTCCCGGCACCACGCGGTGCGGCTGGTGAATTTTTGGCCCACCCCGGACCTCGATGCTTATCTGAAAGTGAAGCAGCGCGTGGAGGCTCGCATGGCCCTCGTGGACCTCACCGCCTCCGGCGAGGACAATCTCCTCAACACCGAACAGATAGAAGACCTTATCCAAGTTGATCTCCACTATCGCAACAAGCAGCTGCTTAAGCTCAAGACCGAGGTGCTCGACCTCGATGATTTTAGCGAGGAAAGCGTCACCCTTACCGACTTCTCGCTCGACGATTTCCGCCTCGAGCTCCTCGATTTTCTGAAGGCAAACGAACAGCAACTAAAGGACGCCAATCCGGGACTCTACGCGGTCGTCGCACCTGATCCGCAGATTCCCAAAGGCCAGCCCGGCGTTATCTTCTGTCTGCGGCGAAAGGGCGCCAACGGTAATTCTGCCTCCACCGGTCCCGAAAAGCTCAACCCAACTCACCCCCATTTTCTCGTATATCTGCTCGACTCCGGGGATGTCCGTTTTTCCTTCGCCGCGCCCAAGCAGATCCTTCAGCTCTTTCGTGAACTCGCCGCCAAGAAGGAGTCGGCGAATAAAGCTTTGTGCGATCTCTTCGACACGCGCACAGGCCACGGTGCTGACATGGGTCACTACTCCACGCTTGCCCGTCGGGCTTTAGCCTCCATCCAGCACACTTTCCAGCGCCGTGCCACCGCCTCATTGCTCTCTGGCCGGGACGGCTTGCTCCCCACTGCCGCCGAAACGCCGCAAGCTGACTCCGACGATTTCGAACTGATGACGTGGTTGGTCATCCTCGCGCCATGAAACGCGAACCGACCACCGGCAAAAGAACTCTCGTCACCGTTGAGAGCAATGCGCCGGTGGATGCCACCCCGGTTCCCGCGAACTACGCAGCGCTCCTCACTGGCATCAAAGAGCGCGTTCGCCACGCGCAGTTGCGTGCTCACCTGGCAGCTAGTCGCGAGTTCATTCTCGTTTACTGGCAGATTGGCAAAGACATCGTTTTTCGGCAAAAGGAGGAAGGCTGGGGCAAATCCGTCATCGAGCGGCTGGCAGTCGATATTCAGAAGGAGTTCCCCGGCATTGAGGGATTTTCGCCGCTCAATCTCTGGCGCATGCGCGCGTTCTATGTCGCTTACGCTCAAGGGGATAAGTTTCTGTCACGGCCTGCGACAGAATTGGGCGGCGAGCACCAGTTGAATCCTCACTCCAGAATTCTGTCACAGCCCGTGACAGAATTGAACGCGCCTCTGCCAGCGGACGCCCACGAGCCAATTCTTGCACCGCCTGTGCAAGAATTACCGCCGCCCGAAACACTGGGCATTCCGTGGAGCCACAACATCATTCTCATCCACAAACTCAAAGACCCCGCTCTCCGCCTCTGGTATGCCGCCAAGGCCGTCGAGAACGGCTGGTCGCGCGACGTGCTCGCCTTGCAAATAACCTCCGCCCTGCACGAGCGCCAGGGCAAGGCCGTCACCAATTTCGCGCAAACGCTCCCGCCGCCGCAGTCCGACCTTGCGCAGCAAATCACCAAAGACCCTTACCTCTTCGACTTCCTCAACCTCCGCGACGACGCCAACGAACGCGCCGTCGAGTTGGGCCTGCTGGAGCACGTAGAGAAATTCCTTCTCGAACTCGGCGCCGGGTTCGCCCTCGTCGGGCGTCAGGTGCATCTCGAAGTCGGCGGCCAGGATTTCTACCTCGACCTCCTCTTCTACCACTTGCACCTCCGCTGCTTCCTCGTCGTAGATTTGAAAGCGCGCGACTTCACGCCCGAGGCGGCGGGCAAGATGAACTTCTACCTCTCCGCCGTGGACGATCGTTTTCGCCATGCCGGCGACCAGCCGTCCATCGGCCTCATCCTCTGCCGGGAGAAAAATCGCGTTATCGCCGAGTATGCGTTGCGCGACATCCAGAAACCAGTCGGCGTCTCCGGTTACGTTACCAGCCTCGTCGAAACCCTGCCCGCGACTATCAGGGACGCCGTTCCCAGCGTCGCGGAATTGGAACGCGGCCTCACCCCTTTTTCCGAATAGCCCATGCCCGCTGTCAACGATCGCATCACCTTCACCACAGCTCTCGCAGAGTTCCAGAGTCGCCCACTCAAGGACGCCGCGCGCCGTCTGTTGGACACCCTCGGCTATCGTTCTGAACGCTCATTGGCCGGCCCCGATTCCTCACCGCGCTCCTTCATTGAGTTATTCCCGGCCTCCGGCTTCGACCAGGAGAAAGCCCTCGTCTCCGAGTGGAAAACTGCCGATCTCCTTTTCCAACTCACCGATCAGGAACTCAGCCATGAATCCAGCCTCTTCACCGACACCACGGTCAAGGCGGGGCTGTTGAAATCCTACGTCTTCATTGCCATCGAGTTGAAGGGCAGCGACTACGCGCGCGGCAAATTCTCGGCCATCGCCCGCCAGATCAATCGCATCTTCCCCATGCCCGTCATGGTGTTCTTCCGGCATCAAAGCCAGCTCACCATCGCCGTCATCAACCGGCGCATGAACAAGCTCGACGAGAGCAAAGACGTGCTCGGCAAAGTCACCCTCATTCGCGAGATCGACTGCGCCCAGCCTCACCGCGGCCACCTCGACATCCTCTTCTCGTTGGCGCTCCCAAATCTCGTCCATCCGCAAAAGAAGCCGATCACCGACTTCGATACCCTGCACGGCGCGTGGGAGCGAATTTTTAATGTCGAGCTGCTCAACGAACGCTTCTACCGCGAGCTGGCCAACTGGTATTTCTGGGCGCTCCCGCAGGTCGAGTTCCCCGCCGACCTCGAAGCCGACGACGAGAAACGCTGCGCCACCGGCCTCATCCGTCTCCTCACCCGCCTCATCTTCTGTTGGTTCCTCAAGGAAAAGGGCCTCATTCCGGAGAACCTCTTCCACCCCACCGATCTAGCCAAACTGCTCAAGGGCTTCGATCCCGAGAGCGAAACCAGCTCCACTTACTACCAGGCCATCCTGCAAAACCTCTTCTTCGCCACGTTGAACCAGCGCATGGGCAAGGACGCCAAAGGTCAGTCCTACCGCGTCTTCGCCAAGGATGAAGGCTTCGCGAAAAACCGCGCCACCTACGACGTTAACAACCTCTACCGCTACGAAGCCCTCTTCCACGACAAGCCCGACGCCGCCCTCGCCCAATTCGCCGACATCCCCTTCCTCAACGGCGGCCTCTTTGAGTGCCTCGACCGCACCGAGGACGGCACCGACAAGAAGCGCTACCTCGACGGCTTCTCCCGAAACCCGAAAAAGCGTTCCACCGTCCCCGACCGACTCTTCTTCGACAGCGGAGAAACCGCCGATCTCTCCGCTGTCTATGACGACAAAAAGCGGAAAGCCGAAAAAGTCACCGGCCTCATTCCCATCCTGAACCGCTATAAGTTCACCATCGTCGAGAATACGCCGATTGATCAGGAAATCGCCCTAGATCCCGAACTGCTCGGTAAGGTCTTTGAGAACCTCCTCGCCGCCTACAACGAGGAAACCAAAACCACCGCCCGCAAGCAGACCGGCTCCTTCTACACCCCGCGCTCTATCGTGGACTACATGGTAGACGAGTCGCTCAAGGCCCACCTCACCCGCGCCCTCGTGGAAAAGGCCGGCATGAAGGAACCCGACGCCCGCGCCGGACTCGACCTCCTCTTCGCCTACACCGAGAAAAATCACCCCTTCACCGCGTCCGAAGTCGCCTGCCTCATCGCCGCCATCGACGCCTTGAAAATCCTCGATCCCGCCTGCGGCTCCGGCGCCTTCCCGATGGGCGTCCTCCACAAGCTCGTCTATATCCTCGGCAAGCTCGATCCCGACAACGAACGCTGGAAGGCGACCCAGCTCGCCAAGCTCGACTCCGCCCCCATGCGCGAGGAACTCGAACGCGCCTTTACTGACAACAACGATGACTACGGACGCAAGCTCTACCTCATCGAAAACTGCCTCTACGGGGTGGACATTCAGCCCATCGCCATCCAGATCACCAAGCTTCGCTTCTTTATCTCCCTCGTCTGCGACCAGAAGACCAACCGGAACAAGAGGGATAACCGCGGAATCCGCCCGCTGCCCAATCTGGAAACCAAGTTCGTCGCCGCTGACACCCTCACCGGCGTGCCCGAGATGACGCAATCCCTGCTCGTCGATCCCCGTGTCGGCCTGATCGAAAAAGAAATTGAGTCTCTCTACCACAGCCATTTCTCCGAACAGCGACGGGATAGAAAGCTAGCGAATCAACGCAGAGTAAAGGGTCTCCGGCAAGAACTCGCCCAACTCCTCGCCGAAAGTCTTATGTCTCCGACGAAGTCAAAGCACGTTGCCGAATGGGACCCCTTTAATCCGCAAGAGTCAGCAGACTTCTTCGATCCGCACTGGATGTTCGGACGTTCGCTCTTCGAGGGATTCGACATTGTCATCGGCAATCCGCCCTACATCTCCGTCGAGCGCTTTGCTGGCACTTCTATTCAGGCCCTTTGGCAGCAACGATTCGCGACGTATGCCGCACGAGGAGATGTTTACTGCTTCTTCTACGAACGTGGTGCCGACCTGCTGCGTAAGGGAGGTAACCTCATCTTCATCACCTCAAATAAATGGATGCGCGCAGGATACGGTGAAGGACTTCGCGGCTTCCTCGCCTCGAAGGTTAACACCAAATCTGTTCTCGACTTCGGCATGGCCCAGAACTTCGGAGCCGCGACCACGTATACCTGCATCACTCGTCTGGTGAAGGAAAATCCGAATGGCGAAGTCATGTCCTGCTATGCCACTGATGACCGGGGCGCCATCGGCGATCCCGGCGGCTACTTCGCCGAAAATGCTGTACAACAGAGAAACCTCGGGGCCGATCCTTGGGTGGTTCTTTCAAGGGAGCGACTTCGCATCAAGGAACTCGTCGAAGCCCAAGGCATTCCTCTCGGAAAGTGGGACATCCAAATTTCTCGCGGCATCATTACTGGCTTCAATAAAGCCTTCTACCTGACCGCGGCGGAGCGCGATGCTCTGGTTGCCAAAGATCCTGCTTGTGAAGAGCTTATTGGCAGGCTGCTTCGTGGAAGGGATGTGGAACGCTACAAGGTCGACTGGAATGACACCTACCAGCTTATCATCAAATTCGGCGCGCACGAATATTTGGAGAAGCGCTACCCCGCAGTGTTCCGGCATCTCCAGCAGTTCGAGAAGCAACTCAAAGAGCGTGGACAGTGCAAGTACGGACGGGAGCGCAAGAAAAAGGACTCCGATAAGAAGTATCCCGGTCAACACCATTGGCTGGAGTTGGACAACAATCCAAGTGACGAGAATCTGAGGCTCTTTTCGGCCCCTAAGATCATGTATCCAAACATGACCAAGTTCTTACCGTTCTACTTCGATAATAACGGAGGTTACCTGACGAACGACAAGGGATTTATCATCAACTCGGAGACAGAATCACTCTGTTACATCACAGCGTTTCTGAACTCCCATCTATTCCGCTGCTGCTTTCGCGACAATTTTCCCGAGTTGATGGGCAACACCTACGAAGTTCGCAAGATCTTCATGGACAAAATACCCGTCAAGAAGCCCACACCCTCTGAGGTGAGCCTGTTTGAGCGGTTAGTCCCCCTTGTCCAGTTTGCCAATGCCAATGCCGGGACCAGTCCAGGAGCAGCTGCCTTTCTCGAAGACCTCATCGACGCCTGTGTGATGGAGAGTTACTTTCGAAATCACATGGCGGAGCGCGACCTCCTCTTCCACGACACCTTGATCCCGCACCTCGCCGCCTACAATCCCACGGCCAGCGAGGCGCAGCATCGCGACTTCCTCACCAACCTCCAGACGCTGAACGCTTCCAAACACCCCATCCGCAACCGACTTCTCAGGCTCACGTACGACAGTCCTGACCTGCTGGCAGTCATCAAGCGGGAGGGCGAAGTATGAGCAAGCTGCGGATTCAGAGATTAAAGATTAAGTCCTTCAAAGCTTTCCTCGACCTCTCGGTCTCCATCAACGGTCGTAACCTTCTGGTCTATGGAAAAAATGGGGCGGGAAAATCGTCGATCTATTGGGCACTCTACACCTTTCTTCAAAGTGCGCAGAAGCAATCCGGTGATGTTTCCAAATACTTCGACGCTTCACGCCCCGAGAATCTGATCAACAGATTCACTACCACTCCAGACGATGCGTCAATCGCCATCAGTTTTCAGAACGAGGATGACGTTTTCGATTCTGCCTACACCATATCAAAGGCGCTCCATGAAACCAAAGATGTCTCGAGAATCTTGAATGGTGACTTGGCCAGCGACTTCATTACCTACCGGATTCTTTTTAGCTTCTACCACTACAGGAACTCGCAGACGATCAATTTGTGGCAGGTGTTCGAGGACGAGATGCTTCCCTTTTGCCAAGGAGACAGCGTTAAGAAGATTTACGCGCTCTGGGTGGAGATCAGAGAAGCAGATCCATATGCGGAAACGAAAGCAGCGAGTGAGATTGGATACGCAACGTTCAGACGATACAATCGCTTCGATAATAGATTGCTCCGATTCAATCGAGCGTTTCAGGAGGTTCTGGCTAGAATCACAACGGAGGCACAGTCGTTTTACGACAAGCACTTTGCTGACCCAGAAGAGGCAACCCCAGACATGAAGCTGATGCTCGGGGTTAATCTTGCCTCACCCGCTGAATACGATCGTGAGTCGCACACATTGGTTCGGCCAAGTGTAAGTTTTGAGGTCAAAATTGGTGTTAAGCCTCTCCACAAACCGCACTCATTCCTGAACGAGGCGAAACTGACTCAACTGGCCCTCTCTGTCCGCTTCGGTGCAACGCTGGCTCAACTTCAGATTTCTCCGATCAAGCTTTTGGTGCTGGATGATCTGCTCATCAGCCTCGACATGAGCAATCGCATGAAGGTTGTGAAGATCATCCTCGGGGACGATTTTGCCGAATACCAGAAGGTGATTCTGACCCACGACCTTGGATTTTTTCAGGAGATCAAACGAGAGATTGGGGCTGATCTGCACCAGTGGCAGTGTTCCAGAATCGCGGGAAGCACGACGGAAGGTCGGCGACTCGAAAATGCAAAGAGTGAGTTGGATCAAGCAAAGGATTTCCTTGCGAACGATCAACTATCGGAATGCGGCAACAAGCTCCGGCAACACGTCGAAGCAACTTTGACGACGTTTCTGGAACAAGCTAGACAGAAGAAGGGACTCGATCACTTGGTTGAACGGGAAAAGTTTGCTTCGCTCCATCAGAAGCTGAATGAGGCCAGCAGTGAGTTGAGCCTTGGAAGCTACCAAGAGTTCGCGGACCTGCTCCAAGCATCCTTTACCCTGGAACAGTTGCAGGAACTCGCGTCTCCGGATGATATTGATGCCAACAAATTTGCAGCATCCACAAAGGAAGAGAAAAAGGTAAAGGGAGCGCTCATCGCAAAGCTCTACGCCGCCCGTCCCAAGCTGCATCAGTGCATCCTCAACCTCTTAAGCGACGCCTCGCGCAAGCGCATCACCGCGCTGAAGCTTCTCGACGATGTCCGTAAGATCAAAGATCGGATTCTTAATCCTGCATCCCACGCGGGAGCGGCTCCCCTTTACACGCAGGAAGCGGAAAGCGCCATTACAGTGATTCAAGCTCTCGATAGCGCTCTGTCCGCTACCCTCGCAACTTTGTAAACCAACTGCCATGACTTGGGAGACAACTCAAATCTACTGCGCCCCGTCCGTCAACAGCCTAGCCCTCTTCCCCCACGGTGGCTTTTCGCCGCTCTTCATCGCTAAACTGGAGACATGTCTTACTTAGCATGGCCTTTGGACGTTATATCGCGGTGGACTACTCCGGCGCAGGCTTTCCGGCGGGGAGGCAGAGTGGAATTCGCGTGCTAATTGCGCAGGCAAGCGGCCAGCCGGAATTGGAACTGGATGCGAGTGGCCGAAACTGGTCGCGAGTTTCGCTTGCTTCCTGGCTCGCCGAACGACTGAAGGAGCCGCAGCCTACCTTAGTCGGTTTGGATCACTGCTTCTCCTTCCCGTCTTCATTTCTGAAGCAGCACCATCTAAAAACGTGGGACGCCATCTTGGATTTCGCCGACGCCCGATGGGCGACCCGCTCGACGAAAGTGGCGGACGTGGTGAACTGGCAAGACTTCGCAGCGTTTCCTGGACGCTCGGGATTGCGGCTCACCGAGCAATTCACATCGTCGGCAAAGACCATGTTCAATCCCATCGGGCCAGGCGTCGCGCACTCCTCATTTGCCGGCCTACCGTGGCTTAGGGACCTGCGGCGCACATTTCAAGGCAAGGTGCATTTCTGGCCGTTCGATGGCTGGGAAGTCCCCGAAGGCAAGAGTTGCGTCGCTGAAGTTTATCCGAGTCTCTTTTCGCGGCGCTACGAGAGTGCCGATCATCCGGGCGGACTGCACTCGCACGATGCATACGCGGTTTGCAGATGGATGCTGGAAGCTGATGAACGTGGCGTGCTCGCAAAGTACTTCCAGCCTCTCTTGACTTCGGCTGAGAAAAAGTGCGCAGCAACGGAAGGCTGGATACTCGGAGTCATGTAACCGCTGGTGGATACCAACGCACCTGAGCGTTGTCGTCCGGTGGTAAGGCGGTCAGCCTCCAGGGTCGGGTTCACATTCATTCCGCTCATATAGGGAGCCAGTCAGTGGAGCAAAGCTCCGTGCTGTTGGAGTGCAGGTTGCCTCGCGGAACGGGCGCCGTAGCACTCTCTTCCCTGGAAATGCTGGCACCTCCCGTGCCACGAGCGGGTTCAGGCGGACACGACTCGTAAACCAGCCGTTTTCGGCAAGATTTGCCCATCTGGAACTCGAAGCTCCGAGTTCCTGCTACTCAATCGAGGCAATATTTCAGGAAAGCTTCCCTCATTTTATAGCAAAGCTGAGATGCGTGTCGGGATCCTTTCCGTAACTTTGGGGGAACGCTGCCTCTTGGATGGGGAAGCTTTCCTCCTGGAGAGGGGAGCTCCGAGAAAAAAGGTGCAAGGTACCCCAAAATAGTGCGGAGCTTGAGTAGTTGGAACTCGGAGCTTCCCTATCCTGATACTGAAGCTTCCCTGAAATCACTCGGAGCTTCCCTCAATTTGTCGCAAGCTTGCGACTCGGGAACTCGGAGGTTGCGTATCAGGAGTGGGTCCGTTCCCTCAATGTGAGTGAAGGGAGAGTCGGTCGGACTCGGAGGTTGAGCCGAATCTGGGGACCTTCGGAGATGGTGACCCCAACGTAGCGTCGGACGAGAGGAGATTGTTCCGCTAAATACGCGAAAGGGCGCGAAATTGGAAGAGGCGGCAGGATCTACTCAGGCTGCTGCGAAGAAAGTCCGCTTCTCGGTCACCAATGAGAACTCAATCGGCTTATTTAGCTGTCCGGGTGTGAGCGAGCGGTTGAGCCTCGCATTCAACACTGGACAACTGCGCGGCTCGGACTCGACACTTGCCGAACATGCCCGCCGAAGCTCGCATCTCATCCATCTGGAGGAAACAGAAGCTCTTTGTCGCGTTGTTCTTCCTCGCGCTCGGAGCCTGGTTCTGGTGGGACGGTCTGGTTGGTTATCCCCGGTCCAATGAGCGTTGGAACGCTCATGATCAGTTCCAACGTGAAGGCCGGCTCGAGGAGTGGCCCGCGCATGCGAAGAGCCGGGGGTGGGTGGAGAAACCGCCGGAGAAACTGCGGAAGCCAGAGGATATCATCGGTCAATATGTCTTCGGCTCGCTGTGCAATATCTTCGGGGCGATACTCTTTGTCTACTGGATGACGCAGATCAAGCGCACGCTCCGTACGGACGAGGAGGCGGTTCACACACCTTCAGGTAGACGCGTACCTTTTGCGGCGATCACCGGGCTGGGGAAGAAGGATTGGGACTCGAAAGGGATCGCCCGGGTCCGCTACTCGCTGGATGGACGCCAGGGGCAGTTCATCGTGGACGATTACAAGTTTGAGACGGATCCATCGAGGAAGATCCTGGAGGAGATCGAGCAACATCTTCTCATGCGCACTGCCAGCACGCCTTCGGAAGTCTCTCAAAGCTCGCGCGAGGAAGGGTAGGGCTTGGGGGTTGTGGCCCCCGGTGGTGAATGGAGCAATTGGACGTGCCACCGGATCGACGGAGCTGAGGCTGTTTCCGCGTGCAAGTAGACCTCACGCGAGGGGCTGCATTCACCCGGAAAAGCGCCGCGCGCGACAACCAGCACGTCGCGAGTACCCGATAGAAGGGTGTGTGCGGGCGATTGAAACAAAGACCACATCCTGTAACGAGCTTCGTACAGGTTGTTTTACGCATGCTCGTGCCCATCCAGAGCGGTTCGACACCTCACATCGCGATCGACTCATGAGCAAATACACCGCTTTTCGTTGTCCTGAGGACCTTCTGGAGTTGGCGAAGGTGAAAGCCAAGAAGGACCGCCGCTCGCTTAGCAACTACATCATCACGTTGATCGAGAAGGACGTAAAAGAGATGCTCTCGCCCGAGGAGTCCGCGAAGCTTGCTCTCAAGAAGAAGTAGGCCTCGCCGCGCGCTCCCTTCTGAGAGCACGCGGCACAGTGGGCTACTTCAAGGAGGCGACATACTCGACGAGATCGCGGATCTCGCGCTTCGTCAGGAGAACGTCCATTCCGGGCGGCATCCCGCTCGGTGCCATCTCGCGGGAGGCAATCTCCGCCTTCTTCAACTTTACGGCATCTACACCGGGCGCCTGCACGACGAGAGTGTCATCGGTCTCGCTCTTGACCAGACCCATTTGCAAGGTGCCGTCCTTCATGGTGAAGAGCATCATCTGGAAGCTCTCCGCGATCTTGGCATTAGGCACGAGGATCGACTCGAGAATGTAATCGCGATCCTTCTTCGAAGCGATCCCGTTGAGGTCGGGACCCGCATCTCCCCCCTGCCCGTTCACCTTGTGGCAGCGCAGGCACTGGGCGACGGCGTGCTCCTTGAAGAGCTTTTCGCCGGCCGCACGATCGCCACCGACCAGGGTCGTGCGGAATGCGGCAAGTGAGTCGTCCTTGCGAAGGCTGTTCTGGTAGGCGCTCAGCTTCATCTTGACCTCGGCGCTGGTTCGCTTAGCCGCGGCCTCGAGAAGCTCGAGCTGGATCTCGGCTGGCACCTTACCGGCGATGAGTTCACCGACCATTTCTGCGAGCGCTCGATCGGCTCCAGCACTCTTCAAGTCGCCTAGTGAGTTGATGATCACCTTCTTCACTGGGGTGCCCGCATCTTTGTAGGCGGTCGCCAGCTTCGCTGCTGCCTGATCGGGCTGTAGCTTCCCGAGCAGCGTGATGGCGGTGACTCGCAGGTTGGGATCTTTGTCCACGATGGCGATCTCCACTCCTTTGGCCGCTTGGGGATCGCTGAATGCTGCGAGGATCTCGAGCGCCCGGCCGCGATTATTTGCGGGGCTCTGGGGATTGTCGACCAGGGCGAAGAGCGCAGGACCTTCCGCCTTGGCGCCGAGCTTCTCAACGGCATTCAGCGCAGCAAGACCCACCGCAGGCGACTTATCAGCGAGCAGCTTTGTCAGAGTACCATGGAGCGCCGCTACCGCTGGCGCAGCGTCGCGTTCCGGGATCGGACGGTAGGTGCCTACGATCCGGTCACGGGCAAACGGTTTCGACCACGTAGCCAGCTGCTCCAGCGCCTCGAGGCGCAGCACTTCAGGAGCGTCGTCACGGACTGCATAGGTGGCAAGTGCGGTCGCGCCTTGAGGCGTTCCGCCACGGAAGCTCGCGTTGATTGCCCGAAGCATCAGCGGCTCACTTTCGGTAGGCTTTGCCATCATCTCACCGAGCTGAGCAACCGCTGGAAGGATAGGCACATCGTTGATCGCACGCGCTGCCTCCACGACGAGCCGGGGCTCCTTGTCCTGAAGGAAGCGGGCAATCTCCGGGCGTTCCAGACGGCGCATGGCCAGCAGCGCTCCCATGCGAACCGCTGCCGAGTCATCGCTCGCCGCGCGCTGCAGGCCCGCGAGGTCCCCGCTGCTTGCGAGGACCATTACTCCGGCATGCCGGAGATACTGATCCTGATCATTGTTCTCTCGGAGCATCGCGATCGCCGGAGCAGCCGCATCGGGCTTCCCGAACCTCGCCGCAGCCAGTGCAGCGAGGAACCGCACGCGAGGCGCTTGATCCTTCATTGCGGCAAGCAGGCGTGGATAGGCCTTCAAGACCTTTCCTTCACCCAGAACCTTTGCGGCCTGCGCGCGGACCTCTTCGTCCTTGTCGTCGAGCAGCGGGATCACGCGATCCAGCACGGACTGCCCAGCACCCGCTTGCTGATACTCGGCGAGTCGAGCCAGATGGCCGAGGCCCCAGATGCCATGGAGGCGTGCCAGCAGATTGCCCGCGCCGGTAGCGGCAGCCGCGAGTTGCTCTCCCCCACCCTGGGTTGCGGCGAGCGCCCACTGCGCCTCCAGCCGGACACGCTGATCCGCGTGCCCCAGCAGCTTCCCGAGCTCTGCAGCAGGAACCTTCGCAAACCCATCCTTAAGGAGCTTGCGGACTTCCTCGACCTGCGGCGTTTGAATCGTCTCGGGATCCCACATCTTGAAGATCCGACCCTTGCCAGAGCCTTCCCACCCTTCACCCCACTCCGAAAAGTAGATCTTGCTGTCAGGGCCGAAGGCGATGTCCGTGGCCTGGACGCTCTCGATGAACATGTGCTCGTCTACGAGCTCGAATGATGCGCCTTTCGGCTTCACCGCCCAGGAAGACACTGCACTGCGGGCGGAGCTGCCCTTGAAGCCGCAAAGGAAGAAGTGCCCGTCGTACTTCGCCGGCAAGCCCGTGCCAGGGTAATAGGCGAGCCCGGATGGGCCATCGGGAATATTGGCGATGGGCGGGAGGATATACGCGGCCTGACCGTCGAAGTGCGGCTGCCAGAGCTTGTCCGCGAGCCAGGGGTTCTGCGCCTTGCCGAGCGGATTGTGCTGCCAACCCACGCGCCAACCTGAGTCCGCGCCGTCCACGACATACACCCAGCGCTCGCGGTCGCCCTGGTCGGAATCATTGTCGCCGGTGAAGAGATTGCCGAACTTGTCGAACGCGAGTTCCTGCGGATTGCGCAGGCCGCGGGCAACTACTTCCATGTGCGAGCCGTCCGGCTCACAGCGGAAGACCGCTCCTTCGTCAGGGAAAGCAAGGACCTTCCCCTCCTTGGTCGTCACGTGCGCGCCGCGATCTCCGAAGGAGAAGTAAAGCCGTCCGTCAGGGCCGAAGATCAGCCCATGCATGTCGTGTCCGGTGAATGAGAACCGGACCCCGTATCCAGCGGAGAGCGACTCGCGCTTCTCTGCCTTGCCTTCCGCGGTGACGCCCGAGAAGCGCCAGAGATTCGGCATGTTCGTCGTCCAGACGTGGCCGTTGCGCGCGAGTACGCCGGAGTTAATCCCATCCAGCAATGTGTTCATCCCGGAGGCGTACTCAGTGGTAGCGTCCGCTTTCCCGTCGCCATCGCGATCCTCTACCAGTCGCACCACTTCCGTCTCGGTATCGAGGTTCTCCCAGTCAGTCGGGAAGTTCTTCTTCATGTAGGCGATCCGGTCGTCCGTGGTCCGCGAAGCGAGATCGTCCTCCAGCATGAACATGTAGTGCCGGATATCGAGCGTGCTGCTCCGGTAGCGATAGGTTTCAGCGACGAAGACGCGGCCTTGGTGATCTACATCGAAGGCTACTGGATTCCCGAGCATTGGCTCTGAAGCAAAGAGATCGATCTTGAAGTTCGGAGCCACGCGGAACCCAGCCATTGCCTTCTGCCACTCGTTGGAAGCCGGCGCGAGCTTGGGCTGGGCCACGCGAGCTGGACCGACGAGCGCGGTGGCTCCAGGAGGCGCGGCCGCGATCTCAGCGGCGACCGCAGGGAGGGAGTGTAGAAGAGCGGCGATCGTGGTCGCGAGCGGGAGGAAGCGACGAGGAGGGAATGGCATGCGCAGGCATACTAATGATGGTTGCCGCCAAATCAAGATGCGCGCCTGCAGCTTTGAAGCTTTGCTCCCCAGCGGCTTCTGTTACCACGGAGCTTAGTGTCCGCGATCATCCCGCCCCTTCTCGCTCCCGAGATACTGGATCACCTGCCGCTCCTGGTCTGGTGCACCGACCCGGAGGGGCTCTGCACTTTCACGAACCAGTCCGCGCGAGAATTCTCCGGGCGCAGCTGGCCGGAGTTCGAGGGGCTCAATTGGCTGCAGCTGATGCATCCAGAGGATCGCGATCTCGTCCAGGCCGCATTGCAGAGTCACCGCTCGCCCGGCGAGACCGCACTCGGTGAATGGCGGGTGCAGCGCGAAGATGGCGCGTTCTGCCTCGCTGCCTTTCGCACGCAGCAGCTGACTGACGAGTCCGGTGAGGTGACGTCACGCATCATCACGGCAATGGAAATCCGTGAAGCGACGGATGCCGGGCGTGAGCACCAGCGGACCGAGGAGCTCGTGCAATTCCTCAGTCATGCGACGCGCGAACTGATCTGGACGTGGGATGTCCATGCCGGGCAAGTCGCGGCAAGTCCCGCCGTGACCGCAGTCTTTGGCCCGATCCCGGAAGTGCTCTCCGCCGCGTTCGAGTGGTGGAGTTCGCGCGTCCACATGGACGACCGGGATCGCATCGTCTCGTCACTGGAGGGAGCCTTCCTGCTGGATAGCACCGCGCTGGTGCTCGAATACCGCATCACCGATCGGACCGGCAGTGAGCTCGTCATCGATGATCGCCTAAACATCATTCGCGACGAGGCCGGCGCGGTCGTGCAGATTATCGGAGCAGGGCGCGACGTCACCGCACGGAAGCGCGACGAGGAGTCCTCAAGCCGGCTGGCCCGCATTCTGGAGGCCACTCCTGACGTCGTCGGCATCACTGATCTCGAGGGCCACGTGCTCTATCTCAATCGCGCGGCGCGGGAGATGACTGGTCTGCGCGAGGACGCCTCGGTTCTCTCGAAGAACATCAGCGATCTGCATCCCGGCTGGGCGTACGAGATCGTGCGTCAGGAGGGCATCCCCGCGGCACTGCGCGACGGTGCCTGGGAAGGAGAGACCGCGCTGCTCGGCAGCGATGGTCGGGAGATTCCGGTCTCGCAGCTCATCCTCTCGCACACTCGCAAGGATGGCACCGTGGACAGCCTCTCCACGATCATGCGCGATATCTCCGAGCGGAAGCGCGAGGAGGTGGCCCGTATCGAATGGGCAAACCGCTACGAGGCGGCGATCCGCGCGAGCGGGCAGCTGCTCATCGATTGGAATTCCTTTACCAACGAGATTACCTACGGTGGGAATACCGAGCAAATCCTCGGGTACACACTTGAGGACCTTGTCGGCGGTCTGGACCGGCTCCGCGAGCTGGTGCATACCGAGGACCTCCCGGCTTTCGACGAAGAGGTGCAGCGGGTCGCGTCCACCCGAGATCCTTTCGCACTCACCTTTCGCCTGCGGCACCGCGGCGGCCACTTCATCGCGGCGCAGGCGAAGGGCTACTTCTTTCTCGATCGTGAAGGCCGGCTCAGCCGAATGATCGGCTTTCTCGCCGACATCACGGCCGAGCGTCATGCCCAGGAGGAGCTCGCGCTGGCACAGGAGAGTCTCGAGACGCGGGTCGAAGAGCGCACTGCAGAGCTCGCACGTGCCTACATTGTCATTCAGGATCGTGCCCTGCAGCAGGAGGCCGTCGCCCACCTCGGCCAGCGTGCCCTGGCCGGCGCGCAGCTCGACTCGCTCATGGATGAAGCGACCTGTCTGGTGCGCACCATTATGAAGGTGGACCTCTGCGGCGTGCTCGAGCTGAGTGCAGATGGTCGCGAGCTGGTTTCCCGCGCCCTGGCTGGCTGGCCGGAGCACATCCACAAGGCGAATGTTCCCATGGGCCGACTCTCACAATCGGGCTACACTCTTGAGGCGAGCGAGCCTGTGGTTGTGGAAGACATGGCTTCAGAGACGCGCTTCGAAGTGTCCGGCTATGTCCGCGAAGTCGGCGCGCAGAGCGGCGCCACGGTGACCATCGCCACCGGCGAGCAGCCGATCGGGATCCTTTCCGCCTTCACCATTGCACGCCGTAGCTTCACCAAAGACGACGTTAACTTCCTCCAATCCGTTGCCAATGTGCTCACGGCTGCGATCGTCCGGCAACGTGCGGAGGAGAGTCTGCGGGTAGCCCGTGAACAGGCGGAAACTGCCAATCGCGCCAAGAGCGAATTCCTGTCGCGCATGAGCCACGAGCTGCGCACGCCGCTCAATGCCATTCTCGGCTTCACCCAGCTGCTCGAGCTCGACCAACCAACTGAGAGTCAATCGGAGAGCATTGCGCACATCTCGCGGGGCGGCAGCCATCTCCTCTCGCTGATTAATGAGGTGCTGGATATTGCCCGAATCGAGACAGGGCGCCTGGCGCTTTCCCCAGAAACGATCCCGCTCATGGAGTTTCTCCGCGGCGTGGTGGATCTGATTAGGCCGCTGGCGAAACGTTTCGAAATCGATCTCGTGCTGGAATCCGGAGCGCACGACGAGAGTGCCTACGTGCTCGCGGATCGGCAACGGTTTAAGCAGGTTATGCTGAACCTGCTCTCGAACGCAGTGAAGTACAACCACCCGCACGGCCACGTGACGGTGCATTGTGGTCCGGGTACAAAATTGCCGGGAAGCTGGAGGATCAGCGTGACCGACACCGGACACGGCATTGCCTCGGAAAAGATTGGCCGCCTATTTGTCCCGTTTGAGCGTCTGGGCGCTGAGACGACTGATATCGAAGGTACCGGGATCGGGTTGGCGCTCTCAAAGGGGATCGTGGCCGCGCTCGATGGGAAGCTGGGCGTCAACAGCGAGGACGGAAAAGGCAGCACTTTTTGGCTGGAGCTGCCGAGTGCGGACGCCGCATCCGTCACTGAGATTCATCTCTCCCCGACGATGCTCCCGTTCAGCACCGCCGCGCCGGGTGCGAGCTATACCATTCTCTATATTGAGGACCAGGATCTCAATCTCCGACTGGTCGAGCGCATTCTCCTCCATCGCCCGGAGTATAAACTCATCACTGCGATGCAAGGAGGGCTTGGCTTTGAACTAGCCCGCGAACACCGTCCCGACCTCATCCTCCTCGATCTGAATCTGCCTGACATTCCGGGTGACGAGGTGCTCACCCGGCTCCAGCAGGATCCTGCGACTCGCGGAATCCCAGTGATTATGATCAGCGCGGATGCCATGGGGGAACGCATCGCGCAGCTCCTGCAGGAAGGCGCGACGGGTTACCTTACGAAGCCCTACAAAGTGACAGAGTTTCTTCGCGTGATTGAGGAGACACTAAAAGCTCAGTAAGGCACCGGGTGGGTCGCGCTGCTGGTGGGCCAGCAGCCTTCATATCGGAATCTCTAGCAGACGCAGATAGTTGCCCGGCGCCGGGCGCCGAGTTCTTCTCAGCCAATCGCGGTCACCTCGCGTGGCCGACGGTTCTCCGAGAGCCGGCCGCGTCGCTCAGCGTCCGGGCACCCGCGGTTTGTTGTCGAAATCCGACCGAATTGGTCCGGCGATGACTGAAATTCAGTCATCTCCGAGACTTTGCGGTCCATTCTAGGACAATCCAGAGCAAGCTGCGGAGCGGCGCAATGATCCTCGACGCTTAGAGTCCCACCTGCCGCGGTAAATTCCCGCCACGTAGCTCGCTTTGCGTGCAGATAACGCAAGGCATCCTCAACGGGGGCGTCCTTCCTGTCAGGAGCCCCGCTGGGACCTGCTGCTGAGGCGCTTACGCCTCGCTCTCACCGCGCACCGCAGGGTTGACTGGCTTGACCTCTGGAGCACCTGCGGCGTCGTTTGGCTTCGCTGGAGGCTGGCTCTGTGGCTCACCAGGAGGTGCTGGAGGTGGCACTGGGCTACCTGGAGCAGCAGGTGCTGCTGGGTTTGGAAGGGTCGGAAGCGAGCCTTCACCGGGAATTGCTCCGGGAAGATTGCCGGACTGGGCGTCAGTCTTCGGAGACAGAGGCAGACCGGGGAGGGACGGCGCGGACGGGGTTACGGGCGGTGTGGCAGCTTCTACTGCTGGCGCGCCAGGGACCGCAGGCACTTTCTCCGTCGATGGACTGCCACCAGGAGGCAAGGCACCAAGAGGATCTGTGGTCGCAACGGCCGCTGGCGCGTCCGTAGCACCAGGCCCTGCCGGAACAGCTCCGACCGGTGCCTTCATGTTAGGATCGAGTTGCGTAGTTTCGATCGCTGGTGGTGCGACTTCTTCCACTGCCTCGATGTTCAGTTCGATCTCCACATCATCGCCGACCACTTGCGTGCCTTCTACCGCCTTGCTCCAAGTGAGCCCGTAATCGCTGCGCTTCAGCGCCGTCTTGGCTTCCCAACCGGTGCGCATCGCGCCCTGTGCATCCTTGCCGCGGCCGAGGAACTTGACCTGGAGGATCGATTCCTTCGTCACGCCACGCATCGTGAGGTCCCCGACAACGAAAGCAGTATCTTCGCCAGTCCGGTTCACCTTCTTGCTGGTGAAGGTGATGTGCGGGAACTCTTCGGCATTAAAAAACTCACCGGAACGGAGGTGCTCATCGCGCTTCGCATCGCTGGTCACGATACTGGCGGTATTAATCTGGACGTTGACTTTGGCCTCTTCCGGATTGGCAACATCTCCAGTGATCGTACCGCTCATTTCGGTGAAACGACCTGGCAGTTTTGCGAAGAGGTGCTTGATCTTAAATCCTGCACTGGAGTGCACTGGATCGATCTTGTACGTCTCCACCGCCTCACCGGTGATGACACTGAAACAGAGAAAACCAACAGCTAGGGGCAGAACGGATCTCATAAGTGGGTATAATGGGTGACAGCGCGAAATCGTAGAGTGGCTCACCTTTGCGCGGCGATTCTTTTGTGAAATCTTGCGGCGGTTTTTTGACAGTTCACGGGAACTCGACGCCTCAACCTCGCTCCGCAAGGTAACGCTCTGAGAGCAGGCGGCGGCTGATCTTCCCGCGCTCATTCGTTGCGATCTCTGGAAGGATCCAGACAGCCCGCGGGAGCTGCCATTCGCTCAGCGACCGACGGCAAAGGCCGAGCAGCACTGCCGCATCAAGGCCCTCACCTGCCACGCAGAGCACCGGTTCTTCGCCCCGGAGCCGAGATGGCACTCCAAAGACGACAGCTTGTCTTACTCCAGGGAAGGTCGCGACCCGGGCCTCGACTTCAGCCGGGTTCAGCTTGCGGCCTGCGATGTTGATCACATCCGAAGCTCGCCCAGTGAGCACCAAAGATTTGCCATCAAACTCCACCAAATCGCCTGGAATGAAACGTCCTTCGCCGAGCACTGCGTCATCGGGATCCGGAAAGTAGCCGTCGCCCACCGCCGCGCTGCGTACGGTAATTCGAGCGGGCGCCTTTCCGAGAGTCTCAGGCATGACTTTCACGCCTTTCATTGGGCTCCCGACGAAGCCTACTGCTGGTGCTTGATCCTCAGTCCCATCGTACGCAATTCCTCCACATTCGGAAGATCCGTAGAAGCTATGGATCTTCCTGCCGAAACGGGCTGCGAAGGTGTCGGCGACGGGTTGCGGGAGTGGTGCTCCTGCCGAAATGCAGAGCCGTAGACGGGGTAGTTCTGGCGCGGTATCGAGTGCGGTAAGCTTTTCGTAAAACACTGGCATGCCGGGAAAAACCGTCGCGCCACTCTGTGCAAGGCCATGAAGAATCGCCCGCGGCAAACGATCCTCGCTGGCGACCATGGGCACGCCCCGGCAAAGCAGTGGCGTCAGCAGATTGCTGAAACCATAGGAGTGCGAGATTGGGATTACGCCAAAGTTCAGGTCGCGATCCGTGATCCCCATGGTGTCGCAAATCTGGTCGCTATCCGCGACGAGCTGGTGCGCCTGGAACCGGACTGCCCGGGGCGCGCTGGTCGTGCCTGAGGTCAACTTGAGGAACTCGGGCGGTGCGGGGAATCGACCGAAGTCGGCAGGCTTAACGCTGGTCCTTTTGACCGAAAGCCGGGCTCCCGTGCTCGTAAGCACCGCCGCTACATTGCAGGTTGCGAGGATGGATTCCAACTCCGCGCCTTCTGCGTGGCGGCCAAGCGGAAGCGGAATGAGGCCGCGACGGAAGAGAGCGAGCAGGACTGCCGGCCATGCGGGTTGATTCCCGATCTGCACGGCGACAACCGCGCCCGCCGACACGCCATCAAAGAGCGTCTCCAACTCTCCTGCTTCAACATCGACGTCTTGGAAAGTCCGTGAAGTATCCCCGTTCGGCTGAACCACTGCGGCCCTTGCAGCATGCTGCTCCAGGACCAAACGCCAGCGCTGGAGCACGGCGTTTTCAGGTGGAGACGAGGGCACGTGGAATCAAGAAGTTTTTGATTGCAGCTTCGGGGGAGGCCGTTAACTTCCTATCCTCTTTTTCGAGTCATGAAAGCAGATATTCATCCCAAGTACGACAGCACCACGATCTCGTGCGCATGCGGTTCCGTATACCATACGCGCTCGACGAAGCGTGAACTGAAGATTGGTATTTGCGCAGCTTGCCATCCCTTCTTCACTGGCGAGCAGAAGTTTGTCGATACCGCTGGGCGGATCGAGAAGTTCTCCCGCCGTTACGCGGGCGTTGCGGTCCGCGCCGAACGCAAGAAGGCCTAGCTCCAGTCCTGTTTTCCCGAAACGGTGAAGGCGCGAGTCCGCGTCTTCACCGTTTTGTTTTGCCCTTATGGATTTCGCCCCTCTCATTGAAAAGAAAGCTGAGCGCTTCCGCGAACTCGAAGCGCAGATCGGCTCCGGCGATCTGTACTCCGACCCGCGGCGCGCCCGCGAACTCCTGCGCGAACACACACGTCTGAAGGAGCTGCTCGCCAATTGGGAGGAGCTAAATAAGTCGCGTACCGATCTTGAGGACAACCAGGGCCTCGTGCGCGGAACTGATGCCGAAATGGCGGAGATGGCGGAAGCTGAGATTCCCGCACTGGAGACACGCATCGCCGAGCTCGAGAAATCCGTCCAGTACGCGCTGCTGCCGCCGGATCCGAACGAGGATCGGGATGCAATTGTGGAAATTCGCGCTGGGACCGGTGGTGACGAAGCGGCGCTATTCGCGGGTGAGCTTTACCGCATGTACACACGCTTCGCGGAAGCCGATGGCCTGAAGATCGAGCCACTGGAATCAAGCCCAAGCGAGTTGGGGGGGATGCGTGAAATGATCTTCAAGGTGAGTGGTCTTAGTGTCTTCCGGAAGCTACGCTACGAGTCGGGCGTGCATCGCGTTCAACGGGTACCGGCCACCGAGGCCCAGGGGCGCATTCACACTTCTACCGCTACGGTTGCGGTGCTTCCTGAGGCGGAAGAGGTGGATTTTGAGCTGAAAGCCGACGACCTGCGGATCGAAGTCTGCCGCGCTGGCGGACCGGGAGGCCAGGGCGTGAACACGACGGACTCAGCGGTGCAGGTGATGCACATTCCAACGGGGACAATCGTCCGCTGCCAGGATGGGCGTTCGCAACAGAAGAACAAGGAGAAGGCACTGGGAATTCTGCGCTCTCGCCTACTGGAGAAGAAGCAGCGGGAAGAAGCCGAGAAGTACGCAGCGCATCGGAAGAGCCAGGTCGGCACCGGCGGGCGCGAAGAGAAGATCCGGACGTACAACTTCGCGCAAAACCGGGTCACCGATCATCGGATCGGCCTTACCTTGTACAATCTGGATAACTTCCTCGAGGGCGATATTCGCGACATGATCAGTGCACTTCAGGGCGCCGACATGGAGGAGCGCCTTGCTGAGGCCAGCTTAGGCGCGAGTTAAGTAAACATGTCAGCAGGGGGCGTGACTCCAAGCCCAAGCACTGCTTCGTCTAGGCGCAGCGTCCCCCGCTCGAAGCTAAGTCCGGTGAACGGGTCGTCTCCGAGCAGCCACGCTCCATCAAGATCGGCGTAGTCTGCATCCTGGGCGATTACCGCACCAGCCGCGATCAGAGCGCTGCTTTCCAGCATACAGCCGACCATCACGTTGCGCCCAAGTGCCCGACCGCGACGGAGCATCCGCAGGCCGGGAGTGAGCCCGCCGCACTTCACGAGCTTGATGTTGAAGCCAGCGAAATGCTCCGCAACGCGATCGACATCCCGCTCAGTTACACAGCTCTCATCCGCGAACACGGGAAGCGCAAGGCCGCTCGTAATCTGAGCGTCCTCACCAGGAGCGAAGGGCTGCTCGACGAACTCCACGCCCAGCTCACGCAGCTCATCGCAGAGCCGCGCGAGATCGTGGCCGCCCCAGGCGCAATTCGCGTCAACTGCCAGCCGAGCCTTGGTCCGCTCGCGGATGAATCGCACGGGTCCCATGTCAGCCGCATTGTCGGACTTGATCTTAATCCACGGAAACCCGTCCAGCTCCCGCACCTTCTCCTCGAGCTCTTCGGGTGTCGAGAGCCCGATCGTGCAGAAGCTCTCCACCGGCCGAAACAGCGTTCCCCAAGCGAGCTCCGCTACCGACGTTCCGCGGCGTTTCCCCAGCCAATCCCAGAGCGCCAGGTCGAGTGCGCATTGCGCCGCCCGGGAAGGCGCAAGTTGAGGCCACAGCTCCTCCCAGATCGCCGCAATCTCCTCCGGAGACTCTGGAGTGAAGGAGCGTATCGGCTCCCGCACCCCGTCGAGCTTCTCCACCACTCCAGCCGCAGTCTCGTTGTAGAAGCTGTTGGGTGAAGCTTCCCCGTACCCCTCGATCCCGTCGTGTCCCAGGCGGACGAAGACATTCTCCACGGCAGTGCGTCGGCCACGCGCGATCCTGAAAACACGGCGGGGATGAAGTTCACGCACAGCGATGGCCAGTTGCATCGGGCCGACTTGGCCATGGCTGCCCGGGGAACACAATCCCGCACAAGGGGCCATCTTCTCTCCTCATTGCGAAGATTCCGTGCAACCCATGCCGATCCGCCCTTCTATCCTGCGCATGCACAGTGTTTCGTCGCGCATCGCATGAACCAGGACGCCGCTCTCTCCCGTTACTGCATCGGCCACTCTGTAGAGAACCGGGAGATCATCGTATTTAGCAATGGGCCGCGGGATCTGCCAGGCCCGGTCGGCGGGACGTTCCTGATCGGTGGGATGCACGGCGACGAGGTCGCGACGGTTCTTTTGCTGGAGGACTTTCTGGCCCGCCATCTCGCCACGGGCGCGCTCTCCCGGCCTATCGCGGTCTTGCCCATCGCGAACCCGGACGGCTGCGCGCGGCGCTCCCGTTACAATGCCCGGGGCGTCGATCTCAACCGCAACTGCGACTACAACTGGAGCGAAGACAGCGTTGAGCCTTCTGGCCCGGGTCCATGGTCCGAGCCGGAGATCTGTGCATTGCGCGACTTTATCTGCACCTGGCAGCCTCGGCGGATCGTGAGCCTTCACTGGGCTCTTGCCGAGATCGACGCAGACGGCGCGCAGTCGACGCCACTCGCACAGGCCATGTGGGATTCACTTCTCCCGGAAGAGCAGCGTCTTTACCGAGTTCGCTTCACAGAGACCGGACGCGGCCAACGCCGGCTGCAGCACACCTACGCGATCTGCCCCGGCTCGATCGGTCAATGGGTTGGCTACGGGTTGGAGTACGAGGGCGGTACCAGGCCTGCGATGATCACGCTCGAGCTACCTTATGATCCTTCGGCGGAGTCGCGCCCGGAAATGCTTCCCCCAGAGCACCTCGATACGCTCCGGGATCTGTGGCATCGGGATTCCGCAGCCTACTTGCGCGCTGTGGAGCCCGGCGTGCACAAGATGCTGCTCGCAGCATGCCGATTCTCTGCTTAAGCCAGCGAAGCTCCGTGCTCGCGGGGCGCGGTTCGGACGTGCTATGCTCACCTTCATGAAGCTGCGTTGGTGGTTTTCCTGGATCCTGTTGTTGAGTCTCCTCGCCGTTCCCGGGCGCGCGGCGGAGCGCGGTCCGGTCTACATTGCGCCGCTCGATGGCGATGTCTCGTCTGCACAGTTCTACTTCCTGCGTCGCGCGCTCAAGGATGCTGAACAAGCAAACGCGAGCGCCTTCATCATCGATATGCGGACGAAAGGCGGCGCGGTGGATGCAGCGATCGACAACATGGACGCGCTGCTCAAGACGACCGTCCCCACATACACGTACGTCAATCCCCGTGCGCTCTCCGCGGGCGCCCTCATCGCGATCGCGACTAAGAAGATCTACATGGCTCCTACTGCCGTGATCGGTGCCGCTGCACCAGTCCTCTCCACCGGAGACGACGCGCCGAAGACGATGAACGACAAAACCGTCTCCGCTCTCTCCGCCATGGCTCGCGCCGCTTCGCAACAGAATGGGCACAACCCAGACATCGCCGACGCCTTCATCTGGAAAGAGAAGGAAGTGAAGTTCGGTGACACCGTGATCGATCGCCCCGACTCGCTGCTCACCCTCAGCGCTCAGGAGGCTTTCCGCGAATATGATGGCAAGCGCGTGCTCGCCACCGCAGTTGTTCCTTCCATCGAGGCGCTGCTCTCCCATGCAAAGCTCACGGGCGAGGTGCGCCGGGTCGCGCCAACCGGCTTCGAGCATGTCGCGTTCTGGCTCACCACCCTCTCACCTTTGCTCCTGCTGGGAGGAATCATCGGCGCTTATATCGAGTTCAAGACTCCCGGCTTTGGTCTCCCGGGCGCGGCATCGTTCGTTTGCTTCACGCTCTTCTTCACCGGGTCCTATATCGCTGGTTTGGCGGGCTACGAAGTAATCGCCATCTTTGTGGTCGGACTTGTCCTCGTCCTACTGGAGTTGCTGGTCTTTACCGGCACGCTCATCCCCGGGATTGTCGGCGCGGTGCTCATGGTGGGCGCGCTCATCTGGGCGATGGTCGATCGCTACCCGGACCAATCGTGGTGGCCCGACTCCGACATGCTCATCCGGCCGCTGGCGAATCTCGGCCTCGCCACCCTGCTCGCGATCGTTACCGGTGCCTTCCTTGCACGCTGGCTTCCGAGCACTGGCTTCTATCAGCGCATGGTGCTCTCCGCCGCTACGCCATCCGGCCCCGGCGTGAGCGTTCCCGCGACGAGCAGCACGCTTTCACGCGAAGCTGCTGGTGTCGCGATCACCGATCTCCGGCCGAGCGGTCGGGCAGAATTCGATGGGCGCATGGTGGACGTCGTCTCGCAGGGCGATTGGATCGAAGCCGGCCGCCAGGTCCGTGTGATCTCGGTGGAAGGTACGCGCGTGATGGTCGCCGCTGCCCCCATTACCTTTCAGGCCTAATCCCGCTTCAGCCGCCTGCCGCAATCCGCATCACCTCGATGCGGTCGCCATCCGCGAGCACTCGCTCCGCCCATTCGGTTCTTCGGAGCGCCAGTCCATTGTGCTCCACGAGCAAGGTGGGCGCAGGCAGGCCGAGCACTTCCACGAGTTCACTTACGTTCGCTGCGGCGCTCACTTCTCGGAGCTCCCCATTGATCTGCAGCTTCATGAAGCAGCGAGGATCGCGGCGTCCCAATCCTTCCAGACGGGCTCAAAGCCGCGCGTTCGCAGCACCGCCGCGACCTCCGCCGGGGAGCGTTGATCCGCGATTTCGAACTGTTCCGTTGCACTCGCATCGGCGGCAAGATCGCCAGGCACCACTGCGCGCCCGGCCACCGTCACGTGCAGCGATTCTCTCCCCTGCCCCGTGTACCCGCCTGGCTCGGTATGGCTCCCGGCGCTCATCATGGTGACACCCAGCGGCATGATTGCGTCGCGAAGATCCGCAGGCTCGCGGGTACTCAGGACAATTCCGACCTGTGGGAAGCAGATACGAAAGGCGCACAGGAGCTGAACGAAATCACGATCGGAAAGTGTGTACCGCGGCTGAAACTCACCTGCGCATGGGCGCATACGCGGGAGGCTCACGGTGAATTGCGCCTTCCAACAGCGCTTCAGCAGGTACTCCAGGTGCACCGCGAGAGCCGCAGCCTCTCGTTGCCATTCCCAGAGGCCAAAAAGCGCGCCAATCCCAATCCGTCGGAAGCCGCCCTCATAAGCCCGTTCAGGACAAGCGAGGCGCCCATCAAAATCCTTCTTTGGCCCAGCTACGTGGAGGCTGGCGTAGGTCTCGCGGTCGTAGGTTTCCTGGTAAACAATGAGCCCTTCCGCTCCCGCATCGGCGAGGGTGGCATATTCCTTGGCCCCCATGGGCGCGACTTCCAGCGAGAGGCTCGGGATTTCCGTGGCGAGAGCCCTTACACAACGCTCCAGGTAACCGTTCGAGACAAACTTCGGATGCTCGCCGGCGACAAGAAGAACGTTGCGGAAGCCTTCTGCCGCGAGGTGACGCGCTTCCTTGACCACCTGCTCGATATCGAGGGTCACGCGGAGGATCGCATTCTCCCGGGAAAAGCCGCAGTACGTGCAGGAGTTGATACACTCGTTCGACAGGTACAGCGGGGCAAAGAGGCGAATGGCATTCCCGAAGTGCCGTCGGGTAATCGCAGCCGACTCCTGCGCCATCGACTCCAGCTGTGAGTCGGTTTTGGGCTCCAGCCAGGCCATGAAACGTCGCGCCAGGGCGGAGCGTTCAGGATGAGCGATGAGATCGGCGGCGGGCATTGCGCGGGCGGGAATATGCGAGCGGATGCAGTTGGTGTCTAGAGCCCAGCGGCTGAGAACGCGCAACGAAAGAGCCCAGTGAAAGGCTCCGCAGTTGGACGGCGAGCCTCCCGGACAGACCGGCGAGCCTTTTTCAAGGAACCGAGAGCTTCGGAAGCTCGCCGGCGAGCCTCTTTCATAGGACGTCCGGCTTCCGAAGCTCAACCCCGAGCCTTTTTCATAGAAGGTCGGGCTTCGGAAGCTCAACCGAGAGCCTATTTCATAAAACCTCCAGCTTCGGAAGCTCGGCATTTAGCCTCAACTTGCCAAACGTCGATCTTCGGAAGCTCATTGGCCGAGCGTCTAGTGGCGAGATCCCGCCTGCAATGGACGGTCCATCTCAACTCCCCTTCGTCGTAGCGTCTTTCACGCACCGGAAGCCCGTGTTCTGCAAACCCGTATCGGGCGACGTTTTCATCCGCGCACTCGGCCGGTAGCCACGGCAGTAATTGTCGCTGCACATGAAGGAGCCACCGCGCGTGACCTTCTTCCAGACTCCCGGCTCGTCGGGATCAAGACTGTCGATCGGGCCTGTGGGGTTCTTGCGCGCCGCTCGGTCGCCGTGTCGGGAAAGATTCAGGTAATAGTCGGGCCGGTACCAGTCACTGGTAATCTCCCAAACGTTTCCGGCCATGTCGTGGAGGCCGTACCCGTTTGGCGGGAAGCTGCCGACAGGCGCGGTTCCATCGTGGCCATCCTCCACCCGCTTCACGGATGGAAAGTCGCCCTGCCAAATGTTTGCCATCCAGCGGCCATCCGGTTTCATCTCGGTGCCCCAGATGAAGGGCTTAGCGATAAGGCCTCCGCGCGCGGCGTACTCCCACTCGGCCTCGGTCGGCAGCCGCTTGCCCGCCCATTTGCAATAGGCAAGCGCATCCTCATGGGCAACGTGGACGACAGGGTGCTTCTCCTTGCCTGTAAGATTCGAATCAGGCCCGGTTGGATGCTGCCAGTTCGCACCAATCACCGGAGCCCACCATTGATAGGTACTGGTGACCGGCTCGCCCGGAGCAGGAGCGCGGAAGACGAGCGACACCGTCTTGCCCTCATACTCGGGCTGCAGCCCGGGCGTCGTGGCTGAGCTCACCGGACGCTCTGCAACGGTGACGTACCCGGTCTCCTTGACGAACTTCGCGAACTGCTCATTCGTTACCTCGTACTTGTCCATCCAGAAGCCATCGACGCGGACATCGTGCAGCGGCTGCTCATCGGGAGGGACATCCTCCCCAACCCCACCCATGGTGAACTTCCCACCCTGCAGCCAGATCATTTCGCCACCGGGCGAGGTGCGATTTGCCTGCCGGGTGCTTTCTGCCTGACGCTTCACGCGCATGACTTCGCGATACATCCAGAAGCTGCTGATCGTGAAAAACGAAAGCACCAGGGCACCGAAGATCAGGGCAGTGCGGGTAGCGGGAGGGATTCTGAAGAGGCGCGGAGACTCGGTGTCTTTGCTCACAATGGTGGAAACGGAACGTCCCGCGCCCGGGAGCGGGATGCAAGCTGGCAGATTTCCTGGTTACGGCTGCGTCACCGCGACGATGCGAAGGGCCAGCTCTTTCACCTCGCCAGGTAAGGTCAGTTCCCGCTCACCCTGTTCATGCTGGATCTGCTCTGAGCTGAGCTCTTTCCCGGAGATCACATCGTACCAGCTCACACGGTAAGAGCCGGGCTCGAGCGTAAGGCGGAGCGGCCCCCGAAGTTCCTTCAGATAAGCGGCGTACTGCAGACCCGGCGTGGCGAGCATCTGAGAGCGAGAACCCTTCGGACCCTGCGAGTGGAGGAGTTCCTTGGCGGGCTTCAGCTTAACCAGATCGAAGCCGCCCAGGAAGGTAGCCAGGAACTTCATCTGCTTGCGATATCCTGGATTTCCGCCGCCGGGCTGGGTCTGGGGATACGCGAAGGTGCCGTCCTCGTGGCCTGCGGTGAAGGAGTAATCGAGGTGATTATAAAGCGCACCGCCCGCGAGCATGAACTCCCAGGCCTCCATACGGTAGTAGTCGTCTCCTGTACCCTTAAAGCCAGTCTCGTTCAGCCCGATTACTTTGCGCAGGTGGTAGTTCATCGGCACCGCGTCGGGCGGGTTCGCATAGTGGAAGTTGAAGATCGATACGCCGGGGTGCGCCCGGGCCACCTTCATTGCCCCGTTCGCGACATTCTGCGAGATGAGGTGCCGCTCCGGGTGATCCTTCTCGGCGTCGGCAATGGTATCGGCAATGCGGGCCTGCCAATCCAGCGTGACTCCGCCAAAGTACGGCTCGTTGCAGATCTCATAGTAGAGATTGTCCGCGTCCTTCAGCTCCGCGACGAGCTTCCGGACAAGTGACTCCTGGATTGCCTGGAGCGGCCCATTCTTCGTGAAGTCATGTACCGCGTGCATGTGGTGCTCGCCGACATCATTGACGTTGTTCGCGGCGTTCATGGGGCTGAGCTTCCACTGCTTCTCCTCGTACATGGGGCAGAAGATGGCCAACTCCACGACGATCCCGCGCGCCCCAGCCTGCCCAACGAAGTCCTTCAGACGCTGAAAGTAGGCGGCATCCCAGCGGTTCAGGTCGAACTTGTTCCCGCCGTCGGCATAGCCCGGCACCTCGCTCCGCGCCCACGGTGCGATGAAGCGTCCGGCGCCGGGGCGAGCGTGTTCTTCTCGATGTTGAACGCGCCCTGCGGCTCCACATAAGCGCCGCTGAAAATGCGGGTGAGGTTCAGGCCGTCGGCGGCGAGAGTGTCGAGGTACTTGACGTAGTCGAAGTCGAGATTCAGGACCGCGCCATAGTGCTCCGCGGAAGTGATGAGCACGGCGGGCTTATCCCGGAAAAGGAAGTAGTGGGGATTCTCCGGATGGAGGCTGAGCGGAGCCGCATCGGCGAAGCCGCAAGTCGCGAGAAGGAACGCGAGGCAGAGACGTTTCATGTGATGGACCAGCGAAGTGCCGGGACGATCTTCATAGCCGGGTCGCACTGCCAAGTACATCCCCAGTTCCCGCGCGTGGTCTTGTACCTGATTCCCTTTCCTTCCGCCGAGAAGTCGGGCAAATCATCAGCATGAACCGACGTTCCGCCCTCCGCACGGTGACGACGCTCGCTGCAGGAGCAGCATTCGCCACGACGCCCCGCACCCATGCACAGGAGGAACTCTATCGGGCGAAGAACGGGCGCATTCAGCAGTCGGTTGTGCCCTGGTGTTTCAAGGGGATGCCCGTTGCGGAACTTGCATCACATGCGGCAGCGATGGGCATGTCTTCGGTGGAGCTATGCGCGCCGAGCGAATGGCCACGGCTGAAGGCTCTCGGGCTGACCTGCGCGATCGCAGGCAGCCATGGATTCGCCAAGGGCTTCGCGCATCCAGAGGAGCAGCCAGAGTGCATCGAGAAGCTGCGCACGTCGATCGAGGCCGCCGCTGCCTTCGGGTGTCCGAATGTGATCACCTTCTCCGGCTTCGCACGCGGGCTGACCAAGGAGCAGGGCTTGAAGCACATGGTAGAGGGCTTCAAGAAGATCGTAGGTTATGCGGAGGAGAAGAAGGTCACGCTCTGCCTGGAGATGCTGAACTCGCGCGTGGATGTGGAGATGAAGGGCCACCCGGACTACCTGGCCGACGATATCGACTATGCGGTCGAGGTTTGTCGGCAGATCGGCTCGGAGCGCATGAAGGTGCTCTTCGACATCTACCACGTACAGATCATGAACGGCGACGTGATCACCCGGATCAAGCAGCACGCACCGTACATCGGCCATGTGCATACGGCTGGGGTGCCGGGCCGGGGCGAGATCGACGAGACGCAGGAGATCAACTATCCACCGATCATGCGGGCCTTGGTGGAGGTAGGGTACAAGGGGTATGTCGGGCAGGAGTTCATACCCGTTCGCGACCCGGTGCAGTCACTTGCGCAGTCGGTACGCATCTGCGACGTGTAGGCGGCTCCAGCTGTCTTGTCATCGGCGGCGCGGCTCCTTAGCTTTCGCCCCATGCGCTCCCTCCTCGCTGCAGTTTTCGCGCTGCTCCTCACCCTCCTCACGAGCACGAGCCTCGGCGCTCGCCAGCCCTTCCCGATCGAGGAAGGCGACCGTGTGCTTTTCCTTGGCGACACGCTTCTGGAGCGGGAGGGCACCTTCGGATTCCTGGAGCTGCGAATGCACGAGCAGTTCCCGAAGACTCGCTTCAGTGTAAGGAACCTCGCGTATTCCGCCGATACCCCGATCGGCAGGTCGCGTTCGGTCTTCGACGGACCGGAGAAAGGCTGGGAGCGGCTGAAGGAGCAAATCGCGATGGTAAAGCCGACGGTTGTGTTCCTCGGCTACGGGATGAGTTCGTCCTTGGACTTTGTGGGTTCGCCGACTGATCGCATGGCGGAGGCGAAGATGACCGTTGAAGCGAAAGCCGCGCGCTTCGCCAGCGAGATGAAGCTGCTCATGGAGGCAATCCGGGCGGTCGATCCGGCGACGAAGGTGCGCTTCGTCCTCGTGAACCCGATCCGCCACGAGGATTTGCGCGCCGCGCTGCCCTCGACACCGGACCCGCTGGGGCACAATCAAGCGCTGGAGCAGATCGGAGCCGTGTTGACGAAGCTGGGCAAGGAGCACGGCGCTGCTCAGGTCGCGCTTTTTGAAACGAATGCGGCGGCGGCTTACGGACTGCCGCAGATGACGGACAATGGCATCCATCTGACCAGTGCTGGGTACCGTCTCTTTGCGGACCACGTAGCTTCTGAGCTCGGCTGGAGCAAGCGGGGGTCGGGGAACGATGCGCTTCGCCGAATGATTCAGAGGAAGAGTGAGCTCTTCTTCCATCGCTGGCGTCCTCAGAACGAGACCTACCTTTTCGGCTTCCGCAAACACGAGCAAGGGCAAAACGCGCGGGAGATCCCGATGTTCGATCCGCTCATTGAGAAGGCGGAGGACGAGATCTTCCAGGTCAAGAGCGGCGGACAAGCTGCACCAGCCGCTACCAACAGTGCACCGCCCGCGCCCATAACGGCCCTCGGGCCTGCGCCGAGGTTCGACGTACAGGAGGGATACGAGATCACCCTCTGGGCAGAGAACCCGCTGCTGGAGAAGCCAGTCCAGATGAACTGGGACACCAAAGGTCGACTCTGGGTCGCCTCGTCGGGTGTGTATCCGCAGATCGAACCCGGCGCGCCCGCCACCGATCGCATTCTGGTGATCGAGGATAGCGATCAGGATGGGCGCGGGGACAAATCAACGGTCTTCGCAGATGGTTTACTCATTCCCACAGGCGTGACACCAGACACTGTTGCGCGCACGGGCGGACCGGGTGACTCAGGCTACGTGGGGCAAAGCACGGAACTTCTCCGTCTCGTGGATACCGACGGAGACGGGAAATCCGATCAACGCGAGATCGTGCTCAGCGGCTTTGGTACGGAGGACACACATCACCTCATCCACACCCTGCGCTGGGGGCCGGATGGGCGGCTTTACTTCAACCAATCCATCTACATTCACAGTCACATCGAGACCCCTTGGGGTGTCGTGCGGCAGAACTCCGGTGGAGTACTCGCCTGGGATCCTCGTTCAAAGCATCTGGAGGTAATGTTCAACGGGTTTTGCAATCCTTGGGGCCACGCCTTTGATGAGTGGGGACAGTCCTTCATCACCGATGGCGCGGGCTTTCAGGGGATCAGCTGGGGCGTACGTGGTGCCGGTTACTTCACCTACGAAGGCGGCAAGAGGCTGCTGCAGAGCATCTCGCCTGGGACTTATCCGAAGTTCTGCGGCCTGGAGATCATTCGATCACCACACTTTCCAGCGGACTGGCAGGGCTCGATGGTCACCGCGGACTTCCGTGCTCACAAGATCGTCCGCTTCGGAGTGACCGATCAGGGGGCCGCTCAAAAAGACGCAGCAGTCCTGAAGTCAGGCTACGTGACGACGGAGTTGCCGGACATCGTCCGCACCAGCGACGTCTCCTTCCGACCGATCGACGTGAAGCTCGGGCCGGACGGAGCGCTCTATGTAGCGGATTGGAGTAATCCCGTGATCAACCACGGCGAAGTGGACTTCCGTGATCCGCGCCGGGACAAGACACGTGGCCGAATCTGGCGGATCGCTAGGAAAGGTGGAGAGGTGCTCAAGCCAGAGGGACTGAGCGGGCTACAGGTTGGTAAGCTGGCAGAGAAGCTGGTCTCTAAGAGCGCCTGGGAGCAGGACAGCGCGCGGCGATTACTGGCGCAGCGCGAGGCTTCAGATATCGAACCTGAGCTCCGCAAGTGGTCGCTTACAGATCTAACCGACGAACAGAGACGGGAGCTAACTTGGGTTCGTCCCGCCGAAGGGCTGCGGGATCCTCAGGACGGGCGGTACCTCCTGGCCCGGAGCACTGATCCAGATGCACGCGCCTGGGCAGCTCGTTCGATTGGAAAACAGTTTGTTGAGCACGTGGAACGCCTTTCGCAGGCAAACCTCCGATACCGCACAGCGCGGAATGACCCAGCCGCGAAACTCCCCATTCAGCCTACGCCCTTCATCCTTACTTTTGATGCTGCCGAGGCGCTTCTCAAAGACGCGCACCCGCGCGTTCGTCTTGAGACCATGAGAGCGCTCTCCCAGATTCCCGTCGAGAGCAGCGGACTCGCGACAGAAGTCATTGACAAGGTGCTGCGTACCGCCATTGCGGCACCGGCTGAGGATCCCTTCTACGACCATGCAGCGTGGCTCTCTGTGAACGATCTCGCCAAGCCTTGGGCCGAGTCGGTGCTCAGCGGCACCTGGAAGATTGATTCTCCTGAACGCGAGCGGCAGCTGGAGTTCGCCTTGAGCGCGATCCCAGCGGAAATCGCCGGTGCTGTGGTCGGCAAGCTGGTGGCCGGCAACGGAATTTCGGCCGATACCGCACCCATGATGCTCGTTAACATTGCAAAGGCAGGACGTCCTGCCGAACTCGACCTGATCGTGCAGAAGCTCGCAACGGGAGGCTTTCCGAAGCCCGATATCGCGCTGCAAGCGCTCAGAACCCTAGTCGAAGCTGCTCGCCTCCGGGGAGTACGCCCTACTGGCGACCTCGCCGGATTCCTGGAGAAGTACGCGCAGAAGATCAGCGAATCCCCTACGCAGCAGATTGCGCTCGTGCAGTTGGCTGCGCAGTGGAAAGTGGCCGCTGCAATCCCGACTCTTGCGTCGGTCGTGCGCGATACCGGTTCAGTCCCGGCGCTGCGCATGGCTTCGATCGAAGCCCTCCGCGACATCGGTGGGAGCGAGGCTGAAGCGGCGCTGCTCACCATCCTGGACGACCCGGCCTTCGATGTGAAAAGGAACGCCGCGCTCGGGCTCGCGGCGATAAACGCGAACGGCGGAACCACTCATGCCCTGCGCATCGTGCGAGCCGCGCCGGATGACGCTGCCGCCCTGGAGACCTGGCGCTTGCTCTTTCAGCTAAAGGGAACGGCGGATCGAGCGTCGACCCTCCTGACCGAGGACAAGACATCGCCGCCGCTCCCGAAGATGTCCGCCGCTGCAGGCCTGCGCGCCGCGCGTGAGATCGGCAAGAAGGGTGAGCGCGTTGCCGCTACGCTCGCACTCCTCGCGGGTGTTGATCCAGCCACGGCCAAGGTCATGGAGAACTATCAAAGTGTCGCGGCGCTGGTGAAGCGCGATGGCGACCCCTCGCGCGGCGAAGAGATCTATCGACGTGCCCAGCTCGGATGCGTCACCTGCCACGCGATCGGGGGAGCGGGTGGAAAGGTCGGCCCAGAGCTCACCAGTATGGGTGCCAGCGCACCGCTGGACTACATTATCGAGAGCATCGTCGATCCAGCAGCCAAGGTTAAGGAAGGCTACCATGCCGTTCTGCTGACGCTGAAGGACGGGGCTGTTGCGACTGGGGTGCAATCCCGTGAATCCGACAATGAAATCTTCATCCGCGATGTCCTGGGCCAGGAGACTGCCGTGCCAAAAGCCAAGGTGGTGGCGCGTGAGATGGTCGGCTCTCTGATGCCCGCGAGCCTCATCGACTCTTTGCAATCACGAGAGAAGCTGGACCTGTATGCCTTCCTGGCACAACTGGGAAAACCTGGTGTCTATGACGCGAGCAAGGGGGCCGTCGCTCGCTACTGGGCGCTCACGACGGAGCTGCCAGACGCCTCAGGCGCAGGCCTTCTCTCCGGCGCAGTGCCCGCCTACACACTCGTTGATGGACGCCTCACCCGCGACCTCGCCAAGAACGCCCTCGAGCTGCTTCCAAGTGCCGGTACGACCGCCTTTGCCACCGCTAGATTCAATGTCGCGAGTGGTGCCAAAACTCGAGTCGACCTCACTGGTGTGAGCAAGGCCTGGCTGAACGGCCAGCCACTCGCCGTTGCTTCTGAACCTGGCTTCTCCGCGGATCTAAAGGCCGGAGATCACCTCTTAACGGTCGAGCTAAATAAGACGCAGTTGCCCGAAGTGCTCCGCGCCGAGTCGGCTGACGTACGCTTTCTGGGTAATTGACCGTAGTGGAATGCAGCAGCTCGATCCGACTGTTTTACAGCTGGGATACGAACTCCTTGCATCATGAGCACCCCGTCCGCGACTGACCCTACCCAACTCGAGAAGTTCCATACTCTTTCATCAGGCTTCGAGACTGCGATGCTCGTCACGCACTCCGCCGATGGCGAACTGCGGGCCCGCCCCATGGCAATCGCGCAGGTGGATGCAAACTGTCGAGTTTGGTTTCTGACGATGGAGGAGAGCGGCAAGGTTCACGAAGTCGATGTGGATCAGCGGGTGAATGTGACCTGCCAGCGCGACCGCGACCTCTTCATCTCACTCACGGGGCGAGGCCGCCTCGAGAGAGATCGAGCCAAGGTCGAAGAACTCTGGAAAGAAGAGTACAAAGTCTGGTTTCCCGAGGGAAAAGATGACCCGCAGCTTGTCCTTATCGCGATCGAGCCGGAGGAGGGTGAGTACTGGGACCAACAGGGGATTAAAAAGCTGAAGTATCTCTTCGAGAGTGCCAAGGCTCTCGCTACTGGCACGCGACCGCACATCGAAGAGGGCGAGCAGCACGGTCGGGTTCGCCTCTAGGGTTGCTCTAAGTGTAGAGCGGGCTCTCCTTCAATCATGACTGCTCGGGGCCAGGCACTCCGCCTCGGCGAAGTTATAGCGGCGACGATCCGCCCTGCTGAGCCCCAAGGTTAATGGTGCTCGGCACTCCTGAGCCCGGACTCACCGTCCAGGTCTGGAGACTCAGGGTAGAAATGGGGGACACCCGCTGCTCCACGCGGGGCGCTCTTGTGCACTCTGCCCCACGCTCTTCAGCACGCCTCGTGGTGCTCCCGACCACCAGATGTGGCGCTTCCAGGCACGCCTCGGGGTGCTCGCAACTCCTTGTTCCGGCCCTCCTAACGGGCCTGCTTGAACGTTAGCTGCTGCAGCATGGAGCCCTCTGCCCGCGGCATACGTACACGCCACCGTCGCCGAGTTGTTCAAGAGTCCGATCGAGAGGGCAGACCCGATACGATCGTTCTTAGCTTGTTGGCTCTTTGAGACGACCGCAAACACCCGGAGTGACGGCACGAGGATCACCGATGGCGCGCGGGTAGAACCGAGCTGTTGCGCAAGAGACGCGAAATACCACGTGCCACTCTGCGCGAATGGACTACGCTGACCGGTTCATGGAGATCGTCCCAATTGAGCTTTTCGGAGTCAGCATAGAAGTCCCGTTCCCTCGCCCTCTCGGGGTGTCACAGGCGAACTTGGATGAATTCGCGGCAGAGCTGTGCGATCCCGACACCGGCCTTGGTCTGCGTCCTGACCAGATCCGGCTTCGGCGGACCGACGATCTCTTTAATTACGAACTCACCGCACAGTTCTTTGGTGAGAACGGCTCGCTAGTCCGCACCGCCGATCGCGTAAAGATCAGCGTGCGGAATGCCCGTACGGCCGCCGATTGGAACATCATCCAGCAGACCCTGGTGCGCTTCTACAGCCTGATGGACTTCCCGGACAACACCGTGTCCACCCTCTCGGCTCACGCCCACGCGCGATTCGCAAACGCCGGTGACCGAATGGCTTTCATGCAGCAGTTCGCGCAAGGCTTCGACGTAGTCAGGCCAGCCGGGCTCGGCTACGTCCGGATCGCGGATTGGGAGAAGGACGTGCGCGTGCTTATGGAGCAATCGAATATCGTCCCCGACGCTGCCTTCATGGCCTGGGACACGCAGTTCACCCATCCGCAGGATTGGGACACCTTCATCGCGATCATCCCTACCGTCCTGGAATACACCGCCAACGTCTTCGGCGTGGGCTTCGAGCCGCTGAGGCAGAGCGTGTAGGGGGGTCTCGCGACAATAGCGGCGGCGGGACTCGAACCCGCACTCCCCGAAGGGAAGCAGATTTTAAGTCTGCTGCGTCTGCCATTTCGCCACACCGCCAAAGCTAAATCACGTCGCCAGCTTTCAAGCGGTCGTCGGCTCGCGCAAGCGCAAAGTCCCGAGTTGGTGGGAAAGCGGAACGAAGTAGTACACCCGGTTCGCGTTGATCTTGGGAACGGGGGAACGGCTCCACGGCGGATTGCGACCAAAGGCCTCCCGGAGGGAGGCAGTGTTCAGCCATCGCTCTCTTCGGCCGAAACCCAAGTGTCGGCGATTGTGGTGCGTTCGAAGGACATACCTGCGCTGGCGTCGAGCAGCGAGCGAACGGTAGAATCGAGCTCCACAATCTCATCGAGGCGCCAAAGCGCTGCGTCGGCTCCAGAATGATTTGGTGCGCCGCAAAGGAACTGCCAACCGCTGTCCTCGGGAAGGACTGGCTGCCCGCGGCTCGCACGCAGAATAGGGCACTTTGGATAGGAGACGTGCTTGCAGATGATCGCCCCACAGCCTCGCAGTTCTTCGTAGCTCAAGCGGGTCATTCGCCTAACTAGGTCTCGGCTGTCGGCCCCAGCCTATTTCCGCTTCTTTCCCGGATCGCTCTGCCGATTTCGCTGCATAACAAAAGCTTGCGATCACGGGCCGCAGCCAGCAACCCGAAACTCACCTTGCTTCCATCGCGCGGTTCTGCCGCGCCGTTGTCCTCAGTAGCCCCGCGCCAGCGCGTTCAAATCGCCCTTGAGTGTCAGCTCTCAAGCGGTCCTCGACTCACGCAAACGTAGGGTGCGCGCAACTCGCGTTGATCTTGGGAAAGAGAGAACGGCTTAACGGGGATTACAACCGAAGGCCTTCCAGAAGGAACCGCAACCCTTGGAGCGTTCACTACCGCAGCTCAGATCCTCCGACGCGACCGTGTGACGATCATCGTCAGCACGCCGATGCAGACAATCTGACAGAAACGATCCCCGCAGCCCGAGCCGGTCTTCGCCCGCGCGACGGCATGGGTTCGTGCAGATCCTCTGTCCGCATTGCTACAAGCCCATGAACTGCATCAGCCATCTCAACCGCGCCCCACCACGACCCTCATGCATCCCCAAGTGTTGAACTCATCCGGCCCGTGGTGCCTGTCCCCAGAACGTGTTCAAAGATCGTCCCGGGCACGTCCACGTTCTCTCGCGTCCTGATCAGTTCGTGAAAGCGCGCCGGAGGCTCCGGCTGCTACATCTCACATCAGCCACCAGCCGCTCCTACGGATATCCTCACCCCTCCACCGTCGGCTTCTTTCGCTTCGACACCTATCCGTCCCGCCCTCATGCCGTACGACAGGCCTTCAACGCCAATAAGCCTGAAACTCCGATATAAGCGCCGCCGAACCTCCACCGGGCTTGTACAACCACGACTAGCATCATGGATATGCACAATGCTAGCCCCTGTCCGTTAGGCAATTGGTTCATTGCGTTTTGGAGTTAGCTCTCCGGCGGGAACGTCTGTCGGGGCCTTCCATTCTGCGTCGAACATCTCCCGAATTCGTGCAAGAACCTCGAGATAGTCTCCGCGTCCGTCCTCCTCGTAGGCGTTCGCAATGTGCTTAGCGAAGTCGGCTAGCATAATGCCCCAGTTGCCCGCGTCAGACCAGATGCCGGTTCGGATGTGAACCTGCTGACGGCCATGTGCAGCCCATATCCGGGCAATCTCAGTCGCCTTCGGATCACCTTCGACGTTTAGAGGAATCTCAAGAGCGTTCATCTGATTTAGAGAGAGGGCGCGAACACTTAACTAGAAGTAGGCTGACAGACGACAGCCTGCTTCCTCACCGCTCCCTGATTGCCCTCCCGATTCCCGTTGCATGACCAAACCGTGCAAATACAGACCGTAGCCAGCAAGCAGAAACTCACCTTGCTCCCTTTGCGCGGTTCTGCCGCACCGCCGTTCATAGCAGCCCCGCCAGCGTGTTTCGATCGCCCCAGGGTGTCACCACAGGGGCGGGCGAGTGGAACGCCTTGCACACGCCACCGGCAGAAGATTCGGGCTTCCCGTCAACGGAGCGACAGGGAGGTCGGTTCTTGAGGGCCTTCTCTTAGCCGGCGGACGAACAACAGTCGTTCAAATCTCCAGCACTGCACAATCCTCACTGCCCAGCAGCAGGAACCGCCGGCAGCTTCGGCGTCGTCGCTGGGGGCCGATCCGCCGCGCCGAGGTATGGCCCGACGATGTCCCGCCACAGTTCGTACCCAGCTGCATTCATGTGCAGTCCATCAGGGAGGAAGATCTCCGGGCGGGGCAGGCCGTCATCGCCGAGCATCCGGTTGAAAACATTGATGAAGGTTAGCCCAGGCGTAGCCTTGCAGTACTCTTCGATCATTGCGTTCGTCGCTTTAACCTTTTCCACCTGCGCCCAGCGGCTCGGATTCCCGGTGATCGAAATGTACATCACCCGGGTGTTGGGAAGTCGGTCGCGGACTTTCTCGGTGAAGGCGCGGAATGCGGCGGCAATCTCCTCCGGGGACTTGCCAGCCTTGAGATCGTTGCCACCTGCGTACATCACCACCATCCGGGGCTCGTAAGGGAGGACGATGCGCTCCGCGAAATGCACGCTGTCGGAAATTTGCGATCCACCGAACCCACGATTCACCACGTTGTGATTTGGGAAATGCTCAGCGAGAGCCGTCCACATCCGAATACTGGAGCTCCCGACGAAAACGATGCCGCCTTTCTCCGGGGCCGCCTTCTTGTCCGCCTGCTCGAATGCAGCGATCTCCTTTTCCCACTTCGCGGGGGAGTCGTCCTGCGCGGGAAGCGGACCAGTGAATAGAAGCGCAGCGGTCCAAAAAACGAAGAGGCGTCTGGGGATCATGGACGAAACATTTACCCGAACGGCGCGCGCGGGTCAGGGGAAAACTGCCCCCTCCCCGCGCTACACCTTTGATCCCCCTCTCGACAACTCGCTATTGGCGCTCCTACGATGAACTAAGCACGGTTCGCAGGCAGTTCGGGACGGAAGGCCAGCGAACAAGAGCATCCCCCACTCTCGTCCTCCTGTGGCTTGATATCCCAACGCATGATCCCTCCGAATAGCCATTCGAGATTCTCAGTGCTCGCGGTATTTCTGGCAACCGCCATAGCAGTCTGGCTAGTCGTCGTGAGCCTGTCCTGGATGGTAATTCGCGGCCCCGGACTCGTCCTGCCCTCGCACGCTGCCGCACCAGCACATGAGCGGAAGATAGTTGTCTCGGACGAAGCGTTTGGCCGGAAGGTTCGAGAGCAATTTCTGACCGGTGCAGACTGTGCCGCTGCGATCGCCGGACTGGATGAACGAACGCTTTGGAGCACGTTGCGCAGCTTCGATCCCCCATTCTGGCGAACGAATCCCAACGCCTCCATGCTCCTGAGGCAGGCAGCACGGTTACTCACAGGCTCTCGAAGCCCAGAAAGGGTGTTGCGAGAAGTGGCGGATCTTCTGCAGCCGCACCGTCTTGCGGATGAACGCATTCGCCGCCTCTCGTGCGTTGCATTCGCGGGAGTTCTCGAAGCCCAGCCTTTTCCACGCGAAGCTCTCAATACGCTCCTGCACGGCAAGCAGCACACCGATGCTCTCGCACTGTTGGAGGTATGGCTCGACTTCCAGAAGCCTAACACCCCGCTTGCTGACCTCGAGACGGCGAAGCAGATCATGGCAGAAGTGACGCCGAATCCAGATCCGCGTCAGGACGAGGAACTCGCCGCGATGATCGTCCGCCTTTGGGCGCACCGAGCTCCCCCAGTCGCGGACGCCCTCCTCTTCGCGAAGAAGTTTGAGAAAACCAAAAGCCATCAGCGTCTGCTGCTCGAAGGTGCCCGGCTACTCGCGGTGACGGATCCAGATGAACTCCAGCACCGTCTCATTCAATTCGCTCCGGTGATGGCCCGCGACGCGGGGTACATCGCTTCACAAACGGGCACCAATCTCCCTCACGCACTTGCGATGGCGAAACAGATGTCCGAGAAGGATGGTGACGAGTTCCTGAAAAGCTATCTCTCGCACGTTCGCCGCGACGATCCGAGGGAGATCGCCAAAATGGCGGATCTGCTAACCGCTAAGGAGGCACCGAAATCTATCGCGGGCGAGATAGTCGCAGGGCTGACGCAAACGCGAGATCTCGAAGGGATCAAAGCGTGGCTTAGCCCCCTCGATACTAAAGCGAAGGCAGAACTATACGACACAATGGTGGGCCCCTTTAGGCAGTCGGATGCTTCGGCTGCTCGGTTCTACCTCAAGGAGCGACCTCGAAATGTGGAGCCCAACATCTGGGCGGTGATGGGCGCTCTGAATGCCCTGCCGTATAAAGAGGCGATGGATTCGCTGCATCTTGCAGGAGAGAGAACCGGCCAGTTCATCACGCAACTACCGGAAGAGATCACGCGAAACGAACTCTGGCGGCTCCAACGCGAGGAACCGGATCGCATTCCGGAGTTTCTCGGTTCACTTCCGTCTGCCCTTCGGGTGCGAGCCCTGGGCGCAGTGCTGGACCGCTGGAATGATCCTGGGACACAGACCATGCAGGAGTGGGCGGATGCCACAGGTGATCCGCAGGCCCGCTCTGAGATTCATAATCAGTCGCTGAATAACGAACTTACGCATGGGCGACTTTCAGAGATCAGCGATCGTCTTTGTTCACTACTGCAGAATGATGAGAATGGGAGCGTGTACGGCGATGTGGCAAGCAAGGCCGTGTCGCTGCACAGCTCGAGTTCGAGTGGAGTGGCCTTCCTTGCTCGACTACCGGAAGGAGCAGTGAAAGACAAAGCAACGGTCTCGTTTGCAAAACGATGGTCCGATCTCGACCCCGTGCCGGCGTCCGAGTGGCTGGCGCAACTTCCTCCAGGGCGAACTCGTGACCTGGCTGCCCGGGAACTCATCTCTGCAGTACGCGACGACCCAGAGCGTGCACTTGCCAACGCGGCGGGAATACAGGATCCGCAGCTCCGGTTCGAAGCGGCACGCACAGTTTTGCAAGTGTGGAGAAATGGAGATCCCGCTGTAGTCTCCCGCGCTATTTCAGCGGCGGGGTTCCCAATGGAAGACTTGCCCCAGCTCAGAGCAATGGGAGGCCTCCCAGCCTTGGAGGAGCGGAAATGAGGACGGCACACAACGTGGCCGCTCTGCGGCGGCATCCGCTGAGTTCACTCACAGGAGCGCTCGCCGGATTTGGCTTGGCTGCTGCGTGGCTGACGTGGGTGGTGAACTTCGCGCCGTTTGATAACGAGGCCTCCTCGCTCTGGCAAACAAAGGGCGGGTCGGCAGAAGGCACCCTGTCCGCTGAACAACTCTACCAGCCGCGTGTGGACGAACTGCTCCGCCGAGTTCGCGTGGACGGCCGCTTCGGAGGAATGGCGTGGCAAAATTTCCGGGAAGCGACGGAAGGCTGGCTGCTCGCCGATCCGATCGCCGCGCTAAACTATCTGATCAAGAACAGCGCGGTGGGTCTGATTGACGACGCATTGCTCGACTCTGCGGTCGAAGTCGCTTCGAAAGGCAACTTCTCAGTGGCCTTTCGTCTTGCCGAGGAGATCGGGTCCGCACCGGTGCGGACACGCTGGATTACACGCGCGTTTGAGCAACTGGTGACCAACGATCCCCGGTCGGCCTTACTCGCCTTGGATTCGATGCCGCCAGAGTTGACCAGCGGTTTCGCCTTAGGGATCGCAGACCGCTGGGGCGCGACGGAGCCGGAGCGGGCCTTCGAAATGTTCCTGCAGCACAACCCACGTCTCGCTGGGTTCGTCGCCTCCTCGTGGGCGAGGCATGATCCCGAGAAGGCGTTCACGTTTTTCAATACCGCTTCTTCGAGGATCCAAAGTGGAACGGGCCAGTCCGTCAGCTCCCGCGCGATGCTGAACAGTGCACTCCAGGATATGACCGGAGGTCATCCAGAGATCGCAATACGGCTTCTCGCAACAGTCCCTGACGGTGGAATTCGCGCAGGGCACCTTCAAAGAGGGTTTTACACCCTTGCTGAACGGGATTCCCGGCGCGCTGTCGAACTGGCAAATCAACTACCTGGAGATCTGGAGCGGTTGGAGTCGCTGGCGACAATTGCGACCTCAGTGCAACGACGAGATCCCGCACTCGCTTCAGAGATCCGCGCGAGTATTCCAGGGGAGCGGGCGAGATCGAACTCCGAGGCACGCCGGGTCTGGGACGCTGCCCATTACGAGCACCCCGAGGACGCAGTCGCAACACTGGCGAAGATCAAAGATCCGCTCGCCTACCACGACGCCCAGCAATCTGTCGCCTTGGTATGGCTCTCCAAGAAACCCGAAGAGTTCGCAATCTTTGCATCCGAGCAGTCGCGCTCGGGTGATGTTCGGTGGATTCGTGCGATGGCAGATCTCCTCGTGGACTCGTGCGCGCACGGCACTCCCTCCACCTCCGAGCTCACTCAGAATCTAACCCCGCAGGCCTTGAGTCAGCTCCGCCACGAGATCACGGTGCAGTCGCCGCCCGACGTCCGCGAAAAGCTACTTACTGCTCTCGCTGCGCAATGACTGCGACGAGAGCCGCTGGCCGGTGAGGTGAAATACCGCCTCGATAATCGCGGGCAAGACCAGCGGGAGGCATTCTCCGATAGCACGGGGGTTGCCGGGGAGGTTGAGGATGAGCGTTCGACCACGGGTGCCGGCGATTGCGCGGGAGAGGATGGAGGTTTTCACGAGGGGGTACGTGCCCACCCGCATGATCTCGCCGAAGCCGGGCATCTCACGTTCGAGTACGGCACGGGTGGCTTCCGGCGTCACGTCGCGCGGAGCGGGGCCGGTGCCACCAGTGGTGAGTACTAGAGCGCATTGCTCATTGTCGCAGAGCTGGAGCAGGGTGCGCTCGATGGTGTCGCGCTCATCCGGGATGAGCAAGCGGACCCAGGACAGTTCGTCCTGCACGTGCGCAGCGAAGAACTCCTCGATCGCGGGGCCACTCCGGTCTTCGTAGATCCCCGCGCTAGCCCGGTCGCTGAGAGTAACGCGCGCGACCTTCATTCCTTGCGCTTCTCCAACACCCGGATCTCTCCGATGACCATTCCTTTGTCGACCGCCTTGCACATGTCGTAAACGGTGAGAGCAGCCACGCTGACGGCGGTAAGCGCCTCCATCTCCACGCCCGTCTGGGCGGAAGTTCGCGCCTCAGCGGTGATCCGCACCGCTTCCGCCTCGATCGTAAAATCCACCTTCACCGAACTCAGTGGGAGCTGGTGGCAGAGCGGGATCAGCTCGGCGGTGCGTTTCGCCGCCTGGATACCCGCGATACGTGCCACCGTGAGGACGTCACCTTTAGGCAGCGCCTGATCCTGCAGGGCGGTGATGGTCGCGGCGGCACAGCGCACGATGCCTTCCGCGCGCGCTGTACGGCGCTGGGTGGCCTTCTCGCCGACATCCACCATGCGTGCCTGACCTCCAGCATCCAGATGGGAGAAGTGCAATTCGGGTGAACTCATGACGCCACAGTCTGTCGCAGACAGCAGGCTGGTCACGCGTGAAAGGGGGTGTTCAGCAGTATGCACTCTCCCCGCCCCTGATCATCCACCGCGCCGCTCCCCGCCGCGATCCGCAGCAGCCCGTGCGCGCCTACCAGACCGCGCAGATCGCCCGAACTCTGCCAGTGCAGCGGTGTGGCAACGAGCTGCCCTTCTTCGGAGTGAATGCGGATCGGCCAGAAAGTCTCCCGGGGATCGGTCTGTGGCGGCGGCGCTGAGCACAACGGCAGGCGAATGGGATTCCAAGACTCTGCAACTCCCATCAACCGCGCGAGCGCGAGGCGCACCGCAACTTGAAAAACGACGAAGTGCGAGAGCGGATTCCCGGGAAGGATGAAGGCGACGGTCGTCCCTTTCGTGGCGAAGATGAGCGGCTTGCCGGGGCGGAGGTTCATCTTTGTGAAGACGATCTCGAACCCCGCGCCCTCCAGCACTCGCGCGCCGTAATCGTAGTCCCCGACCGATGCGCCGCCCGACATGAGAAGCAGATCGCAACCCGCGCCGAGGATCTCATCCACTCGCGCTTGCAGCACCGGGAGATCATCCGGACAGCGGCTCTGCTCCAGATCGGCGATCCCAGCTTCCGCGATCAGCGCACGCACGAGCGTGCTATTTGAGTCCCGGATCTGCCCTGGCCCCGGCGTCTGATCGGGTGGAACCAGCTCGCCTCCCGTCACCACGTGCGCCACGCGCAGCGCGCGGGAGACTCGCGGCTGCACCGCTCCGACTTGCGCGAGGAGAGCTAGTTCGCCCGTGCCGAGACGGCTTCCCCAAGACAGCAGCAGGTCGCCGACGCGCGCGTCCTCTCCACGCTGGCGGATGAAACTCGGACCATCGCGTCGGACCGGGAGCATCCACTCCCCTTCCCGCTTCACCTGCTCCTGCGGAATTACGCAATCCGCGCCGCCCGGAACCTGCGCACCGGTAAAGATGCGGGCGCACTCGCCGGGATTGATCTGACCAGCAGGCACCTCGCCCGCCTGAATCTCGGCAACAACACGGAAGCGCTCATTCGGATCATCGCTGCGAAACGCGTACCCATCCATCGCTGAGCGGTCGAATTCGGGCATATCCTCCGGAGCGGCGATATCCTCCCGGAGTACGCGTCCGTGTGCGGTGGCGAGAGCGACGGGCTCCGCAGGCACAGCATGCACGCGGGCGATGATCTCGGCTCGCGCATCGGAAAGTGAGAGCATCCAGATGTTGTAGAGGACAGGACCCGCTTCGCCACTAGAAACCTACGCCCGTTGTAGGTTAGGGATGGTCGATGCAACTTCGTCTCCTCGCCTTTGCCGTCGCTGCGGATCGCGCGGGATTCCGCGATCGCCTGGTTGATTATTCACCAGAGGAGACGCCCCGCGCACTCGTGGGCCGGGCCGCTCCTTCACTCTCGCCAGACGGAATGCGGGTTGCCGTGGATTGCGAGTACCATGACTGGGATGCGCCGATCGGCGAGGCGGAGGAAGTCGCGATTCTTCCTCCGGTCAGCGGAGGCTAGTACCTCGAGAGTCTCGACCGGCCGAGTGCGCGGGCCCCAGGCCCAACACTGCTGCCCCTACAACACCGGAGAGCACGGAGCCGACGATCACCCCGATCTTTACGGCATCTTGCAAGGGGATCGAATCTGGAAAGGCGAGCAGGCCGATGAAGAGGCTCATGGTGAAGCCAATCCCGCAGAGAAGCGAGATGCCGTAGAGCTGGCGGAAGGAAGCGCCCTCGGGGAGCTTCGCAAAGTTCAGCCGAACGGCGCAAAACGAGAGTCCAAACACGCCGAGCTGCTTGCCGACAAACAAACCCGCGGCCACGCCGAGCGTGACTGGATGCAGGAGCGTCGAAGGGGTGAGTCCCTGGAAGGAGACGCCCGCATTGGCGAAGCCGAAGATCGGCACGATCAGAAATGCAACCCAGGGGTGAATGCCGTGTTCGAGACGAAGCAGAGGGGAATCCCCCGTCCGTTTATCGATCGCCAGGGGGATGGTGAGAGCGAGAAGAACTCCCGCGATGGTGGCATGCACACCTGACCGCAGGACGAGATACCACAGCCCGGCGCCAAGCAGGAGATAGGGCAGCAGACGATTCACTCCAAAGCGATTCAAGGTTGCGAGAATCGCCACGATGCCCCCCGCGCCCGCAAGTGCGGTGCCGTGGATTTCCTCAGCGTAAAAGAGCGCGATCACGCCGACGGCTCCGAGGTCATCGAGGATCGCCAGAGCGGTGAGGAATACCTTCAGGGACAACGGCACGCGGGATCCCAGCAAAGCCACAACGCCGAGAGAGAAAGCGATGTCAGTCGCCGCGGGAATCGCCCAGCCCCTCGCAGTCTCCGAGGATCCCCAGTTTAGAAAAAGGTAGAGAGCTGCGGGCATCAGCATTCCTCCCAGAGCAGCGATCCCCGGGAGAATGCGCTGGGGCCAGGTTGAAAGCTGTCCGGTGATGACCTCTCGCTTGATCTCCAGCCCTACCATCAGGAAAAATACCGCCATCAACGCATCGTTTATCCAGTGGAGGATCGACAGTCCGCCGATGTAGTTGGCGAGAACGCGGAAGTAAGTGTCAGCAAAGGGAGAATTGGCGACGATGAGAGCCAGCACGGCCGTTCCCATTAGCACCAGTCCACCCACGGCTTCGCTCTCGATAAAGCGGCGGATGAAGGAAGGATTCGAGCGAGCTGGATCGGAAGTCATAGCGTCTTGTGGGTGGCTGGAAATGCCGCTTTCCCAAGGAAACGATGGTGATGAAGTAGAGGCGCTGCGAAACTCGGGCCCGAACGTTCCCGGAGCGCGCCCTTCGCGCAAGCGCTAAGCCGAGCAGAGGATCCCCTCGGCGGGAAGCCCCTAACCACATCGTCATTCGATGGAGAGCTGCGGAGAGTTGTCGTTTACAAAAAAAGGGCTCGCCCTTTCGCCTACCAGGCTGGTCCTTTGATCTGCGACGCTCCTCGATCAGGCGAACTATGCACATCGACATTTCGCTCAATCATACACCCATCGCGATTCCGCCGCTGCTGCTCCCGGGTCGCGAGATCGGAGCGTGCGTGGAGTTTCAGGGGATCGTACGGGAACTGGAGCAAGGCTCCGCGCTGGCGGGTCTTCACTATGAGGCGTACGAGCAGATGGCAGAGCGCGAGCTTCGGCGCATTCTCGACGAACTCGCCGTGGAGTCGCCCTGCCAATCCGTCACCTTTATCCACCGGCTCGGCTGGGTGCCGGTCGGCGAGGCTTCCATGTTCATCCGCGTGCTCGCCAGTCATCGGCGGGAAGCGCTGCGGCTCTGCGGTGAGGTGATCGACAGGCTGAAGCAGGACGTGCCGATCTGGAAAGTAGCGCCGCACTCATGACCGTTTGAAAGGGATGCCTTGGATGTCGAGATACACCGAAAGTTGCCGGTGCGTCGGCGTTCCCGGCGGAGTGCGATAGCCCCACGGAGCAGGGAGAACTGTATCGAAATCAACGCGCCAGAAAGGGGGGCCGTCCACAGAGGCCGAGTGATAGCTCACTTCAGGTAAGTTCCTGGAAAGGCGGATTTCCGGCCGGTCGCGAAGGAGATATGCCCGAGCGAGGCGCTCAATCTGTTCGCGCTCGCTCCGCGAACCTGATGACGGACCCGATACGGGAGTCGAGCAAGCAACAACCAGGAACAACGCGCAAACGAGTAGAAGCTGATTCCGATGATACACAACTGAGAAGCTCGCAGGATCGCTCTGCATCCTAAAGCAAGCCATCCTGCGGAAACCAGCACGTTCACTCCCTAGCTTCCAAATCGCTCTCCCACCGCTTCGCACAAGCCTACGAAAGTCTCCTCCGCCAGACTCAGCCGCCGCCCTCGCCAGTGCAGCACGCCCCAGCGGCGACGCAGCTTCCGGCGGCCCAGCGGTAGAGCCACGAGCGAGCGCTCTTCAAGCTCCTTTCGTGCGGTCCAGGGCGCAAGGATGCTGATCCCCAGGCCAAGCTTCACCAGCTCCTTGATCGCTTCCATGCTGCCGAGTTCCAGCAGGCTGTGCAGCGTGATCTCCTCTTTCCGGAAGTAGGCCTCCACGAGCCGGAAGGTGTAACTATTCTTCCGGTAAAAGATGTAGTGCTCGCGGGCGATCTCATCGCGCACGATCTTACGCGTCTTCGCCCAAGGATGCAGTGGGCTGAGGATGAACTGCAGCTCGTCGGTAAAGAGCGGGCGGAAATCCAGCGGATCGTCCCGGCGTGGTTCGAGGTTCACCGCGAGGTCGATCTGATGGGCGCGGATGGCATCAATGTTCTCCGGGGTGTCGCCAGGCACCACCGTGATCGCGCATTGCGGGAAGCTCTCCTTGAACTCGCGCAGCACGGTCGGGAGGATGTACTGGCAGGCCGTAGTGCTGGCGCCAACCCGCAGTCGGGTGCTGCCCCACTTACCGAGATGACTCAGCGCCGATCGCGCGGTGGCCATCTCCTGGAGCACCTTTTCCGCGTGCATGAGGAGCTGCTCCCCGGCTTGCGTCAGCACCACGGTTTTGCCCAGCCTGTCCAAAAGCCGACAGCCAATATCCTCCTCGAGCGCCTTCATCGAATGGGAGATCGCCGACTGCGTGAGGTGCAACTCGTGCGCGGTCTCGGTAAATGACCCGGTGCGAGCGAGGATGGAGAAGGCGCGCAGTTGCCTGCTATCAAGCGGTTGTGACATCGATGAATGGATTTCATCATTCCCATGGAAATGTCGCAAACCGTTTCTAGGGGCGTTTCGCCCCACGTGGCACGAGCAGAGCTAAAGGGGTGCGGCAAGCCACCGCACCGATGCCGAAAACTCCTCAACTCCGCAAACGACCGCTCCGGCTCGGCTTCGTTGCGCTGGCGGACTGCGCGCCGATTGTGCTGGCACAAGAGCTGGGACTTTTCGCGAAGCACGGGGTGCAGGTGGAACTACACCGCGAAGTCGGCTGGGCCACGGTCCGCGACAAGATCATCTATGGAGAGCTGGATGCGGCACAGGCTCCCGCCGGGCTGCTCATGGCGGCGAGCAGTGGTCTCGGGTGTGTGCAGGTCGATTGCCTCACCGGGCTGGTGCTAAATCTGCATGGCAATGGGATCACCCTTTCACAGGATCTCTGGAGGCGGGGTGTGCGCGATGGCGCGACGCTGCGCACGCATCTCACGGCGACCGATCGACCACTCACGCTCGGCACGGTCCATCCCTTTTCCTCACATAGCTGCCTCCTGCGGACGTGGCTGAAGTCGCACCGCATCCTGCCCGATCGCGACGTGCAGATCGTCGTCGTGCCTCCTGCTCAGATGGCCTCGAACCTTCGTGGAGGGCATCTCGATGGGTACTGCGTCGGAGAGCCGTGGAATGCTCACGCGGTGCTGGCGAAGATCGGCTGGTGCGCGGCGAGCAGCCCGGAACTGGCTCCTGGGCATCCCGAGAAAGTGCTGATGGTGCAGCGGGCCTTTGCCGAGCAGCACGAGCAGGAGCACCTCGCGCTGGTCGCCGCGCTGCTCGAGAGCTGCCGCTTCTGCGACGCGCCAGAGAACCGGGAGCGCATCGTCGAGACGCTGGGCCAGCGCAAGCACGTGGGCTCCTCTCCTCAAGCTCTGCGAATGAGCCTCGGCGGCCTCTTCGATTACGGCAACGGACGCGTCGAGAAGGTGCCGGATTTCCATGTCTTCTCACGCGGCAATGCGAACGAACCCACGTTGGACCGGGCGCTCTGGGTCATCCGGCAGCTCCATGGCTGCGGCCTGGCGGATCCCGAGTCCGTCCCCGCGGAGAAGGCCTCCGAATGGTTCCGCCCGGACATCTTCCACAAAGCTCAATCAATCGCCGCTCAGACTTAGCTCTTACATGAAGCATACACCGCAGCTCAGCCGCCGCCGTTTTCTTTCCACCACGACCAGGGCCGTGGGCCTCGGCGCTCTGCTCAATGGCCTGCCCGCGGGCTGGGTCGGTTCCGCGTATGCGGACGACTCACCGGAGAGACCGGATATGAAGTTCGGCATCATCGCGTTGACCGATTGCTCGTCGATCGTGGTGGCGCACGAGAAGGGCCTCTTCAAGAACCACGGGATCAACTCGGTAGTCGCGAAAGGAGCAAACTGGGCGGCGATCCGCGACTCGCTGGCGAATGGCGACAACCAGGCCAGCCACATGCTGATCGGCATGCCCATCGCCTCCACGATGGGGCTAGGCGGTTCACCCCGGCAGCCGATGGTCATCCCGTGGCTTCTCAATCGGAACGGCCAGGCGATCACCCTGAAAAAGGATCTGGCGGGCAAGGTGAAGGACGATCCGAAAGCGCTGAAGAGCTACGCCGACGCGGCAAAGAAGGCGGGCACGCCAATGAACTTCGCAATGACCTTCCCACCCGGCACCCACGCCATGTGGATGAGGTACTATCTGGCCGCGGGCGGGATTCACCCTGGCGATGCGAGTGGTGGCGGGGCGGATGTATCGCTCATCACCATCCCGCCGCCGCAGATGGTGGCGAACATGAAGGTCGGTAAGATGGATGGCTTCTGCGTGGGCGAGCCCTGGAATGCACGGGCGATTTCCGACGGCGTGGGTTTCACCGCGATCACAACTCAGGCCATCTGGAAGGATCATCCGGAGAAGGTGTGCGCCTTCACTGCAGAGTTTGCCGAGAAGAACCCGAAGACTGTGAAGGCAGTCCTGAAGGGGCTTCACGAGGCAAGCGTCTGGCTCGACAAGATGGAGAACCGCGTGGAGCAGGCGAAGATCGTCGCCGCGCCGACATACATCAACTGCCCGCCCGATGTGATCCTCGGTCGCATGCAGGGCAAGTACGATATGGGCGATGGGCGCCGCTTCCGTGATCCGGATTACATGATCTTCAGCGATCGGAACTGCAACTACCCGCAGCCGAAGTTTGCCAAGTGGTGGCTGACGCAGCTGCGCCGCTGGGGGTTCACTGAGGGCGCTCCAAACTATGAATCCATTACGCGGGAAGTTATGCGGCCCGACCTCTACACGGAGGCCATGAAGGAGATCGGCTACGCGCACGGAGGCCAGGACGACAAGCCTGAGACGTTCTTCGACAAGAAAGCCTTCGACCCCACCAAGGACCTGGAGGCGTACGCCGCCAGCTTCGAGATCAACAGCCTGAAAGGATAATCTATGAACTGGATCCGCCGCCTGAAAATCGACGACATCGTCCTCCCGCTGCTCGGCATCGCTGCGTGCGTGCTCATCTGGTACGGGATCGCGGGCAAGTCCACGACCAAGCAAATCACTGACGACTGGGGAGATGTCGTGAGTGTCACCAAGCGCACCGGGATCTCGGCGGACTTGCCGAGCCCGGGCGAGACCTGGGAGGCCAGCCGCCCATACATCGTGCAGCCTTTCGCCAAACGCGGCGAACTGGATCAGGGCATCCTGTCCTTCACCTGGCTCTCTCTGAAGCTCGTCGCGCAGGGGTACTTTCTCGCCCTGCTCATCGGCACGCCGATCGGATTCTTCCTGGGACTTTCGAAGACCTTCACGCGAATCTTCGATCCCGTCATTCAGATCCTCCGACCGGTCTCGCCGCTTGCCTGGTTACCGCTGGGAATGGTGCTCTTTCTGAGCGCGAAGGTGTCCATCCCGGGCACCACGCTGATCTATACCGCGTCGGAGCTGGCGGCGATCTTCACCATTGCGATCTGCTCCATGTGGCCGACCGTGATGAACACGGCGGTCGGCGTCCGTGCCATTCCGCAGGACTATCTGAACGTCGCTAAGGTCCTGAAACTCTCGCGCAGCAAGACGCTCTGGAAGGTACTCGTCCCTGCGACGCTGCCATACATGTTCACCGGCTTCCGCCTGAGCCTGGGTATCGCATGGCTGGTCATTGTCGCGGCGGAGATGCTCACTGGTCGACCGGGTATCGGCGGCTTTCTCTGGCAGCAATATAACGCGCTGTCCTACGCCCACATCATCCTGTGCATCATCACGATCGGGGTGATCGGCTACGCGCTCGATCGGCTGATGAGCGTGATCGAGCAGCGCTTTAAGACGATCTAGCCATGGCGCTTCTCGAACTTACCGGCGTGAGCAAGGGCTTCGGCCCACCAAACAAGCGGACGGAGGTCCTGCATGACATCAATCTGTCCATCGAAGAGGGCGAGTTCGTGGCGATCGTCGGCTACTCCGGCGCGGGCAAGACCACGCTGATCTCACTGATCGCAGGCCTGATCAGGCCTGATTCGGGAAAGGCCACGCTCAAGGGCCTGGAGATTACCGAGCCCGGTCCCGATCGCGGCGTGGTCTTTCAGAACTACTCACTCCTCCCCTGGTTAACCGTCTTCGAGAACATCTACCTCGCAGTCGATCAGATGTTCCCAAATTGGGCCGCTCAGAAGAAGCGTGCGCATACTGATCGCTACATCGACATGGTCAATCTCACCCCCGCCAGGGAGAAGCGCCCGGGCGAACTCTCCGGTGGCATGCGCCAGCGGGTCTCCGTGGCACGTGCGCTTTCCACCGAGCCGCAGATCCTCCTGCTCGACGAACCGCTTTCCGCACTCGACGCGCTCACCCGGGCCACGCTGCAGGACGAGATCGTCCGCATCTGGGAACAGGATAAGCGCACCGTGGTGATGATCACCAATGATGTGGATGAAGGCATCCTCATGGCCGATCGGATCATCCCGCTAAGCGCCGGGCCAAAGGCGACACTAGGCCAGTCCATCCCTGTGCCGCTGGCTCGTCCCCGCAATCGCAAGGAGCTAAACCATCAGCCGGAGTTCAAGGAGCTGCGCCGCACGGTGATTACCTACCTGCTCGGCGAGGGTCGCAAGCAGCGCACCGCGGTCACGCGCAAGCTTGTCCTGCCAGATCTGGTACCTGAAGACCTAACCTTCGGTCGGCCCGTGTTCTCCTTCGGACGTCGCCCGGTGCGCCGTTCCGAGTTGAAACGCGAGATCGTTGAAATTCAGCCATGAGCCACTACCTCGAACTCTCGCAGCTGGCGAAATCCTTCCCTACCGGAAAGGGAGATGTGGTCGTGGTGAAGAACTTCGACCTGAAGATCGCCGACGGCGAATTCATCTGCCTGATCGGCCACTCAGGCTGCGGCAAGAGCACCGTGCTCTCGATGGTCGCCGGACTGAGCGAACCCACCGCTGGGGGCATCATTCTCGCCGGCAAGGAAGTTACCGGCCCCGGTCCGGATCGCGGCGTGGTCTTCCAGTCCCCCTGCCTGCTCCCTTGGATGACAGCTTTCGAGAACGTCATGCTCGGCGTGGACCAAGTTTTCTATACGGCGGCACGAGCGGAGCGCGCGCAGATCGCTGAGTACTACCTCTCCATCGTTGGTCTCGGCGATTCCATGCACAAGCGACCGGCGGAGTTGAGCCAGGGAATGCGCCAGCGCGTCGGCATCGCTCGCGCCTTTGCGCTCGCGCCAAAGATGCTCCTCCTCGATGAGCCTTTCGGAATGCTCGATGGCCTCACCAAGATGGAGCTCCAGCAGGTGCTCGTCGAACTCTGGCGGCGCGACCGCAAGACTGCACTGATGGTCACCCATGACGTCGATGAGGCGCTCTTTCTCGCGGATCGCATCGTCATGATGACCGATGGTCCCGAGGCCGAGGTGGGCGACATTCTTACGGTCCCCTTCCCCCGCCCACGCGAGCGGCAGGCCGTGCTCGACCACCCGGACTACTACCCTCTGCGCGAGCATCTCATCGAGTTTCTCGAGGTCCACGCGCACCGCCGCACGCCCGCGATCGCGCCACCTCCTTCTCCGCCGACCGCTCCTCTACCGCCCCGGATCACGGTCGCGGCAGGCGTACCCGAAGTTCTCCAGGCCTGAGCCAGAAGCATCGCTTCGCTGTGACATCGCGTTTACACGCAGGCTCGGAATCCGGGACTTCGTTCCCGGATTTCTTCATTTATGACCACACCACACCCCAAAAAAAGTGGAGCGCTGTTTGCGGCAGCGCTCCTGACCGGCGGCTTCACCTCAGTCCTTGGCGGACCTTACGATGCAAAATCGTCAGTCGATAAACTGGTACTCGAACCTGCGCCTCCAAGCAACCCGCTTTGCTTCCTCGGCGATACGTTGTGCTTCGATGCCCAGGAGCGCGTGCGTTGGGAAATCCGCGACAACAACTTCGACTTCGACGACTCCGTCAATGCCGCCACCGATGATAACTGGCTGCTCCAGCGCTTTCGCATCGGCGTGCTTTGGAAGCCGGTTCCGGGCCTGAAGTTCTATGCTCAAGGACAGGATTCCCGGGAGATCAACTCCGACCGTCCGGATACCCCAGGCTTCCTCGGAGCGGAAGGCGACGACTCGTTTGATCTACGGCAGGCATGGGTTGAGATAGGTGGGACCCCTGGCATGCCATTGAACGCGAAACTCGGCCGGCAGGTGCTTATCTACGGAGACGAACGGCTGATCGGAGGTTTCGAGTGGAACAACTTCGCGCGCACCTTCGACGCCGCCAAGCTGATCTACAAACACGAGAAGTTTCAGATCGATCTCTTCACCTCCTCCGTCGTCGTCATCACCCGGAGCGAGTTCAACAAATCCGACCTCTTCAACGGCAACGAAAGCGACCGCCAGCAGATCTTCAGCGGCATCTATTTCACCACTGCCGAGCTGCCCTTTGGCTCGCTCGATCTCTACGGGCTCCTGCTCAATCAGAAGAACGGCACCGTCACGAACGTCGAGGCTGGCATTCCCCGTCCGACTCCCACGGGAAACAATCCACTCGCGCAGCACAGCGACTTCGCCACCTTCGGGGGACGCTTGCGCGGGGACCCGAAGAAGCTTCATGGCTTCGAGTTCACGGTCGAAGGCGCGTATCAGACTGGCCAGGTACGAGACCAGTCGCTCAGCGCCTTTGCGATTACGGCAGGTGCCGGTTACAACTTCGACGCTGCCTGGAAGCCGCGCATTTGGACCGAATACAACTACGCCAGCGGCGACCGTGACCCGCTCGATGGCAGTATCGAGACCTTCCAGAACCTGTTCCCCACGAACCACAAGTTCTACGGCTACATGGACCTTTTCTCCTGGCAGAATCTGCACAACCCAATGGTCAGCTTCCGGGTCACTCCGGTGAAGCCTGTCACCGTGCAGCTCGATTACCATGCCTTCTGGCTCGCCACTACGGACGACGTCGCCTATCGCGCAAATGGCCTGACGCCACTCCGCCCCCTCACCGGAGCAGCCCGCGAGGCGGACTCCTTCGTCGGCCAGGAGGTGGATCTCACCGTCACGTGGAATGCCAGGAAGTGGCTCCAAATCCAGGCTGGCTACAGTCACTTCTTCGCGGGCGACTACCTGGCCGACACCGGCCCCTCCGATGACGCGGCCTTTGGCTACGTGATGGCGACGCTGAACTTCTGAGGCCGCCGCTGCCGGACGAGTTGGCAGGTCGTCCACCCTCAAAAGGGGCATTCCGCCCTTTTAGCTCGGCACGCCGCCCTATTTGCTCGGCTCGCCGAGCTATTTGCTCGGCTGAGGGTGTCAAGAGCTCGGCTGGGGGTGTTCAAAGCTCGGCACGCCGAGCAAATAGGGCGGAATGCACCATTCCAAGCGTCACGAGAGGCGAGCAGAGGCGCGAATGACGGGGAAAACGGGTTGCGCGCACTCCCCGGTGTCGAGACGATGATTAAACATGTGCGGCATTGCAGGCATTCTGGATCTCTCTGGCAGACAAACAGTTCCCGAGGGACTGATCCAGAGGATGTCTCGTGCACAGGTGCATCGCGGGCCTGATGAAGCGGGCTATCTGGAGCGCCCTAATCTGGCCCTTGGCTCTCAGCGGCTGAGCATTGTGGGCTTAGCCGATGGGCAGCAACCGGTAAGTAACGAGGAGGGAAATCTCCATGTGATCTTTAACGGGGAGCTCTTCGACCACGCGGATCGGCGGGCTGAACTCCAGGCGAAGGGGCACCGACTGCATACCCATTGCGACACGGAGATCATCCCGCACCTCTGGGAGGAGCACCAGGTGGGCATGTTCGAGCGGCTGCGAGGTCAGTTTGCCATTGCGCTTTGGGATGATCGTCGTCGACGACTGCACCTCGTCCGAGACCGTTTTGGAATTGCGCCGCTCTATTGGACGAGGCAAGGCGACTGGCTGCTCTTCGCATCGGAGATCAAGGGGCTGCTCGCCTCCGGGCTGGTTCCCGCGCAGCCGGACCGCCGCGGCCTCGATCATGTCTTCACCTTCGCTGCGTTGCCAGGGCCGATCACCTGTTTCGAGGGCATTCAGCTCCTGCGACCAGGGCATTATCTCGCGGTCACTCCGGCCGGCGAACGTGAGGACTCCCCCTCGATTCACGAACGCCCGTACTGGGAGATGAACTTCCCCGACAGCGGCGACGAGGAGATGGGCGAGAATCAAGGCGCGCTCATCGATCGCTTCGAGGAGCTGATGCTCCAGGCTGTCGAGGAGCGGCTGCGCGCGGATGTACCCGTGGGCGCATATCTTTCAGGAGGGGTCGACTCCAGCATGATCGTGGCCCTTGCCTGCAAGCTGAAGGGGGCGGCGATCAACACGTACACAGTGCGCGTGGACTCGCCAGAGCTAGATGAGCTCGATGCTGCCAACCTCGTGGCGCGGCACGTGAAAACCAAGCCGCCGATCGTCCAGGAATTCCGCCCGAACGACGCCCTGGATACCTATCCGCAGCTGATCCAGGCCGCAGAGGCGCCAGTCATCGACACCTCGTGCGCAGCGCTCCTGCAGCTCGCAGCCAAGGTTCACGCCTGCGGACAGAAAGTCGTGCTGACGGGCGAAGGCGCAGATGAATGGCTGGTCGGCTACCCGTGGTACAAGGCAGCAAAAGCCATCGGCTTTCTGAACGCGATCCCAGGGCTCAATCTTGGCGACCGGGCACGCCGGGCATTCCTCCGCGCTTCCAACGTTCCGCAGTATCCGCCCGAGCACAGACGGCGAACTGAGTCGACAGTGGGCGGGCCAAACGCCTGGATTGACTCCTACGGTCTGCTCGGTTTGTCCAAGCTGCGCTTCTACTCCGAGGCGATGCGTGGCGTGCAGGCGGCGAACAACCCTTGGGCCGAGCTGGGCTTCCCATTGGAGCGTGCGAAGAAGTGGGACCCGCTGAATCGCGGCATCTGGGTGGCGGCCCGGGTGACTTTGGGAGGACACCTCCTGCAAGCCAAGGGAGACCGCGTCGCCATGCACTCCTCCGTGGAGGTGCGTTATCCGTTTCTCGACGAGGAGATCTTCGACTTCACCGCCAAGCTGCATCCGAGGTGGAAACTGCGCGGGTTCCGCGACAAACACATTCTCCGCTTGCTCGCCGAGCGTTGGGTCCCGGCGTCAGTCTACAAGCGGCAGAAGGTAATCTTCCGTGCTCCGTTGGACAGCTTCCACATGGACCCGGAGCCTAGGTTCGTCCGGGAACTACTCAGCGAGGAATCACTGCGCCGAACCGGCTACTTCGACATTGCCGAGGTGAATCACTGGCGAAAGGCCTACAAGCAGATGCGTCCAACTTCCCTCCCACGGCTCTCGGTCGAGATGGGTCTGGCCGCGGTTGTGGCTACACAACTTTGGCACCACCAGTACATCGACGGACAACTCGCGGATCTACCGCGCTGGAGTGCGTTGGCGTCTGCCTAACACGCGGGCACTTCAGCGAAGCTTAGCCAGGATCTCGCGGCCGCGCTTCTTGGTCTCGGGATCGTCCTTCTCCACAGAAGGCATCGCAAGGCCCTTTGCAATCAGGGTTCGCGCCTCAGCCTTGCGGCCCATCTGCGCGTAGGTGCGACCGAGTTCAACATGATGCATCAGGCGGTCGGGGTTGATTGCGATCGCCCGCTCAAAAGCTCGCTCGGCATCGGTGTATGAAGCGGCGGGCACCTTTCCATAAACAAGATTCGCAACCGCGCGCTTCACGGGGCTGATCTCGGCCATGTTCAGGTGCCAGCGTCCATAGATGTGCCACGCCAGGTCGTTCCTGGGATCGAGCTTCATTGCACGCTCTGCTCCCTCCTTGATCCGGCGCGATCCCTCGAGCTGCTCCTTCGATGACTTGAAGGGAGTCATCTTGCCGTAGGTGATCGCAACAGAAAGTTGAGCCTCGGAGTTGTTCGGAGCGAGGGCAGCGGCGCGTTGCGCGTAGTCGAGCGCCTTCGCTCCCAGCCGGAGTTTATCCTCGCGCTTCGGAGCGTCCGTCATGAGATGACGGTACTGCCGCGCGATCCGCAGGAGCACCGCTACATTGTTCGGTTCCGCCTTTTCAACAGGGAGGTAAAGCTCGAGCGCTTCGGCAGCCTGATACCGCTTGTCGAAGGCATCGCCCTTGGCGATCTGCTCGGTGGTGGACTGAGCCAGACTGGCGGCGCAAGTAAGAAGCAAAGCCGCAAACGCAGTCGATGCCGTGGGGAAAAAGGGGGTTCTCATAAGTTCGGCGCACGAGTGATCCGCGCGGGAGCGGTCCTGCGGATGTCTCCCGTAGGCGCCCTGTCCCATTCCACCCCGGCTGAGATCAGCGCGCGTCAGCCACGATCCGCGCTGCGTTAATCAGCCCCGCCTCACTGAGTCTCGGTCCGATGAGCTGAAGACTGGTGAGCAGTTCCGGCTCGTCTGCAATCGCGACGGGGATGGCAATGGCCGGATTTCCAGCGTAGTTCACCGCTGCGGTATTCTGCAGCGCGAGCACGCGGGCCTCAAAGAGCGCCGACCGGCCGAAACGCGGGAGCTTCGGAGGAAGCTGCTGAAGTGTAGGGAGAGCAATGTAATCCACTTCGCGGAACGCCCGGCGGAGGGTCCGCTGCCAGTCGGCCTTCCGACTCAACGCTTCCTGGTACCGCTCAGGGTGGGCCATCTGGCCGAGATAGATGGCAGCCTTCGCCTTCCCACTGACGCCGAGCTGATCCGCGTATTTGCTGTCACTCTTCCATGCTGCACCAAGCGCGACGGTGCGCGCATCCTTCTCGGCCTGCTCCCAGCGCTCCTTGAAGACCTGGTTTAGATTGATGACCTGGAATCCGCTCTTCGCCAGCGACTCATCGAGGGCTTGATCGATCTTGCGATCAGTCCCGCTCACATAGAGGCGACCGACCTTGATCCCCTTTCCAGAACGATTCGCGCTGACTGCTGCCGCGTACTTCCCTGCGAAACCTCGCTCCAACAGGTCCATCCCCTGAACGAGCCTAGGCACGTCCTTGGCCAAAGGGCCCACGGTATCTAGCTGGTCCGGGGAAAGTGGAAACACACCTTTCAGTGAGACGAGGCCGTATGTGGTTTTGAGCCCGTAAACGCCGCAACAAGCGGCCGGAACACGGACGGAACCGGCGGTGTCCGTTCCGAAAGCCACGTCAGCGGTGCCATTCGCGACGGCAACTGCCGAACCACTCGAGGATCCTCCGGGGATGTGGCGATCACTTCGGCCAAGGCGGTTCACCGGCGTACCGTAATAGTCGTTTCGACCGGTGACGGTGACGGCGAGTTCCGTAGTGTTCGTCTTGCCTACAAGTTGAACGCCACGTTCCCGCGCAATGGCCATGAGGGCTGCATCCCGTGTCGCAGGAGCGCTGTTCTTGGAGACGTATTCCGAGCCTGCAGTCGTCACCACGCCCTTGATGTCGATGAGATCCTTGACGGCCAGCCGCAGGCGCCCGCTCTGCTCGGCCGGCGGCCAGTACTCGATGTACGCGCGGTCGAGATCTCCCGTCTGCGGAGGGAGAACCAGGGTGGTACACCCGGTAGAGAAGCCCGCCACCAGGAGTGCCGAGACGAAGAGAGTGCCGGGAACGCGACGCGATATGGCCATAAGGTGCAGCCAATGTACGGGTGGCGGGGGCAAATCCAAGAGTTTCACAAACGTCTATCGTCGGCGCTCATCCGATGGCCCGCAGCTTGCGCAAAAACTCTTGTCACGTTTTGGATTGCGCGTAGTGTGCCCGCCCACCCGCAAGCCGGTGAGTTTGGGGGCGACTTAGAAGCGCGGTTAGCTCAGTGGTAGAGCACCTGCCTGACACGCAGGTGGTCACAGGTTCGAACCCTGTACCGCGCACCATCCCAACGGGTCTGGGCAGGAGCCGAGATGATCCGTTACGCTCGGCCTCGTGGAGACTGAATTCACCATCCGACAGATCTCTGGAGAAGACACGATTGCGCTGCGGTGGCCGATCCTCCGCGCAGGCCTGCAACGTCACGAGGCCATCTTCTCGGGTGACGATCTCCCGGAGACGCGTCACTTCGGAGCGTATCGTGCCGAAGAACTCGTTGGCGTGGTCACGATCCTGCCCGCACCCATGCCGGAGCGCCCCGATGCTGTGAATGCCTGGCAGCTACGCGGGATGGCAACTGCCCCGCAGGTGCGCGGCGCAGGCTGCGGAAGACGGCTGCTGGAAGCAGGTGCGGCGTACGTGAAGCAAAACGGCCCAGGTCTGCTCTGGTGTAATGCGCGTGTACCTGCGCAGGGCTTCTACTCACGCCATGGCTGGATCGCGCTGGAAGACGTCTTCGACATTCCGACTGCCGGGCCGCACGTGCGAATGTTCCTTCCGTTCGACTAAGCTGACCGTCAGCGGCGCTTCGACTTCTTTGCCCGCTTTGGCTTGATCTTCCCCGGGGTACAGCAATCCCCGCCGCACGCTTTGCCACTACGCCGCCGCAGCAGAGGGCGAAGCAGGAGAAATCCGCAAGCGCCGCCGACTGCCGCAGCAATCGCGAACTGCTCAATGACCGGGTTCATTGGAAGCCCAGGAGCCGCCCGCCTTGATACACCACGAGCGCGCCGAAGTAGGCCAGAGCAGTCATGTACGCGAGCTGGAACATCGGCCAGCGCCAGCTGTTCGTCTCACGGCGGACGATCGCAAGGGTGCTCACGCATTGCATCGCGAGCACGTAGAAGACCATCAGCCCAATGCAGACCAACGGCGTGAAAACCGGTGATCCATCAGCGCGCCTCTCCGCGCGCATCATGTCCCGCAACGGCTCGGTGCTTTCGCCACCGTCCTCCACGTTGTAAACGATGGCCATCGTGCTCACGAACACCTCTCGAGCCGCGAATGAGCCGATCAGCCCGATCCCGATTTTCCAGTCGTAGCCCAGCGGGCGGATCAGCGGCTCGATTGCGTGCCCGAGTCTCCCCGCGATGGAGTACGCACTGGCTTCCGCAGGAGTCGCATCCGGGTTCTCGGGCTTCGGGTACGTCGTCAGCGCCCAGAGCACGATCGATAACGCGAGGATGATCGTGCCCGCGCGCTGTAGGAAGATCAGCGCCCGCTCCCACATCCGGTACACGATGGTAAAGAACGACGGCCAGCGGTACGGCGGCATCTCCAGGAGCAGCATCGGCGTCTCTCCGCGCAAGAGCGTGCTCTTGAAGAGCCAGGCCATCGCGAATGCAGCGATGATCCCGATGAGATACATCGAAAGCATGATCCCGGACTTCATCCACCCACCCGCCGCCGGCATGAGCACCGCAATGATGATCACGTAGACCGGCAGCCGCGCTGAACAGCTCATCAGCGGGGCGACGAGGATGGTCACGAGCCTGTCCTTGCGGTTCTCGATGGTGCGCGTGGCCATGATCCCTGGGATCGCGCAGGCGAACGATGAGAGCAGTGGGATGAACGACTTCCCGTGCAAGCCGACGCGGGACATCAGGCGATCCATGATGAAGGCCGCGCGAGCCATGTAACCGGAGTCCTCGAGCAACCCGAGGAAGAAGTAGAGAATAAGAATCTGCGGGAGAAAGATGATTACTCCAGTGACTCCTGCGATGACGCCATCCGTGACCAGAGAGCGGAGGTCGCCCTCGGGCATCGCGTTCACGACCCAGCTCTCGACCAAAGCAGAGCCGGACTCGATCCAGCCCATCGGAGTCTCCGCGACAAAGAAGATGCAGAAGAACATCAGCGCCATCACGCCGAGGAAAGCCACCCACCCGAGAACAGGATGGGTGAGCACAGAGTCCAATTTATCTGAGGTCGTGCGGTCCGACCCGCCGCCTTTGCGAACCGCTGCTGCGCAGATTGAGCCGATCCACGTGTACCGCGCGTCGACAGGGGCGGAGAGCGGATCCAGTCCTGCGGCCTCGATCCGTGCCTGGGCGGCGAGCGTCGCCTCCACAACGGAACGCTGATGTTCCGCGAGTTCCTCCAGTGCACGATCGTGCAGGGTCAGCAGAAGCATCGCCTCGGGCCCCGCGACATCGGCTGGTACAGGCAATTGCGCCGCTAGCATCTGGACTTCGCGTTCGATTAGCTCCGGCATCGGCGCGCGGTTCCCGAGCTCCGGGAGCGGCGTCTGCGAAACTGCTTGCTTCAGTTGAATGAGGCCAACGCCTTTGCTGGCGACTAGCGGAATGACCGGTACCCCGAGTCGAGTGCGGAGTTCGTCCAGATCAATGGTCATCCCGGCGGCCTCGACCATGTCCATCATGTTCAGCCCCACCACCAACGGCAGCCGCAACTCCAGCAACTGCGCCACGAGGTAGAGGTTCCGCTCCAGGTTTGTGGCGTCCACAATACAAACCACCACTTCTGGCCGTGGCGTACCGGTCACACGCCCGAGCAGGACATCGCGTGCCACCGCTTCATCGGGTGAACGCACCTGCAGACTATAGCAGCCGGGCAGATCCAGCAGGCTCATCTGCTCGCCATGCGAACCAAAGAACGTGCCTTCCTTGCGCTCTACGGTGACCCCGGGATAATTACCGACTCTCTGGCGAAGGCCAGTGAGTGCATTGAAGACCGTGCTCTTTCCGCAGTTCGGATTCCCAGCGATCGCCACCTGCCGAACTCGCGCTGGTGCGGTAACAGGCAGCGGCTCAACGATCGTGCTCATGAGAGCATCTCCACGCGGACACCCGCTGCATCGTGCTTGCGCAGCGAGAGGTGATAACCCCGCACCTTCAGCTCGATGGGGTCGCCGAGGGGCGCATACCGCACGATTTCAAACTCTGCGCCCACGGTTAGCCCCATCTCAAGGAGCCGCTGCCGTTGCTCGCCCGGCAGATCGAAGCCCGTCACCCGCCCGCGCCCACCCACCGGGACGGTGCTGAGGTTCTCCACTAAAGAATGGCTCATGCTGCAACCCGCTCCACCTGAACGTGGGTGCTCAGCTCGCGCCCGATTGCCACCCGCATTCCGTACAGCGAGCAAATGATCGCTCCTCCATCCCGCACTTTGCAGAACTCCGCCTTCTCGCAAAACCCGAGCTCACGCAAGCGCCCGCAATCTGGACAATCCGCGCAGATCGACGTGACCCGAAGCCGGTCTCCGCAGCGGGCACGGGCGAGAGTCAGAGGCTGAGCACGGTCGAGTGGGAGCATGGCGACAGGCGCGAAAGATACGCAGCATGAGATTGTGTCGCAATAGGAATTGCGGGGCGTCGGTTCGCTCACCCATTCAGGTAACCTCCCTTGCCTACAGAAGCTTTCGAAAAGCTTCCACTGTGAGCCCGGCATCGTGCGCAATTCCGCCCATCGTGAAGGCGTTGATCGGATTGTGCCGTGGAATGGTGAGGATGCGCGAGCCGTCCGTCAGTACCGTGTGCTTACCTTCTCTAACAACTGAGAAACCGGCTTTCTTCAAAGCCCTTATGGCGTGCAGATGATGCACGCCGGGGATCTTCGGCATTCCTCAGAAAGTCACTTCCACCTGCCGAACGTCCTGCTCCCGGGTCATATCACGCAGGACTGCGAGGTACTCTTCGATTGCATCACGGATGTTCTCCAATGCTTCTGCTTCGGTTGCTCCTTGGGACCAGCAGCCAGGCAGAACCGGACATCCGACGGCAAAGCCTTCCTCTGAAGGCTTCAGGATGACTGGATACGTTAAGCTCATGGAGTGAGAAACGGGTACTCCGGAGTTGCTGCAAGTCAACTTGGCGGGGTTCACTCCACCTTCGGACCCGGTTTCGCTTTGGCGAGCAGCTTATCAAAGGAACTCGTGCTGGTTATGCGTACCGTTTCCGTACCACTGTGCTTGGCCACGATCTGCCACCCTTCAATGGTATCCTGGTACTGCTTGCGATTGCCGCCAGACTCGTAGCCCTTCATAGGCACCTTGCCGATCGTCAAATTAGATTCCGCACCTTTCAACAATGCCGGAAGCTTCTCCGTACCCGAGTAGCTCTGATAAAGTGCTGGACTGTGACCCCAGCGGCGCACGATGACGCAATACTCAACCGTGCCTTCCGGGAGATCCTTGAAGGACACATTCCGTGCAGCGACCTTAAGGCCGAGTGCCTTCTCCACGTGATCCCAATAGGCGGAATTGTCCCGCTGCGTGTCCTTCTCGAGCACCGTCTTCTGAGCAGTGAGCCGCAGGCCGTTTGCTTCTACGGCAAAGCCCGTCAACCCCAACAGCAACAGCGCCACTGCGCTAACCACATAGGCTTTCATGGCCCCAAGGTGTAAGTTGCGATCTTGCGATCGTCAATTCCGCTTCGGGCAGTGATGCAAGAGGGCGTCCTAGAATGCCGGTTACCGCATAGCGGTTATCAAGATATTGAGGACAAAGGGGCTGGCGGAGCAGTCCGCCCTGGCTGGCCGAACAGTCCCACGGGACTGACGCAGCAGGCAAACGATACTCACGCAAGAGCCAAATCGACTGATCGACCAGGCGCAATGGACTGTTGGGACAGTCGCGACAGACTGTTGGTTGAGGCATGAACGACTGTTTGCTCAGGCAAATTGGCTGTCAGTTCAGGCAATGTTGCCTGTTGGAACAATCACCTCGGCTGACGGCACAGTCACCGGCACCTCACCCAACACCGCGCAGGATCTCGGGGTTAAACGATGGAAACCGCTGAAATCACCCAGCGGAATCGCCTTCCTAAGCCTCAGCGGGTTTCCCGGTACTAGGGTGATTCATCACGCGCATTAGAGCGGAGTAGATCTCACTTGGACCCAGCCCTTTGCTCACATATCCATTCGCACCTGCCTTGCGAGCGATCTGCATGGCCTCTTCGTCGTAGCCGAGACCGGTGAACATAACAATCGGTAGCGCAGTGTGCTTCTCCCGGATCATTGAAATAAGGGAGAGGCCGTCTATCTTCGGCATCCCAATGTCGAGAATCACCGCGTCACAGGGGTTCGTGTCGAGCCATCCCACGGCTTTTGAGCCATCCGTGAGCGCAGCGGCGTGATGCCCCTTATCCCGCAGATACGTGGTGAGGAAGCGGTTCAGCAGCTGGTTGTCGTCAACAACGAGGAAGTTCATGGGCGTTACGAGGCTTTGAAGATCAAGCAGTGGCCGTGCCGTGAATGGAGGCGATGAGCGAGTAGAACGCGGATCAGAAATTCGCTTCGACGGTGCTCATCGGCGGCAGAGAGGGCAAACCAATTCGGAAGATTGCGGCCTAGCAGATCGGAGTAGTTCGGCGCAGGCTGGGGATAGGCTTGTCTATGGCCTCGTACAGGAGCTTGCGGATGGCGCCCGCTTTCCGGCGAAGGAGAATACTTCCACTCGCTACAATCTTAGCTACGTACCCCCCGACTGCGATCGGGCTACAGCCGACCCACGCTTCGCCTTCATGCAGCGTGTGGATCGCGTCCCAGCATGGGCTATGAGATGTGAGCTCAGGACTGAACACAAAGACACTGGCGTAGTACGCGGTCGGGAACTGCGCCTGGAGCGCGCGTACCGAAGCGCCCCCTTTCGAGAGGTGATAGCGTTCCCGTACGGCGGGGCGCCCGCCAAAGACGATGTCAGTCTCCCAATCGAGCTCGGCGAACTCGAATACCTCCCCCGAGGCCACGCGACCGGGAGCGATCATCTCCCAATAGAATACGGTCGCTCCTTCCGTGATCTCCACCGTGGAACTCTGACGGTACCGCGCTCCAGCTTGCGGGATGAAGATTTCCGGGAGGTTCTCGAATTGCGCGCCAGCGGCGATCTCAAAGCGCTGCCGGACCTCGACAGTACCCTCACGTGCCCGGTGGGCGCGGCTGGCGCTCGGAGTAGTAATGAGAAGGGCCGCTCCGGGTTGCACTGAGATCTCTGAGGTGACGCGATCCCCCGCAAAGAACCCTGGCGTCGGATTGACGACATTAAGAATGAGGGTGTTCTCTTCCCAATGCGGCTTGCTGAGATGAAACGGTGCGGAGAAGGACTGTTCACGCAGCGCACTGCGGCCACGTGAATCGACAGCGCAGACGAGCCGGAGGTGTCCGGTAAGGCCCGACATGCGGCTGGCTAGTGCGGGACTCTGTCGAAGAGCACCTCACGCCGAATCCAGGCCAGGAGTTCGTCCTTTCCCTTCTCTGAGCGGAGATCCGCGAAGAGGAACGGGCGGCTGCCGCGCATCAGTTCCGAATCCCGTGCCATCACGCCGAGATCCGCGCCTACATACGGGGCGAGGTCCGTTTTATTGATCAGCAGGAGGTCGCTATTGCGAATGGCGGGCCCGCCTTTGCGCGGAATCTTGTCTCCCTCAGCCACGTCGATCACGTAGATGAAGGAGTCCACCAACTCCGGGGAGAATGTAGCGGAGAGATTGTCGCCACCGCTCTCGACGAGGATAAGTTCGACGTCCGGATGTCGCTTCTCCAGGTCAGCAATGGCCGCCAGGTTCATGCTCGTGTCATCGCGAATCGCGGTATGCGGACAGCCGCCGGTTTCAACGCCGAGGACTCGGTCGGCAGGGAGTGCGTCATTGCGCACCAGGAACTCAGCGTCCTCGCGAGTGTAGATGTCGTTCGTGACGACGGCGATGGAGAGCTCTCCGCCCAGCCACTGGCAGAGACGAAGGACAAGCATGGTCTTCCCGGATCCAACGGGACCACCGATGCCAATGCGGACTGCTCTCCGGGTAGGTGCGGCTTTCATGAGATGAAGAGGCGCTCGTGTGCGCGCTCGTGGCGCATACTGGCGATGTCGAGCAGCGGTGAAAAGGTCCCAGCATCGGGCTCTGTCACCGAACGAGATCGCTCCACGACTCGCGAAAGCTGGAGCGTAGCGGTGCGCAGCGCGCGTTGGCATCCATCCTGGCCGATCCGGATAAGCTTGAGCGCAGCAGCGCAAATAGCGGCGCAGCTTTGGTAGCCATAAGCCGCCAGAGTAGCCGCTTCGGGCACCTCCTCCACATGGGCCTGCACGGCAGAAACCGTAAGGTGATGCCCGAGCGCCGCACCTTGTTCGATTCCGACCGCGTACGCCTCCAGCAACGGATGCGTGCTAATTGCCTGGAGCGCTCGCAGCCGGCGACCACCGATCTGTAGACTGGCTTCGCGCACTTCGCGCGCAACTTTCCACGCGCTGATCCGGTGATCGAGCATCGCGAGCTTCTCCAGATCCCCTGCAGTCGCCGCCGTGAGCGCGAACCGGAGGTACGGCAGCTCCTGGTCCTGCAGCGCTGGCATAATGTGCAGCCCGAGAAACTGGCCAAGCGACCTCTCGTCAGTGACCATCCCGAGGCGCACTGCTTCCTCAAAGCCCAGCGAGTGAGCATAGGCCCCAGTCGGGAAAAGAGCGTCCGCAGTCTGCAGGAGGAACGGCACCCAGCCGAGATCGCCAGTCATTAGTGATGGTGTCCACCGCCCAGAGGTCGGAAGACCCGCTCGCATGATTCCACCGCGAGATGCTCTCGTTCACACAGCTGACGCAGCGCAGGATCGTCGACCATGCGGATGCAGCCACCAGTGACCTCAATCGGGAAATGGAGATTGCCGACCGTCCATCCCAGGCGCGCAGCGGTCGCGGGATCGCTGCCCAATGGGAACTCCAAAACTGGTTCCGCTTGTTGCGTGATCTTGTAGAAGGCATCTTGCGTTTGAGCAAAAACGTCGCCGTCTGCAAGCGGGTGCTCGAGATCAAAGCCAAACTCCAGGCCGTCCGCCGCGATGCCGCGCCAGCGCCGCTTGGCGAGAGTGTGCCGGTCAATCGAGAGCACCACTTCGTTGAGAGCGGTGTCCCACTCGTGAAGGTGATCGTGGATGATCTGCATCTGCTAGAAAAGGAAGTAGCGCTGAGCCATTGGCAGGACAGCGGCAGGTTCACAGCGGAGCTCCCGGCCATCGGCCTTGACCGTGTAAGTTTCGGGATCCACTTCGATCCTTGGAAGCGTGTCGTTCCAGACGAGGTCACGCTTGCTGATCGCGCGCGTGTTGCGGACTGCGGCGAGCTGCTTGCCTAAGTGGAGTTCCTGCAGCTCGCCACTCTGAAGGGATGCGGCGCTCACAAAGGTGAGTGACGTGGAGTACCGCGCCCGGCCATGCGCCGCAAATTGCGGCCGGTAGAAGGTCGGCTGTGGTGTAGGGATGCTGGCATTCGGATCGCCCATGTTTGCACAGGCGATCATGCCGCCCTTTAGAATCAGCTCCGGCTTTACGCCGAAGAAGGCAGGTTTCCACACGACGAGATCGGCAAGCCGGCCGATCTGCAGCGAGCCCACGACATGTGCGATGCCGTGGGTGATCGCGGGATTGATCGTGTACTTGGCGATATATCGCAGCGCGCGGAAGTTGTCCGCTGCTGCATGCGCCTCCCCACAAAGACTGGGCGCAAGTGCACCAAACTGCGTCTTCATCTTGTGCGCCGTCTGCCAGGTGCGCGTGATGACCTCCCCCACCCGTCCCATAGCCTGCGAGTCGCTCGACATCATGGAAAAAGCGCCGAGATCGTGCAGTAGATCCTCGGCAGCGATGGTCTCGGGCCGGATGCGCGATTCGGCAAAGGCGACATCCTCTGGGATCTTCGAGTCGAGGTGATGGCAGACCATGAGCATATCGAGATGCTCGTCGATCGTGTTCACCGTGAAGGGGCGTGTGGGATTCGTGGAGGATGGGAGTACGTTGGCTTCCCCACACACCTTAATGATGTCCGGAGCATGCCCGCCACCCGCGCCCTCCGAGTGGTAGGTGTGGATGGTGCGTCCCTTGAAGGCGCGGATCGTATCCTCAACAAATCCGCCCTCATTAAGCGTGTCCGTGTGAATCGCCACCTGCACGTCGAGCTCGTCGGCAACCCCGAGGCAGCAGTCGATCGCCGCCGGCGTGGTCCCCCAATCCTCGTGTAGCTTCAGCCCGATGGCCCCGGCCAGCACCTGCTCGCGCAGCGGCTCGGGCGTGCTGCAGTTGCCCTTGCCAAGGAAGCCAAGATTCATCGCGTACTCATCTGCGGCTTCGAGCATCCGGTGGAGATTCCAAGCGCCCGGCGTGCAGGTCGTGGCGTTCGTACCAGTGGCCGGGCCGGTGCCGCCACCGAGCATCGTGGTGATCCCGCTCGCGAGTGCGTGCTCGATCTGCTGCGGACAGATGAAGTGGATGTGGCTGTCCACGCCGCCCGCCGTAACGATGCACCCCTCCGCAGCGATCACCTCCGTGGACGCGCCGATGGTCATTGTGTTCCGGCTCCCGGAATCATCGGCGAAGGCTGAGCCTAGCCCGCTCTGGATTCCTGGATTCCCCGCGTGCCCGATGCCGACGATCCGACCGCCCTTGATCCCGATGTCGGCCTTGATGATCCCGAGCACCGCATCGACGATCAGCGCATTCGTGAGTACGAGATCCAGGCACTCCACCCCGAGCGCCACGGGCGATTGCCCCATGCCGTCGCGGATCACCTTCCCGCCGCCAAACTTGACCTCGTTCCCGTAGCCGCCGCCTTCCGCGATAAGGTCGCGCTCGACCTCGATGAAGAGTTCCGTATCCGCCAGCCGCACGCGATCGCCCACGGTGGGGCCGAACATCTCCGCATACTGGCGCCGGGAAAGGTGGAGCGGCATTGGCTAAGGAAGCTTCCCGTTTACGAGGCCATTGAGCCCGTATACTTCCCGAGTGCCGGCGAGGGCGACCAGTTCCACTTCGCGGGTATCTCCCGGCTCAAAGCGGACCGCTGTGCCGGCAGGGATGTTCAGACGAAAGCCCAAAGCCGCCTCACGATCGAATCGCAACCCAGTATTCACCTCATAGAAGTGAAAGTGACTGCCGATCTGCACCGGGCGGTCGCCGGTGTTGGCGACTTCCAGCACCTTGCATTCGAGACCAGGATTGGCCGCGAGCGGTTCAGCGTCTGCACGAACGATTATCTCGCCAGGGATCATGAGCAGTCAGCGCACTGGGTGATGCACGGTGACGAGTTTCGTGCCGTCGGGAAAGGTGGCCTCAACTTGCACATCGTGAATCATCTCCGGCACGCCTTCCATGACATCATCGCGGGAAAGGATCGTCGTACCATGGCTCATCAACGCGCTGACCGAGCGGCCATCGCGTGCCCCCTCGAGGATCTCGTAAGTGATGATCGCGACAGTCTCCGGATAGTTGAGCTTCAGCCCCCGCGCCTGTCTTCGTCGGGCAAGATCGGCAGCGACTACGACCAGCAGTTTCTCCTGTTCCCGCGGTGAGAGATGCACAGAGAAGCTAGCTCAAGGCTAGAAGGAACCCGCCCGTCAGTACTGCAACACCAGCTGCGCGCAGCCATGCAGCCTGCGCCGCATTGCGGAGCAGATCGCCACCGAGAAGACCGCACCCATGAAGAACAACAGTGGTGGCGGCGAAGCCTGCGCCATACGCAAGCCCGTTAGCACCAACCGGCATCTCTGCGCCGTGCGCGACCCCGTGGAGAAGTGCGAACGCTGCCACCAGGCCCATGCTGGCAACCATTGGCACCCGCGCTGCCATCACAATGAGCAAGCCCAGGATCAAAACGGATGCCAGGATACCCTGTTCCAGGTACGGCACAACAAACCCGCCCACGCCGGCAAAGCCGCCGAGCAGCATCACGCTCACGAAGGTCGCTGGAACCGCCCAGCGCGCCCGACCACCGAGCTGCATCGCCCACAACCCTACAGCAACCATCGCCAGGAGATGGTCCATGCCGAGAACTGGATGGAGGAGGCCGCTGGTGAAACTCGACTGATCGTGACCCGGATGCCCCGGGTGCGCGGAAGCGAGAGCGGGAACGAGGGCGAAGGCTGCCGCGAGTGCAACTTTGGAGAACAGAGACTTGGACGTGGTCATAGGTCGTCTTTGATTTTCGAAGGTTTAGGCAGATGAACGACGAGGCGCGATCAGCTTCTTCGAAAATCGCATCATCCGAGGCCGCATCCAGGGCCGGGCCTCACTAGCGGTCCTTCGATGTGTTCCGCAGACCGCCTCCACATTGCTCCAATTCGCCCTATCCATTGCGTCTCGTGCTTAACCACTACTCGACTTTCATCCAATCGACCTTCAGCGAGAATGGCCCCTCGCGTTTGTCACCGATAAGGAAGCTCATCTCCTCCACTTGCGAGAGATTGGCGGGCGGACCGTCCAGCGCATCTCCGTGATGGCTGGGTTTTAGATCAGCGAATCGCACTTCAGCCTCTGTCCACTGGTTCGCGGTGGTTGGAAACTCCACCGAGTAGGCGATGCGAGATCCGCGGTGGCGAGCGTCGGTGGCTAGTCGCAACTGGTAAGTCCGCCCATCGCCCATGACCCGAAGCTTCACTCCCTTTTTGCCGCTGAGATCATAGCCAAGATTCAGAATACGCACCTGCGCAAAGCCACCGTTGTTCTCCAGCGAAAGGGAGCCAGTGAACGAAAGTACTCCGTCCTGCACCACCGCACCGCCTTTCGATACGCCCCCCATGACGTTATCGTTTTGCTCGGTCCATTTGGGCTCGGTCGAATCACCGACAAATTTTAAGTGAACCTCCGACTGGCGTTTGCCGGCGTCCTCAGCATTTGCAAAAGGTACGGACAGGCAAATACCCAACAATAAAGCAGTACGGATCATTCGAGTGAGTTAGCGAGAAATCGGTAGATCGCAAATGGCTTTTGTGAACCGCTGATGATCAGCCCTTTGTCATACCACGAGGTGCTGCCGGACAACTGCGTCTGTAAGCTCGCTAATCTCCCCCTTCGCCACCACCGCGCCCCGATCCATGATGGCGAAGCGGTCGGCTAGTTCACGAGCGAAGTCCAGGTACTGCTCGACCAGCAGGATGCTCATCTTACCTTCTTCCCGGAGCAGGCGGATGGTCTCGCCGATCTGGTCGATCACATTCGGCTGAATGCCTTCAGTTGGCTCGTCGAGGATCAGGATCTTCGGCTCCGTAAGCAGCGCGCGGGCGATCGCGAGCTGCTGCTGCTGGCCGCCGGAAAGCATCCCACCTTTGCGCGAGAGGAAGTCTTTGATGATCGGGAATAGACTAAAGATGCGGTCGAGCTGACCGTTAAGTTTGCGCCCTCGGGCGATCCGACCGATGTGTAGATTCTCCTCTACAGTGAGGTGCGGGAAGATCTCGCGCCCTTGCGGCACGTAGCCGATCCCCTTGCGTGCACGGTTCTCGGCGCTGAGGCTGGAGAGGTCCTCGCCATCGAGACGCACGGTGCCACTCCCTTTGTTCAGGCCGACGATTGTCTTCAGGGTGGTTGTCTTGCCCACACCGTTTCGACCCATCAGGCAGACCACGCTCTTTGCGGGCACGTCCAGCGATACGCCGCGCAGGATGCGGGAGCCACCGATGGAGACTTCGAGGTTCGAGACAGTAAGCATGGGTCAGTTGTGCGAATGCCGACGACCGAGATACACCTCGATGACGCGCTCGTTGCTCTGGACCTGATCGATCGTGCCTTCACAGAGGATGTTGCCTTGGTGCAGCACCGTCACCTTTCGCCCGGCAGCGATCTGGCGGACAAAGACCATGTCGTGTTCGATGACCACGATGGTGTGCTTGCCGGCGAGGGAGAGCAGGAGTTCGCCGGTGCGTGCGGTCTCTTCATCGCTCATTCCGGCAGCTGGTTCGTCCACCAGGAGAAGCTTCGCGTCCTGCGCTAGCAACATTCCGATCTCGAGCCATTGCTTCTGCCCGTGAGCAAGCGAGCCCGCCTTCGTGTCGGCTTTGCTCGCCAGGTTGATGGTCTTGAGGATGTCGTGAATCCGGTCATGCTCCGTGCTGCTGGTGCGTGCGAACAGACTCGCGAGCACCCCGCGCTTTCCGGCCAGAGAGAGCACCAGGTTCTCGAACACAGAGTGATCGGTGTACACCGTGGGTGTCTGGAACTTGCGCCCGATGCCGAGGCGATAGATCTGATCCGCCGTCATCCGCGTCAGGTCGTGCTCATCCTCGAAGCGGATGGAGCCGGTATCGGGCTTAGTGCGACCGGTGATTAGATCCAGGAACGTGGTCTTGCCCGCGCCGTTCGGGCCGATGACGGTGCGGAGTTCACCCTCATCCAGATAGAATGAGAGATCACGGATCGCCTGAAAGCCCTGGAAGGACTTGTTGATCCCCTCGGCAGCAAGAAGGAAGGGGCGCTGACTCATGCGTGGATCGCGGGTTCCGGGGTTTCGATCACCGGCGTGGGTGAGATCGGAGCCAGGGGCGGCGGGTCATCATTCCGCTTTTGCAGTGCGGCAAGTTGGGCAGGAATACCGACGATGCCCTTGGGCAGGAAGAGCACCACGAGGATGAAGACGACGCCCATTCCGATCAGCCAGCCATCAGGGTAGGCTCGCGAAGCCCAGCTCTTCAGCGCATTGACGCCAACCGCACCGATGATCGGCCCGACCAAGGTCCCGCGACCGCCAATGGCCACCCAGACCACGGCCTCCAAACTCTTCGTGGTGCTCATCTCACTGGGATTGATGATTCCCACCTGCGGCACGTAGAGAGCGCCGCCTACACTGGCGATGATTGAGCTCAGGACGAACACAAACAACTTGTAGCGCGCGACAGGATAACCGCTGAAGAGGACGCGGTTCTCACCATCGCGGATCGCCTGCTGCACGAGGCCGAACTTACTGCAGGTAAGCCAGCGGCAGCCGAGATACACGGCGGTTAGCAGAAGCGCCGTCGCGACGAAGAGACCTCGCTTCGTGTCCGCGTCACGGATATCGAAGCCAAGCAACATCTTGAAGTCGGTGAACCCATTATTCCCACCCATGATCAAGTCATTGCGGAAGAAAAGCAGCGCGGCGGCGTAGGTGAGAGCCTGGGTAAGAATCGAAAAGTAGACTCCCTTGATGCGCGAGCGGAACGCCAGGTAGCCGAATACGAGCGCAAGCAGTCCGGGCACCAGCAGCACCATGAGAGCGGAGAAGGAGAAGCTCGCGAACGGCTTCCAAAACCACGGCAGGAAGGTGTGTCCCAGGAACACCATGAAATCCGGCAGGTCGCTCTTATACTGCCCGAGATTACCGATCATGAGCATGAGGTGCATGCCGAGCATGTAACCACCGAGGGAAAAGAAGAGCGCCTGTCCGAGCGAGAGCAAACCCGTATAGCCCCAGAGCAGATCCACGGAGATGGCGAGCAGCGCGTAGCACATGTACTTGCCCCACACACTGATCGTGAAGTCAGTGACGATCCCGGCGGAGTTGAGCAGCGGGAGGACCACAGCCATCAACAGACACATGCCCGCGACCAGGCCCAGCTCGACTTTGGAGATTGAGCGTCTCATGGCTAGTTATCCAGGCTGCGGCTCTGTGTGACGAACATCCCCGCCGGTCTCCATTGCAGGAAGAGGATGATCGCCCCAAGCACGAGGATCTTGCCGAGCACGGGATTGAGCAGGATTTGCTGCAAGGCCTGGTCAATCACTCCAATGCCCATTGCGCTGATTACCGTGCCCGCCAGACTCCCGACTCCGCCGACCACGACCGTCATGAAAGCCTCCACGATATAGTTCTGCCCCAGACTTGGTCCGACATTCCCGATCTGGCTGAGGAAGGCGCCAGCCAATCCAGCGAGGCCGCTGCCAAAGCCGAAGGTGAGCATGTTAACCCGCTCCGTTCGGACTCCCATGCACGCGGCCATCTGGCGGTTCTGCATGACCGCACGGATCAACAAGCCGAGTGAGGTCTTGGTAAGCAAAAGCCATGTGGCGATGATAATTGCCACCGCAAAGCCGATCACGAAGAGACGGTTCCAGCCGAAGCTCACGTCCATCACCGTCCAGCTGCCACTCAGCCATTGCGGCGAATAAACCTGCACGTTGTTCGATCCGAAGATCAGTTTGAAGAGCTGCTGCAGAACAAGCGACACGCCCCAAGTAGCGAGTAGTGATTCCAGTGGGCGGCGGTAAAGGAACTGAATGATTCCGCGCTCCAGCGCAATTCCGACCAATGCGGCGCTCAGAAAGGCGACAGGCAGCGCAACGATGAAGTAGGCGTCGTAGAGGGCACCTCCTGCGTTTAGGCCGGGTATCCAGACACTCCAGCCAAAGGGCGACAATGACAGACCCGCTCCAAAAAGATTATGCACCATGTAGGTGGCATAGGCGCCAACTGCGATCAGCTCGCCGTGCGCCATGTTAATTACACCCATCAGCCCAAAGGTGATTGCTAATCCAATGGCAACCACGAGCAGCACGCTTCCCAGGCTCACCCCGCGGAAAAGCGTCCCGTAGAAGTTCACCCACTTAGTGTGTGTTTCGATCTTCGCCAGCGCCTCCGTCACTGCCGCCGAGATCTCCGTGTTCGCTGGCTGCGCAGCTCGTGCCTCCTTGTCCAGAGCGAGCAGGAAGTCTTTGCTCATCATTGACTTCATGTCGCCGAGCTTCCGAGCCGCTGCAGCCTGCACCAGCGCGTCTTTGCTTTTCAGCTGAACGAGCGCAATTGCCTCCTCCAGTGCAAGCTTCACGTCAGCGTTTGTCTCTTTCGCCTGCCGGGTCTTGAGATCTTCCAGGCGCTCCAGCTTCTGCGACATGCCGAGCTTGGTCACCGCGTTTTTGCGAGCTGCAACGTCGGGCGTGCTCAGCGCCAGCAGGTCGAGCACGCTATTCATCGCACGCCGGAGATTCGAATCTGTGTCCGCGGTGACCAGGTCGGCGGCAACCAGCAGCACCGGCTGCCCACTTGCATCCAGGAGCGGCTTGCCATCGTCGACCCGCAGTGCCCGCTGGCGGCCTTCCTCGTCAGCGTTTCCCTCCAAAGTAATCGCCACCTGTGTTTCGTCCGGCAGATCGTGAATGAAGATCCCGCCCTGCCGCCAAAGTGAAAGCAGCTTCCCCGTCTCCTCAGACCCAGTCGCCGCAAGCGAGGAAACTAATCGCGCCTGCTCCTCCGCATCCTCCGTCATGAGCACCGCCTTCGCGATCGTGGCCCTTGGTGTATCGTCAGCGATCGCCGCGACAGATAGGCAGCCCGCGATTAACAGGCGGATTATTGAATGGGATAGTTTCATGCAGATCGTGCCACGCTTTTCCAATAAGCTGAAGAGGCAGGGGATGAACCCTGCCCCTTCGTTGAAGCTGAGGAGCGGCACGGCGGTTTCCCTTCCGCCGATCTATCGTACGCGCCCCCGCACTTCAGATTACTTGGCGGCCACTTTGGCCTTGAAGGTACCCTTCAGGAACGGCTCGCCCGCGACGCCTTTGTAGCTCTTCAGGATCTTGAACTGTCCATCGGCCTTGGTCTCGCCGATGTACACGTTCTTTGTGACATGATGATTCTTCTGGCTGGTCACGGTCCCGCCGGGGCCGTCGAACGATATCCCCTTCTCCAAAGCTGCAACGACCTTCTCCACCTCGAAGCTCTTGGCCTGCTCTACCGCCTTCTTCCATAGGTACACGCCATTATAGCTCAAGACCATCGGTGAACAGGTGACGCGGTTCTCTTTGACGATCCCGGTCTCCTTCGTTGTCTGCAGCCACTTCTTGAAGTTGGTGACGAACTTCTTGTTTGCCGGACTGGCAATCGACTGGAAGTACGTCCAGCAACCGAGCTGACCGACGAGATCCTTGGCGGGTAGTCCGCGGAACTCATCTTCGGAGATCGAGAAGCTAACCACCGGGCAATCTTCTGCATTCAAACCCGCTGCCGCGTACTCCTTGAAGAACGGCACGTTGGTGTCGCCGTTGAGAGTGTTGATGATCACCGCGTTGCCGCCGGCGGCGAACTGTTTGATCTCGGAGACAATCTGCTGGTAGTCGGTGTGACCGAAGGGCGTGTACTTGCCGGCGGAGATCACGTTCCCTGCCTCGTCCTTCTTCAGCCCACCGCCGATGTTCTCGATCGGTACACCCTTGGAGAGGAGATACTCGAGCAGAACCAGGTTTGTGGTCTGCGGATATACGTAATCGCTGCCGAGCAGATAGAACTTCTTCTTCCCCTGAGCCAGGCAGTAATCGACTGCAGGCGTGGCCTGCTGATTCACAGCTTCAGCAGTATAGATGATGTTCTTGCTCATCTCCTCGCCCTCGTACTGCACGGGATAGAAGAGCAACCCATTCGCCTGTTCGACGACGGGGAGAACAGACTTGCGGCTTACGCTTGTCCAGCAACCGAAGATCGCCGCCACCTTGTCCTGCTCCAGGAGTTGCTTGGCCTTCTCGGCAAAGAGCGGCCAGTCCGATGCACCGTCCACCACCACGGGCTCGATCTTCTTGCCCATCACGCCGCCGCTCTTGTTGATCTCGTCAAAAGTGAAAAGGAGCACATCACGAAGGGACGTTTCCGAGATCGCCATGGTGCCACTCAACGAATGCAGCACGCCAACTTTCACGGTATCTTCAGCGGCGCGGGCACCGGGGACGCTTCCCAGGGCAATCGACGCTGCAAGCAGCGCGAGCCCCACGGATTTCAGGAGTTTCATAGGTGTGGGTATTCGGGTTTTGTTGGTTGGGTGTAGACTGCGGAGAACGGCCCAGACATGGGGCTGCGCAGATGCGCGCTCGAGGACACAAAGCACGGGCTTAGCGACAGCCCGGAAGCATCAGAGACCAGCTTCCTTCCAGATCCTGATCTAAACCGCCCGCCCGCTAGTTATCAGATTCATGCGGATCTGAAGGCGAGTGGCCGCTTAGATGAAGATGTGAGACGAACCTGCAAACCACCGTGAGCCCTTCCCTTCGGGCTCCACGGACTCCTTCGGATTCGCAAGGAATCCGAAGGAGCCGCAACAACAAACCAATAGTGGAGTACTGACTAACTACGCACCAAGCCTGCGCTTAGAACGCAACGACCAAACCTGCGGAGAACACGTGCTCGTGCTCGTCACCATCATCACTGCGCACTGCGCCACCGCGTGCAGCTGTGTTGAAATCGCTCGTGCCTTCACCCAGGTAGTAGTAGGTGTAGCCAGCGGTAGCCGTCCATGACCCGTAGGATTTCGGGATGAAGGTAAGGTTGTAGGCGAGATTCACGCCGCCTGATACGAACCCGAACGCCTCGTCTTCGATAAAGCCAGTCGTACGATCGAGCGAACCGTAGAAGTCGTTCGAGCCGAATCCAGCCGTGACTGGAAGCGTGACGGTCAGCGGACCAACAGGGAAGCTCGGAGCGATACCCACTTCATAGTAGATACCCTCGTCTGCTCCGGTACCGGCCTTGTTTTCGAGCTCGAACAACACCTGCACATAAGGGTGCAGAGCGAACGCGCCAAGAAGGTCAGTATCGTCATACGCCAGCTTCAGATTCAAGCCCTGGAACGTCGAGAAGCCGTCGTTAGGGCTGAGGAATGTGTAGTAGCTAGGCGTGAACGTGAAGTTCTTGGCGAAGGTGAAGGAGACACCTGCAGTGAAGTCGAACTCGTACCATGAACGGGTCGAGGAAGGGCCACCAGAGATCAGACCTGCATCCGTCTTCTCACTGTGAAAAGAGTTCCAGATACCAAGGTTGATCTGAACCTTGTTCAGGAAGCCTTCGCCTTCATACAGCTTGAAGTACAAATCGGCGTACGGCTGGATGATCCCGCCCTGGTTCTCGAAGATCACGCCGCGGGAGACGTACTGCGAGACCACGGTGATGCCGAGATCGCCACTGATGCGGCTTTCCTCTTCGACTTCAACAACGGGCTTCGACTCCTTGTAGGCCATTTCCGTCCCTGCCCAGCTCAGCGTCGGGAGCATGAGTGCTCCAGTAGCGAGGGCGCAGAACTTGGCTAGACTGTGTTTCGTCATGGATGAATAGGTGGTGATTTCTTTCGTTGGTTAGGTTGCCGGGTGTGGCAACCGGTCCCTAAGCGACTGCCGTGCCAACCCGGCACGACCCCGAGTAAATGCAACAAGAAAGCTGGTGTTTCTTCTGTGAAAAATCTTCACGCATCCTGCACGCACGAGCGCATGGGATCCGATTAGCCGCGTGCCCGAGGAGCAAAAAGCAACAGTTGATTGAGCTGCTGCATAAAAAACGACAGGAACTCTGGCTCAGCACGGCCATTGCGACCAGGAACAGAGCTCTTCCTCGAGAGCCGGATCAGCGCCCACCTCCCGAGAGCGGCCCTGCTTCCAAGGGGGGTGGGAGGACAGGTTCATTATCTCCCATCTGAACTTCGCGTCTTCGCGCCTTCGCGTGAGCCCAGTCATCTACGAAACCCGGCCACAAAGATGGTTTCACGCGAAGACGCGAAGACGCGAAGGGGATTGGGAGCAATAGCTTCGTCACCTCCCATCTGAACTAGTATCAAGTCGAACCTCCCCTGCTCTCAAGCGGTTGCATAGGGCCTTCACCTCTCGCCCCCATTGAATTCAGGCTACTGCCTCTTCCACCCGCTCCGCCTCTCGACGGATGTCCCGCCAGTACTCCAACCGAACATCCTCATCGATCCGCACGGGCAAAGCCGACCCGTACATCCGATCTCCCCCTCTCCGTTTTGGACCTGATATCCAGTACCCTTCTCCTGTCGCTTCATCGACGTAGTTCGACTTGAACGCGCCACCAACGATTCGACGGAAGACGTGCTCGCGATAGTAGATGGTGCGCCCCGTTTTATTGAAGGTCACACGACCAATGCACGCCTCTCCGACGAGCGCTCCGGCTTTGCGCTCGATGTACATGATGCGGGTCATCGGGAACGCCCGCTTCGTTATAGAACGGAGTTCTTGTTCATTGGCGGAACCCGTGCGCAGAACTCATCCTAGTGGCGTCACGAACGAGAATCCAGACTCCTGTGATGTGGATAATCACTGCGAGCCAAGTCGCAATCATTGCGAACTGTGCAAAAAACCGCTCCCATGGCTGAACAATCAAAACTACGCCGAAGTCGCCTTCACTTGTGCGAGTGCAGTGAAAGCCTGCGGAACGAGCACCAATCCGGTCGCCACGCTTCATAATGAGGAATCCTCTGCGAAGCGGCGTTCTCACAGCGCCCCAAACACACAGTGCAAGTACCAGCGCGTTGCACATCGGGTAGATGTACGCCAGCAGGTGGAAGTGAATATCGATCACGGAGTTAGGCATGATGTTAGCGATTACTCCTTTGCATCCAGTCGCCTTTCGAACGCCTCGATGTCCGCGACGAAGCGCCGTAAATGAAGCTTCACGGTTCCGAGTGCCACGCCTTGCTCCACCAGCAAATTCAAATTAGGACGGAATTGAAGCAGCTCCTCATCGATCGTCCCGATATGCTCGGTGCATAGGGAAGTCAATGTCAGGAGAGTCGCGAAGGACTTTCGCGGTCTTGGGAGTTCGCTTTGGAGGTATGTGCAGGAAGTATGCAACGGCAGATCGAATCTCGGGGCGTTGTCCCGCAAGCGAACGAGAAAACTTCGAATCCCCTACGTGAACGAGAACTTTCTCCATCACACGACACATCGTTATCAGATCCTCGCCGCCGAGAAAAGGCTGATACACACGGACGTACGCTGCCAGGAAAAGCGTTCTCAACGCATCGGGTGCACCTTTCACGGCAAGAGCCTCGGCGTCCATGCACGCGCGCCATGGATCAAAGACCTTGTTGTACGGTGCATCGATGGGAGCCGCCTCCCTCGCGACCACCGATCCGATCATAGCGATGAAAATGAGTCCGCATCGGATGGTAACATTCATTTGGAGAGAGGTGTGGCCGCGTTAAAGATCGGTCACTTCCGACGCCGGGAGTAGATCATTTCGCTTCCCACTTTACAGAGCGTGGCTGCCAGGCGTCAATTCTCTCAAACAGCGCTGCCACGTGCTTCGAAGGGTTGACTCGGAAGTGCATGGTTGAAGGCACTGCATTCTCGCTGAGGGTAAGATTCGTGACCTGACACCCCTCCGCCAAAAGGATCACTACCGTGGAATACATCGCTTGCGAAGGTCTGCCATGAAACTCTCCATTCCTAAAAGTTCGAGCGTAAATCCCTGCGACGAACGACAAACGATGTTTCGGGTCCCATACGATGCGGTCGACACTCGGGTCGTTCGCGTTCACCGGGGAAGCGTAGAACGCCTGCAGCGCCAGCGACAAACCCGGATCATTGATCACATAACGAACCTCAGTCTCATGGTACCGGGTATCATCAGAAGCAGATCTCCCCTTTCTCCAGCTCTCCGCCACCTCCAAGAACATTTCCGCAGCACGCCGGTCGTCCTTGAAAAAAGCCTCGCATTGCGGTGGGTCAATGTAGCGCATTTCCGCACCGACTACACTGATGCCAGCTAGAAAATGAAACGGATCTAAATGGACTGGCTGATCAGCGCCCGCGGCACGCAACGGCACCATTGCCGTGAGTGACATCAGGAGGAGGATGACTCGGAGCACAATGCCGCGGACGCGAAGAACATCGTCGCATTGCTTTGGGCTAAACGTGAAGCCGTGAAGCAGCGAAAGCATGGGCCAAGACCATAGTGCCAGGAACTCAAGACAAGTTGTGAAATCGCTCTACCGAAGTTGATCTCCGCTTAAGCGCCTGTTCTGGCGCGGCAGTGATTCGGCGATTCTGGGCCTCTTCCTCTGAACCGTCTAGCACTTGAACGCACCGACCAAACTATGGCCGACAATGCATTTCTAAGCAAAACGAACTCCAGCACTCGACGAGCGCTTTGCCTCAACATGCTGATCGCGGCCATGTGCCTGCCCGCAATCGCGAAGGAGAACGAACAGGTCAGGCCCATAAGCGAAGAGCCGAAATCGTGGCTGAAGGACGGAAAGCCGATAGCAGATCAACCGAATATCAAGTCCAAAGGTGGGTTTGGTGCACAGCTATTCCTGACGGAGAGCACGCAGTTCTTTGAGGATTGGGAAAAGTCGGTAGCCCCAAATCTCCCGCCGCTAATAAAGGCGCGGCGAAATGTTCCATTTTATACCGCAATCCTTTTCGTCAACCCCGGGAAGGACATAGGCGGAGCCGCCAACGTTACTTGTGATATAACGGTGCGGAAGCCAGACGGTAGCATTTATGGTGAGATGAAAAACATAACCGGGTTGACCGGAACCGCGATGCCGCAGGAAGACGACCTTCATCTATCCAAGGAGCGCATGGGAATCAGAATAGAGCCGCACGACCCTGTGGGGACCTATACCGTCGGGGTGGTCATTCGCGATATCGTTAAGAAGGTTGAACTCCCGCTGACCATCAGCTTCGAAGTGCCAGAAGATTGAGTGGATGTTGCCGCGCTCGATCGCGAGTCCGACGAATTGGAGTGACATCTCTCTAGCTAGCGCACCTCGTTCCGTGCACCCCCCCCACTGACGCCGTCCGGTTGTAGACGCCGCCGGAGCATTCTACATCGCAGCGGTGAAGGTGCGAAGTGAAAAGAGGAGTGTAGCTCTGCCACCCTTAACGACCTGACTAAACGCGGCCCGGTTCGACGTGGCAGGCGACATGTGGCTACGCGGAGAACAGGTTACGCATAGGTTCACTACCACCGGAACCAACTGCTGAGGCTATGCCAAAAGTCGTCGCCGGTCTCCGCCGCTGCCCCAGCAGATAAACCGATAAGTAACGCAGCGCCTCCAACAAAAACAACACCCGGCAACATCGACGTGGATTCTACGTAGCTTGACTTGCCCCATGCAACAAAGCCAATCACGGCGCCGAGAAGCGCACCGCAAACCGAATGAATACAGAACTTCAGCCAGTCTCGTCTTCTGTGTTTTTTCATACGCGATCACTTACCAGCGACGCAGCCATCAGTCACTCGGGAGGAGGAGAAGGTATCAGAAAGCAGATCCATTGATAGTAGGCACAGCTCGCAGTAGCACTCAATGAGGCGTTCGTAGTTCCACAAGACGGTGTCGGCTACTGGCGCGCTTGCCTCCGAGTGGGAGTAGCTTTAGGCTTTCCTAACAAATTTTCCCGCGTTGCGCGCAGCGTGAGAGGCCCCCTGCTGAAATCCCAGTAGAAGTCGCCTTGAGCCGCTAGTGAGTCAATCACCGAGGCGATCGAAAGATTCACCCCTTGCAATCTCAATGCCTTTTTGTAGCCGCCGTGATCGACCTCAGAAATGACACAGCTTATACCGGCATCCACAGGCATGACACCCTTGGCCCGTTCGCTTTCTTCAACTAGGCGTAGGAACTGCGGGACTGCCTCCATCAAACCAGGAGCCTTGATATTGACCTCCTTGATGACCGTACCCTCAAACAATTCCCTGTATGTCTCTGCGGCCACTGCTCTCGGTAAGACGCCTCCGAATCGCGGATAGCGCGATGTCCAATGTCGAGGACCGGCCTGTGTCGCGTTTACAGTCAGTAAGAAAGAGAGCGCGATTAGACAGATGCAGAGATTTTTCATTGTTATGATCCGTTGTCTACAAGCCGAGCGCCTCCAAAGCTCTCTCTCTCAGTCCGAGATGGTGCTCAACTTCGTAGATGAAGATTATCCCGAGTTTTCGGAAGTAACCCTTTCGGTACCCCGGCACTCCTGCAATCCGTTCAGGCCTTCCGCAATCTACCCTGCCGAGCGGCTGTAGTGCTCCCCCAAGCGTGTTCGAGCTATTTTTCATGGATCGTTTCGAGCCTGCGAATAGAGTGGCCCACCCGCAATCATCGATCTGTCGCCATCATGCACCCGCTTCTCGTCAAATATCCCATTCTCGCTAGATATGGAAGGGAGTGGAGCAACCGCTTTGTGATCTGGATGTTTCACCGCCATGAAGTTGCCCGCTTTGAAGGATTGGTTCTTTGCGATCTTCGCAGGTCGGAGCATTTTCGGGAAACGCTTCTGGCAGCATTGTGCCTCCTGCGCGATTCGGACGCACGACGTTTCGCGCGCCTTCAGCGGCACATCACGTACATTTCCAACCAGATCCTGAGCGGAGCAAGCGCCGAGTATAATCACGAACAGCGTGCTTGTTACGTCCACTTTTCGGAGTTGAAAGAGGACAGTGACCCGGAGTACTCTGCTGGATGGTGGGCTCGCACCCTGGTCCACGAGGCCACCCATGGTGCCGTGGAATCGCGCGGCGTCCGGTACACCCCAGAGCTGCGGTCGCGCATCGAGAGGCTTTGCGTTACCGAGGAGCAACGGTTCGTTCTACGACTCACCCTCACTCATCCTGATCTTGCCTCCGAGCTTGATCGCGAGTTCGACGAATCGGAATGGCACGAGAGCTGGGCGCTAACCCCGCTCCAGCGATTTCTCGACGTGTCGCGTCGCTGTTTCCGGTCTGAATAAAGCAAACTCCTTTTGCAATCCCATTGCGTCCTCGTGAAGACCAGCCCTCCGGAGTCGGGCAAGGGCGGATCTCCCGAGCACACGCCATCGGCACATGGGCTCGGCCCGATCCCGAGAACATGCCCCGGCGCGCCACAGCCGCGCGGGCTCTTGAAGGCGGAGGCCAGGAAGTTCATGGTCGGTCTATAGCGGCGGGATGTGGGGAGGCGCGACTGTTTGTTTCTCGGTGGCAGGCTTGCGGCGCAGCAGGTACTTGGCAAATGACCACAGCCCCGCGAAGCGGTAGTGTGGATCGACGTAATGCTGGATGACGTAGAACGCGAAATAGTAAAGGCGGCAGAAGCTCCAGATGGTGATCGCGAGGAGCACGAGGTTCCGAAAGGAGAACTCTGGCCACAGGAGAAGAAAGGACGAGAGTCCGCTCAGGAGGAGGAAGAGGATGCCCTTGAACTTGATGATTCGTGGATCGGAGAGATCTCTCATGAGAGGGTGTGTGTCGCGCGGAGATGCGCATTAAGTAAACCACGACGGCGCGGGAGAGGTGAATGCCGATCGGCGGCACAGGGATCGCGGGCTGCAAATTGTCGGTGAGTTGCTTGTCTGGTCGATTTAGCGGGGGTCGGGGCTCGGCCGGTCGGGAGAGTGAATTATGAGGTCGGCTCGTCCGCTTCGCGCGGCAGCGCAGCCTCCACGTATTTTCGTGCCAACCGTGCTGGCGCGTATTCTGCTCCAAACGAAAACCCCGGATTTTGAGTATATTTCAATGTCCGGGTAGTCTTTTTTGCTCAACGGTCAGTCTTTTTTCCTCATGTTTGAGGGAATTCGGCTCAACCGGTAAGATCGACTCAGTATCGCTTCAGTCTTATTTGCTCTCGGGAGAGGCTTTTTTGCTGTCGGGAGAGAGGAATTGAGTCTCGGGAGAGGCTTTTTTGCTCAACGCTTGGCACCGAATAAGTATCGGGAGAGTAAAATAGTCTCTCGGGAGAGAGAAAAAGACTCATCCTACACCGAATTCTTCTCAGACTTGAGACAAAATGACCGAGTGTTCAGTGAAGCGAGCTTAGGCGCTGAGCGATTCCGAGCGGAGGGTCAGCGGATTTGACTCTAGGCTGAGCTGTTTTCAGCACACGGAGAGCGCAGGATTGTGGTTGTTGAGGTAAAATGAGTCTCCCGTGGCCTAGTTGGCGGCTGCTGATCACGTCCGGCGCATGCAGAGGACCGTCGCTATGGTCCAATTGCACCGCTTCAATCTGCGGACATCTGCGTGATCTGCGGTTGAATACTGCTGGATGAGTCTGGGTGGAGGGTCACGGCTTGGTTAGCCCCCTTTACGGAGCTTCCTTGATTGGTCGCCTCTCGTCATCCAATTGGCACTTGTCAGCTATCAGGACACCCCTGCATTCTCTGCCATGGCAGAACTTTCATCGGAGCTGGACGACCGCTTCTACCTCGGGGGAGATCGCTTTTTCTCGGCCCAGAACGGGATTGCGCTGACTTACGACGACGTCACGCTGGCCACACAGTTCTCGGAGATCCTCCCGCGCGATGCGAGCCTGGAGACGACCCTGGCAGAAGGGCTGCACTTGCGGATTCCGATTGTCTCCTCGGACATGGACACAGTCACGGAATCGCCCATGGCGATCGCGATGGCGCTGCACGGCGGCCTGGGGCTGATCCACTGTAACATGCCGGAGCGCCAGCAACTCTCGGAAGTCAGCCGGGTGAAGAACAACGTGCATGGGCTGATCCAGGAGCCGATCAAGGTCGCGCCGGACCGACTGATCGGCGATGTGCTGCAGACGATCGAGCAGAAGGGTTACTCCTTTCGGACCTTTCCCGTAGTGGATGAAGCCGGCGTGCTACTCGGACTTCTGCCCGGCCACGTCGTGCGTCCTCGGTATGCGCCGATCGCGGTGACCGCGGCGATGACGCCGCGGGCGCAAGTTCACACGGTCCTGGACACGGATCTGGGGAAGGACCCGATTGCGCGGGCGGACCGCTTTTTCAGCGAGCATGTGGGGATCCACAAGCTGCTCGTCGTGGACAAAGGCGACTGCTTGCGCGGGCTTTTCACGATGAGCGATATCGAGCGGATCCAGCAGGAGCGGCAGGCGCAATTGAAGCCCTCGTGTGACGCCGACTTCCGGCTGCTCTGTGGGGCGAGTGTGTCGGCGACGCGTTCCTCAGGGGGAGAGCTGGACCGGGACCGCATCGTGGCGCACGTGGGCGATTTAGTTGAGCGCGGCGTGGACGTTGTAGCCGTCTCCACAGCGCATGGGCACAGCAGTGGGGTCGGTGGCGCGGTGCGACTGATCCGCGATGCCTTCCCGCATATTCCGATCATCGCAGGGAACGTGACCAGCGCCACGGCGGTCGAGTACCTGGTCGATTGCGGGGCAAACATCATCAAGATCGGACAAGGTCCGGGCTCGATCTGCACTACGCGGATCGTGGCAGGTGTCGGTATCCCGCAGCTCACGGCGCTCTACGTCGCCTCGAAAGCAGCGCAGGCGCGTGGAGTGACGATTCTTGCGGATGGAGGAATCGCGAAGTCTGGAGACATCGTAAAGGCGCTCACCCTGGCGAATGCAGTGATGTGCGGAAGCCTGCTCGCGGGCTGCCCGGAAGCGCCGGGGCAGGTGCTGGAGATTAATGGCAAGCTCTACAAGCAGTACCGAGGGATGGGCTCACACGCGGCGATGGCTGCGGGAAGCGCAGCGCGGTACGGGCACGCGAGCAAGGATACGGTGCGCAAGGTCGCAGCCGAGGGAGTGGAGGCGCTGAAGGAGGTCTCGCCGCCGCTGGACACCGTGCTGCTCCAGCTCTGTGGTGGCATGCAAAGTGGGATGGGGTACCTGGGCGCACGCACTTTGGCGGAGCTGCGGCAGAAGGCGCGATACATCCGCGTGACCCCGGCTGGTCAGCGAGAGAGCGCACCGCATGACGTCATCGAGGTAAAGGCAGCTAACTAGATCAACTTCTTCATGAGCGACTCCCCCCAGCCCGATACGCAGTCCATTTTCGACCTCCAGACGAAGGCACCCGGACCCGCGGGCAAACTCCCGCTTACCGAGGAGATGCTGCGGACGAGCCCGAGCGGCGACATCTTCGGCCTGACGCAGAATGTCGGAATGGGATGGGCGCCGGAGTTTGCGGCGGGTGATCAGTACCTGATCCTGAGCACGCAGGGCGGGCTGCGGGCGCCGGATGGAAAGCCCATCGCGCTGGGCTATCACACGGGACACTGGGAGATCGGGCTGCTCGTAGAGGAGGCAGCTCGGGAAGTGCGCGCGCTCGGTGGCGTACCCTTTGCCGCCGCGTGCTCGGACCCCTGCGATGGACGCACGCAAGGGACGACCGGGATGTTCGATTCGCTGCCCTATCGCAACGACGCGGCGCTGGTCTTCCGGCGACTTATCCGCTCGCTGCCGAGGCGGGTTGGCGTAATGGGAATTGCGACCTGCGACAAGGGCCTGCCCGCGATGCTCATGGCGCTGGCGGGGATGCTGGATCTGCCCAGCATCGTGGTGCCGGGAGGCGTGACGCTCCCACCCACGAATGGTGAAGACGCAGGTGCGGTGCAGACGATTGGGGCCCGCTTCTCGCGTGGGCTGCTCACCCTGGAGCAGGCGGCGGAGCTGGGCTGCCGGGCATGTGGCTCGCCGGGCGGCGGGTGCCAGTTCCTGGGGACAGCGGCGACCTCGCAAGTAGTGGGTGAGGCGCTGGGGATGTCGCTACCGCACTCGGCACTGGTGCCCTCCGGCCAGCAGGTATGGCGGGATCTCGCAGTACAATCGGCACGAGCGCTGGTGCAGCTGAAGCAGCGCGGAATCACGCTGCGGCAGATCCTCACCCCGGCGGCGATCCGCAACTCGATGGTGGTCCACGCGGCATTCGGAGGGTCGACAAATCTGCTGCTGCACATACCGGCGATCGCCCATGCAGCCGGGCTCCCCCGCCCTACGGTGCAGGACTGGATCGAGGTAAACCAGAACGTGCCACGGCTCGTGGATGTGCTGCCGAATGGTCCCGTCGGACACGTGACGGTGCGCGCCTTCCTCGCGGGCGGTGTGCCGGAGGTGATGCTGCACTTGCGCAACCTGGGGCTGCTCGATTGTTCGGTGCTGACGGTGACCGGGCGAACGCTCGGCGAGAATCTGGACGAATGGAGTGTAAGTGAACGCCGCACGCGCTTCCGCGCGCTGTTGCAGGCGGCGGATGGCATCGATCCGGACGCGGTCATTATGTCACCCGAGCGCGCACGCGCGGCAGGGCTAACTGGCACCGTGGTATTCCCGGTGGGAAATCTCGCGCCACAGGGCGCGGTGATCAAGGCCACCGCAATCGACGCGGCCGTGGTAGATGGGGACGGAGTATACCGCAAGGAAGGGGCAGCGCGCGTCTTCGCGAGCGAGGCAGCGGCAATCCGCGCGATCCGGGAGGGGCAGATCGTCAGCGGCGACGTGATGGTGCTCGCCGGGGTCGGGCCCATGGGTACGGGAATGGAGGAGACCTATCAGATCACTTCGGCGCTGAAGCATCTCCCTTTTGGCAAGCATGTGGCGCTGATCACCGACGCGCGCTTCTCGGGGGTTTCCACAGGTGCTTGCATCGGCCATGTGGGGCCGGAAGCACTGGCTGGAGGGCCGATCGGAAAGGTTCGTGATGGCGACTGGATTCGAATCGAGATTGACCGCGTGCACATGACGGGAACGCTCGACCTGATCGGCGAAGGTGAGCGACGCTTTCCGCCCGACGAGGGCGCAGCAATGCTTGCGAAGCGAGTGATGCGGGAGGATCTAGCACCTCACCCGCAGCTGCCCGACGACACGCGCCTCTGGGCCGCGCTGCAGAATGCGAGCGGCGGCACCTGGGGCGGGTGCGTGTACGATCTGGATTCCGTGCTGCAGCGGCTGGGCGATGGGGCGCCTCAATCGACCAGTGTCGGAAAGATGGTCTCGTTTAGGTAAATCACGAGATTCTTCGTGGACCGGCCGGAAGCAACGATGTCGGGCTTGCCGTCACTATTGAGGTCTGCAACTTGCAGGTCCTCGGCGGCCATTGCGTTCTCGTCAATGGCGCTCTCCCTCCACTGCTTCCCTTCTGGATCGAGCGACGTGAAGAGCTTGATCCCCACCGGGCGCGGCTTCTCTGGGTTTCCCCGCCAGCCGACTACGATCTGATCGTGGCCCGTCCCTAGAAAGTCGGCGCACCCCAGCGCGTGCGCCTCGACCATTGCGCCGGTCAGGAGCACTCGGCGGCTCCCTGCTTCACCGATCTTGCCCGAGGGGTTGTAGACTGCAGCAGCGTTGCCATGCATCGGCTCGACTGTTGCCACCCACGGCACTGCACCGCCGCTTCGGGAGAACCGGACTTCACCCGCGCCATTGAATTCGGTATTCTCCCAAAGCGAGGGCGACGCCTCTTTGGTCGCGCCTTCCAGCCGCCCGTGAACGAGCCATGAGCGGTTCCAACCGTCGCCGGCGCGCTTTAGTGTCGCCACGCCTTCTTTGCCGGCGACGAGGATCGTGCCATCGGCACCGACCTCTAAGTTGTGCGTCATATGGAGCGAGGCATCCACCACTGAGGTCCTCCACTCACCCCGGCGATCCTGAGGCGGATCGTACATTAGCATCTGCACGGGCGCGCCTTCTCCATTGCGGTTTCCCCGCCCATGCAAAGGGAGCACGATCAGCTTCCACTTCTCTCCGTCCCGGTACCAGCGCATGCGGTGGACCGTCGGTTCCGCGTGCAGTTTTATGGCTTCCCAGAGCTTTGTCCGGTCTTCGGGTGGTATGAGACAGAACACGGCACCGCTCTTCTCTGTATCGCCGGGGTTCCACTCCCCGCCAACGGCAACCTCGCACTTCCCATCGCCGTCTATGTCCTGCGCGGCGATGCACACGTTGTCCTTGGGCGTGAGATTCTCCGCGAGAAGGAAGCGCTCCCATGGGCCCTCCAGCTTTTCCGGGCCAGGATTGCGGTACCAGGCGAACTGCTTTTTGTCCGCGAGCAGAATGTCCGGGTGTTTGTCGCCATCGACATCGGCGACGGCCAGCCCGTAGCCGATCTGCACATTCCGATCGAGCGTGAGCGCCCGAAAGCGCGGCTGAGGTGCTTCGCCGTAAACGTGTGCTGCGAGGGTCAGGGTCGCGATGATCGCAAGGAAGGAATGGTGCATGGGAGGAGGAACGGAGGGGTCCGGGCAGGAACTTATACTCGAGACTTGCGTCCTATGGGAACTCACCTCCGCACATTCCCTAAACCTTTCGTCGCGCCCATTAAACGGCAGGCTAGTCGAAGCCGCGTTGTAACCGATCTGAAGCAAATCCGACACCAGAACTTCACATTCACGGCCTTCCGTGTCGCCGCGCTGGCGGGAAAGCTGGGGCTCTTCTATGATCTCTAAGAAACCTCTCAGATCCATCCTTAGCACCGCGCTGACGGCAGGCATGCTGGCGTCGGGTACGCTGGCAACTCCTCCGACACTCGAGCTGAAAGTCCTCGATACGGTCACTACACAGCCGATTGGCGAGACCGCAGCAGAGATCGTTGCACATGATCGCAAGACGCAGCGGATCTTCGTAGTCAACGCTCTAGCGGCTCGGATCGATGTGATCGATATCTCAAACCCTGCGGATCTAGAGAAGGTCGGAGATATCGATGTCGCGCCCTACGGCAAGGTGGCAAACGGCGTTGCGGTGCATGATGGAATCGTGGCCATCGCAGTGGAGAACATCGACAAGCAGCAGCCCGGCCAGGTGGTGTTCTTTGACGCAAAGCTCAATTTTCTGTCGGCGGTCACGGTTGGTGCGCTTCCTGACATGGTTGTCTTCTCGCCCAATGGTCGGCATGTCCTGGTAGCCAACGAGGGTGAACCCAATAGCGACTACATCAAGGACCCAGAGGGGACGGTCAGCATCATTGATCTCTCCAAAGGTGCGAAAAAGCTCACGCAAGCCAACGTGAGAACGGTCAGTTTTGCCGGTTTGCAGAAAGCCGACCTCGAACCAAGCGTCCGGATCTTCGGTCCAGGTGCCAGTGTAGGGCAGGACATCGAGCCAGAGTACATCACAGTCTCTTCGGACTCGCGTACTGCGTGGGTGACTTGCCAAGAGAACAATGCGGTGGCGATTATCGATATCGCTTCCGGGACGATTACCAAGTTGAAGGGTTTGGGGTTCAAGGACCATAGCGTGGTGCAGGCCGACGCGTCGCTTTACGACTTCGATCCCGCAAAGATGCCGTCGATCGGCACGACCCTGGCCGGGCAAACAATTACACTCGGAGGGATCTCCGGATTACACTTCGAAGGCATCAACCCGACAACCGGCCACTACAAGTTTGTAGCCAACACGGACCGCGGCCCAAACGCTGAGCCGAATGGTGTTCGCAGGCCTTTCCTTCTCCCCGGATTCGCGCCGGAGATAGTGCGCTTCGAGTTCAATCCCCAGGATCAGGAGCTGACCCTCACCCAGCGAATCGCTCTGCAATCCGCACCCGGCGTCCCGCTGACAGGGCTTCCAAACACTTCTCTCGGGAACAACGGCAGCACGCCTTACAACGATGAGATCCCCGTCGATCTTTTAGGCAACGTGCTGCCACTTGATCCGCTCGGTGCGGATCTGGAGGGCATTGTAACCGATGCGAACGGCGCGTTTTGGACGGTGGATGAGTACCGCCCGGCTATTTACCGATTCAGCCCTACAGGCTTGCTGGAGAAACGGTATGTGCCAATCGGGACCGCTGCCGCCGCCGGGAAATCACCCGGGTTCTACGGGGATGAAGTTCTTCCTGCTGTCCTTGCGCAGCGTCGGCAGAACCGGGGCTTCGAAGCCGTCGCGTTGGATGGCGGAAAGATCTACGCGTTCGTCCAGAGCCCGGTACGCAACCCCGTGACACTCACGAACGCTGCCCTAAACGGGATGCGCAATGTCCGGATCGTCGAGTTCAATCCGGCAACGCTCACCACCAAGCAGTACCTGTACGTGATGGACAACGCGGCTTCAGTCGGCCCTGACGACACGCGCGCGGACAAGCTTGGCGACGCGGTCTCATTCGGGAACGGCGAGTTCCTGGTTGTCGAGCGCGACGATGACAAGATCCAGAACGATCCCGCAGAGACGATCGCGAAGAAGATCTATCGCTTCAATCTCACGGGTGCGACCGATGTCTCGGGCATGGATGGTCTCGTAGGAACAACAGGCAAGACAATCGATCAACTCGACCAGGCTACCCTCGTTGCGAATGGCATACGGCCGATCGCAAAGATGCTTCACGTGGATCTAAATGAGGCTGGTTACAACCAGGTGGAAAAGGTCGAAGGCCTCACAATCATCGATCCTTGGACAATTGCCGTGATCAACGACAACGACTTCGGAGTCGCGAGCATCACGGTAAGTCCAGATGGTACATTCGTACGGAACTATGTGCCCGAACCGACTCAGCTGGGGATCATCGACACGCGCTCCAATGGTTATGACGCGAGCGACCGTGACTCGAAGATCAACATCCGTCAGTGGCCGGTAAAGGGCGTCTTCATGCCGGATGCAATTGCGAGCTATAAGGTAGGAAAGAAAACGTTTCTAGTCACTGCAAACGAGGGCGATGCCCGCGAGTACATCAAAGAGATACTGGTTGATGGCAAGCCGGTCCTGGTTCCGGTCTTCGTCGAGGCAGTCCGCGTAGGCAGCAGCGGCGTAGTCCTCGATCCCGTCGTCTTCCCTGATGCCGCGCTGCTCAAGAACAACGCAAACCTGGGTCGCCTCAACATTACCAACACCCTCGGGAAGAACCCGACCACGGGTCGCTACGAAGAGCTCTATTCCTTTGGTGCACGCTCCTTCTCAATCTGGAACGAGGAAGCGGAACTGGTGTACGACAGCGGGGACGATCTCGAAAGGATCACCGCTGCCGCATTCCCCGCGAACTTTAATGCTTCGAACTCGAGCAACGAATTCGACAATCGGAGCGACGACAAGGGCCCGGAGCCTGAAGGCGTCGTAGTGGGCAAGGTTGCAGGTCGCAACTACGCCTTCATTGGGCTGGAGCGGATCGGTGGAGTCGTTGTATACGACGTCTCAAACCCCGAAGTACCCGAGTTCGTGCAGTACATCAACAACCGGAACTTCTCCGCTGCGATTGGGACGCCGGAAGCGCTGGATCTCGGACCAGAAGGACTTCTCTTTATTGGCGAAGATGACAGTCCGATCAAGAAACCACTCCTCGTCATCGCAAACGAGATCAGTGGAACAACGACGGTGCTCGAGATCAGCAGAAAGCACGACAAGAAGGACTAGTCGAACCAACTAGCTTGGTTCTTCAGGGCTGGGTGCTCATCGAGCACTCAGCCCTTTTCCATTTCAGCCCGCTAGTGATCTTCGGAGGTCACCGCCAGCACTTCCTCCAGCGTCGTGATTCCCTCACGCGCCTTCTCGATTCCGACCATTCGAAGGGACTTCATTCCCTCTGTCATTCCCTGATTCTTGATTACTGCGGATGAAGCACGCTTAATCACCAACCGGCGAATGGTTTCGGAGACGGGCAACACTTCGATAATTGCCGCCCGACCGGAGTACCCTCGCCGCTTGCAGCGGTCACATCCCGCACCGTGCCAGAAAGTAGATCCCTCCACCCCTTCCATCCCCAGCTTGGCGAGCAATTCAGGCTCTGGAATAACCTCTTCACGGCAGTTCGGACAGACGCGACGCACCAAACGCTGAGCGCAGGTCAGGATCACCGATGACGAGATCAGGAAGGGCTCAATGCCCATGTCATCGAGACGTGTGATCGCACCCGCAGCATCGTTGGTGTGCAGGGTTGAAAGCACTTGGTGACCCGTGAGCGCGGCTTTCACCGCAATATCCGCAGTCTCATTGTCCCGAATCTCACCGATCATCACGATATCCGGATCCTGACGAAGGATGGACCGCAAAGCTTCCGAGAACCCCAAGCCGATTTCACTTCGCACGGCTACCTGATTGATCCCTGAAAGCTGGTACTCCACCGGATCTTCCACGGTAACGATGTTGTACTCCGGGCTATTGAGCTCAGAGAGAACGGAGTAGAGCGTGGTCGTTTTACCAGAGCCCGTTGGTCCCGTTACGAGAATCATCCCGTGCGGCGCATCGACTGCCTTCTTGAAGATGTTCAACGCCTGGTCACTCATGCCGAGCGTCTCTATGCTCCCCGAGAGCGCGCCCTTATCGAGAATACGGATTACGATCTTCTCGCCATACACCGTGGGGAGAATAGAGATACGCAGATCCACGTCCTTGCCGGAAACTCGAATCCGGAATCGACCGTCTTGGGGAAGTCGCCGCTCGGCGATATCCAGACCAGCGAGGATCTTGATGCGCGAAGCAATTGGCATCTGCAGCGCCTTGGGCGGTGACGTCGCCTCAACCAAGTTGCCGTCGATCCGATAGCGAAGCTTCAGCTGTTTCTCAAAAGGCTCCAGGTGAATGTCTGAAGCCTTTTCCTTGAGTGCTTGAACGAGCACCAGGTTGACGATCTTGACCACGGGCGCATCCTCCACCTCCACCGCCATACGATCTAGGTCGACCTGCTCCTGCTGGGTCCCTCCTTCAACAATGTCGATGCTGTCCTGCGCCTCCTGCATCACCTTGTCCATCGCCGCGGACCCACCTGTAACTCCCGCAAGCGCCTCGGTGATCGACCGCTCCGTTGTGATCATCGGCACGATCTCCAGCTTCGTGCGCTGCCGAAGATCATCCAGCGCGAGCACGTTCAGCGGGTCCGCCATCGCCACGAAAAGCTTATTCCCAAGCTTCGCCATGGGCCAGAGCTTGTAAGCCTTCGCCATCTCGCGGGGCACAATGTTCTGGATCTCCTCCGGGACGCGAATCTTCGAGAGATTTACCGGCGGTGTATCCAGACAGCGACCCATCGAGATCACCATGTCCTGCTCGGTTACATAGCCCTTGTCCGTGAGTAGCTTGAGCAACCTGCCGCCCTGCTTTTTCTGGAGGTCCATGGCCTCCGTGAGCTGTGCCGGGAGCAATAGCCCGTCTTCAATTAGCACGTCGGCGATTCTCTCGCCAAAAGACTTGATGCTCATGTATTCAGGCGGAAGGAAAGCGACTCCGTTGAAGAGCCAATCTTGTAAGTTTCCGAAAGCGCCTTGGTGATTGCCGCAGGTGCGGCGAGATGCCACTGGATGTTATAGTCGAGCAACTGCTGCACGTTTTCCTTGGCGGCGATGTCGAATGGGTTGGCCATTGCAATCATCAAGGTGCGGCTCATCACGTCAAACGGGACAATCAATCGTCCAATGGTGAGCTCCTCAGGGAGCATTTTTACGATCGCACGATCGACGTCGTAGTACTCGAGCGGGATGTAGGCAAATTTGGACCGGTCGAGGATGCCCAGGAGAAGCGTTTCGACCTCAATCGCGCCGCGGCGGCATATTTCGTCCACGAGTGAGAGCGGTAGCGCAGCCTTCGAACGGTCGCTGTTCTTCTTTCGCAAGCGCTCGAGGGCTGAGGTCACAACCTCCTCGGCGACGAGTTTGTTCTGGATGAGAAACTTCGCCAGCTGGTCATTGCCGTCATCCTGAAGGTGGACCTCTTCCGGCCGGATGCGCTGCTTCTGCGTTCGTCCATCGGAACGCGTCGTCTGCTGGGTGGTGATCAGTGCACCAGTGTCGAAGGTGCTCGGCTCGTACTCGATCTCCACGCCCCCGAGGCCGCCTGCTGCAATCTGCGGCTTGGGAGGTGGGCTGGCCTCCGACCGGCCCTGAGCACTGCGGTAAAGCTTTTCCTCTACTTCACCCAACGCTGCAATGACCTCGGGATTCGCCGGATCATTTTGCAGGATGTTCTCGTACTCGATGACTGCTTGAGAGAATTGGCCGAGCTCCACATAGCTATCGGCGAGACGGCGCGAGATGATCAGCGCATCAGCCTGGCGATCCAGCTTGTAGTAGGCGTCCTTCAGGATTTCCATCGACTGGCAGTCTTGGGGACTTGCCTGAACGATGACTTCAAACATCTCGATGGTTTGCAGGAGCTGCTCCTGCTCTTCGGATGTCAGCGCTGGTGGGCTGGAATTCATGGACAGTCCCGAGTTGTAGCTAAAAGCGTGCCCCTCTTATTCTCCTTCCCGTTTATGAGAAAGCGGAGCTTTCTGCACGGGTGACCGACCTCTTCCCAATGCATGCACCTCTCCGGGTACGAACGATCTTGTTCACGTGAAATGGCGCCGCCCCTCCCGGTCACGTGAGCCGAGATGGCCAGCATTGGCCTTGAGCGCCGTGGGCGGCGCCGCTGCGGGGATCTTTATCGCCGGCAACTTCTTCACGGAGGGAAGGCGACTTCGTCAGCTCATCCGGGCTCCATACGCAGTTGGGGACGACAGTTTTGTCCGTTCGATGGGCAACCTTCTTGGGCCGCCGCTTCTCGGAGGAAATCGCGTGGAAGCATTGCACAACGGTGCGCAGATCTTTCCAGCGATGCTGGAAGCGATCCGAAGTGCGCGAGAGACCATCACTTTTGAGAACTTCATCTATTGGGAGGGCCGGGTTGCGACGCGTTTCGCCGAAGCTCTCGCAGAGCGTTCCCGTGCCGGCGTGCGCGTGCATATGTTACAGGATGCGATGGGTTGCGATAACACGGACTCACCAGCGATCCGCCTGTTAAAGAGAGCCGGCGTGCAGCTTGAGCTGTATCGCGTCTTTCACCTCACACGAATCAACCAACGTACGCACCGCAAACTTCTCGTGGTGGATGGAAGGGTGGGCTTCACGGGCGGGGTGGGCATCGGCGATACATGGGATGGTCACGGTGATCGGACGGGCAACTGGCGCGATTCCCACTACCGACTTGAAGGCCCTGCTGTCGCGCAGATGCAACAGGCCTTTATGGATAACTGGCTGCAGACCCGCGGCTGCGTACTGCATGGGAACGATTACTTCCCCTCGCTACCAGAAGTCGGAGAAGACGTTTGTCAGGTCTTTAAGAGCTCTGCAGATGAAGGAAGCGATAGTGCGCGCTTGATGATCCTGCTCTCGATTGCTGCCGCCCGCGAAACCATCCGGATCGCGAATGCCTACTTCATCCCAGACAAGCTGATGATTGACACTCTGCTGGATGCACGAAAGCGGGGCGTAGAAGTAGAGATCATCGTCCCAGGCGAACAGATCGACCAGAGTTGGGTACGTTGGGTCTCCCGTGCACGTTGGAAGCCGCTGCTCGCGAGCGGGGTTCGAATTTACGAGTTCCACCCCACGAATTTCCACTGCAAGTACCTCATAGTCGATGAGCGCTGGGTCTCAGTAGGTTCGGCCAATCTGGACAATCGTTCCCTCCGGTTGAACGAGGAATGTAATCTGAACGTTCTCGATCAAGAGTTCGCACGAGAGCACGTGCGCGTGTTCGAAGCTGATAAGGCCAACTCGCGCGAGGTTACTATGCGGGATTGGAAGCGCCGCCCTTTCTCCGAGCAGTGTCTCGCTGCGGGATACGGTTTGCTCAGCGAGCAAATGTAATCCAAAACAGTTTCCCCGAGCTTCCGGCGGTTCAAACAACTAATTTTGAACGGTGTGACTCGTAGTTTGTCTGGTGCCAATCCAATCCTCTCCCCGCAGCATGGTGAACAATCTGGTTTCCCAGGCGATCCGCCGGCCTGAGCTGGCGATCGACTTGGGAACTGCCCTCACGCGCGTGGCCACGCAGAAGTGCGGTGTGCAGCAGCGAGAGTCAGCGGTGAGTGGTCGTCGCGCCGTTGATCGAGGGGTGATTGTCGATTCCGCTGCAGCGACAGAAGTCCTACGCCCGATGCTTCGGCAGCTCAACTATTGGGGTATGTCGCGCATTCATGCGCTCGCCTGCGCACCGTCCAGTCTTAGCCAGGAAGAGCGAGGAACCATGATGGAGTGTGTTCTCCGGGCCGGAGCAACGGCTGTGGCCGTCGTGCCGGAGGCATTGGCCGCTGCCGTCGGATCCGGCATTGATGTAGGTGCACGCCATGCTCGGATCGTCATGGATATGGGAGAAGGGCTCACGGATTGCGCAGTGATTCGTGGAGGCAAGGTTGTCCAATCGATGACTACTCGAACTGGCTGCATGGATTTTCGTCGAAGCATCTCGGGGCGCATCCGAGAACGCTTTGATGTCGAGATCGCAGAGGACGAAGCCGAGCGCCTCCTCCGCCAGATCGGGGTAAGTCCTCAGCAGCGCGAATTTGTTTTTACCAGTGGCCGTCGCCGCGGTCGGCACTCCGCGATCTCAGTATGTCCACGCGAATTGCAGACCTCTGTGGAAAGCAGTTTACGCAGGGTGCTGCAGTGTATTCACCTCCTCTTGCGCGACCTTCCGGCGAGCTACTTCGTTGAAGTGATAGAAGATGGCATTTTCCTGACCGGCGGCGGTGCCCTGCTTCGGGGCATGAAGGACCGCATCGCGGAGAAAACGCGCATGGATGTGCATGTAGGTCCCGATCCGATGGGCGCCGCAGTGCATGGTGCGCAGGCGATGCTACCCGCGATTTCCGCACTTCAGCTTTGGAAGACCTAACTGACGCCTTCGCGGGAGTTCTTGAGCGGGGCGCACCTGCCGCGGACACTTCGCTTCTCGACTATGGACCTTCTCATCGGCGGTAAACTTGCACTCGTCACAGGATCAACCGCCGGGATTGGTTTCGCCATCGCTCGCCGACTTGCACAGGAAGGCGCGCGGGTAATCGTGAATGGACGCACCAAGGCTCGCACCGATGAAGCCGTTGCATCGCTCAAAGGCGAGATCTCCGGTGCTCACATCGAAGGATTCGCTGCTGATCTCGCGACTGCTGAGGGCACGCAGGTAGTCGTAAGACAGTATCCGGAGGTGGACATTCTGATCAACAATCTTGGCGTGTACGCCCCCAAAGCTTTCGGCGAGATCACGGATCAGGACTGGCTCCAGATCATTGAAAGCAATTTTCTGAGTGGCGTGCGGCTCACCCGGCACTATTTGCCTAAAATGAAGGACTCGGGTTGGGGGCGTGTCATTTTCATCGCCAGCGAATCCGGGGTGAACATGCCCGTCGAAATGATTCACTATGGCGTGACGAAGACCATGCAGATTGCTCTAGCTCGCGGCCTTGCTGAGACGACCATCGGGACTGCGGTGACAGTGAACTCCATTCTTGCTAAGCCCACGCGCTCTGAAGGCGTGAATACCTTCGTGAAACAGATGGCAGCGGAGAAAGGCATTTCTCTTGCTGACGTGGAAGACCAGTTCTTCAAGACAATCCGCCCGGCTTCGTTGCTGCAACGCTTCGAGACGCCCGACGAGATCGCCACGCTCGTGACATTCGTGGCAAGCGCGCTCTCCTCGGGGACGAACGGAGCTGTGTTACGCATGGAAGGCGGCCTGTTGCGCTCGATCCTGTAAACAGGATCGTGCAATTAAGCTGCGCGCATCTCGCCGGATCTGCCGGTTGAGATGAAACTCACCCCGCGACAGCGCCCGAATCCTGCTCCGCGCTGGGTTGCATCCCTCGGGCAATGATGCTGTGTTACTGCGCAGCGCCACCCGCCGCGTCCTCGTGCCCATCATTCTTCTGCTTATCCCGCTCGCTGCGGTTTTCGTCGTTACCGCAGTGCGTTTCTTCGAGTTGCGTACCCAGCGCAACACCATTCCAGGTCCCGTCCATGAACGTCTATCCTTCCGTTTGTTCCTTGCAGCAGGCGGCACCGTTCTCATCTGTTCGCTGCTGGAATTCGCCGTTCGGCCCCGGCTTCATCCTATCATGTTCCCAGTTGGGTGCGCGGTTGCCGTCGCCTCCTTCTCGATCCGAAGGAGTGCCATAGCCGCGCTGGGGCGGTTCTGGAGTCTTCATGTCGAGATTCGGGAATCGCATGAGTTTGTCTCCTCAGGGCCATTTCGCTTCGTGCGGCACCCGGCTTACTTCTCGATGCTCCTGGAAGTGCTTTGCGTGCCGCTGCTGCTCGCTGCGCCCTATTCGTTGATCCTCGCGCCGCTTATCTACATCCCCGCCATGCTCTACCGCGTCCGACTCGAGGAGCCGGCGCTCATCTTGAAGTTTGGTGAGCCGTACCGTGACTATATGACACGCACGCCGGCGTTTATTCCGTATCGATGGCCGCATACTCGCTAGATTCAAGGCACGCACACGCACAGCGGCGTGTCGTAATCACAGGAATCGGCGTGATTACGCCAGCAGGGAAGGATCTCGCTACCTTCTGGGGAAATGTCTGTCAGGGACGCAGCGCGGCAGCACCCATTACCAAGTTTGATACGAGCAAGCTTCCCGTAAAGATCGGCGCTGAGGTCCGCGACTTCGCCATTTCGTCCTATGCCAGTATTCGTGAGAATCGGCTGGATCGGACAGTTCAGTTTGGGGTGGCGGCAGCTACTCTGGCCATGCGTGATGCGGGGATTTCCAAGGAGCAGGCGGGCTCAACCCGGGCTGGAATCGTTGAAGGCACGACGATCAGCGGGGCGGAGAGCATCCTCAAGAGTCAGCAAAAATTTCTGGAGGGTAACACCTACAAACGCTTGCACCCGTACAATGTCGTTTCCGGCTATTGCGGCGAGGGCAGCAGCGCGATCAGTATGGAATTGGGCCTCCGGGGTGCCGCCATCACATACTGCTCGGGATGCGCTTCCGGTAATGATGCGATCGGCCACGCCTTCAAACTTATTCAGCAAGATCAATTCGACGTGATGCTGGCCGGCGGTTCAGAAGAAATGGTGGAAATGCTCCACCTTGGCTTTTGCCGCTTACGCGCGATGTCTGAGCACAACGACGATCCCCACGGCTCGATGCGCCCCTTTGACAAAACCCGCGACGGGTTCTTGTTGGGTGAAGGCTCGGCCTATCTCGTGGTTGAAGACATGGGCCATGCACTTAGCCGGGGTGCCCGGATCTATGCCGAGATCATTGGTCATGGCCGCACCTCAGAAGCCTATCACCCGACCAATCCGCATCCTGCAGGGATTGGCTATGTCGAGGCCATTCAGCGTTCCCTCCGAGACGCGGCGCTCCATCCCGAAGAGGTTCAGTACATCAATGCTCACGGATCAGCTACACCTCAGAACGATCCTATTGAGACGCGCGCTATCAAGGAAGTCTTCGGTAAGCACGCCCACCGGCTTTCGATCAGTGCTACAAAGCCCGTAACTGGACACCTCATGGGTGCGGCAGGCGCAATCGAGTCCGCAATCTGCGCGTTGACGATCGCGAACCAGTTTATCCCACCGACAATCAATCTAACTGAGCCTGAAGAGGATTGCGATCTGGACTATGTGCTCGTTCCGAGACCTTATCCGGTAAATGTGGCTTTGAATGTGAATGCCGGGTTTGGCGGAAGGTACGCATGCCTGGCGATGCGGCGTTATCCCTTTGACGGATGAACTTCGCCGAGATTGCCGCTTTCGCTGCAGCACTGTGCAATTTTCTAATCACGGTGTTGGTGTTGCGTTGCTGCAACTGGCGCGAGCCCGCTACCCGGGCGAATGCTGCCTGGGGCCTCTCCCTCACCCTATGGAACGTAGGTTCGTGGCAATCGTTAGATCTCGAGCAGCAGGAGCCCATTTTCTGGATCAAGATCCTGCACCTTGGCGTGATCTTCATGCCGGTGACCCTGCTGCACGTCAGCTTGGTCACTGCGCAGGTCCGCAGCCGAAAATTTCTTCCGGGCGTATACATTCTGCACACGTTCTTCGCGGCGATGCTGCTGACAGACTTGTATGTCGCGGATGTGCACAAGTATTCGTTTGGGAATTGGATGATACCCGGCCCGCTTTTTTGGGCGTGGGTCGTGAGCTACGGGTTCATCACCACCTTTGAAGTCTCGATGCTGTGGCGCACGCTTCGGCGTTCGCAAGGTCTTCAAAGGACCCGGTTGCGCTTCCTGCTCAATGCCGTGCTCGGGCTGTGGGTTCTTGGTACAAATGATCTGCTGCCGATATTCGGCTTCGACAAGTACCCGCTACTGGACATCCCCTTTCTTCCGCTGGCGAATCTCGCGGCCATAGTCTACGGAGTGCTGGTTGGCTACAGCGCGCTCCAGCACAGCTTGCTCGATGTCCATGTCACCATGGGCCGCATCTCGGCGCATCTCGTTCGATTTGTTTTCCTCTTTGGCATCGGACTAGTCCTGCAGCTGTTCATCGCGCTAACTGATCCGCAGAGCTTCCGGGTAGGCGCGATGCTGGCGAACCTGGCGGTCCTGCTGGTGAGCGCGGCGCTCGCTTCGGTCTTGTTCCCAAAGCTCTTCGGCGGAAGCGGCATGGAGAAGCTCGAGCGGCGCATCCTCGGAGACTCCTTCGAATACCAGGACCAGGTGCGGAGCTTCATTGAGCGAATGAACTGGTATGCTGACCTCCCTGCACTCCTCGACGAATTGCAGACGCTCCTGCTCCGCACATTTAAGCTAGAGTCCTACCAGATCATCCTGCGAGACGAGTCGAACCTGCTCTTCGTGGTCGCTCGCGAGTATCCAGAGAAGCCTACATTCGTTCTCAAACCCAATTCGCCCGTCTTTCAGTACTTTGAATGGGGCAAGGGGGAGTACCTGTCGCTGAGCAGTAGCTATGTGCATATCGCTACGTCCCCCCTGGAGCGCGGCGCCCGCGATCAGATGCGAGTTACCGAGGCCGAGTTCTGCTTTCCGCTGGCCTGGCAGCGCGAGCCGTTTGGTCTTCTCCTCGTAGGGAAGAAGGTTAATGGCGAGCCGTTCACCGCGACGGACATCAATCTGCTGGTCAGCCTGGCGAAGAACATGAGCCTCGTCGCTAACCAGATTCGCCTGAAGACGCAGATTCTTCTGACTCAGGAGTTGGATCTACTCGGCCGGATGTCGCGGGGGATGGCGCACGACCTGAACAATCTTCTCACACCCGTTTCCACTTTGCTTCAGCTGGCCACAGAGACCGGCTCGTATGACGAGGAATTGCTTCCTACCGCGCTGCGCAACATCTCAACGATGCATTCCTACATCAAGGAATCGCTTTTCTTCTCCGAGCATCCGCACCCGGATCTCCGGCTCGATCGACTGGACATAGTAGTACAGCAGACTCTCGAACTCGCACGTAGTAACCCACGAAAGCCGGTCGAAATCGTCGCGGATCACATGGATGAGACGTTGGTCGAGATGAACTCGGTACTCATGCAGCGCCTCCTCATCAACCTGATCTCGAACGCCATTGATGCGTCGGAGCCGGGCATGGAGGTTCGTATCCAGATGGAGCGCCTCGAAAAAGGCGATAGGTCCAGCGACTGGGTTCGCATTCGCGTGATCGATCAAGGAGAGGGAATCAGCCGGGAGAATCTCAGCCGTGTGCAAATTCCTTACTTCACCACTAAAGATCGCGGAGATGAGAATCGTGGCTTCGGGCTCGGGCTCGCGATCTGCAGGAAGATCGTCACGTTACATGGCGGAAATCTTTCGATTGAAAGTCAACTACGCAAGGGGACGACTGTCATGGTGGATCTGCCAAGTCGCCAAGCTGTGGCAGAGAGCACCGCGCCAGCCCCTGAATTGACCGTGGCAAGCTAGGCCTTCCGGAATCCGGTGTTTACCGTGGGTAGGGGTTCTAATCAGCAAATCACCGTCCGAGGCTGATGTTTCCTATATCCAGAGGCCCACCGGCGAATCTTTGAGGCATTGCGCGTGAGTAGATGGAACTTCGGCCGCGAGTATTGGATGTCTCAATCGGAGTTCCTCAGTCTCGCGGGTGAGTAGTGCGATGCCCGCCGGCGAGTGCCGGCGACCGGCGCGCAAGGCTGCACCACCTCGCGCGCAAGCTGGCGAGTCCCGCGCGCGAGAAGAAATGCTCCGCGCGCAAGCTGTCGTAGGCTCACGAGCCGAGTTGCGGTGTCTCGCGCGCGAGTATCCGGAACTCCGCGTCCTGCTCCTGGCAGATTACTCGCAGCTCATTTCATCTCACCCAAGGTACAAACGCGAAGTCGCTCTGAGTTTCCACCTTGATCACTGAGTTTCCCCGAGCATTCTGGCGGGGCATGCCGTTGCCCCCCGTCACTGTTTACCGTTCCCTAGAAGGCCTCGTCGCTCAACGCGGTGAAGACCTCTTTCGGCTCTCGCACACCACCATGGATTCCCTTTTTGGACAGGAAGATCCAGCGGCTTGGCTGCACGAGCGTCTGGCTTCCGGGCTGCCGATCTCTCCTCAGGACGGGTGGCTGGCTCCCATCCAGAGCCAGGAGGTGTGGGCGGCCGGCGTGACCTATCTGCGCTCACGCGATGCTCGGATTGACGAGTCAAAGGATGCTGGCGGCGGTACCTTCTACGATCGCGTATACGCAGCTGATCGTCCGGAGCTCTTCTTCAAAGCGACGCCGCATCGCGTGGTAGGCAGCGGCGGCGCGGTGCGCCTGCGCAGCGACTCTCGCTGGAACGTGCCGGAGCCGGAGCTGACGCTGGCGGTGAGTTCACGCGGCAGGATCTTCGGATACACGATCGGCAACGACATGAGCTCACGAGACATCGAGGGTGAGAACCCGCTCTACCTTCCGCAGGCGAAGGTTTACGACGCCTGTTGCGGAATCGGCCCTGGCATTGTGGTGCGGGATCCTCTTCCTATAGACACGGCCATCAGCATCCGTGTACTGCGAACCGGCTCAGAAGTATTCTCCGGCAAAACCGCGCTTTCGCAGATGAAGCGCACGTTGCCCGAACTCGCGGAGTATCTGTTCCGCGACAACTCGTTCCCGGCGGGATGCTTTCTCCTGACTGGCACTGGAATAGTGCCTCCAAACGATTTCACGCTGCATTCACAAGACGAAATCCAGATTCACATTGCCGGGGTCGGTACGCTCGTGAACCACGTCGCGTGATCGATTGGCACTATCCTTCCTTTTCTTATGAGTACCACCTTGCACGGCAAAAGCATTCTCGCCGGAGTTCTTGTGGAATCTGCCGGACGCGGCTTCCAAGCGATCAGCCCACTCACTGGCGAAGAACTCCCCACGACCTTTCAGGAGTGCAAGCTGGCGACAGTCGACGAAGCTCTGATCAAAGCAGAGGAGGCATTCGTTGTTTTCCGTAAGACCTCTCCGGAAGTTCGCGCCACCTTTCTCGAACGTATCGCTGACGAGATCGTGGCCGTTGGAGATGCGCTGATCGAGAGGGCACATCTCGAGACTGGGCTGCCCAAGGATCGCCTAAACGGTGAACGTGGACGGACGGCGGGGCAGCTCCGGCTGTTTGCAGACGTGGTGCGTGACGGCTCGTGGGTGGATGCGCGGATCGATACTGCGCTGCCTAATCGCAAGCCACTCCCGAGAACCGACCTCCGGCGCATGCTCGTGTCGCTCGGGCCAGTGATCGTCTTCGGCGCGAGCAACTTTCCCCTCGCCTTCTCGGTAGCTGGTGGCGACACCGCGTCCGCGTTTGCTGCGGGCAATCCGGTGATCGTGAAGGCTCATCGAGCGCATCCTGGTACCTCCGAACTGGTTGCCGGTGCGATTGCCCGTGCGGCCACAACTTGCGGGCTGCCGGCCGGAGTATTCTCGATGTTGCACGGGAGCGGGGAGGAGATTGGCACTGCTCTCGTACGGCACCCGCTCGCCCGCGCGGCCGGGTTTACCGGCTCCCGGGTAGCCGGGCGAGCACTCTTCGACGCAGCCGCCGCCCGACCTGAACCTATTCCGGTCTTCGCCGAGATGAGCAGCTTGAATCCCTTATTCATCCTGCCCGGAGCGCTTCGTGAAAACGGCGATACGATTGCGGAAGGGCTAAAATCTTCGGTGACCATGGGCGTGGGCCAGTTCTGCACCAAACCAGGGCTGATCTTCGGCATAGCTGGGGCTGAGATGAAGGCTTTCGCTAAGACCTTCTCGGAAAAGATGCGCACGGCCGCACCTGGAACAATGCTCCATGAAGGGATCTGCAAATCGTACCAGAAAGGATTGAAAGCAATGGGCGGCGTGAAGGGCGTAACCCGTCTCGGGGTTTCCGAAGCGGAGGGAGTTGGCGAAACGCTGGGTGAACCGGCGGTCTACTCGACTAGCTCCTCAACGTTCCTGAAGAAGCCCGAGCTTCACGAGGAGGTGTTCGGCCCATTCGCGCTACTGGTGGAGGCGCGTAGCCTTGATGAACTCCTGGAGATTGCTCGAAACCTCGAAGGTCAGCTCACGGCGACCGTTCACGGGACGGGGGAGGATCTCGCAGGAGCCACGGAATTGCTTAGCATCCTGGAGCGAAAGGCCGGTCGCCTCCTGATTAACGGCTTCCCGACTGGGGTAGAGGTCTGCCCTTCAATGAATCACGGAGGTCCCTATCCAGCGACGACGGACTCACGCTTCACTTCCGTGGGCACCGCTGCAATTCAGCGTTGGGCACGGCCCGTCTGTTACCAGAACTTCCCTGAGCCCGCGCTCCCCATGGAACTGCGCAACCAGAATCCGCAATCTCTGATGCGGCTGGTGGATGGGCGCCTGACAAGGGACGCCTTGCCCGCCTGATCTTTACCCGCTAAGAAAAACATCCGCCGCCGGATAGCATACGCGCAAAGTGCTTGCGCGGCGTACCTGTTGGTCTCTCCCCTAGCTCCCTCCCAATCCCGTCACATCCCTCCCTATGTCCTCGCTCAATCGCAGACAGTTCCTCTCCCTTTCCGCCACGATCGGCGCAGGCGTTCTCGCCGCCCCGGCAATCCTTCGCTCACAGTCTCCGAACAAGAAGCTGAACATCGCCATCATTGGGTCCAGCGGCAAGGGCGGGGACAACATGAACAAGTTTCTGGAGCACAATATCGTGGCCATCTGCGACGTGGACACAAAGATGAACGGAAAGGCCAAGGCTGAGATTGAGAAGAAGAAGGGATCGGCGTTCGCGGGTAAGGAGTACCGCGACTACCGGAAAATGTTCGACGAGCTGAAGGACTACGACGCGGTAGTCATCTCGACTCCCGATCACCACCATTTTCCCGCGACCATCCGCGCGCTCGCACAGAAGAAGCACGTATACTGCGAAAAGCCGCTCACACACACCATCTGGGAAGCACGTGAGATCGCGAAGCTCGCCAAGGCGGCGGGGGTGGCCACACAGATGGGAAACCAGGGCAATGCCAGTGAGGACATTCGCGCCACGACCGAGTGGATCCAAAGCGGCGCACTTGGCGCCATCAAAGAAGTTCACTGCTGGAGCAACCGCCCGATTTGGCCGCAGGGGGTCACCTGGCCCACCCAGGCGGATCCCATTCCTGAGGATCTCGACTGGGATCTCTGGCTTGGACCAGCGGAAGACCGGCCATATTACAAGGAGTGCCATCCTTTCAAGTGGCGCGGGTTCTGGGACTTTGGCACAGGTGCCTTTGGCGACATGGGCTGCCACATCCTCAACTGGCCCTTCACCGCTCTGGAGCTAGGTTCTCCAGTAACTGCGGAGTGCATCTCCTCGGAAGGCGCAACCAAGGACAGCCCGCCCAAGAAATCGGTGATCAAGCTGGAGTTTGCCTCGAAAGGCGCGAGGCCGGCGGTGGCGCTTTACTGGCACGACGGGGGCAATCTCCCGAGCGCCGAACAGTTTGGTGGAGAGATCGCAAAGCGTGAAGGGGAAGACAAGGTCACCCAAAATGGGACACTCTTCATCGGCGAGAAAGGTCGGTTGCTCGACGACTACGACAAGGGCGGCCCGACAATGCTTCCGCGCGACAAGGCAGGTGACTTCAAGACCCCAGAGAAGACGCTGCCGCGGAGCAAGGATCATCATCAGGAGTGGATCACGGCGATTCAAGGCGGCGAGCGCGCCGGTTCAGACTTCGTGGCCAAGGCCTGTGGCCTGACCGAGATGGTGCTGATTGGACAACTCGCCGCGCGAGTCGGTCCCGGCAAGAAGATCGAGTGGGACGCGAACACCGGTACGGCCAAGAACGTCCCGGAGGCGGCGGCGTTCATTAACAAGAGCTACCGTCCCGGCTGGATCTAGATCGGATATTCCAGGAAGACTTCAGATTGGGCCGGGGCGCAAAGGCGTCCCGGCCCTTTTTTGTAGATAACGCACTCGGGAATGGGGATCTCCTCGCAACGACGGACGCATCCATAGAATACGCTTCTTATCGCGGGTGAATTCTGTTTAGGGTCCGGTCTCCCAGACAGCCGAGCAGCAATGCAGGATAATCCCATCGTTCTCATCCTCGAAGACTCTCCGATAACGGCCTTTGTGCTGGAGCGGGCGGTTCTCATTCATCTACCACACTGCCGCCCGATCTGGGCTCGCGATCTCGAGGAAGCACGGCTGCGGACAGCCGGGATTCCTGTGGATGTCTTTGTTGTCGATATTGGTCTCCCGGATGGTTCAGGCCTCGATTTCCTCTGGGAGATGTCTGCGGAACATCCAAACGCGCGGGCTCTCGTGATGACCGGCACGCCGCTACCTGAGCACTACGCCCAATCCGCTGCGCTCGGTGCGCTCCGGGTGGTGGAGAAGCCAGTCACTGGATCAATCATCGTCGCTCTCCTCCAGGAGGCGCTGGAATCTTCGCACGCCACGCAAACGGAATCCTTTCAAGCGACCCTTCTCGACCTGACTCCTCTCGATCTCATCCAGCTCAAGTGTCTGGCGCGGGCGACGTCAATGATGCAGTTTACCACGCTCGAACAGCGTGGAGTGCTCCACTTCCAGGAGGGCGAGATAGTGCACGCCGAGGTTGGTGAACTCAGTGGCGTTGCTGCGCTTCAGGAGATCTTTTCCTGGCGGAGGGGCAACGTGCGGGAATCCGCTCCCGATCTCTCCGTCGTCCCCACGATCAACTGCCCCTGGCAGTCGCTGCTGATGCAAGTCGCGCAAGCGGCCGACGAGCACCGCGCGTAGACCGTCCCCAATGCCGATCCGCCTTTTGCGGAAGCTCTGCGCAAGCTTCCTCCTGTTTGCCTGCGCTCAGGCTAGTGCGCAGCTTTGCCGAATCGAGGTCATCGATAAGGAAACGGGCTGGCCGGTGCCGTTGGTGGAGCTAAGGACTACTCACCAGGTGCGGTTTGTAAGTGATAACGCGGGACTCATCGCCTTTGATCTGCCGGAGTCGATGGGTCAGGAGACATGGTTCGACGTAATCGGACACGGGTACGATGTTCCGAAGGATGGCTACGGTTCGCGCGGCGTACGTCTCACGCCGAAGCCTGGCGCAACGCTGAAGGTGGAGGTGAAGCGCGCACTTCCAGCGAGGCGGATCGGTCGCCTCACTGGTGCAGGCTTGTTCGCCGAAAGCCAAAAGCTGGGCCTTGCGACGGATTGGCGGGACGCCGGAATCTTCGGCTGCGACAGCGTACAGACTACTCTTCACAACGGGCGGCTCTACTGGCTCTGGGGAGATACGACGATTTCGTCTTATGCTCTCGGAATTTTCCACAGCACCGGCGCGACTACGCCCTCGAAGCCTATCGTCCAGTTAGAGCCGCCGCTGCGCTTTCCCTACGACTACATCCGCGGGGAGAACGGTCAGCCACGAGCCATTGCCAAAATGCCGGGAGACGGCCCGAGTTGGGCAACCGGGTACATAAGTCTTCCGGATAAGACCGGCAAGAATCGCCTCGTCTGTGCTTACACGAAGATCGTCCCACCGCTTGAAGCTTACCAGTGGGGTCTCGCCGTCTGGAATGACGCCGCACAGGTCTTCGAGCCCCACAAGATACTCTGGACCAAATCAGCCACTACCCCGAAGCCGCCGCCAATTCCAAAAGGGCATGTGAACCGATGGCGCGACCCAGCCGGGAAAGAGTGGATCCTCTTTGGTGATCCTCTTCCAATTCTTCGCTGTCCGGCGACCTTTGAAGCGTGGGAGGATCCCTCGACTTGGGAAGTCATCAATCCTCAAGAGAACCTTCCAGCGGCCAACAGCGACCGGCGTGTGGTCCCGCACTCAGGTTCGATCGCGTGGAATCCATGGCGTCAAAGGTGGATCACTGTCTTCATGGAAAAATTCGGAAAGCCATCCGCCTTTGGGGAACTCTGGTACGCGGAAGCTGATTCCCCGACCGGGCCGTGGGGTACAGCAGTGAAGGTCCTCTCACACGAGAATTACACCTTCTACAATCCACGGATCCACCCGGAGTTTACCCCAGAAGGAACGCCGCTGCTCTTTTTCGAGGGCACGTACACTGCGCAGTTCGCGGACAAGCCGCCGGCCACTCCGCGATACGACTATAACCAGATCCTCTATCGCCTCGACTTGGATGACCTGGCACTTGCGCCAGCGCAGAAGTAGTCGGCACTTCAGTTTCCCCCATCAATGGCCAAGCCACGCAAGCGCCGCCGCATCAAGTGGATCATAGCACTCGTCCTGCTCCTAGCAGGGTTGGGCTTCGGGGCTTACAAGTTCTTCCACAAGCCGGTCGAGATCATCGAGATCCAAGTAGAGCCAGTTGTCCGCCGCGATCTTACCGAAACTGTGATGGCGAGTGGGAAAATCCAGCCTGTCACGAAAGCAATGATCAGCCCGGAGGTCGCAGGAGAGATCGTGGCACTGCCGGTCAAGGAGGGCCAAGTAGTGAAAGCGGGGGATCTCCTGTTGCAGATCAAACCAGATAGCTATCAGGCCAGCCGCAATTCCGCAGAGGCCAGCTATAAGGTCTCGCTCGGGAGTCGGAGTCAGGCGGAAGCGGAACTGGCCCGAGCGGAGTCGGAGTTCAAGCGCAACGAGGAGCTTTTCAAGAACAAGCTAATCTCCGCAAGTGTCTTCGTGGAGTTCGAAACGGCCGTGGCGGTTGCACGGCTGCGGTCGGCTAACGCGATCCATCAAGTGGACCAGGCGCACTTTGCACTCGATAAGGCGGACGACGACCTCAAGAAGACAACGATCACCTCGCCGATCGATGGCACCGTCACCAACCTTAAGTCGCAGCTGGGCGAACGTGTCCTGGGGACTTCCTTTAATATGGGTACTGAGATGATGACCATTGCGAAGCTCGATGAGATGGAAGCGCGCATCGACATCGGCGAGATCGACGTGGTGCTCATCGAATCTGGTCAAAATGTGCGACTGGAGGTCGATGCGTTTCGAGATCGCAAGTTCAAGGGGACGGTCACCTCGATCTCCAATGCGTCCAAGACTCCGGCTCAAGGTGGCAGTCAGCAGCAGGAGGCGCCGAAGTTCGAGGTGCGCATTCGGATTATCGATAAAGAGGCGTTCCGACCGGGAATGTCCGTCACCGCAGAGATCGAGACACGCACTCGCACCGGCGTACTTACGGTGCCAATTCAAAGCGTCACGACCCGCCTCTCGGCACCTGCGGCAGCGTCGACGCCCTCTCCAGACAACAAGCCAGCGTCTACCCCTGCCAAGCCGCGCGAAGTGGTCTTTGCGCTCGAAGGGGATCGCGTGAAGCTGCTTTCGGTCGCCACCGGCATTAGCGATAACGAGCACTTCGAGATCGTCTCCGGCGTCAGCGAGGGACAGAAGATCGTCACTGGTGGTTACCGGGCGATCAGCAAGGATCTCGAGGATGGCAAACAGGTGCGCATAGGCACCGGTACGCCGAAGAAGGAAGGACCGTGAGTCTCATCAGGCTCAGCGCGATCTGCCGCAGCTACGAGATGGGTAGCGAGACGGTCCATGCCCTGCGGGGCGTTTCCTTGGAGATTACCCGAGGCGAATACGTTGCAATTATGGGCCCGTCCGGTTCAGGGAAGAGCACCCTGATGAACCTGCTTGGCTGTCTCGATACGCCTTCATCGGGAACCTACGAGCTCAATGGACACAGTGTTGCCGAGATGGACGACGACGAGCTGGCGGAGATTCGTAACCGCGAGATCGGCTTTGTCTTTCAGACGTTCAATTTGCTCGCCCGCTCCACGGCCCTGCGGAACGTCGAGCTCCCGCTGATCTATGCTGGTATGGATCTCGACGAGCGCCGGGACGTGGCCCTCGCTGCGCTTGCCGATGTCGGCCTGGCAGATCGTGTGACCCATCGACCCAATGAAATGTCGGGAGGGCAGCGGCAGCGGGTCGCCATCGCGCGTGCGCTGGTCAACAAGCCTTCGATCCTGCTCGCCGATGAGCCGACTGGCAACCTGGACACCCGGACGGGTGAGGAGATTCTGGCCCTCTTCGAGACGCTTGCGGAGAAGGGCAACACCCTCATCGTGGTCACGCATGAGGAGGAAGTGGCGCGACATGCGCGGAGAATTATCCGAATCCGCGACGGCCTAGTCGCGAGTGACGAGACCGTGGCCTCTGCCTCACGATGAAGCTCGTTGCGGAGATCCGAGAAGGCACGCGCATCTCGCTCGAGGCGATTCGGGGGAACATGCTCCGCTCCGTCCTCACGACGCTGGGGATCGTCATCGGGATCGTCACCGTCACCATGATGGCCATGGCCCTGGAGGGCCTGAACGGTGCATTCCGCGACGCCATTTCCTTCATTGGCACAGACGTCCTGCACGTCAGCCAGCGCGAGTGGTTCATCGATTCCAGCGAGCAATGGGAAGCTGCGTCGAAGCGGCGCAAGATTACTCTCGCCGAAGTCCGAGCCGTGGAACGCGCGCTCCCCATGGCGAAGGCAATTGCGCCCATGGTCATGCACAACGTGGACTCGGTCCGCTACGAAAGCCGCAGTTCAGGGCAGGTCATGATCATCGGAACCAGCGAGCAGTTCCTGATCACCGGCGGCGTCACCCTGGCATCAGGACGCTTCATGACACGGCTGGAAGCACGTACAAATCGGGATCTCTGCATCATTGGAGCCGATGTTGCCGAGAAGCTTTTCCTCAACGAGCCGCCGCTCGGCCGCAAGATCCGCGTCGGCAACGAGTCGCTGGAGGTCATCGGCATTCTTGAGAAACGTGGGAGCGTCCTCGGTCAGATGAGCTTGGACAATCAAGTCATCATGCCGATCGGAAAGATGGCCTCCTCGTTCCGCTGGGATCCAAACTGTACCATCCAGGTGAAAGCCAGCGATCCAACGCAGCTCGAGGCCACTCGGGAGGAGCTCCGCGGTGTGCTGCGCAAGATCCGCAAGGTGCCGCCAGGAAAAGAGGACGATTTCGCGATTAATCAGCAGCAGCAGCTTCTGGAAAAATTTCAGAAGGTCTCCGGCGTAATCGGCATCTCCGGGTTCTTTATCACAGGCCTCTCGCTCTTCGTGGGGGGCATCGGCATCATGAACATCATGTTTGTCTCGGTCGCTGAGCGGACGCGAGAGATCGGTATTCGCAAGGCGATCGGCGCGAAACGTCGTACGATCCTTCTTCAGTTCTTGATCGAGGCATCGATCATCTGCCTGATCGGAGGTGTGATCGCGCTGCTGATCGCCTCTGGTGCGCTGCAAATCGCCCGACGTTTTCTCCCGCAGGTTGCGCTCTCCCCCACAGTCATCGGTGTTGCCCTCGGAGTTGCTCTAGGGACTGGCATCATCTCCGGGTTTCTTCCCGCCTGGCGTGCAGCTCGCATGAGTCCCGTCGATGCCCTCCGTAATGAATAGCCCGCGTCCCTCACGTAGACGCATTTGGCGAATACTCTCGGAGCTGCGCGAGAGCGTCCGAATGGCGCTGGAAGCGCTCACTTCGCACAAGCTGCGCTCCGGCCTCACCCTCCTCGGCGTGCTGGTCGGCGTCTTCTCCATCATCCTGGTAATGACGGCGATGCGTGCGATGAAGAAGAACATCGAGGGTGAACTTGGCCAGCTTGGCAGCCAGACCTTCGTCATCCAGCGGATGCCGCAGGCGTACTTCGGCGGTCCTGAGGGATTCATGAAGTTCCTTCGCCGCAAGGAGATCACGTTTACCCAGGCGAATGCTTTTCGGAAGAAATCCACCCTCGCATCCGCAGTCGGACTGCAGACCAATTTCTGGAATGGCGAAGTGACTTCGACATACTCGAAGACGCCGCCCAACGTTTCCCTTGAGGGAGTTACCCCGGGTGTGTTCCAGACGAACAATTGGTCCGTTATTGAGGGCCGCCCTCTCATGGAGTCAGATGTGGAGTCCGCACGCGATGTCTGCGTGCTCACCGATGCAATCGCCACGACGCTCTTTCCGCAGGGCTCGCCGATTGGCCAGCGGATCAAGGCCGAAGCAATCGCGTACACCGTTGTCGGGGTGCTCGAGAAGCCAGCGTCCGAGAACGACTCCCGCGGTATGGCGCTTATTCCCCTGACGTCCGGGCTAAACCGTTACGGCCGTTGGAGGGACATAACCGTTTCCGTACAGGCCGCTACTCCCGAGGCTTTCGCAGACACCATGGAGCAATCCCGCGGTATCATGCGCGCGTTGCGCAAGGTGCCACCCGGCGAGGAGGACGATTTCGACCTGCTGACCAGCGACTCACTAATCAAGCAGTTCGAACAAGTTACCTTCGCGGTGCGCACGGGACTCGCGTTAGTCAGCTCTATTGCGCTACTCGCGGCCGGTGTGGGGATCATGAACATCATGCTCGTCTCTGTGACCGAGCGCACCCGGGAGATCGGGATACGTCGCGCGATCGGAGCGAAAAAGCGCAACATCATGACGCAGTTCATCGTGGAAGCAGTAGTCCTCTGCGAGATTGGTGGCCTCCTTGGCGTAGCGCTGGGCATGCTCGGCGCGAATCTCCTCGCGATCTACGTGCTCAAGCTCCCACCGGCCTTCCCCGTCGACTGGGCCATCATCGGGTTGCTCATCTGCTCCGCGATCGGAGTAATCTTCGGCAGCTATCCTGCCTATAAAGCGGCCAACCTCGACCCTATCGAGTCCCTCCGATACGAGTAGGGTCCACGGAAGGCGCTACCCCTCTCTCCTTCTGCCGTATCCCTTCACATTTCGTGAATTTCGTGTCTTTCGTCGACCATGAAGATAGCGATCATCGGCGGCGGTCCAGCCGGGCTCCGGGCGGCTGAAGTCGGGGCCGCTGGAGGGGCGTCCGTCACTGTCTTCGATGCAAGACCGTCCGTGGGGCGAAAGTTCCTCGTCGCGGGAAAAGGCGGGCTCAACCTCACCAAAGGCGAGCCGCGCGCTGAGTTCATCCGCAATTATCTCGCGCCTGAGGCGGATCCCCTGCTCTGGCCCTCGCTCATTGACGAGTTTGATCCAGACGCCCTTCGCGCCTGGGCAGCCGGGCTAGGCATTGAGACTTTCGCTGCTTCCACTGGCCGGGTGTATCCGCGAGAAATGAAGGCCGCTCCCCTGCTGCGCCGCTGGGTGCTGAGGCTGCGGGAGCTGGGCGTCCGCTTTGCCATGGGAAATCGCTGGATCGGTCTGCAACCCGGTTCCCCGCATAAGGTGGAGTTTTTGGTGGATGGGCAGGTGCGCCGTGAAGAAGCGGATGCCGTAGTGCTGGCGCTCGGCGGCGCTTCCTGGCCTGGTACCGGATCGGACGGTGCCTGGGTAAAGATCGTCGCGGGGCTGGGCATCAACGTGGCTCCGCTTCTGCCCGCAAACTGTGGGTGGGAGGTCGCCTGGCCGGTGCCGGTGCTGACCGCAGCAGAAGGCCAGCCTCTGAAGAACGTCTTGGTGAGCGCTGGTGGTGTCGAGATCTTCGGCGAGTTGCTGGTCACTCACTATGGCCTGGAGGGCGGTGCCCTCTACCAGCTTGGCCCGTCACTCCGAGCGATGCCCGCGCCTGAGATCACAATCGACTTCCGGCCCTCACTTAGCGTCGAGCAACTCGTGGCGAAGATGGGTCCGATTCAGCGCAACTTCCTCCCCGAAGCTCGCCAACGGTGGAAGCTTTCCGACGCGGCCTTCGCAATCCTTTCCCATGACCCTGCCGCTGCAGTTGCTGCATCTACCCAGGCGCTCGCCCTTACACTGAAACATTGTCAGTTGCCGCTCATCAGACCTCGTCCCATCGCCGAGGCGATCTCCTCCGCTGGCGGCGTCTGCTGGGGTGAGCTGGAGCCTTCGCTAATGCTACGAAAGCTCCCGGGTGTTTTTGTTGCTGGCGAGATGATCGACTGGGAGGCACCCACCGGCGGCTATCTGATACAGGGCTGCTTCGCTACAGGGACACGGGCCGGACATGGCGCGCTGGAGTGGGCCTGCTCGCATGGAAAGGCATCCTTAATCGCCCCGGTAGAACGGATTTCTTTCTAGACTCCCCACCATGACCCGGCATTTGTCGAGCGATGCGCATAGATGTTGCTGACTCAAGGCTGAGAAATGGAAGAACCTGCTAGTAAATCACCCGCCCGGCCCAGCCTAGGCATCCTGCTGCAGGCCGAGACGGCCGCGCTCAGGAACGACCTCGACCAGGCCACGCAACTCGCGGCAGAATATCAGCGGAGGCTCTCCAGCAAGAACAACGACTTCGCGGGGTTGAAGATGGCATTGGAAAAAGCGCTTGCGGATCTGGATGCCATGCAGAGTTCCATTGGGGTACTCCGTGCCGAGCGGCACCAGTTTGCGAATGATGCCATGCGCGCTGTAGCGCTCGAACTGCGGGTGCAGAAGATCGCCACCGAGCGGGATCATTTTTGCCGTGAGCTGGACGAGCAACAGCGTCGCTGTACTTGCGACAGCGCACCCGCCCCCGCTACTCCCTCGCGTCCTGCAAAGGCGAACTCGACGGCTGCCGCAATGCCTTCCGTCTATTCCGCACCTGAGCATCGCGGGCAATCCAGGAAACCCCGAGAGTTCATTCCCCTACCCTTCGATGGCCCGGATGATCCCACGGACGTGAGCTTTGGTTCGTGAAATGAGCGGCGGGGCGCGAGGCGAGCGGAGGGCGCGCGTGTTCCCTCACTTGCGCTGGGCCCACTCTTTCCACCAGCCTTCCGCCTGTTCAGCAGTAGGTTCTCCATCTGTGACCACGATGCGGTATCGCGAGACATAGGCCTTGCCGGGGACGATTGACATTTCGCCGAGTTGCTGGGGCGCAAAGCAGAAGAAAGGTTCGTTCGGATGCATGCGAATGGGCTGGGGAAAGCGGAAGTTTTCGGGATGGCAGAGGATGGTCACACCTGCCGCCTCCCCGTTTACAGCTCCGCCGATCCAGCACCACTTTGCGCGAGATTCATTTACTTTCTTGCGATCGGTTTCTCCCTCGGAGGTCAGCATGCGGCAGGCGTCCGGACCATTCCAAGCGCCATTCCCACGGAAACCAAAGCCGCCGTAGTGGTACTTCGGCAAAGTCAGCGGTGCCGCAGTCGCGCAGGTCTGGGTGGAGGTGAAGTCGATCACGTTCCGAGGCACGCCGTCCGCGGCGACTGATACGGCAACTTCCCAAGTTTCGTTCAGCGCGACTTTGGCGGGCTTAGCGACGAGATCCACAAACTGGTGACGGGCGGTGAACCCCGCGCTGCCCGCAGCTTCCCAAGGCTGGTCGAGAGCCACGAACTCCACGCGCCCCTTGCCCGCTCCCATGTTCCAGAAATCCGGTTTGCGGCCTTCGAACTCCGTCTTGGTCCACGGCATCCAGACCCCGTGATGATGAAGATGATCCGCAGGGAAGTCATCCGTGACGACACGTCCCAACGGTGTGCGAATGGGATGCAAATACCCGCCCCGGCGGAACTCCTCCTTGATCCCTTCCCGCGGGAACTCCCCCGGCTCGGCTTGGTAGCGGAGGATCTCCGATTCACCCGCACGCAGAACGAGCTGTGTACCCTCACGCCGCGCGCTGACTTCAGGCGCGGCTTGAGCAGCGATCATCGGCAAGATAAACGTCGCCGAGAGCGCACCGAGCGCAGCACGGATAAAAGGGGCTGGTACCGTAGGGGAGCGGTGCATACAATCGGGGTATCCGGGAAACCGTGGATTGTCGCGTCCGAAAGCTGGTCTTCTTGACGAGCAACTGCGGTCCAATCGATGGGAAAACCCCTGCGTTCCATCTCAAGGGGCCGCCACAAATGCCTGGGATCGTCGGGCAAATGGCTCGGTCGAGGACAGTTCGAACTCGGCACGCCGAGTTAATTGCTCGGGCAGCCGAGATCACTACTCGGATGGAGGTGTCCAGAACTCGGGGCTCCGAGTTGATGAACTCGGGCGGCCGAGCGAATTGCTCGGCGGGAGGTGCCCCGAACTCGGCATCCCGAGCTATAGTGCTCGGGTGCCCGAGCTAATTGCTCGGGCGGACATGTCCAGAGCTCGGCAGGCCGAGCTCACAAACTCGGGACGCCGAGCACAACTGCTCGGCTCAAGCTAACCGTAAGCCGCACGTTAGCTCACGAACTCCTGTCAGCAGGCATCTTTTTCGACTAGTGAGCGGGGAAGTAGAGATCCGGAGAAAGGTTTTCGCAACTCTTCTACACTGGAAACCGAAGCGGAAGCTCAGGTGGTCTCCGGCTCCTCTTGAACCCGGCGCTTTCTTTGCTAGCGTGCGGCGCGTGCGAGCCCGCCTGCTGTCGATCCCCCTCCTCCTGGTCCTGCTACTCATTCATGGGCTGGCACCCATTGGTGTCTCGCAGGCTCCCACGGGCGATCCAGCTGCGGATGCGGCAAAGCGGGAGCAATTCCTCCGAGCACGCGAGCAAATGCGCACGCTGCCGGTCTCGCCCAAGCCCAACGCGACACCTGCGCCCAAGCCGAAGCCAAAGCCCCGCCCCTCCACTCCGCGTACCACTCCGAAGCCGGGGCCCACGCCAGCTGCGACTCCCGCCCCGAAGCCTGAACCCACTCCGCCTCCGCGCCCGCAGCCGACACCTTCACCCCGCCCCGCTGCCACTCCCCAGGTGACCCCTGCCCCGGTCGTGCGGCCGGCCGTGACACCTGCGCCCGTTCCGGTGGTCCCGGAGCCAACGACCGTGACGAAGCCACTCCCACCGGCGCCGGTCGTTGTGGAGAAGTCCGGGTACGAAGAGGAACGCGGGATGCAACCTGCCGCCTCGGTGGGCTGGTTCACTCGCTGGAAGTACCTCTCGAAGTCCGTTCGCCAGCAGATCGACCGCGCACCCGTGCAGAAACGTCGCTGGCGTTACATCGTGGTCCATAACAGCGCAACTCGTCAGGGAAGCGCGAAGGCCTTCGAGTACTACCACAAGCGGGTGCGGAAGATGCCGAACGGGCTCGCTTATCACTTCGTGATTGGGAACGGCACTTCCACCGGCGACGGCGAAGTGGAAATCGGCAACCGCTGGAAGCGCCAGATCAACGGCGGGCATGTGCACAGCGATTACCTGAACAACATTGCCCTCGGGATATGCTTTGTGGGTGACTTCAACCGCGACTTGCCAACGGCCCGGCAGCTCGCGGCGACGGAGGAGCTCATCCGTTATCTACGGAACCGGGTCGGTAAGATCGACCGGAAAGAGGCGATCGTGAAGGCGCACAAGCAGATCAATCCGCCCCGGTGGCCAACGGATTGCCCGGGGGACAAGTTCCCGTACCGCTGGCTGAGTTCGAAATTCGATTAAAGGGCGCCGATTGGAAAGCCGCACCGTAGTACAGGCATGAACATCGGCATTACTGGAGCGAGCGGACTAATCGGCAAGCGACTCGTAGACATCGCGTTGCAGAGGGGGCACGAGGTGATTGCTTTTTCCCGGCATCCCGAACGCGCCATCCCCGGCTGCGAGATGCGCGCCTATTCCATTAAAGCGCTGCCGGATCTCACCGGGTGCGAAGCGATCGTCCATCTCGCGGGTGAACCGATCGTGGGCCTCTGGACCGCCGAGAAGAAGCGCCGGATCGTCGAGAGCCGGGTGCAGGGCACGCGCCAAGTTGTCGAGGCAGTCCTCGCCAGCGCTGCGCCGCCGGAGGTACTGGTGAGCGGGTCTGCGGTGGGCTACTACGCGAGTTCAGGTGACATGGAGCTGACTGAAACTTCGCCGCTCGGAACGGGCTTCCTACCGGAGACCACCGAGGCATGGGAAGCCGAGGCCTTGCGCGCGGAGGCGAAGTGCCGGGTGGTGCGGGTACGAACGGGCATTGTGCTGGCGAAGCAAGGAGGCGCGCTCCATGTCATGCTCCCCATCTTCAAGGCTGGGCTGGGCGGTCAGATCGGAGATGGCGCGCAGTGGATGCCCTGGATTCATCTGGAGGACGAAGTGGCGCTGTTGCTCTTCGCCGCGGAGAATCTGGAAGTACGCGGCCCGCTGAATGCGACCGCGCCGTGGCCTGTACGCAATCGCGACTACACCAAAGCGCTGGCCAAGGCACTGCGTCGCCCCGCCTTCCTCCGCATTCCGGGCGCTGCGCTCCGGCTGCTCGGTGAGTTCTCGCGTGAGGTCCTCGACAGCAAGCGCGTTCTCCCTGCTGCTGCCACCGAGCACGGGTACGGCTTCCGTTTTCCCGAACTCGAACCCGCTCTAAAAGACCTGCTCGCCTGAGCGGTGCCTCGCCGACCTAATAGGAGGCAACCCGGTTCTTCCAGCCAGGGAGCCAGCGTGCTTCCCCGCGTGCGGCCGGTGCGTTCTTCACTCTGCGGCTGAGCACCTCTGCGGCGGACTTGGCAAATGCGGCGGTTGGGGAGCCGGTGTCGTCCATGTTCATGAGAACCTGGAGAAGTCCCCAGCCCTGGCCGTCATACCGCTCGGAAGGGTTTGTCCCCTCACCCTTGAAGTTCACGTAGTCGATTAGCGCAAACGTCCCCGCGCCCGTGGAGGCAAGCCGGTCGAAGCGTTGGCGCACCTGATCGCGTTGCGAGGCCGGTGCCGCGGTGAGCATCTTCGGGAGGGCCTCGCGCATTCGCTGGGCAAGGAAGGCGCTCTGTAGGCGGATCGTCTCAGCCAGCAGGTCGCGCAGCTCGTTGGTCTGCTTGCTGTTAAACTCCGCCTGGAACTCTGCGCGTGAACTCCACGGCGCGTCCATGCCTGGGCGCAGCCAGGCAGGGAGCGTAACCCCGTTCTTCTGGAGGTGCTCGAGCAGCCTCGGGAAGCTCTCCTCGAAGGGGCCGCTCACTCCTTTCGGATACCAGATGAAGTGGCCGATCCCGAGTGACGGGAAGTTCTCGCCGGTGTTCCAGGCGGTCAGTCCATCGCGCTTTCCTCCAGACTCATTCTGCCAGACCTTTCGCCCCACGCGCTCCAACTCTGCGTCGGAGAGTTCTGCTACCAGCCTCGGCGAGGCACATAGGAGCAGGGCAAGGAGGGCAAGGCACGAGCGCTTCATGCGCAAACTCAAGCACGGCAGCGGGGCGCTGTCACGAGTGCATGCCGGTCCGCACGCGGGGCGTTTTTCACTGGCGCCGAGGTGCGGTGGTCCTAACTTCGGCACCATGCAGAAATCCGACGGAATGAACTACGCCCCCGAAGGAAAGCCGATGCCGGTGGTGGACCGAGGCGAGTTCCCATTCGCCGCAGTGGCGCTCGATCACGGCCACATCTACGGGCAGTGCAAGGGGCTCACTGAAGCCGGCGGGGAGCTGAGATACGTGTACGATCCGGATCCTGCGAAGGTGGAGAAGTTCTGCAAGACCTTCCCAGGAGTGGAGCCGCTCGAGAGTGAGGGCGCGGTGCTGGAGAAGACGGAGCTCAAGCTCATCGCATCGGCGGCGATCCCGAGCGACCGAGGGCCGCTGGGACTCCGCGTGATGGATGCGGGGAAGGATTACTTCACGGACAAAACCCCCTTCACCACTCTAGCGCAGCTCGCTGCCGCGCGTTCGAAGGTGACGGAAACCAACCGCAAATACATGGTGTACTTCAGCGAGCGCCTGCACGTGGAAGCGGCGGTCCGCGCCGGGCAGCTCATTGAGCAGGGCGCAATTGGTCGCGTGGTGCAGGTACTCGGGCTCGGGCCACATCGCTCCTCTCCGCAGAGCCGCCCGGATTGGTTTTGGTCCCAGGAGAAAACCGGTGGCATCCTCACCGACATCGGCAGCCATCAGTTCGAGCAGTTCCTCCATTACGCAGGAACGCGGAGCGCCAGGGTAGTCCATGCAGCTGTGGCTAATTACCACCACAAGGATCACCCGGAGTTCGAGGACTGGGGTGAGGCGAACCTCGTGGCGGACAACGGCGCGACCAACTACATCCGCGTGGACTGGCTGAATCCAGATGGCCTGCGCACCTGGGGTGATGGACGAACCTTCATTCTCGGCACGCAGGGCTACATGGAATTGCGCAAATACGTGGACGTGGGGCGTGAGGCGGAGGGTGACCAGCTTTACCTCGTGGACAACGCAGGAGAACACCACATCCGCTGCCATGGCGAGATCGGTTATCCATTCTTCGGCCAGCTGATCCTGGATTGCCTGAATCGCACGGAGCAGGCGATGACCCAGGAGCACGCCTTTCTCGCTGCAGAGCTCTGCCTGCAGGCCCAAGCCATGGCACAGCGTATCGAGTAAGGGGCATTGCCAATGGATGCAGTTCCCTGGCGGAAGCAACTGCTGTGGTTGCTCCCCGCGCTGATCGTCGGGTTGGGATGGGCGTTGCAACGCTCGCCGAAAGCTCCGCCGCCCGCACTTGGAATCAGCACGCCCGAAGCACGGGCGCGTTCATTCCCTACAGAAGTCGCCGTTGTTGAGAACGCGCCTCTGGTTGAGGTCGAGGCCGGCGCGCTTCCGTGGGAGACTCAGCTCAACGCGATACTCCCCATGCAGCTTACCGACGCAGAGAAGGCGCGACTCCTCCTGCAACAGCTCGCGTCCTCTCCGGGGGAGGCGCAGGCCAGCATCGCTGAAGCTGCCGTGAATCTGGTGGCTGACGATGTCTACTGCGCCATCGTGCTCCCTGCGCTGCTCAATCCACACACTCACGGTGCTGCGGCGAGCGTTCTCTTCGCGGCCCTCCTGGAGCGAGGCGATGCAGTCGCCCTGCCGTCACTCCTTGAACTCGCGCAAACATCGAAGCACCCGCTGGCGCCCTCCGCTCGAGAGACCCTCGCGCTGCTTGTTGGCGCGGATTACGGAGCGGATGGACCCGCTTGGGAACGCGCCATCCAGCGGCAGCTTGCCCAGCCCGACTAGGGCGCGAGATCACGCGGCTCGTCGAACAGGCTTGCAGTCGCCGGTGAAAGCGGGATAACGCCAGCTCTGGTGTGGATTCTTCGTCTAGTCGCTTTCCTGTCGGTATTTACCCTCTGCCTGCTGTTCCGAGGAGCCGCTCGTGCAGACTCAACCGGCCGCTTCTTCGGGAATCCATCTTGCGCCAGCTCGAGCTGCCACGGCGGCGGTGCAGGCAAGGACCAGTGTGCCGTTTGGTTGAAGAAGGATTTCCACTCGCGAGCACACGCTATTCTCGGTACGGCGCGCGCACTCCGCATTGCCGATGAGCTGTCCATACCAGATCCCGGCAAGGATCTGCGGTGTACGGTCTGCCACTCGCCGCTTGCCGGTCTGCCGGCCGTCCGCTTCGCTAAAGGAGCGAAGCCAGACACTGGCGTCTCTTGTGAATCCTGCCACGGTCCGGCGGAGCAGTGGCTCCGCTTTCACACCCGGCAGGATGTCACTCATGAGCAACGCGTCGCTGCTGGCCTTCGGGAAATGCGCGATCTCTCAGGACGCGCCAACGTCTGCGTGGCCTGCCACTTGAACATCGACCCTGCACTAGTCCGTGCCGGGCACCCTGAGATGTTCTTTGAGCTCGATGGCAATATGCGCGCCCAACCGCCGCACTGGCGCGAGGAGCCCGACGCATGGCTGGGTCCACGCGCCTGGCTGGTCGGCCAGGCGACCGCTCTCCGTGAGCTCAGCTGGAAGCTGGGCAGCCGATCGGACGCCGATCTCGCGCTCCGCTGGAAGGCGCTCCACTGGCTGCTCCTTCAAAGTCCCGCGGGTTCACGGCTGCCTGCAAAGACCGCCTCGTACTCGAGTGTCCAGGGAGCGAGCGAGCGTCTCGCACGATCAGCCAGCCGGGAACGCTGGAGCCGTGAGGCCTCCACCACGCTGCTCCGCAAACTCGCGCAGACGAGCCCGGAGTTCCGCGAGGGGCGTGTCTCCGATGCCGAGCTGCGCCGCCGCGCTGAAGTGCTTACACTGGCCGTTGATCGTCTCTGGCAGGCGCTCAAGGCCAATGGCGCGGCGTCATCAAATCTCGATACCGCACTCTCCGCCGCAGCCAGCGAGGCCCGCGCGCAAGAGGGCTTCGAGCCGCAGCGGTATGCTGCCGCTCTGGAGCAAGTCGAAGTAGCTCTCGAGCTCCTCGAGAAGTAGTGGGAGAAGGCGGCGCACTGTCATAAGCGACACGCGGGCTTGCCTCGGGTTTGTCCATCGAGAAGGTGCTCTCCAGTTCACTACCCCTTCATGAAAGCACTCGTCAAACGACACGCCGCCCCAGGTCTCTGGCTGGAGGACGTTCCAGAGCCCGAGGTCGGCATTAATGACGTGCTCATCCGCGTCAACCGTACCGGGATCTGCGGGACCGATCTCCACATCCACAAATGGGACGCATGGGCGCAGCGAACCATCCCGGTGCCGATGACTGTCGGCCACGAGTTCGTCGGTGAGGTGATCGCAGTGGGGACGAACGTAGCCGATTTCTTCGCGGGCGAGACGGTGAGCGGCGAAGGGCACGTAGTCTGCGGGCGCTGCCGAAACTGTCTGGCGGGGCGTCGCCATCTCTGTGCGCACACTCAGGGGATTGGGGTGAATCGGCCCGGTGCCTTTGCCGAGTACATTGCACTCCCGATGACCAATGTGTGGCATCACCAGACCGGTATTGACCTGGATATTGCGTCGATCTTTGACCCTCTGGGGAACGCCGTTCACACTGCGCTCTCCTTTGACCTTCTCGGCGAGGATGTGCTGATCACCGGTGCGGGGCCGATCGGGATCATGGCCGCTGCCGTAGCTAGACACGCGGGAGCGCGCTTTGTGGTAATCACGGACGTGAATGAGTACCGTCTCGATCTTGCGCGAAGGATGGGAGTGAATCTCGCGGTGAACGTCGGCAAGGGCGGGTCGCTCACTGCTGTCCAGAAACAGCTGGGGATGAGCGAGGGCTTCGATGTCGGGCTCGAGATGTCGGGCAATCCTGCGGCCTTTCGCAGCATGCTAGACAATATGTGTCACGGCGGGAAAATCGCGATGCTCGGGATTCCCAGTGAGGAGATCGCGATCGACTGGAACAAGGTCGTCTTCAACATGCTCACGATCAAAGGCATCTATGGCCGCGAGATGTATGAGACTTGGTACAAGATGACCGTAATGCTCCAGAGCGGGCTCGATATCGCGCCTGTGATCACCCACCGCTTTGGCGCGGATGAGTTCGAGAAAGGCTTCGAAGTGATGACCAGCGGGGAATCAGGAAAGGTCGTCCTCGACTGGCGTGTCTTCTCGTAAGCTTGTCTTGCCCTCGACTCTCGCCCCTCGACTCCGCCCTCATGTCTGACCGTTACCGTGCTCATCTAAATCAGCAAATCGACGACATCCGCGCCGCCGGGCTTTACAAGGCGGAGCGTCGGATTAGTACACCCCAGGACGCGCACATTCGCACGGCGGACGGACGCGAGGTGCTCAACCTTTGCGCGAATAACTACTTGGGACTGGCCGGGGATCCACGCGTGCTCGACGCAGCACGCACAGCGCTGGATCGCTGGGGTTACGGGCTCGCCAGCGTGCGCTTCATCTGCGGCACGCAGGAGTTGCACAAGGATCTCGAGCAGCGGCTCAGTGAGTTCCTGAGCACCGAGGACACGATTCTTTACTCATCGTGCTTCGACGCGAATGGCGGTCTCTTCGAGACGCTGCTCGGACCCGAGGATGCGGTCATTTCGGATGAGCTAAATCACGCGTCGATCATCGATGGAGTGCGGCTCTGCAAGGCGCAGCGGCATCGCTATAAGAACAGTGACATGTCGGACCTCGAGGAGAAACTCCGTGCGGCATCAGGCGCGCGGTTCCGGATGATCGCGACCGACGGCGTCTTCTCCATGGATGGTTACATCGCGAATCTCCCAGCGATCTGTGAACTCGCGGATCGTTACGATGCGCTGGTGATGGTGGACGACTCGCACGCTGTCGGGTTCATGGGTAAGCAGGGCCGAGGCACGCATGAGTACCACGGAGTAATGTCCAGGGTGGATATTCTCACCGGCACACTGGGCAAAGCACTTGGTGGCGCGAGCGGCGGCTACACCAGCGGGCGGCGCGAGATCGTCGACTATCTGCGGCAGCGCTCGCGTCCGTACCTCTTCTCAAACACGCTCGCACCAACGATCGCCGGGGCGACGCTAGCCGTGTTGGACCTGCTCACAGGATCTACAGAACTGCGCGATCAACTCGAGGCGAATACCGCCTTCTTCCGCGAAAGGATGCAGGCGCTAGGCTTCACAATTCAACCGGGTACGCACCCGATCGTGCCGATCATGCTCGGAGAAGCCGCGCTCGCCGGACGCTTCGCGGAGGCGATGCTGGAGAAAGGCGTGTACGTGATTGGCTTCTCTTACCCCGTCGTGCCGCAAGGCAAGGCGCGCATTCGCTGCCAAATCTCGGCCGCCCATTCCAGGGAGGACCTGGAGTTCGCACTAGAGAAATTTGCCGAGGTGAAGCACGAGCTGGGGCTGTAGCACGAGGAAAACGGCTGTGCTTGAACGAGCCGCGCCATGGTTCTACGGTGCACCACCGCCATGGAAACCGTTACGCTCTCCCCCGATTTCCAAGTCGTCATACCTCAGGCCATTCGCGAGGCCCTGAATCTGGCCGCGGGGGAGAAGTTGAGGGTGTTACATTACTCCGACCGCGTGGAGTTAATCCCCGTTCGTCCGATCCAACAGATGCGCGGATTCCTGCGAGGAATGGATGCCGTCATCGAGCGAGAGGAAGATCGACCGTGAGCGTGAGCAACGTCGTAGATTCCTCAGGTTGGCTCGAGTATTTCACGGACAGCCATCGTGACGCAGCTACGGTCCGCCATGCTGCTACGCTGTGGACTCAGGATGAGCATTTCAAGGGCCTTCCTAATGTTCGCTACTTCCCGCTCGACCCAGCCGCCTCAGGGAGCAAACCGTCGGGCTAGAACTGGAAGTAAATGAATGCCGAGTACTTCTCTGGCTTGAAGAAGAGCGCGATGGCGACACCGACGCCAAGAAGCGCAGCGTAGGACCAGTCGGGAATCCGCCGCCACCATGTGGCGAAGACTTGCCGCGAGCATAGCCAGTGGATGAAGGCTAGCGCGACGAAGAGCACGAGGCACCAGATGGTGAAGGTGCGCTTGCCCTGCTGATCGAAGAATACGAACGAATCGAGGATGGTGCGGGCAACTTCAAAGCCAGTCTGCTCCACCACATTCGTCTTCTCGTCGATCACGGGCGACGCCCGGAAGAAGACCCAGGTGATGCAGATCCAGTAGAAGGTGAGCGGCACTGCGATCCACGCCATGATGCGCTTGAGCCAAACCGCAGCATGTTCAGTCAGGCGCTGGTACTCTCTATGCACAATTAATGCGATGCCGTGCATGGCACCCCAGATCACAAAGTTCCAAGACGCTCCATGCCATAGCCCGCCGAGCACCATGGTGAGCATGAGGTTGCGGTAGGTAAAGAGCTTCGATCCGCGGTTCCCACCCAGCGAAATATAGAGGTAGTCCCGCAGCCACGTGGAGAGGGAGATATGCCAGCGTTTCCAGAACTCGGTGATGTTCGCCGCGAAGTACGGGTAGTGGAAGTTGACTGTAAGCTCGTACCCAAGCAGGCGCGCAGTCGCGATCGCCATATCCGTGTAGCCTGAGAAGTCGCAGTAGATCTGCACTGCATAGAAGAGGACGCCGATCCAGGTGCCATACACGTCGTACTTGCCGGGGTTCGCGAAAAGCTCATCGACGATTGGAGCGACATTCTCGGAGACACAGGCCTTCTTCACGAACCCGATAAAGAAGAGCGTGAGGCACGCTCGCACATCCACGTTTGCCCAGACGCGCGTGACAAAGACCTGCGGGAGGAAGGTCATCGCTCGGACAATCGGACCCGCGACGAGCTGCGGGAAGAAGGCGATGAAGAACGCAAGATCGAGAAAACTGCGCACCGGCTCGAGCCTCCGTCGGTACACGTCGATCGAGTAACTCATCGACTGGAACGTGTAGAACGAGATGCCGTACGGCAGGAAGATCTGGAGCGTCCAGTCGCTCGTCGGCATTCCAAACCAGCAAAGGAAGTCGCCCGCCGAGGCCACGAAGAAGTTGTAGTACTTGAAGAAGCACAGCACTCCGAGATTGGCGATAATGCTGACGATCAACCAGAGCCGGCGGCGTGTTTGGTCTTCCGAACGCCCAATCCCGAGACCCACTGCATAATCCATGCAAGTGGACCCGATGAGCACCGCCGGAAACCACCAGCCGACGGGAAGCTTGTCCCACGCACCCGCGCGCACGTTCCCGAAGAACTCACCGAGATCGCCCCAAAAGAAGCAGGCGTAGAAAAAGTGGCTGCAGATCAGAAGCCACGTTTTGCGAGCGGTATTGCCGCGTAGTGCCCAATGCACCCCGAAGAGCAGCAGGAAGAATATGAAAAACCTAAACTCGACGAACAGCATGGGCGGCGACTCTTAGGGCGTACGAATCGGGAGGTCGAGCGAAGGGTCACTTTGCCTGGCGACGGCAGCGGCAAACGCTTCGGCGAAAAGATCTGTGAAGATCTCGGCGCCAGCCATGTTCACGTGATCGGTGTCAAGGCGATGCCGGCTCTCATAGAGGACGCTGAACCGCTGCACGTCTGAGAAATCAAGCACGACGAGATCCGTGCCCACGTCCGGCCCCGGGACAAAGTTCTTCTTCGACGTGGTCGGCGGCACCACGAGGATCGGCCTGGCACCAATGCTCCGAATTTTCTCCAGCATCTGCCGCAGCGCGTGTCGGCTCACCGGGTCGCCGGCATCGCTGCGCGCGGGAGCTTCGAGCCGCTGCGCCCGCTCCCGCTCAAAAAGCAATCGGTTCTCCTCTAGCATCATTTCCGGCCTTCCCGTCGTGATAAACCCATCCTTCCGATCACCGAGCGAGTGCCAGTTCACTCCCGGTGCGCGCTTTCGGGTGAGAAATTGCGTAAGCACCTCGGCACGTCCGATATTCGTCATATTCTGCACAAAGAGCGCGCCATGTTCGGCAAGATCTCCGAGGGGTTCTCGAAGTCTACGCAGCCGATCCTTGAGTTTCCGCTTTTTGTCGTCACCGAAGGCCCGTCTCGCCAACAAGACCATCCTGCTCCAGTCGTGCCAGTACACGGCTCGGATTGTCCCCTTCTTATCTGCGTCCAGCGGCATGCGCAGGTATTCGAGCTCCAGGATCACCCAGCGGAGATTCCTCGGCTGTGAACGCAGGATCTGGTCGAGGACGTACGCATCTTCCGGCGGTCGCATCCCATCAACCCCACAGTTGAAGCTGCGCGTCGCGAGACCATGCTCCGCCATCCGCTGGTCGAGGCGCGCCGGAATGATCTGATGGAACACCCGGCTCGACCCGAGAATGAGCGTATCGTACTCGTCCACACGTCGTGCGAGGTGCTCCAGCTTCGCCTGCACGATTGGCACTTTCGGCACGGGAAGACTGCTCCGGATCAACCAGCACGCCAGGATGAGCCCGGTCGCAAAGGTGATCCCGTTGAAAGCGGCACGTGCAGCGCGCCTCATTTGCACGCAGGCTCCTGGACTACTGCGCCATCGCTGCCGGTCAGCACTTCCGTGCGAAAACGCCGAGCGAGCAGCTCAGTGAAACTTTGGGCTCCCCGCTCATTCAGGTGCCATCCGTCGTAGTGGGTCTCTGGCTCGAAGAGTACCGGGAATCGGTTGGGATCGTTAAATGCCAGCAACGCCGCGCCTTCCGGGAGATCGGTGAAGTTCTCCCGTGCATTCAAGGTAGGTGCAATCACGAAGACCGGCTCGGCTCCGGCTTGGCGAATGTCGCGAATCAGGTCGGCCATGCCGCTGCGAAGGACTGGGCCGACCGGATTTGGAGGGAGACTTCTCCTCAATCGCGCCACAGTGTCCTGGTACCCGGTAAGCTGCGGCTCGACCATGGGAGTGTCGGGTCCAGGATTGAAGCCCTCCCTTCCCGCCCACTCCTTCGGCTGTTTCCAGCCTTTAGGCGTAGTCAGCGCCGCCTGAAGCCGCCTCACCCCTGCCCCGATATTCACCACTTGCCTGGCGAGGAGGAGCCCGTGCGCAATGCTGAGGCGCAGACGCTCACCTCGAGGGTGTCGGCTCTCATACCAAAGATGTCGCCACGCCAGCATGGTATGCCGCGGGTCGTGCCAGTATGCACTGCGCTGCGTGCTGTCGTTCCGTTCGTCGAGGTTGACGTTCACGTCCATCAGGTCGATGAAGACCCAGCGCAGAGCCTGGGGACGAAGGGCAAGGATCTGCCGCACCAGATAGTAGCTCTCGGGGGGCCACATCCCATCATACCCCAGATTGAAGGACCTCACTTGCTGCCCTGCAACGTCACCGACGGTAGCGTCGAATTGCTGGGGGATGATCTGGTGGTAGAACCTGCTGGAGCCAACAAAGAGGACGTTGTATCGATCCTTGTGCGCCCGGTAATACTCGTACTTCGGCCCGACTCCAAGGAGGTCCGGGAACTCCCGAAGCTGAAAGAGCGCGGTACAGCCAAGCGCGAGCGCAGCAAAAAAGGTGACTGCGTTGCGCACGGCCGCGCCTGCTTTCAGGCGATTCGAAGATGGATCTTCGGCCCCGGGAAGGACCGCTCGCGTGCTCACGTCGCGCACCATAGGACTGGAGCAATCCCCGGCAAGAAAATGTCCCTTTCGTGAAATCGATCGTCCTTGTTCTTGTTGCTGGACTCGTCAGCGCGCGCGAGCTCAACGCTGCAGACGCGCGACCTCTGCAAAGCGAACCCCTCGTCGATATCCGCCAAGCTTGCCCAGACGTCCTCGTGGAACTTCGCTACGAAACGTCGCGGAATGCAGCAGGCCATCCCATATACCCCGTCGCAGCAAAATGCCTTCTGCGCCGTGGAGTTGCGACTCGCCTTGCTACCGCTCAGCGGGCACTTGCCGCGCAAGGCCTGCGCCTGAAGGTCTGGGACGCCTATCGCCCACCCGCTGCTCAGACGGCGCTGTGGCGGGCCCGGCCCAATCCCGCCTTTGTCGCTGATCCCGGCGCCGGTGGCTCTCTCCACGGCTGGGGTGTTGCGGTGGACGTGACCTTGGTAGACCGCTTCGGACGCAACCTGAAGATGCCCACGGACTTCGATGAGATCGGACCGGCAGCCGCGCGGCGCTATCGCGGCACGGACTCCAGCGTGGCCCGGAATCTCGCGCTCCTCCAGCAGGCCATGACGCAGGCCGGCTTCCTCGCGATGCGCGACGAATGGTGGCACTTCGCTGCGACTGATTACCGCCTGTACGGACCGGTCGAGCCACCCGCCTCCATCGATCCAATGGTGCCTTGAGACGGCTCGCGGTTCCTGATCCAGTCCCGGCGATATGAAGATCGTCCGATACGTTGCGCCCTCGGGCGGATCCGCTTTTGCAGAGCTGTTGCCGGGAGATCGCTACGCCCGATTGGATGGCAATCCACTTTCCGGCTTCCAGCCGACCGGCGAGGTCGTCGAGATCGGCAAGCTCCTGGCTCCGGTTGAGCCCCGGGCGATTCTCTGCATCGGCTTAAACTACCGGCAGCACGCTGCCGAGACAGATTCGGCTATTCCGACCGTCCCCGTGCTCTTCATGAAGAGCCTCAATACGCTACAGCATCCAGGAGGGCCAATCGTGCTGCCGCGCTTCCTCCGAAGCGATAAGGTAGACTACGAGTGCGAGTTGGCAGTGGTTATCGGACGCGACTGCCGGAACATCAGGCGAGAGGAAGCGCTCGACCATGTGGCAGGCTATACTTGCGCAAATGACGTCAGCGCACGCGACTGGCAGAAGGAAGGCGGCACCCAGTGGTGTCGGGGGAAAGGCTTCGACACCTTCGCGCCCATGGGTCCCTGCCTGGTTACGCCAGATGAGATTCCAGACCCCGGCAAGCTACGCATCCGCACCTTGGTGAATGGCGAGGTGCTACAGGATTGCACGACCGCCGATATGATCTTCGACGTCGCCTCACTTATCGAGTTCCTCAGCGCGAGCACCACGTTGCTCGCGGGCACAGTCATTCTCACGGGCACTCCCCATGGTGTAGGCATGGCGAGAAAACCGCCTCGCTTCCTGCAGGCGGGTGACACCGTCGTGGTGGAGATCGAGGGTATTGGCTCGCTGGAGAACCCTGTGGTCGAAGAAAAAGTGGAGCGCCAGTCCACCTTCCGTCTTCCCGGTTAGTTCGCCCTCCCGCGCTGAGTTAGTCCAGCTGGCCGAAGCAGGCCGGATTTGCCACCCGGCAGAGTTCGAGCAGGTCCCGCCACTCGATCTCCAACCAGGGATCCGACGCTCTCACATGGGCGATGATCTGCTCGTTCACCTGCGCCCCGGCGCGCTTCAGCTTGCGGCTAATCGTCGCAGCGTCGCAGCCCCAGAGTGGCGCAAGATCCGCCTGCCGGATCCCATCTGAGTACGCCAACTGCAGGAGCACAAAATCCTCCGGAGAGCACTGGCTGAAAGCGTGCTCGATGGCAGCGCGCAGCATCGAGATAAGCGGCTCCTCTGCCGCGCGGTTGCCGGGATCAGCGAAGGCACGGTTGCCATCGCCGTTTGCAAGACCCTCCTCGACATCATCTTCCGGACCGTGAATCCTCTCCGTCACGACCTTTGCCCGCCGAGCATCGTTTCGCTTTGCCGTGAGGAAGGTATTTACCGCGACGCTGTTCAGCCACGTTTGCAGAGAGGAGTTCCCCTGATAGCTGGCGATTCTCGGACGCTTGCCCAGCGTGCCAGCGAGGCAATCCGCCCACAGGCTATCCACAATCTCCTCCGCCTCGGCCGCCGACGCTCCCCTGCCCAAGAGGTACGCGAAAGTCTGCTGACCCTGCCCTTTCTGGAGTGAGGTGATCGCCCTCTCGTCGCCTTCCAGGCACAGTTGCGCCAGATGGAAGTCCTCGGGGTGGGGAATTCGTGCGAGCACTGAGCTAAAGAGCGCAATGCGAGAGGCTAATGCAACGTGAAAACCGCTCGAGTCGAGCGGTGCACACCTGACGCCCAGATTAGGGTTTCCACCGACTCCCCACGTGGTTCAAGGCTCGTCCCAGCATGCACTTACCGACGCTCCATCCAGCCGTGCGCTACTGTAGACTCCCCCGGAAGCCGCCGCCAGACAGCGTTTGAACCACACCCCCACCACTCACACCACCACCTTCCTCGTTTCCACTCCCCCTCCGCTCTCCGCGCAGTCCCACCGGACCACTTCAAACGCTGTCTGTCGTCAAGGCTCCTCCCGGCAACCACCGCCTCTACAACTTAGACGCCCCACTTTTCGGAACTTGCAGGAAATCTTCGCTGAGGGTGCAGAATTGTGGACACTCGCCAAAGGAAGCGGTGTAAATCGGTGAATCCCCAACTGAGAAACCCACTTGGTGTTCTCCGGTCTAGGTACTCGTAGCTTCGTCCATAGGACACGCGTGGATCGCCGAAGGTCATGGCGATGGCAACTCCATTGGCGCGGGCCAATGTGGAACGCGAGGCGAAGGTTACGGTTACGGTTACGGGAAGTCGGGGAAATAGCGGGGCTGGCGGGGGGGGTGCCATCCAACTTTGTTAGGCTCTCCAGCCAGCGAACTACTCAGGGCTTCCGCCCGAGCTCTTCGGCGATTCCGATCAAGATGCCTTCGGGGCCACGAATGTAGCAAAGCCGGTAAATGTTTTCGTAGTTGACCACTTCATCGACCACCGTCGCGCCAAGCTTGCTTAGCCGCGCGAGGGTGTCGTCGATGTCTTCGACAGTGAACATGACGCGCAGGTATCCCAGCGAGTTAACAGGGGCTGTGCGGTGATCGGACGCAATGCCTGGAGCGTCGAAGCGCGAGAGTTCGAGGCGGCTGTGACCGTCAGGAGTGGATACCACGGCTATCTCAACACGCTGACCGCGCACTCCGGTCACGCGGCCTGACCATTCACCGTCGATGGGCATGCGACCATCGAGGACAAGGCCGAGTTCTACGAAGAAAGCAATCGCGGCATCGAGGTCTTCAACCACAATGCCCACATTGTGCATCACCGGTAATTTGGGTTTTGTCATAATCTGGTCAGCCAAGTTCAGCTCCAACAAAATGCTCATGGCAGCAGCGCAGCACGAGCTTTGTGGAGAGTCAGCCCTTGAGCTTGACGGTTTGCGTGGCTCACCCGGCTGACATGACCCTGCTGGGCGCCTCGCAAGCCAAGCCTTTTCCACGTTCGTGCGCTTGCGGAACATTGCGGCCAGGACCAGCTTCCTTTTCTCGCCTTTGGGCAGGGCTTTCAGATCCACTGATGCGAATCGAAGTATCTCCGCCCAGCCGCAATCAGCCTGCCCGGTGTGGCATGCGGCTGCGGATGTGCATGACATTTGCACAAGGACATCATCGCATGAATCAAGACCACCACGCTTCATTGATGCCCATCAGACATTTCTTTCCCATCGGGACCCTCGCGGTGTCTCTGTTCTTCGCCTTGGCGTGCGCCTCCCCGGGCGCTGCTCCGGCGAGCGTCAATCCAGATCAGTCCATTGGGCCGGCTCGCGGGGATAGGGGTGCGGTTGCGGTGCTGAACGACCTGCCGGAAAGACCGGAGACCAAGGCCTCAGCAACGCTGATCTGCACCTCCGGAGAACCGGGCACCCATGAGAGTGCCATCGGCGGCAACGAGTTGGCGAATGCAGCAGGGGAGAAAAGAGTCACCGCGAAAGCACATCAACAGGCTCCTGTAGATTTCAATCACCCCCCGCGCGATTATGTGACATACACGCAACAGGGTTGGGAGGTGCTGGTGGAAAGACAGCTCGCAGATGAGGATCCTGTGACGGCGAAGGCAACGCTCGTGCGTGTGGAGAAAAAGCTGGGGGAGATAGCGGCGCTGCTTCCGCCCGCGACACTGCCGGATTTGCGTAAGCTGAAAGTGTTCATCCTCTACGGAACCAAGGCCAAGGCCGGCGGGCGTGACAGCGGGCTGGAGTATTTCCGCACCGACGCGCCGACCCATCACCACTGGCTGGATGCGCGCATGGGCCGGAGCATAGTTATCTTCAATGCGGCGAATTATCTAAAGCTTACTGAGCAATGGGCGCTCAAGTCGCTCGTTCACGAATTTGGCCATGCGCAACATCTGGAGCACTGGCCGGAGGACCACCCGAACATCTACGATGCGTGGAAGGCCGCGGTGAAGGCGGGCCGTTATCAAACTGTGTGCGAGGAAGACAAGGACACGCACTTTCCTAACTATGCCGCGCAGAATCATCTCGAATACTTCGCGGAGTTGACCGCCATGTATTTCGTCGGCGCGAACTATTTCCCCAGAGACCGTGCGGGACTAAAAGCATACGACCCGGCGGGATATGCGTTGATCGAGAAGCTTTGGGGCGTTCACGCGCCGTTACCGGTCGCGGCACGCGCCGGGGATAACGAATGAGCGCACGCGCCGCTCACGTTTCCCTGCACTTCACCGTGCGGGGACTCGGGTAAAATACTATGAATGAGTCGCTCCGACCGGCTGCAAGGCCAGGGATTGCGGCAAATGTATTCTCTCTGCTTTCGTCACTGCTACGCTCCTGCGCGTGAAAGAGCTTTTTCGTGATCGGGACCTGGCAAAGATTGGACGCTGCCGTGCGGTTTTGGAGGAGACTGGCATCGAGACGTTCCTCAAGAACGAGAACGTCTCCAACACCGAGGCCTGGATCATTGAGTTTGATCCCACTCTTTGCGTGGTGAACGATGAAGATTACGACAGGGCCGCTGAGTTCATCCGAAATCACCTTGCGGAAGGGGCGGAAGTGTCCACGGAGGAGGAGGTCGTCTGCAAGAATTGTGGCGAGAAGAACCCCGGCAACTTTGCGGCTTGCTGGAAGTGTGAACAGCCTTTGGGTGAGTAAAGAAGTGCCGAGCTTCTTCGGGCGCGGGCAGAAGCTCACTGCGTAGCGGTTGCAGGAGGCCAGCTACTCGGCTGGTCCGTCAGTCCGGGGCTTCTTTGCCGCCGCAATGACACTGCCGCTACCACCCGATGGCGAACCGACGGACGAGGGGGTGCACGCGATCGCGAAAAGCGCCAAGCACTGCCTATGGCAGAGCGAGTGCGGGGTGAGAAGAGGCTGCGAAGCACCGTGCGATCATCAATGGCTGGCGGAAGCGGCGGAAGATTGGCAACAACGCACTGGCGCCGAGCGGAGGGTCATGCGCCACCTGTGAGTCAGCGAGCGCGCCGGTAGTGCATGGCGACTGCGCCGCAGCGGAGCGGCTTCGCAGAAACCAGTTCGAGCCGTCGCGTGGCGGGCAGCCCGCTCTTGTACAGAGTCGGGCCGTGGCCGGCGATCCTGGGATGGACGAGGAATTTGTACTCGTCGACCAACTCCAGCCGGTCGAGTTCGGTCGCGAGCTTGCCGCTCCCGAGGAGCACGCCGGCCGGGGTCGTGTCCTTAAGCTTCTGCACGCCGGTGCGCAGGTCGCCAGCAATGTGGTGGCTGTTGGTCCACGGGAAGTCGTTTCGCGTCGACGACACCACGTACTTCGGCTTGGCCTCCAGCGTCACCGCCCACTCGCGCATTGCCAGCGGCGCCACCTCATCGCCGCGGGCGACCGCCGGCCAGTAGCTCTCCATCATCTCGTAGGTGACCCGCCCCCACAGCATCGCCCCGCACTCGTCCATGAGGCGGGTGAAGAAGTCGTGTGTCTCGTCGTTGGCGATGCCCTCCTGGTGGTCGATGCAACCGTCGAGGGTGACATTGATGCTGAAGGTCAAAAGTCCCATGGCGGCAAGTCTACTCCCCCGCGGAAGCTACACAATCGACCGCGGGTGCTCTGGCGAAGAAGATCGAACAGGAGCCGGGCACACATCGCAGCGCCAGTGAGTGGAAATTAGCTGACTGACTTCGGCATCCTCGCCGCCTGCCAGCCGCGCGTGCCAGCTCCGCAGCCCCGCGCCCCTCCTGGTGGTGCATAGCCAGCCCGCAGGCAGCGGGGTGCGCTGGAGTATCTCTCCCGCTATGTCATCGAGACCTGATCGCCCCTGCGCGTCTGCTCGGGCAGGATGATCACCGCGAGGCCTTCTCCTACCGGGAGTCGGTTAGCTTTGCGGCTCCCCGCCAAGCTAACCCTTTTTCGTTCGGCGACGTTGGGTTAGTCGTCATCGCTCGTGCCTCTCAATGCTCCGACCTCGAAAATGTCATCGATGGGATGTCCCCCGAGAACCGCTGCGGCTGCAACGTGGTTGGGAGCGTGGATCAGGAAGGCTTCTACGCCGTCGGCAATCTCGGCAGCGGTGAAGCGCTCGGGAAAGAGCTGGGTGGCGACGATGAAAGCTGCGTCGGATGCCCAGTCTGAAAGGTGAAAGGCAATGTCTCGCGCCCGGCGACCGTCGGGTGATGCGGAATCCTCGGACGACGGAGACAATGCGCGCGCTATGATAGCCACGGAGTCGCGGTTGTGATACCCGCCGTCGAGGCGGGTAGCTCGCTCGCCGACAAGCTCGCGAAAGATGGCTGCTACCTTGGCGTCGCTGTCGGAGTTAGCCTCGGACTCGGTGTTCTTCATGGCTTCGTTTTAGGGGACGCGTGCGAAGTCGCCGAATGACCCAAGCTCAGCGACTTCCGGCGAGTGGCGCGCAGGCTGCCGGAGCGCAACGGAGCACAGGCCGTGACGCCCTGGAGCAGTTCGCTGCAGAGCTTTCTTCGGTGACGTTCTCATTCGGGTATCCCGTCCCAACCTCGGCGGTCCCAGCAAGCTTGGACTCGGTTCCAAACATCGTCCGTCATGGAGTTCTTCCACACGCCGCCGAGAAGATGGCGAAAGGATTGATTGGTGGCTGCCTCGCCCTCAATGCGTCCGATAAACTCGGGGCCGTGGCAAACGAGCAAGTCCTCCAACGGTCCAGCGGATAAGTTCTCGTTGGTCGTGGAACTGCTGTCGGTGCGTAGGATGGTGAGAATAACGTCCAATGCCGCTTCGGGTTCGTTGTGGGTCAACTCCCACATCTGTTCGAAGCTCCAAAACAGTTCGTCATGCCGGGCTGTGTCGTGCTCGATGCGCTGTAGATCAATCCACGCGTTCACGAGTTTGGTCTTTTCGTCGGGGCTCATTCAAGGGAGACGCACGAAGCCGCCAAACGCCAAGCTCAGCGACTGCAGAGGGCGGGCGTGACTGCTGCGCGGTGGGGTCTGCGGGCAGCAGACGTGACGGCCCGGAGCAGTCGCTGCAGCGCATGGTTCGGCGATTTCGGATTCGCGGTCATTCGAGCTGCGTTATTGGGACGTTGGCGGCTGCGAGTAAATCGTGAAATGGCCCAGGCTCTCCCTCAAGCTCATGGGAAAAAGGCTCGCCTTCGCTGGGATGGACGAAAAGCCGCCCGCACTCGAAGCAGATGACGAACTCGAAGGTGATGCCGCCGTGGGAGGCGCGGAGTCCGTGCCGTGGGTTGAAACACATGGTGTATCCACCGTCCCAAGCGGCGAGAGTGCGTTTTAGGGTCGCTGCCAAGGCTTGGCGGGACGAGGGGGAAGCGACGACAGCCTCGCCGAGGATGAGGTAGTCGTGAAGCTGCTTCGTCCCGCAGACGGCGTGCTGCCGGTCGGGGTCGAGAGAGTAGAGGACTAACCCGGAGTCGTTGAGCAGCGCCTCGTAAGCTACCTCGGGAAGTTGGTTGGTAAGCTCACGCTGACGAGAAGCCTCGCGCTGCTGATACCACGGAACAACGAAGTAGGCCGCGACAAACAGGACAACGAGCGACAAAAGTGCAGTGATGAGCTTTCGTTTCACGAGACGGCTAGGAATCGTCGAACGAAACAAGCTCAGCTACACGCGGCTCAGGCGCCGCTGCTGCATGGTGGGTCTGCGGGAAGCAGCAGACGTGACTGAGCCGCGTGTTCGCTGCAGCGCATTGTTGAACTAAGCCGCTGCGCCGCAGTCGGAGCGTGGTCATGGAGCGTTGGATCGTGTATTCTGGCCGGTGATGGAAAAAGTCCTCTGATCCACACTATCCTTCCGTAGATCGCTTTCGGCAGTTTGTCGAGTTGCGGGATCTGCGGCCTCGTACTCGCGAGAGTTACCTGTCGTAATGTCGTCGTGATTGCGCGGCGACAGCCCAGTGATTCAGCCACGCTGAGGGAAGATTCAGTGCAGGCGTTCTTCATCGATCGGTCTTCAGTGCCACGCGGCCTGAAAAGCTGATTCCTATCTAAGCGCCGGTGTAACTCGATCGGGCTTGTTCAACCCTGGCTAGCTTTCGCGGCTCCGCGCAAAAGCTAGCCCTCGTCCGTTAGGCGACGTTGGGTTCACCGTGGCTTGGGTTCTGAAATGGAAACTGCCGCATCTCTCAGGACTGAGATGACGATGGTTTTCTGTGTCAGCTTCTTTGCTTCGTCGTAGTAGGTGCGGTTGAACTTGAGGTGAAGTGTGTGCCCGCCGAGCGAAGCATAACCGCCCTCATGCGTAAGCGTGAGGCTGGAGAGTGGAAAACCCTCAAGCCGCTTTAGTTCGGCGGCTGCGAGAGTGTGAGTGCGGCCAAATGCGCCTACGATGAGCTTCTGATACGCGCCGTCATGTGTTGACGCCTCGATGGTGACAATGCCCACGACTGGAAGCTCGGAAGATTTGACTGTGACGGACTGCCACGGAACAAATTCCTCCTCAGATGCTGCGCTCGTCAGTCGCAGTGTGGCGAGTAACAGGAAAAGACAAAGAATGCGGTTCATAGAAGGAGCGTGCTCAGTCGCCGGACGAGAACAAGATCAGCTAAAGGCGGAGCCCGGCGCGGGCTGTGCAGGCAGGTCTGCGGGTCTGGAGCACAGGCCGTGACGCGCGGAGCCTGTTAGCACCATCGCGGGTTAGGCGCGCTTGGGGTGAAGCTAGTCATCGCCTGCTTCGCTTTGCGGGATCACAAGCGAATCCAGAATAGCTTGATAGATGGGTCGTCGAAATTGCATGGCGACTTCGATGTCGTTCGCGGTGACCAGCACGAGGATGGCTTTTCGGTGCGCACATGTGGCCAGCCAGATGCGTCTGCTCGTGGCGTCGGACTGGGCAAACTCCGCAGTGAATCCAGTCCATGTATCGGCTACGGCGGGCTGCCATGATGAAAGCACGGTGTAGTCCTTGAATGTGTTGGTGAATACCTGAAGTCCAACTTCGAGGGTAGCGCCACTGCCATGATATGCCGAGAGAGTAACCGCTCCGGACTCGTCTGGAGGACAGATGTTCACAATATTTTCTTCGCGTGAGTCGTTCCAATCGTTCGGATGTTCGACGGCATAGAACCCCGATGGGCTAGTGAACGCTTTCATGCACCTAGCTAGATGTAGACTGCGAGCCCACAGCCTATTTCCTCACTTCTCTCTGGGGAGTCCGCCAGTTTCCGTCGCATAAGTGAGACCGTGGGAATGAGCAGCATCCCGGGCAAGCCGAAACTGCTTGAGGAGGTGCGCCGGCTGATCCGCACCAAACACTACAGCAAGCGGACGGAGGAGGCGTATTGCGGCTGGACCCGGCGTTTTGTGCTCTTCCATGGCAAGCGGCATCCGCGGGAGATGGGTGCCGAGGAGATCCAGTCATTCCTCGCATCTGGCCAATGAGCGCAAGGTCGCCGCCTCCACCCAGAATCAGGCCCTTAGCGCAATGCCCTTTCGCTACAAGGAAGTCTTAAAACTGGATCTGCCCTGGCTGGGTACGTTCGATCGCGTCCAGCGACCTGCAAAGCTTCCGGTGGTCTTTACCCGCGAGGAGGCACAGCAGGTGATCGCATCGGTGACGAGTTCGGCCCGTCTGATAGAGCAGCTGCCATCTGTTTCGGCACTCGTTTGCGGCTCGTTCGCTGGGGATCGGTAGGAGATTTGCCGTTCGCTCCCCAGCTCACGCGCTGCGGGCAGCCTTCGGTTGGCTGTCTCGCACTGCCCTCGGCGCTCGGCTGGAACATGCAGGAGTTGCTCGGTCACAAGGATGTGCGCAGGCCCATGATCTACTTATGTGATGAGCCGACTGGGACTGGCGGTCCGGAATCCGCTGGATTGAGGAGTTCAGGGAAGAGACCGGAAGGTTAGCGGTAAATTCCGAGGGCGGCGACTTGGTGCGACGGTTTCGGTGTTTTGAAAGTCCGGACAAGAATGTCCGGGCTCCCAGTTGGGAGGGGCAACGCTCCGAGTCGGTGAAGTGCAGGTCGCCTCGGGCTTGTGCCGTGACGAGGGATTGTCGTTCGGAGGGAGACGGGACGGGCTCTCTCGCAAGAAAAATGCTAGCACCTCCCGAGCCATCGGCGCTGTTCAGGCGAACAGCGCAGGTAAACCGGCTCCTTTCGGCAGGAATTGCCCATTTGGAACTCGGAACTCCGAGTTCCTCCTAGTCAAGCGAGGCAATATTTGAGGAAAGCTCCCCTCATTTTGTGGCAACGCTGAGACGCGTGTCGGGATCGCTTCCAGATATTTGGGGGAACGGTGCCTCCTGGTTGGGGAAGCTTCCCTCCTGGAGAGGGGAGCTCCGAGATAAAATGGGCAAGGTACCCCAAAATAGTGGGGAGCTTGAGTAGTTGGAACTCGGAGCTTCCCACTCCCGATACTGAAGCTTCCCTGAAATTGCTCGGAGCTTCCCTCAATTTGTCGCAAACTTGCGACTCGGGAACTCGGAGGTTCCGTATCGGGAGTGGGTCCGTTCCCTCAATTTGAGGGAAGGGAGGGTAGATCGAACTCGAAAGTTAGATCGAATCTAGGGACCTTCCGACATGGCGAACTCGAGCTACCGACGGATAGGGCGGGATTTGTCCGCTAAATACGCGAAAGGGCGCGAAAAGGGAAGACGTCGAGAAGACATGGACAGCCGGTAGGTGTGAATGCTCGGGCGGTCCTCCATGTTGCGGAGCGCGCTGTATGATAAGCAAAAGTGCAGTGGTCTAGCGTGACTGGGAACGGCACGTGGCTCCCAAGCGCCAATGTCGACTAGCCAGTCTCGCGGAGACCGAGCGGATCTGCACTCCAGAGGGCCGGCTCAGCCTCAGCCTCAGCCTCAGCCTCAGCCTCAGCCTCAGCCTCAGCCTCAGCCTCAGCCTCAGCCTCAGCCTCAGCCTCAGCCTCAGCCTTAGCCTCGGCCTGCTCCCTACTCCTTCGCCGTGGGCGGGAAGAGCAGCGAGTCCACGTAGCGCTGATTGCTGCTCCGCAGCCGATCGACGAGGATGCGCCCAAGGGCGATCAGGAACTTGAAGGCTGCGCGCGGGTACACTCCGGCGAGTGCGGAGATGCTGGCCTGGGTCAGCTTCAGCAGCACGCAAGGCTCCGTGGCCGTGACATCGGCGGAACGGGGACCATGATCAACCAGCGCAAGTTCGCCGAAGAAATCTCCACCTTTCAGCGTCGCTAGATCGACGTCGTGACCCTCCCGATGATGCACCACACGGGCCTGTCCATCAACGAGGAGGTACATGCAGTCGCCCTCGCTGTCCTGCCGAACGATGCACTCGCCCGCAGGGACGCGCTCCACATCCTGTAGATCGATGAAGGCGTCGAGCTCCTGGTCGGAGAAGTCCTGAAACAAGGTTACCGCGCGCATTTTCTCGCGGATCTCAGCGGTCTGGTTCATCTGGAATTACTCGTGACTGACAACCTGCCCGTCGCGCATGCGGAGGCGGTGCGCTGCGCGCCGGGCGACTTCCTCACTGTGGGTGACAACTATTAGCGTCGTGCGCTTCTGCGATGCAATCCTTTCCAAAAGCATCAGCACCTGCTCGGCATGGGTGGAGTCGAGATTGCCAGTGGGCTCATCCGCGAGGAGCAGCTCGGGATCGTGAATAAGGGCACGGGCGATGGCGGTGCGCTGCATTTGCCCGCCGCTGAGCTGGTGGACCCGATGGTGTGCACGGTCGGACAGATGGACAAGGTCGAGCAGCTCGTCGGCTTTCGCCTGCACCTCGCGCAATGGTGCGCCCTGGAGTAGGAGCGGGAGGCAGATATTCTCCCGCACGGTCATGGTGGGCAGAAGATTAAAGAACTGGAACACAATGCCGAGCTGGCGTTGCCGATACTGGGTGAGCTCGCGCTCGCCCGCGTGATGCAGGGCAAGATCGCCAACGAAGATCTCTCCGCGGGTCGGCTGATCGAGCCCACCAAGCAAGTGCAGAAGCGTGCTCTTACCACAGCCGCTCGGGCCAGTTACTGCCAGGAAGTCGTGACGTGGGATCTCGACCGAGACGTCGTCGAGCGCCGCGCCGGAGTTCGCGTAGAGGCGGGAGACATTAACTAGACGGATCATCTAGGACAAAGGCAGAGCCTGGTGCGGAGATCGAAAGGGCAATGGGGAAGATGCGGTTCAATCTTGAAGGGAGGCAGCGCGCGGTTCACACCTGAACGTACGGAACCTGCACTGACTACGCACACGAGCACGAGCAAGATTCCCGTCCGCTTCCGGATCGTGGATGAGACGGCCGACTACCTGGTGGTGGACAAGCCGCCGTTTCTTCAGGCGCACCCCAGCAAGCCCGACGGCGTCCGCACCCTCTGGGATGGTCTGCGCGATCTACTCGCGTTTGAACTGGCGAACGGTGGGCAGGTCTCCCTGATCAACCGGCTTGATCGTGAAACCAGTGGGCTAATGTTGATCGCCAAGCACAAGCAGGCGGCGCGTGATTTCGGGATGCGGATGGAGGGGCGGAAGATCGAGAAGGGCTATCTGGCCATCGTCTGGGGCTGGCCGGAAGCGGAGGAGTGGACGGTGGATGCGCCGCTTCTCCGTCAGGGCACAGTGCGGGAGTCGGCGATCCATCTCAAACAGGCGGTGCACCCGGCAGGAGCGGTGGCGGTCACGCGCTTCCGCGTACGGGAACGGCTAGAGCTGGAGACTTCGGCAGGTAGTCATTTCAGCGTTGTGGAAGCCTTCCCGGAAACTGGGCGAATGCACCAGCTCCGGGTGCATCTTGCGCATGCGGGGCACCCGATCGTCGGCGACAAGATCTATGGGCCGGACGAACAGTGTTATCTCGAGTTCATCCGCACGGGATGGACTGACTCTCTGGCCAACCGCCTGCTGCTTCCGCGACATGCTCTCCATGCCTCGTGCCTGAGCATTCCGGATCTCACGCTCGCTTGGGAGGCTCCTCTTCCCGCTGACCTTGTCGCATTCCTCCAGCCGAGCTCGGCGAATTTGCTGTTTCCTCCCCAATTGCAGTAACTATAAACCCCAGCCATGAAGGTGAAAGCGAAGTGCCATAACTACTCAGGATGTCTGCAAGCCTATCGAGGCGAGGAAGTCGTGTTGGAGTCTGGCGCTCCTTTGGTCTGCCCGGAATGCGGCAAACCACTGGGAGTAGTAAAAGGCGGCCGGCTGTCGCTCCTCCGTCTTGCACCTTGGGCCGCCGGTGCCCTGGCACTGCTCGTGGCGCTCGCATTCCTGGCCAAGCCGCTCTGGGAGAGTCCCGAGCCAACGAAGCCTGAAACTCCGAAAGTCGCCGAGACTACCCCCGCCCCACAGCCGCCCCCTGTCTACCCTGCTGCGACGGTGAGCGCAGGCGCATCGCCGGTTCAGCCCTCCACAACACCTCCCACGGAAGACACTCCGACAGATGAGCTCCCGGGGCAGGTGACGGCACCCGAGACGATCGACGTCAATCCTGCCAGTGAGGAGAATAAGAAGATAAAGCAGGAGGTGCTCACGCGCATCGACCTGATGCCGACGATCACGGAGGCCAATAAAGACAAGCTCTACAACAGCGTGGAGCGCGCACGGACGATGGGTAAACTGCTGACCGTTCCCTTCGCTTCAGGTAAGACCACTCTGGGTGCCGCTGAGATCCAATCACTCCAGCAAGCACTGGAGAATCCACAGATCACAAAGCTCCGCGATGAGCTCACTTCGGTGTTTGTAATCCTCGGCTACGCAGATCCCAAGGGGGACGCGAAAAAGAACCTGGCCTTTTCGCAGGCGCGCGCCGATGCCGTGATGAATGCGATGCGCGACAAGGCAGGCGTGATGAACGTGATGCACGCGGTCGGAATGGGCGGCTCGACGCTGCTCGATGCCGAGAACATGGAGAAGAATCGCATCGCTGAAGTCTGGGTCGTTCTGCCCTAATCTGATCTGAGCAAAGGGAGCACGATTCTCCGCCGCGTGGACAACTCCCCCGCTTACCTTTCGATCGTCAGCGGCCTGCCGGGCCAGGTGCTCGAACTGATTCCCGGCACACACGTGCTGGGGCGTTCGCCCGCGGCAGCGCTGCAGCTGGATCATCTGGAAGTCTCGCGCCAGCACTGCCTGGTCTCGTGGGATGGCGAGCGGGCCGTCGTGGAGGATCTGCGCAGCCAGAAAGGCACCTTTCTCAATGGGCAACGCGTCGACCAGCCGATGGAGTTGGAGCCGGGTGCGCAGATCCGGGTTGGGCCGGCGGTGATCGAGTTCGGGCGCGGTGAACCGCCGGCTCCCAGCGCAGAAAAGCCGGGTACCGAGAGCGCGCGTGCACCCGGCATGTTGGTCCGCGGGCAAGCCAGTGACCGCGTGTTGATCGCGGGTGAGCTGGTCTTCGGACGCGATCCCCAGGCAGACGTGGTGCTCAATGATCCGGGGGTCTCGCGCCGCCACGCGATGGTGCAGGAGCAGGCCGGGAGCGGGTGCCTGGTGACCGATCTCAACAGCACCGGCGGCTCGTTCGTGAATGGGCGACGCTTCGACACTCAGGAGCTGACGATTGGCGACCGCCTCCAGATTGGCCCTTTCTCCTTCCAGTACGACGGGCGCGCGCTGGCGCTGAGTGCCTCGGCGGCAGGGAGCACGATTGCCGCGATGAACGTGACGGTGAAGAGCGGGCCGCACACCCTGCTCCACGGGATCGATCTTCGTTTCCCTCCCGCGCAATTCACAGGGATTCTCGGGCCGAGCGGAGCGGGCAAATCAACCCTGCTCAATGTGCTCGCAGGCTTGCGCACACCTACCGAAGGTCGCGTGCTCGTGGACGGGGAGGATCTGTACGCAGGCGGCTCCCAACGTTCCTTCGGGTATGTGCCGCAGGAGGATATCGTACATCCGGAGCTGACCGTCGCGCAGGCGCTGCGTTTCAGTGCGCGACTCCGGCTCGCCGCATCCACCCCGCCTGCGGAGATTCAGAAACTGATCATCCAGACGCTTACCCAGCTCGGGCTGAGGGAACGTGCGGATCATCCCATCCATCGACTCTCAGGCGGGCAGCGCAAACGGGTAAGCGTCGGCGTGGAGCTGCTCGCGCGTCCGCCAGTGCTCTTCCTCGACGAGCCATCCTCCGGTCTCGATCCTGCAACGGAGTTCCAGCTCATGGAGTTGCTCCGGGATCTGGCTGACACCGGCTGTACTATCGTCTGCACCACCCACGTGATGGAGCATGCGTACCTCTTCGACCGGCTCTCCGTGCTGGTGGGCGGGTACGCGGCGTTCCTGGGCTCAGCGCAAGAGGCGCGCGATTACTTCCGCGTCGCCAAGCTGACCGCACTTTACGATCGGCTGCATGAACGCCCCCCCGCGGATTGGGCCAGAGACGCGCCGCCGAATCCCGGGCAAGTTGCGCTTTCCCCGACTAATCCTGCCGCTACCACCCGCGTTCATCGGAGCAGCGCGTTGCCGATTCTCCTACACCGGCAGTGGACCATTCTGAGCGCAGATTGGCGGAACTTCATCATCCTGCTTGGCCAGCCGCTGATTATCGGCGTGCTCGTCTCCTGGGTAACGAATGATCAGGCACTCGCGCTGTTCTTTGCTTATGTGGCCACGCTATGGTTTGGCTGCAGCAATGCTGCGCAGGAGATCGTGAAAGAGCTGCCCATCTACCGGCGTGAACGGTTGGTGGGAGTCGGCGCTCATACTTACCTGATCTCAAAGTTTACCTTCCTCACGGCGATCACCGTGCTGCAAGCAGCCTTGCTCTACGCGACGCTGCAACTCGGCGAGAAGGGCCTCCACGGCAGCGTCGCATGGCAGCTCCTCGCCCTCGGTGGGATCGCGCTAGCTTCGGTGGGAATCGGCAGCGCGATCTCCGCCCTTGCGCGTTCTGTCATGCAGGCTGTGCTCGTGGTCCCGCTGGTGCTCATCCCACAAATCCTTTTCTCCGGTTTCACGGTACCCGCGAATGAGATGAGCAACTCGGTCCATGCCGTCAGCCGCGTCATGCCCAGCTTCGCTGCCCGCACGATGGTGGATACAAGCTTCCTCTGGGAGCAAATGATCGCCCGAAACACCCTCTCAGACTATTGGACGTCCGTCAGGAATATCAAACGGCTGGAAGAGTTTAAGATGGGCGAAAGCTTCCGCCGTCCGGGACCAGGCATGGTTGCGCTGCTCACCCACGCGCTCTGGGCTCTCGTCACCTACTTCGTCGCCTGGCGCGCGCTCAGAGCCCGGGAGAAGCAGTAACGAACCGCTCGCCCCAGCCGAAGACTCGCACGCTCTGGCTCTTGCCCTTGAGCGCCTGGTCTCCCAAATCCCGAAACGCGGCCGCTGAGGCAAGCTGCTGCACGAAGTCGTGCGAGCAGAGGAGCGGCTCACCGAGATCCTTGGATACCCCCTCCAGTCGGAAAACCGTATTCACCGCATCCCCAATGATCGTTGCGTCCCGCTCGGCGGCCATCCCCACGTTCGTGCAGGTCACGTAGCCATAGTGCAGCGCGACCGCGATCCGCAGTGGTTCGTTGCTGCTCCACACGCGCTCCGTGGCGAGGCGTTGTAGAGCGAGTGCGACTTCAAGGGCAGGCTCGCAGCTTTCACCACCGCCGCAGCCGCCCCAATACGCAAGTACCGCATCGCCCAGGAACTTATCAATCGTCCCACCCCCGCGCACAATCAAGTTTCCTGATTCACGGAACCACGCCCCGAGCAGTTGAGCGAGGTCCCCACTCGGGATCTTCTCCGACAGAGTGCTAAAACCCCGAATATCACACACGAGCAGCGCAGCCGGTTGCGCCTCGAAGACGGTGCTCGACTCACTGTCCGCGACCGTGACCTGAAGGTGCTCGCCTTCGGTCGCATCCGCCTCCTCCATGAAGGTCATCACGGTGTCTGCCACCCGGATCTTCGCGCCATGCTCCAGAGTCGCCGGCATGACCACCCGCTGGTCGTTGAGGTAGGTGCCATTACGGCTGCCGAGGTCGATCAGCTGGTATTGCCACCCATTGTGACAGCGGATCATCGCGTGCTGCCGGGAAGCGAGCGGGCTGAAATTCAAACAGACGGTATTCTCACGCGTTCGCCCAATAGTGGCAGTATTGCCGATCGTGACCTCAAAGGGATCGGCCTGCGTAGGGTGAACTTGGAGTTTGGCGCCCATGCTTGGTGGTTGCCGTTGCAGATTGCGCAACCGCCGCCGAGACTGCAACCTCGCGAATCCTGCAGTTTTAGCATAATACTTCCGCGTTCCACATGCCCGAGACTGTCACGTTCGACCACTACGAGGTGCTGACCCGCGATGACGGCTCCCTGTATGAACTCGGGCGCGGTGCCATGGGGATCACCTATAAGGCCTTTGATTCAAACCTTCGTGTGCCCGTTGCGCTGAAGGTTATCAATTGCACGAACCTCAACACAGACATTGCCCGCCAGCGCTTCGTCCGTGAGGCCCGTTCAGCCGCAAAGCTCCGCCACCGGCATGTGGCTTCAGTGTTCCACCTCGGTGCAGATGGCGACACTTACTTCTACGCGATGGAGTTCATCGACGGTGAGACCGTGGAGGCACTGATCAAGCGGCAGGGTACCGTCGATCCCCTACTCGCCCTGCGCATCGCGCTGCAAGTCTCCCGCGCGCTCAATGCCGCGACCCAGCACGGGCTTGTACATCGGGATATTAAACCCTCCAATCTCATGCTCGTTCGTGAGGACGAAGAGCTGGTCGTGAAGGTCATCGACTTTGGCTTGGCCAAGACCTGCGTGCCCGGTGAAGGCGACGAAGATGCGGCTACCATTTCGCTGGGCGGCTTCATCGGCACGCCTCACTTCGCCAGTCCCGAGCAGCTCGAGGATAAAGAAATCGACGTCCGCTCGGACATCTACTCCCTAGGTGTCACGCTCTGGTTCATGCTCGCCGGGCATACGCCCTTCGCCGGATCGATGGCGCAGGTGATGAGCCAGCATCTCACCAAGCCGCCACCCTTCGAGAAGCTCAAGAACCCGCCGCCCGCCCTCGCTGCGCTCCTCCGCAAGATGCTCGCCAAGGATGCGAGCGCCCGACATCAGACGCCCACGGAGCTGCGCATCGATATTGAGCGCTGCATCGAATCCGTCACAGGCGCGCCCGCCTCGATCGCGTCCATCATGCCCGCGGATGATGAGAACTACGCGACCGTGGCGGACGACTCGGCCTTTGCCGTGCAGCCCACGCAGTTCGAGGTCGGCACCCTGGTGGCAGGCCGCTACGAGATCCGGCAGGCTCTCGGTGAGACGAATGCCGGTCGGGTCTTTCGCGCTCACGATCAGGATCGCAAGGCGGATGTGCGCCTCCTCGTCCTCCTGCGAGAGTACACAGACGACACCGCCCTCTACACTCAGCTGGAGCGAGAGATCTCCCGCATCGCCCCTGTTCAGCATGCAAATCTGCTACGCGTCTTCGGCTTGGAAACCGTCGCCCCAGCGAGCTTCGTGGTCATCGAGTGGACGGAAGGCTTCACCCTCCTCGAGCTCCTGCGCGTTCGCCGGGAGCTCGGCATCGCGGAGACGCTGCACTTGTTGAAGCAGGCCTCCGCAGGCGTTGACTTCGCCATCTCTGCCGGGCTGAAGCGGCTCGATCTCGGCCTGCACCAGGTCTTTGTGGATCTCGGCCCCACTCCAGAGGGGCGGGAACATTGGCTGCGTCGCCCCGTGAACGAGTGGCCGGCCTTCCGCGTGAAGCTGAATCCTCTTGGCATCACTCGCGAACTCTCGTCGTCGGAAACCTGGGCTGGCGGGCAGACGGTCGTGAGCGGCTCAGCGGGTAGCCACGGCGCAAGCGCCGACTCGCGCAGCACGTACGTCTCCGGCCTGGCAGGTATCGCCTACGAGTTGCTCGGTGGGGCGCTCTCCCCGCTAGGACACGCCAGCGGGGCCGCGATGCGCTACACGCCGCTGGCCACGCTCACGGAGGAGGGAAATGCGGTCGTAAAGCGCGCGATCGCTCCCGACAATACCTTCGCCAGCGCTGAGGCCTTTCAAGCAGAGCTCGACGCCGCGGAGCGTAGGCAAATCGATCTCGGCTCCACCAAGTACGAGACGCGCCTCCCGTTAACGCCGCCTCCACCGATCGCGCGGGTGCCCGTCAGCGCGCCCCTGCCCGATCGCCCCCGGCGGCGTCGCTTCCCCGTAGGCTTCGTTGGCGGTATTGCGACCGTCACTACCATCGCGACCCTCTTATTTCTATTTCTCCGAGACTCCGAGCAGCGTCAGCGGACCGCTCCTGAGACTGGGCCCACGGTGGTCGCGCCTCCTCCTCCCGCTCCCGCTCTACCATCGACCCCTGCACCGGTGGCCGCTGTCCCCAGCACCCCTGTGCCAATCGTTCCGGCGGCTACGCCTGCGCCATCGCGGCCCGACTACCTTCGCGCCGCTGTGGCCAGCGCCCAAGTCTTGGAGAACGATGGCGACCCGGTGCGAGCAATCGCCGCATGGCTTCGCGTGATTAAACAGTTCCCGGAGACTGACTCTGGCAAGGTCCGTCTCGAGATGCTGCTCGAGACAATGCGCGGGCGGAAGGATCCACTTACTGATAGTGAATTCAACGACCTACGCGACTTACTCATCGAGGCCGCGCACCTCGATATCATGGCCGCCCAGATGTTTCTCGGCGATTCGCTGCGGACTCGCGAGCCAAAGGACTCCTTTGCATGGTACTCTGCGGCTGCCGCGCAAGGTAGCGCTGCTGCATTCACCCAGCTCGGTCTCATGCTCTCCAACGGGCACGGTACCAAGGCCGATCTGGCCCGAGCCGTAGACTGCTTCCAAGCGGCGGCCGACCAGGATGAACCCGCGGCGCAGGCAGCTCTTGCGGAATGCTTTCTCTACGGCAAAGGGGTCGCCAAGAACGAAGCAATCGCCATTGCGCTTCTGCAGACCTCCGTTGGGCATGGCAACCTCCGCGCAATGAATCGGCTTGGGACCTGTCACCATCAGGGCATCGGAACCAAGCAGAACTTCCCCGAAGCGCTGCGTCTTTTCACCAAGGCGGCCGAGGCAGGCTTTGGTGAAGCCATTGGCAATCTCGGCGTCTTGTACATCAACGGACAAGGCGTGCCTCAGAACCCCCGCCGCGGTGTTGAACTCATCTACAAGGGTGCAAAAGGTGGGGATAGCTACTGCATGTACCTCCTTGCCCGGTGCTACGAGAGCGGCACCGGGATCGTCCTCAACAAACTCCAGGCCCAGGATTGGTACCGCAAAGCCGCCGAGTCCGGCCACCCCAAGGCTGCGGAGTGGTGCGTGGCCAATAAAGTGCCCTTCAAGGCAGCACAAGCACGCTCCGACGAGGAAAAGTCCGGAGCCTGAGGCCCAAACTGCTGCAACACCGGAGCAAATCGCTCCGACACTGGAGCTCCGAGCCGCAACACCGGAGCAAATTGCTCCGACACCGGAGCTCCGAGCCGCAACGCCGGAGCAAACTGCTCCGACGCCGGAGCTCCGAGCCGCAACGCCGGAGCAAAGTGCTCCGATGCCGGAGCTCCGAGCCGCAACGCCGGAGCAAATTGCTCCGGCACCGGAGCTCCGAGCCGCAACACCGGAGCAAAGTGCTCCGCCACCGGAGCTCGGAGCCGCAACGTCGGAGCAAAGTGCTCCGACACCGGAGCTCGGAGCCGCAACGTCGGAGCAGATTGCTCCGATGCCGGAGCTCCGAGCTGCAACGCCGGAGCAAAGTGCTCCAACACCGGGGCTCCGAGCCTCATAGGGGGGGGTAAATCGCCGCGACGCCGTGGGCGGAGCTGCACAGTCGGGGCAAACTGCTAAGATGGAGCAAAACGGGACATTAGGGGCGCTCACCGTCCGCTGATATGTGCTGTCAGACCGTTGATGTTCATCAAGCTAGTGCCGATGGGATTCGAGTGGCGTTTTAGACCGACGCCAATAGCTTCCCCTACAGCATGATTCCAGCGATCAGTCTGAGTAGAAGCGAATGAATCCAACCTGGAGGTGGTTTGCCGTAGGATATCTGGTTCTCTGGGTTGTAACTGGAACCTTTGGCGTCGGGTCCGTTGACCGAGCGTTCGATCGCGAATTTTTACGCGGTTCAACAGGCATGGCGCCCCGAGTCACACTGGTGCCTGTTGCAAGAATTCCCTTCCAGCCACTCCCAAGGCCTTTTTATGAGGGGCAAGCCCAACGCGGCGTCCACTTAGATGTTCCTGTCTCTCCCTGGCGCATGCGCTCTTCTGGGTTTGCGGTCGCACCTTTCCTCATCATCGACGAAGTGGCATGGCAAACACACCCTCTGTCGGGCTACGGAGGGCGAAGAGTCGTTCTCTGGTTCTTCGGTTTTTCAGCATGGCATTCGCTTCAGGAATACTGGGTTTCTTAATGCCCCCACTTTCCAGCCGGTGGAACACCCTTCAGCTTAACCGAACATTCTTCAGAGCTGCTGACACCCCAGTCGGAGGAGGTACCGGGGAGAATGCGAGGCAATCGATGGTCAACTGGCGGGCATTTGCGCTAAGCTACCCGCCCCTCACTTGCGTGATCACGCCACACCGCTCAAAACCCTGAAACTGCAACTTTGAACTTTGCATTCCCGGGGCGCTCTCTAAACATCATTGCCTCTATGAACGCTGGCTCGATCCGTTCCGTTGCTCTCGTCACGTCTTGCGCTTTGGTGCTCTCCGGCTGCGCGGGGCTTACTCCTGGTGAAAATGCTGCAGTTTTCGGAGGCTTGAGCGGCGTGGCCGCTGGAGGCATCGCCCGGGCTGCAGGCATGAGCAGTGCGGAGTCATTTGCGACCGGTGCCGCCGTTGGCGCGGTGGTCGCGGTCACCACGTACATCATTGCGAAGCATCAAGCCACGGAACGCCAGCGGCAGGTCGCGGAGCGCCGCGCGCGCGCTGCGTACCAGCGGATGATGGCGGATCGCGCGGCAGATGACGCCCGCGAAGCGCGGTCAACGAGCCGGCGCTCTACCGCCTCGTCGAAGCCAAAAGCACGGGCGAAGAAGAAGGCACCCCGTTATATCGCTGTGGACACGGAGAAAGATCAGCGCACGTCTCCGAAGGCGAAGAAGTCAGTGATGATCTGGGACACCCAGTCGCAGGAGATTGTCGGGAACAACGTGTACGACGTGGAGAGCACTCCCGCGGTTGGTTCGACGGCGAAGTTCGAGACTTACTCCGCGCAGTACGTAGGCGGCGGCTCCTAGCCTATCCCCGGGCCGGCTGACGACCAGCGGCTCCCCCACTTTCGCGTCCGTCCCCGGGTATCCCGGCGGCGGACGCGTCCTTTTCTCCCTTTCATGAATATTCACGAATACCAAGCCCGCGAGCTGTTCCAGAAGTTCGGCGTCGCCAGCCCCCTGGGCCGCGCGGTGTCCACTCCGGACGAAGCAGAGGCTGCCGCCACACAACTGGGTGGCAAACAGATCGTCATCAAGGCTCAGATTCACGCGGGGGGAAGGGGTAAGGGAACATTCCAGAATGGCTTTCAAGGAGGGGTGCATCTTTGCACGACACCGGCGGAAGCACGGGCGCTCGCCGAAAAGATGCTCGGGCAAACACTCGTCACCCATCAGACCGGACCCGAGGGGCGCCTGGTAAACCACCTCCTCGTCGCGGAGGCGGTGGACATTTCGCGGGAGCTGTACTTCGCGATCCTGCTGGATCGTGTGACCAGCGCACCCGTGGTGATGGTGAGTACGGAAGGCGGGATGGACATCGAGCACGTGGCCGAGCAGACGCCTGAGAAGATCATGCGCGAGCCGATTCATCCGCTCCTCGGCCTGCAACCATATCAGACACGGAAGCTGGCGAAGGCGCTCGGGCTGGAGGGTCCCCTGCTCGGCCAGGCAACCAAGCTTTTCATGGCAATCTACCGGCTCTTCCTGGAGCGGGATTGCTCGATGATCGAAGTCAACCCGCTCGTTGTGACGCCGGATGGAAAGCTGCTGGCGCTGGATGCGAAGTTCAACTTCGACGACAATGCGCTCTATCGGCAGCCGGAGATTGCTGAGATGCGGGACAAGGCTGAGGAAGACCCGCGGGAGGTCGCGGCCAGCGAGTACAATCTGAACTACATCGGACTCGACGGAAACATCGCCTGCCTGGTGAATGGCGCCGGCCTCGCCATGGCGACGATGGACATCATCAAACACTACGGTGGTGAACCTGCGAACTTTCTGGATGTCGGCGGCGGGGCCAGCCAGGAGCAGGTCGCAGCAGCCTTCAAGATCATCTTAAGCGACAAGAAGGTGCGTGGGATCCTGGTGAACATCTTTGGCGGCATTATGGACTGCGATGTGATCGCCAAAGGGATCATTGCGGCGGCGAAGGAAACCGGGCTCAACTTGCCGCTGGTCGTCCGGCTGGAGGGGAACAATGTCAAGGCGGGCAAACAGACCCTGGCTAACAGCGGGCTCACGCTGATCTCCGGAGACGATCTCGCCGACGCCGCTCAGAAGGTCGTCGCAGCGATCGCAAAGGCTGCCTAGGCAAATGGAAGGCTCCTCCCACTCCAACGCTTAGATCCCAAAGCTTTCATGGCAATTCTCGTCACACCCGATACTCGCGTCGTTGTCCAGGGCATTACTGGCAGCTTCGGCGCACGACACGCGCAGCTCTCGCTGGACTACGGCACCAAAGTTGTTGCCGGCGTTACACCCGGCAAAGGCGGGCAAGTCTTCGCCCACGGTGCACACAAGGTTCCGATCTATGACACCGTTACAGACTCGGTGCGGCAAGCAGGCGCGACGGTCGCGGTACTCTTCGTGCCGCCGCCCTTCGCTGCGGACGCCATCCTCGAGGGCGTCGACGCCGGGCTCGAGTTAGTTGTTTGCATCACGGAAGGCATCCCGGTGAACGATATGGTGCGCGTCAAGCACGCCCTTCGTGGGAGCAGGACTCGACTGATCGGGCCGAACTGCCCAGGGCTGGTCACGCCAGGGGACGGGCCAGGCTCGTCCGGCGGTTGCCGGATTGGGATCTCGCCAGGGTATATTCACAAGCGCGGAAATGTCGGTGTCGTCTCCCGCTCGGGAACGCTGACCTATGAGGCCGTCTGGCAGCTGACGAGTCGCGGCTTCGGGCAAACCACCTGTGTAGGCATCGGTGGCGATCCGGTGAACGGCACATCGCATCTGGATGTTCTTCAGATGTTCAATGACGACCCGGAGACGGAGGCGATCATTATGATCGGCGAGATTGGTGGTTCGGCGGAAGAGGAAGCTGCGGCTTGGGCGGCGGTACATTGCAAGAAGCCGATCGCCGCATTTATTGCAGGAGTCACGGCCCCGCCAGGACGTCGCATGGGCCACGCAGGAGCGATCGTCTCTGGTGGAAAGGGAACGGCGAGTGGTAAGATCGATGCGATGAAAAATGCCAACATCGCGGTGGCGGATACTCCTTCCGTGATGGCCGACACCCTGCTCCGCCATTGGGGTAAGGCATAGCCCAGCACTTAACTCTCAATCCAAACAAACTATGGCAGTCATTTCCAGAGGCCTAGAAGGCGTAATTGCCGCGGAGACGAGCATCGGTGATGTGCGCGGCGAGGTCGGCCAACTCATTTACCGGGGCTATGACATCAACGAACTCGCCGGGAGGGTGAGCTACGAGGAAGTCGTGCACCTGCTCTGGCATGGCCGATTGCCGAAGGTCCAGGAACTCCAGCAGCTGACCACCGCACTCCGAGCAGAACGCGAGCTCCCACAGGGCGTCATCGATTTTGTCTGCGCCGCACCAAAGGACGCTGCGCCGATCGACATCATGCGGACAGCCGTCTCGATGCTGGGATGCTATCGCACGGTTCGGCACGACCTGGACATGCCGGAGAACCACGCAATCGCGATCAAGCTCGTGGCGCAGATCGGGATCGTCGCCGCTTACTTCCATCGTTCCCGTTCAAACCTCCCGCTTCCTCCGATCCGCAAGGATCTCGGTGAAGCAGCACACTTCCTCTGGCTGATGACCGGCGAGGAGCCAAGCGCGGATGCGGAGCACACTCTGGATGTGGCGTTTGTCCTGCACGCGGAGCACGGCTTCAATGCCTCGACTTTCACCGGGCGTGTCGTTGCCTCGACCCTGAGCGACATGTACTCTGCCGTGAGTGCAGCGATCGGCGCGCTAAAAGGACCTCTCCATGGCGGTGCGAACGAAGGCGTCATTCACATGCTCCAGGAGATCGGCTCGCTGGAGGCTGTCGAAGGCTGGGTGGCAGACGCGCTTTCCCAGAAGAAGAAGATCATGGGCATCGGCCACCGCGTGTACAAGGTACTCGACCCTCGCGCGCCGCACCTCAAGGCGATGGCCATTCAGCTTTCGAATCAGCTCGGCGAGCCGAAGTGGATCCAGATGAGCGAGCGCATTGCGACAATCATGAAGGACCAGAAGGGCCTGAATGCGAACGTCGATTTTTACTCGGCTACGGTGTACTACTCCCTGGGGATTCCGACGGATCTCTTCACGCCGATCTTCGCGATCGCTCGGATGAGCGGGTGGACGGCGCACATTCTCGAGCAGTTGGCGGACAACCGGCTCTTCCGGCCGCTCAGTGAATACTCGGGTCCTGAAGTAGGGCGCAAAGTGGTGCCGATCGCCGAACGCTAGGCAACGGAATGGCGGAGTCTATTGGTTTCGCAATCATCGGGACGGGGATGATTGCGGGCTTCCATGCAGAGGCCATTCGCCAAGTGCCAGGCGCGCGACTGATCGCGGCGTATTCCCGAAACCGTGAGGCGTGTGCAGCTTTCGCCGCTCAGCAGGACTGCCGATCGGCCGAGAGTCTGGAGGAACTGGTCAGCGATCCTGCAGTCCACGCCGTGTGCGTGACCACGCCAAGCGGAGCCCACGCAGATGCCGCCGTCCCCTTTCTCCTAGCGGGTAAGGCTGTGCTCTGTGAGAAGCCGCTGGAGGTGAGCCTCGATGCTGTAGATCGGATCCTCCTGGCAGCTGAAAGTGGCGGCGGCGTGTTGGCCGGAGTCTTCCAAGCACGGCTGGGCCGTGGTGCACAACAGCTCAAGGCGGCGATCGAAGCTGGACGGTTTGGTCGACTGACCTTTTGCAGCGCGTACATCAAATGGTGGCGCGCCCAGAGCTACTATGATTCCTCGAGCTGGAAGGGCACATGGAAACTCGATGGCGGAGGTGCGCTGATGAATCAGGGGATCCACGCGGTCGACTTGCTGCAGTGGCTGGTGGGGCTGCCGGAGCAGGTCTGCGGCTTCTATGATACTCTCGCCCATCCCGGCGTGGAGGCGGAGGACACCTTGGCGGCCGCTTTGAAATTCCCCAATGGCGCGCTGGGCGTGATCGAGGCGGCGACATCCTGCCATCCGGGCTCAGATCTGAGAATCGAAATCATGGGTGACAAAGGCAGTGCTACACTGGTCCAGGACCGGATCACGCGCTGGGATTTTGCGGAGGAGCATCCCGGAGACGAAGACATCCGGCGCGGAGACTCAGGCGCCAAGATCGGCGGCGGCACGGCAGACCCGAAGGCGATTAGCACCGAAGGACACCGCCGGCTGATCGAAGATCTCGTGGGGGCGCTTCGCGATAAGCGCCCACCAATGATCCCCGGTGCCGAGGCACGCCGCGCGGTCAGCCTCGTTGTGGCAATCTACGAAGCAGCTCGGACCGGGCGGACAGTTCGCCTGGACTGACCCGATCAGTTCGCGAGGGCGGCGCTGAATTTCACGATCTCGGCAAAGCCGCGCGCGTCAAGGCTGGCGCCACCGACCAGCGCTCCGTCGATGTCGGGCTGGCTCATCAGCTCGGTCGTATTGCCTGGCTTCACACTGCCACCGTACTGGATCCGCACCTTTTCGGCAGTCGTCGCATCGCTGATCTCCGCCAACACCTTCCGGATAAACGCGTGTGCTTCCTGCGCCTGCTCGGGACTCGCCGTCCGCCCGGTGCCAATGGCCCAAACTGGCTCGTAGGCGATCACCGTCTCGAGCAGCTCCTTTGAACTGAATCCCGCCAGGCTACCACGGATCTGTTTTTCCAGTACTTGCTCGACCTGGTTGCCATCGCGCTGTTCCAGCGTCTCGCCCACGCAGACGATCGGCTTCAATGATGCCTCCAGTGCCGCCTTGGTTTTGCGGTTTACCGTCTCATCGGTTTCCCCGAAGAGCGTCCGCCGCTCGCTATGTCCGACGAGGACGTAGCGAACAAAAAGTTCGCGCAGAAGTGACGCGCTAATCTCTCCCGTGAAGGCACCGGACTTCTCCCAGTGCATGTTCTGCGCGCCGAGGCGAACATTCGTAGCCTTCTCCAGTCGCTCCGAGACTCGCGAGAGGGCTGTGAAGGTAGGCACGAGAACAATGTCGACGCGCTTCTCCTCGCCGATTTCCAAGAGGAAGGTTTCGAGGAAGCTGCCCGCCTCCTCGATGGTCATGTTCATCTTCCAGTTGGCGGCGATAATCTTGCGGCGCATACGTTTGTGTCGTTGAAGTTTGCTCGCCTACTTCTCGGAAAGCGCGGCAACGCCTGGGAGTTCCTTGCCTTCCAGCAGTTCGAGCGAGGCTCCACCGCCCGTGGAGATGAAGGTCATCTTATCGGCGAGGCCAAACTGCTTAACCGCCGTGACCGAGTCGCCTCCTCCAATGATCGTCACCGCTCCCTCGTTCGCAGCAACTGCTTCCGCAAGTGCGCGCGTGCCTTTAGCAAATGGCTCTAGCTCGAAAATTCCAACCGGCCCATTCCAGATGATCGTCTTGGCTTTCGCGATCTCCTCCTGGTAGCGCTTGATGGTCTCTGGCCCGATATCCACCGCCTCGTAATCGTCTGTGATTCCACGCGCTTTGGAGATGATTCCCGTGGAACGCGGCTGCGCCGTTGCGCTGATCTCAGTGGTCTCTAAATTGTCCACCGGCAGGAGGAATTGCACGTTCTTCCTCTTCGCCATTTCGAGGATCTCCGTGGCCAGATCCACCTTGTCCGCCTCCACCCGGCTCTTGCCTGTGGGGATCCCCAACGCCCGAAAGAATGTATAGGCCATCGCTCCGCCGATCAGGAAGGTGTCGGCCTTTTCCATGAGGGCCTTGATGACGCCGATTTTGTCGCTGACCTTCGAGCCCCCCAGGATCACCACGAAAGGACGTGTCGGGTTGTCGAGTTCCCCTTCCAAGTACTGCAGCTCCTTCTCCATGAGCAGCCCCATCGCAGCTTGCGGAATATGCTTAGCGATCCCCGCAGTCGAGGCATGCGCACGATGTGCTGCGCCGAAGGCGTCGTTCACATAAATATCCCCGAGCTTTGCCAGAGCTTCCGCCAGTCCTGCGTCATTCGCCTCTTCCCCGGCATGGAAACGGACGTTCTCCAGCAGGGCCACGTCGCCATTCTTCATGCTGGCGATGATCTTCTCCGGTAATTCACCGATCACCTCATGGCTGAAGAGAACCGGGTGTTTGATTAGCGTGAAGAGGTGCTCCGCCACGGGATGCAGCGTGTACTTCTGGTCCACCTGCCCTTTCGGCCGCCCGAAGTGCGCCATGAGGATCACCTTGGCACCCTTCTCACGAAGGAAATTGATGGTTGGCAGACTCTCGCGAATCCGGGTGTCGTCGGTGATCCGGGTTTTGCCGTTTACGTCTTCGGTAGGGACATTGAAATCGACACGGACGAGGACGCGCTTTCCGGCGACGTCGAGATCACGAACTGAGAGCTTGGGCATAAGAGTGAGTAGAAGTTGGGTGGAGAAGGGAAACAAAAGACGCCAAGGGCACCAGCAATGGCACACCCTGGCGTCTTCAAAAACTAATCGGCTGGGCTACTTGCCCGCGATGTAACGGACCAGATCCACGCAACGGTTGGAATAGCCCCACTCGTTGTCGTACCAGCTCACCAGCTTGAAGAACTTGCTGTTCAGCTCAAGCCCGGAGCCGCCATCGAAGATGGACGAGTGCTGGTTGTGAATGAAGTCACTCGAGACAACTTCGTCTTCGGTGTAATCCAGAATGCCCTTCAGGTAGGTCTCACTGGCCTTCTTCATCGCCGCGCAGATCTCTTTATAGGAGGTCTCCTTCTCGGTTTTCACTGTGAGATCGACTACCGATACCGTAGGAGTCGGCACGCGGAACGACATGCCGGTGAGCTTGCCTTTCACCTCGGGAATCGCGAGTCCGACAGCCTTTGCAGCACCGGTCCCGGACGGGATGATGTTGATCGCGGCAGAGCGCCCGCCCTTCCAGTCCTTGCGGGAAGGACCGTCTACCGTCTTCTGCGTAGCGGTGTAGGAGTGGACGGTCGTCATGAGGCCTTCAGCAACGCCAAAGCCTTCCTTCAAGAGCACGTGGACCACCGGCGCCAGACAGTTCGTCGTGCAGCTCGCGTTGGAAATGATGTGGTGATTGGCGGCTTCGTACTTCTCATGGTTCACGCCCATCACGATCGTGATGTCTTCGTCCTTGGCGGGAGCCGAAATGATCACCTTCTTCGCGCCAGCCTGAATGTGACCCTTCGCCTTTGCAGCTTCTGTAAAAAGTCCGGTCGATTCGATGACGATATCAACTCCGAGCTCCTTCCACGGAAGAGCTGTCGGGCCCTCCTTGACGGCGAGGCACCGGATGACGTGGCCGTCCACGATCAGAAGATCATCATCCTCGAGGGAGTCACTGCTCTTGCCGCTCTTCACCTCGCCGGGGAACCGGCCTTGGGTGGAGTCGTACTTTACGAGGTAGGCGAGGTTGTCAGCCGGGACTAGATCATTGACGGCCACAACGTCGATTTCCTTGCCGAGCAGGCCCTGGTCGCAGATGGCACGGAAAACAAGGCGCCCAATGCGCCCAAAGCCGTTGATACCGATTTTGATCATATCTATTTACTCTTAAGTCGTTGGTTGTTTCCGGAAAAAGCGAGGGCTCAGATAAACGGGCACTCACTGGAGCGTCAAACATTCATAGTGTGAAGTTCGCCCATCACCAAATCTTTCCCGGTTTCGGGCGAGCACGGGGGACGCCTTCACCCGGATCCAGGGTCGCCAACAGGAGCGGCCACACAGCCGACCGCCGTGCTTCAGCGGCACGCCCATCTCGACCAAGGCCCGGCCAATTCCGTCCGGCGCCGACTCAATTATGTCCGGAACCGACCTCAGAGGGCCAGCGATGACTGAAATTCAGTCATCGCCCGAGCTTTTTGATCCGTTCTGGACAAAATGGCGCGCGTCGGCCGACCGCTAAGATCGGCCATGAGTGAGCGAAGCGGAACGCTGGGCCGTTCGCCTCGGAGATTTAGCTTCTGGGAAACAGGCGCGGGGGTTTCCACGGGAGAAACCGTCCTTAAATGGCGCTGCAGGTTTGACTGAGTGCAAAAGCTGCTTACCATGCCGCGTCGTCTGGCCGCATGCGCTCTCTTCTCTGCCCAGTCCTCTTCGTCGCGCTTTTCGTCGCCGCTGCTCGTGCAGAGGAGAAGTCGCTTCTCGACCCAGCGGAGGCCCGTCTGCTGACTCGGCAGGAACAGCGTATCTTTGGACCCAAATCGTCAGGGGGCCGTTACGACGCCCGGATGATCCGCGCCGCGCAGATTGCGACCGAGCGCGCCAAGCCTAAGAAGACTTGGTACTGCTGGCGCTATGTGAAGAATGCGCTGCTCGCCGCCGGCCTGGTCAGCACGCGGCCCGTGACTGCGTGGGCGAAGCAGGCAGGTGATGAACTCTGCAAGCATCACGGGTTTGTACAGTTGAACCTTCGCGACCCGAAGAAGGCTCCAGTGGGCTCCGTGATCGTGTATGGCGGGCCCGATGCGGGCCATGTCGAGCTGAGGACTCGCGAGGGGTACGTAAGCGATTTCGTCTCGAAGACTCCTTACCCGCGACCCCTGGTTGGGATTTTCATAAAGCCGGCATAGAGCTTCGCAAAACAAGCGTCGCCCCCGTCTTTCGCATCTTATCCAAGGCGGCTAACCGCCCGCTCCCACCGCAGTGAGCATCTCCTGAAAGCGTTCGGCGTGATTTGCCTCCAGATTGGCGGAAGCGAGTAAGCTCCTGGCCAGGTCGGGCTTCTCGATGACCAGGACCGCAAAGGCAGACTTCAGGGCGCGATATCGCAGGCGACCGTTCGTGATTCCCTGAGCGCGCCTCCATGATTGCTCAGGAGCCACACTACTCAGCGCTGTCACTAGCGTCATCTCGACAGAATCAGAGCGCTGATTGACAGGGAGCTGATCCACCCACTTCGCAACCGCAGCTGGATCCGCTGTGGTCACCCATCTCTGGACCACGGTCTCCAAGGCGAGCTGAGCACGTCGTGGCTCCTGAATCGCCAAGGCGGCGCTGGCTGCCTGGGCCGGATTGCTCGAGGTCCAACCCTCGAAAACGCTGGTCAGCATCTCATTATACTCAGGATAGGTACGCTGGTAGTAAGCAAACGCCTCCGCGGGAGCTTTCCGTGACCACCCGGCGAACGCGCCTGTGATGCTCTTCAAGCGCAGGAAATCGTGCCCCAGGGAGTCCGCCCACGCGATGGCGAGCTGTGGGTCCGTCTCCGCCAGGCGAGTCGCGATGACCCGTGCCGACTCCGCCAGAAGCTCGATATCCGGGCTAACTGGCGGTGCAATCTCGCCCGCCTCCAGCATCTCCTTGTAGCGCTCGGGATCATTCACCAGATCCTCTTCAGTAAGCTTCAACGCAGCCATATCGGCTTTGCGCTTTGTCGTATACTCTGAAGCTATTTTCTTCGTCGCGGCGAAAAGTTCCGAAGAAGCGAGCGCGACATCCTTTTGGGCGACGGAAAGCAGCACGGAGTTCAAGGTCAGCGCCCGCTCGGTAGGCACTTCCAACGAGCCGGCCCAAGCAAGGGCTCGCGCTGCGTCCGCTTGCGCCCACACTCCCCCGACTGCATGCATGGCCTGCATGCGCCGAAGTGGCGCCTCGATCTTAGCGATGATCTGCTGTGCACGTTCCGGACTGCTCCTTGCACTCTCGCGAGCAATGCTCACCAGAGCGCTGTCCAATGCTCCGCCGACAAGGAACTGCTCGGCCCACCTGAGGGCTTCCTCCGGCTCACTCTTGGAAAGCGCTGCGACAAAGCGCTCAACGATTGCTAGAACATACTGTGATCGCGCCGCGTCTTCAGAAAGTTGTGTGAGCGCCTTTTTCAAAGCAGACAGCACAGCGAGATGCGGCATGGCATCGGTTGCAGCGAGAACCTCCAAGCTTGCAAAGTAGGAACTGAAGCTCTGTGCGTCCTCATTCATCCAAGCGGCTACGATCTGGGCAACGGCGATATCGCGCAACGCAGAGTCCTGAATCTGCAAAGCGTCGTTCATCAAGGATCGAAAGTCAGCGGGAGAAGCTGCCGCGGCCCGTTGGCGCCAGCTTTGCTCTGCCTTCTGGAGATCGGCAGTAGGGAACCCGCCCATCTCCGCAGGTGATTGCGGAACGAGACTAGTGGGAGTCCTTGATCCACTTTGAGAAGGATCGCGGTTCAGGATGAAGGCGAGTCCTGCAACAACAACGACGGCAGCGCAGAACAAGATAACTAGCTTGGTCTGGCCTGAGATGTATGGGGTCTTCACGACAAAAAGGGAAAGGAGGCAGGGTCCAGCACACAGCCACACCCTGCCTCCGAGATCTATCGATGCGTAGCTGAGGCCGGCGCGTTAGATTTTCACTGTCTCCAGGATGGATGCGGCATTGCCCGCCAGATCAACCGCCAACGCCATCACCTGGACGGTTTTCACATCGTTGCGCACCAGCTCCGCATAACTCTCCGCAGGCAACACTGCCGTCCAATTGCTACCCGTGATCATAACAGACACGAGCATTCCCCCGACTGTAACCTCCAAACGCTCAACGCCGCTTGCGTCCTTGACCTTACCCTTGAAGGTAACGACCTCTTGTCCCGCCTTTCCACTGGACGATGCGGAGGGCACGATGCTCAGGACAGGTGCCGCGTCATCTTCCTGCGGTCCATTTATCCCTCCTGCGCGCTTTCTCTGACTATTATACGCGATCACCTCACCAGGAAGCGCGGGTGCAAGCGGCGGTGCATACCGGTGCTTTGTGGCCTGTTCGTAGGCGTATCCAATGGCCAACACATTGGCATCATCATAAAGGCGGCCCGTGAAGTTCAGGGTTAACGGCTCCTGCTGCCCCTCAGCGTGTTTCAGAATACCCATAGGCACAGTCACCGCGGGAAGATACATGAAGTTCACCAAATCCCGGCCGATGATTGAACCCCCAGTCGGGGTCTTGTTCGGCCACACTGGCCAGACGACAGCATCGAGACCCTCATCATCCATCCACTTCTCGAAGGCGTTCTTCTGCTGAGCACGTGCTGTATAGTGTTCAATTCCTGGGGCAGATCCGAAGCTGATGGCTTGACCCTCGCTGTACTTCAGGGTGACCGGATCTACGGTGTACATTGCTGCACGTACCGCTGCGCTGATATAGAACCCGCCAGCATTGGTCCGAGGCAGAGCTGCCGTCGCGAGGACCTTGGTCGCCAAACTATCGTAGGTGTCCTCGGGTGTAGACACAATCGACTCAATCAGGCCCTTGTATGAGTATGCGGCGACATTGGTGCTGAAGGGGGTACTCAAGAGCCGAGTCACAGGTGCAGCGGGTCCGCGATTGTAGGTTGTGCTCACCGGTGGTGGCATGAAGACATAACTTACGGTGGCCCCGGCAGTTTCCATGTCCACCTTTGCTTGTTGGACGAGAGCCAGCGTTGCTGATGTCGTGACCTGAGGGGTGGTGGTATTTGGCGTCGCTCCCACTCCTGGATCCGGGTGCGGCATTCCCACGTAGGTGCCGATGATACCAATCTTTTTCCCCTTTAAAGTCGCGGATCTCAGTGCATCGACGAAGCCGCCTTCAGGTACAGGCCGCTTATCTGCCAAGATCGGAAGAACGGGTGCCCAAATGTCCTTCGGGTCCTTCTCTCCAACGACATCGCGGATGATCGCATTATCCACTGCGCTGCGGGTCATCGGCCCAATGACATCGCGCTCTGGAGCGAGCGGAATGATCTTGTCCACAGATATGGAACCACCGCTCACCTTGTACGCAACGAGGCCGCTGCGATCGCCCGGATTGCGAATTGAACCGCCGGTTTCTCCCCCAAAAGTAAAGTGAGTGAGATAGGCGCCGGAAGCGACTCCAGAGCCGCCACTGCTACCGCCTGGCAGAGCACCCGCGAGATACGCACTCCGCACCGTCCCGCGGATCTGCGAGGTCGAACTAGTGGCTGAGTTCGCCCAATTGTCCATGTTCACGTGTCCCATGACGATCCCTCCCGCCTGCCGCATTTTCGTCACTGACCATGTTTCGTTCGGAGTCACGAGATCTGCCCAGCCCGTCACCCCTCCGGTGATTGCCATGTCCTTGATCGAGTAGGACCACTTCACCATGAAAGGAACCCCGTGCAGCGGCCCGAGGACTACGCCTTTCTTGCGGAGGCGGTCAGAATCAGCTGCGTCTTCCAGTAACTCTGGGTTGATGACACCGATGGCGTTGAGCGGCTGCGCTGGAGCGAGCGGACTTGCCTCATTGTAGGCCTGAATGCGCCGCAAGTACTTGTTCACCAACTCGACCGCCGTCAGGCCCCGCGCATTCATCGCGTCCTGGATGTCTTCAATGGTTGCCTTCTCCAAGTCGAACGTAACCACGTTCGGATTTGCCTGCGCCACTGGTGTGAGCAAGGCAGCTATGCCGCATGCCAGCACCGCACTACAACGACCCCAGTGTTTATTGATGATCAACATGTACAGAATACGCTATGTTCCAAGTTAGTTACGTTATTGCGCCTGGGAGGGAACTCGCATCGCCGCGACTAGCAGCGGGTGTGCCACTCTCCGACGCACCTTCCTTCGTGGGAGCTGTCGTTAGCCTTCTTAACTGGATACCAAGTGTCTTGGGGACTTGTCTCTCAGCCGACGACGCACACAAATGCGTCACGCTTCGATTTTGTTTTGAGGCACGATTCCCTTCGACTTACCGATCACATTTGCGAAGCCAGCTTGCCTACATTTCGACAATCCCATGCGTGATTTTTGCCACCTCAGAAACGTTCTGCTGCTCAACCTCCCTTTGGCGTTTTCACCAATGAGCATTTATTCGCAAACAGTCGCGCCAAGTGTCGCTGCGTTCAACATCACTGCTACGCCAGGAGCGGCGGACCTAGTGGCAAAACATCCGGTGAAGGAAAACGAGGCGCCGATGCGGTTCGAGTACGTGACTTCAGCCCATCCCGGCACCTGGGGGAAGCTCGACCTGAAAACAAACGCGTCCTCTTTGAGCGTTGAGATGCAAGACGGTACGATCAGTGTCCTTCTCCCAAATGGCGAAAAGTGCTTTGTCGCCACGGTCAACCAGACCTACCGGCTTACTTTCTCCAGCGTGGACGCAGGGACTCCAAAGACCGTGCCCACCTCGGCCGGGAGCCTTCTTTTGCTTGGCTCACCGCAGAACAATGCGAACGACGCGCAGTTCGTGCTAATCACGCTTCCGCCCACGATAGATCAGAAGAAAACCGAACATCCTCCCAAGTAGGGGGATTGACTGTTGAGGGGATGGTCTCTCCTCGTCAGGATGTCGACAAATGACCGGCCTTCCCTTCCGTCATCGGCTGATCTGCTTCCTCTCAGTCGCAGCGCCGGCGTTTTCGATCTTCCTCATCGGCCGATTGGTCACAAACGCGAATGCCATGGTGGGACCGCACAGCGCCGCACAGGCTGACGGCCTGCCGCTGCCTGCGTTCACTCGCGGATTTCTTGCCCTGCTCGCGTTCCTACAAGCACATCATTTCCCGCTCTCCCGCCTGGGTGACCTTGCCGCGATCGCCGTCGCTTGTCTTGGCTTCGTGATCGTCCAGCGCTTTCCGCCGGATCGTGCGCAACGTGGGATTCTTATCCTTGTCCTCGTAGCTTGGACCGTGCAAGTCGCCACCCTGATGGCTGCCCTGGTGGCACTCGCGTCTCCCTTTGCGCCCCGCTAAGGGCGCGCTTTCTCGATCGTCGTCGCGTCGTCGGCCACTGGCTCCTCAGTGGTGCGCTTAAAGTTCAGCTGCAAAACACGTCGCGAATCCGCTTTAGTCACGGTCACCAGGTATTCGTCAATCCGCACATCCTCTCCTTGCTTCGGCAGATGACCGAGTAGGTGGGTAACATACCCGCCGATGGTGCTGACGTCCTCGTTCTCCAGTTCCAGGCCAATGAGATCCTTGAGTTCGTAAAGTCCAAGCGAACCCTCCGCGAGAAACTCGTCCTGGTTCACCTTCTTGAACTCCGCGTTCTCGGTGTCGAACTCATCCTGGATGTCGCCCACAATCTCCTCCAGCACGTTGTCCATGGTGACGACACCCACCGTGCCGCCGAACTCGTCCACGACGAGAGCAAGATGCGCATGCTTGCTCAAAAAGAAAGCGAGCAGCTTCTCGAGGGACATCATCTCGGGCACCGGTAGGAGCTCCCGCTTGATGTTGTTCAGGTCCGGTTGCTTCTCGCGCAAAAGGGTAAGCAGGTCCTTGATGTGCACCAATCCGACCGAGTTATCCAGATGCCCCTCGCAGAGGGGAAAGCGGGTGTGACGAGACAGCTGGGCGCGTTCCAGGTTCTCTTCGAAGGTGTCCTCGGTATTTAGGAAGATCACATCTTTCCGCGGGGTAGTGATATCGCGCACCACGCGTTGCCTCATGTCCAAGGCATTAAGGAGGATCTGCTTGCCCAGCGAAGTCACCTCCTTGGCGCTATGGCTCTCCGCAAGAATCACGCGCAGCTCTTCCTCGCTATGCGCCAGTTCGTGTTCGCTCACGGGCTGCAGCCGGAAGACCTTGCGCAGAATCAGATTGGCAGCGCCTTGCAGGAACCAGATGGCGGGCTTGAAGATAACGTAGAAGAGCCCGAGTGGCTTGCTCACCCAAAGGGTGGTCTCAACGGCCTTGCTAATCGCTACCGATTTCGGCGCCAGCTCTCCCAGCACGATGTGCAGGAAGGTCATAATCGAGAAGGCGATCGCAAAAGAGGCTGACTTGATCACTGCCTCTGAGGTCACACCAACCGCAAAGAAGGCCGGTTCAACCATCCGGGAGAGAAACGGTTCGCCTACCCAACCTAGAGCAAGGCTGGCAAGCGTTATTCCCAGCTGAGTTGCTGAGAGATATGCGTCAAGATGCGCGGCAACGTGCCTGGCAAAGGTGGCCCCAGCCACGCCCTGCTCCTCCAGCGCTTCAAGCTGACTCCCGCGAACTTTTACGATCGCAAACTCCGACGCGACAAAGAAGCCATTCAGGATGACCAGTCCGAAAATGACGATCAGCTGCCAGAGAATCGTCCCGGGCGGCTCCCATTGGTGAGCTAGTTCCCCAGTAGCCGCACTGGCCAGAAACAGAAACATGCCTCCAAAAAGAAAGAGCCGCGAACATCAAAGTCCGCGACTCCTAGATTATCTCGGAATGCGGTTACCAGCTCGACTTGGTCACACCTGGGATCATCCCATTTGACGCGAGTTCACGGAAAGCGATTCGGGAAAGCTTGAAACGGCCGATGTAAGCACGCTTGCGACCTGTCGCCAGGCAGCGCTTGGAGAGACGGGCTGGGCTGGCGTTACGAGGAAGCAGCGAGAGACCGATGTAGTCGCCCTTCTTCTTCAGTTCAGCACGGATCGCGGCGTATTTCGCCACCGTAGCAGTCTTGCGCTTCTCGCGTTCTAACCAGCAGGTTTTCGCCATAAATTGAGGGCGAGAAAATTATCCAGGGATTCAGTGTTGGCAACTCAATTCGCGACAGGAACGGAAAACGCCGTCAATCCCGGTGATACGGCAACCCGGCGCGGATCGTGAATGCGCGGTAGATTTGCTCCAACAGGACGACGAGGGCGAGTTCATGCTGAAGCGTCAGCTTACTCAGGGACCACGTCCAATCCGCCGCCGACCTTAGAGCGCCAGTGTGTCCATCCGCTCCACCGACCAGTACGGCAACTCCCTTCACCCGGTCCATCTCCCAGTGACCGATCTTCTCTGCAAAGGAGCGGCTGGTGAGGTGCTCACCGCGTTCATCGAGCACCACCCGGAGCGTTCCTTCACTCCGCTGCTGAAGCAGCGCGCTTTCCGTTTCGCGATCCGATTGCTTGAGGTACTCCAGGGTCAGCTGAGCAAAAGGGCCCAGCCGCCGCTCGTATTCCGCGATACCGGCACGCGCGAAGCCCAGCTTCGGTTTCCCAATCGCGAGAATGCGCCAATGCATCAGTCGACTGGAACGAAGTCGATCTGCCTCTTGTAAGCATCCACGCGGCTCACGATCACCTGAAGCTTGTCACCCAGTTTGAAGCGCCGCTTCGTCTTGCGCCCCGTGTAGGTGAGTTTGACCGGGTCGAAGGCGTAAAAATCCGCGGGTAACGCGCTTACGTGGATAAGGCCCGTCATCATGGCGTCCGGCAGCTCGATCAGCAGCCCATAGCTGCGCACATCCGTGACAACGGCGGCGAAGACGTCAGGCTTCTTCATGCTGAGCTGGCGCTGGAAGTACTCCAGCTTCTTCAGCTGCACCGAGTCCTTCTCGGCATCTGCGGAGACCCTCTCTGTCTGTGAGATATGCGCGGCCGCGACGCCCAGCTCCTGGATCGACATTGGTTGGAGCCGACGGTTCTTGCCCCCTGGAGTTGGGGCCTCAGATCGAGAAAGCAGTTCCGCGAGGGAGCGGTGAACTACAAGGTCCGCATAGCGCCGGATGGGACTGGTGAAGTGCGTATAGTTTACCTTCGCCAGACCGTAGTGGCCAACAGGCGTGATGTCGTACACCGCGCGCTTCAGGCTCTTTAGGAAATTCAGCTTCAGCGCGTACTCTTCATCAGAGCCTTTGATCGTCGCAAGCAGTCGCTGGACTTCTCGCCGCTGCGTGAGGTCGCCCGCCTTGAAGCCGTAGACCGCAGCAATCTCCCGGAACTCGAGCAGCTTCTTTTCATCCGGATCCTCGTGGATTCGGTATACAGCAGGCACTTGCTTGAACTTCAACTCCCGGGCAACCGCTTCATTCGCGGCGAGCATGCACTCCTCAATGAGCTGGTGGGAGATGTCGTTCTCAATCCGCTCCAGCCGCACGGCGCGGCCTTGGTCATCGAGCCACACCTTGACCTCAGGAAAGTCCAGATCGAGCGAGCCATCAGCGAAGCGGTTCTTCCGCAGAATGGAAGCAAGCTCCCAGGCAACCCGCACGCGCTCGGCGATCTGGGGAGTGACTTTCATTGGCGGGGGTGGAGGTTCTCCATCACGGCCCCGGTACTGATAGGGCTTTCCGGACGGCACCTCGTCCTCGCCTTGGAGGATCGCATACGCCTGCTTGTAAGTAAGCCGCGCCGCACTGCGGATCACTGACCGACCGAAGCGCGAGCTCTTCATCCGGCCAGCTTTCGTAAACTCCATGAACGCGGAGAAAACCAACCGTTCGACGCCGGGCTTAAGCGAGCAGATCCCATTGCTCAGGCGCTCAGGGAGCATCGGAATCACGCGGTCGGCGAGATACGTGGAGTTCCCGCGATCCCTCGCCTCCTTGTCTAGCGCGGAAGTGGGACGCACGTAATGAGAGACGTCCGCAATATGGACCGCAAGGCTCCAGCCGGTCTTTGTGCGCTCCACCTGGATCGCGTCATCGAAGTCCTTGGCGTCATCCGGATCGATCGTAACGATCGGTTGGTCGCGCAGATCTTCACGCACGGCGATCTCTTGGGGATCTACCGTCTCCGGAATGCGCTCGGCCTCGCGGAGCACGGCTGGCGGGAACTCCGTGGGCAGATTGTGCTTCCGGATGATCGAGAGCATGTCCACGCCGGGAGCATTGGCAGAGCCGAGTAGCTCGATGATTTCACCCTCGGGATTGGCGTGGCGCGACTCCCATTCGTCGAGCTTCACCACGACCTTGTCACCGACGCGTGGCGCCCTCTCCAGCTTCACCTCGCCTGGCCGGACATACACGTTGTGCTGAAAGCGTGGGTCATCCGGGAGCACGCAGAAGAAGTTCTTTGTCGCCTGCAGAGTGCCAACGACGGTGGCATTTGCCCGGGCCAGAATGCGGATGATCCGCCCCTCGGGCTGTGCGTCGCCGCGCGGGCGCTGCTCGCGGCCTTCGTGCATGAGTCGCGCGACCACCTTGTCCCGGTGCAGTGCGACCCCCATGTTCTCAGAGGAGATGAAGATGTCCGGCTGGCCTCGCTTCTCGTTTACGAGGTGGGCATTCCCTCCCGGATGCACCTGGAGGATTCCAGTAACGAGATCGGCTGTCTCAGGCAGGACGTAGCGATCTTTGCGCACCCGCGCGATTGCGCCCTCCTGCTCCAGCTCCCTTAGGACCTCGCGCAAAGCTGCCCGTTGGTCGGCCGGCCACTTCAGTGCCTTCGAGAGATCCACCTTGTCCAGCGGCTGGTAATTAGGTCGCCGGAGTTCCTTCAGGATTCTCTCACGGAGGTCGCTCGGCCGGGGTTTCATATCTATGGTTTAAGGACGCGCCGCTTTCATTGCTGCAACGAACTCCCGGGCTCGCGCGGTTATTGCCGCCATGTCTCCGCGCATCATGGCGTCTTTTAAGATGAGCGTGGAGCCTGCCCCGACAGCAACAGACCCCGCGCGCATGAACTCCCCTATCGTCTCCGGCGAGACGCCGCCGGTTGGCACGATCTGCAGCATCGGGAGCGGCGCGAGGATGTCGCGGATGTAGGCCGGCCCAAGCTGGTTTGCAGGAAAGAGCTTCACGAAATCCGCGCCAGACTCGTAGGCAAGCAGCGCCTCCGTCGGGGTGAATGCGCCGCTGGCAATCGGCTTGCCGTATCGGTTAGCGAGGCGGATCACCTCCGGCTTGGTCACAGGAGTCACGACGAACTCCGCTCCCGCCAGAATCGCCGCGCGACAAGTCTCCGTGTCGAGCACCGTACCGACGCCCATGAGCACACGGTCGTTCAGGCGGGCGGTGACATCGCCAATCACCTGAAGCGCATTCGGCGTCGTCATGGTGACTTCGATCGCGGTAATGCCGCCCTCCGCGAGAGCTTCCGCGACGGCGACTAACTGCTCGGAGGAATCGGCGCGCATGATCGCAATGATCCCGGGATCCAGCAATCGCCGCACGATTTCTGATTTCATCATTGTCGTTGTTCTAATTCGCACGCCTGCAATGAACAGGCGGAACTGCGCTCATTCAGCCGCGAGGAAGTCCACGCGTGCGCTCAACTCGGGCGTGAGGAAGCGGTCCGGGTGCTCGATCTGCACCTTGATCCCAAGCGTGCCCTTTTGGCGGTTCGCCTCGGGCGCAACTTCGGCGACGTACCCGCCGTAATGCTTGTCGGGGAAAGCTTCCGGAGTCACACGGCAACGCTGGCCCATCCGGATCTTCGGCAGATCAGCTTCGTTGAGGTCGATCTCCACCTGGAGATCTTGCGGATTCGCCAGTGCGACCAGCGCGGTGCTCGGTCCGCGCGTTCCACCAAAGCTCTGTGGAGTCACCAGTTCGCCCGGATCGGCAAGCTTCTCCAGCACCACGCCATCGATGGGCGCTCGGATCGTCGTCCAGTCCAGCTGCACCTGCGCAAGGGCCTTTACCCCCTCCATCTGCTGGAGCGTCGCCTGCGCAGCATCCACTCGGAGCCGCGCCTCGTCCTCGCGCTCGACGGTTTCGTTCTGCGTCTGCCGAAGTTTCTGTACACGCGCATACGTCACCTGCGCCTGCTCCAGCGCGACCTTCGTATTTGCGAGTTGCCCCTCGATCTCCAGCAGCCGAGCGCGTTGCTCGGCATCGTCGAGCTGTACGATCACGTCGTTCGCCTTCACCAGATCGCCCTTCTTAACCCCGATCCATTTCACCATTCCGAGGAAGCGCGGGCTGATCTCAATGCGCTCGCGATTCACAATGTACCCGCTCACCGTGAGCACCACGCCGTCGGGCCCAGCAGCAGGCGCAGGCTTGCGCACGGGCTCTGGCTTCGGCGGTGCGCTGTCTATCTCTGCTACCTGCGTCGCTCCCTTGAAGATCCGCTTCTCCTCGGTGCCGCCGGACAAGGTGTAGTACGCTGCCATAGCCGTGATCCCCAGCACCACGCCGAAGATGATCACGTACGGTCGGCTGCTGCGTTGGCGCTGTCCCGGTTCAATGTGAATCTGCTGCAGCTTGTCCACATTCATACGGATTTGAGAGCGTCTATCACGGGTAACCGGGCAGCCCGTAGCGCCGGAAGAAAGCTCCCGATCACCCCCACCAGCACCGCGAAGATGATCCCTTTCAGCGCGAGTTCGGGCGTGATGCGAAACTGGAATACCGTCTCGCTGAAAGTCTCGAAGCTAATTGTTCCTGTGCTGTACCCGTTCATCGGCAGGGCCATCAGGCAGCCCAGGATTCCGCCGATCAAAGCGAGGATCGCCCCCTCAATGAGGAAGCCGAGTAGCACGGCCTTGCGACGGAACCCGAGCACGCGCAGCGTACCGATCTCACGGGTCCGCGAGCCTACGCTGGCATACATCGTATTCATCGCAGCGAAGATCGCCCCGATCGACATAGCGGTTGCGAGAAAGTTTCCGAGGAACCGGATCGGAGCCGCGGTCTTGGTGAGCTCCTTGTAATAGTCCGTCTCCCAATACACTCGCGCGCCGAGCCGCTTGTCTGCCTCCAGTCTGGCGATCAACGCCTCCCCGGCAGCGCGATCCACTGGCCGCAGGAGCACGCTGGAATATGCCTCGCGATTGAACATCGAGCGCACCTCGTCAGCTGCCATCCACGCCTCCGAATCGAACGCACTCCCGCCGCCATCGAAGTGCCCGACCACATTCATCTCGCGCAACCCGATCTTGATCACGTCGCCCACCTGCATCCGCGAGAAACGCTGCGCGAGCCGCTGGCTCACCACCACCTCGCGCTTCCCGGATTCTGACCATCGCCCTGCAACCAGCCGCACCTGCGGGCGCAGCGCCGGTCCATTTGCCGAGATGCCCCGCAGCGTCACATTCGCTTCTCCCTCCAGGTCGCCACCGCGTGCCAGGTTCAGGATCACCACCGTATCCGCAGAGACAAAGGGTCGGTCCTCGCTATCCCGCGCAATCTCCGCCGCGTACTGAATGGTGTTGAATTGCTCTCGTGTGATCTGGCTGCCAGATTCCGCCGACGATCCGCGCCGCACGATCAGCAGATTCCGCGGATCGCCTGTACTCCCGCTCGCCTTCTCCAGACCGACCGCGAGCGACTGCACCATTATGTAAACCGCCACGACCAGCGCAATCCCGAGAATCGTCGCCAGGGTCGCGCGCCAGCGGATCAGCACATTGCGCAGGTGGTAGCGAAAGGGCATGGGTGCGCAGGTTATCTCAGCAGCGAAGCTATTCGCCAATCGTGAGCATCTGCCGACTCCCCAGACATCGCTGTTGCACCGCCTCAGCGGGCGCGTAGTCTGACTGGAGAGGAATGAGCACGCTACAAGAGATCAAAACAGCGATAGCACAGCTCACTCCCGAGGAGAAGGCGATGCTGGCAGCGGAGCTATTTGCGTCCGATAGTGAGCCCGATCCTACGGACCTCGAAGCGGCGCTGGAGCGAGGCTTGCGGGATGTGGAAGCGGGGCGAGTCCGCCCGCTCGAGGACGTGTTGGCGATGATTCCGAAATGGGCTGCCAAGTCCTGATTACGGACGCCGCGCTGGGGGATCTGCGCGAAATCGTTGAGTTTGTCGCATATCACGACCCTGCTGCTGCCACACGATTGGGCGAGAAGCTGATCAGTCGCGCCATCAGCTTGAGCACGTTCCCGGAGAGGCATGGGTATCATGATTTCACCCGAGGGATTCGGAAGATGCCGGTGCCTCCCTATCTTCTTTATTACACCTTCGATAAGGCTGCGAACAGCGTGTACATCCTGCACTTCTGGCACTCCGCGCGCCGGACACCGGGTTTCGGAACGTAGGAACTTCCTCATCTGCAGCACGCCTTTCCTCAATCCAGCGTCTTCAACCCCTCAACTACGCTCATCCGCGCGACGGAGACAGCGGGCGCGATGCTGGCGATGATGCCCAAGGCCGCCGCGGTGAGAAACGAGAGGCCAAGCATCGCCGGCGTGACCTCGAAGAGTGGGAAGATTCCGCCCGTGAGCTTCAAGGTGTTCACATTTGAGAAGAGCAGCCATGCGCCGCCTGCACCCAGCAGTCCGCCGGCCATGGAAAGTCCGAAACTCTCCGCAAGAATGAAGGCCAGCAGTTCGCGCCGCCGGAAGCCGAGCGCCTTCAGGATGGCCAGTTCGCGGAAGCGCTCGCGGACCGCCATGCTCATGGTGCTCGCACTCACCAGCACCAGGGTGAAGACCACCACCGAGCAGATCGACGTGATGAGCATCTTGATGTTCCCCCACATCGACACAAAGCTCATCTGAAACGCCCGCTCCGTCTCGGCGCGCACTTCATTGGCCGAGTTCGCAAAAGCCGCGTTGATCTCCTCGATCACCCGGGGAGCCACTTCTGCCGACTCTGCGCGAATCCACCACATGCCGACCTGTCCCCAGTCCTCCATCACTTCGTCCATGTAGGTGTGGTGAAACCAGCAGTTCCGGTCGTCCAACGTGCCCGAGTAGATACCTGCGATCTTCAACTCCAGATCCGCCGGGTAGATGGTGCCGATGAGCGTCATCTTCTGCCCGATCTTGAGACCATAGCGCTCCGCCGTGTCCTTGCCGATGATGCAGGAGGTGCGATCCGCCAGCCATGCGTCGTACTGGTCCTGGGGAATCTTCGCTTCGCCGAAAATGCCCAGCATTTTCGTTGGATCCAATGCGAACTGCGCAAAGCCCATTCCGTCGTCGTCCTTGAACTTGCCACCGAAGTACGTGAACGGCGTCACGATCGCCACTCCGGGGATCTTGGCAATTGCCGCGAGCTGCCGCGCCGGGAGCTGATCCGCGATTGACACCCGGCTGCGTACTGCGATGCGCAATGACGAGCCCACGTCCTCTGGCGGCTGCGTGATCTCTCGCATCGCCACGAGTAGCGTCACAAAGAGAAAGAGGCTCACCGCCACGCTCAGAATTGAAAGCGCCGCACGCCGCTTGTTGCGGAGTGCGTTCTTGGTCACGAAAGAGAAGATGTTCATGACTGGCGAGGCGTTCGCGGGCGCCAATCAGGGGCGCAGCTCGCCCTTTTCAAGGTGGATGCTACGCGAACCATAAGCCGCCGCGCGCGGGTCGTGCGTGACCATGATCACTGTCTTCCCCGCCTGGCGGCTGAGCGTCTGGAGAATCATCATGACGTCCTCGGCTGATTGCGAATCCAGATTGCCCGTCGGCTCGTCGGCGACGATGAGACGCGGATCTGTCACCAGCGCCCGCGCGATCGCCACGCGCTGCTCCTGACCACCCGAAAGCTGGCGCGGCAGGTGGTGCCGCCGATCGCCGAGCCCCACCAGTTCCAGCGAAGTGGCCACTAGTTCGCGCCGCCGCTTCGCAGGCAGACTGGTCAGCAGAAGTGGCATCTCGACATTCTCGGCCGCGGTCAGCACCGGGATGAGATTGAAGGTCTGGAAGACAAACCCGACATTCTGGTTCCGCCAATCCGCGAGCTGCGATTCGTTCAGTTGAGTAACGAGCACATCCTGCACGCGGCACTCGCCGGAAGTAGGGCGGTCGATTCCCGCGATGATGTGCAGGAGCGTGGACTTCCCGGAACCCGACGGTCCCATCAGTGCGAGGAATTCCCCTTGATGGATGGTCAGCGACACCTTGTGCAGGGCGGTCACCTGGATATCGCCCTGCTGGTAAATCTTCGAGAGCTCGCGAATGCGGACAATCTCTGGGGCCTCGTGGAGGACATCCACCCCCGCCGCCTCGGGCATCAGTGCGCCCATGCAGAACGCTTTCGCTCCAAGGCTGCGGAAAAGGCGGAAACGCAGTGCCGGGCAACTTCCTCGGGGGCCAGACTGGCGTCGATCCGCACGATGTTTGGACGGTGAATGGAGAGAAAGATCCTCCGTACCTCCACCAGCGTCTCCAGAGACTCGAAGGCGTCCGGTCTATCCCCTCGGCCGTGGATTCGTCCCGTCGATTCGGTGGGATCCATGTCCAGGATGAGCACCAGGTCCGCCAGCGGCGCGAATGCCTCGTTCTGGTCGAGGATCTCCTCAGGACTCGCACCGCGGGCGCCCTGGTAGGCAGCAGTGGAGAAGTAGTAGCGGTCCAGGACTACCACCCGACCCTTGTGCAAAGCCGGTCGAATCACCTGCTCCACATGCTCTGCGCGATCCTTCAGGAACATCCCAAGCTCCTCGTGGAGCCCGAGCCGGCCATCGATTGCAGAGTACCTCAGCAAGCGTCCCCACGGTCCGTCGGTAGGTTCACGGCTGCTCACACAGGGCAGATCGTGCGCATCGCAAAAGGCGGCGAGATGGCGCGCGACGGTGCTCTTGCCAGCACCGTCGATCCCTTCGAGCGCCACAAGAAAGCCGCCGGGAATCGAGGATGTCATCAGAAGCCATCTACGCGAGGAAGGGGGAATCGTCACGTCAGGAATGGCGCTCTTCACGCGCGCACCTTGCGTACAACGAGCCGACTCGAGCATCTGAGACTAACGCCACATGGAGAATCGCCTCTGAATTCGGGAGGATGCCCGAGCAAATCGAGAGGACGTTCTCTCGATTCGAGAGAATGCCCGAGCAAATCGGGAGGGCGTTCTCTCGATTCGGGAGGACGCCCGAGCAATTCGGGAGGGCATTGCGCCAAAATGGCACAATCGCCTCTCAATTTGCTCGGTCATCCTCCCAAATCGAGAGGACGCCCTCTGAAATTGCTCGGGCAACGAGACAGAATGGCACAATCGTGCGCCAAAATGGCGCAATGACGACTGGATTTGAGAGGACGTACCGCGACCAATTGACCTTGCCATGTCCTCCTACGAGGAACGTAAGCCGCGGCTCGCGTTGGGTTTATACTCCAGCCTAGTGCAGCATAGCCAGCGGATTCGGCTGACGGATGAGCTGAGCGTCGAGGTCCAGGAAGAAGTCCAGGCGGCGGGACGTCTCGGGCTCGTCGATGTGGCGGGCCATGATGAGGTAGGTGGCGTAGTGGTTGCCCTCGCTTTCGACCAGGCTGGCGTAGAAGTCGGCAAGCTGAGGATCAATGTCGCGCACGCCTTCGGCGAGGATCTGGAACTTCTCGCAACTGCGGCCTTCAATCAGCGCGCAGACCACAAGGTGATCAATGACCTGCTCGCGCCGACCCCGGCGGACGGCGCGCATCATCCCACTGGTCCAGGCGCTACGCTGCGGACTGCGGAAGGGGATGCCGCGTTCGCGCAGCAGATTGAGCACGAGCTGGAAGTGCTGCAGTTCCTCGATCGCAATGGCGTTCAGCTCGTCAAGAGAGTCGTAGAGCTCCACGTACTTCTCGAGGTTGAGCGCGGTAGTCGCCGCCTTGCGCTCGAGGTGCGCGTGATCGATCAGGACCGACGGCAGATCAGCCCGGATCTGCGGGAGCCATTCAGCCGGCGGTTTGTCTCTCCAGAGAAGCATCCGAGAGACTTAAGCCGAGACGTCAACCCCGCGCTCGGCTGACAGCCAGTTTGACGGTCGGAGAGAAAGCTGGGAAGCTGCCCAGGTGAAAGCGACTTTAAACGTGCCGGACGACCTCTGGTTGCAATTGGAGCGGCGTGCGGTTGATGAAGGCCGTGGGTTGCAGGACGTAGTCGCCGACACGATTCGCCAAGGCTTGTCGCAGTCATCGCGAGGTGAAAAGACTGCGGCCCGCCACCGGGTAGTACTGCCGCTCATCATTGCACCGCCTGGAGCCCCTGCATTCGACCTCACCGGTGAGGACATCGACGGCATTTTGAGCGCACAAGAAGTGAAGTGGGCCCATGAAGCTGCCGGACGTTAATCTCTGGCTGGCGCTGGCTGTTTCCAGCCATCCTCATCACGCACCAGCCAAGGCGTGGATGGAAAAACAGGACGCCCCGATGTCTCTCGTCTTCTGCCGAATGACGCAGCAAGGCTATCTCCGCCTCCTCACGGAGACTGCTTTGATGCGACACTATCAGCTGCCGCCTCGGACGAATGCCGAGGCTTGGGCAACATGGGAAGTGTTGAGAGATGACTACCGGGTGATCTTTCGCTCCGAACCGGAGGGCTTGGAAGAGAGATGGAAGAGATTTGGGGCGCGCTCAACCGCTTCCTCTAAACTCTGGATGGATGCATACTTGGCGGCGTTTGCGGTCACCACCAATTCGCAAATGGTTACGTTCGACAAGGGCTTCAAACAGTTTGGCGAGCTCAACTTGCTTCTCCTGAGCGCGTAGTCTCTGCAGCCCTCTGAAGCGTCAAGTCCAGCGCCACACTCAGCACTGGCAATGTCCCGGCGGGCTCTCTAGAAAACCCGTCCCGCCAAATCATGAAGTCCGCCCCTCGCGAATCCCGCCCCTCGACCCCGGCCCGCCAGAAGAAGCTGCTCGTGGCCAATCGCTCCGAGATCGCCATCCGGGTCTTCCGGGCGGCCACGGAGCTGGGCCTTCGGACGGTGGCGGTGTACGCGCAGGAGGACCGCTTCTCCATGCACCGCTTCAAGGCAGACGAGGCGTACCTGATCGGTGAGGGCAAGGGACCGGTGGGGGCGTACCTGGACATCGACAGCATCATCGCGGTGGCGAAGGAGCATGGCGTGGACATGATCCACCCGGGCTACGGTTTTCTTTCGGAGAATGCGCATTTCGCCCGCGCCTGCGCGGCGGCGGGGATCACTTTCGTGGGGCCAAAGGCGGAGCTGCTGGAGCTGATGGGCGACAAAGTGGCGGCGCGGGCGCTCACGCAGAAGCTGAAGATTCCCACGCTGCCAGGGACGGAAGATCCGGTGAGCGACCGCGCCGTGGCGCTGAAGGTGGCGGCGAACATCGGCTTCCCGCTAATCATCAAGGCGGCCTTCGGCGGCGGCGGGCGCGGGATGCGCGTGGTGCACAAGGCGGGAGATCTGGACTCGCTGCTGGATGAGGCGCAGGGCGAGGCGGAGCGGGCCTTCGGCAATGCGGCGGTGTTCCTGGAGAAGTACATCCCCCGCGCGAAGCACATCGAGGTGCAGATTCTGGGCGATCATCACGGCCATGTGCTGCACCTGCACGAGCGCGACTGCTCGGTCCAGCGGCGGCACCAGAAGGTGGTGGAGATTGCGCCCTCGGTGGCACTCGATGAGAAAGTTCGCGGAGAGCTGTGCGATGCGGCGGCGCGGATTGCCAAGGAGATCGGCTACGACAACGCGGGGACCGTGGAGTTCCTGTACAATCTGGATACGCGCGAGTGGTTCTTCATCGAGATGAACCCGCGCATCCAGGTGGAGCACACGGTGACGGAGCAGATCACAGGGATCGATCTCGTGCGCTCGCAGATCCTCGTGGCGCAAGGCGCGGAGCTGCACGGGCCGGAGCTGGCGCTGCCGCAGCAGGGCGCGGTGCCGAGGATGGGCTACGCGGTGCAGTGCCGGGTGACCACGGAGGACCCGGAGAACAAATTCACCCCGAACTACGGGAAGATCCTCACGTTCCGCCCAGCGGAAGGATATGGCATCCGTTTGGATGCGGGCATGGGCGACGCGGGCGCGGTGATCACGCCCTTCTACGACTCGCTGCTCGTGAAGATCACGGCGAGCGGGCAGACCTTTGCCATGGCGCTGGACCGAATGGACCGCGCGCTGCGGGAGTTCCGGATTCGCGGGGTGAAGACGAACATTCCCTTCCTTGAGAACGTCATCCACTTCCCGGAGTTTCGCTCGGGAGGCGCGACGACCACGATGATCGACACCTCGCCAGAGCTGTTCAACTTTAAGCCCCGCCGCGACCGCGCGACGAAGCTGCTGAACTTCCTGAGCAACGTAATCGTGAACGGGAACCCGCATGCCAAGGGCTACCGTCCACAGCAGGCGCTGGCTGCCGCGCCGCTGCCGGGCCATGAGCAGAAGGAGACGCCGACCAAGGGAACGCGCGACCTGCTTCTCGAGCTGGGGCCGAAGAAATTCGTCGAATGGACGAAGGCGCAGACCCGGCTGCTGGTGACGGACACGACCTTCCGCGATGCGCACCAGTCGCTCATGGCGACGCGTGTTCGAACCTACGACATGGCGGCGATCGCACATGCTGTCGCGCGGCGAACGCCGGAGCTCTTCTCCCTGGAGATGTGGGGTGGCGCGACCTTCGACACCTCGATGCGCTTCCTAAATGAAGACCCGTGGCAGCGGCTGCGGCTGCTCCGCGAGCGCATCCCGAACATCTGCTTCCAGATGCTGCTGCGCGGCGCGAATGCGGTCGGTTATACGAGCTATCCACCGAACGTGGTCGCCGGATTCGTGAAGCATTCGGCCGAGTGCGGGATGGACATCTTCCGGGTGTTCGATTCGCTGAATGACCTGAGCAATATGAAGGCGGCGATGGAGGCGGTGCACGAGACGCACGGCATCTGCGAGGCGGCAATCTGCTACACGGGCGACATCCTGGATCCCAAGCGAACCAAGTACTCACTGAAGTACTACGTGGCGCTGGCGAAGGAGCTGGAGCGGATGGGCGCGCACTTCCTCGCAATCAAGGACATGGCCGGGCTCTGCCGTCCCTATGCGGCGCAGGCGCTGGTCAAGGCGCTGAAGGAGGAGATCGGGCTGCCGGTTCACTTCCACACGCACGACACGAGCGGGATCAATGCAGGGTCGATTCTGCGCGCGAGCGATGCGGGCGTGGATGTGGTGGATCTGGCAATCGCCAGCATGAGCGGCTCGACCTCGCAGCCGAACCTCAACTCGATCGTGGCCGCGCTGCAACACACGCCCCGCGATACGGGGCTGGATCTGGATACGCTCAACGAGTTCTCAGACTACTGGGAACAGGTGCGGGAATTCTATGCGCCGTTCGACACCGCGCCAAAGGCCGGCTCGGCGGAAGTGTACCTGCACGAGATGCCGGGCGGGCAATTCACGAATCTAAAGGAGCAGGCTGCCGCGATGGGGCTGGGCAACCGCTGGCCAGAGATCGCCCGCACTTACGCGGAGGTGAACCAGCTCTTCGGCGACATCGTGAAGGTGACGCCTTCCAGCAAGGTCGTCGGCGACATGGCGCTCTTCCTTTTCACCCGGGGGATCAAGCCCGCCGACGTGGTGAATCTTCCCCCCGGCACCTCGTACCCGGAGTCGGTGATCGACATGCTCTCCGGCGGGCTCGGCGAGCCGATGGGCGGTTGGCCGCCCGCCGTCGTGAAGGCGGTGCTCGGGACGACGAAGCCGAAGCGGCAGAAGCCCGCGCAAGTGAAGCTAAAGGAGACGAAGGCGGAGGTCTCGCAGAAGACCAAGCGCGAGGCGACCGAGGACGATCTTTACTCGCACCTCATGTATCCACAGGTCTTCGCGGACTTCGCAAAGTTCCAGCGGGATTTCTCGGATGTCAGCGTCCTGCCGACGCCGGCGTTCTTCTACGGTCTTCAGCCTGGGGAGGAGATCAGTGTCTCAATCGAAGAGGGCAAGGTGCTCTTTGTGAAGCTGATCAACATCGGCACACCCGACAAGGAGGGGCGGCGGATCGTTTCCTACGAGCTCAACGGCATGCCGCGCGACGCGCTGGTGCTCGACAAGAGCATCGCCAAGGAGGTGAAGGCTCGCATGAAGGCTAACGCGGCGGATCCGCTGCAAGTCGGCGCGCCAATTCCGGGGATGATCACCGCGCTCACCGCGAGCGTGGGTGGCAAGATCGCGAAGGGAGACAAGATCGCCACCTTGGAAGCGATGAAGATGCAAACGACCGTATACGCGCACGCCAATGGCGTGGTGGGCGAGGTCCACGTCGCCGTGGGCGATTCTGTGGAAGCCAGTGACCTCCTGATCCGCCTACGCTCCTAGCTAAGCGCCCGCGGGGTCCGACGCGCCCCGGCGCACCCAGCGCTCGAACTCGGCGATCTGGAGGTGCGTTCCAAGCGCGAGCAGCCGGTCACCGACCTCAATCCCCTGGAAGGGACCGGGATTAAGCAGGCGCTGGCCGTCGCGTTCGATCCCGACGAGCTGAACTCCGGTCGAGGCAGGAATCTCCAGCTCGACCAGCAGCTTACCCGCCGCTGCGCTGGTGGCCGGGACGTCCACCCCTTCGATCTCGATCTCTTCGAGGAGGAATGCGCGGTCGTTGGATGCTTCCGTCTCTTGAATGAAGGCGCGCACCTCATCAATTCGCTCCGGTGTCGCCAGCACGAGCAGGAGATCTCCGGGGTAGAGTACGAGGTCTGGCGCGGGATTCGGAATTGGATATCCATGACGCTCAACGCCCGCCACGGAGCAGCCAAAACGTTGCCGAAGGCTCAGCTCGCTCAGAGTCTTGCCTGCGCACGCAGCTGCTTCGGGAAGCACGAGTTCGTGCAGGTGAATGTTCCACTCCTGGTGGCGCTGGAGCAGCTCTTCCTGTTTGCGAGGGACGCGCTCAGCATCCACCGAGAGCATTCCTCCCAGCTCCACCTCAACCATGCTGTGGAGACGAACGAACTTGCGCTGAAGCAGGAGCAGGAGCAGGCCGAGCATCAGCACCACAGCGCCGACAGTCCAGATCGCGGCAATGTCGAAGGGCAGGAGCAGCCATAGCCAAATCGCGATGGCTACACCACAGAAGGTGCGAATGCCGGCCCGCAAGACGAGGCGGAGGCCTCCCTGCTTCCGGTGATCCGGGGCCAGCGCTTCCGCGAAGATTGCCGAGAGCGCGAGCACGTTCCGCCAGATCGCGTAGAGGGGAACAAGCGCGACAAAGCCAAGGACAAACCAGAACGTAATGGTCGAGGCATACTCATAGGGAAGATCCGGCCCCAGGCGGAGGAAGATGGCGTTGAATATCTGCCGCGAGAAGGCAAGGAGCCCGGTCACGAAGAGCAAGCCGATGCCAATGTGCGTGAGGCGTTTAGCCGAGAGCTGCCAGACGACGTTCCCCTGCTGCCGCTGGTGAATCTGCTCCAGCCCACCATGGTAAGTATTGATCAGGCTCTTGAGCCAGCGCGGCTCGAGGCGCTCAACTCCGCGGCTAATTACCCCGGAGTACTTGATCATCACCGGTGCAGTGAGCGCGGTGAAGAGCGCGAGTCCCACAGCGAGTGGGTAAAGAAGCTCCGGTGCAGTCTTCGTGGAAACTCCCAGCTGAGCGATGATGAATGAGAACTCCCCAATGGGCGTGAGCATCAGGCCTGAGCGCACTGCGTCCTTCGTGGAGTTGCCGATAACGATGAGACTCACGCTGGTCGCCAGCACGCGGGCGCAGACCGTGAAAATGCCGAAGAGCAGCACCAGCAGCCAGTTCTCCGCAATCATCTTCACGTCCAAGAGCATCCCTATCGACACGAAGAACACGGCCGTAAAGATGTCGCGCATCCCCTGGAGATAACGGTCCACCTGCGCGCGTTGTGCCGTCTCAGCAATGATCGCTCCCAGGATGAAGGCGCCCAGCGCGAGCGAGTACCCGGCTTTCACCGCGAGCAGTGAGAAGGTGAGAACAAGGCCAGCAATCAGCACCGTCTGGAGATCCACGTCCGCAGTGCGGACCAGGTGCGCCAGCATACGCGGAACAAGGAGCAGCCCGGCAACGACCAGCAGGATGACGAAGACCAGAATGAGCCCGAGCGTCTGCACCAGTGGTGCGGATGTGGTATCCGCCCCCGCCACGTGGGTCACGGAGGTGAGCAGCGTGATCATCACCACGGCAACGACGTCCTCCAGAACAGTCACGGCCATCGCAAGGCGGCTAGCTGGTTCGTGCGTTGCGCCGATCTCGTGCAACACCTTGTTGATGATGGCCGAGCTGGAGACCATCAGCATTGCCGCAAGGAAGAGCGTCTGCGTGGGCGACCAGCCGATGAGCAGCCCGGCGGTTCGTGCCATGCCGAAGACGAGAAACGCTCCCAGTCCGGTAGCGATCAGCACGCCGAACCCCATTCTCCGCAACCGGCGAATGCTTAACCCCATTCCCACGGAGAACATGAGGAAGACCAGCCCGAGCTGCGACAGCGTCTGGATCCGAGCCTCGTCAGAGATCAGCGAAAATGGAGGCGTATGGGGACCAATGAAGATCCCTGCAAGAAGGAAGCCGACAACCACGGACAAGCCTATGCGCTGGCATAGCCAGCCAGTCACGCCGGCCACCACCGTCACGATCGCAAGGTCTTGCAGGAAGCTGACTTCATCCATCTCCGCGAGCACAACAGCCGCGCTCGGGAAGGTCAACCAACAGCCCGCTTAAGGCTCACAAGAGGCCGAAAGATACGGCCTTCTGAGACCACCCGATGCAACGTCTCCAGCATGATCTCTGTGCTGAACGGCTTGCGCAGCACACACGACGCCCCGGCCTCACACGCCTTGTTCATGCGCTCATCTGTGATCATCCCGCTTGCAGCGACAATCTGGACGTTTGCGTTGATCCCCCTCAGTGCACGAATGGTCGCAGCACCGTCCAAGCCTGGCATCATCATGTCCGTGAGCACGATATCCACTTCCTGTCTGCGCTCGGCATAAAGCGCGACGGCGCTTGCACCGTCGCATGCGGTGAGCACCCGGTAGCCTGAACCTTCCAGAATGCGCTGAGTCACCATGCGCACCATGGGTTCGTCATCGACCAGCAGCACCGTCTCGCCCGATCCATGATGCTGGTCGCGTCCTTCCGGCTGCGCCCGCTCTTCAAGCAGCGTTTGTACAGCAGGGAAGTACACCTTGAAGGTCGTGCCTCTACCTTCAGCAGTCTCCAGATCGAGAATGCCACCATGGCCTTTCACAATCGCATGGGCGGTGGACAGACCTAGACCAGTCCCCTTCCCCAGCTCCTTCGTGGTGAAGAACGGCTCGAAAATTCGGTCGCGCAACTCAGCTGGGATGCCCTTCCCCGTATCCGTGATCTTCACCAGGATATGCGTGCCACTGACGGGCTGATTCGCGCCTTTCTCCCCCGTTCCGCGGCCCGTGAAGTTCTCCGCGGAGATTGTGAGCCGCCCACCATCCGGCATGGCATCGCGGGCGTTCACGGTCAGGTTGAGCAGAACCTGATGCAGCTGCGTGGCATCTCCCACGATCGGCCAAAGACCGGGCGCGGTCTCGCATCGGATCTCCAGATCCTTCGGAAAAGTGTCGCGCGCGATCTTGTGGATCTCTTTGACGATGCGCTCGGTCTGCAACATCACCCGCTCCCCTTCCACTCCGCGGGCGAAGTACAGTATCTGCCGCACTAAATCCGCGCCACGTTGCGCGCTCTGCTCCACAGCTTCGAGGAGCGGCTCCGCCTCCGGGTCGCTCATCATCCCGCGCAGCAAGTCCGCGGACATCAAGATCGGTGCGAGCACGTTATTCAGATCATGAGCTATCCCTCCGGCCAGAGTGCCGATGCTCTCCATGCGCTGAGACCGCAGAAACTGCGCTTCCAGCTCTTTTCGCTCCGTGACGTCCGTATTAATCAGCAGGAAAGACTTTGGCTGCCCAGCGGCGTCGCGAAGAAGCGTCCAGCGGCTTTCGGTCACAACCTGTCGTCCACCCTTGGTGAGATGCGGGAGATTGCCCGTCCACTCGCCGAGTTCGATGGTTGCTGCCTTTGCAGTGTTGAACTTCTCTCGGTTCGTGGAAAACAGATGCCCCATCTGGCTCCCTACGACTTCGTCTTTCGTCCACCCGTAAATGCGCTCAGCGCCCTTGTTCCAGTAAAGGATCACGTCATTCATGTCGCGCACGACGATTCCGTCCTGCGCCAGATCGAGTAGATTCGCCTGCTCCCGGATGCGCTCGTCCGCTTTGGCGCGTTCCGTGATGTCGCTAAAACTCCACACCCTTCCGACGATCTCCCCGTCGATCCGATGTGGCTGCGAGTGCCGCTCAAAAATCCTTCCATCAACGAGATCGACGGTATCAAAGGTTTCCTCGAGCCCATCCCTGCAGATCTGCTCGACCTTTGCTAGATAGGCGTCGGCATCGGGAAGCTGTGGACTTACGCAGGCGAGCAATTGCGCGTCGTCCCTCGTGGCCATTACGCCGTGCGGTATGCCCCACATCTCGGCAAACTTCTGATTGGAGTTCACAACTCCTCCATCATTCCCCACCACAAGGATGCCGTCTGCCGTGCTCTCCAAAGTTGCTGTCATCAGCGACAGCGAACTGGCCAGGTCGGCCTGCGCGCGCACGCGCTCAGCAATCTGCTGCTCCAGTTCCGAAGTCCGCTCCGCCACGCGTACCTCCATGCTGTCGTGGGCTCGCTTGAGTTCCTCATCGCGGGCCTGAATCTGCGCCAACATCTGGTTGAAGCTGGTGATCAACTCACCCAACTCGTCCTCCGTTTCCCTCGGCACCCGAATGGAATAGTCGCCCTTCTCCGAGACGAGCTGGGTTGTTCGCGCGAGGTTTAGAATGGGCCCGGAAATGTAACTCTGCAGCTTGGCAGACAGACCCAACGCCACGAGTCCCGACGTCAAAAGCACAACTGCCAATACACTCGAGTATGACACCAGGCGCTCGTGCATGCCGCTAAAGTCGGCGACGAGGACGATCGTTCCGACGCGTGAGTTCTCTTCTTCGTCATGGAGCGCCGACGTGTAAGTGAGGCGCTTATCGCTGAACGAGTAGCCATCCGCTGGCGGCCGCCCCGGTAGGTTCACGTCGACTTCCCGCCGCGCGTAGCTGGCAAAGGGCACGCCAGTCGCCCAGTAAAGTCGCGCCGCGAGAATCTGCGGTTCGGCCTTGAGGGCTCCGAGGAACTCTCCTGCCGTCGCGGCGTCATCGAAGGACATCGCGGGAACGGAGGTAGCGCCGATGATTTGCGCCATCGTTGCAAGATCCCGTTCGAGCTTCGCCCGAAAGCCGCGTCCCTCGTAGGAGAGCAGCGCCGCGAAGGTCAGCAGCAGCGCCACACCCGCGGTCAGCATCACAACGACAACCACCTTTCGGCGAATCGGCATGTTTCGAAGCGTCCTCATGGTCTGATTCCTCCGGTGGCCTTCGCTCCGCGCACACTTCTCGCCAGGTGCAAAAGCTTGGAGCTGATCCGCACCCCCGCTCGAGTAGCTGCGTCGAGGTTGACTGAGAAAACGATCCTTCCCCGTACGACTGCGAAGTTGATCGCGGCATAAGGTTCCACCTGAGACGTATCGCCCACGGTCACCGCATTCCACGACTCAGCCAGCGTGCAGATCTGTGGTGCTCGGTCCCGCTCCGATGCGCTAATGAAGATGATTTGAGCGTCCTGCAGGTCGGAGAGTTGGGATGCCCGGCGGATTACGACCTTCCGGTCATTCACGGATCGCCCTTGCACCTGCCGCTTCAGAGCTTCGCCGAAGAGATCCTCACCCAGCACGCCCACGATGATGGGGGCACCCGCCGGGTGAGAGCCCGGTGGCCATTCCGAATACTTGGCTATGTTGAAAAGGAACGCCGCCTTCACCTCGTACTCTGGAACTGCGACAGTCTGTGCGCTCATGCGTACCTCACCGGCCGCAACCGCAATCGTCCCGAGCAGCAGGACCCGCCCCGCTAGCGCCAGCGATGCGGCTCGGAGCGGTTGATTCATTTGTCCGCAGCGCATCAGAAACGGATGGTGATCTTGCCGAAGACGCTCGTCTCGACCTCGGTCGCACGTCCGGCGATCGTCGTCGGCCGGGATTCAACGTGCCTGGCGTCCAAGAGGTTTCGTCCTGCAATTGAAACCTCCACGTTCTTTGAGACCTGCCAGCCGAGCCGCAGGTCAAGAGCCACGTAACTATCAACCTGGATGGCAGCGAGAGAATCCACGTAGCGCAGCGTCGCATCGAACTCGAAGCCGCGCGGGAGATCCATGAAGGACCTTAGCACAAATTGGTTTCGTGGGCTGCTCCGCTCTGCCCCGTACTCCGACACCGTATCCTGCCCTGCATCCTTGCGATGTAAATTCATCTGCAGGTACGCATACCCAGCGCGTACCCTCCACCATTTGACTGGCTGGAAATCCAGAGAGAGCTCTCCTCCATACGTCTCGCCCTCCAGCAAGTTCCCGCCTGTCACGCCGATTGTCGCGGGCGACTGCGTGAAGTCCACTAGCGGGTCGTTGGGCTCCAGGCTCCGGAGTTCGTCGTAGTCATTATAGAACAGTGCGAGGTCGGCTGAAAGACGGTCACTCACCTGCACCCTATATCCTGCTTCATAGGCAATCAGCTTCTCGGATCTGAAATCATCCGCGCCAAAAACGGTCGTCACAGCAGCTGGGGAGGGAGGAAGATTTGGCCCCGCCCTCGGGAAGAGCGCGCCCTGCGGGTACACCGGCGCCTGCCGCAGCGTGATATCGTCCTCGGCCCGGGATGGCGTCCTCACCGCGCGGGCTACTGAAGCCCAGATCGAGTGGCGGCTCGCCGGGATCCACAGAAGCCGTGCACTGGGTTGGATCTCGAATCCCGTATAATCGTTGTGCTCGAACTTGGAGCCAAGAGTCAACGTGAGCCGCTTCTCCACTAATGTGATCTCGTCTTGAAGGAACGCGCTCAGCAGATTTGAGGTCCTCGATGCAGGATCGAAACCAAGTTCGAAGGTGCTCGCGATTGCGTCCGCGGTAACTCGATATCCACCACCCAGGGTCAGCGTCTGCCGTTTCCCGAGCGCCAGCCGGTGCTGGAGATCTATATCAAAGGTGTCCCGCTCCTCGCGGACTAAAGCGGTGCTTCGATTGGAACGATCGTAGTAGGTTTGGAGCACGAATTCCGAGGAGGCGGAGAAAGCGTGTGTCCAACGCCCAAGGATGTTTCCACCGGAGACATGATAATCCCCAAGCTCTTCGTACGGCGTGAAAGGATGCTTTGCTCGAAGGCGCTCGGTCCGCTCCTCGATCTGTCCGCTGTAGAGATCGCCCTGCAGGGTGACGAAGCTCCCACTCGGGGCATTCCAGTCGATCCGAAAGCCTCCGCGAGCAATGTCTCCAGCGTCGTGTGCGTCACTCCCATCGGAAAGCGCCGAGCTGTCCCGGGTGTTCCACTTACCAAAGACCCGATAGTGCAGTTGCTCCGAGATTTGTCCGCCATAGCGCACGCTGCCGAAGGCACGCTCCTCCGTGCCGCTGCCGCCGGAGAAGAGCAGACCCTGAGTCTCCGCGCTCTTCTTGGTGATGATGTTGATTACGCCGTTGACTGCATTCGCCCCCCAGAGGGTCGCACCCGGCCCCCGGATCACCTCGATGCGATCAATGTCCTCCAGCAGCGTATCCTGGACATCCCAAAAGACACCGGAAAATAGCGGGGTATAAACCGAGCGTCCATCGATCAGCACGAGCAGCTTGTTCGCAAAATCCTCGTTGAAGCCGCGCGAACTGATGGCCCATCCATGAGCGCTGAGCTGCGCGACATTCAACCCCGGTACCAACCGCAGCAGATCAGGAACGTTCAATGCTCCTGACCGTCGGATATGCTCCTGCGTGATTACGTCAACGGCGGCTGCAGAATGCGCCACTGTCTCCTCGCGCCTTGCTACGGAGCTCACCGTGAGATCCAGCAACTGCTCCACGCTGAGGTTCGCGAGTTCTCCCTGCTGAGCTCCTGCCGAGTCCACTCCCAAGCCGGGTAGCATGAGGGCCAGCGAGAAGCAGGCAGCCACAAGGTTGAACTGGGGAACCAGACTTAGTTGGAGCATTCAGAGAAGGTCTAGGGGCGAGTCGGAACGCCCCACCAAGCATGTTCGATACCAGCAACTTGCAGCCCTTGACGAAAGTATGCATCTGCACTGCTCCGAGGAGCGTTTATCCCGCTTACTGATCGGTATGCGTTCACAAAATCTCTCTCCTGGCGGTCGTTTAAATGACCTTCGACCCTGCCCGCGCCGGGTGCGATAATCCGCTTAATCCTGTCGTTTCCTCATTCTTCGTGCGTGGCAATGCCAGGGATAGTTGCGGCAGCAATGACCGCAGTTCCGAACAGAATGCGGACCCTTGTTGAAGTGAAACCCTGATTCTGGACGGGCAACTTCCCCGCTCTGCTCGTTGTCTTCGCAATCCTCCACCTCAGACAGTCTCCGGATCGCTGGCCACACTCCTCGGGCGCACTATCAGAACAGGTCGTCGTTTCGATCTGCAAAGCGGCCGATCCCCTAAATCCGGGTAAAGTCCCCCCTGAATCGACTCAACCTTCGAGGTCGATCTACTCTCCCTTCGCTCAAAATGAGGGAACGGACCCACTCCCGATACGCAACCTCCGAGTTCGGGAGTCTCAAGCTTGCGACAAATTGAGGGAAGCTCCGAGCAATTTCAGGGAAGCTTCAGTATCGGGAGTGGGAAGCTCCGAGTTCCAACTACTCAAGCTCCGCACTATTTTGGGGTACCTTGCACCTTTTATCTCGGAGCTCCCCTCTCCGGGAGGGGAGCTTCCCCATCCAAATGGCACCGTTCCCCCAAATATCTGGAAAGGATCCCGACACGCATCTCAGCATTGCCACAAAATGAGGGAAGCTTCCCTCAAAATACTGCCTCGGTTGAGTAGCATGAACTCGGAGCTTCGAGTTCCAGATGGGCAATTTCTGCCGAAAAAGGTTGGTTTACGTGCGCTGTTCGCCCGAACACACCTCGGGCGTGAGAGATGCTGAGTCCAAGGCGCAGAGAGCGATTCCGGGCGCAGCATCATTAGCTGAGCCTCACTCGTCGCGCGACAGACCCGCGGTATTTGGCGCATACGCAAAGCGCCGATGGGCTCCTAAATCACGGAGAAGCCTGACGTAATCATCGTCTCGGCGGTGCATATTGCATCACTCTTGGCTTGCGCACTGCTAATCGTAACACACCCGCACTTGCCGCCACCCCCTCCGCAAATACCCTGCGGAACTCAAAACGCTCTCGCCCGCTCAAAGCAGCGAGCGATGCCTCGCACAGTACTGACGTGTCTGAATTCATCGGACAAAACGCCCGGATCCACTGTTCTCCAGCGGATCCGACCAAGGGCGGCAGCATGCCTGCACTCCCCCTTTTGTCAGCGCACTTCAGAATTCTCTGAAATTTCTGAACTCGATCTCTCCAGCCCAGACCGAAATCATCGGACTCTTCGTCGAACTTGTGCAGGGGTTCGGTGCCCCCAAGTCCCTTGGCGCAATTTACGGCGTGCTCTTCGCGTCTGAAGAGCCGCTAGCTTTTCATCAGATCGTGGAGAAACTCGACATGAGCGCCGGCTCTGTCAGCCAAGGCTTGAAGTTACTTAAGAACGTCGGTGCAGTCCGCTCCGTCTTCATCCCCGGCGAACGCCGCGACTTTTTCATCGCCGAAACGCAATTGCGCAAGCTAGCCGGCGGCTTCCTCCGCCACCGCCTCGACCCCCAACTCGCCAGCACCGACACCCGCCTGAACGCCCTTATGCAGGATCAAGAGAACACAGGTCACACCCTCTCGCCCTTCCTCCAAGACCGCATTAACATCCTCGAACGCTGGCAGACCCAAGCCAAAGGCGTCCTCCCGCTGCTACTGGCGTCATTGGAGGCTCCTGCGGATTGAAATTTGAGCCGGAACTGCAAACCTCTATTGCGCCGAGCCTACCTCGCAATCGTACGTCAGGCCCGAAAGCTTTGCGGCGAATCGAATTCTCCACATGAGCCTAACCCATCGGATGCTGGAGCGCGGGTTCCGCATTCTTGAAACGTTTCGTAGGGAGCGTCTAACGAAACAATTCTCAAGTTGCGGCGCACGCGTAATTATCGGCCCTCATGTGACAATATGGAGTCCACTTGGAATGAGGGTAGGAAATGATGTGCAGATTCATGACTTTACATTCATATTCGCCGCCGGAGGAGTATCGATAGGTGACGGGACTGCAATCTCGTGCAATTGTTCGATTTCGAGCGTCACGCACCCAATTCCTTGGATTGATCGCTCTGCGCAGATCGAGAAACCTATACGCATCGGAAAGTTCGTTTGGATCGGGATGGGAGCAATAGTTCTTCCGGGAGTGTCCATTGGAGATCACGCAATCGTTGGCGCCGGAAGTGTAGTGACGAGGGATGTTTCGTCTCATTCCATAGTCGCAGGCTCACCCGCTCGCGCGTTGCGCATTCTCGATGCGATGTAGAGGCTTTTCGGACCTGTTTATCTCGAGGGAGCAGCCTAATATTAGAATGGGAACTGAATCGTCCGGCTATCACCGGTTCGAAACATGTGCACTGCGTTGATTCTGTTAGGTGCCGATTTCTCGGATTCCGATGAACCATTGGAAATAGCGTGCTGAAAGCTTTAATAACCGGAATTACAGGTCAGGACGGCTCCTACCTAACTGAGCAGTTGCTCGAAAAGGGCTACGAAGTTCACGGCATCGTACGCCGTTCGAGCATGTTCAACCGATCCCGGATCGAGCATCTGCGCTCGGATCCCGAGATTTACGGCAAGAAGTTATTCCTGCACTACGCCGACCTCCACGACGCCACTACGCTCCGTCGAATCTTCCGGAAAGTGGAGCCCCGTGAAGTGTATCATCTCGCTGGTCAGAGCCACGTCGGATTGAGCTTCGAGATCCCAGAGTCGACTTGCGAGGAAGTCGGCATGGCCACTCTCGCGCTCTTGGAGATCTGCCGCGACATGGGCAAGGACATGCGTTTTTACCACGCCTCCTCCTCGGAAGTTTTCGGATCTCCCGGTCCCGACGAAGTCCCGCAAAACGAGTCCACCCCCATGCGACCAACCAGCCCCTACGGTTGCGCCAAGGCCTTCGCGACACAGATGACCCGAGTCTATCGCGAAGCCTACGGGCTATACGTCTGCAGCGGAATCACATATAACCACGAGTCGCCTCGAAGAGGCGAAAGCTTTGTAACGCGAAAGATAAGCGCAGCCGCCGCACGCATCGCCGCCGGCCAGCAGGAACTGCTCACCCTCGGCAACCTCGATGCGAGCCGCGACTGGGGCTACGCACCCGAATACACAGATGCCATGTGGCGCATGTTGCAACAGGATACGCCTTGCGACTTGGTGATTGCAACGGGCGAAACCCACACTGTGCGGGAGTTCCTTCAAGCATCCTTCCAAGCTGCTGGGATCGAGCTCAAGTTTTCGAGCAAAGGGAAGCATGAAATCGCTCTAAACGCCGCGACTGAGAAGGTCTTGGTTCAAGTTACTGAGCACTGGTTCCGCCCAGTAGAGCCGACGCAACTCCGAGGTAACCCCACGCAGGCCCACAGTTCGCTAGGCTGGTTCACTGAAACAAAAGCCGGGGCGTTGGCAGAGATCATGACCCACGCAGAGAATCCGGCCCAGCGTATAGCGTAGCGATCCGACGTCCGAAGAGCAGCCACAAGCGAATCTTTCGCACGCCACTACCTTTGGACCTGCACACGAGCAAATGGCCACACCGATTCCGGTCCCTTGCAACTGCAACTGCCGGCCATGGCATCAACCAGATCGTCGGAGTTCTAGCAGGATTGCTTTTGCTGCGCTGGCTTGACGTCGAAGAGTATGCAAAGTTCTCACTTGCGTTTGGATTCCAAGTCGTAATGGCTTCTATATTGGATGTGGGAATCTCGGGAGCGATCGTGAACTTAGTAGGCTCACGCGGGAATGACCCGGGGGTGCTAGGTGAGTACATGGCGGCAACTCGCTGGCTCCGTAATCTGCTTCTCATAGCCGTTGTTCCCCTTGGTGCCGTCGGATTCTACATCTTCGGAGCGCAGCACGGCTGGAGTTCGTTCGACCAAGCGACACTCTTCCTGGCGATCCTGGCGACACTTCTCTCTCAAGCATCGATCGCAACCCATACCGCGCCTCTATTGGTCCATCAGCGAATTCGAGACCTTTACCGGATTACGACGCTTTCTGCCCTTGGCCGCCTATTCGCTCTGGGACTAGTCTATTTTGCCTTTCAGTTGAACGCAGCCGGAGTATATCTCATCACCGCGCTTGCAACGGCGTTCACAGCGCTGTGGGCACGGGATACATCGCGTCCATTTTTCTCACGGAACCCGGCACTGACCTCTGCATCGAGGCAGGAACTACTGCGTTACGTAGTGCCGCTTGCGCCTGGGATTATCTTCTTTGCTTTTCAAGGTCAGATCACCATTTTTATAATGTCAGCGGTAGGGACGATGGCGAGCATCGCCGAGATTGGTGCTTTGGGGCGTTTGGGGCTCTTGTTCGGCACGCTGTCGGCGGTGAATGGAACACTGATTGGTCCCTACTTTGCAAGACTAGCTTGCACCCAAGTCCCGCGCCGGTACGCACTAACAATAGTCGCGGCGATTGCAACCAGTACCATTGTCGTCTTTGCGACGTTTCTTTGGCCCGATCCGTTACTGTGGCTTCTCGGTGAAAAGTACCACCACATGAGATCTGAGGCCGTCTGGACCGTTTTTGGAGCAAGCATCACATTCGTCGGCGCACTCTCCTACGGCATACATTTGTCACGTCATTGGATCTTCTGGTGGGCATCTCCGTTAACTATCGCACTAGTCGTGGCCGTGCAGGCCTGGATGCTAATAAAGTGGCGTCTGGAATCCGCTCAGGATGCGATCGTATTCACGTCCCTCACAAACCTCGCCATGCTGGCACCTCAAGCCCTCGTGGCGATAGCCGGCTTTCGACGGGACTACGGTGGCGTGTCACGGACTGTTGAAAGCGAGGAATTGCCCCCATCATCAACTTAACATCAGCGTTGTTGAATTATGTTCAAAAGACTTCTTCGTCAGGTAGGAATAGAGATTACGGTGTCACGCTATCCAGCATTCGAAAGTTTCTACTACTATCTTAAGTTGCTGGACGTAGATGTCATACTCGACGTAGGGGCGAATGAGGGACAATTTGCAGAGGAACTTCGGTGTCAAGGATACAACGGCCGGATTATCAGCTTCGAGCCGCTTCCTGATGCGTTCGCGATCCTCAACACCAAGGCCCTAAAGGATCCCAAATGGGATTGCTACAATCTAGCAATCGGAGACAGTAACGCCACCGCCGAGCTTCAAGTCTCCCGAAACACAGTTTTTAGCTCGTTGCTAGCGCCTTCGAAAGAAGCAGCCGAAGTCGGGTATGATGTTGACGTGGTATCGCAGGTGCCGGTTTCTGTGAACACGCTCGATCACCTGTGGCCGTCTCTCGCTTGTGACGGGAGGAAGGTATTGCTAAAGATCGATACTCAAGGTTCCGAACCTGCAGTCCTACGAGGAGCCTCAGGATCCCTCCCCTTCATAAATGGTATTCGGTTGGAACTACCGCTACGGACAATGTACAATGACCAACTCGCAATTGAACATTATCTTCCGCTCCTACGTACATTCGGGATGCATCTTGTGGAACTGGTGAAGGTCTGTCGTTCGCCCAATACCGGGGAGCTCCTGGAAATGGATGGACTTTTCGTGCGCAGCACTCAACAGGAGTAGCTCGACGGTAAGCACAATGGGCGCAGCTCCGGTCGATGACCGAATGGAAGCAGAACTAGCTAAACGACCATGATAAGTGTCATCATCCCAACGTGCGATAGAAATGCATCACTTCGCACGTGCCTGACGTGTTTGCAATCTGGCTCCCGCACCTCGAAGGAATGCGGATATGAGGTGATTGTAAGCGACGATGGAGCGGTACAATCGGCAGAGCAATTGATTCACGACGACTTCCCTTGGGTTAAGTGGGTGAGAGGACCTCGAAAAGGACCCGCAGCAAACCGAAACAGTGGCGCTCATGCAGCGACCGGTGAATGGCTTGCTTTCACCGACGACGATTGCCTTCCAGACATTGGATGGATTGCTGCATTCCAAAGAGCAATAGTGCTGCATCGTGAGTTTGCTGTCTTTGAAGGAAAAACGGTTGCTGATCGAGAATGCACTTCGCTCGCCGACGTCGCACCGATTAACGAGTCTGGTGGCTTCTTATGGTCTTGTAACTTCGCGATAGAACGAGCTCTCTTCTGGCGGGTGGGTGGATTTGACGAATGCTTTCCATTCGCTGCAATGGAGGATGTTGCATTACGCGAAACCCTGAAGGCGCAAGGCGTGAGTATCAAATTTCTCTCGGATGCCCGGGTTTGCCATCCATGGCGCAAGAGTAAACCTGTGACTCAACTATACTATGAGTACCAGCGATCTTTAGAAATATATATATCCCGATTTCCAAATTCTCGTCCAGAGTTTCGACCCAGGCAAGTGACCGTGAACGCGTTGCGTCGCCTTGTAAAGACCACCTTGCCTGGACTATTTCGTTACCGCGGCAGAGGCTTTATCTTTGCGCTCAGATCGCACTGGCATCTATTACTTGTATCCTTTCGCGTTTAACTCCGCAGACCTGTTGTCGGCTATGCCTCGTTTAAGTCAGTGGTTCCGCTTGAGAAAAGTGTTCATCTTGTGAAGGAATGCCTATGAAGTCGCAATACGAGCAGGCTTCCGCGCCAAACCCGTCTCGCATCGCAATACTTACTGGGTGTCTAGAACCCGGTCAGGATGGCGTGGGCGACTACACGTCTGGATTGGCTGAGCAGAGTTCGTTAGCAGGCGTACCCGTCTTGGCAATCGCCTTGAATGATCATTGGATCAACAGCGTGACCAAGGTTCAGCGTAACGGAGTGAAGGTGCTCCGACTACCTCCCGGGATTAGCGCTACCGATCAACATCGTCATGTTAGATCCGCACTCGACGAGTTTGATGCCGACTGGCTTAGTTTGCAGTTCGTCCCGTATAGTTATCATCGACGCGGCTGGGTTCACGGCCTTTCCCGTCGCATAAAGCCCCTCCTTGAACGCTCTGAGGCGCTCGCAGGCGAGCTAAACACCCGACCGCTGCACATAATGTTCCATGAGTTGTGGCTAGGCGCACTTTCCCAATCTTCTTTGAAGCATCGGATGGAAGGGTTGTGGCAGCGCCAGGGCATTCTCAGGTTCATCAATGCCTTAAGACCGGCAGTCGTACACACCACCAATTTGACGTACGCGCGTATGCTTCAAGATCGAGGCGTGCCTGCAAGAGTACTGCCATTATTTGGGAGCATCCCACTCGAACCGAATGTTGCTGTTCAACGTGAGCATGACCGTTGGTGGCAAGGTGAACTGGAGTCGATGAGGCTAACGGCTAAGGCGCGCAAGGAGTGGTGGATATTCGGTGTTTTCGGGTCGATTCACCCCGAATGGTGGCCGGGTGACCTATTTAACGCCTTACTCGCGATACCCGCAGGCGATCGACGAAAAATCGCGATGTTGACCGTGGGTCGTTCAGGTACCGTCGGCTCTAAGGTAATTCGTCGCTTGGAGCGAGAGTTCGCTGGCCGTGTAGAAATCCGAGAGCTCGGTGAGCAATCGACGGGGCGAGTAGCAGCCATATTCCGTCACCTCGACTTTGGGATCGCTACTACGCCTTGGGATCTCATCGGGAAGAGCAGTTCCGCGATGGCAATGCGAGAGCACGGGCTACCCGTAATTGTAACACGATCCCAAGAAGCGCACTCGGCACCCGCGAGTGACCAATCTTTCGCAGACCCGCTATTGCTCAAGTACGACTCCACTCTCGCAGCACGGCTAATGTGTATTGAACACGCGTCGCCCAAGCTGAGGCGCTCTCGTGTAGTTCAAGAATGGCTGGATGAACTCCATCGTTGGAATCAGCCACTGCCTCGTTCCTACTCCCAATCAAAGGATAGTTGCTGTTCGTGAGAATCCTCCTCACCTCCTACGCCTTCGCCCCCTCGCTAGGGGGAATTGAAACGGTGTCCGCGCTGCTGGCTAACGAGTTTGCTCGAGCAGGGCACGAGGTAAAAGTGGTGACGGACACCCCGGGCGATGATGGACCTGAAGGCCTCTCCGAGGTATTCCGACGACCGCGAAATCGTGCTCTCCTCGAATTGGTCCGCTGGAGTGAGATCTGCTTTCACAACAACATCAGCCTTCGTTCAGCTTGGCCGTTGCTTCTCGTTCAGCGCCCATTCGTTGTAGCCCACCAAACTTGGCTTGAAACCACTACGGGGAAATCGAGCTTGTCGACTGTGGTCAAAAGGTTCGCACTGCAACGCGCAACAAACATCGCCATAAGCAGCGCTATTGCGGGTCGGCTCGACTGCGCTACAACCATAATTGGCAATCCGTTTCGCGACGACGTCTTCGCAGTCTACGACGGCTATACGCGCGACTTAGACCTAATTTTTGTCGGTCGCCTTGTCTCCGATAAAGGCGTGGACATTCTATTACAAAGTATCTACCATCTAAGGGCACGTGGATTGGCCCCGACATTGACCATTGTAGGAAGCGGGCCCGAAGAACAGCCTTTGCGGCAAATGTGTATCCAATTGGGGATCAGTAGCCAAGTTGACTTTGTCGGTTCAAAATCATCGCCTGAGCTGCCTCCACTGTTAAATCGTCATCGAATTCTCGTAGTGCCATCAACTTGGGAAGAACCATTTGGAATTGTTGCCCTAGAGGGAGTAGCGTGCGGATGCGTGATTGTGGGCTCAGATGGTGGAGGACTCCCGGAGGCGATTGGTCCCTGCGGCTTGTTGTTCAAGCGTGGGGACGCGTGTTCGCTTGCTTCGCAGCTTGTTCGTGTCCTTCAGAGCGCATCCGTGCGCCTGGAGCTGCTCAAGCATCGGGAGGATCATCTCTCTGGAAGGACGTCATCGGCGGTCTCAGGCGCTTATCTCCACATCTTCGCGTCAATCCTTGCGGCCAAAAAGAAACCAAGGCGTGTGGTAAACAGTCTTGCCGCATGATTCTTCTGGCCCATCCGACCGGCAATCAGAATGTCCGTGAGGCTGCACTGGCGCTAGAGCATGCAGGATTGCTTAGTGAGTTCTGGACTTCCTTTGCATGGAAAGAGTCTTGGGTTGCGGATGCGATATTGCCACGATCATTGCTCCGCGATCTACGAAGGCGGAGTTTTCCACAGGAGATTAGTCACCTGATTAAGACTTCACCTTGGGCAGACGGGGCGCGACTTATTTGCAATAGGCTTCCCGTGCCTCGATCTTTTCGAGAGCATTTTTCGGTTGACGCAATCTACCGTGACCTAGATCAACGAGTTGCAACGCGCCTTCTGTCCCGTGAATTCAAAGGTGTGTACGCTTACGAGGATGGCGCAGGGAAATCGTTCCAGATAGCGCAGCGATCCGGCATTTCCACAATTTATGATCTTCCGATAGGATATTGGAGAGCAGGACAAGCAATTTACCTCGAAGAAGCTGATCGGTTGCCGGGTTGGAGCGCCACACTTCCAGGGCTTACCGATAGCTTCAATAAACTGGAGCGCAAGGACGAGGAACTCCAATCGGCAGACGCTGTATTGGTTGCGAGCCGGTTTACTGCCGAGACGCTTAAGCAAGCCCCTTTTCCTGTTTGTGAGCCGATGATCATCCCGTATGGATGCAACGCTCCCAGGGAGTTACTTTCGACAAATAAGGAAGAGCCAACTCGGAAAGGCAACCCACTGCGCGTTCTCTTTGTCGGCAGTCTCAGCCAGCGCAAGGGGATTTACGAACTCTTCCACTCAGTGGAAGCACTCGGGGAGCGGGTTAGCTTAACGCTTGTCGGAGCGCGGGTCGGAGAGTGCAAGGCTCGAGACGTGCATCTGCGGCGGCATTGCTGGCACCCCACGCTCGCTCACGACGAGGTGCTCCGACTGATGGGCCGGCACGATGTCCTCGTGTTTCCATCACTGTTCGAGGGCTTCGGACTGGTGATCACCGAGGCGCTGTCGCAAGGCCTTCCTGTCATCACCACCGATCACACCTGTGGTCCCGATATCCTGTCCGAGGGAGTGGATGGTTTCCTCGTGCCAGTTCGAGACTGGCAAGCCATCGCTGCGCGCCTGGAACAGCTGGACCATGATCGGTCGCTGCTTGCGCTAATGAAAGCGAACGCCCTTGCCACTGCCGCAAAGAATCCGTGGGGTCGATATCGCTCTGGGATCGCAAATGCAGTTCGGGAAATCCTTACTGGGTCTGCGGTAGCCCGCCGGGCTGCGGATGCCGCAACGTGAACAAAACCGCCCCTTCCGATCTTACGCGGCTTCGGCAGCTGATCTGGCTGTATTTCTGGCTGCTGATCTTCGAAGGCGCACTCCGGCGCTGGGTTCTCCCGTCGCTGGCGACTCCTCTGCTGCTCGTCCGCGAACCCGTCGCGATAGCGATCCTCGTTCTCGCTGCAAAGGGCGGGCTTCTTCAAAACCTTCCTCTCTATGCTCTCGGGGCTGGGATAACGGCAGCATCGATGCTGCTCACGATGCTGGTCGCGCATCGCGACCTCACGGTGGCACTCTACGGTGCAAGGATCATGCTGTTGCACGCTCCCCTGATCTTTGTGATAGCGCGCGTCTTTCAGCTCCCGGATGTACTTCGCATGGGACGGGCTTGTGCCGTGATCGGGCTGCCGATGACCCTGCTCATCGCCGCGCAGTTTTTTCTGCCTCAGTCGCATTTTCTGAACATTGGGATCGGCGGAGAAGGTACGGCGGGATTTGGATCCAACACCGAGCGCTTTCGCCCGCCTGGCACGTTCAGCTTCACCTTGGGACTGACGCAGTTTTTCTCCGCGCTCGGCGCCATGCTGATCGCGTTCACCGCTCTGGGGAGATACACGCGAACCTGGTGGTGGGCTTCCGCAACGGTTGCGATTGTCGTTTCCGTGCCTTTATCAATGAGCCGTGGGCTGCTTTTTCACCTGATGGTAACAGGAGGCACAGTCGCAGCAGCCGGCGCATTGAACATCCGGCTTGCCCCGCGTATCGTTCTGGGGGCATTCGCGATTGGCGCATTGGCGTGGGCGGCGACATTCATCCCGGCATTCGGCTCCGCAATGGAGGCTTTCACGACGCGCTGGTCGTCCGCCAACGACGAGGGAGGAGGGATGGTGGCAGGCGTATTCGTGGACCGATTTCTGGGGGGCTTGTGGTCGGCGCTCACGGGCGCGCACACCCTTCCCTTCGTTGGACTGGGACTCGGACTGGGGACGAACGTGGGAGCGGCTTTGCGGACCGGCCAGCGGGACTTCCTCGTCGCGGAAGGTGAGTGGCTGCGGATCGTCGGTGAAATGGGTCCGCTGCTGGGGTTAGCCTTGATCGCAGTCCGGGTCGCCATCGCAGTGGGCATTTTGCAGCACGCTTTGCGCAGCTGGCGGCGGTTGAATCCCGTGCCACTGATCCTCGCCAGTGTCGCCGTCCTCTGGATCGCGCAGGGAGACTGGGCACAGCCTACCTCCCTGGGCTTCTCTGTGCTGCTCGGCGGCCTCTCTCTAGCCGCGACCCGGCTACCTTATTCACCGTCTCCATCCAAGCAGGAGAAAGCCTCCATGCGTAGAGCAAAGCCTCACGAACCTCATGCCGGGTGAATTGAAAGTCCTGCTGATCGGAAACTATCCTCACGACAACCAGGAGAGCATGCAGCGCTTCGCCGCACTCATGGTGCGAGCGCTCCTGGAGCGGGGAATCAGCGTTGAACTGCTGAGTCCCCTGCCGATTTTCGGACGCCTGGTGAAAAGCGGCAACGGCGTTGGAAAGTGGCTCGGGTACCTCGATAAGTTCCTGATCTTTCCACACACTCTCCGCCGGAAGATCAAAGCCGAGGCCAGACGCAGCAGGCTGGTGGTCCACATCTGCGATCACTCGAACAGTCCCTTCGTGCGGGCGCTCGATGGCGTGCCGCATCTCGTCACCGTCCATGATCTGCTTGCGGTGCGAAGCGCACTCGGCGAGTTCCCGCAAAACCCGACGCGCTGGTCAGGGAGGATCCTGCAAGCAATGATCCTTGCCGGGCTCAGACGTTCGCAGCGCACAGTCTGCGTTTCCGAAGCAACCCGCAAAGATCTCCTTCGCTTAACAACCTGCTCGGGGAATTACTCGGACAAAGTGCTGCTTGCGTTGAACTATCCCTACGCGGCATTGAACGCCTCGGCGGCCGAGCGGGTGCTCCAGCCGCTTTTCGCTAAGTTGAAAGCGCCCGTGCCCCGCTCATTCCTGCTACACGTGGGAGGAAACTCTTGGTACAAGAATAGGCCCGGTGTGCTTCGCATCTTCGCTGCACTGCCGCGATCCGAGGATTTACGCGACCTCACGCTGGTTATGGCAGGTGCCCCGCCTTCGGATGAGTTGGAGCGGCTTTGCCGGGTTTTGGAGATTGAGGGAAGGGTTTGCTGGACTGGCAAGGTATCTGACGATGAGTTGCAAGCACTTTACAGCGGAGCTGAAGCTCTTGTTTTCCCCTCGCTCGCAGAGGGCTTTGGATGGCCGCCGCTTGAAGCACAAGCCTGCGGCTGTCCCGTGATCGTGAGTGACCGCGCGTCCCTTCCGGAGGTCGCGGGAGACGCGGCGGTGTTCATTTCGCAAGACGATCCCGCTGAAGGCGCGCGCGCGGTGGAAACCGTGCTCAAACGGCCGGAGGCTGAGCGAAACGATGCCCGGGAATGCGGGTTTCAGAACGTTGCGAGATTCTCCGTCGAGCGGATGGTTAAAGGGTACCTAAAAGTTTATGAGCAGTTGGTAGCGGATAACGACTGTCGGTTGACGAAGGCGGGCGCGCCAGCTGACCTGCACGCCGGATGGGAGGCTTGAGAATGCGACTGCTTCACGTTATTCGTTCCGTGGATCCTGCAGGGGGAGGTCCCCTGGAGGTGATTCGCCAGTTTTCCACAGCACATCTGGCTGAAGGGCACCACGTTGAAGTCGTTTCGCTCGATCTCCCCGATCAGGTCTTCAATGGCGAATTGGGGGTGCCCACTCACCACCTAGGCACAAACAAGGGTAGCTACGGGTACTCCACGAGGCTCATTCCCTGGCTGCGAACGCAAGGCAAGGATTTCGATGCGGTGATCGTGCATGGGCTCTGGCAGTATCACGGCATGGGAACCCGGACGGGGCTGTGCGGGACCGGCGTACCCTATTTCGTCTTCCCACACGGGATGCTCGATCCTTGGTTTCGGCAGGCTTACCTGCTCAAGCATCTAAAGAAGGCTCTGTACTGGCGCTTGATTGAACACCGGGTGTTGCGAGACGCCCGCGCGGTCCTCTTCACCGGTGAGGAAGAACATCTGCTCGCACAGCAAACCTTCCGTCCGTACCGCTGCACGGAGCGCATTGCCCCTCTCGGCATCCAGAGCCCCGAAGGCAATCCCTCACAGCAGCAAGCTGCTTTCCTCGATGCATTCCCCGTTCTGCGAGAGCAGCGCTATCTCCTTTTTCTGGGCCGCATCCACGATAAGAAGGGCTGTGATCTACTCATCCGAGCCTATGCCGGGATAGCGAATCAAAGCGCGGAGTCTGCACCTCCTCTTCCACATCTTGTGATTGCAGGTCCCTGCCGCGACTCGGCGTATCTGGAAAAACTCCGCACTCTCGCCCGAACGTCAGGGCTAGAGGTGCTCGATGAGACGCTGACTTCCTCGCGCAATTTAGCTCAAGAAAGGCGCGCCGGTGCGGTGCATTTCCTGCCGATGCTCGTCGGCGATCTCAAGTGGGGCGCATTCCATTCGGCAGATGCCTTCATCCTGCCTTCTCACCAGGAAAACTTTGGGATCGCGATCGCCGAGGCGCTGGCATGTTCATTGCCGGTTCTGATCTCAGACAAGGTGAACATCTGGCGAGAGATCGAGGCCTGCAGAGGAGGTCTGGTGGAAACAGACGATCTGCCGGGAACCATCCGGCTGCTTTCCCGATGGTTCGCAATGAGTACCGATGAACGACTGCTAATGCGTGGTTCCGCACGCTGGTGCTTCACAGAGCAATTCGAGATCGGACGCGCAGCAGCGCACTTGGAAGAAATGGTGACCGAGAGGATTCGCATCGGGTGTGACGCCAGCTCAAGGGGAGTGGAAGACCGATCCCCGCAATGAGGATTACGATTGTTCAAGGTGCGTTCTTCCCTGTTCCGCCTTTGATGGGCGGCGCAGTGGAGAAGGCTTGGTGGGCTCTCGGAAGCGAGTTCGCGCGTCGTGGACATCAAGTCACGCACATCTCTCGACGCCACGCCGACTTGCCGAACCGGAATACCGGAGGAGATGTGAACCACGTGCGCGTGCCCGGCTTTGATGCGCCACGGTCATTGTTCCACTTGAAGCTGTTGGACCTGGTTTACTCTGTGCGAGCACGAGGCGAACTACCGAGCGCTGATCTGCTAGTGACGAACACATTTTGGCTGCCTGTCTTGGTCCGGTCCTCTCGCTTTGGACAGCTCTACGTTCACGTGGCGCGTTATCCGAAAGGACAGATGAAGCTATACCGCCACGCTGCCCGCCTGCAAACGGTATCCCGCGCAATGGTGGATGCGATCTGCAAAGAGGATCCCACAGCTGCCAGAAAGGTTCGCGCGATCCCCTATCCTCTCGATTGCACCGCTGGCCTCCCGCCCCCCATCACTGGCAGCCATCGGAAGAAGCAGCTTTTGTATGTGGGTCGCATTCACCCGGAAAAAGGAATTGAGCTACTGATAGAATCATTCATGCGATTGCGAAGGCCCGAATTCGACGAATGGAGGCTCGTAATCGTTGGTCCTGCGGAAGTAAAGTTCGGGGGAGGCGGAAATGGTTTCTTAGATCACCTTCAGACATTGGCGAAACCCATTGAGGATCGCGTCACATGGATTGGTCCAGAGTTCGACCGGGAAAAGCTCGCATGGCACTACCGCCAAGCTACAGTGTTCGTTTATCCGTCACTTGCAGAACGCGGCGAAACCTTTGGATTAGCACCCCTTGAAGCCATGGCATGCGGATGCGTTCCCGTGGTTTCGAATCTAGAGTGCTTCCGCGACTTCATCACGGACGGACAGACCGGCCATGTTTTCGATCATCGGGCAGATGATCCTGCTGATGCTTTGGCTGTGAAACTGCAGGATGTGCTGACCAATACGGCAGGCCTTCATGCCACGAAGCGTCAGGCTGAGCAATACTCGAGAAACTTTCGATTAGAAACAATTGCCGGCCGCTATCTAGAGGATTTCGCCTCCGTCACCGTGAAATAGTGATCGGGTTCGCAGCCGAATTCTTTGCATATAAGAATGAACATCTCGATACAACAACGTGTCCGGAAACTCGCTTCTTGCCTCGCAAGGAATCCGCATTATCTCCCTCGGTACATCAAACAGATTCCTTTTTGGAGGAAACAGCCACTTGATCTCAGACTACCGTGGTGGTCATATGGCGCAATTGACTTTGTTGATACCTGGTGTACCGCCGAGAAACGAGTATTCGAGTTTGGCTCAGGTGGGTCTACAATGTTCTTAGCTCAACGCTGCTTTAGCGTAGTTTCTATCGAAGACGACGCGAATTGGCGCACGGAGGTAACCCAGCAACTCCAGAGAGAGGGCCTGATGAACGTGCAGGTGCAGTACTGTCCGTTCGACTTCCGGGATCCTGTGAACTTTGGCGAGTCTGGGTACTTGCAGGCACTGAATGGCGACCCGTTCGATGCGATTGTTATCGATGGTCAGGATTGGACTTTCAGCGAAAGGCCGCTGTGCTTCGAGCGGGCCGAATCACTCATCCGCCCCGGCGGAATCATTATCGTTGACGACTCCTGGCGCTACACCGAGCTGCGAGAATCGGCAAAAGCTTTGAGGTATGAGGTTTATGAGTCTGTTGGACCTTGTCGCTATGGCGTGACAAGCACTGATGTATTCTTCTATTAAAGCATTGAAACGCTTCGGACTTGTAGCGCGGTTTCACACCTAACAAGTGATCCGCCACACACACTGACGTAAAGCATGCATACTCCTGCTCTTGGAAAGGTCCGCGTTTCGCTGCTCGTTCCGATCCGAAATGAGTCGCTCAATCTCGATCGCTGCCTTGCTGCAGTTCAGTGGGCGGATGAGATCATAGTCGTCGATTCGCACAGTGTCGATGGCTCGCAGTCGTTGGCCGACGCTCATGGAGCAACCATCGTCCAGTTCAACTTCAATGGGATCTGGCCCAAGAAGAAGAACTGGGCTCTGGAGAATCTTCCGTTCAGGAACGAGTGGGTCTTCATCCTCGATGCGGACGAAGTACTTCCTCCAGGTGCAGAGGCAGAGATCCGAGAAATTGTGTCCGATCCGAAGCACCCTATAGATGGATACTGGATCAACCGACGTTTCATGTTCATGGGAAAGTGGCTTAGGCATGCCTATTATCCCAATTGGAATCTGCGCCTGTTCCGGCATCAGCTGGGCCGGTATGAGAAGCTGACCGATGTTGCTACCGACAGCGGGGACAACGAGGTCCACGAGCATGTCATTATTGACGGAAAAACCGGTCGTCTACGGAGCGAAATGGATCATTACGCTTTTCCGTCGGTGGCGGTCTTTGTTGAGAAGCACAACCGTTATTCTAACTGGGAAGCGCGGGTGGCGGCAGACAAGTTTCTAACGGGGAGCGCACGCTCTCTTCAAGCTTCCAGCGTTGGTTGGCGGCGCCGTATCAAGCACCTTTCACAGCACCTCCCGATGCGGGGCATGCTACGATTCTTCTATGTGTACCTTTGGCAACGGGGTTTTCTCGATGGAAGAGAAGGCTATTACTTCGCAAGGCTTCATGGCTTTTACGAATTCCTAAGCGTCGCAAAGACTTACGAGCTAAAGAAGAAGGTAGGCGAAACCCGATGAAGACGTCGATCCACGCTTTTCGGGTGATCGGTGTGTAGGTTGACCTCCGCCTACCGGAATGAAAGTAATCGTCTGGGGAATTAACTACGCACCAGAGCACACTGGTATCGCTCCCTACAATGTTCTCCTCTGCGAGTACCTGCGTAGCAACGGGCACGCAGTGGAGGTGGTGACTTCGTTCGCGTACTATCCGCAGTGGACGAAGCGGCCGCAGGATTCCCGGCGCCTTTTTAGAAACGACGTAGTCAATGGGGTGCCGGTTAGTCGCTGCTGGCACTACGTGCCCGCAAAGGTCACCGCATTGAAGCGCATTCTGCACGAGGCAACGTTCGTAATCACATCATTCTTCCGCATCCTCAGTCTGCCCCGGGCAGACGTGATGGTAGTAGTAATCTCCCCTCCCCTGTTACTCGGAACGGCGGCGTGGATCGCAGGGCTCCTGAAAAGGAGCCCTTTTGTTTTCCACGTGCAGGACCTCCAGCCGGACGCGGCGGTCGGACTCGGCATGCTCCGCACGGGCAGGCTCTCCCGACCGCTCTATGGACTGGAACGGCTGGCCTACTCGGCGGCCAGTCGAGTATCGGGGATTACGCATGGGATGCTACGGGCTTTTTCCAGCAAAGGGGTGCCGACAGACAAGCAAGTGTACTTCCCTAATCCGGTGAGCGTGCCCGACACCAGCAACGAGGTGCGACGAGGAAGATTTCGGCGGCGGGCGGGAATTGGCGATAGGGAACTTATTGCGCTGTACTCGGGAAATCTTGGGGTGAAGCAAGGCCTCGGCATTGTGCTGGATGCGGCGGGACTCTGCCGTGAGTCTGCGATTCGCTTTGTGATCTGTGGGGACGGCGCGGAGCGCAGCGCGCTGGAGCTGCGGGCGCGCGAACTAAAACTCGCCCAGGTGAGCTTTATCCCACTTCAGGACCGGGCGGAGTATGAAGAGATGCTCGTCGATGCGGATCTTTGCCTCATTACGCAGCAGGCAGGCTCGGGGGCATTCTTCTTTCCCAGCAAGCTGCTCACGACGCTGGCGTTTGCGAAGCCTGTCCTCGTGGTCGCTGATGCGGATAGCGAACTCGCGCTGGCTGTCGAAGAGGGTAGCTGCGGCTTTCTCGTGCAACCGGGTGATGCCACGGCCATGGCCAAAGCGCTTATCCATGCGTTGGATGATCGTGATCGCTTGCCGAGCATAGGGCAGCAGGGGCGGGAGTAGGTACGGAGGTTCGATGAGGCAAAGGTGCTCGGTAGGTTTGAGCAGGTGCTGAAGGATGTAGCTGCTGGTAGCGAAGGATAGGCGGAGGGCCAAGTCGCAAGGCAGGAGTACTCGGCTCGGCACGCAGATGCAGGTGGAGGTGGAGGGGAGAATAGCGAGGCGCAAGCTTACGAGAGGATATGCACTTCCGCCTGCTCAACTGCTCAGTTCGGCTTGGAAGAGAGATAGTCAGGTGCTGACAGTCGCTGTTCAAACCACACTCTGATCCACAGGTTTTGGCGCGAGGCGAAGTACCCCCGAAAGGGGGTGCTTCGCCTCTTCTGCTTTTTGATATCCCGGTACCTGCCGCACGGCCCAACAATCCGTCGAACCTCGGACCGTCACAGGGGCGAACACGAATCTCCGGTTACCCGGAGGAAGGAATCTGCCTCGTCTCGCATACAAAACATCTGCTCCAAGACTTGGCTTTGGAGCACACTCAATTCTGCCGGCCACACACCACCCTCACTTGGGGTTCGGGGCGCACCCTGACCGACCAGCTACTTACCCTGAAGCGAAAACCCGAGCAGTGACGCGCCAAGACCGGAGCGTCCTTAAGGAAATTCTCGGACATGCCGCAAAAGATTCTGATTACTGGGGGCGCAGGTTTCGTGGGCTCCCATCTTGCCGACGAACTGCTCGAGCACGGTTACGAGGTCCGTGCGCTCGACAACCTCTCGCCACAGGTTCACGGCCAGAATGCGGGCCGCCCAGAGTACCTATCCGAAGATGTGGAACTGATGGTCGGAGATGTTCGTGATGCGAATGCAGTACGCAAGGCGCTTGTGGGTGTGGATGCGGTCTACCACTTCGCTGCGAATGTCGGCGTCGGTCAGAGCATGTATCAGATAGCCGACTACACGAGTAACAATGGCCTTGGGACTGCGATCTTGCTCGAGGCACTAGCGAAACGTCCAGTACAGCGGCTGATCATTGCCTCGAGTATGAGCATCTACGGGGAGGGACTCTACAAGACGCGTTCAGGAAATCGCGTGGAGGGGCTGGAGCGAAGCATGGACCAGTTGAGAATGCACGACTGGGAGGCGCGGGGACTAGATGGTGAACCACTAACCCCGATCCCGACACCAGAAACGAAGTGTCCAGCGCTTCCTTCGGTGTACGCCATCTCCAAGTACGATCAGGAGCGGATGAGCATGGTGGTGGCCCGCGCGTACGGGATGCCGTGCGTAGCTCTCCGATTCTTCAATATCTTCGGCACCAGGCAGGCGCTCTCCAATCCGTATACCGGTGTGCTGGCGATCTTTGCTGCCCGTTTTCTAAACGGGAAGCCGCCCCTAATCAACGAGGACGGACTCCAGCAGCGCGATTTCGTGAGCGTGAAGGACATAGCACAAGCGTGTCGCCTAGCGCTCATCGTGCCGGATGCAGCTGGGCGCGTATTCAACATTGGATCAGGCCAGCCGCATACCATTCAAGCAGTTGCCGAAAAGATGTCGCGTGTGCTCGGTAAAGAAGAAATCACTGCAGAAGTAACGGGGCTCTACCGTATGGGAGACATCCGCAACTGCTTCGCGGACATTACGCTCGCCCGCAAAGTCCTTGGCTATAGACCTCAGGTTACTCTCGAAGCTGGTCTCTTGGAACTCGCAGAGTGGCTGGAAGGCCAGACCGCGGTGGATCACGTAGAGAACGCATCCCGGGAGCTCCTGGCGCGGGGTCTGACTGTCTAGGGCGAGTAGCATGAAGATCGCATTCTTCGGATCGAGTCTTGTCTCGGCATACTGGAATGGAGCCGCCACGTACTATCGAGGGATAATCAGGGCACTCGCGGCGCGCGGGCATCAAGTAACATTTTACGAGCCGGACGCCTACGATCGTCAGCAGCACCGGGACATCGACCCTCCATCATGGGCACGGGTTGTTGTTTACGACAACTCAGAGCAGGCCGCTCTAGCGCAAGTGGATGCTGCTCAAGAAGCAGACCTTGTGGTAAAGGCAAGTGGAGTAGGCGTGTTCGACGCACTCTTGGAGGCTGCAGTGCTTGCGATCAAATCCGAACAGCGACGCGTGGCGTTCTGGGACGTGGATGCGCCGGCGACATTGGACCGGGTGCTAAGCAATGTTGCAGACCCCTTCCACGCACTCATCCCGCAGTACGATGTGATCTTTACGTACGGCGGAGGGCAACCCGTCGTTGACGCGTATCGTGATCTCCATGCGCGACATTGTGTGCCGATTTACAACGCATTGGACACTGACACACACTTTCCAACTCCCCGCGATGCGAGATTTGAATGTGACCTAGGGTTCCTCGGTAATCGGCTTCCTGATCGCGAGGCCAGGGTGGAAGACTTCTTCCTTGGCGCCGCAAATGCCTTGCCAGCACAATCCTTTCTCCTCGGGGGGAGCGGGTGGGAAGATAAAGCAATGCCGGACAATGTGGGTTACCTGGGCCATGTGTACACGGCAGATCACAATGCATTCAATTGCACTCCCCGCGCTGTTCTTAATGTATCGCGCGAGAGTATGGCGCGGTACGGGTTCTCGCCGGCTACTCGTGTTTTTGAAGCGGCGGGCGCAGGGGCGTGCTTAATCAGCGACGCCTGGGAGGGAATTGAGACCTTTTTTGAGCCCGGCAGAGAGCTGCTCGTCGCCCGCAATGGGATCGAAGTCGCTGAACACCTGAGAGAGCTTACCACCGATCGTGCCCACTACATGGGCACAGCGGCGTATCGACGAGCCCTCGCGGAGCACACCTACACGCACCGCGCAGTTGAAGTAGAACGCGTCCTCGAGGGCGCTACTGCCCTGGCCATATGAGGATCGTTATCCTGGGCCTCTCGATCACGTCCTCTTGGGGGAATGGACATGCAACAACCTATCGGGGACTTGTGCAGGAGTTGAACCGGCGCGGCCATGACGTTCTCTTTCTTGAGCGTGATCAGACATGGTATGCGGATCATCGCGACCTTGCGCAACCACCGTATTGCCGGGCGGAGTTATACTCGGACTATCCCGATCTCGTTAAGCGCTTCGAAGCCGAAATCAAGGAGGCAGATTGCGTACTGGTCGGCTCCTATGTACCCGACGGGATTTCGGTTGCGGACTGGGTTCTCGAGACCGCCGGCGGCGTTACTGCCTTCTACGACATCGATACGCCAGTCACGCTTGCGAAGCTGGACCGTGGTGAGGATGAATACCTTGCACCTCACCTTGTTCCACGCTTCGACCTGTATCTCTCCTTCACCGGAGGTCCCACGCTGGAGGCTATAGAGCAACGCTACGGATCTCCGCGTGCGCGGGCGTTCTACTGCTCGGTGGACCCTGAGGTTTACTATCCGACAAACAAAGCAAATAGCTGGGAACTCGGTTACCTCGGAACTTACAGCGCCGATCGTCAGCCGAAGCTCGATCAGCTTCTCACCAACCCGGCGAAGCATTACCCAGAACGACAGTTCGTCGTAGCGGGACCGCTGTATCCTGAGTGGCTTGCATGGCCCGCGAACGTCGAGCGAGTTCATCACCTCAGTCCTTCACAGCATCGATGCTTCTATAACGCTCAACGTTATACTTTGAACATTACCCGGGCCGATATGGTGCGGGCTGGATATTCACCGAGTGTCCGGCTTTTCGAAGCAGCGGCGTGTGGGGTACCTATTGTAAGCGACCACTGGGAAGGGCTAGCGACCCTTCTCACACCAGGGAAAGAGATACTGCTCGTGAACAACGAAGAAGACGTAATCGAAATCCTCCGCGACTTTCCAGAGACGGAGCGCTTGGAGTTAGGTCGCAGGGCACGGCAACGCATTCTGAGCGCGCACACCGCAGCCCACAGGGCTGTCGAGTTTGAGATGCTGATCGGCGGACACTCTACTTCTGCTCTGCTGCAAACTTCGGACTTTGCGCTCCAACCCACCTTATGAGCAAAATTCGCGTCGCAATCATCGGGGTAGGTAACTGCGCCTCATCTCTAGTGCAGGGAACTCACTTCTACGCTAATGCTTCTGAGGACAACTTCGTGCCTGGACTGATGCACGTCAACCTGGGTGGTTATCATCCACGGGATATCGAGTTCTCCGCAGCGTTTGACATCAATGCCAATAAGGTGGGGCGCGACCTTGGTGAAGCGATCTGGGCAGAGCCGAACAACACCATTCGATTCGCTGAAGTACCTCACCTTGGGGTGAAGGTTCACCGCGGCATGACACATGACGGGCTTGGAAAGTATCTGAAGCAAGTTGTCCCCAAGGCGCGTGGCTCTACCGATGACATCGTCGGTATCCTGAAGAGCACAAAGACCGACGTCGTAGTCTCGTACCTTCCCGTTGGATCCGAGATGGCGACGAAATGGTACGTAGAGCAGATCCTCGAAGCTGGGTGCGCGTTCGTGAACTGCATTCCAGTGTTCATTGCCTCAGAGCCGTATTGGAGGAAACGTTTCGAGCAACGAGGATTGCCGCTCATCGGCGATGACATCAAATCGCAAGTGGGCGCCACGATCGTGCACCGCATCCTTACGGACCTCTTTCGCAAGCGCGGCGTGCGCCTGGATCATACGTATCAGCTGAACTTCGGCGGGAACACCGATTTCATGAACATGCTGGAGCGTGAGCGGCTTGAGTCGAAGAAAATCTCAAAGACCCAAGCAGTGACCAGCCAGTTGGGACATCCCATGCCCGCGGACTGCGTACATGTCGGCCCGAGCGATTATGTTCCTTGGCTAACCGACCGGAAGTGGTGCTACATCCGCATGGAGGGTACAACCTTTGGCAACGTGCCGCTGAACTGTGAGGTGAAGCTCGAGGTCTGGGATTCGCCCAACTCTGCTGGGGTAGTCATCGATGCCATCCGATGCGCAAAGTTGGCGCTCGATCGTGGCCTATCCGGGGCTCTGACGGGTCCGTCAAGCTACTTCATGAAGTCGCCTGCTGTCCAATTTACTGACGACGAGGCGCGGACACATACCGAGCAATTCATCGCTGGTCAGCCAGACCCACTCGCGAACATGTCACCCAACGGTACTGAAAAGCGAAAGCCCCGTAGCACCGGTGGCGCCGTGCCATCAAGCGGCGGTGTATCGCGAAAGCGAGCAAGGAAATTGCCAACGATATGAAGCTGGTCATTTTTGGCCTCACCATTAGCTCCTCGTGGGGCAACGGACACGCTACACTATGGCGGGGACTGTGCCGCGCTCTTGCTGCCAACGGTCATCGCGTGACTTTCTTCGAGCGAGATGTCCCCTATTACGCCGCGCATCGCGACCTGCAGGAGTTGGGGGATGGGCGGCTAATTCTTTATTCGTGCTGGGAAGATGCCGAGCACGGAGCGCGGGCAGAACTTTCCGACGCAGATGTCGCAATTACTACTTCATATTGCCCCGATGCCTTGGCAGCTGCGCAATTTGTGATGGAGTCGGACGCCCTTCGAGTGTTCTACGATCTCGATACGCCAGTCACTCTCTCGCGGCTGGATCGAGGGGAGCTTGTCCCCTATATTGCGGCGGCAGGGCTGTCCGAGTACGACCTGGTGCTTTCTTACACCGGAGGCGAGGCTCTCGCTCATCTTCAGCAGCGCCTTGGTGCCAGGCGGGTTGCAGCTTTATATGGGAGTGTGGATCCGGTGGAGCATCACCCTGCTGCACGACGTGAAGAGTTCCGCTCGCATTTATCTTATCTTGGCACCTACGCAGCGGACCGGCAGCATTCCTTGAAGCGTCTTTTCATCGAGCCCGCCAGGCAGCATCCAGATTTTCGCTTTCTCATCGCAGGCGCGCAGTACCCGCAAACATTCCCTTGGGCGGAGAACATTTTCTTTGCCCGCCACCTTGCCCCATCTGAACATCCCGCCTTTTACAGCTCGTCACGCCTTACGCTGAACATCACGCGGGGATCAATGGCGGCAATGGGCTACTGCCCGTCCGGTCGACTTTTCGAGGCGGCAGCTTGCGGGACACCAATTCTCAGCGACTCTTGGGCGGGGCTAGATGAATTCTTCACGCCGAGATCCGAAATCCTCCTTGCCGAAACGAGTGATGACGTCACGGATGCTTTGTCGCGGTCCGATAGTGAACTTTTCGCACTAGGCCAGGCAGCTCGCGAGCGAGCGCTCAGCGAACACACAGCGGCGCACCGCGCGAGAGAGTTGGAGGCTCTGCTTAGTGATGCGCTCTGCACGCCTGCCAGCACTTAACACCGCCATTCTTTATGTGGGGAATTATTCCAGCCGCAGGCGCGGGAAGCCGCATTCAACCCCTTGCTTTCTCGAAAGAACTGCTGCCCGTGGGGAGTCGCCTCGATGGTGCTACTGAACGTCCACGCGCCGTCAGTGAATACTTGGTCGAGCGCATGGTCATTGGAGGTGCAGACAAGATCTGCTTCGTCATTGCTCCAGGAAAGTCGGATATGCTCGCTTACTATGGGGGTGGAAAGATTGACTCCGCGACGATATCCTTTGTCGTTCAACCCCGCCCGGCTGGCCTCTGTGACGCACTTTTCCGTGCAGCACCCCTAGTCCATTCCAACGAGCACGTGCTCATTGGTCTTCCTGATACAGTATGGTTCCCTGAGGACGCGCTTCGTTCCCTTCCCGATGGCTCCCTCTCATTCCTACTCTTCCCTGTTGAGAGGCCAGAACTTTTTGATGCCGTCGTCACGGATGATGACGACCGCGTCAGGGAGATTCAGGTAAAGCAGATTGGGGCGGAGTCTAAGTGGGTTTGGGGGGCGTTTAAGATGCCCGGCACTGTCTTCCACGAGCTTTGTGAGCTCTGGCGCGCACGCAATGAGCAGGACGAATTCTTCGGTACGCTCGTGAATGCCTGGTTAGCACTTGGAGGGACTGCGAGCGCCATTCGTACCGGAGAGTCTTACGTCGATGTCGGAACGCTCAACGGATATCGGGAAGCGATTCGCCTGCTTAGTAATGAAGAGCCGTTGGACAGCCGCGCCAGCCCAACTTCTTTCCATTCTGCACCATTCGCTCCGCGATGAATAACCATCTGCCAGAGCACGATCGAGTGCACTTGGAACGTGAGATCCACAACTTAGGAGATTGGTTCCACAATATTGACTTGGGCGGAGTTCAGACCGCACCGAATCACTTCCTCGGCGACTATCCCCGTTGCAAGTACCAAGCTTTCCAAAACGCAATCCCAGCGGACCTACATGGTAAGACGGTTCTCGATATCGGCTGTAACGGCGGGTTCTACTCGCTGGAGATGAAACGCCGTGGAGCCGACCGCGTGCTGGGAGTTGATCATGACGAGCGTTACCTCGCTCAAGCCCGCTTCGCCGCCGAGGTCTCTGGGCTAGAGATCGATTTTCAACAGCTCTCCGTATATGACGTGGGCACCCTCGGAGAGAAGTTCGATATCGTCATCTTCATGGGCGTCCTTTATCACTTGCGGCATCCACTGTTGGCGCTGGATCTTATCCACAAGCACGTGACGCGGGACTTATTTGTCTTCCAGTCCATGCAGCGTGGAAGCACCGACGCTAAACCTTTGGAACGAGATTACCCTTTTGCGCAAACGGACATCTTTGAGCGCGAAGACTTCCCTCGGATGTACTTCGTCGAGCATTGCTATGCCGGCGATCCGACTAACTGGTGGATCCCGAACCGCGCCTGTGTGGAAGCGCTCCTCCGGACTAGTGGCTTTGACATCCTCACGCATCCCGAAAGTGAAGTCTTCGTTTGCCAGCACCGGGATCTACAAGACCCCTCTTCCCTTCCATTCTGAGGGATTCAGCCTGCAACCTCTCAAACTCGAAATTCTCGCGCGTCATGATTGAAGCGGTGATGTTTTGGAACGAGCCCAACAACAAATCCCATTGGGACTTCGAGATCGACCCTGAGTGGGACATCTTTTCGGAGATGGTTAAGCTCGCGGCGCATGAAGTAGCGACGGTAAACCCATCTTTGCTCCGCGTGCTTGGTGGTATCTCGCCAATTGACCCGGCCTTCATTGATCGCCTGGATCGCCGCGGCGTACTCGATTCTCTGAACGTTCTCGCAGTGCACGGTTTTCCGCTGGATTGGAATCATTGGCAGCTAAACGAATGGCCTGCCAAGGTTGCCGAGATTCGAGCCGTCGCAAAAGGTCTACCGGTCTGGATCAGCGAGATCGGGGTGTCCACTTTTGGCGCAGAGGAAGTGCAGGAGTTCGGCTTGCAACGGTCCGCTGAATTGCTGCTCGGCATCGTGCCCCAAATTCACTGGTATAGCCTCTACGATCTGCCGCGGGACTGGCCGGCAACCACCCGCCATCGCGAAGCCGAGGGCTCTTCGTATTATCGACATTTCTACATGGGGTTGCTGCGTGAAGATGGAACGCCGAAACGCGCACTTCAGCATTTTTCAAGATACACTCCACAGCTGGGCATCTGTCAGTGGTTTCATTTCGAGGATCACCGTTTGGATGATGCGGTCCAATGGCTGCGTCGCCTTGGAGTTCGGCATTTACGCACTGGCCTAAGCTGGGCTGACTCCTTCCGCCCCAATGCAGAGGCGTGGTTCGATCGGCAGATGGAGGCTCTTGCCGAATTCAACGTTACCGTGACCTTCTGTTTTACCCCTGAGCATCGCGGCATTGCTCCCCATCACACCAGCCCTCCGCTGGACATCGCTGAGTACGCTGACTTTTGTGCCCGTATGGTTCGCCGCTACGCTCCCTTCAAAGAGGCACGGGAACCGTCACTGCAGCTTGCTGGATCGCAGCTTTCGTCATGACTTGCTGAGCGTTCGCCGATCTTCGACTATCTCAGGATCGCTATGACAACTTTCCTGCTTATTCGGCACGGCTCTCACGACCTGCTCGGCAAAACGCTGGCTGGTCGTGCGCCGGACGTGCACCTGAACGCCCGGGGTAAGCTGGAGGCAGAGCGCCTGGCGGAGCGCCTCATGCACGTTCCTGTTAAGGCAATCTACTCCGGTCCGCTGGAGCGCTCACAAGAGACGGCGTGGCCGCTCGCAATGCGGCTGATGCTTGGATTGCGGATCCATGAGGGCTTTGACGAAATTAATTTTGGGAGCTGGACCAGCAAAGAGTTCGTCAACCTTGAATCTGATGCCGGCTGGATGAGGTGGAACTCCCACCGGGACCTCGCGGACACCCCAGGCGGTGAAACTATGCTGCAGGCACAGCAGCGCATCGTTGCCGCCCTCGATCGGCTTTCCACGCAGCATCAGTCCGAACATATTGCGATCATCTCGCATTGCGATGTGATCAAATCGGCGATTCTCCATTACCTGGGATCTCCTCTTGACCGCATCCACCAGCTTGAGGTGGGGCCGGCATCCGTGTGCGCGCTGGAGGTAGAAGGAGGCTTCGGAAAAGTGCTGCTGCTCAACGAAACTGGAGAATTCCTGGCAGCTGGCACACACGAGCGACGCAGCGCATCGCGATGAGCGAATCCGCCACCATAGCAGGTCGTGCGAGGCATCGGGTTTTCCTCATCGACGAGCATCCGGTTTGTCGGCATGGCATGGCCCAGCTTATCAACGGCGAGCACGATATGGTGGTCTGCGGCGAAGCAGAGAGCACGAAGCAAGCATTGGCTGTTATCCGTTCAGCGCGTGCTGAAGCCGCGCTTTTAGATATCTCCTTGCAAGGCGCCAATGGCTTTGCAGCAGTGAAGGAACTCCACGGCGAGCACCCCAATGTACCCATCCTCGTTATCTCCGGACAGGACGAATCGGTGTACGCGCTGCGGACTCTCCGAGCCGGAGCACAAGGCTATATCTCCAAGCGTGACGGTCTCAATCAGTTCCTCGAAGCCCTGCGCAAGGTACTTAGCGGCCAGATCTACCTAAACCCAACTTACGGGGAACAGCTGATCGTCAAACTCGCGCGCGGTGAAGAAGCAACCGCGCGATCTCCGCTGGACCGGCTCTCAGATCGCGAGCTTGAAGTTCTGCAACAAGTAGGATCAGGACGAAAGACCATGGAGATCGCGGAGCGCTTGGGCGTTAGCCACAAGACAGTCGAGAGTCATCGCCTGCACATTAAGGAGAAGCTCGGACTGAGAGATGCGATGGAGATGGTTCGGTTCGCGACCAATTGGGTCAACGAGCAGGGCAGTTCCAGCGCCGGGCGTCGAAGTGAATAACGTCGTACTTAGTGCCTCGCCGGTACTCTACTGAATCACGACTTTCATTCCCTTTGTGATTAGCTTGCTAAGGCGAATGACGTCCCAGTTCGCTACGCGCATACATCCATGGCTGGCACTACGACCAATCGTCTGAGGCGAGTTCGTCCCATGGATGCCGATGCCCGGCTTGTTTAGCCCAATCCATAGCACACCCACAGGATTGTTTGGACCCGCAGGAAGATTGTGGAAAACCTCAGTGCGGACTCCACGGTTCAGAACGCCTTCATCCCACCGAAAGGTCGGCATGGTCGCAATACCCAGGATCTTCCAGTTGCCTGCGGGAGTCTCAAGCCGACCACCACCAGGAGTAATCGGGACACTCGCCAGCAGCTTGTCGCCCTCCGTGAGATCCAGCATCTTCTCCGCACGATGGATCGTGATCACCCGCTCCTTGTGTTCGAGCACCTCAGGGAGGAAGCCTTGCTTCGGCAACTCCTCAATGACAAATGGCTCCACATTCGGCACCCGCACTGCGTCACCGACTTTTAGACTGCCTAGCTTCATACCCTTGTTGATCTTTTCCAGAAACTCCGGCGCGCAGTGATACCGCTCAGTCAGAAGCTCCAGGAGCGAGGTATAGGGCAAATACTTCTTTTTTGCCTGGTCGACTGGCTTGCTCGGCAGATCGCCGACAAACTTCAAGTCCCCCTCCTTGATCGTGTAGTAAGTGTAAACCGGATAAACGGAATCGAGCGGAATATCCGCACTCATCTCTCCCGTCTCTGGGAGGCCGTGGGCACGCTGATATCGAACCAAGGCCTTTTTGAAGAACTCGCCGGGACGCCCGTCGATCTTGCCCGGCCCGAAGAGTTGCTGATCGAGAAAGATTTGCAGGCGCGTCGTAACGTCTCTTTCCATCACCGGCTCAGCGCGAGCTACCGGCATATCCGTGGGAATCTCCTCACCGGCAACAGGGGAAGCACTCGCAGCAGGTGCTACCGCAGCTTCCGTTGGCGCTTCTGAAGCAGGTTTTACAGGTTCAACTGCATGGACAGAGCCATGCAGGCAGAGTGCGGCCGCAAGGCTAACGACGATCCGAGACGTGAGAGGCTTCATGAAAATTGCGAGGAATTGCTGGTTGGGCAGACGCGGAGGTGCAGCTAGCATCCTCCTGATCTCAATGCAAGGAACCGGATGAACGAACATAGGCCGCTGCGCATCGCGCAAGTATCCCCACTTTGGACCCGTATTCCACCTACAACGTACGGCGGGGTCGAGTTGCTGCTGAAGTTGCTCGTCGATGACCTTGTTGCGCGAGGGCACGAGGTCACGCTGTTTGCGAGCGGTGATTGTACTACTTCGGGGAAGCTCCATTCCGTTTGCGAGGCCAGCCTCTGCGATCTCATCGAACGCGGAGAGGCCTACATGTACGAATATTACGTCTCCGCTGCGATGACGGAAGTGCTTCTCCGGGCCAAGGAGTTCGATGTCATTCATTGCCATCTCTCTCCCGCATGGATGCCCCTGGCCGCACTCTCTCCCGTGCCGGTTCTCTTCACGATGCACACCAGTGTGCACCGCGATGACGAGTGGGCACTAACCCGTTTCCCGGAGGTCTCCGTTGCGGGCATTAGTAATCACCAGATGCACGCTTCAGGCCTGCGTCTCGGGCGGGACTTTCCTGCGATCTACAACGGCTGCGACTTCTCGTCTTACGAGCCGGATTACGGGAAGGGTGAATACCTGGCTTATCTTGGGCGGATGGCGCATGGGAAGAACCCGCTGGATGCCATCAAGATCGCGAAGACCGTCGGGATGCCACTGGTCCTCGCGGGCCGTCCGCAGAATGGAGAAGAGGAACGCTACTTTGCGAACGAGGTAAAACCGTTGATCGATGGGGAGCAGATTCGTTGGATCGGCCCGGTGAATCATCTTCAGAAGAACGATCTGCTCAAGCGAGCCAGCGCGCTGCTCTTTCCCATTCAGTGGGACGAGCCCTTTGGCTTGGTGATGATCGAAGCCATGGCGTGCGGGTGTCCGGTCGTGGCTCATCGCCGTGGCTCGGTCGCCGAAGTCGTGGACGACGGGATTACCGGGTTCCACGTTGGGGTGATCGATGCCATGGCGGAACTCGTCCCGCGTGCGCTCGGGCTCGATCGAGAGAAAGTTCGCGCGCACGCGGAGCAGCGATTTGGATTCGCCACAATGGTCGATCAGTACGTGGCGCTTTACCACCAGCTGATCGCAAAACGGAAGACGTAGCTGCGATTAGGGAATGAGCTCCGCAGCTTCAAGCTTGAAGAACGCGCGCGCCCGTAGCCCCGGACTCTCCGTCACGAAGCGCGCAGTAATCGTCTCGTAGTCCTTTCCCGGCAGGCGCTCGACGGATTCAATCACGATCTCGTTGCCGCCCTGCCGCCAGGTGCGCAGATCTGGTGAGACCAGGATGCTGTAGGCGATATCTCCCACGTCGATCCGGCGTCGGAAGGAGAACTGCTGACCCTCTCCCGTGGTGTCTCCGAGCTCGAATGGGCTGGCATCTCGCGTTGCGGGGTTCATCGCAAAGAGGAACTCGAAATCGTTAGAAAATCCGTCCCTGTCCGGATCCGCACTGCGCGCGCTTTCCGCGACTGGCACACCCGGCAAGGAACGAGTGGCCCATGTCGCGTAGGAATTCTCGCCGGGATTCGCTCCCACTGACAGTGCTGCGATATTTACCGGACTGAGTAAGCCGGAATACAGCCGAAGATCGTCGATCAGACCCGCGAAGTGCTTGAACGTACCAGCGCCGATGGCCATCGACGGATTGAGTGCAAAGGAAGTCGTCCCGCCCACTCCGACTCCCTTCAACCGTCCATTCACGTACGTCCTGAGTTCGCCTGTATGGCGATCGCGAGTTGCCGCGAGATGCACCCATTCACCAGTGCTGACCTCCTCAGCGGCGGCGATTGAGACAGAAGGATTTGCCGTTGAGAAGAGGAGCTGATTGACCCCGCTGGATTGCCCGATCGCGAGGCCGAAGTCCGACGCCTGACCAAATGTATCCGACCAGACCAGGCCGGCCCCTGCACTAGTTTGTCCGGCAATGGGGAAGTCACTTTCGGTCAGCACCCACAGTGCAATGCTGAAACTCTCGCCGATTGGATTCCTGATTGAAACGGCATCGTCCACTCCATCCAGTGCAAGCGCACCACCAATGCGGCCCAGCACCCATGGAGTCGTTCCGGTCCCTGCGACCGTACCAGTGTTCCCCGCACCCGAGGCATCTAGCGCCTGCAGTCCAGTTGTCTCGTCGAATTTCCAGCGACCCACGAGCTGCGGTGGAGTTTGTGAACCCGACAGCGCGAGTGCTGCGACTTCACCGCTGGAAAGAGCCCGGTTGTAGATCCGGGTCTCGTCCACCTGTCCGCGGAAGTGTTCGCCGGTGGTCGTATTCACTCCGAGACGAAAGTATGGCGTGCCGTTCAGCGTGGCGGTACCGACCCCGGTGGTGGTGCCTTCAAGCACGCCGTTCACGAAGATCCTGAGCGTGCCGGCCACCTTGTCACGCACGGCTGCTACATGGACCCAATCCCCGAGAGGGATGTTGGACGTTCCATGGACGGTGGCCGCGCCCGTGCCGCCGGTGAAAAGCGAAATGCGGTTCACACCGGCAGCGCTCCGTGTACCCGCAACAATGATACCTCGACTCGATGCGGCATTGTCAGAGACGAGCAATCCCGTTCCTGCCCTGGCATCGTTTGTTTGAGGGAAGAGCTGCGTGGTTCGCACCCATAGCGAGAGCGAGAAGCTGTCGCCCACATGATTTGCGAACTGCACGTAGTCGTTCACGCCATCGAGTGCCAGCGCGCGAGTGAAGCGCCCAGCCACCCGGGTGTTCGCCATGTTGATCAAGGCACCCGTATTGCCGCTGCTTGTACTGTCGGCAGCAATCGCGCCGCCCGACTCGTCGAAAGTCCAGCGCCCCACCAACCCAGTGGAGGGCAGCGCGGGCGTCACATTGAGGATAGCGGCTACGTTTGACGCTGCGTTTCCCACGCCTTGCTCACTAACGGCCAGGTTCGCCGCGACGCTCACCGCGACATTGCCGAGGGCATAGGGTTCGACGGTGAACCAGTATTGCGAACCCGTTCCCGAGAGCGCGGAGAGCGTGCCGTTAGTGATCTGGATATCCTCAGCGGAGAAGCCGGTGACACTTCGCGTAAAGGCAGCTCCAACCCTGAACTTCCCTGTTGCCGTTGGCTTTGCCGAGAGCGTGAGACGCGGTGGCGTGGTGGGCAGCAAGTCGGCGACTTCGCTACCCGTGAGCGCTCTGGAGTAGATACGCACGTCGTCGATTCGGCCGTTGAAGTAGCGACCATCGAGCGTGTTCCCGCCGACATGGATAATCGGATTGTCGTTGAGCACCCCTCCCCCGGTCGGCCCTGTCCCATCCAAGACGCCGTTTACATAAATCTTCATCTCCCCCGTCGTCCCGCTGCGCGTCGCGGCAATGTGGACCCAGTCGCCGGTATTGATCGCCGCCTCGCCGTTGATCGAAATATTCACTCCTCCTCCCGTGAAGAAGGACAGCCGGTTCACGCCGACGGAACTCTGCGTGGCCCCGAGCACGAAGTCCGCCGCCGGACCACCCACATCTGACCAGAGGATTCCGGTGCCCTCGTAGGTATTCCCCGCCTGAGGGAAGGCCTGGGTCGTGTTGATCCAGCAAGCGAGCGTGAAGTCCTGCCCAGTGGTATTCTTCGTCTCCACGAAGTCGTCCACGCCATCGAAGGCCAGCGCCGTGCCCGACTGCTCTGGCACCCACGCCTCCGCGCTCATGTTGCGCAACGCCCCGGTATTCCCCGACCCGCTCGCGTCAGCGGCGATCGAGCCCCTTCCCTCATTGAACGGTAGCCAGGTGATTAACGCCGAATCCTCGGGACCGCTGATTGTCACCAAGTTAGACGCGTAGTTCGCATTCGCACCCGTGCCAGGGCGAAATTGCACAGTGACCGCATCCGCGCTCTCCGCTTCCACCAAGAGAGTGTAGCTAGTGCCGATTCCGAACAGCCCCTTCACGGTTCCGTTGGTCACCACGAACATATCCGCCGTGAGCTCCCCAAGTGGATCGGTCAGGCTCACATTAAAGGCAAACTGGCTCGTGCTCTGTCCGGCGGACAAATCGATGCCCGTGAGAGAGACCCCCGGCCCTGTCGGCAGGCTCTCGATCCATTGCGCGAGGAGCGCCATCGCGTCGGCATCCACCACGTTCTTGGCAATCGGCGGCATCTGTAAATGTCCGACCCGACTCGCGCGGTTGTAGCTCAGCGAGCCGTTCAGATCACGCGGACGCACGACGCGGTCCGCCGGCCCATTGATCGTGTCGTTCAGCGGCCCGTGAATCAGCCCCTGCTGCTCGATCGGTGTCGTGAAGCGCGCATCGAAGAGCGCCCGCACCCCGCCAGGCTGATGGCACTGCGCGCAGTTTGCATCCAGGTACGAACGGGCGCGCACCTCGACGGAAGCGGTGTTGTCGTAGATCGAGTGTGCTCTCAGGTAACTGGTTAGCTGTGCTTCGCTGTAGCTGGAATCGAGCAGCCCCAGGTGACCCAGTACCCGGAGCTGATTGTCCGTCCGTCCGGTTGATGGATAGGTGAAATCGCCATTGAGCTGATGCGTCTTCGCCCCGAGAACATGGTTCGCGTTCGCGTTGTGGCAGGTTGTGCAGTCCACACGGCTCGGAAAGCTCCAGGTCTGAGTGCGTGTCGTGCCAGCTGCACCGCGCACTGTATAATCCTGGGTCGCCGCGCTCGGCAGGAGGTCCGCCTCCAATCCATCCGGACGCCACTTGTACGTCACGCCGTAGGAGCCGCCGCCTCCATCCATGATCAGGAAGCGCGTCTCGATCCGCCTGGTCAGCGCGGGATTTGCATCATCAATCGGTAGCTCAAAATGCTTTACGAAAACCGTGCCTTTGGGGAACTGCCACTCGCTCTCCGCTCGGAAAATGATTCGCTCCGCCGCCGAGTCGATCACCCCGTCATTCGGCACCGCCATCCACCGCCACTTCTCCGCGCGGTCGGACCACAGCGGCGCGTTGACATCATAGGGAATCAGTCCCGGCGCAGGAGTGAGCGTTGCGAGATTCGTGAACGCACCAACTTGCGAGAGCAGTGCGGGCGGTTCTGGAATGACCGCCCCGGCCTTCGCCAGCTTGTAGATCCGGTTCGCTCCGACATCGCCAAACTTGAGGAAATAGATCTCTCCGTTTGCATCGACTCCGCAGGACGACGTGCCGCCGTACACGGAGCCGGACGGCATGTTGGTCAGATACTCCACTGCGCCCAGCACGCCGTTGGTCGCTGACACTGCAAAGATCCGCCCAGAGACGTTGTCCGCAAAGATATACTTTCCCCCGAGCTGCACCGCGTGCTCCGCGCCGCGGTAAACGTAGCCACCGATCACGCATCCACCCTGGTCGCGCGCGTAGTCGTGCAGCGGACCGCGCTCCGTGCCGAGGACCGTGGCCGGGCGCGCACCCGGTCCCGCGATCGTCCCTTCGCGGTACGGCCACTGGTAGTTCGAGCCCGCCTGCACGATGATGATCTCCTCGCGGCTGCTCTGCCCGCTCTCTCCCAGCCAGATCTCGCCAGTAGAGCGATCCTGCGAGAAACGGTACGGCTGGCGCAGACCCAGCACGTAGTACTCCTCGAGTGCGCTCCCATTCGCATTCACGAATGGGTTGTCGTTTGGGATCGTGTAGTTCGCCGTGAAGCTATCGGGCCAGCCGACAGGCATCGCTGGATGCCGAAAAGGTTGCCGCCGGATCGGATGGCTGCGCGCCGCGACCTGGTCCACATCGATCCGGAACATGCCCGACATCAGCCGCTCATTAATCCGCTGCGCCACGTCGAACTCGTCGTTCCCACCGCCTTCGTCACCGATCGAGAAGTAGAGGTATCCATCCAATCCGAAGACCAGGCAGCCAGCGTCGTGGAACTCCTGCCTATCGAATTGCTGCAGGAGGATCTGCTCGCTGGCCGGATCCGCAGCGAATTGCCCATCGGCAATCGTGAAACGAGACAGGCGGATGTACGCGTAACTGGAGGCGCCAGCGAGATTTGGCCGCCACTTGTAGGTGACGTAGATGTACCCCCGGTTCGGCGAGCCCGCCTTCCCGAAGTCCGGATGAAAGGCCAGCCCTGTCATGCCGGAGTCGGAGCTGGTGAACGTCCTGGCACCGATATCGAGGATCTGCTGCACGTCAGCATTGGTGACGTCGGGTCGGTTAGGGAAACGCACCAGCTTGCCAGTCTTCTGCACGACCGCGAGGTACGTGCTCCCTGGGTAGGGCGTCATGTACATCGCCTGCTCGATCGCGAGATCCGGAAAGGCGACGACCGCGTTAAACTGCGCGCCGGAACTTGGAGCCTGGCTGGGAAAGGCCCCATTCAGGTATCCTCCGATCGGCTGGACGGACTCGAGCCCATACTGCTGCGCCCGTGCCGAAAGGCAGAACGCGAGAGCGCACACCACCACCGTAAGAACCCGCCAGGTTCGGCTCATTGCAAGTCTCCGGTAGAGTCGAAAGAAGAATGCTGCGCCGAGGCGAAGTGCTGCGACGAACTCGGCAGATAGGAACTCATTTGGGCGGGCGACTGCGCAGATCGAGGACAGCCTACTCGGAAAACGGTGAGCATTCATGCAAATCTCGGCCGAGGTCGTACTTTGGATATGCGGATGCCGCTTTCGCAGTGTCGCGGTAGCGACTTTAGTGAGCACCCCAGCGATGCCGCCGAAGAAGGTCGCGATCGATGTTATTGCGTGACTGGTAATGCAAACACGCTGCACTGGCGCGCATAGCTTGCCAGCCATTCTGGCGAGCCAGCTCGTCGGAATGAGGAGCTGACTCGTGAATTTAACGAACATGCTCGTTAAATCGGCGAGCGCGCTCTGTTTTTCTACGAGCTCGCTCATTCGCGGCTTTGACAAGCTTCCGGATTTTGCGAGCTCGATCGTTAAATTAACGAGCTGGCTCTGCATTTTGGCGAACGCGCTCTGTTTTTCGACGAGCAGACTCTTCATTTAGACGACCTCGCTTTGTAAGAAACAGGACGAATTAGTCGCAAAGCTCTCAGGATGAATGATCCCGGTGTGCGATCCCCCCGATTTAATGCAACGAGTAGAGAGTGATCGCAGGAACCCAATTGCCGTGCAATGGCGTCAAGGGGACGACACTCGGAAATGCGCGATTACAACTGCTTAAACTGCCGGAACGAGGGTCCTTCAAACCAGTTTCCCGCCACCTCATATCGTGATACCGTGCCCTCGTCCCAGATCGATGGCAGCAAGCAGCGGTGTGGCTAACGTGCTGGAAACATCTACTCCATGAAGGCATTCAAATCATTCCGCGCGATCTGTGCTCTTTTGCTTACTGGCTCGCTGCTTTGCACGCCTGCCGCTTCTGCCGAAGAGGCGAACCTGGCCGAACTGCTCACCAAGCACGCAGCCATCCTCGAAGAGCTTGGCAAGGCGGTGGCCGCTCTGAACGACGGGAAGGAAAGCGCGGTGCGCGCCAACACCCCACCGGCGGTGCTCCAACTCGGATCCCTGACGACCGGGCAGCTGCAATCTGGTGGGCTCGACTCTGCGTCTCCGGGCCTTCGCTCCCTCGCTCCTGGTCTGATGCCTGTCGAGCAATGGCGCGCGCTGTTTCCCGAGAAGAAGCAGTAGGCCGACTAGTGCGGGTGCACCGCCAAGCATGGGAACAGACAGGACGTGCCGGGAGCGGATGCTTACCTGATCCCTGTTGACAATCCAGGACACAAGGGCTTCACTCCCCGCCCCGCCTGAGCCGGGCCGTATCCGCAACCTCTTTCTGTAGTCATGCCGACCCAAATCATTCTCACCGAAAAAGTCGAACACCTCGGCGCCGAAGCCGACGTAGTAAAGGTCAAGAGCGGCTACGCCCGCAACTTCCTCATCCCGCAAGGCAAGGCGCTCGAAGTGACGCCGGCTACGATGAAGCGGCTGAATCTCCTGAAGGCCAAGCGCGCAGAGCGTGAAGGCCGCGAGTTGAACGAGAGCGAGGATCTCGCCCGCCGGATCAACAAGCTGAAGATCACTCTCGAGCTCGAGACTGGCGAGCAGGGGAAGGCTTTCGGTTCGATCACCGCAGCGGACATCGCGGCACGCCTCAAGTCGGAGCTCGGCAAGGACATCGATCGTCATCGCATCCATCTGGATGGGCCGATTAAGGAGAGCGGCATTCACGAAATCTCAATCAAGCTCCACGCCGACGTGGTGGCAAAGCTGAACCTCACGGTGAAGGCCAAGGGCAGCGAGCCTGCCGCCCCTGCAAAGGTGGAAGAGACTCCTGAGGAGAAGGCCGGTGGCTACAAGGGGAAAGTGAAGGCCAAGCACTCGAAGTAACGGTCCAGAGATTGCTTTTGAGACGGAGCCGGGAGAATCTCCCGGCTCCGTTTTCTTTTGCCCCCGGAGCACCCCATGGCCAGCGACACTACGACATCCGCGCGCACCAGTCGCAAGGACGGCCCACGCGCCGATCTGCAGAACAAGGTGAGCTACCTGCCGGACGTGCATCGCAAGCTCCCGGCCAGTCCGGACGCGGAACTCGGAGTGCTCGCCTCCTTCCTCCTGGCCCCGCGCGAAGTCGGCGGGATGTGTGCGGAGAAGGTGATCATGCCGGCGGCCTTTCACATTCCAGCGCACGGGACGATCTACGCGACGCTCCTGGAGATGTGGGACAAGAATCTCCCGATCGACGTGATCACGCTCACCCAGGTGCTGCGGGACCGGAAACAGATCGAAGGCGTGGGCGGCCCGGCCTTTGTCACCCAGCTCTTCACGTTTCTGCCGACGGCGGCAAACGCGGCGTACTACATCGAGATCGTTCAGGAGAAGTTCACGCTGCGCGAGATCATCCGCGTCTGCACGGACTACGCGGCGCGCTCCTATGAGGAGCAAGAGAACGTGCACACGCTGCTCGACGAGGTGGAGGGAGAGGTCTTCAAGATTGCCAACGAGCGCTTCAAGGGGAAGTCAGTCGGGATGAAGGAACAGGTCATGGAGGCGATTGGCGCGATCCAGGATCTATATGAGCGGCGCGGCGGGATCACCGGGGTGCCGACGGGTTTCGCGGACTTCGACAAGATGACCGATGGGTTGCACGCCGCGGAGATGATCGTGATTGCGGCACGTCCTTCGATGGGCAAGACGGCCTTTGCGATGAACATCGCGGAGTATATCGCGGTGGATCAGAAGACGCCGGTGGCGGTCTTCAGTCTGGAGATGAGTTCGCAGCAACTCGTGCAGCGGCTCCTCTGCTCGCGTGCCAAGGTGAACCTCGGACGGGTGCGCGACGGCTTCCTCTCGGAAAGGGACTTCCCCGCGCTGACGGCGGCAGCGTCGAAGCTCGCGGAGAGCAAGATCTTCATCGACGACACCGCCGGCCTGAGCATCCTCGAGCTGCGCGCAAAAGCCCGCCGCTTGAAGAGCCAACACAACATCGGCGCGATCTTCATCGACTACCTCCAGCTCCTGCGCTCGACCTCGCGCCGCGCGCAGGATAATCGACAGCTCGAGATCGCGGAGATTTCCTCCGGTCTGAAGGCGCTGGCGAAGGAGCTGAAGATCCCCATCGTGGTGCTCGCGCAGCTGAATCGAAACCCGGAGCAGCGGAGCGGCGATGCAAAGGGGCGCCCACGCTTGAGCGATCTACGTGAATCCGGCTCGATCGAGCAGGACGCAGATCTCGTGGGCCTGTTGGTCCGTGAAGAGTACTACGCCGACAACGACGAGGAGCGGCAGGAGAGCAAAGGTAAGGCGACCCTGATCATTGCGAAGCAGCGAAACGGCCCGGTGGGTGACGTCAACTTGACGTTCATTAAGGAGTACACGCGCTTTGAAACCCGCGCTCCGGAAGGTGGCGACAGCCACTAAGGCGCGATCTGATACACCTCGATGCCGGGGTGCAGGTAGATGACTGTGTTGCGCTTGCGCTCGAAGACCAAAGCGTCGGTGCGCGCGCGCAGTTCCTCGTAGAAGCGCTGCCGTCGGTTGTAGTCGGTCTCTTCGCCGGACTGCGGCTTAAGACTCGCCAGAAAGAAGCGGCCATAGTCGCTCTGGGAAATGGCGACGTGAGTAATGCCGGCGGCGCGCAATTCATCGAGGCTCCCGACATCGGCCGCGTAGCGCACGCGCTTACCCTCGGGGTTGCTGAGCGGTTTCGTGATCACCTTTTGCGGGATGATCCCAACGCGCGCCCCGTGACTCTTCCGCTCGGGAATCGGCAGCAGGACGCGGCTGTCCTTGGTAATGACTGCGGTGGCCGGAACTTTGGTGCGCAGCCACTCGACTAGGTCGCCGGTATCGTCGCTCTGGAAAGCACGCTCGTAATCCATCCAGCTGGGAAGCTGGCAAAGTACGAGCAGCGCTGCTGCGAAGGTCATGGCAACCTGCGGGCGTAATCGGCGCAACCAAGGTGAACGCCCGATATCCACGATGGCTAGCCCGGCGAGCAAAGTGAAGATGGCGGTGGCCACAAGGAAGTACCGGTCGTTCGACTTTGGCGAGACGGACAGTGCGAGCGCGAAGGCGAACGGGAAGGCGATGATTACCCACTCCAGCGAGCTCGGCAGCGTGCGGCGACGCCAGCAGGCGACCAGGAACACCAGCAGGGCGACCCAGATCGCTGGCGTCGTGTTGTCGATGAAGATGTTCCAATACTGCGCGTGCGGGATCGATCGCGTCATGCCGCCTTGCCCACGGACGACGAGTTCCACTTCGTGGTCGAAGCTGCTGCGGAACGTTGCGAAGTCCGCGAGGATCGGCGCATTAACAAGCGCCATCACGGCGAGGAAGGCGCCAACGAAGATCGGAAGGTGCGCGCGAGGCTTCGCTCCCGGACCTTTCAGGAGAACAAAGACAGCCAGCGGGAGCATCATCGCGCCCATGTACTTGCCCGAAGTAGCTAGTGCGCACGACGCTCCCACGGCGAGCGCTAATACCAAGGAAGCCCGTTGCCAATACACGTAGGCCGCAAGGAAGGTCAGCGACGTGCCCATGAGCAGCGCGGTGTCCTCCTTCATATAGTGTGAGAGTTCGTAGATCTGGTGATGGAAGAGCAACGCACCGCCCGTTGGGAGCGACGCCCACCAGCCGCGCCAGAAGTAAGCGAGCAGCGCGAGTGCCGCGATCGACACGGCAGAGAACGCCGCTGACACGCCGCGCCCCACTCCGACGATTGCCTGTTCCTTCAGCGGCGTGCCGAGCAGACCGGTGGCAACCTTGGTCGTCGAAAGCAGGAGCATCGGGTGGTGAAAGTTCCATTCACCGGTGATGATCTGCGCCACTTTCCCGGGCTCATCCGGATGGTAGAAATACGGAAACTGATTGTGGCGAGTATTCAGGACAAACGCGCAGGCAGTGAGCACGAGCACCCAAGCCGCCACCAGAAGACGGTCTCTCACGTGCGATTACGGGCCGAGAGAATTATGCGAACGAGGACATCGAGCCCGACGAAGACGAGAAGGAATAGCACGGGCCAGACCGGACCGAGGTAACGCGCATTCGGCTGTGAGACGACGAATACGCCCATCATGTAACTGACCGCAACGAGCGTCCAAACCCCGAGCGTTGCGCGGTAGTAGGGAAGAAAGGAAAGCACCGCGCCGATCGCGAGCACCCAGCCGAGCACAGTCATCCGCACCTTCCACATCTGGCGGTCGTTTACATCCGGAGCCTGGGGGAGATGCACGATTCGGGAGACCTTTTGAAAACCAGCGACCCAGCCTTGGATGACGCGAGTGGGCCAGGTGTCGGGACGCGGGGACAGGCGTTTCGCAAACTCCGAATAGGGCGGCAGCGGCGCGCCTTTCTCCGTCCCGAAGAGCAAATGCATCGGTGTTCGCTTGGTCTTCCCCGTGCGCGCCTCCTCGTACGCTCGTTCGAAGCGCGCCGGATAAAACTCTTCCTCAAAGCGCCCTTCCTTGAATTGCTCGATATTGATCGAAGCCAGGGTGCGATCCATGCCAAACCTTAAAAACTGTACGGGGTGTGTCTTGATCCCCTCGAGCGCGAGATGCATGTAAATGCTCGACTTGAGCTTCGCATCGTCGCCGAGCGCTTTCCAGAGCGGACGCGCGTCCTGCTTCTCGGGACTTTCCAAAAACGCGAACGGCTCGTCATCGAGCTTGTAGTACACGTCGCGATTCGCCCACAGCGGCTCGACCATGTCGCGAATCTCCGCCTTGTACTCGGCGTGCAGGGGTGACTCTAGATTCGTTAGCGGGAAAGTGGCCACGTACAGGAGCCAGGCGCCCTGCTTCTTTGAACCCACCGTCAGCGTCACGAGGATCAGCGCAGCGAGCGCCGCCCATTGCCACCGGGTAAGCCGCCGCCACATCCAGGCAATGATGAACCCACACGCAATGCCCGGCCAGACGAAGCGGCCCGAGGGTTTGGTAATGATGAAGAGCGTCAACGGGACGAAGAAGCACCAGAAGAGCCGCTGTGCACGCTCCAGTCGCACCTCTTTGACCCAGGCGATCCATCCTGCGAACGTCCAGACAAGCAGCGCGAAGAACACATTCTCTCCCAGCAACTCGTGCTCATACCAGAGATTCAGCGGCAGTCCGGCGAAGGCTACCGTGATGGGAATGATCCACAGCTTCCAGTGAACGAAGCTCTTCCGCACCGCGTAGGCGAGTGGGAGCAGCGTGAGCACGCCGAAGCCGTGCTGAAGCCAGGCCAGCCATTTCAAAGTCGCGCCTGGCAGCAATCCCACGATCGCAACGAGGATCGGGTAAAGGTACCTCCGCTTCTCATCCAGGCTGATGTCGCCAGTCTCGAGCAGCTTGTGGGCGAAGCTGAAATACGACCGTGAGTCGCTGCCCCAGTAGGCATAGGGGATGTATGACAGAAGGAGCAGGCGCAGGAAGATTCCCACGACGATCGCCGGAACCGTCCAGATCATGACTTCCTTCAAGATGGGGTGTCGCAACAGGAAGCGACGCACGGCGGCGAACATAGGACGTGCTTTCTAAAAGTGCTCTGCACCGTTGTCACGCGGCATCCCGGCCGCACTGCTCTCAGAGGGAGAATGAATTGTATTGCAGGAGTATGCCGCCTAAAAACAGCGGCCCGTGTTCGATCGCCTTTCCCTGCTCCGCAACTTTCTCAAAGAGCCGCGCACTCGTGAGTTTCTGGTCTGGTGCCTGCCTGCGCTGATTATCGGGTTTTCGATCCGTGCGGCGTTAATGGCTCATTCGCCATACGCCTTCTTCCACGATGACGCGTCGGACTTCTTCGTGACGCCCGATCGGCTGATCAACAATGGCGACTGGTCTGTCCACGCCAAGAAGACGTTTCTGGTCCCCGCCGCGTTCACCGTCCCGTTCTTCCTCCCGGGACCGGTGCTCATCACGCTTCCTCTCCTCCAGCACGCGCTGGGACTGCTTCTCGTCGTCGTGTGCGGAGCGCTCTGCCGACTGTGGTTCCGCTGGTGGAAGATGTTCATCGTGCCGCTCACCGTGCTGCTCGCGGTGAACCCGTTCTTCATCTGGTACGAACACACGATTATGGCAGAGACGATCTTCGTCTTCTGCACCGCGCTCCTGGCCCTCGCGGGAACGCTCTATGCACTCGCTCAGACCCGCGGTCGCTTAGTCTTCCTCTGCGTGGCTCTCGTGCTCGAGGCAGGCGCCCGTCCAGAGGGGAAGTTGCTCTTCGGGTTTGGCATTCTCCTGGTGGCACTGCTCCACATCCGTGCCTGGCGTACCGAGTGGTTGCGTCCGGCAATCGTCCTTGCCCTCGCGCTCTTCATCCATTTTCAAACCAAGACGTCGCAGGCCGGACTCCTCCTCTACACCTCAGTCGCAAGGATTACTCCAGCGGCGCTCCGCTGTGCACCCGGCTTTGAGACCTATATTGGCCCGCTTCAGTCCGATCTCCAGCAGCGTTGGAAAGAGCGGCCTTCCTTTCCGAAAGTCCGAGACCGTCGGATCGTCGCCGCAGCGGTCCAGAGCTACCTGGAGGATCATCCCGAGATCCACACCGGCAAGAGCGACAAGCGGAGCGTCGACTCCTTCTGTCTGAAACTCGCCAGCGAGACCTGCCGCCGAAATCTCGGCTACCTGCCGGTGCATGTGTATCACAAGTTCCGCTACGCCGCTTCCGATGCCCCGAGTGGTCTACTCACGAATTACTGGCTCTTCGAAAAGCAGCGTGAGGCTTACCTGAATCGAATGGACCTCACCCTCCGACTCTCGAAGAAGCTCACGGGGATCGCGATGTCTTCTGAGCAAGAGCTGAACGCCTTCGTCGATCGCACCTATGCGGAGGTGCCTTGGTTCAATGCCTACAGCGACCAATGGCTGAGCGCTGTGAATAGCTTGCGCTTCCCTGACGAGACGTTCCATTCGGCCTCTGGTGAATACATCTACCCGGGTATCCCCTGGTACTTCCCGCTCGGCGCACTCGGCATGATCGCCGTCGCCCTCCGCCGCGGCTCACTTCAGCCCTTCCAAGCCTCCTGGGCGCTGGCGATGCTCGGCTTCTTCTTTGTGATTATGCTCACAGCCAACGTGCGGCCCCGGTTCCGCTTCGTCTTCGAGCCCTTCTGGTTCATCTACATCGGTCTACTTCTGGAAAGCGTATCCCTGCTTCTTCAGCGAATCCTCGTCCGTAAATGACGCACCGTTGGCCGATCCACCTAGCTCTCCTAATGCTCACCGCGATGGGCATTGGTGCGCTCTTCATCCGGGAGCCCGGCTTTGGTGATGACTTCACTTACTGGAGTTTCGCTTTTGATCTCCACGAGCGCGGTCTCGCCGCTTGGCAGCGACACAGCTTCCACGATTTGCGCTGGCCCGTGTGGGGCGTCTCCTGGCTCCTTCAGGCACTCCTCGGCCCCGGCCTGATCTCCTTTTACGGTGTCCCGCTACTTTACGTCGCAGCCGGCGCGGCTATTGCATTCACCTTTGCGCGGCTCATCACCCACTCCTTTCCGATTGCATGGGCTTCGGGCATCGCCTTCGCATTCCATCCGCTGCTCGATACCGTTTTCTACCGCCCGATGCCGGATCTCTCGGAGGGCGTCTGGGGAGGCGCGGCGCTCCTCTCCTGGTGGTATCTCACACAGGCCGATCGGATCTGGAAGGCGCTCCCGCTCGCGCTGCTCACCGGAGCCTGTGTGTACATCGCGGAATCAAATCGCATTACCGGTGTTTTCATCATCCCGGTGCTCATCCTCGGTACGCTGCTCTACGCGCGGCGGAGTTTCGGCTGGCTCGTTGCTGCAGGGGTTTTCGCGGTGCTCTTTTATGCGGCCGAGGCGGCGTTCTATCACCAACTCTTCGGCGATTGGCTGCACAATCTGCACGCCAACATGGGCGGTCAGGGCAACAAGGGCACTGAACCGATCGCGGTGTGGTATCTTCCCTTCCGCTTCCTGGACACTCTTTGGAAGGGGAACGCCCTCGCGCCATTCTACTGCATCCTCGCAGCCGTGGGCATCTTTGCCGCGTGGGCCGCTCCTCAGCGTGGTCGTTGGACGTTGGCCTCCGGCGATACCATCGTTCACTCCGCGCCCGATCGCTCCCCGGTATCACCGCTCGGACGGATAACGGTCCTCTGGTTTGCCCTCATCTATCTTCAGTACGCCTGCGCGCCGCAGCCGTCGTGGCCATGGCGGCCTCTGGTGCGCGATGCCGACCGCTTTCTGTGCGGACTTGCCATCCCCATGTCGCTGCTCGCGGTTCTCGGCGTAGCCTGGCTGCTCCGGCTCCCAGCAGTCCGGGGAAATCGCATAGTCCACCGTGTCACCGCACGGCCTGTTCTCGTCGGCGCTGCAGTGATCGCCCTGATGGCTACAGCCACTTCCCGGACCTGGTTCTCGCTAGGATCCGTTCCCGAGATGCGCGCCTACCTGCGCACGATTCCTACAGGCACGAAGGTCTTCACCCATCACTCGATGCGCAGCTTCGCCTATCTTGTGAACGCTGCCGATGCCCGGCGCTTCGAGTGGCTTTCCCGGAATCGCATCCTTCACCACACGCCAGAGCTCGAGGCTCTCGCCGCGCAGGCCGGTGAGTTCTGGTATATACGCAAGCTCATCTGGGTCACCACCCGCAAGGAGCTGGAGAAAGGACGCCAGGACGAATCTGTCCGGCTCGCCTCGTACTTCGAGTCTCCGGAGGCCGACTGGTCGATGGCTCGCCTGCTCGCAAGGGGCGACACCCCGGATCTCATCTTCTATCGGCGCCGTACCGCCGAGATGCCGCAGCCTCGAGTCCTTGACGCAGCCTCCCCCGAACTGGCCGGGCTCATCCCGTCCTTCCCGATCGATTGGAGCGGCAAGTCGGAAGAGCAGCGAACCGCCGCGGCTGTGTGGACCATTCCTGAGAATCTGCGCAACCAGCTCGTGCGTATGGAGATGAACGCCGGCTCTGCCGAAGTCGAAGCGCTCACGATCCGTCTGCGCTTCTATGCCGACGAAAAGGATCTGGAAGCCGAGTATCTCCTCAAGCCCTATCTTTACCCTGAACCTCGCAAGGAATTCTTTGCCTTCCAGATCCCTGCAAAGGCGACCCGCTGCGAGGTGCAGCTGAAACTCGCGAACAGGGCAAAGTCCGTTCGTTTTACCTCGTTCCGAGCCATCGTAGAATCGCCTAAGTAGCCACCGTTGACGAGCGCCTACTGCCGAAACGCGCTAATGCGCCTTGCCCGGTCCGGGTTACCTTTCGAAGTCATCATGCGAGCCATTGTCCCCGCCGTCATCCTAGAAATGCTCTCGCCTGCTCTCTGGGCAGCTACTCCGGTCGAGACCGAGTTCTTCGAGAAGCATGTTCGCCCCGTGCTCGCTGAGCATTGCTACAGTTGCCACGGCGCGAAGAAGCAAAAGGGAGAGCTGAGGCTGGATTCGCGCGAGGCGATCCTCAAGGGCGGTGACATTGGGCCAGTGGTGGTGCCGGGCAAGCCGGACGAAAGCTCCTTCATTAAGAGCATCCGCCATGACGGCGACAGCAAGATGCCGGAGAAGGAAGACAAGCTGCCAGAGCCGCAGATCGCCGCCCTCGCCGAGTGGGTGCGCATGGGCCTGCCCTGGCCCGAAGGAGACGGGGCAGCGCTGAGTACCCAACAAGAGGCTGCGCAGAAGCACTGGTCCTTTCAGAAGGTGAAGAAGCCGAGTCCGCCCGCTGTCCAGAGCGCGGATCGCATCCAGACTCCGATTGACAACTTCATCCTCGCCCGGCTCGAGACCGCCAAACTGGGCCTCGCGCAGCCTGCCGATAAACGTACGCTCCTGCGGCGCGCCACCTTCGACCTCACGGGCCTCCCGCCATCCCAGAGTGAGGCGGACGAGTTCGACAAGGACACCTCTCCCGAGGCCTTTGCCCGGGCGGTTGATCGCCTCCTGGCCTCGCCCCGCTACGGTGAGCGCTGGGGTCGCTATTGGCTGGATGTCGCGCGTTATGCCGATTCCAAGGGGTATGTGTTCCAGGAGGAACGTCGCTACCCCTATTCGTACACTTACCGCGATTGGGTGATCCGCGCACTAAATGCTGACCTTCCCTACGATCAGTTCATTCTGCATCAGCTCGCAGCCGATCAGCTCGTGACGAAAGAGGATCCCGAACCCCTTGCTGCCATGGGGTTTCTCACGCTGGGTCGCCGCTTCCTGAACAACGAGCACGACATCATCGATGACCGGATCGATGTCGTTTCCCGAGGACTCATGGGCCTCACCGTCGCTTGCGCGCGTTGCCACGATCACAAGTTCGACCCCATTTCCGCAAAGGACTACTACGCACTCTACGGCGTCTTCGCATCATCCACAGAGCCCAAGGACGCTCCGCTGCTCTCCGCCGAGCGCGACCCAGACGTAGAGGCCCACTACCAGAAGGAACTCGCCCTGCGTCAGGAGAAGGTGAACGCCCTCCTGGAGAAGAAGCAGGCCGAGCGTGCTGTCCACCTTGCTTTCGTCGCCTACACCCCAGCAGTCCTTCCACTTCAGGCTCTCGAGCGCAGCCTGGATCGAAAGCAACGCGATGCCGTGCGCGAACTTCGTAGGAAGGTCGACGAGCTCAATGCCGGCGAGCTCGCCCCGCCGAGGCCCATGATGCTCGCAGATAAGCCAGAGCCGGTGAAGCCACGCGTCTTCCTGCGCGGCAATCCCGGTCGGCCCGGCGACGAAGTTTCACGAAGGTTCCTTTCCGTCCTGAGCGAGGGTGAACCCAAGCCCTTTGAGAAAGGCAGCGGCCGCCTGGAGATGGCCCGAGCGATCGCGAGCGCTGACAACCCCCTCACTGCGCGCGTTCTGGTGAATCGAGTATGGATGCTCCACTTCGGAGCGGGACTCGTGCGGACTCCCGGAGATTTCGGCGTGAAGGGAGAGGCCCCCACGCATCCCGAGTTACTCGACTGGCTGGCAGCTACCTTCGTCGAGCAGGGCTGGTCACTGAAGCAACTGCACCGGGCGATCATGCTCTCTGCCACTTACCAGCAAAGCAGCGATGTTCCTCCCGAGACGGTACAGGCCGATCCTGAAAATCGTCTACTCACGCGGATGAACCGCCGCCGGCTCGACTTCGAGGCCATGCGCGACTCGCTACTCTCTGTAGCGGGTCAGCTCGATCCCAAGATGGGCGGTCGCGCCGAGCAACTCACCGAGCCCCCGTACTCGAAGCGGCGCGCAGTGTACGGTTTTATTGATCGTCAGAATCTTCCCGGCACTTTCCGCACGTTCGACTTCGCCAGCCCCGATACGACCAGCCCGCAGCGCTACAGCACCACAGTTCCCCAGCAGGCCCTGTTCATGTTGAACAGCCCCTTCGTTATTGAGCGAGCAAAGGCTCTTGCGAAGGATCCCGCGAGTAGCGGAGGTGCAAGCGAAGCACAGGTGCAGACGCTGTACCGTCAAGTTCTCGGTCGAGCGCCTGCATCCGCCGAAGTCGACGTAGCCCTCCGCTTTCTAGGCCGCCCTGCAACCGTGGAAACCCCTGCCCCACCGCTCTGGCAGTATGGCTATGGCAGCTTTGACGAAGCTAGCGGTCAGGTTGCGTTTCAGCCTCTCCCGCACTGGTCCGGCACCGCCTGGCAGGGTGGCAAAGATCTACCTGATCCCAAGTCCGACTGGGCGGTCCTGAATGCAGACGGCGGTCACCCTGGGAATACCGGGCAGGCTGCAATCCGCCGTTGGACCGCACCTCGCGATGCTTCGATCACCATAGGAGGCAAGCTGGATCGTCCCTCGGAGCACGGCGACGGCGTACGGGCACGGATCGTTTCCAGCACGCGAGGCCAACTCGCCACTTTCGTCGCCGAACCCAAGGGAAGCGTGGAAACTCCAGTCGAAAAGATCGAGGTAAAAGCCGGTGAAATCATCGACTTCATCGTCGAGCCCCTCGCCTCCCGCGACTCCGATAGCTTCCTGTGGGCTCCTCAAATCCGCAGCGAAGGCAGCGACTGGGACGCCAAGCTAGCCTTTGCTGGTCCCCTCCCTACGCCTCCTCCGCGCCTCACTCCGCTGGAGCAGTACGCCCAGATCCTGCTAGCCGCCAACGAGTTCGTGTTTGTGGATTAACCGCACTGGTCAGAGTGGAAGCGAGGTGCGCAAAGCAGCCTCGGCGCGCCGAGCACTCTCAAAAATGCCCGTGTCGCTCGCATAACTGCCGCGATCACACTCAACTCTGCTAGTCCAGAGCTCCGCCCGAGCAGCGTTTTGCTCCGGTGTCGGAGCTCTTTGCTCCGGCGTCGGAGCTCTTTGCTCCGCCGTCGGGGCTCTTTGCTCCGGCGTCAGGGCACTTTGCTCCGGTGTCGGGGCACTTTGCTCCGGTGTTGGGGCACTTTGCTCCGGTGTCGGGGCACTTTGCTCCGGTGTCGGGGCACCTTGCTCCGGCATCGGAGCTCTTTGCTCCAGCGCCAGGGGACTTTGCTCCAGCGTCGGGGCTCTTTGCTCCGGCATCGGAGCTCTTTGCTCCGGTGTCGAGGCACTTTGCTCCGGTACCGGGGCTCTTTGCTCCGGCGGCGGAGCCCCTTGCCCCGGTGTCAGGGCAACTTGTCCAGCGTGGGGACTTATAGGGGGTACCGTAGCCCTGGGCTCAGACGCTGGCGGCTACACGTCGGGGTCTCGAAGGTCCACTTGTTCCGCTGACCCAGCTAGCAATTCAGGCAATGCTGCGACGTTTCGGTTCATGGAGCAACAACTGGCTGCTGCACGAAAAGACGCACGCCACCTCGTATCCAGCCTTCCTCTACAGCGGCTGAGCTTGCAGTTCTCAGTTAGATCCTACATGCAGATCACGTTATGCTCCCTCATTCTGTGGTAGGACTTGTGAGGTTGCTCGCGATTCCATTGGCATTTGTCGTCGGATACGTGACAGGGGGTGGAGTTCATGAGCAGAGAAAATCGAAAGCCTATGTCTCGGATGTGCGCTCTTCGCCTGAGTCGATGCAGTTGGCTAAAAGAGTCCCGACCGATGCTGACGGAATAAGAGGCCGAACTGAGCAAGACGGAGACACGGTTAAGGAAAATGCCCAGGAAAGCCTGGGAGCAAGAGTTGGCAGTGCGTGGCGGACCGGCTCTGAACTGCAGCGAAAGCGGGCTTTCCTCAGCATACTCGACGAGATGAAGGCTGAGACCGCGCCACTCGTCTTTCAGACCTTGGTGGAACTTTCCCAACAAGGTATAATTCATCGGCCGGAATGGGCGCACTTCTGGATGAGATGGGGTGAACTCGACGGCGCGATTGCGATGGATACTTTCCTGAAAGCTCCGAAAAAGTGGGGTGATGTCGGCCAGATCATGTGGGGCTGGGGAGAGGTGAATGCGGAGCACGCGACGGCTTGGCTCCAGAGCCATCAGGAAATCGAGGATGTCGACACGGCAATCGTCGGAATTACCCACGGTCACGGTGCCAGGAACCTCTCGGATGCAACTTCGATGGCGCTCCGCGTGACTGCCGGAGGTGATCCTTTGATCAACAGGCTCATGGAGGCACTTGCCGAACAGGCGCTTCGGCAGGGCACCGCCGATGGCGTTCTCGCATGGTTCGACACTTTGCCGGCGGACGGTAAGTCCCCGGAGGCGCGCGCTGCCGCGATGCGGCATGTCTACTCGCGGCTCGGGCAGGTGGACCGTGAGCAGGTGATGGTATGGGTGCAAAAGCAATCGTCCTCTCCCTGGCGTAGTGACGGCATCATCAACGACCTCGCGACAAGGATTGCGCAGGATCAACCTGTAAAGGCACTCGAGTGGCTGCAGAGCCTCTCCCCCAAGCCGAATGGCACCTATACCGGCGTCGGGGAGGCAGTATCAGCCTGGACTAAGAAGGACAGCGCTGGCTTGCAGCAATGGCTCGAATCCGCTGCACCCGGAAACTTTCGGGATCAAGCGGTGGCTGCCTTAGTGCCAGATCTAGCGAAGAGTCAGCCTCGACGCTGAATACAATCGCTTCCAACGAAACTAAACAATCGACGATGGCGCTGCTTGCCTGAGATGAGGGCTCCCTGTGGGCTGATCATCGCTTAGCTCTCCGGGTTCGCTGAACGGAGACGAAAGCACCAAAGCCCAGGATAGCCAATAAAGTAGGTTCCGGCACTTGCTCAAACGCAACCTCTCCATCTGCACGTTCAGTGGGTCCGGGCCGTTGTTACTAATGACCTCCATCCGGACATAGGAGGCGACAGTCGGGGTAAAGGGTAATGTATGGGGGGCCATACGTTCCCCGGGTCCATCGTTGTCCACGAGAAAGCTACCCAGTACGATCGGACTGGAGAATGCCGGGTTGTCATCGGCAAGCAGGTTGAAGCCATAGATACCCCGCTGATTATCACAATTCCAGATAAGCATCGACTGAACCAATACCTGGCCGCCAAGTGCGAAATCGAAGTTACCCGGCAAGAACGGAGACCTCGAGGTCCAGATCGCATTGTCATCAATGCTGTTATGACCTGGGTTGCTGAAGTAATAGGTTTCGAAGTCGGTCACCCCGCTGATGTAGTTAACTAAAAGGCCGCGCTGGTTGATGACGTTCTCTGGACTTCCGATTGACGTACCGAGGTCAGTGGTCACGGCAACCGGCTGAATAACAACCCCCGCGAAGGTGTCAGGGCTGAGGAAGAGGATTGTGCCCAGCCAAAGGGCAGCGATGACTTTGCCTCCAGCCCGGCCTATTACCTTGATCCTTTGCATGGCTGGGAATGGTGCCAGCACAGGTCATAGGCGGCAAGCGGAACCCTGATTGCCTTACAGGGATCCCGCGCTAGTACTGACAAGCGGACCTTAATGAGTACACGGGATCCAAGGTGGCTTACGCGCAGAACAAACCCAATGAACGTGATCCTTCGCCATGCACTTCCCACAGACGCAGCAGATTTAACCGAGGTTTACCTGACATCTCGGAAGACTTTCCTTCCGTTCGCGCCGTTGGTGCACTCGGATGAGGAGGTTCATCAGTGGATCTCGGGCGTGCTCATTCCTACTGGAAACGTCACGGTGGCGATTTCCAGCAATGAGCTTATCGGGATGATGGCTGTTTCCGGCGACGGTGAATTCGACTGGATCGACCAGCTCTATCTTCGCCCATCGGCGGTCGGGCAAGGGATTGGCAGCCGGTTCATCGATTTCGCCAAGCGGGAATTGGGCTCATCGATTCGGCTCTATACCTTCCAGGCAAACACTGGTTCTCGCCGCTTTTACGAGCGACATGGATTTCGAGCTATTGCCTTCAGCGACGGTAACGCTAACGAAGAACACTGCGCTGACGTGCTCTATTAACTTAACCGCGGAGCGGCGACGTGTTCTGGATCTGCCTAATCGCTCGCTCCGTTACTAATAGGAACGCGCCAAGAGGAACTTGCGGAGCGCGACTCTTGTGGCGCCGGCGAGCTTGATCCCCGCCAACATAACCTGATGAAGTGAATCACGCCCCCATGATTACCCGCCGCACCTTTCTCCACAGTGCCGCCGCTGCGTCCGTGGCCGCTGCTCTGCACGCGCAGGACAAGAAAGCGGCTCGGATCGTCCTACGCTCCTCGTGGCAGACCGTGAACATCGGCGACATCGCGCACACGCCGGGGATGCTCGCCCTTTTCGAGAAGTACCAGCCGAATGCTGAGATCACTCTCTGGCCGAACAAGGTCGACCGTGGCGTAGAGGAGATCTTGCTCGCCCGTTTCCCAAAGCTGAAGATCGCGAAAAGCACGGCACAGCAAGACGCAGCGCTCAAGGAGTGCGACTTCTTCCTCCACGGCTCGGGTCCGGGTCTCGTCGGTCGCGAAGCAACGAAACGCGCGCAGCAGGCGGGTAAGCCGTACGGCTTTGCGGGCATCACGCTGAATGACGAGGAACTTTCCACATGGCGCGACCTGCTGGCGGGAGCCAAGTTCGTCTTCTGCCGTGACGCCGATTCACTTGCCGCTCTGAAGAAGACCGGGATCAGCGGGCCTCGCATGGACTTCGGTCCCGATGCGACCTTTGCCCTCGACCTGCGCGATGAGACGGCGGCCGATGCCCTGCTCAAGGTCCACGGACTCGAGCCCGGCAAATACCTCTGTGCGGTGCCGCGGCTGCGCTGGACGCCCTACTGGGAGATCCACCCCGAAAGCACCAAGCCAAACCCGAAGCGTATCGCGGTGAACGAAGAGTTCGCAGAGAAGGATCATGCCAAGGCGCGCGAGGCAATTACTGCCTGGGTCCGTGAGACAAAGCTGCGCGTCCTGCTCGCGCCTGAGATGAGCTACGCCGTGCCGCTGCTGCGCCCACTGCTCTTCGACAAGCTCCCCGACGACGTGAAGCCGCACGTCACGATCATGGACCGCTACTGGATCACCGCGGAAGCGGCGAGTGTCTATGCGCGCGCTGCTGCGATCATGAGCTTTGAGCAGCACTCACCGATCATGGCGATCGCTGCTGGCACGCCAGCCGTCATGCTGCGCCAGCCGACTGACACGCGGAAGGGGCAGATGTGGTACGACATTGGACTGAAGGACTGGATCTTCGAGATCGATAATTCGACTGGGGTTCAGATTGCCGAACGGATCGTGCAGATTGGTCGCGATCTCCCAGCTGCCCGCCTGATTGCGGAGAAAGCTCGAGCCTTCGCCGACGAACGCATGGGCGCAATGATCGCGGCGATCGGCTAAGCGAGACATCGGTTGGGCAGCCACGGGCGCCAGGCTGCCGAAGCCATTGCATTCCCTCGCCGCCGGATTGATACGAAAGTTCAGGTGTGCGTTCGCACTGATGAGCATTCCATGCTCTTCTGAACACCGATGGATCGCACCAGCTTTCAACTCTCCCCAGGCATTTGGCTCGATGCCCGGCGAGCGCTTTGGCTGGAGGAAGAGCGCACGCTCGTCGTGGCGGATCTACACCTCGGCTACGCTTGGGCACATCGACACTCCGGACAGCTTATGCCGCTGAGTGCGTGCGAGGATTCTGGGGATCGGCTGGAGGAGCTGGTGCTCCGCTACGAGCCTCGCGAGCTGGTGCTGCTGGGGGACATCGTGCACCGCGCAGTCGCAGTGCCGGCGCTGCTGGAGGAGCTCGCGTCAATCATTGAACGGCTCGGTGCGCAGGTTTCGCTGCGGCTGGTGGCGGGGAATCACGATGTGCGGCTCGCAGGCCTACTGGCAAAGCTGCCGATCCCTGTGGCACTGGTGCGCAGTTGGCAGGCTGGACCACACCTGCTCGTGCACGGCGACGAAGCTCGGGCCGGTGCCGAGCAACTCGAGCAAGCGACTGCGGCCGGTGGACTGATCATCATTGGGCACGAGCACCCGGCTTTCTGCCTGACCGACCGGGTGACTACCCGGCTGAAGTGCCCGTGTTTTCTGATCGGCCCTCGGCTCATCGTGCTTCCAGCGTTCTCGCGCTGGGCTGCGGGAACGGCGTATCAACGCGGTAAGTCGCTGTCGCCGTACCTGCAGCTCTGCCCGCCTGAATGCGCGGTGCCGATTGTAGGCGATCGACTCCTGCCACCTCTGCCCTTGCGCTGAGGCGACACTGCTAGCGACGGGCTAAATCTGGAAGCCCTCGGCGGGCTCAACTCGGAGACGCGGGCGGAGAAACTCGATCACCTGGGCCACTGATTCCGCCAACGACTGGCGATCGGTATGTACGACAACCTCCGCATCCAAGGGCTCCTCATAGGGCGCGCTGATTCCGGTGAATTCCTGGATCTCTCCGCTGCGCGCGCGTTTGTAGAGGCCCTTCACATCGCGCTCTTCGCAAACGTCGAGCGGGGCATTTACAAAGACCTCGATGAAGTCGCCCCCCGCCTCCAGTGCGATCTCGCGTGCCCGGCGTCGATCGCCGCGGTAGGGAGAGATAAATGCGGTGATGACCACCAAACCGGCGTCTGCCATGAGCTTCGCAACTTCCGCAACGCGGCGGATGTTCTCCACCCGATCCTCTGGCGAGAAGCCGAGGTTTGCATTCAGGCCGTGGCGGATGTTGTCGCCGTCGAGGACATACGGCTGCATACCCATGTTGAACAATTCGCGCTCCAACTCCTGCGAGATGGCAGACTTGCCCGACCCGCTCAGGCCGGTGAGCCAGACGACCGAGCCTTTGTGGCCGTTGCGGAAAGCGCGATTCAGCGAAGTTACGTTGCCTTCGCTCCAGTAGATGTTCTGCGACTTGACCTTGGTACGGTCGGTGTACGTGCCACCGAAAAGGATCCCCCCGCCGGTCACGTGCCGCTGGTGCATGATCACAAAGCGCCCCAGGATCGGGTTGCGGTCGTGATTATCCATGACCAGCGCGCCCCGCGTCTCGATGGTCACTTCCGCCACGTCGTTTCGTGCGATGAAGTTTCTGGAATCGGTGACGGTCTCGAGCGTGGAGGCGTCAATGACCCGCTCGATCGAAACGACTTCCGCATCGAGCTCCTGAGTCGCGAGCTTCAGCTTATAGCGCTCACCGATGTTTAGGTTGTCCTTACCCATCCAGAAGAGCCGCGCCTTGAAGCGGTTCGACTCGATCGGGGCGTCCACCTCGCGCGAGGCAATGTGTCCACGCTCTACAAAGATCTGCTCGGTCAGCGTGATCCCAATCGACTCGCCCGCGACGGCATAGTCCCGCACGGGCGCATTCCATCGCTCAATGCTCGCGACCACGCTTGTCTTGTGGTTGGGCGAGAAGACCAGCTTATCACCAACGCGGAGCGTGCCAGAATCGATCCGCCCAGCGATGATGCGACGCTCGTCAAAGCGGTACACGTCCTGCACCGGGAAGCGCAGCGGCAACTCGGTGAGCGGCTTGGGCGGCTCGAACTGATCCAGCATGCTGAGCACCGTCGGCCCGGTGTACCAGGGCATCTCGTCGGGCGCTTTGTTAGCCACGTTGTGTCCATTGCGCGCAGAAATGGGGACAAAGGTCCGAGCTTCCAGCCCGATCTCCTTGAGGAACGCCGTGTACTCCGCGACCACGCTCTTGAATGTGTCCTCACTGAAGTCCACGAGATCCATCTTGTTCACCGCCACCACCACTTGCTTGATCCCGAGTAAGCTCAGAAGATAGCCGTGTCGACGCGACTGCTCGCGGACACCTTCGTTTGCTGCGATGAGCAGTACGGCCGCATCGGCGCTGGCGGCACCGGTGATCATGTTCTTCAAGAACTCCTTGTGACCCGGAGCATCGATTATCACGTAAGGCCGCGCCTTTGTCTTAAACTGGATCTGCGTGGTATCGATCGTGATGTTCTGCTCCTGCTCCTCGAGCAGGGAATCGAGCAGGAAGGCATACTCGAACTCCATCCCCTCCTCCTTACACGCCTTCTTGATCTGATCGACCTTGCCCTCAGGCAGAGAGTGCGTGTCGTAGAAGATGCGACCGATGAGCGTGGACTTGCCGTGATCAACGTGGCCGACGAAGACGATCTTCAGGCGATCCTGTCCGTGGTCCAAGACTGGCGATGGGAGACTGGAAACCGGAGAGATCGCGGAAGAACGCGCTGCGGGTGCGAGGGTAGGTTCGTGGGTCGCGGGCATTTGTGTGAAAGAGGTGAGCGAAAGAAAGTTATAGGGGGAATGGCTACAAGAGTGAGGAGATCTCGCATCCCAGAAGAGCGAGGGCCGTCTGAATGGAAGCCGCGGTGATTGGCATCAGATCTTTCTATCCGCAGCTTCCTGTCTCCGAGTTTCCGGGTTTACATGAAGCCCTTTGCGCGCAGCTTCTGCATTGCATTTCGCTCGTGATGATCCTGGGCTCGACCAGAGCGTTCACTAGTTTTCGTGTTAGCCAGCTCCTCGATGATCTTATCTATGTTATCCGCTTCGCTCAGCACTGGGCCAGAGATCGGCCAGCAGCCTAGCGAGCGGAAGCGATAGCGATCTCCATCCGGCGCTGTTCGAGCGAAGTACATCTTCGGAATCGGGATCCCCTCCCGCTGGATGTAGAGCCAGATGTCTCGCTCCGACCAGTCGAGCAGCGCCTGCACGCGGACATGCTCACCTGGGGCGCAACTCGTGGTGAACTGGTTCCAGAACTCCGGCGGCTGATCCTTATAATCCCACTCGAAGTCCTTGGTACGCGGACTGAAGTACCGCTCCTTCGCACGGGTTGGATCCTCATCGCGCCGGATTCCGGTGATTAAAGCATCCCACTTGTACTCGGCCATGACCTGCTGGAGCGCCATGGTCTTCAGTTCGTGGGTCACCGTAACTGGGTCCGCCGTGTCGTAACCGATGGGTCCGCGCGTGGTGTAATCGCCGACTCCCGCCCGCGCATCTTCGTTGATCTTCACGATCAAATTCAGGTTATGGTGCTGCACCGCCCATTCGCGATAATCCAGCATCTCGGGGAACTCGAACGTCGTGTCGATGTGCAGCAACGGATATGGGATGTGTCCGTGGAAAGCCTTTTTTGAGAGCCAGATGAGCACGTTCGAATCCTTTCCCATGCTCCACGGCATGCAGATGTTCTTAAAGTGGTGGTACGCCTCTCGGATGATGAAGATGCTCTGCGCCTCGAGCGCGTCGAGGTGCTCCGCGTCAGTGCGGGAGACCTGCTCTGGGTAGAAGGCGAACGGCTCCTCGGCGGGCGGCGCAGGATATTTTCCGGCGTAGGCGGGATGGGTAGCGTGGCTCATGGACAGGATTGAAAGGCGGGAGAATGGAAGAGGCGGTCCACGAAAAACAAAATAGAGAGGTGCTTAAGAGGTCTGCAGGGGAGGCCGCGATGATCCGTCGTTCCTTGGTGCCCTTCTCCCTTTTGTGTTTTTTCGTGGACCGTCCTCCCCGTCAGATATTGCTCCCCAAGAAAGTGTGAATGCCGCACTCGGCTTTGTCGAAGCCAGTCCAGCGACCCGCTCGCTCGTTCTCATCCTCGCCAACTGGGCGGGTGCAATGCGTGCACCCGATCGAGCGATAGCCGCGATCGTGCAAGGGATTGTACGGGATGCCGTGCTCGTGAATGTACGCCCAAACGGCCTCACGGCTCCAGTTAGCCATGGGATTCAGCTTGAGAATGTACTGATCGCGCAGCACGTCGAAGTGATACAGCTCAAGGATCTGCGTCTTCTCGCGCGTGTCCGATTGCTGTCGCCGTACTCCGGTGATCCAGACGGCGAGTTGCTCCAGCTTTCGCTGCAAAGGCACGACCTTCCGCATCATGCAGCAGGTATCTGGATTGCGTTTCCAAAGCTCCGGTCCAAGGCCCGGATCATCGGCCTGTTCTTGTGGGGTTTGATCCGGCACCAGGCCTTCGATTCGCAACTCGAAAAAGTTCTCCAGTTTCCGCTTCAGCTCGTACGTCTCCGTAAACAGAAGCTGCGTATCGATTGTAAACACTGGGAAAGGCAGCGCCGCCTTCACCGCGTGGTGAATCATCACCAACCCCGCGCCCTGAAAGCTCGTACCGATGGCCGCGCGCTCCCCAAACTCGTCCCAGGTCCACCGCAAGACGTCGACGAGCGGCATCGTCTCAAACCTTTCGGCAAGACGATGCACTTCTTCACGACTGATCTCTTGAATGGCCAGGGACATTTGAGTTCTCTAATTGTCTATAGGGATAGTCGGCAATGGCAACATTCTTCAACGGCTCGAGCGAGATTGCAAGATCCTCATGTCACATCTGCCTGTGGTCCGGAGATGCCACCAGTCGCGGTAGGTTGCGCTTTGCGGAGGGCCAGGCTTGCTCTACTCTCTGGTCAAATGCGTCTCTGCCTCGTGGTTTTCGTAATGACTCTGGCTACCTTTGCTTTTACCGGGTGCGCAAGCAAACAGCCTAAATCCTCCTCCCAGCTGCATGAGGGCGAGGCGCCAAGCATGCGCTACTCAGGTACCGAGGCAGCCGGGGGTCCGCTCTACACGCAGTAATCCGTGCGGATCTCTCGTAAAGCAGAGTACGCCCTGCGCGCTCTGGTTGCCATCGCCCGCCAGCCGAAGTCCTGGCAGATCCAAGAACTCAGCGCTCAGGAAAACATCCCTGTGAAGTTCCTGGAGCAGATCCTTCTCACCCTGCGACACGCCGGGTTGCTCTCGAGCAAGCGCGGGGTCGGCGGCGGTTATAGCCTGCGCAAGTCGCCAACCGAGATCAGCGTCAGCGAGGTCATCCGTGTACTGGACGGCCCGATTGCGCTCGTCCCCTGTGCCGGGGAATCGGCAGGCGAGCCGTGTACCTGTCCGCATCCGCAGACGTGCGCTTTGCGCCTGCTCATGACCGATGTGCGCAGGGATCTCTCGTCCATGCTCGATCACCGAACGATCGACGACATGCTGCGCCTGTCTCCGCAGTCGGACGCACTCGCCTTCGACATTTAGGCCTAGCGCGGGCGATCCGCAGGCACAACGAGCACTGGGCAGGTGGCGCCCTTGAGCACGCCCGAAGTGACGCTGCCCACGAGCAGATTATAGATCGCTCCGTGGCCGTGCGACCCCATCACGATGAGCCCCGCGCCGTGCTGCGCTGCTTCTTGCAGGATCTTCTCCACCATCGGTCCCTGAATGTGGAAGGCGGTCACGGCTCCGACTTCTTTCACGAGACCTTGCTTGAGCTCCTCCAGCTTCTGATGCTCCGCTCGAAAGTCCCGGGCAACGCTGGCTCGCACGGCCTGAGGTCCAGGCTCGAAGCCTACGAAATCCGGCTCGGGCTCCGAGATATGCAAGAGCACGATGTGAGACTTGAAGGGCCCTGCCAGCGCGCTCGCGGCGGCGATTACCTGAGGCGTGACATCGGAGAAGTCGACCGGGACGAGAATGGTCTGAATGTTCATGGGAAGGCAAAGGGCCACTGCTAATTTACCACTTGCTGGATTCGCGCGAAGCTCAAACGCCCCCTCACAATCCTCAGTCGTCAACGAGCGTTCCGTGATTACGGTACTGGGATGTCTGATCTCTTTGCCGAGGAAGCCGACGCTGCCGCAAAGCCGCCGGCCCAGGCCAACGCTCCTCTTGCTGAACGCATGCGACCTCGCACGCTTGAGGAGTATGCCGGCCAGGCGCACATCCTTGGGCCAGGCAAGTTGCTGCGGCGCGCGATCGAAGCGGATCGGATCTCGTCGATCCTGCTCTTCGGCCCGCCCGGGACGGGAAAGACCACGCTCGCCCAGATCATTGCGCATTCCACGCAATCCCGCTTCGAGCGGTTGAGCGGTGTGGAAAGCAATGTGGCGGACATTCGGCGAGTCATCGCTTCGGCGGCGAATCGAATGAAGAACTCCCACGCAAAGACCATCCTGTTTATCGACGAGATCCACCGCTTCAACAAAGCCCAGCAGGATGTCCTCCTGCCGGATGTGGAGAACGGCACCATCCGCCTGATCGGAGCGACCACGCACAATCCCTTCTTCTACATCAATAGTCCTTTGGTCTCGCGCTCGCAGGTCTTTCAGCTGGAACCCCTCGCTCCCGCCGATCTGCAGGCGCTAATGCGCCGCGCCCTTTCAGACGAACGCGGCCTCGCACATATTCCCACCGATGCCACAGATGGCGCGCTCGCGCACCTAGCCACGGTCGCCGATGGTGATGCCCGCAAGTGCCTGAACGCTCTGGAACTTGGGATCCTCACCACACCTCCCGGTCCTGACGGTCGCGTGTCCTTCACCCGCCAAGTCGCAGAGGAGAGCATCCAGACGAAAGCCGTGGTATACGATGGAGATGGCGATCAGCACTACGATACTATTTCGGCGTTCATCAAGAGCATGCGCGGGAGCGACCCGGATGCGGTGATCTACTGGCTGGCGAAAATGCTCTACGCAGGGGAGGACATCCGCTTTATCGCCAGGCGGATCGTGATCTGCGCTGCCGAAGACATCGGTCTTGCGGACCCGCAGGCCTTGGTGATCGCGGTCGCCGCCCAACAAGCGGTGGAGTTCGTCGGGCTCCCGGAAGCGCGCATCCCGCTCGCGCAAGCCGCGCTTTATCTCGCCACTGCGCCAAAGAGCAACCGCGCGTACGAGGCCATCAACAAGGCTCTCGAGGAAGTGAAGACCGGCGTGACGCTCGCTGTCCCACGTCACCTGCGCGATGCCAATCACAAGAAAGCCGCAAAGGCCCTGGACCATAGCGGCTACAAGTACGCCCACAGTTTCGAGGGCGGCTACGTGCCACAGGCGTACCTACCGGAGGGACGCCGCTATTACGAACCTACCGAGCAGGGATACGAACGGCGGGTCAAGGAGCGGTTGGATTATTGGCGTTCGCTCTTCGGTCAAGCGCAGGAGCCGCCTCAACCGACGTAGAGTTCCCGCCGCAGCACGCCGATGAAGGGCAAATTCCGATACCGCTCCTGGTAGTCGAGGCCATAGCCGATTACAAATTCATCCTCGATGTCGAAGCCGACGTAATCCGCTTCCAACTCCTCCGCCCGAGCGACCTGCTTCCGCAACAGCACGCAGATTCGCAAGCTCAGCGGTTGCGTTTCCGCGAGCAGCTTTCTCCGGATCGCCTGCAAGGTGCGACCGGTATCCAGGATGTCATCCACGATCAGCACATGCCGCCCCTCGATGTCCGGCAGCGACAGCCGATCAAAGGTGACCACCCCCGTGCTCTCGGTCCCGCCGTGGTAGGAGGACACGCTCAGGCAGTCGAGCTTCAGCGGGAGCTGGATGCGTCGGAGCAGATCCGCCGCAAAGATCAGGGAGCCATTCAGTACCGCCACTACCGTTAGATCCTTGCCTGAGTAATCCTCAGTGATCAGCACAGCCAGCTCATCCAGGCGGGCTAGGATCGTCTGCTCGTGAAAGAGGGTCTTCTCGATGTCGGCGAGCATGTCCGACAGTTTGGTCAGCGCAGGTGCGGATGAACAGAAGATCACGCATTCCGCGGAGGCATACTCGTTCATTCCCCTTGCGTATGTCCGTTCAAACAAGCATTTCAAAACAGCCGGATCTCCGTGATCGCGATGTTCCCGCGGAAGCAGACATCCACGTCCGCACCCGGCGTGCGCTCGCGGGCGTGGTAGTCACCGTCGTAGTAGGAATGTCCGTCCTCGTCATGGCGGTAGCTCAGGGGCAGCGGATGCGGATCGAGCGGGCAGAAGATCACCTCCGGGTCGCGGTCTTCGGAATGGAGGTGCGGCAGATTTACGTTATAGAAGAGGCCCTTCTCCGGAGGGCGCGAGATGAGATCCGCGAGGACAGAGGCCACCCAGCGCCCGGCACATTCCCAGTCGAATTCCCGCCCCTCGTACCGATAGTGTGAGACCGCCACGCCGGGCCATCCATGCAGCGCGGCTTCGCGCACGACTGCGACGGTGCCCGAGTAGTGCACGTCCGCCCCGAGATTCCCTCCATGGTTGATCCCGCTGAGCACCCACTGGGTGTCCGGCGCGATCTTCAGAAGACCCAGGCGGGCGCAATCCGCCGGTGTCCCGTGAATCGCAAAACTCTGCTCGCCACGTGGCTCGATCCGGACGCCGTTCTCCCACGTCACTGCGTGACTCATTCCGGACTGCGGTCCCGCCGGTGCCACGATGACCACGTCTCCAAGAGTTCTCGCCGCCCATTGCAGCGCCTGAAGTCCGGGTGCGTCGATCCCATCGTCATTACTTAGGAGGAGCTTCATCGCGCGGAAAGCTGCCGCAGTTTGAGCATCTGCATGTGAACGCCACCGTATGAGTAGCGTGCCAGGGAGATCAAGCAGCGGACCTCACCGACATTGCAACACAACGGAGCCTAAACAAGGGCAGCAGATCCTGGACGTTAAACCGGGATCGTGATCAGCCGCGCCGCGGCCTCCTGCACCCACTCGTGCGACGGAAGCGCATATGGGCGGAAAGTCTCCACAGCGCCGTGCTGTTCGTTGTATAGCAGCGCCCGATGCAGCCCGAGGCTGCTCGCCTTAGGCGAGTCGATGAGCGTCGCGGAATCGTTCGCACTCATTTGAAAAAGAACCCGCATCTCGAATTCGCCAAGCGGCTTCCGGCCTAAAGCGCGATGGAGATTGTTCAGCGTATCAACGGTCACCACGAGGTGCATCCCGTAACTACTTCCTTCATTAATCAACTTGAGCAGATTTGCTCCAGCCCCTGCTTCGGACTCTGAGCTCAGGGAGAAGCTGAAATCCTCTTCCTGCCGCAGCTTCTTGAAGCGATGTAGTCCGTGGACAAAGAAGAAGACGGGCGGCGCGTCTGCTGATGCCGTTCCCTCTGCGCGTTGCGCCAGATCTGCGGCAAGAGCCGACATCACCTCGCTGATTTCATGCGTCTGCACAATGATCAGGCCGGGGACTGGCGCGAGCAATCGATTGAGCGCCTCGGCATCTGGTGTGCCTGGAGTGAGCGCGTGGAGGAAGTAGAACTTCGCCTTTCCCACCGGGTACTGACCTGCCAGCCCGAGCATCGAAAGCCCCAGCATGGTGAGGATCTCCTCGTCACGCTGGCCGATGATGAGCAGATGATTTCCGCTCTGCCGGTGAAACGCCACCTGCGTTGGTCCTTTGATCGAGTTTGGCGCACCCAGCCAGCAGCGAGCGATCGCTGGCGGGATCAAGGGCTCACTGGCAAGCGCCGCGCGCAGCAGGTCGTTCTCGCGGACGTCAGCAGGGGCGTTACCTTCGAAGACGATCGGGCTGGCATGGGTCCCATTGCGCTCCATCGCCAGCGCGCTGATCTTATCCAACCAACAGTCGCGCTCCTCATCGGAGAGCCATCCCGCCTGGAATGGGCTGTTCCCCTCCACCGCACCCGCTGCGTCGTTGTAGATGCCCTCACCCGGGCGCGAGAGCAGCCGCGGTGCGGAGTTGTTGTCATCCATGATCAGGTAGGCGTCGGCCTCGTTGCACTGGAGCGCCACGCGGATCACCATCTGTCCCAGCGTCGCGCGAGCCAGCGTGTAGGCTCCTCCCAGCGTTTGTGAGCCGAGCAGCACATGGATGCCAAAGGCGCGCCCCTGCCGAATGATCCGGTCAAAAAGCAGCGCCGCGCTTTGAGCAATCGCGTCATCTTCGACGAAGAACTCCTGGAACTCATCGATGATCAGCAGCGTCCGTGGGATCGCGTCAGTGCCGCCGCGTCGCCGGTATCCCGCCATGTCTTGCACGCCCAGCTTCCGGAAGATATCGCCCCTGCGCTTCAGCTCTTCATCCACCCGCTGCAGGACACTCAACGCGAACTCACGATCGCTCTCGATGGCCACTACCCGCGCATGGGGCAGCCGTTTAGTGGCGTAGCACTTGAACTCCACCCCCTTCTTGAAATCGATGAGGTAAAACTCCACCTCTGCCGGCGAGTAGGCCAGGGCGAGATTGGTGATCAGCACGTGGAAGAGCGTCGATTTGCCCGAACCCGTCTTGCCTGCAAAAAGCGCGTGTTGCCGTGTCCCCTTCCCGATCGCCAGGTACTGCAGCTTCGTCGCGCCGGTGCGCCCGATTGCCACCCGCAGCTCGCTCGAGGTGTCGCCTGTCCAGAACTCGTCGGCAGCCGGTGCGATCTGCTCAAAGGGCAACTCCACTCGTTGCGAATCCACACTGCTACGGCCCACATGATGGATCATCTCCGCCGCCAGCGCGGGCTCGGGCGGACCATCCAGCGACAGCTTCGCGAGGCCTTTCTCCCGGGAGCCGCTCACCTTCCACTCTCCACCCTCGCGCCGCAGGCAGATGCTGTTCTTCCGGAGCTCATCGGCCACCAGGCTCTCCGGGGCGACCTGCCGCCGGTCCCAATGCATCAGCACGAAGACACCGCAGCGCGCGCCGCTTGCGGCAATGCTTTGCAGCCGCTTCACCGCGACGTCGCTAAAGTTTGCCGGAAAGTCGGCGATCACCAGAAGGTGATACTTCTCCGCGACGCTGCCCGCCTGCGCATTGTACTCCGTGATCGTGGCGTACTCGTCCCTCAAGTACATCTGAATCATCTTCTCGATGTGCTCGTTCAGGAATGCGAGCCGCTCCTCGATCTGCTCTCGCTGCGTCCAGATGCGGCGGTTGATCAGGCTTTCCTCATAGTCCGCCAGGTTCATGAAACCAGCGAAGTTCTTACCCAGACCCACGGGATCGATCAGGGTGAGTGAAAGCTTTCCCGGCGGCATCCCTGCGAGCAGGCGCAGGACGACATTGTGCATGGCTCCGATCACCTCGGCGTCTCCTGAGTCGCTTGTCTCCAGAACCAGCGAGCCGCGTTCGGGAAAGGAGAGTGAAAGCGGAACGGAGATCGTTGGCGGATCTGGCAGCGCAAAACGCGGGTCCACCGGGAGACCGACGCCGGGACTGTAAAGGTCCACCCTCACCTGTCCGATCTGAATGGCGGGTATAAAGGTCTCCGAAGGGCTCCAGGATTCCACCAGCTGCCTGCTCCACTCAGGAGAGCCGCCGACTGCGGCCTCATTCAGCCGCTGGATCTCCTCCCAGAGCGGCAGTACTTCCTCCTGCCACGCCCGAGTGAGGTCTGCCGCAAGCGTTGCGTCCAGCTCCGCCACGTCTCCCACTGCCCTGTCGCGGTTGACTTCGAGCTGCGCCCGCTCCTCTTCTACGCGGGCCTTCGCCGCCTCCAAGCGCTCGGCATGAACTCTCTCGGCGCGGTGCAACTCTGCGGTGAGGGACTCCTCGCTCTTTGCCAACGCGCGGGGGAGCTGCCGGTCCAATTTCTCGCGTCCTTCCATGGCGACTTGCGCCTTCAGCGCGTCCGCCTCGGCCCATCGCGCGTCGATCTCCGCGACGGTACCATCGTAATCATCCTGCACCGCCTGGCGATCGGCTGCGTACTGCGCATCGGCCGTCGCGCGGCAGGCATCATGGACGAGTGCAGCCTCTTCATAGAGACCTCGAACGGCCGCCGCTGCGGACTTTGCCCTCCGCCGTGCGAGTATATGCAGGGCGATGACGATGAATGCGGCGCCGGAGCCTGCGCCTGCCACGATCTCCCAAGGTTGGCGAAGGGCGAGTGCCGCTCCTACTCCGGCCATCACGACGACAAGCAGCAGGGCCAGCGGAATCCAACGTAACTGCCGGGCTGCCGCAGTTCTGTGGAAGGCGGTATTCGCCGCATCCAGCGCACTTAGGAGTTCCCCAAGGCGGACGAGGCACTCCTCGGCATCCGTCGGAAGCTCTGGCGTCGGTCGGGTCTCAGCTGCAGCCTGCATCCGCCGCGCCTGTTTGGTCCGCCGCCGCAGTAGCATCAGCCGCTCCGTCTCTGCAGCCAGCCGATGCGTGAACTCCGCATAGGCATGGTCTACCGCCTGAAACCGCCCGGGGAGTTCCCGCTCCGCGCTCAGGTGCCGCATCTGCAGCTGGTGCAGGAAGCGCTCCCTGGCCTGCTTGCCCCGCGCTTGCAGGCTGCGCATTACGTTCTCGCCTGCCTTGCGCACGCGGATCCGACGACGATCGTGAGCGCTTCGAACGCGCTCCTGGGCCTCGCTGAACTCCGCGTCAGCTGCTGCGAGATCTGCCTCGAGTTGCGCCTCGAGACGGCTGATCCCGCCATGATACTTCCGGGATGCATCACTCCTGCGAGTGTTGATAGTGCGCCGTGCCTGATCCTCCCGCTTCGCAAAATCCGCGACCGTCTGCTGAAAACGACCGAGCAGGTTAAGCGCCTCATCCGCGCCCGGGGACCCGACCGGACTACTCACAGTCCTCCTTCACCTTTCGGATCAGGTTGCCGATCTCATCCATGACCATGGAGGCCTGTGTGAGCGCCTGGGGGAGCGGCTCCAGGTAGGTTTGCTCAAATTCGCGCGACTTCACATCGCGCCACTGACCGCGCGTCTGCTGCCAGGCCACGTTTAGCTTTCGGAAGGCTTGTTGCAGGCCCACGGTATTCGCCGTCGCACTCATTGGGGGTGGTAGATCAAGAAAAACGCTCTCCCTCGGGCGGAGCGTCCTCCAGGAGTCTCGCCTCCTCTTTCGTCGGAGGGAAGCTCTCCGCGTACTCATTCAGGATTTGCTGCGCTTGCGCTAGCCAGGCGATTCCTTTCGGCACGTCTTCATCCAGCAGATCGCGCAGTCGCTGCAACCGGCGGAGCATTGGCTCCGCGGTCTCTTCGAAGTCGCGACTCCATTTCTTCACCTTGCGCAGCTTCTCCTCTGCCTCCTCCACTCCGCGCCGCGCGCGCCGTACCAGCTCCTCTTTTCCCGAGTTGGCATTCTGCAGGCCGGCGAGCCGAGCCGAGAAGAGTTCAAGTTCCGCCGCCTCCAACTTCTTCTTCCGTGTCCGGAGCTGGGCCTCCCAGTGCAGCCGGCGATCATGCTCCACCCATTGCCTCGTGCGACACACAGAGTCGCGGGTTTCATCCACCCGGCTGCGCGCATCGATCATGAACTGCACCAGTTGCGCTCGGAAAGACTCCAACGCCTCGATCGCCGCGACATTAGCCTGCCGCTCCATGGCTCAGCGCTGATTAAGATAATCTTCCACGCGCTGCGCCTTGCGCAGAAGGAAGGGCGTGTGCTTCTCCGCCACCTCCATGAACTTCTTCAGCGCCTTCATGGTGCCGAGAAACTCCTCCGCAAATCGCTCGTGCTCCTGATCCTGCCAGGTGCCTCCCAAGACCGTGAACCGGGCCTGCAGCGCCGAGGCCCGCACCTGCACATCGTCATTGAAACGTTTTAGCTCTTTAGCGAACCGGCGGACCTCCTCCGGGTCCATGATGGCTTGGCTCATAAATGTTCTTCGGGGGTTTGGACGACAATACGCCCATGCGGTTCAATTTCGAGCATTGTCGCCGGTCGGCGCTGATCTTAGCGTTGAATAAGGGGACAGCATGCGAAACGGGGACCCGGGGACAAGGAGTCGGCTCTAGAGACCACTCTTTAGGCCCGAAGGGTCGACCATCCCTTAGGCAAGGCCAGCGGCCTGGGTGGATTGGTCCACGATCCCGCGCCCTGAAGGGGTGCGATAGTCCTCAATAGCCAGACCCCGGGCCTGTACGTGGACGACCCGAGGGCGTTGTGGACACCCGCGCCGCGCATAATACCACTCTTCAGGCCCAAAGGGCCGACCATCCCTTAGCCCAGGCCAACGGCCTGGGTATCCACGCACGGTCCCGCGCCCTGAAGGGGTGCGGTAGTCATCAATTCCACACGTATCGCTCGTCATACCCAACGCCGTAGCTCTCCATTAGACGGCGATACTCGTCCTGAAATGTGGCCGTCCGATGATGATGCGCCTGGTTGCGGATGTACGCAATGGTCGCATCCGCCTGAGGCGGACCCACGGAAAAAGCACCGTAGCCCGCCTGCCAATGAAAACTCCCCACCTCTGACCCCTTGGTCTTCATCCACTTCGACGAACTGGTCTTCACCGTCTCAACCACCTCAGCGGTGGACCGTGTGCGCGCCAGTCCAAACAGCAGATGAACATGGTCGTCTGTTCCCCCAACCTGGAGGGAAGGGCAATCCGTCCGGTTCAATATTCCAGCAAGATAAGGATGCAACTCCTCCTGGATTGACGGGGTGATGAACCGCTCGCGCCCTTTGGTGCTGAATACGAGGTGGACCAGAATGCGAGATAACGACTGGGGCATGAACTTGGTCAGGTGATACCCGAGTCAGGTTGGTGTTGTCTGCCTGTATCGCGATCCTTCAGGCCGCCCGCACTGCAATTGCCCCAGGCCGCGGCTTGGGATAAAAGGACCCTTCGGGCTTAAAGGGCGGTGTCGTGTTTGGCAAGGGGGCGTCCATGAAAAGCCTTGGGTGCGGCCATCGAGTACTATCGCACCCCTTCAGGGCGCTTACTACGGATCAGAAAACCCAGGCCGCTGGCCTGGGCTAAGGAATGGTCGACCCTTCGGGCCTAGACGGCGGCGTCGTGTGCGGCACGGGAGCGGTCCAACTTAGTAGATGGGATAGTTGCAGTCCCCATGCTCAAGGCACCCCATCACGTTGATCGAGGCCTCAACTGTCAGGTTCAAAAACGCCATTGCCGTCCTGTCACGCGGCAGTCCTGGCCAAAGCGACTGGGTCGCTTGTGCCCAAGCCACCGCCGCAGTCTCAGGCCCAAAGGGCCGACCATCCCTTAGCCCAGGCCAGCGGCCTGGGTATCCACGCACGGTCCCGCGCCCTGAAGGGGAGCGATAGTCATCAATCCCACACGTATCGCTCGTCATACCCAACACCGTAGCTCTCCATTAGACGGCGATACTCGTCCTGAAATGTGGCCGTCCGATGATGATGCGCCTGGTTGCGGATGTACGCAATGGTCGCATCCGTCTGAGGCGGACCCACGGAAAAAGCACCGTAGCCCCCCTGCCAATGGAAACTCCCCATCTGTGACCCTTGGGTCTTGATCCACTTCGATGAACTGGTCTTCACCGTCTCAACCACCTCAGCGGTGGACCGTGTCCGCGCCAGTCCAAACAGCAGATGAACATGGTCGTCTGTTCCCCCAACCTGGAGCGAAGGGCAGTCCGTCCGGTTCAATATCCCGGCGAGGTAAGGATGCAATTCCTGCTGAATTGCTGGTGTGATGAACCGCTCTCGTCCTTTGGTGCTAAATACGAGGTGGACCAGAATGCGAGACAACGACTGCGGCATGAACTTGTTCAGGTGATACCTGAGGTAGGTTGCTGTTGTCTCCCAGTATCGCGGCCCTTCAGGCCGCACCGCATTCCCATCTGATCCCAGGCCGTTGGCCTGGGCTAAGGGATGTAGCACCGTTGGTGCAAAGAGCGTGCGCCACTAAGGGCCAAGCCACCTCGCAATTTTGGGCACCAAGGGCTCTCGCAGTCTCAGGCCAGGGATACTGCGGTCGCAGGCCATGGGCCGTTGCAGTCTCAGGCCAGGGGCTACGGAGGTCCCAGGCCCAAAGGGCCGACGATCCTTTAGCCCAGGCCAACGGCCTGGGTACTCACGCAAAGTGCCGCGCCCTGAAGGGGTGCGACCGGCATCATTCCCAAACTCGGAACTTCACGCGCACAATCACCTTTCGGCAAAGCTGCCCACTCAACCAGACGAACGCGGCAGCTCCAGCGTGGAGCAAACGGAGTGGCCCCATTCGCGCCACACGCGCCTGATCCACCATTGTCCGCCGAATTCCCGGTATGAGGATCGCAACCTGGAACGTTAACGGAATCCGCGCGCGCGGCGAACAGGTGCACGCCTGGATCAAGGCCGAGACGCCGGAGGTAATCTGCCTGCAGGAGATCAAGGCCTCCCCCGCGCAGGTCCCGGCACCGCTCCGCGAACTGGAGGATTACTGGGGCTATTGGCACGGGACACGGGGCTACTCAGGTGTTGCTCTCCTCGTACGCAAGGATCTGTCCACTGAGTTCCCGACGTTCGTCCACCCGGAGTTCGACTTTGAAGACCGCATCGTGGCCGCACGGGTTAAAGATGTGGCGATCGCCTCCGTCTATCTTCCCAATGGAGGGAAGGATTTCCCGGCGAAGCTCCAGTTCATGGCCGACCTCGCCGAATTCGCCAATGGCTTCCACTCGCACGACGATGCCTTGGTAATCTGCGGTGACCTGAACATCGCCCGCGCCGAGATCGACGTGCACCCCAAGGAACGTCGCGCGTGCATCGGCCAGCTCCCGCAGGAACGCGAATGGTTCGAGGACCTTCTGCAAAAGGGCCTGGTGGATCTCGGTCGCCACCACGATCCCGAGAACGAATCCCTCTTCACCTGGTGGGCCCCATGGCGCCAGATGCGCGACCGCAACATCGGATGGCGGCTGGACTACATCCTTGCCTCCGAGGCGCTCGCCGCAAAATCGACGGCCTGCACGGTGCAGCGGGAAGTAGGTACGAGTGATCACGGACCAGTGACAGCGACGTTCGCACTGTAGAGTGGCTTGGTGGAGTCATGGAAGCGGCACGTCCTCTTCGAGGACAGAGCCGCACTCTACACAGGAACGATGGCTCCGCGCCGCGATCCCGCCGGCAAACGCTTATGCGAAGCGCAGCCAATTCGCGTGAGACTCGAAGAGCGTGTGCAAGTGATAGAAGGATCGATCGTCTTCGAGTTCACGCGAAGGCACGAAGACGCGAAGCTCTGAATTGGCGGCTGGTGAGCTCACCCGGTAAACCCTCTCCCCCTTCGCGGCTTCGCGCCTCTGCGTGAGACTCGAAAAGCTCCGAATCTTCTCATCGCAACCACTTTTCTTGATGAGCGAAATGCGCGAGCATCTCTGAATGGCAAAGCGCCTTTTTCTCGCCCTGGAGCTGCCTGCACCGATCCGTGAGGCGTTGGCCGCCGTTGATCCTGGGCTAAAGGATGTCCGTTGGATTCGCACGGAGAAGCTCCACCTGACCCTCAGCTTTCTCGGAGACGTTGACCCGGCACGGGAGGAGGTGCTCCGGGAGGGGCTCGCCACCGTCCATGTGCCCCCCTTTTTCCTGCCCGTCCGAGGGGTCGGGAGCTTCGGGGGAGGACGGCCGAGCGTCCTCTGGGCGGGCGTTGGCAACGGGCATCCGCACCTCTTTGCGCTCCACAGGCGCCTCCAAGATGTCATCATCCGCGCACAGCTGAAGCCTGACCTCCGCGCGTTCCATCCGCACATCACCCTTGCACGAGTGCGCGGGGTTTCCGCCCATCAGGTACGCCCTTTTCTCCGAGAGCACGCGGAGACGGAGTTCGGGATGTTGGAAGTGAATGAGTTCGTGCTCTTTTCAAGCTCCATTTCTGCGGATGGTTCCGCTTATACCGCTGAGTTTAGGCGAGCTTTGGAATGATCGATCGTCAGGTGGTGGTCGCCCGTAGCAACGTTTCGTCTCGTTGTCGGAACGCGCCGTGAGGAGCGTCATGCGACCAGATCATTTGGGACAAGGTGTCCAACCACCCGACTAGTAAGTTCTCTGCGGCCCGCCGGTTCGCTCGCAGCTTGTGAATACGGCATAATCCGCTACCCTCGCCCCATGTCCACAAACGATGTGCGGTGGAATAGAAGGCTGGCAGCTCTCGTCCTGCTGAGTGCGACGATGCTGGCAATCGCGGTCGTGCTGAGCGTTGGGATCAACAACACAGGCTTCGAAACGACTGACCGCATGGGCCGTCCAATGGGCTTTAATGATCCGTTGAGTGCGGAACATCATTGGATCATGGTGCAGAACTTCGCGGTCGGTGACCTGTTCAAAGCGGAGCGCATCTACGACTGGGTGCTGCTGCTCATGCACGCTGCAGGCTTTTGGCTACTCCTCTCAGGTCGCTACTCCGCATCCCGATTAACCCGCTGGTTCTTCGCCCTCCAACCGATCCTTTTTCCGATCGGCCTCGTGTTCTTCTTCCTCCCCTTTCTATGGCTCCCCTCGATGCTCAAGGGGGACTTCGGCGATCGGGAGGGTTTCGTCGATATCCCATACACCGCCCTAATGAGTCAGCCCATCTGGGTGGTGGCGTGCCTGATCATCTTCTTTGCCATGCGTGGGCCGGGCTTGGGTATGGCGAAAGTCTGGGCTGCGCTCATATCTGGCGCTCGTGTCGGAAGGCAAACCTTCGCTGCGGCCGTGAAGTAGGGTGGATGGGCCACGCAAACCTTCTTTCGTCCCTGTCGGGCGTAGGTCTTCGGATTGATCCGAGGGTTTGCGCCACCAGACTAATCTCCGGCGTCCTTTCGGGACACGAGAACGGACGTCAATCTGTCGTTCAAGAGGCGTCCTCTGGCCGCGAGGCGGACATGCCGTCCTCCAATTATTCGGCTGTCGATCAGAGAGAGCCGGTAGATGCCGCCCGCTAAAGCTCTGTGGAACATTCCACTGGCCGCTGTTTATCTGATGTCCCGATGACTGTTGGGCCAGTCCCGAAGCCTGTACGGACAGGTCGTGAGTACTGTCACGACAGGCCCGAGGCACTGTTGCGTGAGTCAATTTGGCTGTCTCGACAGCATGCCAACACTGTCACGATACAGCCGGCTTGCTGTTTCGAGAGTGCGGCGGACTGTCCTGAGAGGCGGGGTTTGCTGTCGTGACAGTCCCCACTACCTCACCGGAGAGGTGCGGTATACTCGCTCTTCGAGTACTCGGATACTGTCCGAACAGCGGTGAAAGCCTCAAAGAATGGGAGCCGCCACATGGACTGATCGCTGTAAGCCGCTGCTAAGATATGACTTTGGTGAACCAGTGTTTCCGCGGGATCTGAGAAGAGAGTCATCTACGTTTCCTCGAGCAGTGCGTGGAACATATCGGGATGTTGGGTTCCGTTCGCCCGTGAGTCGACGCGGGGAGAGCCGTGTCGCTACTCAGGAGACGAGAGTCCCGACGCACACTCAGCGGTCAATGCTCGTGGTGAGGGCACCCCAAGGATTAACCACGTCCGGGATCTTTGCCTTCACCAAAGGAAACTGCGTGATCTACGGTTCAGCTCCGTTTCCAAGTGAGGATTCACTAGGCCGGGATCAACGGAAAGGCAAACCGCAGATCTCGCAGCCGGTACGGAGAGCGCTGCTTGGTGCCTATCCGCTGTTATGGCGATTCAGCGACGGTCCGGGATCGGCAGTGGACCTCGCGAGCTGAACCTGCTCTACTCCGCGTCCTTTTCTGCTTCCCAAGTACCATGGCTTATACGACCTGCACTCCACCCGCTGGTGACAAGATCACGATCAGCAACGGCAGCCTGAACGTCCCGAACAATCCGGTGATCCCTTTCATCCGCGGGGATGGCACTGGCGCTGACATCTGGGCCTCGAGCGTGCGGGTCTTTGATGCGGCGGTACAGAAGGCTTACGCAGGCTCGAAGCAGATTTCCTGGTTTGAGGTCTTCGCAGGCGAGGAGTCGTTCAAGCGCTTCGACAACTGGCTGCCAGACGACACCGTGGACGCTTTCCGCGAGTACCTTGTGGGGATAAAGGGCCCGCTGACCACGCCCGTCGGCGGCGGCATCCGCTCGCTCAACGTGGCGCTGCGCCAGATGCTGGATCTCTACGTCTGCCTCCGCCCGGTGCAGTATTTTACGGGAGTCCCGTCCCCGGTAAAGCGTCCGGAACTCGTGGAGATGGTGATCTTCCGGGAGAATACAGAAGACATCTACGCGGGCATTGATTTCCAGAGCGGCAGTGAGCAGGCGACGAAGACTCTGGAATTCCTGAAGACAAACTTCCCGAAGGATTTCAGCAAGATCCGCTTTGGCAACGAGGCCCCGGGCGAAGTGGGGATCGGCATCAAGCCGGTTTCTCGTCCTGGCACGCAGCGACTGATTCGTGCGGCAATCGAGTACGCGATCACGCAGGGTCGCAAGTCGGTGACCTTTGTGCACAAGGGTAACATCATGAAGTACACGGAAGGCTCCTTCCGTGACTGGGGGTACGAGCTGGCGAAGAGCGAGTTTGGTGCTCAGGAGATCGATGGCGGCCCGTGGTGCCAAATCCCGGAAGGGCAGCGAGGCGCGGGGATCGTGATCAAGGATGCGATCGCCGACATTACGCTCCAGCAGGTGCTCACCCGGCCGGGTGATTTCGACGTGATTGCCACGCTCAACCTGAATGGCGACTACCTCTCTGACGCGCTGGCCGCGCAGGTGGGGGGAATCGGCATCGCTCCGGGGGGTAATATCAACTATCTGACCGGCCATGCGATCTTCGAGGCCACGCATGGGACGGCACCAAAGTATGCAGGCAAGGACATGGTCAACCCAGGGTCGGTGGTGCTCTCTGGTGAGATGATGTTCCGCTATCTCGGCTGGGGCGAGGCGGCGGATCTGATCATCAAGGGGCTGAATGGCGCAATCGGATCGAAGCGTGTGACGTACGATTTCGCTCGGCAGATGGAAGGGGCGACGGAGGTAAAGTGCTCCGAGTTCGGCGAGAACATCATTGCGCACATGTAGGCTTTGGGGAGAGAGCCCGCCCTGAACTGGTCTCACGCGAAGGCGCGAAGGCGCGAAGTTCTGATTGCAAGATCGAGGGGCTGGGGATGGTTCCTATTGGCGCATGTGTGAAGGTGTTGGTCTGCCCAGAGAGGGTGCCCCCTTCGCGGCTTCGCGTGAGTCCATGATCGCCCTGAGATTGGTTCACGCAAAGGCGCGAAGGCGCGAAGTTGTGATCTGTAGGACGATCGGCTGGGCGGGTTTCCATCGGATCAGCGCGGTCCGCTAAGCCTCGGCCCCTCTCTCTCCACCTTCGCGGCTTCGCGTCTTCGCGTGAGTCAACTCTCGCAACACCAAGGCGCGGGTAGCCCCGCAAGAGCCGCTGCCAACCGCGATTTCGTTTGCGGAGGGGCTTGGGTAGCGGACATGTTCCCCACGCATCTCGCGGATGAACACTTCGGACTTCCCTACTCCCTGGCAGCGCAAGACGCTCTGGAGTGCGCTTACGGCAGTGGCCATGGGCACAATCGCCATCATTTCCGTCGGGGCGATCTGGATGGTCTCCCGGATCCTTGGCTTCATGCAGCCGATCCTCATCCCCTTTGCGGTCGCGGGTGTGATGGCTTACCTGCTGGATCCCGTGGTCATGCAGCTCTGCCGGTGGGGAACAACGCGGGCGCGCGCGGTCATTACCGTTTTCGCCTTTGTGAGCATTGCCCTCGTTGGCCTGCTCATCTGGATCATTCCGGCAATCTCGGAGCAGAGCGTTCGGCTCGCGAAGCGGGTCCCGCGCTACACCGAGACTGCGAAGATGCGGCTGCAGGAGACGCTGACCGGATTGCACGACGAGTACAACGTGAAGTTCCTCCAGGGCTGGCCCCGGAAGCCCGGCCTGGCGACAGAGCTCACCGGGAATGGAGAGGCACCGATTGTTCCCGTAGTACCGGCGCCGCTCGCGGGGGCTCCCGTTGCCGTACCGCCCGAGAAAGCTGATCTCCCGCTTGCCACTCAGTCGCCGAAGCCGCTGGCTGCGCGATCAAACCCGCTCACTTCCGCCACTACGGGCACGCCCGACGAGGATGTTGATTCGTCGCCGCTCGCTCCCATGGAGCCGTCTGTGCTCCCTGGTGCAACACCGGATGCAGACGCCGCCGGGCATTCTCAGCAGTCGGACTTCACGCTCAACGACCTGCTTCAAGGTAATTGGCTGCAGACCACGCTACTCATGATCGGACGCAAGACATGGGACGTGATCCTCTCCAGCGTCGGTGGCTTTCTCGGTGTGCTGGGCTTCTTCCTCTCGCTGATCATTGTTCCCGTCTATCTGTACTACTTCCTCCTGGAGGCTCCGAACATCGCGCAATCCTGGGGGCACTACCTGCCGCTGCGCGCCTCCGCTTTCAAGGATGAGGTGGTCTCGGCCCTCTCAGAGATTAATGGGTATCTTTTTGCGTTCTTCCGCGGGCAGCTCGTGGTGAGTCTGATCAACGGTGCAGCCACCGGCATGGGGCTGGTGATCATCGGCCTGGATTTCGGCCTGCTCATTGGCCTGCTACTCTGCGTGCTAGGGATCATCCCGTATCTCGGGATTGTCCTCTGCTGGATTCCGGCGGTGATCATTGCATCCGTGCAGGGAGGTTCATGGATCATTCCGGCAAGCGCACCATGGTGGCTCTTCCCCGCCGTGGTCACGGGGATCTTCGCGATCGTGCAGCAGATTGATGGCCTCTTCGTCACACCCAAGATCGTCGGTGAATCCGTCGGGTTGCATCCCATGACGATCATCGTCTCGGTCTTTGCCTGGAGCCTGCTCATGGGCGGACTGCTCGGGGCGATCCTCGCGGTTCCTCTGACTGCGACGATGAAGGTGTTGCTAAAGCGCTATATCTGGGAGCGGCGATTCCGGGGCGACATCCCGATTGAGCCGGTAACCGAGGAAACGTTTGCGCTCCAACAGGCATTGGCCGGGAACAGCGAACCGGAGTCGGTCCACGCCCGATGACACCTCCAAATCCCCGGACAATCGTCCCGAATACATCGAAGCGGGATACGCTGATCGCCATTGGAGCGGGACTGCTGGTGCTCGTACTAATCATCTATGGGATCTCACTCCTAAACGATCGCACCGCACTTTCGGCGGGGAACAAGATCTCCGGAGTAATCACTGCCAAGCACGATGCGAAGCAGGTCAAAAAGGAGATCAGCTTCGGGCGAAAGGGTCTGAGTGCACGGGAGACAGACCCTGGTTACTCCTTCGAGATCCGGGTCGAAAAAGAAGGCCGTACCTATACCGTCCCGGTGAACCGGGAGCTCTTCGAGTCCCGAAAAGTCGGCGATCAGCAGAGCTTCATCCGCCCACCCAGCGAGCAGCGGTGAGTCGCCAAAGGCACCGCGAGGCAAACCGTTCGGTGTCTCGACCTCAACTAAATCGCGTCCAACTTCTAGCCCTTTGGAACTGGGGAAATGTCCGAGACTACGACGACGCTGCCGGGCTGGATAGTCGAGAGAAGCGAATGAACTCGTGGCATTAACGGTAAGGTGTCACGCAGCTGAGTGGTTCGCGCAGCCAGCACTACGATTGCTACCCGTGTTGATGGGACATGCTGTTGGTACTGGAGATTGCGGTCACCTGTAATGAGGACGTCGAACCGCTCGTTTTCCATGAGCGCAAGGAGGCGGCCATTCTTCACTCCTGGCCAGCCTATCCGTTGGACAGACGTAGCAAAGTGCCCCGGCAATGCTCGGCAGAGCCGCCAGTTAAGGCACTCGTCCACAAGGATACGCACCACCTAGACGTTCTCGAGAATGCGAAGCTTGCCAGCTTCAATGACGGCGAGAACCTGCTCCCGCTGAACTGAAGGAAAGCCATCCAGGAAGTCTTCAATCGATTCGCCACCTTCCAAGGAATCAATCAGGTTCTGCAATGGAACGCGCGTGTTCGTAAAGACAGGCGTTCCTCCAAGGATCTCCGGATCCGAATGTACGATGCCTTTCATGTCTTCTGCCATGCGGAATAGAATATTCCGAGTTCGACACCAGGTCGAGCAAGTCGGTCGACTAGATATACCTCGACCGCGGACTAGTAGTCCCTCCCTCGGGGATCAGGCAGAGAAGCTCTCGCCGCAGGAGCAGTGGGCCTCGGCGTTTGGATTGGTCACCTTGAAGCCACCCTTTTGCAGGTCGTCGGAGTAGTCGAGCTCCGAGCCGCTGACGAAGAGCGCGCTCTTTGGGTCAATGACTACTCGCACACCTGCGCTCTCCACCATGATGTCGCGATTAGCGGGGCCGTCCACGAGGTCCATCTTGTACTGAAGGCCCGAGCAGCCGCCGCCAATCACTGCCACCCGAAGCGCGCCTTGAGGGCGGCCTTGCTTGGTCAAGAGCGAGGTGAGCTTGGCGCCTGCCCCGCCACTAATCTTCACCAGCTTCTCGTTGCCGATCCGGTATTTGATCTCGCCAATGTTTGCGGTACTCATGTTCTGAAAAGATGCTTTAGCGAAATTTGCCGGGGTTCAAGCTGCGACGGCCACATCGGCGTGCATGCCGATATTCTCCGCAGCGATGACGTCCAATTCCTCGATAGATAGGATGTGGGAGAACTTCCCGCGTAACTGCTTCGCGTCCGGCATGCCTCGGGAGTAGGCCATGAGACGGGAGCGCATCATCGCGAGCGCATGGGGTTCACTCCCCTTGCGTTCTACCATCGCCACGCAATGCCGCCGAATCAGTGCCCACTGTTCCTCAAGTGTAGGAGGAGGTGGAACGATGCCCGTCGCAAGGTAGGTCTTAATCTGATGAAAAATCCACGGGGCGCACATCGCGGCCCGGCCAATCATTACGCCCGCAACCCCGCTCGACATCCGCCGCTCTACGTCCTGCGCACTGGCGATGTCGCCGTTGCCAATCACCGGCACGCGAATGCTTGCTGCGACCTGTGCGATCACGTCCCAGTCTGCCTCGCCGCTATACCCCTGCTCCTTGGTCCGGCCATGCACTGCGATTGCGGCCACACCTGCATCCTCGAGAATGCGCGCGGTGGTCACGGCGTTAATCGTCTCCTGAGACCAGCCGATACGGATCTTGGCAGTGACAGGGAACGGCGCCACCGCTTGCACGACTGAACGCGCCACCCGGTCGAGCAGCGGACAATCACGGAGCAATGCGGAGCCGCCATTCCGCGATACCACCTTGTTCACCGGACATCCGAAATTCAGGTCCAGGAAGTCTGGCTGCTTCCATTCCGCCACCATCCGGGCAGCTTCCGCGAGGTGCTCTGGATCTCCGCCAAAGAGCTGCACGCCAAGCGGACGCTCCATCTCGCTGAATTCCAAGTACTCCAGAGTACGCTCGTTCTTGCGGAAGATCCCTTCTGCGGAAACGAACTCCGTGACCATGACATCCGCGCCCTGCTCCTTCGTGAGCTGACGAAAGGTGGAGTCCGTCACACCCGCCATGGGGGCGAGGTAAAGCGGGAAGCGGTCCTGAAACCAAGGAAGCATGAATAGGAAGCATACGCGGTCCTGCGTGAACCTCCAACAAACAACCGGAGCACGCTCCTAACCAGTTGCCATCTGCGCAGCCACTTCCATCTGTACGCTCTCCATCTGGTCGAGGCGCAGGTGCGGATCGGGCACGAGGAAGACCTCGCCGGTTTTTCCGTATTCGTAGACGAGGATGCTGGTGCCGTCTTCCGCAAGCTTCTGATCCACCTGCTTGAGGATGCGTTTGCGCTCCAGCATCAGCGCCAGGATATAGCGCGCGTTGCGGTGCTCGGGCAGATTCTCCTCGGTGTACCGGCGGAGAAGTTCCTCGGCGGTCTGCTTTCCCAGCGCCTCAGGGGCACCGGGTGGCGGCACTTCGAACTTCGAGCGCCAGAACGAGAACGGCTCCGGTGCATCGGAGGGCCGGTCTCTGTATGCCGCCTCGCTGAGATCTTCGCGGCGGAATCCGGCCTTTTCGTCATAGAGCAGCGTGTAAAAGAAATCGCCGTCCTGAAACTCGCCGCCGGTAACTGCGCAACGATGGTCGCGGCTCTGAATGATCCACTCCTGATTCATGCGCGGCGACCAAAGGATAATGTGGGGAAGTCGCGGTTTGTAGAGCGGAAGTACAGCAGCACGAGCCCCACCAGCAGGAACATGAGATTTGGGAGCCAGGCGGCGAGCAGTGGATCGATGCGCGCGCCTTTCCCTAGAGCCAGGAAGAGGTAACGAAGCATAATCATCCCAAAGAAGATGAAGATGGAACTCGCGACCCCAGCAAGTACGCCGCGGCGGGAGAAGACAATACCGAGTGGCGCAGCGATGAAGACCACCACAAAGCAGGACCACGGAAATGCCCAACGGTCCGCCAGGTTCGTGTGGAATGGAGCCAGCTGAGTGGCTGGGAAGTCAGCGTTGTGCTGCAGGTAGTCGCGGAGTTCCGGCACGGAAAGATTCTGCGCATCGAGCTGCGAACTCTGAATCCGCCAGGGCGTCTCGTCCCAGCCTTCCATGACCCGCATCCCCAACGCGAAGTCATCCGTTGCGGTGATGTCGCCTTCCTGGCTGAACTCTTTGATCATCCCGCGCACAAGGGTCCAGTTCTTCTTCTCCGGATTGTAGGTTGCGCGTTTCGCATACCACTTCTTCACGATGTTCCCCTCCGTATCCTGCTGGCTGATGTGTACACCTTCCAGCTCCTCGGAGTTGAGCTTCATCTCGCGAATGAACCAGGTGCGCCCTTGCATGCGGTCCTTGAAGAGGTGGCCTTCCAGCATCGGCTCCTTGATGCGCTTTTTCTTCTTTGTGAGCTGATCGTGCAGGAGCTCGCGGACAGCTTCCGCATGAGGAGCGACTTCGTAGTTCAGCGCCATGCACACGAACGTGGCAATTAGGCCGACAGCGAACATCGGGTACATAACGCGCGGTACGCTCCGGCCCGCAGTGAGCATCGCTATGATCTCGTTATGCCGCGACATCCGGCTCAGCGCAAAGAGCAGCGAGAGCAATAAGGCCACCGGAACCGAGAGCAGTATGATCTGCGGAAGCTGGCTGAGGTAGAACCAGGCGACGTGCTTCAACGGAGTCTTCGCTTCGATGAAGTCGGGCCCATTGTCGGACAGATCGAAGATCAGCCAGATGGTGATGAACCCAAAGAAGCAGAGGAAAAACGGCTCCAGCAAATTGCGGAGCACGTATCGGTCGAGAAGCTTCACAAGCGAATAGAGAAAGTGTGGCCGGGCAGAATTCGACAGTCTCTTTCCCTGCAGGCAGACGGCAAACCTTTAATCTCGGTATGCGTGCCAGGCGAAACATCGACGAGGCAGGCGACCAGTGGCTCGAAGGTCTTGCGGCAGGCACAGGCGCGGGGGATGATCCGCGCTAATCAATGATCAGCCTTTCCGAAAGCGCCTCGACCGAGACGTTCGTCGATTCCGTGCGCGAGATGTTTTCCGCTACGGGTCGGCTGGCTAAGGCGCGCAACTTCGAGTTCAGGCAGGAGCAACAGGAGATGGCAGTGGCCGTCGCCCGGGCGCTACAGGAGGGCCGGCACCTCGTAGTCGAGGCGGGCACCGGTGTCGGCAAGTCACTGGCCTATCTCATCCCGGCGATCATGTGGGCGGTGCAAAAGAAGCGCAAAGCAGTTGTTTCCACCTACACGATCAATCTCCAGGAACAGCTGGTCTACAAAGACATCCCCATCCTTCAGAAGATCCTGCCGGAGACCTTCGAGGCAATGCTCTGGAAAGGCCGCCAGAACTACTGCTGTCCAGTGCGCCTGGATCGGGCGATGCAGAGTTCCGGCGAACTCTTCACGAGCACCGAGCAGAGCGAGTTGAAGCGCATCTGGGAATGGGCGCAGACGACCAAGGACGGCACCCTCTCGGATTTCTCAGTAGAGCCGGATTCCCACGTCTGGGCTCAGGTTTGCAGCGAGCAGCACATCTGCACTGCCAAGTCCTGCGGCCAAAACGCCAGGTGCCACTACCAGCAGGCACGCAAGCGCCTGATCGGCGCGGACGTCGTGGTGATGAACCACACGCTCTTCTTCATGAATCTCGGCGGTATCCCGGATTCCGACTCGGACGACAGCGGTTACATCTTCCAGAACGACTTCGTGATCTTCGACGAGGCACACACGGTGGAAGCCGTGGCAGCACGTCAGATCGGAGTGGGTGTCAGCCAGTACAGCCTGCGCTATGCGCTCCACCGGCTCTACAACCCGAAGACCCGCAAGGGCCTCTTCCAAGCGCTGCGGAATGTGGACGGAGTTCGTGAAGTCAGCACCACGTTGGAGGAAGTGGACCGGTTCTTTGGGCAGCTCGATGCGCGGGCCGAGTTCAAGAAAGCGCGCGAGTTCCGCGTGCGTCACCCGGACTTCGTGGATGACACGCTCACCGCCCCGCTTACCAAGCTGCAGGCGCTCATCGTACAGGCGCTTAAAACAATAACCGACGAGACACTCAAGGCGGAGCTCCAGGATCTCGGTCGACGCGTGCGCGATACTCGCACCGGGCTTTCCACGTTTCTAAAGCAGGATGCAGACGACTACGTATACTGGATCGAGCAGTCGGGGAAGACGCAGAAGTTCCATTCGCTGAATGCTGCTCCAGTGGATGTTGCCAGCTACATGCGTGCGTTGCTCTTCCGGGAGAATCACACGTGCATCATGACCAGCGCGACGCTTTCCGTGGGAAACGAGTCGCTCACCTACTTCCGCGACCGGGTAGGTGCGCAAGAAGTGGAGGCCCTGCAGATCGGCAGCCCCTTCGACTACGAGAAGCAGATGCGCGTGTACATCGTGCGAAAGATGCCTGATCCCCGCGAGGCCACCTACGACAAAGCGCTGGCGCAATGGATCGAGCACTTCGTCCAGCAGTCGAAGGGGCGCGCCTTCGTTCTCTTCACCAGCTACAAGGCTATGCAATCGCTCGCCTCACTCCTTCGCGAGCGGCTGGATGATCTCGACTACAAGCTACTCGTGCAGGGCGAAGGCATGTCGCGTCTGCGGCTGGTGGACGAGTTCAAGAAGAACCAGCGACATGTGCTTTTCGGTACGGAGAGCTTCTGGAGCGGGGTGGATGTGCCAGGCGAAGCGCTCTCGAACGTGATTATCACCCGGCTACCTTTCGCCGTTCCGGATCATCCACTCATCGAGGCTCGTCTGGAACTGATTGAAGCACGCGGTGGTGATCCGTTCAGCGAGTACTCCCTCCCCGAAGCCATCCTGAAGCTGCGGCAAGGTGTCGGGCGCCTAATCCGAACCCAGCAAGACAGCGGCATTGTAGTGATTCTCGATCCGCGGGTGCTGACGAAGAACTATGGCAAGGCCTTCCTGAAGGCGCTGCCAAACGCTCCCGTTGAGGTGGTCTGAGGCGAGCGGATGTTCGATCACGTGGGATCAGCGCGAATTTATTTCCCGAGATGCGTAAGATCATTAACTATTCATGCCTCGAATGAACGACGACCTTTCAGTGGCAATCATCGGCGCAGGCCCTGCGGGTCTTACCGCAGGGTATTTACTCGCAAAAGGAGGTGCCAACGTGACGGTGCTGGAGGCTGATCCGGAGTACGTCGGGGGGATCTCGAGAACTGTGACCTACAAGGGCTACCATTTCGACATCGGCGGGCATCGCTTCTTCTCGAAATCACAGGACGTGGAAGCTTTCTGGGATGAAATCCTGCCTGATGACATGCTGGTACGCCCGCGCTCTTCGCGCATCTACTACCGTGGAAAGTTCTTCTCCTACCCGCTGCGTCCCTTCGAGGCGCTGATAAAGCTCGGCATCTTCGAGTCGGCGCTCTGCGGACTCTCCTACCTGAAGGCGCGGCTCTTCCCAGTGCCGAATCCGCGCAACTTCGAGGATTGGGTAAGCAATCAGTTTGGCAGCCGTCTCTTCGGCGTCTTCTTCAAAACCTACACCGAGAAGGTCTGGGGAATGAGTTGCCGCGAGATCTCCGCTGATTGGGCAGCCCAGCGGATCAAGGGACTTTCACTCGGCAAGGCAGTCTGGAGTGCGTTCTTTCCCAAACGAACAAGCGGCAGCCGCACGGAGATCGTGAAGACGCTGATCAACTCCTTCCGCTATCCGCGGAAAGGACCTGGGATGGTGTGGGAAGCCTGCACCAGCAAGCTCCGGGCGTTGGGCGGCACGGTAACGATGGGACAGAATGTGACCGGTTGCCACTGGGATGAGACTGCCCAGTCGTGGACCGTCTCGCACACAGATAGCCAGGGCGAGGCCCGCACCACCCAGGCGCGGCATTTAATCTCGTCAGCGCCGATGAAGACGCTCGCGCAGATCCTCACGCCCCGCCTCTCTCCCGATACCCTCGACGCCGCGAATGCCTTGAAGTACCGCGACTTCATCACGGTCGTGCTCATCTATCGGCACGCCGATTCGTTTGATGATAACTGGCTCTATATCCATGAGCCGAATGTGAAGGTCGGCCGCATCCAGAACTTCAAGTCGTGGTCACCTGAGATGGTTCCTGATCCCGGGACGGCCTGCTACGGGATGGAGTACTTCTGTTTCGAAGGCGACGGAATGTGGAACTTCACGGACGAGATGCTCATCGAAATGGCCAAGCGCGAGATGGAGACGCTTGGACTCGGAAAGGTGAGCGACTTTGCCGACGCCTCAGTCGTGCGCCAGCGAAAGGCCTATCCGGTGTACGACTCGGACTACGTGCGCAACGTTGCCTTCGTTCGTGCTGCCTTGGAGCGCTCATTCCCCACGCTGCATCTGGTCGGCCGTAACGGGATGCACAAGTACAACAACCAGGACCACTCGATGATGACGGCGATGCTGTGCGCCAAGAACATCCTGGCTGGGGAGAAGCTCTACGACGTCTGGGAGGTGAACGAAGACGCGGAGTATCACGAGGGCGGCGTCTCACCTTCGGAGAGTGGCGCAAGCGGGCTGCGAAGCGTGCCGAAGCGCGTGGCGGAAACGTCGGTACAGGCATGAACTCGACTGGAGGCACCTCTAGCTCCCAACGCGCGGCAACCGCCTCCTGGCGATGAATGTGGCCCCAGCAGGAGTGTCCCGGTCGCCGGCCCTCTGGTTGATCTTCCTGCTCGGCTCGCTGGTTGCACTGCCCTTTGCCCTCTCGCTGGCGCTCGGGAATTCTCGCTCGCACGATGAGCACCAGCACATAGCGGCGGGCGTGCTGCTCGCCCGCGATGGCCTTCTGCCGTACCGGGATTTCGCGTACTTCCACGTCCCCTACCTGGTCTATGTGTACGGACTGCTTTTTGCGCTAACCGATCACTATCTGCTCGCGTCGCGAGTGTTCTCAGCGGTGTGCGCAGCACTCACCTGTGGCGCCATTGCCGGCGCGGCGTGGGCACTCTTCGCTGATCGTAGCTGGCTCCAGCGCAGTCTCGTTTCCATCGGCGCTCTCGCGGTCTTAATCAGTACACCGCTCTTCTACGACACTGTCGGACATTCGTGGAACCAGGAGCCGTCAGTTCTCCTGGCGGTGCTCGCATTCCTCTGCCATCTCCGTGCACTGGAGAGCGGGCACCCGGGTCGGCTCCTCGTGATTAGTGGGCTGCTCACGGGGTGCGCAATTGGGATGCGAGTCACGCTCGCGCCCCTGGTCCTCCCTTTCGCGGTCATGCTCTGGATTGCCGATAGTCCTGCACGGCTGCGAATTTGGTATGTGCTCCTGTTCGCCGTGGGTATCGCGCTCGCGCTCGTGCCTGCAGCGTGGGCGTTTCTATCCGCGCCGGAAGGATTCATCTTCGCGAACATCGAGTTCCCTCAGGTGAACATCACGTATCGGTTTGCGACGGGTGAACCGCGGACCATGACCCTGGCGAAGAAGATGCGCTTTCTCTTCAAGGAAGTAATGCGCCCGAATTGGCTGCTCTTCTTCGGGTTCATCGCCACTTGGGGAATGGTCTGGCTCTCTGGGCGGGCACGATGGTCGTCTGCTCCCCGGCTCTTCCGGCTGGTGCTCCTCACGCTGCCGTTCTTCTTCCTGGGAGCACTCGCCCCGTCTCCTGCCTTTGATCAGTACTTCTACCCTCTCGCTCCCATTCTCGTTCTCGCGACGCTTTCGCTCGTGGCGAGCGTGCCTCGCGATACACCATGGCTGCGCTGGGGAGCGGGTCTCGCTGCCGCTTTGGTGCTGGCGTCCTCAGTGCTCGCCGCTCCGCGCTACGAAGGACTTGCCGACCTCTTCAGCCCTCAAGAGTGGAACCCAACGAAGATGCGAGTGGAGGCCGCAGAGCTGCGGCGCATCGTTCCACAAGGCAGGGTCCTGACGCTCGCGCCCACGTTGCCTCTCGAGGCCGGGCTACAGATCTATCCGCAATTTGCCACCGGCCCTTTTGCCTGGCGGGTCGCTCGCTTCGTCCCGAGAGAGCGACGCGCCGAACTTCAACTCACGGCCCCTGAGGATCTCACATCACTGCTCGTTGCTGACCTGCCCGTGGCCGTGATGACCGGGTTTGAGAAGCGATGGGAGAAGCCGCTCGAGCAGTTCGCCAGGGAGCATGGTTACCGCCGAACGGTTCTCGCCGATGGAAAAGTGCTCTGGATCGCCCCATAAACAGAGTAACTAGAATCCAACGGCTCCTTCCAGAGCGAGCAGGCGTCGCTTGATCTCCTCGCCAAAAGCAAAACCAGCGAGCTTCCCATCCGCACCGATCACGCGGTGACAAGGCACGATCAGGCAGATTGGATTCCTCGCATTGGCCTGCCCAACAGCTCGCGCAGAGCTCCGTAAGTTCTTAGCCAGAGCACCGTAGCTGCGCGTTTCCCCTCGCGGGATTTGGCAGAGCGCATCCCAGACGCGGTGCTGATACTCCGAGCCTACTGCTGCAAGGCGCAGATCGAACTCGCTGCGGCGACCGTCAAGATAGTCCGTGATCTGCGCACGCGGCAGGGCAGCGCGAGCGTCATCCCGCACGAGGTCGACGCGCTTCTTTCGCGTTTCAAGTTCATCCAAGCCTCCAAACGCGGTCGCGACAATTCCACCATCCTCATCCATGGCAACCGAGAATGGCCCGAGTGCGGTCTCAAATGTGGTGTAGGAGTGTGTTCGGTTCATGAGCGTGGTTGATTGAGCTGCCATAGATGAGCGGTCGCAAGGCTGCGGCACGGCGAGAAGACCGCCATGAGCCGCCGGGTGGCATCAATGTCCGGGCGCACCTCGAGATCCATGAGATCCTGCAAGCCACTGGTCACCCCGGTATCTCCCAGCGGCACGCAATCCGCAAAATCCAGCGAGCGCATCATGAGATAGTTGACCGACCAGGGACCCAGGCCGCGGACTGTGAGTAACGTACGCTCAGCACGCGTCGCCGAGAGCGAGGCAAGCTCGTCAAGCTTCAGCGTCCCGTCTGCCACGAGGCGAGCTATCGAGATCAGATAGTCTGCCTTCTGTCGTGAGAATTGGAGAGACACGAGATTGCCGGGTTGCAGGCGCGCGACTGCCTCGGGCAAGGGGTCGGCGATCAAGCCTGCACCGGCGGGCGTACCGCAAAGTTCCACGAGCCGCCGCCTCAGTCGGCATGCAAAGGAGAAGTTGATCTGCTGGCCAATGATCGCCCAGATCAGACCATCGAAGACTGTAGGTGTGAGGCTGATCCGAAGCCCAGCTCGCCCGGCAACCAGCCGGTCGTAGCCCAGGCGGCGAGCCACACGCGCGAATCCCGCGGCGTCCTGCCCCAGCCCGAGCATCCGAGTGGCAATCCCGTGGGCTTCCAGCGCCTGTTCAGGCAGGCAAGTGACTGCAACTGATTCAGAACCGAGTTGAAACCGTAGTAGCGACACCTTCCCGCTGATCGTCGCAGCCGCGGTATATTCGTCCCCACTTAAGCGTGTCCCGATGCTCTCGAGGTCGCGTGAAAGGGCGTGCCGCAAATGCGCCAGTGAATAGTCCGGCGGCAGCGCAATTTCAAAAGTCCCCTCCCCGCCAAGATCCCGGTAGGCGGCGGGGGCCAGTCCGATGTATTCGCGGAAGTTCTGGTGGAATGTGGAGAGCGACTTAAAGCCGGCCGCCAATGCGACACTGCCGATCGGGTCACACGTCTGTCGCAGGAGTCGCCGGGCCGTCGCAAGCCGCGTCTGGAGCAGCACCTCCGCAGGCGTCGCGTGATAGTGCCGTCGGAACAACTCAAAGGCCCTGGTGGTGCCGAAGCCCGATCGCTGGACGATGGCGCGTGCGTCCTTGAAAGCAGCTGGATCCGCCCGAATCTCGCCTACCAGCTCCTCGATCACCTCCAGCACGGGATCAGCTCCCCTCGCAAAGTCGTCAGGGTGGCATTTCAGGCAGGGTCGCAGCCCAGTGGCCCGCGCGGTCTCGCAGTCCGGGAAGAAGCGCACGCTGCTTTGCTTCGGCTTCCTCGCCCTGCAGGATGGCAGGCAGTAGATCCCGGTCGTAAGTACACCCGTGAAGAAGCGGCCGTCGTAGTCGGCATCGCTCGCCAGCAGGCGCGCATACATTTGGTCATCGGTCATCCGCATTTCACCATCCTAGGCCATGCAGCCCACCTGTCGTCCGCACGATTTCGGTGCAATCCGCTCCTTTGCGCATTTCGGAAAGAATTGCCATCCTGGAGGCAGACGAGCCATTCTCGCGGTGGTGAGACAAGATGCCATCCGAACCGAAGGGATCGTGAGAGAGGTGCTACCCGGCACCATGTTCCGCGTCGAGCTGCCAAATGGCGCGCTCGTCCTTGGGCACATTTCCGGCAAAATGCGCAAGCATTACATCCGCATTGTCCCTGGCGATAAGGTGGAGCTGGAACTGACGCCGTACGATCTTAGCAAGGCCCGGATCATTTTCCGCGAACAGTAGAACCCGGTGATAAGCGCAACGGGGTTGGGACGTTCGTTTCCGAGAGCAGAGGCGCATCAATCGGTTAACGTTGTGTGACCATGCGTTTGCGTCCAATCTCAACCTCTTGATTATGTCCGACCAACCCAACATCTCCGGATCCTCCGACCCACTCAAAAGTGCTGACGAGAACGCTTCCGCCTCCAAAACTCACGCCCGCCAGGCCGCCGATGACCTGAAGGCAGCGGCCCAGGCCAAGGCCGACGAACTCCGCGGGCGCGCGGAAGATTACTACGGCCAGGCGCGAGGCGCTGCCGAGGAATACTACGGTCAGGCGAAAGACCGTGCCCGCACTTTTCAGGACGACGGCGAAGCGTACATCCGCGAAAACCCCGTCCGTGCGGTCCTCACCGCGGTTGGCGCCGGCTTCGTTCTCGGGCTGCTCTTCCGCCGCTAACCCTCTCGAACCGGCCAGCGAATGCCTCAGCCCTTTGCCGAAGACCGGCGACGAGCCGCCGATGCAGGTTTCTTCGGTCAGATGACCGGGTACGCCTCCGCTCTGGTGAGCTACCTGAGCGCGCGGCTCCGGCTTGCGGGATTGGAGGTCAAGGAAGCAGCCATCCACTTCGCCATCATCCTCGCACTGCTGATTGGTGCGTTGGTGGTGATTGTCTTTGGCTACTTCTTCGTTTGGATGACGATCATCTTCGCCATCACGCTGGCCTTTGGTGGCGCTCCCTGGACGGGAGTCTTGGTTACTCTGGGGGTCGCACTGCTTCATTTCGGCCTCGCCGCTGGCCTCGCGTACTACGCCAAGGGCCGCCTCTCCGTGCCGGTCTTTACCTCCACCCTCGACGAATTTAACAAGGATCAGCAATGGCTGGCAACGACGACCGCAAAGCGGAACTGAGAGCGGAATTGGAGCGCGCCCGGTCCCGGGCCACTGCCTTTCGCCAGAATATGCAGTCGCGACCCAGCGTCGCTGACAAGGCTCAGAGCACCATTACCCGCAATCGCGGTCCGTGGCTGATCGGGGCGATGCTTCTCGGGCTGACCGTGGCAAAGCTCCCACCGCGAACCAAGGAAGTGGCAGTGAGCCGCTGGGGTCGCAAGAAGGTGTATGCCGCTCCCCTGCAGCAGGCTGGCAAAGCCGGGTTCTTTGTCGCAATCCTCAAGCTGCTGGTAGACGTCATGAAGCCGATCCTCATGGCCTGGGCCACCAAGCGCCTCGGCCAGGTGATCCAGGTTCAAAAGGAGACGAAGGCAAAGGTGGAGAAGGTCGACCGGAAGACCTGATCTAAAGCACCCGGTACTTACCGCAGGAGTGCGTAGTGTGAGGAGTTGATGGCTAAGCTCCAGGTTTTGGCGCGGCATTCGCGCCTCTTGGTCGAGGATTGTTCCACAGAACGGTGCCCGGACCTCTCCGCGCAGGTCTGTCTGAGTAGCAGAACGTGGCACTCCCTCACTCAACTCGCTGTCCAATAGCCAGTTGTGCGCTACCGCCGCAGGTGAGCTGGCCTTCGAGCCGAGTGCGCGAGGGCTGTTCGTCCAGTGCAAGGAGACTGAACGGACAGTCTCTTAGTACCGGGATTCCCAGTCATTTATACTCTCACGCCAGTCCTCGTTACCTGTCGCGACAGTACACTTCGCCTGTCCCGACAGTCTGCTTTGACTGGCAGCCCTACCAAAGTGACTCACGCGACAGGCGTCCGAGCCTCTGGCGACAGTCCAGATGACTCACTGTAGAGTCCCTTGCGACTGTTCGACCAGTCAGTCGGACTGGCGTGACAGCCCTCAGAACCTCAATTATCCGACGGATGGCTCGTTCCGAGAGTGAATTCCGACTGTTCCACAGGCGAGCCGATTGAGCCTACTCAGCCGTCGCACAGAGTCTATTCTACCTCTGCCGGACGAGGTCTACGGCTGAGGTACTGCGGGCTGAGACGGGGAAGAGGTCTTTGGTGGCGGGGTGACTGCCTTCTCTGACGACGCTGCTGAGACGGGACGATCAGCTACCGTCGCTGCAGGAGGTACCTTCGCCGCGGGCTGCTCCTTCTTCTCGGGTGTGGCCTGCTTCTCCGGGATGAGCACGGGCTGCTCGCCTGCTGGACGTCCGTCTCGCGGGGGAGCGCTCCGCTGCACGCCGGGGCCGTAGTTCGGTGGAAAGTAGCCGGGCGGATAGTTCTGGGGAGGTGGTGTGCGAGCCCACTCCACCCCCTGCTGGTATGCGGCTGGATGCTCCTTCTCAATTTCAGCAAGTCGATCTCCGATAGCTTCGACCGGCACCCACTCCGAACCGCTCTTCAACGCACCCAGATAGGACGCTGCGGCGAAAGCAAACTGCCGCGCCTTTTCCTGAGTCTGCCCTGCGATGAATGCGGTGAGCGCTGCGCTATCCGTCGATTTCAGCAAGGGATCCTGCACGTTCGTGGACTGCGCCACCTCCATCACGCGCTGAGCAAGTCTCCAGTCCTGGCGTTCACGCGCCGCCACGAGTACCCTGCGCAGGTAAGTCACCGCGTTATCCTGCGCCTCTGGGGCCATCTTCGCGTCTTCGCCAAATAGCCTATCCAGCGACTTCAAGGTGAGTTGTTTTTGGAGATCGAGCACCCGTGGATTGGAAGGCTCTCCGCTGCCTATGTTCAAACTCACCCGGGTCGCCAGACCGCGCTGAATCTCCCCGTATTGCCGAGCCAGGTTTTGAAGGTCGGAAAGGATGCGCTGCCAGCTACTGCGCTGTGATGAACTTGGAGCCGTGAGTTCAACGGCATCGGTCAAGGGCTTTAGATTCCCATCCAAGTCGTCCAGCGTGCGCATGCGCGCTAAAACATCCTCAGGACTCTCGATGGCTACAGGCGCGGTTTCCTTCACCTTCAGGCCCGCCCGCGCTTTGCCGGGTTCCTGCCGTTGATTGTTCATTTCGTACAGCCTTGCCAGGAGCTTCGCTCGCGACACATTGAGGCCCCTTCCGCTGGAGTTCTCCAGTTGCTGCACCACCTCCTTGAAGCCGCTGGCATCTCCCGCTTCACGCATGATCATCGCCTTCTGCCAACTCTCGAGAAAGCTAATCACCTGCTGAACCTGGTTGGAACGGTTGCCCTGGTCATAAGCCAGCATCACCGCCTGCAACTCCTTTGCCTCCAGCACCTGTCCATCAATTGCCTCCGGAGTCGCAGCGCTCATGGCACCTTCGACCATGCTATTCGTCTTGCGCGAAAGTTGTTCCGCATCCGGGTAGCCGGAGAGGCGGGCTGCCTCGGCAATTTGTTTGGAGAGTTCAGATCGCGGAATCCAGGAAGGGGAGCGCTCTCCACTTTGTAAGTTGCGAAGAGCCTGGAGCGCCGCAACCGAATTCCCACCGACTCGCGCCGCGAGGTGAATCTGCCAGGCTGCAATGAACTGCTGCAATTGCTGTAACCTAATCATGGTCTCATTGCTCAATCCCATTCGCTCCAACCGATGCTCAGGGGCAAACTTGGCGATCTCTTCCAAAATTGGATCGAGTTCAGGCGCAGACTTCGCAGCAAATACGCCCTGTGCCGCCCTCTGACCGATTAGTTCGACTCTCGCCTTCATTGCCGAAAGTTGCTCCAGGCGATCTCGACTCTGGCTCCGAGCGAGTTCGATGCCGAGCTTCATGCTCTTTTCCGAACCGTACGCTTGGACGGCCGGCTGCCAGGACATCGGTCGATCTAGCCCCGGAATCCCTCCGGCGCCGCCGGCCTCGGGAAGATCCCGAACCAGAATGTCCACGGCTTGCGCCAACTGCCCAAGCCCTCCCGACGATTCTGCCTTCTTTTCGCGCAGCGCGAGCAGATCGACATGCAGCGAAGCAAGAAGCTGTTCGCGAAGCTGCTCGATGTTCATAGGTTCAACCGCTGCGGGTTCAGCGGCAGCCTTCGCTACAGCATCCTGAGCGATCGTGCTGACGACAAGCGGAGGCAGGAGCAGCGCCGAACCGGCAAGGCAGACGATTCGAAAGGATGTGATCAGAGGGATGTCCATAAAAAGGAAGCGGGTTGGTTGCAGGGCATGCTCGACGTGTCTGATGCCGCATACCCGCACCATCCGGGTTCTTCAGCAAACCGCGCTGCCTGCCTGAATCAATTCAGTCTTGAATCACATCCGAAGGCAAGCCTTGCACCTGAGCGCTGAATGAAGGAATCTCGCACCTCCCGCGAGACCTTTGCCGAGAAGGCTCTAACCCCGGACCCGCTCATTTCTTAAACAACTTTGAGTTGCTTTCTACACCCTCGTCGTTAGCAGTCTTGCACTCTCGAAATGTCCGAAACGCTTTCTCCCCCGACTGAGCAGGCTTTGACTCCTGCTGGCGGTGAAGTCCACACGCTCGATCACGTCGATCTTTACCTAAAGATCGGCCAGGAATCGAACGCGTCCGATATTCACCTCGGCGTTAACTCCCAGCCAATCTGGCGGCGCTTCGGCAATCTGGAACCGATCTGGATGCAGGCGGACAAGCTCACCGCGGCGGATACGGAGCGGCTGGCCATGGGCTTCCTTGCGGACGACCAGAAGCATCAACTCCTCGATCGTGGCGATGTTGATTTCGCCTACGCGACTTCGTTCGGTCGATTCCGCGCCTCGGTTGTTCGGCACCGGCTCGGCTTTGATCTCGTCTTTCGGATCATCAGTTCGAATCTGCGGACGATGGACGACCTGGGGCTTCCTCCAGCGCTGAAGCTGCTTACGCAGTACCACAATGGTCTGGTGCTGGTCACAGGGTCGGTTGGATCCGGTAAATCGACGACGCTCGCGGCGCTGGTCGATGAGATCAACAAGAAGCGGCACGATCACATCATCACGCTCGAGGATCCTATCGAATACGTGATCACTTCGGCGAACTGCCACGTCACGCAGCGGGAAGTACACACGCATACGAAGTCGTTTGCCGCCGCCCTGCGTGGAGCGCTCCGCGAAGATCCGGATATCATCATGGTGGGTGAAATGCGCGATCTGGAGACGATTTCACTGGCCATTACGGCATCGGAAACGGGTCACTTGGTGCTTGGCACATTGCACACCGGCAATGCATCTCGAACGCTGGATCGCGTGCTGGACGTTTTCCCGACGGATCAGCGTGAGCAGATCCGCATCATGGTCAGCGAGTCGCTGCGCGGCATCATCTCGCAGCAGCTTGTTCCCCGTGCGGATGGCAAGGGCCGGGCGCTCGCGCTCGAGATCCTGACGAATACGCCGGCGGTCGCGAACCTGATCCGTGAAGCCAAGACCTTCATGCTGCCAGGCGTCATGCAAACCGGGAAGAAGCAGGGCATGAAGCTGATGGACGATTCGCTGATGGAGCTGTACGACGCCGGGATCATCTCGCAGGAAGAGACCTATAGCCGCTCCGATCAAAAGGCGCTCATGCGGCAGCATTTCAAGCGGTAGAACAATCTGCCTTCCTCCTTTCGGACAATGTCGGCAGAATCAGCGACAGGTCGGCCCCAAAACCTGCTCGCATCTCCGCCTCGTCAATGAAGGAGCAATAGCTCCCTAGTCCGCTCCGGCTTTCAGTCTTCAGCATCCCCTTTATCCCCTCTCATGGCCTACATCGATCAGTTCTTTGAAGTCCTCGTCAACGCGGGCGCCTCCGATCTTCACCTCGGAGAAGGGCAGCCGCCCAAGATCCGACGACATGGAGAGATGGTCGCGATTCGAAACGAGCCGCTCACCAACGAGGAGATGGCCTACATGATGAGCGAGATCTGCGGCCCAGATCGGTGGGCGCGGTACCTCGAAATCGGCGATCTCGACTTTGCATACGAGATGAATGAGGACTCGCGCTTTCGCTGCAACTTCCTCAAGCAGACGCACGGCTACGGAGCAGTCTTCCGGCTGATCCCGACGAAGATCATGACGCTCGATCAGCTGGGTATCCCTGCGATCGTGAAGGAGTTCGGCCATATGCGCGGCGGACTGGTACTGGTCACCGGCCCAACCGGTTCTGGCAAATCCACCACGCTGGCGGCGCTGCTCGACTACATCAACGCGAACTTCCCGCGACACATCATCACTGTCGAGGAGCCCATCGAGTTCGTCCACGTGAACAAGCGCTCGATCATTACGCAGCGCGAGGTGCCCGAGCATGCGAGCTCCTTCCCGATTGGTCTGAAGGCCGCACTCCGGGAAGATGCGGACATCGTGCTCGTGGGTGAGATGCGCGATTTGGAGACGATCCAGCTCGCTCTGACTGCCGCTGAGACCGGCCTCCTGGTCTTCGGCACACTGCACACGAATAACGCCCGGAAAACGGTGGATCGTATGATCGACGTCTTCCCGTCGGATCAGCAGGCTCAGGTCCGAACGATGCTCGCGAACTCCCTTCGGGGAGTCGTCGCGCAGCTTTTGCTCAAGCGCTGTGATGGCGGTGGGCGACTGGCTGTGAACGAGATCCTCGTGGTCAACTCGGCAGCGAGTGCGATCATCCGCGAAGGAGCCACGCAGAAGCTGCAGGACGTGATCGTCGGCGGCAAGGGCGAGGGTATGCAGTTCATGGATGATGGCATCTGGAAGGTCATGCAGCAGGGTATGGTGGCCCCGAACGAGGCCTATATGAAGGCGATCGACAAGAACCGCTTCCGCATGTTCCTGCCTCCTGAGGAGCAGATCTTATAAGATCTCTATCCCTGACGCGGCGGCGCTGATCTGCCGCCTGCCGGTTTATTTCCCGCTGCTCTCGCTCGACGAACTGGGACTACCAAACTACCGTACCCAGAGTGCTTACTCTTCTGTACCAGCAGCACAATCTGGAGATCTTCTGGGATACGGCTGACAAGTGGCTGCATGCCTGCTGGAGTGGCCGTCTCCTGGAAGATGACGTAAAGCGCGGTGGCGACCAATTACTCCGGCTGATGGTGGCCCGCAACACTGACAGCTTGCTGGATAACCACGCACTGGTGGAGGCGCCCTGGGTGGGAGAGCTGGAGTGGAGGAACAAGGACTGGCTTCCAAGAATGCGCGCATCCGGGCTGCGAAGTTGCGCCTCTGTGTTCGCTGGGGTCGCCGCGCTTGGGAATACGGCCGAAGCTGCGGCTTCCAGCCTGGCCGCGGGTACCAACGCTTTTGCCACCCCGGAGGAAGCCGTTCACTGGCTCCGTAGCCAACGGAGTCGCAATAACATCACACAGCGGATCGTGCTTCCGCCCGAGATTCGGGGACGGTGATGGCGCAAGGCCAACTGGAGCCGCGAAGTCCAAGGAAAGTCTTTATCACCGAGTAGTTGCAGACACGCGCCTCCTCGCGTATCCATCTTGAATCAGGTTTGCGGGAACGTAAGCCTTACCACACCTCCCCAGCCGTTCCATTGATGAAGATACTCTCCTCTTGCATGGCCCTATTCGCCATCGTTTCCACGGCAAACGCTGCCTCGGTTATTCTCAACGAATACAACTCAGGTGGAGCAAGTGATGTGCAGGGGGACTGGTTTGAGATCGTGGTTGTTGGCAATGGATCAGCCGGGGACTTCGTGAACATGCAGGGCTGGGAGTTTCAGATTGATGAAGTCGGCACTGACGGTGGCACTCCGGGTGAAGGGCCGGGAGTGGGACGTTTTCAGCTCTCAGGAGCGCCTTACTGGAGTGCCGTGCAGGCGGGAACGATCATCACCTTCCACGAAGACAACTCTCTTGCCCCTGCGGGGGCTGGCCGGGATACCTCTATCCTTGCCGTTAACAACTTTGGCACCCAAGGCTGGGCTCACACCAACGTCTGGGTGCAGGATCCTGTTTACATCAACACCGGATTTTTGGGTCATGACCCGAGCTATCCTATCAATCAAAACGGGACACAGATCACGATCCGGCGAGGCAACAGTACCGTCGAGTTTGGACCTGCTGGGGAAGGAGTAGTCACGGGAGTAAATGTAAGTGAAAGCGAAGTTTTCAAGTTGGAGGCGAACCCAACTATAGAGATCACGCGGTTCTCCCCGTCCTACAACGACGGTTCGTCCAGCACCTTTGGCGCGCCGAATACTTGGGATACCTCGACGCCCTTCCCGAAGCGCCAGGACTTTGCGGCCTTCATCATTCCCGAGCCGGCGTCCCTACTCCTGGCCGGTGCTGCCGGTGTTGGCATCCTTTGCGTACGCAGGCGCCGGCGCTAGGCTCACGTCCATGATTGTTGGTGCGGAGACCCCACACCAACAAGAAAGCCGCTCCGGTTTCCCGGAGCGGCTTTTTGATGTTCTAGCAGGTCGCTAGCGAGACTACTTCCGCCGGGCTGGCTTTGCCGCTGTAGCTTTGACTGCAGGAGCTTTAGCGTTGGCTGCTGCAGCCTTCTCATCAGCAAGCGCTGCCTGAGCCGCCGCGAGGCGAGCAACGGGCACACGGTACGGCGAGCAGCTCACGTAGTTCAGGCCGATCTTGTGACAGAACTTCACCGACTCTGGATCGCCACCGTGCTCTCCGCAGATGCCCAGCTTGATGTCGGGACGGGTCTGACGGCCCTTCGCCACGGCGATCTCCATGAGCTGACCCACGCCGCTCTGGTCGATCGTCGCAAAGGGGTTCTTCGCGATGATCTCGAGCTCTGCATAGTGCGGCAGGAAGGTTCCCGAGTCGTCCCGGCTCATGCCGAGAGCGGTCTGCGTCAGGTCATTCGTCCCGAAGGAGAAGAACTGGGCGTGCTCCGCGATCTCGTCCGCCGTAAGAGCGCCACGAGGCACTTCGATCATCGTTCCGACGAGGTAGCTCAGCTTCTGCTTGGTCTCGGCCTGAACTTCCTTGGCCACGCGGTGCACGATCTCCACCTGGAGGTCGAACTCGCGCTTGAAACCAACGAGCGGGATCATGACTTCGGGCTTTACCTTGATACCCTTCTTCTGGACCTCGGCGGCAGCCTCGAAGATCGCACGTGCCTGCATCTCGGTCAGCTCCGGATAGGAGAGCCCAAGGCGGCAACCTCGATGTCCGAGCATGGGGTTGAACTCATGGAGTTCGCGCACCCGCTGGGCCACTCGGTCGATCGAGATGTTCATCTTCTCCGCGAGCGCGCTCTGCGCTGTGTGGTCGTGCGGCACGAACTCGTGGAGCGGAGGATCGAGCAGACGGATCGTCGCCGGCAGGCCTTTCAAC
>JANMSW010000045.1:0-167218 GCA_031389825.1 Spartobacteria bacterium
GAGCAGCCCCCACCACGCGTCTATCAAGATCAGCTCGCGTCCACTTGTGTGGACAACCTTGCTGGCTAACCAGATTCACTTTCTCTGAACAACCGCGCTGCACACCTTCCTAACCCACCCAAACTGCGAAACTCAGGCTAGGAAGCAAACTGCGCGGAGTCCGGCAACGGACTCCGCGCTTTGTTTTTACGCTGTGTGCACAGTTGCTGCATAAACGATGCGCGCAGCTTCCCAATGGAACGCGAATTTCTCGGTGTACACCCAAACTAAGAACCAACTCACGATCATGAATAAGTTCCTCAAACTCGCCCTTGCTCTCGCTGCTACTGCCATCCTCCCAGGATGCGCCTCGGATGGTGATGACGATGACGACGTACGCGCTAGCACGACGACAACGGAGAGCAGCTCGGTGAGCATGGCGCCCGCCACAAGCACCAGCACTACTGTCCGCAGCTACTAGGCAACGACCTTCATTCCAGTTTGAACATGCGAGAGGGGAGATGCGTCTCCCCTCTCGTCGTTTAAAACTTCGCAAACATGAAAACCTCCCTTGCTCTGCTTTTCACTGCTGCCTTCGCGGCTTTCTCTACCCTGGCGTCTGCTGCCGATGGGTGGATGACGGACTACAATAAGGCGTTAGAGAAGGCTAAAACGGAGAAGAAGATGGTTCTCCTGGATTTCACCGGTTCGGATTGGTGCCCGCCGTGCATGCAGCTGGAGAAGGACATCTTCTCTCAGGCGAAGTTTAAAGAATATGCAGAGAAGAACCTCGTGCTGGTGGAGCTAGACTTCCCGCAGACCAAGGAGCTCGCAGCTAATCTGAAGACGCAGAACGACAAGCTCGCAAAGGACTATGCCATCAAAGGCTATCCGACGCTGATCGTATTGGATTCCGAAGGTAAGAAATCATGGGAGAAAGTCGGCTATCTCCCAGGCGGTCCTGATGCATTGATCGCCGAGATCAATAAGGCGAAGAAGTAAACGCGACTTACAAATTTCAGCGGAGGAGCACGCCACGAGCGTGCTCTTCTTGTTTATAGGCGGCTGTTCAGCAAACCCCGGTGCGTCAGTACGACTTTGCAAAAACCACGCGCCGCGCACTGGGCTCGCCGGTAATCACACACCGCCCTCGCTCATCCGCCTCGAAGGGGATGCATCGAATGGTCACCTTCAGATCCTCTTTGATCTGTTCCTCGACTTCCTTCGATCCGTTCCAGTGGGCGAGTGCGAAGCCACCGTGTAACTCAGGGCGCTCGGCGTTCTTGGGCGTAAAGAACGCGTAGAACTCCTCCTTCGTGTCAATCCGCACTGTGTTCTCATCGCGAAGCCGCGTGGCGCGAGCGAGCAGTCCGTCCTGTATAGACTGCAAGATCTCGCCAACCCGCGCAACGAAGTCTGCGGTCGGGAGAAACTCCTTCTCCTTCGGCCCTTTATCCCTGCGTGACACTGCAACAGAGCCCTTCTCCAGATCACGCGGCCCAATTTCCACCCGAATCGGCACGCCTTTTTTGATCCAGTCCCAAGTCTTCGAGCCGCCCCCTGTGTCCCGGCTATCCACCTCCACGCGGATCGGCTCATCGTGGAATCGAGTCTTACGAAGCTCCGTGGCCAGCTGATTAACGGCAGCAAGGACTGCCGCGCGGGTCTCCTCCTTGGGAACGACAGGAATGATCGCTACCTGCGAAGTTGCGATACGAGGCGGCAGGATGGCGCCATCATCATCGGCGTGCGCCATGATTACTGTCCCAATCAGACGCGTACTCGAGCCCCAGCTCGTCGTGTAAGCGTACTCTTGCGTATTCGTGCGCGAAACAAAACGAATGCCGCTGGCCTTCGCGAAGTTCTGTCCAAGAAAGTGCGACGTCCCGGCCTGGATCGCCTTCCGATCCTGAACCATGGCCTCAATGCAGAGCGTCTGCACGGCGCCCGGGAAGCGCTCGCCCTCGCTCTTCTCACCGGTGAAAACGGGTAATGCCAGGTAGTCACGTGCGAAGGTTTCGTAGACGCGCAGCATCTGCATCGTCTCGTCACGCGCCTCCTGCTCGGTCTCGTGTGCGGTGTGCCCCTCCTGCCACAGGAACTCTGCGGTACGAAGGAAAACCCGGGGCCGTAACTCCCAGCGCACGACGTTGGCCCATTGGTTGATCAGGATCGGCAGATCTCGATATGACTGCACCCACTTTGCGTATGATGCTCCAATGATCGTCTCCGAAGTCGGCCGTACGATAAGCGGCTCTGTGAGCTCAGCGGAGGGCGCCGGCCGCAAGCCACCACCTGGTGCGGCCTCGAGGCGGTGATGCGTGACCACCGCGCACTCCTTCGCAAAACCCTCCACGTGTTCCGCCTCCTTGGCTAGGTAGGAAAGCGGAATGAAAAGGGGAAAGTACGCGTTCTTGTGCCCGGTCGCCTTGAACATCCCATCGAGCCCACGCTGCATGTTCTCCCAGATCCCATAGCCCCACGGCTTGATGACCATGCAGCCTCGCACATCGGAGTTCTCCGCGAGATCAGCGGCGCGCACCACCTGCTGGTACCATTCAGGAAAATCTTCGTCGCGGCGGGGGGTGATTGCGGTCTTCTGGTCGCTCATGGCTGGAAAGAAAGGGGCGCGAAGTTATGGCCGCAGGCGCTGCGCGACAAGGCCGCGTTCCACCGAGCCTCAGAGTGCGGCGAGGAAGGCCCGGAAGAACTCCACGCCACGCTCGAACTCCGCAATCTCGATCCACTCGTCCTCGGTGTGCGCCTGCGCAATCGAACCCGGCCCAAGAGCAATCGATGGCACGCCTACCCGCGAAAATACCGCCGCATCACAAAACCATGGAGCACCGACACATTTCGCGCCGAGCGCCTGCAACTTGGCGATCACGGCGTGATTCGCATCCGTCTGCAAGGGAATCGCCTGTCCTGCCGAAACTTCCACCCCGGGAGCGACTTGTCGAAGCCGTGCTGTTAACTGCCGGAGAAAGTCGGGCGTGTTTTGCATCGGCACTGTCCGGATATCGACCGACGATTCGCACGAATCTGGCACGATGTTTGTCTTACTTCCCCCGGAGATAGTCCCAACGCTGACCGTCGAGTGGCCAAGGATCGAGTCCGTCGCCTGCTCGAACTCTGGCACGAGTTCGTCCCGGACGAACCGCACTACATCCATCATCTCGTAGATGGCATTCCTCCCCAGCTGCGGCTGCGCAGCATGCGCCGACTTGCCGTGGGTTTTCAGGTGGAGGTTCGTGCATCCTTTGTGCGTGTTGACGACATTCAGCATTGTGGGCTCGCCCGCGATCACAAAGTCGAAGTGTTCTTCGCTGGCGAGCGCCTTTGCACCCTGTTGACCTGCTTCTTCTCCTGCGAGCCCTGCAAACCAGATTTCGTGGCTAAGTGTTGCGACTTCGGGCCGTACGAGCCGGAGAGCCCAAAGCATCGCAGCCATGGTGCCCTTGGTGTCACTCGCGCCCCGTCCCCAGAGCCGCCCATCGCGGATCTCGGCTCCAAAAGGATCAATCACCATCCCGGCTACGCTGACGGTGTCAGTATGCGGAGCGAGCAGCAGGCGCGGCTTCCCCTGGCGATCAGTCGGGAACCGTCCGATGACATTCGGTCGGCCGGGCAGCACCTCGCGGAGTTCTACCCGCGCCCCGATCTCTTCCAGGAAGCGCCCAACGTACTCCGCACAACGCTGCTCCCCGATCCCATCGGTCCCCGGCGTCCCGGCAGGATTGACACTTGGAATCCGGACGAGAGCCTGGAGCAGTTCGACGGGCGTTTGCGGCTGCTGCATGCAGTCGTCTAGCTGAATCCAAGAAGTTTGGCGACCGCTCAAAGCGAGGGGTGACTTGGAGACCCAAACGAAACCAAGCGTCCCACCGTTACATGACCTTCAACCACGCCCACTTATAACTCGTCCAAGACGCAGGCAGCCTCTCGTCCGAGTAAAAATCACTCGCGCAACACTGCGATAGCTCGACCAGCATATTGGTTTACTCGTGCCCGAGACCACCGTGTCGCCTGCGAGTTGGGGACAATCGGCCGACTCACAAATCGTCTCGCCCTCGGCTCTCGTAGTTCGCGGTCGAATGCCATTCGATCCCGCGACAGTAAAAATCGCAGCGTCGCAAGCACTGGACCGGTTTGTTGTCGGTCAACAATCAAGAAGTCTCCCTGCTCGGCCGAAGGTAGGTGACCGCGACATCCAAGCGGTGCTGGTTCCACTTTGCGCTTTCGACTTACCCTCGTGCGTCTAGTTTATTGTTCCGCATAGGACGCGGGTATTCGAAGTAATGTCCCTCACTACCAAGCACCGTCCTAGTGGCGCTCAAAGCAGCGTCCGGATACTGGTGATCGATGATGACCAGGAGCTTTGCGCGCTAATCAAAGATTACCTGGAGCCGCTTGGTTATGAGGTGGTTGCGGTTCATGACGGCGTCTCGGGCGCGGAACGGGCCATCGCCGAGACCTTTGACGCCATCATCCTGGACGTGATGCTTCCCGGGATCGATGGTCTGGAAGTACTCCGCCGGGTGCGCGCGCACTCGCGAGTGCCAATTCTGATGCTCACTTCCCGTGGCGAGGAGACGGATCGCATCATCGGCCTGGAGCTCGGGGCAGACGACTACCTGCCAAAGACGTTCTCCTCACGTGAGTTGCTCGCGCGTTTGCGGGCGGTGACGCGACGATCCTCCGCCGGGAGCGTAACGGCTACGGGCGATCCAGAGGCTGAGATCGTGGTGGGAGAACTCCGCATTCGCCCGGAGTCGCGAATGGCAATCCTCGGCGCAGAACCGCTTCGGCTGACCACGCTGGAATTTGAACTGCTGGCCTGCCTGGCCCGTTCGCGGGGCCGGGTTAAATCGAGAGAGCAGCTCATTGAGACGATTGCGGAGCGCAACTACGACGGGTTGGATCGCTCGATCGATGTACACATTTGGTCGCTTCGTCGGAAGCTCGGGGACGATCCAAAGAACCCGCGCTTCATCCGGACGATCCGCGCGGTCGGCTACATGCTGATCAACCCCGCAGCCGAGTAGGTGCTTGCGACTATGCGCACCCGCTTCCCACTTTCAGCGAGGATCCTCCTCTGGCTCTTCGCCAATGTCGCGCTCATCGCCGGGCTGCTCGTGCTCCTTTTGACGGCGCAGTTTCGCTTCGACTTGGACTGGGTCTTCGCCAGTGGCGCACGAGAGCGTATCGAGGCCGTACGCGATCTCGTTGTAGGTGAGCTGAACGTCGCGCCGACCCACGACTGGGAGGATGTGCTCGACCGCTTCAGCAATGCGTACGGAGTTCGCTTTGGCCTCTTCGATGCGGACGGCGATGCGCTGGTGGGCGGGCTCGCTGCCCTTCCGCCGGAGGTCAAAGCCCGCATCGCCCCAAACGGCGAACGCGGCCGCCGGTGGCGCCGCCCCATCCGCGCACTCATCCGCTCCACAGAGCCTGTCCGCTACTGGCTGCTGACCAGCGCCCGTATAGAGAACCCACGACTCGGCGATCCCATGCGGGTCGTCCTCGTTGCTCGATCCACGAGCCTGAGCGGCAATGGCCTCATCTTCGACCTCCGGCCGTGGGTCGGGCTGGGTCTTGGTGCGCTCCTCCTCTCCCTACTCCTCTGGTTGCCGCTGCTGCGCGGCATCACGCGCTCGGTTGCCAAGATGAAGGATGCAACCCGCCAGATCGCAGACGGCCAATTCAAGGTTCGCATCAACAGCCGCCGCCCGGATGAGCTGGGGGAACTCGGGAACTCGATCGACGAGATGGCCGCGCGGCTCGAGGGATTCGTGCATGGGCAGAAGCGCTTTCTCGGCGACATCGCCCACGAGCTTTGCTCTCCGCTTGCCCGGCTGCAGATGGCCTTGGGGATTTTGGAAGAACGCGCGGACCCAGCTCAGCAGAAGTATGCGCGGGCGGCGGCGGAGAAGGCGGAACAGATCGCGAATCTCGTGAGCGAACTGCTTTCCTTTTCCAAGGCCTCGTTCGGCGGTACTGCTATCCAACTTGTCCCGGTCAACGTGCTAGAAGCCGCTCGTGAAGCGGCGCATCGCGAAACGGGCGAAGGTACCGACCTGCGGATCGAAGCGGCACCGGATCTCCACGTCGCGGCGGATCGCGATCTTCTCATCCGCGCGCTCGCAAATCTCATCCGCAACGCCCTCCAGCACGGAGGTGCCGCAGTGCCGATCCGCATCACGGCGCGCCGCGATGGCGAGGAGGTCTTGATCAGCGTGTTGGATGAAGGCCCAGGCGTTCCAGAGGGGGAGCTCGCGCGCATCTTCGACGCCTTCTACCGGCTGGACCATTCCCGGACCCGCGACACTGGCGGCACAGGTCTAGGCCTAATGATCGTGAAGACGTGCTTGGAGTCGTGCTGCGGCTCGGTTAAGGCCCGAAACCGCCAGCCCCGAGGTCTGGAAATCCAGCTGCGGCTCGCTGCAGCGGACAGCCCGCTTCCTACTCCGGACCGGCCTCGGTCTTAGTCCTAGGCGCAGCCCTGCGCGACCATCGGCTCGGATTCCTGGACACGACCCGATGTCGTGTTCGAGTGGCTCAGAGCACCATTCACGGCCTGCATGAGCCCACCGATCTGGAAAGGCTTCTTCAAGATCGCCGCAACTCGCAAGCCCTCGAGCTGCTCGCGGGATGTCTCCGGCGTCGCAAAGGCATGCCCGGACATGAGGATGCAGGCGATCGCGGGCATCTGATCGTTCAACTGGCGCACGAGTTCGAAGCCACTCATCCCCGGCATTTGCACATCGGAGATGACGAGGTCCGGACGATCCGCGGCGGCTTTCTCCAGAGCATCCGCTCCGCTCGACGCCGTAACGACCTCGTGTCCCTCGCGGGAAAGCGCCAGGCGCAGTACCGTGGTAATCACGTTCTCATCATCAACGATCAATATTCGAGCCATATACATACCTTGGGTTCTAACTTCCGCATTACCTACAACTCGCTCCCGTTCCTGTTTCTCGTCTGACTGGCAAGGAGAGTGGCATGGATGAAACGGGTGGCAATCGCAATCCCACTAGGGAGTCTGATAATTCGTTTCGCCGAAACCGACGGATGCTCAGTGTTAGACCTGTGCAAGTAGTCAGGGCACTCCAGTGAGCAGGAACTTCGATGACTCGCCCCACCAACTGGCAGATGGAGTGAAATCCAGCTCATTGTGTCCGATACCGAGGATGGTCCAGAGCTGCTTTACACCCGGTGCAGCGTCGTAGAGGCGCTCCCCCTGCGCGACTGGGATGATCTCGTCCTCTCCAGCGAGCATGACCCCGATCCGCCCCGGAAAGGTGCGGACCGCAGCCAGATTGTCCCAGCGATCTCGCAAGATCCAGCGGACCGGGACATACGGGTAAAGTACGCCAGCGACCTCGGTAAGTGACGAATATGGGGTGACGAGGAAGAGCCCGGGGAAACGTCCCGGGAGACGCGCCGCCAGTGCACATGCCGGACCGCTCCCAAGTGACTCGCCAGCCAGGTAGATCGGCGTATTACCGTCCAGGGTTTCCACCGCAGCCAGCGCTGCTTTCGTAATGCTCTCCTCGGATGGTTTACCCTCGCGTGCGCCAAAGCCGGGGTACTCGAACAGATACACTTTCCACGCGCGTCCGTCGTCCAGTGCCTCCCAACCATCCACGTAGTGGGTGCGGCGCAAGGCGTAGCCGGCGTTCCCGTGGAAAAGAATCAGGCGATTCGCCGCAGGCTCCTGCCCGGTCGCTCGGGGCCGGTGCCAGCCGATGATCGCCCCCGCCGCATCTTTCCAAGGGTCGAGGCCTTCGGCTTTCGCGACTGCGATCAGCTCCTCCTCCGACGCGCGGGATGGGAGATAGATGAGCGTGCGCTGCGCCGCCCAGAGCAGCAGGACCACCCCAGCATAGATCGCCAGAAGGATCACGCCCCACCGAAGAGGCAGCCGCAACCATTTGCCGGGAGTACGCACACGCTCTCCATCGGAAACGCCAAACGACTTGGCAAGCAAGCTCATCCTGTATTTCCTCCCCACGAGCTGCCATCGTGCATTCCCGCCATGCACCCGAGTCTTCCCGTTCCCCGCGTCCTCGTCCGTCTGCTCCTCGTCGCAGTTCTCCTCTTCTGCCACTCGGCTCCTGCTCAGGAGAATAAGGAAGCCCCTCCGAGCCCGGCTGCGCGGTACGAGACGCGCGAGATTCATGACCCGAATGGCACAGGCGTCTTCTATATGGGGCGGGAGATCGCGCTGGTCATGGGGCATCTCGCAGTGGGCTGGCTGGAACGTCCGGAGCGGGAGGCGGAAGAGCGGACTGACCTCCTACTCGCCGGTTTGAAGCTGACGCCCGGTGAAACGGTGGCGGATCTCGGCGCGGGCAGCGGCTACTTCTCCTGGCGCATTGCAAAGGAAGTCGGGGAGAAAGGAACGGTCCTCGCGGTGGATATCCAACCGGAGATGCTCGAGGTACTCGCCCGCAACATGGCACGCCGCGGTGTGAAGAATGTGAAGCCTGTCCTGGGCACTAACACCGATCCGGGCCTTCCTGCGGGGACCGTGGACCTGATCCTGATGGTGGACGTGTACCATGAGTTCGACCGCCCTTACGAGATGACGGAGAGCATGCTGCGCGGCTTGAAACCGGGCGGTCGTCTGGTCTTTGTCGAATATCGAGGGGAGGATCCGGAGATCCCGATCAAGCTCGTACACAAAATGACCGAGGCGCAGGTGCGAAAGGAGATGGCACCGTGGCCGCTGGAGTGGGTGGAGACCCTTCGTGTCCTGCCGCAGCAGCACATGATCGTTTTCCGCAAGAAATGAAGACGGCGCCTGCGCGGCTCGCGTCAAAGAAGGAAGCAATTCAGCCCAAGGCCGTCGCTTCCGATGGGAAACGCTACTTTTGGCGGAAGCTCACCGCTTCAAAATGGGGCGACGCGTGGGTGGAGCGGCTGACTTTTCTCGGACCGCAGCGCGTGCTGCTCATCGAGTTCCCCAATGCCCCAAAGGTCCGCGTGGAAGCGCACGGGCTCACTGCGAAGGAAGCGGACGATCTCCTCATCCACTTCGGCGGAATGGTACGGGAGATGACCATTCCCACCTCATACGAGCCGGAACTTCGTCCACCGATCAATGTGCGCGGCCGTCTGCTCGTTGTCTCGAGTGAAGCAGAACTGACGAAACACCGTGCTGGCAAGCCGAACGTCCCGGTCGTGCTCATTCCCGCCGGCATGGCGTTTGGGACGGGCGAGCATGCCACCACCTCGATGTGCCTTCGCTTCCTCGCGGACTTAGGCAAGGCAAAGAATGGCGGAGAATGGGAGGCACTCGATCTCGGAACAGGCAGCGGGATCCTCGCCATCGCCGCTCGGATCTTCGGCGCTGCCTCTGTGGAGGGCTGCGACTTCGATCCACACGCCGTGCGCACCGCGAAGGAGAACGTCCGGCTCAACGGGATCACCAAGGTAAAGATGAAGCGCCTCGACGTCACCCGCTGGGTACCCGAGCGGACGTGGGACGTGGTAATTGCGAATCTCTTTAGCGGTCTCCTGGTGCAAGTAGCCAAGCCGATCGCCTCGGCGATAGCGCCCGGAGGCCACCTCATCCTTTCCGGCATTCTCCGCGAGCAGGAGGAGGAGGTGTTGGAAGCCTTGCGCAAGCAGAAGGTCGAGACGCTCTCAGTTACCCGAAAAGGCAAATGGGTGAGCGCCTTTGCCGTAAAATTAGCGAGGAACCGCGCGATCCGTGGGAAAGAGCCCGTCCTGCCGCAGCAGAAAAGCGACTCCCGAAGGTAAATCGGCGAGCTTCATTGGCTAAACGACGAGCTTCGGAAGCCCAACGCCGAGCCTTTTCCATAGAACGACGAGCTTCAGAAGCTCAACGCTGAGCCTTTTTCATGGAACGGCGAGCTTCGGAAGCTCAACGCCGAGCCTCTTTCATAGAACGACGAGCTTCGGAAGCTCGACGCCGAGCCTCTTTCATAGAACGCTGAGCCTCGGAAGCTCAACGCCCTGCCTTGGAGGTCCGGACATCCCCGTCCAAAGTCCAAAGTATCACCGGATGGGAACACCCGTCCTCCCATGCCGCCCCAGCTAGTGCGCGTCGGGGGTTTCCACCTTCGGCACCGACTTCCGGAACATCTTGGAAATGGCCTCGTGCAGCTTGCGGAGCGGCCAGAAGACAAGATCCAGCACCCCTGCGAAGGCCTTCATCATGGGCATGCTCACTCGCAGCAACGGCGAGAGGATCTTCTGCAGAATCGGCGAGCGATCGTAGAACATGGAGATCGCGGTGATGATCACGATCCCGATGAACTTCTGCCAGGGCTGGATGTGGATGTGGGTGAGGAGTTCCAGCACGAGGATGAACCCGACATAACCGACCAGAATGAAGGCGGTCTGCGCGAGGGACGGGTACTTCTGCAGGAGGCGGATGCAAACACCCGCCGCCAGACGAAGGGCAAGGATGCCTATAAAGACACCGGTATACACCACCCACATCTTCTCTTCGCCATCGGGCCCCTTCGGCGCAAGCGCCACTGCCGCAATCACATTGTCCACGCTCAGACTCAGATCCATGAGCTCGATCTGGGCGATTGTCATGAAGAGTCCGGGCTTCTTCTTGCCACCAGCGAGATCGCTCTCGCTCTCGGCAGCCTGCGTGAGGTGCGAACACATGAGGTACACGAGATAGGCCGCTCCAAACCACTTAACCCACTCATTCTGAATGATCCACGCGGCTAGCAGCAGGACGACGCCGCGGAAAAAGTACGCCCCGATGATCCCGAGGCGCAGTGCGAGGTATCTCTGCTTCTCCGGCAAGTGCGACGCCATGGCCGCGATGGCCAGTGCATTGTCCACCGACAAAAGCCCCTCGATAACGATGAGGGAGATAATGATGGGAAGAGCTTCGACCAGTTCGGCGCCGGTGATCATGAGAACCGCTCTAGATAGCGGGACACGCCGGGACTGCAAGCACCGCTGGCCAGCAAAGGGGAGAAACTCGTTGACGCCCCAGACGAGGGCCAGATAGGTTTCCGGGCCGCTTAGGACAGGATTTTACAAAATAACTCACTGCCTGCGTTGCTGAATCGCCGTCTCCCGAGGGAACGGCGAAGCGCAACGCGGGCACTTTTTATCTATGGCAGAAGAACTTTCGTACGTGCTCGTTACGCCGTACTCGATCCGCAAGTCTCGGACGGGTGGAATCATCTCGCGGCTGATCTCGCGCACCGGCCTGGATCTCGTGGCCGCGCGCATGTTCGCTCCCAGCGCGGAACTCGTGGAGAAGTACGCCTCGAACATCGTGACTGATCCCGACCCGCAGCATCGTGGGCTGCAGGAGCAGATCAAGCAGTACGTACTGAAGCAGTTTACGAGTGCCAGCGGGGCGACTCGTCCGCGGGTGCTGATGCTGGTCTTCAAGGGGGAGGACGCCGTGACTAAGATTCGCAATGTAGTGGGGCACATTCTCAACGAGCGCTCGAGCGGCGAGACGATCCGCGACACCTACGGCGACTTCATTACCGATGCGAACGGCACGGTGAACTACTTCGAGCCCGGCGTGCTCGCCCCGCCGAACCACGCCAGCGCCGAATACGACCTGAAGCTGTGGGCCGAGTACTCTGATGCTGACGGTGGCCTGATGGATGAGGCGATCGAATTCCCTGCCGGGTCCAAGCCCGAGAAGAGCCTCGTGCTGATCAAGCCCGACAACTTCCGTTTCCCGAATGCGCGTCCCGGCGGCGTGATCGACGTTTTCTCCCGCACCGGCCTTTACATCGTGGCCTTCAAGGTTCACCGGATGAGCGTGGCGCAGGCGGAGGAATTCTATGGCCCGGTGCTCGAAGTGCTGATGGACAAGCTCCGCGGCCGCGCCGGCGAGCAGGCCCGCAAGGCGCTCGAGAAGGAACTGAGCATGCCGCTCTCTGCGGAAGTGGAGGCACGCATCGGCGACATCCTCGGACCAGTCGTGGGGCGTGAAAATTGGGAGCAGATCGTGAAGTTCATGGCGGGCAACAAGCCTAGCGAGTGTCCGGCGGACAAGCGCCATGAGCCGGGTACCGAGAAGTGCATTGCCCTGGTGTACCAAGGCCCCGATGCGGTGCGTAAGATCCGTGAGGTTCTCGGGCCAACCGATCCCTCGAAAGCGCCTCCGGGCTCGATTCGCCGCGAATTCGGCGAAACCATCATGGTGAACGCCGCGCACGCCTCGGATTCCCCAGAAGCAGCGCAGCGCGAAATGGGCATCGTGAACATTACCGAGAACAACCTGAAGCCGCTGATCGAAGGCTGGTATTCGAAGTAACTCCCTCGCCCGTTAACCCTAATCCCCGAAACTCGCAGTCTACAACCAACTCAACTCTCATGGAACTCGCCCAACGCGCCACGATCCTCTCGCCTTCCCTGACCCTGAGCATCGACTCCAAAGCCAAGGCGATGAAAGCCGAAGGCATCGACGTGTGCAGTTTCGGCGCTGGAGAGCCGGACTTCGACACCCCGGAGCACATCAAGGCCTCTGCCATGGCCTCGCTCGAAGGTGGCTTCACGAAGTACACGCCTTCCAGCGGCACTCCGGAGTTGCGCCAGGCGATCGCGGATAAGTTCAAGACGGACAACGGTCTCGAGTACAAGCCGACTCAGATCATCGTCTCGAACGGTGCGAAACATTCCTGCTACAACACGATCCTGGCGACCTGTCAGCCAGGCGACGAGGTGATCATCCCCGCTCCCTACTGGCTGAGCTACCCGGAAATGGTGCGCCTCGCGGGAGCCGATCCAGTTTTCGTCCAGACGAAGGAAGAGAATGGCTGGAAGATGACGGCGGAGGAGTTCGAGAACGCGATGACACCGCGGACGAAGATGGTGATCATCAATACACCCGGCAACCCAACTGGCGCGGTGTACACGAGGGAAGAGCTGCAGGCGCTTCTCGAGGTGGCGATCGAGGAGGAGATCCTGATCCTCTCCGACGAGATCTACGAGAAGCTGGTCTATGAAGGCGTGGAGCACGTCAGCATCGCCTCGCTTTCCAAGGAAGCATACGATCTGACGATCACGATCAACGGCTTCTCCAAAGCCTACGCCATGACCGGCTGGCGTCTCGGTTACCTCGGAGCACCTGAGCCGATCGCTCGCGCCATTGACGCGATGCAGAGCCACAGCACGTCGAACCCGTGCTCCTTTGCACAAATGGGCGCGCTCGCTGCAATCCGCGGAGACCAGCAGCAGGTCACCGACATGCGGGAGGAGTTCAACATGCGCCGCCAGTACATGATCAACCGCATGGCGACCATTCCTCGGATCACTGTCGTTGCGCCGCAGGGTGCGTTCTACGTGCTGGCGAACATCTCGCAACTTGGGCTGAACTCATCGAACTTCTCCGACCGCCTGCTTTCAAAGCATTACGTTGCGGTTGTTCCAGGCATTGCGTTTGGCGACGATCGGACGATCCGCCTCTCCTACGCGACCAGCATGGATGTGATCAAGAAGGGTCTAGACCGCCTCGAAGAGTTCTGCCGAACGCTGTAAAGCACGCGGATTCGAAGTTTCGACTCAGTAACGCGCCGGGGAGGAAAGTCCTTCCGGCGCGTTTTGCTGTCGTGAGGCAACCGTTAGTCTGCGCGAACGCAAAAAAGGCGGACCCGAAGGTCCGCCTTTGCTGAGTATACAGGTGACCTAGCGCTTAGACGATGGCGTCGAGCTTCGCGACCAGCGATGCCTTGGACGCAGCACCCACTACTTGGTCTACTACTGCGCCGTCCTTTAGGAAGAGCAGCGCAGGGATGGAGGAAACGCGGAATTGTCCGGCGAGTTCCTGCTCCTCATCGACATTCACCTTACCAATCTTGGCCACTCCAGCCTTGGCGTCGGCGATCTCGTCGACGATCGGGGCGATCATCCGGCACGGCCCGCACCAAGGCGCCCAGAAATCCAGCATCACTGGAACTTTGGACTCGAGGACTTCTTCTTTGAAGTTGGATTGCGTGATCGTGAGGACGTTTGAACTAGCCATGATTAAGGATCGGAATGCTCAGGCGCTCGCAGCGCTGTAAGCAAAGTAAACGAGTGCGAGAGAAATGATAGACACCACCAACGCGGCGATGCTCATCAGATTCATTGCACTATCGTCCCCCGCATTGCCGCCGGCGGTCATCTGCGCGTGACTCATCGGAGCCACTGGCGTGAGCGAAGGGGCAGGCCGATTTACTAAGGGCTGCGTTTGCTGCATCTTCACCGTCGCCTTGGGCAGCGGCTGCTTGCCAGCGCCTTCAGGTGGGAGAGTGATGCGGGCGGTTTCCTTCTTCGGCGTTGCCGCGCGCTGGACCATCGGAGCTGGAGCGCCTGCGGGAGCCGCGCCACCTGCAGGTGAGGGCTTCAGCGGCACGGTTGGACGCGGAGCGCCACCGATACCAGGAGGCTTCGGAGCGCCTACTCCGGGGAGCGGAGGCTTCGGTGCGATACCAGCGGGTGGCGGCGGCACTCCAGGAACTGCCGGTGCAGATGGCGGCGCACCAGGTACGAAAGGCTTGGATGCGGATGGCGGCGGCAATGAACCGATTCCAGTCAGCTTGGTCGTCTCCTTCTTCGGCGTAACACCCCCGGGGACGCTTGGCTTGCCTGGCAGGTTGATCCGTACCGTTTCGCGCTTCACCACCGGCTGCTCTTGCTTGGGCGGCAGGGTGATGCGAATGGTCTCTGCTTTGGAGGCGTCGTCGGACTCGGAGGGGGCGGGAGGAATTTCGTCGGCCATAGAGGGAAGAGTGTGCTGCTGTTATTCTCACCCAGCGTTTTGCAAGTCAACTCCCCTATCGCAAGCGGACTGTCATATTGTCCGAAATGCTGTTGCTGTCCTTTCGCAACCACTTGCAACCAGCACTCACGGGAACTTTCCCTTGCTCGAAAAAATTGCCAGCGAGTACGTTGTGCCGATGAAACTCCTCGTGACCGGCGGTGCCGGCTTCATCGGCTCGCACTTCGTCGAACGCGCTCTCGCGCTCGGCCACGGAGTGGAAGTCATGGACGACTTCAATCCCTTTTACGATCCCGAGATCAAGCGCGAGAATCTCGCGGCGGTGGAGGATCAAGTCCGGGTTCACGAGGCTGATATCCGGGACAGTGATGCCGTTGATAAGATCGTTCGCGAAGGTGGCTTTGACACCATCGTTCACCTCGCAGCCCGGGCTGGCGTGCGCCCGTCGATCAAGGAGCCCAAGCTGTATATAGACACGAATATAACCGGCACCTTCAATCTCCTCGAAGCCGCTCGCCAATACAGCGTCCCCCGCTTTGTCTCTGCCTCCAGCTCCTCTGTCTATGGAGTGCTCAAGACCGCGCCCTTCAAGGAGGACATGTGTCTGAACCAGACGATCAGCCCGTATGCAGCCACCAAGCTCGCGGGTGAGCAGCTCTGCTCCACGTATTCGCACCTTTACGGAATCCGCACGATCAGCCTGCGCTTCTTTACAGTATATGGACCGCGGCAGCGCCCGGATCTGGCGATTCACAGCTTCACGCGATCGATCCTCGAGGAGCAATCAATCAACCAATTCGGGGATGGCTCGACCCGGCGGGATTACACCTACGTCGATGATATCATCCAGGGCATGATCGCCTGCCTTACATATGAAGGCCCGCTCTGCGATGTCTTCAATCTCGGTGAAAGCCAGACTACCACACTTAGCGAACTCATCGGCTCGATCGAGCATGCTCTCGGCAAGCGCGCGATCATCAATCAGATGCCAGAACAGCCAGGCGACGTTCCCCTGACCTTTGCCAACATCGACAAGGCGCGCACTCAGCTCGGCTATGATCCGCGCACCAAGATCGCGGATGGCATCCCGCGCTTCATTGCGTGGTATCTCACGAAGCCTGCTTAGTTAAAGCAGGTCCGGGAAATTGGTCGCGGCCACGTCCTCGCATTTCGCGAGGATGTCAGCCGCGTTGTCGAGGTGCTTGATGTCCTCGACCAACTTCAGGCACACCGCAATGTCCAGGCTTTGCACGGCGCGTTTCACTCGCGGAACCAGCGCGGCACCGGTGCTCAGTTCGTCCACGCCGAGGCCGAGCAGCAGCGGGGTCAGCACGATGTCTCCTGCCATCTCACCGCAAACGCCGACCCAGAGATTGTGCGCATGACCCGCATCCACGATCATCCGGATCAATCGAATGATGGCCGGGTGGGTCGGCTCGTAAAGATGCGCAATGTGCTCGTTGAGCCGGTCGACTGCGATCGAGTACTGGATGAGGTCGTTCGTCCCGATCGAGAAGAAGTCCACCTCCTTGGCGATGAGATCCGCGCTGATCGCTGCACTCGGGATTTCAATCATCGCGCCCACTTCCATGTGCTCGTCGTAGGCCAGGCCTTCCGCGCGCAGCTCCTGCCGGCACTCATCGAGCAGCGCGTTTGCGCGGCGTACCTCATCCACGCCCGAGATCATCGGATACATGATGCGCACGTTCCCCACCGCGCTGGCGCGTAAGATTGCCCGCAGCTGCGTCTTAAACACATCCACGCGCTCCAGGCAGAACCGGATTGCCCGCCAGCCGAGGAAAGGATTGAGCTCCTCGGGAAGGTTCAGCGCGCTCATGAACTTATCCCCGCCGAGATCCAGCGTACGGATAATCACGGAGTGCGGCTTTACGTTCTCCGCGACCAGCCGATAGGCAGCGTACTGATCCTCCTCGCTCGGGAGTTCCGGTTTATTGAGGTAAAAGAACTCCGTGCGATACAGTCCCACGCCCTCCGCACCGCACTTGGTTACGAGGTCGATGTCCTCCGGCAGCTCAATATTGGCCGACAGGATTACGTGACGTCCATCGATCGTCCGGGACTCCGTCTCACGAAGATGGGTGAGCTTTTCCTCAACCTCAGTCTTCTTGATCTCCAGCTCACCGTACTCCCAAAGCGTCTGGTCGGTCGGATTGAGGATGACCAGACCGTTGTACCCATCGAGCAGCACGTGATCGCCCGCGAAGAGCTGCGTCGAGATATCGTGCAAGCCGACCACCGCCGGGATGTTCAACGACCGCGCCATGATCGCGGTGTGCGAGGTCTTACTGCCGATATCCGTGGCGAAACCTAGCACCAGCTGCCGGTTAAGCTGCGCAGTATCAGAAGGCGTTAGATTGTGCGCGACGAGCAGGTGCGAGGTCGTAATCGCGGACAAGTCGCGTCCATCCTTGCCCATGAGATTCCGCACCACCCGGCGCGTCACGTCGTGAATATCCAGCGCACGTTCCCGGAGGTAAGGATCGTCGATCTCGCTTAGCGTTTTAGCGTAGCGCCCGGCGACTTGGGAGAAGATGTGCTCGATGTTGAAACGGTCACGCTGGAGCGTACGCAGAACCTCGTCGATAAGGGTGCGATCCTCGACCACGAGGAGATGCGCGTCGAAAATCCCCGCATCACGAGTCCCGATGCTTTCGGAAATGCGCAGCTGCAACTCCAGGATCTGCTGACGCGTGCTCAGGAGGGCCGCTTCGAAGCGCGCAATCTCCGTCCCGATCTCCGTCTCGCTCACACGCCGCACTGGCGGCTCGTCGTCATCCGGACGATGCACGAAGACCGTGCCCCGCGCAATTCCCGGGGAAACGCCGACGCCATGGAAGCGCCTTTCGTGAGGCGTACCGTTTGTCGCGCTCATCGAGTCGGCAGCGTGCGGCGAGGATCAGTCCTCATCGAATCTCCTCGCAATGAGCGCCTCGATCTCGGCCAGCGCTTTTTCCGCGTCCGCCCCCTCGCACGTTACCATCAGCTTCGAGCCCTGCCCTGCGGCCAGCATCATGAGCCCCATGATGCTTTTCCCGTTTACCTGCTCGCCATCCTTTTCCACCCAGATCTCTGAGCGGAAGCGGCTGCAGACCTTCACGAACATCGCCGAAGGACGGGCATGCAGACCAAGCCGATTCTGAATCGTCAGTTCCCTGGTGGCTTTCTCTCCACCACCGGCATCAGATTTACGGCTCAGAAAACCCATCACTTCTCTTTCTTCTTCTGCATTAAATTGAGGAGGCGTTGATTGAATTCGACGGCGCTGTTCTGGCCCATGCTCTTCAGCTTCTGATCGAGCGCGGCCACTTCGACGAGGCGCGCCAGGTCACGTCCTGTGCGCACGGGGATAGTCACATGGGGAACAAGGATCTCCAATATTTCGAAATATTCCTGATCAAGCCCAATCCTATCCACCTCTTCCAGCTCCTGCCAATCTTTCAGTGTCACAATCAAATCCAGCCTCTTTTCCTGCCGAACACTCCCAATCCCGAAGATCGACATGACGTTAATCACCCCCAGCCCGCGGACTTCCATGTGATGCCGTGTAAGATCCGGTGAAGTCCCGACCAGCTCCCGCGCCTCCATTGCACGAAAGCGCGTAATATCGTCGCTAACCAGACTGTGCCCACGTTCCAGCAGCCCCAGTACGCACTCGCTCTTGCCGATCCCCGACGAGCCGCGCACCAGCACCCCCACGCCCATGATGTCCACCATGGACCCGTACTCGCTCTTCAGCGGGGCAAAATCGTACTCCAGCGCGAGTGTTGCCGCGTTGGTGAAGTTCATCGTCACCAGGGGCGTCCTAAAGACCGCTACTTCTGCTGCTTCGGCTGCATCTACCACGCAAGAAGGAGCTTCCGAGCCGCGCGCCAACACGAGACAAGGGATGGGTTGAGCGCAAAGCAGAGCGCAACGCGCGCTCGCTTCTGCCGAATCAAGGCTGCGCAGGTAGGCCAACTCCGCCGCGCCGAGGACCTGAATGCGTTTGTACGCGAAATACGCATAAAATCCTGAGATCGCCAGGCCCGGGCGGTTAATCGTCGGCTCCTGGATTACCCGATCGAAGCCCACAACCGGTCCTTCAAGGCTGATCTTCAGCGCCTCCGAATGACGCGTGTAGAACTCCCCAACCGTGATTGTAGGGTATTTTGTCTCCGAGGGGGTCACGTGTGCAGAGTCGAAGGTCGCGGGCCTGGGGGGAAGCTGAAAGTCGCGAGACCGTGCAGACGTGGTGAGTCGTCCCGCATTTGTGCGAACCAAAGTCTCAACCGCGGTATGAATATTCTCAAAATCGAAGGAGAAACCTCCGGCGATGACTGAAATTCAGTCAACTGCGGAACTCCACGGTCCATTCTTGCTCTTTTCACATCGGTCGGCGGATCCCACGGACCGCCGATCGACCGAAGTCTCTCACTTGTGGCGGTCGGATCGGGGCGCGTCGCCGATCGAACGCCAGCGACGGACGCCCTGCGCCAAAATACCAAGGCAGCGAGCCATGATCACACCACCTCCCCTCGGTGATGAACGCCCGCTATTTGCGCTTCACCGGCGGAACTGCGGGCGTGCCGATCGTAATCGTCTCCGTCCTCGTCGGCTTGGTAATCGTCGTCTCAGTCTCCTTCACCGTCACCTTGTTTACGGGTGAAACCGGGACGGCACGACGTATCTGGGTACTATCAGTTCCCGCGTCTTTTCCGAGCTCGAGGGGGCTCTCAAAGAATTTCTCCATCTCGGCCTCGGTAAAGGCTTTCTCCACCAGCTCTGTGCGCGCGATCTCGGTGGCGGCGAGCTCTTCAACCTGGCTCGGGCGGCTGATGATGTGCGGAGTGAGGAAGATCATCAGCTCCTTCTTCACGTCGTCCTTTACCGTTCGCCGGAAGGCGGCTCCAAAGAACGGAATGTCGCCCAGCAGCGGAATCTTCCGAACGGCCTCGATCCGCTGGGTCTCCATCAGGCCGCCAATCACCGCGGTCGCTCCGTTTGGGGTTACTACGACGGTTTCGGCAGACCGCTTTGCAATCACGGGGGCAGCGGCGTTGTTCGAGATCGGCACCGTACGATCCGTGAGTGAGGAGATCTCGGGGGCAACGATCATTTCCACCATGCCATCGGAGGTAATAAAGGGTGTCACCCGAAGGATGATTCCGATGTTGTCATACTGAATGGTATTGATCGTCTGACCGTCATCGGTGATCCGGCTGTTCGTTATAAAAGGGACCTCCTGGCCGACGACGATCACCGCTTCCTGATTGTTGCGAGCCAGGATCGAAGGGCGGGAGAGCACCTCTACTTTGCCATTTGTGGCAATGAGCCGGAGAGTCGCCTGCCAGTCATCCGTGATCACGCGGGCAAAGCTTCCATCAGTCGCATTCGCGAGCCCGAAGAGGCTTTGTAATCCAACGGTACTAGCCAGGGACGCCGCCACATTGCGCGGAGTGGTCGAGGTCGTGGTGGTAGTCGTAGTGCCGGGGTTTGCCGCAGTACCAGTGGCGCTGGTACTGACATTGGTAGAAGCAACGCTACCGGTTGAGGCCGGGATTCCGTTCTGGAGATTGAAGGTATAGCTGCCCTCAACGCCGATATCGGAGCCCTTGTTGTAGGTGACTTCGAGGAAGACGACGTTGATCAGCACCTGCGGCTTGGGGCGATCAAGGCTTTGGATGACCTTCGTCAGCTCGTTATGGGTATCCTCGTCAGTAACGACCACTAGCGAACGGGTCTCAGGATCGACCTGAATGGTGGCCTCGCCGAGCATGGTGTTGCTGCGGTATTGGCGTGGCCCGGTCATGCCGGTGCTGCCCGTCCCACTCGCGCGGGCACCAGCCCCGGTTCCAGCGCGATTGGCGCCGCGTGCACTGCCACCCGGACGGACCGTCTGCGCCTGGATGGGGGTGACGAGCGCTGAAATGAGGAGCGCGGACGCAAGGTGCGCAGCGCCGAAAGGGAGGAAGGATTTAAGCATGAAAAGAGAGAACCCGAAAATTGCTAGCGCGCGCGTCCACCACCGCCGCCGCCCGGTCCGGCACCGCCATTAGCCGCCTGGTCGGCATCCATGGCAGCGCCTGTTGAGGTGCGCTCGGTCAGTCGGCTGGTGGCATTCTGTGCGCCACCGGTCACGCTGGTATCGCCGAGCATTCCGCGTAGCACAGTTGCGACAGTATCAGCATCGGCATGCTCCAGAGAATGCACATAGACGCGCTGCTTTTTGGCATCGGTGGCGTCGAGGCGACCAACCATCTCGGATATGTCCGCCATGGTTTCCTGAGCGGCCGTGACGACCACGGAGTTCGTCCGTGGATCACCTACAGCGACCACTTTTGACTGCAACAAAGCGCGCCCACTCGGCTGCGGTGCCTGCTGATTGCCTCCATCGCGCCTGCCTTGCCCGCCGCCATTTCCACGCTGGTTCGCCTGCCCAGTCGTGCCAGTCTCCGCAAAGACACTATTCACGATCTCGGCGAGCTCCACGGAGTCCGCATGGATGAGACGGAAAATCCGCGTCTGAGTCACGTCGGTGATGCTGGTGTCGATCTGGAGAATGATTTCACGGATCATCGGCATGTTCTCCTCCGGCGCGCTGACGATCACTGAATTGCTCTGCTCATCGGCTACTGCAACGACGCGCGTCGCCGCTAGTCGGGCCTCGCTTTGCGCCGCCGTTGCCGGTGCTCCTCCCCCACCGGGACCTCCGCCACCCCCACCACCACCTCGGCCGAACCCACCAAAACCACCTCCTCGCCCGCCGCGACCGCCTCCTTGACCCTGGACCTGGGCAGCGCCCTGGCCACCGGTGAAAAGCTGCGTGATCACGGCAGAAACCTGCTTTGCATCCGCAAACTGCATCTGAAAAATGTTGATCGCAGAAATGCTGGAAACAGAGGTGTCGAGCGCCCGGATAATCTGCGCAATGCGACGGATGTTGGTCTGCGTATCCGTCATAAGGATCGCGTTGCTGCCTTCGTTGGCGGTGATTGTGGCCTCTGGCGGAAGCAACGGCCGAAGGTTCTCAATTAATTTGCCCGCCTCGCCAAAGCGCAACGGAAGCACCTGGGTGACCATGTCGTCCTTGCGCGGTATGAGCTCAGGATCGCTGCCCATCATAACGGGGATGTCGCGGCGCGGAGCATCACTCCGGCTGACGATCTTAAGGATTCGTCCGTTGCGAATAGCCACGAAACCCTTCTCGATGAGCACGGCATTCAGCAGATCGACAGCCTCTTCCCCAGAGAGCGGCTGGCGACTGACGATGTTCACCGTACCGCTCACTGCGGCCTCTTGCAAAATAACGAATCCTGCCGCTTCGCTGAGATAATTTAGCACGTCGGAAAGCGGTGCACCTTGGAAATTCAGGAGGATCTTGTCTCCGCCAGTCGCAGCGGGTGCCGGGGCCGCAGCTGCAGCAGGTGCAGGGGAGGGCGCCATAGCAGGCGCGGGTTTGATCGCGGTGTCTTGCGCCGGGCTGCCGGGGGTTACGAGCCAGGTTAGGGCCAGAGCGTAAGCGGACAGGGAGCGAGGGGAGCAGTGGGAGTGGAAGTTCATCGGGACATCTCTTGTTGGCGCCGCTGCATCATGCGGCGCAGGATTTCGTCTTTATCGGAAGTAGGACCGGTAGCTGGAGCGGCACCTGGCGGGAGCGCGGCGGGAGGAGACGTTGCGCCCGGCGCTGTGGACGCGCCAGGCGGAGCGGGTTCGGTGCCGGCGAGCGGGAGCTGCTTCCCTACGCCCAGTACCGTGGTCTGACCTGCGTGCTGGAGCGTTACCTCATTGGGGGCGATACTCAGGATCTTATAATCGCCCAATGTATCCTGTAGCGCGGCGACCTTGTTGTACTCCGAACGAGTGCTGCCGAAGAAAGCTAGCGACTTACTGGGAGTGACCATCGTGCCGGTGAGTGTCACCGAACTCTGAACCACTCCGGTAGGGACCGATCGCTGCACGGTGGAGGGTGCGGCCTGGCGCTCCGGGTCAAAGACATTGCGAGAGAGAACCAGGCGAAAGGCATCGAAACCTTTCGGCTTGGCATTGTCCTGAGCCAGCGCCTGCGGGTGCGCGACGACAAGTGCGAGCGCGAGCGCAGTGCCAACTTTTCGCACCAGATGAAGAGCGTCGTTGATCATTTGGTGGCAGCCAGATTTGTGAGCCGCAGGAAACTGAACCGCGCTGTGAGCAAGAGCTGCTTTCCCGTCTTGTCGCGGGTCGTGAGTTCCACCTCCTCGACGCGGGCGGGCAGATTGTCCTGCTCCATCTCGTACAGAAGTCTGCTGAGAGACGCCTGAGTGCCCGTTGCCGTGGCCCGGCAATCGTAGGTCTCATAGCCTTCCTCATGGGGACGCCAATCGCGATTTAGGCTATTAAAGCTCGCGCCGCTCGCGCTCGCCCATCGGCTTACACCCTTGATCACTTCGCTATCCGCGGCAGAGACATCGTCGGCCAGATCGCGCTTGACCATCTCTGCCCATCGCTCGCGGATCGCCTCCTCGCGCTCGACGAGTTGACGGCCGCGCTCCACCTTTTCACGGAGTTCGCCGATCCGCAGGGTCTGCTCTCCCCAGTGCGCGATCAACGGTGAAACAACCATGCGATCGAGCAGGAACAATCCCACGACCGCACCTACCGCCATCTTCAGAAAGAGCTCACGATTCTTGGTTCTCATTCTATGCCGCCGATCTTGTAGATAAGGGTGAACTCCACGGGGTTTTCCCCGCGCACTTGTTGAACCTGCAGATCATTCACCTGCTCCATGGCGCGGAGCCGATCGAGGAGCGCAAGCAGCGCTGCTTGATTGCGGGCAAACCCAGTACAGGTGACCTTCGACGCCGCGGTGAACTGAATGCTTTTTGCCCACACATCACCCGTCTCTGGAAATGCGCCTACCAGCCCTTCCATGATCTGGAGGCTGTGCGGAGTGGAATCGAACCATGGCCGGAACTGGCGGATCCTCTGCTGGAGGCTGTCCAGCTCCGCAACATTGGCGCTCATCGCCTTCCACTCCGCATCAAGCCGGCTCGCGATATTAGCGCGTATCACGAGTACGAGAATGGGCAGGACGATTAAGCCAACGGCCGCAGCGATAATCCCGCGGCGGCGTTGGGTATCCACACGCTGCAGAAAAACTTGCCACTTCGCTGCGGCGCGAGGAGCGAACTCAAAGGTAACAGGCAGACCAGCAAGCACTCGACTAGCAGCCTCGACGGCAGCGCCAGGTCCGAGATCCTGCGGATCACCGGTGGAGAGGCAATCGGAGCTGGCGATACCGAGCTTCTTCAGGTGATCCCGAGTGCTGGCGCACAGCGCCTCAGAGGCAGCAGGTGCTCCGCTGAAACGCGCCTGGCGGACCTGCTGGCGCACGGGTTCAGGCAATCTCCCGAGAGTGATCCGCACCTCCCGGCAGAAGCCCGCGGCATCGAACGGGACTTCGCTGGCAGCGACCGGACCCGCCAGCGATCGGAGCGCGGCGATCCCGCCCGAGGTGGTGACCACAAGATCCACGTGATCGCAATTCGACAGGAAGTGCACCGCACCAGGCGAAGGCTCACCGCTGAGGCAGGCATCGAGCCCAAGGGAGATCGAGATCGCCTTGCATCCGGCCTCTTCGAGCATCTGCTCAACTGCCGCGACACGCTTTGCAGGGATTGCCACAAGCGTGGCGCGGTTTGTTCCATCCGGTGTCTGATAGACGCTGTAGGCGATGCGAAGTTCTGCAATCGGTGTCGGGAACTCTCGCTCCGCGCGCAGCTCTAGATAGCCGCGAAGGTCGTCGCCACTCATCTCTGGCACCTCGCCAGAAGTCGTCATTGCCCAGCCTGGCGGAACGGAGATCACGCAACGCCGTTCGCGGATTCCTTGCGCGTCGAGCATCTCAGCGAGCTCCCGGCCAGCCTTCACGGGATCGGCAAGCGCAGCCTCCGCTCCCATTGGGAGAAGCGCGTGGTTTGATTCGCCAGTTACGCCCGGGCCATGCCGTACAACCGCCAGCGCGGTGCGTCCGGACTCGAGAGAGATCGCGAGTGCCGCGCGCGTCTGAAACCGCTGCTTGACCGCGCTGAAGTTGAAGTTCATTCGTTCTTGAGACTCGCTAGTTCCTGCCGGACTTCTTCGCCCAAAGCCCAGCCGAGCGAGGACAGATCGCGACGATACACCACTCGCGGCGTTCCCGTGCTGGAATCGATGACAAATCGGCTTCGTCGATAGCCACGCCCATGTCGACCGACGGCCGCAACATCCGCGCTTACTTGATAAGTGTGTCCGGTGAGAAAAGGGCCCGCGGTACGAACCGCCACGGGATCCCCAAAAAGTGTAGATATCCAACCAATGCCGAACAGCTTTGAATCCTTGGTTAGGCGCGCGGCAACAATGGTGGAGGCCAATTCCACGCCGATTCCCGGCACACAGGACAGCACCATCTCGCTAGCAGTATTCACGTTGATCCTCCCCAACCGGAATTCGCCTTCCGCATCGGTTAGATCCCCCTCCACCTTCGCAAATTCTTCCGTGGTCATCCCGCTTCTCACGTAGAACTCCAGCACACTCTCGGGTAGCGGCAGCCGCTCCGGCTGGTCAAGCATCTCTGTCGCGCGGGACACCCCGAAGGTTTCTCTGAAATAATCCGTTCGTTGCTGCGAGATTATCCTCGCATTGATCTTCGTTGTCCCATCGGCGCGAGTATTCTTCTCCCTGCTGAATACGGTTAGATATTCCAACAGTCCCGCATCTAGCTTCCCGTCTGCATTGTCTTCCGGGAGTGTCTTGCTGCCATCATCCTCGTTGGGGTCGAGCACGCCATTGAGATTCCCATCTTCGCCCCAGAGCACCACCGGATCCGCACCCTCCACGAGTCCTAGCTCCGCGACGCTCTCAAAAGGGCCATGCTTAGCCAGCGAGCCAACCGGGCTCCCTTCTCCTTCTGGTTCGGGGGTCCTCCATTCGATGATCGCACTCATAAAGTCCGGAGTCATTCCCGGCAATAGCTCGAGTATAGCCGGGGTTGCGGTATTTAGATTGATCTTCCCAGCCTCGTCTACGAGACCGAACTCGCGGATAGTACCGTCGGTTACTTCCTGAGAACGACCGAGGAACCAGAAGCTCGCCCCCTCCACTGGGACCGCGTCGCTACGATAAAGCGTAACGTCCGGGAACTTACCCGGTTGCTCCACCTGCCCCATGAGCATGCTCGCATAGCGGGCCGCGCCTTCGATCGCTTGCTCTGCCTGTCGGCCTGCCAGTTCGTTATCCGTGCCCCGGTAGTTCATCAGCATGGAGTTACCGAAGAGCAGCGTGAGGCTAACCAGTCCGAGCGACGCCCAGAGGACAACAATGAGTACAGACCCGTGCCGTGATCTCATCGAGTTCATGCGGGGGGCTCCTCCTGCGGCTCTGTCATCCACGGCACGACCATCTCGACCGGCTTGGGCATCACTGATTCTCCCACCGCAGCTCCGGGCTGAAGCCGAACACGTACCGCCTTCGGTACTGTCGGAGCATCTTCAGCGACGGTCCAGGATGTTGCCCATGTGGTTCCATCGAAGAAGCTAACCTCCATCGACGCGACATTACCGAGCACGCGCTCTGGCTCGATCGCCGCCTGTAGAGGCTCGAGAAGATCCGACTCTACCGCCCGCACGAGCACACCAGCATTGCGGCTCGCCTCATCTGGGTCAGTGGTAATGTAATACTCGACGACTCGCACATCACCGGAGACCTCCTCCGCTGACTTGTGGCCTGAGGTAGTGCTAAGTCGAAGATGCCCCGGAAAGCTGGAGCGTGAGTTCGCAGTCCCCCCTTCCAAGGTGGACGCAAGGATCCCGCCCGAGATGAAGCCATTTCGCAAATCCTCCCGGATCATACTAACCGCCCGCGCCTGTAGTCGGGCCTCGCGCGTGCGCTCTGTCGCGTCATCCCGCATCCGCACGGCGCGGAAGAAAACGCCGTACACCGCAATCAGGATCAAGGCCGAAGCCGTCGATGCCAGCACGATCTCGAGCAGCGTGAAACCCCGGCGGTGAAAGCGTTGTTCGCGGGTCATGGCTCGGTGGGAGTTTCGCTCGCAAGCGTGGTGAGCAGGACCTCCTGTTCGCGCCCCTGTACCTGGAAGACCACCCGCATGGTGAGTTCCGTCATGGTATCCTCCGACCATTCCCTAGTTGTTAGCTCCCAACGGTAGCCAGGCCAGTCATCGCCAAAATCGCCGCCTCCCGAATTCGTCGCCCATGTGCCGTCGACGATCGCTTCGGTAAGGCGGTTCTCTGCAAGTTGCATCGCCGTCGCCGTCCGCTCAGCAACTATCCCAGCGCGGTTGGATAACGCGAGGGCGCTGAGCACTGTCGGCATCAGGATCGCCAGGAACAGCATCGACGCGAGGATCTCCACAAATGTGAAGCCCGCTGTTCGACCGTTTAATCTGGCGATGTGCATACCCATTTTAGCCCTCTAGGCGGGTAAGTTCGTAACCCCAGCGGTCTGTAGTTTGAGCGACGGCAATCGCCGTCCCAGCGGCGTCACTGAAGCGCACCGTCTCTGCCCCACCGGCAACCGGCCAGCCGTCTGGAGCAAACTCCGCTACTTGAAGCACACCCTTCGCGCTCACGCCCTGCTCGGCGGTAATCGTGACGCCTGCCGGAAGGGTGAACTGCCGTAGGCGTGTCAGGTCTCCTGAAAATCCTGCCTTCACCTCCACGCCGAACTGCCCCGTTGCCGGCGTGAGCCAGACGATCATCGGCACTCCCTGCGACACCGCTTCGCTGCGCCCATACTCCAGCAGCGCAAGAAATCGCGACGCTTCCTGATCCACTCCGCGTTGGCGGAGTGATCTTGAGAGCACCGGGGCGGAGATCGCCATGATGATCGTCAAAAGCGCCATTACCAGGATCAGCTCAATGAGCGTGAACCCCGGCGACGACCGCTTCTGTTTAGAGTTTTGCGTCATCCCAGTTATTCAGGTCGTCGTCGCCTCCGACCCGGCCGTCAGGCCCCATGGACATGATGTCATAGCCATCCGGATTGTTCTTACCGGGATAGTTATAGATATAGGCATTACCCCAGGGATCAGCAGGAATGCCCTTCTTGGAGTAAGGCCCGCGCCAGTTCTGGACGCCACTGGGTGGTTGCACGAGTGCGCTCAGCCCGTTGTTGCCTTTCGGATAGGCACCTGTATCCACCTCGAAGGAGTCGAGCATCATCTCGAAACCCGCAATCTGCGACTGCGCCGCGGTAACCTTCGCCTGTTGGCTGCGACCCGCGAATTTCGGGATCACGATCGCCGCAAGGACTGCGAGGATCACCAGGACGAGCAACATTTCCACGAGGGTGAATGCCCGGATCTGTTTTGATTGTTTAGCTTGGTTCATAGTGTGGTGGATGGAAGCTTACTTAATGTAATCCTGGATAGTGAAAATCGGTATGACCATGCCGACGAAGATCGTTCCGATGAACCCCGCGATTGCGAAGAGCATCAGCGGTTCGGCTAGAGCGACTGCCATCTTGAGCTGGCGATCGAGAGTGATCTCCGTCACGCCGGCAATACGCACCAGCTCCTGATCAAGACGTCCGCTTTCTTCCGCGACCGAAACCATTTCCAGCGTAGAGCCACCGAAGAGCGCGCGGCAATCCGCAAGGCTCGCCGCCAGCGCCTCGCCTTTCTTAACTCGCTCCGTCGAGTCGGCGACCAGATCAACCAGCGTCTGATATCCTAGGGAACGCCGCGCTACGTTCAGGCCCGCGATCAGCGACACGCCCGCTCCGAGCAGTGTGCCGAGCATTCGGCAGAAGCGCGCCATGGCGATCTGCGCCGCAAGCGGCCCAACGATCGGCGCACGCAGCAACCAGGATTCGTAAAGCCGCCGATTGCTCTCCTTAGTGATCCAGTGCCGCCCGAAGTAGATCGCCGCAACCACTCCCGCGAGTAGATAGATCCCATAGTACCGGATCACATCGCTGAGCCCCACGATTACCTGCGTAACCATCGGCAGCGCTGCATCAAATCCTTCGAAGAGCGTCTGGAAGCGCGGGATGAAGAAGACCATCAGGAAAATCAGCACCGCGATGGCTAGCACCAGCAGCACCGCCGGATACATCAGCGCGGCCACGACCTTGCCGCGCATCTCCTTTTCTCGCGCTTGAAAGTCTGCAATCTGCGCCAGCACCACATCCAGGAATCCGCCCGCTTCGCCGGACTCCACCATGGCCACGTATACCTGTGGGAAGACATCTGGTGCGCGGCTCATTGCTTCTGCCAGAGACACGCCGTCGATCACGAGATCGTGCAGCTCCCGCCACTTCTCCGCAGCCACCGGATTTGCGCACTCTTTATAGAGAATCGTTAGAGCGCGGCTGAGCGGCACGCCTGCCGCGAGTAGGCTAGCCAAGGAGCGTGTAAAATCCTCCAGCGCCGCAAAAGGCACTCGTTTTGAGTGCCACGGCCTTGCGACGATTGCAGCGCGTTTCGGTGCAGCACTCGCGGATACCTTGCTCGGAGCGTTTTCGGTGATCCGAATCGGCGTGAGCCCCTTCAGCTCCAGCGCACGCATTGCATCCTGACGCCCGCCGGCTTCCACACTCCCTTTGAGTGAGGCTCCATTTGATCCGATCGCTTTGTATTCGAAGACAGGCATGCGGCGTCTCTTTTACTTCGCGTTGTAGCCGGCATCCGCTTCGTCCTTGGAAACCCGGAGCACTTCGGAGGGCGTAGTCACGCCCGCGTTGACCAGCCTCCAGCCGTCTTCCACGAGCATGCGCATTCCTTCCGCCTTGGCCATTTCCTTTACTTCGCCGCTGGAGCCTCCGCGCAGCAGCACCTGACGCAGACCTGCGCTCATCGTCATGAGTTCGAAAATCGCGCGCCGGCCGGTGTAGCCTGTCGTCCGGCACTCCTTGCATCCGACTGCGCGAAATACCTCCGCGCCCTTGAGAGACGGCACTCGTTCGCAGAGTTCCCTCGTGCGCACTGAGTCGTCGCGCTCTTTGCAAAGTTCGCAGAGCACACGCACTAACCGCTGTGCGATCACCGCCTCCAGCGAGGACGCCACGAGATACGGCTCTACGCCCATATCCACCAGACGGGTCAGAGCGCCAGGTGCATCGTTAGTATGCAGCGTGGAGAATACCATGTGTCCAGTGAGCGACGCCTGCACGGCAATCTGTGCCGTCTCCTGATCCCGGATTTCTCCGATCAGCACCACATCGGGATCATGCCGCAAAATCGCACGCAATCCTCGCCCAAACGTCAGTCCCGCCTTTTCTGAAACCTGGATCTGATTAATCCCCTTGAGCTGATACTCAACCGGATCTTCGATCGTAATAATCTTCCGCACCTCGTCGTTGATCTGGTGTAGCGCACTATAGAGCGTGGAGGTCTTGCCGCTTCCGGTCGGGCCCGTAACCAGTGCGATACCATGAGGCATCCCGAGCACTTGCTCGAAGAGCCGCCGCTCGCGCTCCGCCATGCCCAGGCGCTCGAGCCCGATCACACCAGAATCCTGCCGCAACAAACGCATCACCACGGCCTCGCCGTGCAGCATTGGGATTACCGAAACGCGGATATCCACCTCGCTGCTCTTGATCCGGATCTTAATCCGCCCGTCCTGCGGGACGCGCTTCTCGGCAATGTTCAGGTTGCTGAGGATCTTAATGCGCGAGACGATGGCCGGCTGGAAGCGCTTGATCTGTGCTGGGACCGAAGTCTCCTGGAGCAGACCGTCGATGCGATACCGAATGCGCAGCTCGTGCTCGAAGGGCTCCACGTGAATGTCCGACGCGCGGAGCGAAATGGCGTCGCCCAGGACCTGATTCACGAAGCGGATGATCGATGCGTCACCCGCTGCCTTGTCTAAATCCGAGTCGTCCGGTTGATCTGTCGAGACGACCTGGAAACTCTCCTCCTGCTCCAGCAGGTTCAGCGTATCCGCACCCACTCCCAGGTGCTTCTTGATCTCGCGCTGAATCGCTTCACCGGGCGCAAGCACCGGTTGCAGCTTTGCTGTAGTAAAGGACCGGAGGCTATCCAGCCCAGGGGTGGCAAAGAGACGGCTCGAGGCCACCTCCAGCACACCGTCCACTTCTGCCAGCGGCAGTAGTTCCTCTTTGAGTAAGATGCGGGCCGGAAAGCGCCCGAGCAGCGCCCGATCCGGCTCGATCCCATCCAGGGACGTGTAGCGCAGCTGGTACTCGCTGGCCAGCCAGGTGAGCACCGCCGCCTCTGTCCCCGCCTCCACCGTCCCCGCTTGGGAGAGCTCCTCCAGGGCGTCCGCATCCATGGCGGAGAGCTGATTGCTCACCACCATGCGCTGCAGAAGCTCGGGCCGCTCGGTGCCCGCGGGAGACGGAGGAAACTCGATCATGCAGGGCTACTCCAGGATGCCCATGGAAACCATAGCGGCTTCCTGGCGCACGGAAAGAACCTGGCGAAGCTCTTCACGTACCTTGGCCAACTCGGCCTCGGAAGCTTTGCGGGCCTCGCGCATTGCGGTCAGCTTCGCCTTGATCTCGTCCGGTGAAGCGCTTTCGCTTTCCAGCACCGTCCGCAGCGCCTGCGAAGCAGTCGCCGTCGCACTCTGTGGGCGATTATCGTTGTCTCCGCCCCGGTCACGCCCGCCGCGTCCGCCCCAGCGATTTCCGCCGGACTCACGCTGCTTGGTGGTCACCTTCTCGACCAATGGCTGGATGACGGCCCACTCTTCGTCGGTCGCCTTCAGGCTGGTCTTCAGGCGATCGTTCATGCGCTGACGGAACTCCTCGGGATTCCCTCCGCGACCTTCACGGTCGCCGCCGCGTTCGCCGCGCGGACGATCCGCACCGCCCTCCTGGGCAAAGGATGCTCCGACTTGGAGAAAAAGGGCCGCCGAAACGGCTGTGATGATTGCTTTGATGTACATGGCTAGTCTTGGTTTTGGCTTTTGCTACTTGGTTTACTGCTGATTCCTCTTCTTGCCGCGTGGTCCGCGACCTTCCGGGCGCACTGGCGCCGCTTCGTCTCGTGTAATTTTCCCGTCGGAGTTCTTATCTAGGCTCTTCAAGGCGGCAGCGGATCCTGCGATCTCCTGCTCATCGATCACGCGGTCCTTGTTCACGTCGAGTGCAGCCATGACGGGGTGCATGGGCCGCCGGCCTCCCCGCTTGCGCTCGGGCTCCTGGGCAAAGGTGCTGCAGAGAGTGGATGCGAGTGCGAGAGCGGTGATCGCCGCGATGGATGTAACTTTCATAATGCTGGTCTGCTTTCTTGATTCAGTGGATCACCGCTCAGGGTGACGTCGGGGTGATTTCGGGGGCGTGCCCGCCACGGATTGCAGCGCTGCACATCCAAGCAAACACCAGCACTGTTAAGCGCGTGTTTGGAAAGGGACGGAGAGTTGTTAAGAGTTCGTTAAGGGAAGCGGGAGCGTTTGGAGTCAGGCCAGGAATCTGGGATTCCCTTCGCGCTGCGGCACCCAAGGGGATGACGTAAGTCTGGTGCGCGGAATCAGGTTCCGAAGCACCCTCGAGTGGCAGCTCCGCAGTGGCACTTTGCCCGACAAGATCCACGGGCTGACTTTTGGGAGCAGAATGCTCCGTCAGCTTACGCTCGGCCGCTTCTGCTCTCGGCAGGCCTTTGCCCTCTGCCGTTCGTGTTACGTCCGCTCGCTTGGTTGGTTTATTCTTCGGTCGCGCAAAGCGCGTCCCGAGTTCCTCGAGGAGCGGCTCCAGGCCCTCCTGGTATCCATTCAAGCGCAGGATCTGGTAAACGGCTGTCCCGTTCTTCATCAAATCCGCTCCTGCCAGCTTGTAGCTGCCCTCCACCAGTGACAAGAGGCTCTGCAGCTTGGCCATGACCGGGCGCAGGCGCTTCCGCAAGGCGTCGTCACGCTCCATGTTCGCCCGGATTCCGCCAGGTAGCAGCGCGGCATGCTTTCCCGCAGCCTCCAGCGTGCTCCGTACGAAGGCCTCGCTCTTCGCCCCCATCTTAAAGAGGCGGCGAGAGTCTGGTCCGGAGACGCTGACCAGTTCCGACATGCTCTGCTGCAGCAGTTCCAGCCACCCCTCCATGGCGGCGGCTTGGGCTTCGGAAATGACGAGGTCGATATTGTCTTTGATCATGGCGGTGGGTGGGTCGGTGGTGAAAGGCCTTGGTGGTTCGGCCCCTTACACAGAGTGCCCATGTCAAAAATCCATGTTCCGATGGTCCGTTCGTCAGGCCGGGCACCCTTGGGAACAGTCCCAGACGAGCAGTGAAGCGCCTCGTTCCAGTAAAAATCACTCGCGATCGGCCTACTCGACTCGTCGACCAGATTGGTTGACTGACGTCCGAGCCGCCCGGATGGCCAGCGAGGCAGAAGACCTGGCCCCGCTCACAACCGGTCTCGACCACGGCGCCCCGGTCTCGGAGCTCACGCCAACTTACCGAGGGTAAAGGCACACCGCTTCCCGCACGCAGTTGTCTTCTCCGCTCAGCGGGTCAATATTCGCCCGAGCGCTCCCTCCGTGTTCATGATCCCGGCCCGTTCTTTCGCCCTCCTCATCCTGCTCACCGGAGCATCGTGGGCGGCAGAGCCGGTGAATCCGCGAGTAATCCAGCGCTACAAGGAAATGCTCTCGGCAAACCCCGTCGAGGGGACGGCGCTGGATCGGCTGTGGAAAACGTACAGTGATTCCGGGAAAGCGGTGGATCTGCTTAAGGAGTACGAGGGCGCGATGTCGTTCTCAGGACGCATGGTCCTGGGGCATCTGCTCCGGCGGGCAGAGCGCCTGGAGGAAGCCATCGCGGCGTACCGTGCAGCCGGACAACTCGAGCCGGCAAGTCCCCTGCCTCATCTCGGACTCGCCCGTCTACATGCAAGTACCGGGCGCAATCCCGATGCCGCAGAAGCATGGCAAGCAGCCGCGGGTCTGATTCCCGCAGGAGACCCACGCCTTGCCGAGACCCTGCTGGAAGCTGGCAATGCATGGCTGGCTGCGGGTGAAAGCGAAAAGGCGGCGGCGGTTTGGGAGAAGACGGTGGCCGCAGCACCACAGGACATCGTGCTGCGGGAGCGGCTCGCGCAGACCTACCTGGAGAATGGCCTGCTGGATCCTGCGATCCCACATCTGGAATACATCGTTGGAAAAGGAACGCCAAAGGCCCGCGCGGAAGGACTGAAACAGCTTGCGCGAATCCACCAACTGGCGGGTCGAGCGGATGAGGCCATCGCGTGCCTGGAGCGCGCGATTGCTGCGATTGCTCCTGGCAATTACCTCCGCGAGGAATTGCAGGACGAGCTGATCCGCTCTCACCAGCGTCTGGACAGGACGCGGGAACTCGAGGAGCGCTGGAACGCGTATGCCGCGAAGAACCCGCGGGACGTTACCGCCTATCTGCAACTTCTCGCATTCCACGAACGGACGGGAGAACTCGGGAAGGCACGCGAGTGGATGGAGAAACTGGTGGCGCTGGTGCCAAAGAATCCCGGCTACCGCTGGCGGCTGGCCCGGCTGCGCCTGCGGCTGGACGACACCAAGGGAGCGGCCGAGTTGTACGATTCGCTACTTGCCGCAGAGTCTGGTAACTCGGATCTCGTTTTCGAACGCGCGGAGCTAGAGATGCGCGGACCGAAGCCGGAAGCCGGGGCGGAGCGGGTGGCGAAATTCATTGCAGCTCGTCCTAACGACGAAACGCTCCAGGGGCGCGCGCTGCAGTTCTATGAGAAGCACCACCTCACCGAATGGACTGAGCGGCAGCTTCGCGCAGAGGCCCGCACAGGCTCGGGTGAGAAGGTTCGGGCCCTGGCAGATTTCCTCTTTGCACAAGCGCGCGCGGAAGAAGGCGAGGTGGAGCTTAAGCGGCTGGTGCGCGCCAAAGGCGCAGTCGAGGAGCGGGCGAAATCGCTGCTGGAAACCGCGCAAGCACTGAAGGGGCACGGACGGCTGCAAGCCGCGTTGGAAAGCGTACAAACGGCCCTTGCGCTGAATCCTTCCAAGGGGCCTTTGGGGCGCGAGGGACAGCTGCTCGCAGCAGATCTGCACACTGCGCTCAAGGATCCCATGGCCGCCCGGGACGCTCTGGAGAAGGCCGTGGAGCTAAGCCAAACGCCTGCCGAGCAAGGCGCGGCCGACCAGAAACTCTTTGATGTGCTGCGCCTCGGACCCGGAGGCGAAGAAGCGCGGCAGCAGTTCGTGCCTGGCATCCCAACTTTGCCCATGCCGGATGCCGGACCGGAGCTTCGGGGCCAATTGGGTGTGTTTATGGAAGGGCTGGCCAGGGATGCCGTGACCCTCGGAACAGAGGACGCATGGCTGCGACTGGCGCGCTGGCGTTCCTGGACGCGGGACAAAGGCGGCGCGCTGGAAGCCGCACGGAAAGCGGTGGAAGTGACGCCCACATCCGTCGCGGCTCACGAGGCGCAGATCGCGCTGGCTTCGGCTGATCCCGCTTCGCCGATTGCGGTCGCTTACTTGCAGAAGCTCGCAACGATCGATCCAGCTAACCGGTCCAAGCATCTCCAGCGAATCGCGCAGCTGAAGCTACAAAGCGGAAACCTACCTGAAGCGCGCGCTACTTTGGAAGAACTTGCCGTTTCACAGCCAAGTAACCTGGATCTGCTGCAGGACCTCGCGCTGGTCAGGGAACGGATGCACGATTGGCCCGCTGCAGTCGAGGCGTGGCAACAGATTTACCGGAGTGGGAAGTCCGCCCGCAATCGCGAGGCACTGGCACCGCTGCTGCGCGGATTGGAGGAACTCGGACGGGTCCAGCCTGCAGCGGAGATGCTCCTCGCGGAGACGAACGCTACTGGCGATCCCACCTTGCGCGGTAGCCTCTTTGACCAACTGCTCGCCCATTGCACGAAGCACAAGCTGCTGCCCTGGCTTAGCGGAGAGTGGAAGAAGCGGCGCCTACGCGCTGAAGAGACGCACTTCAATGAAGTGGCGTTTAGCCAGATCCTGAAAGCACAGGGCGATTCGAGCGGCGCATTCCGAGCTCTCCGGGAGGCCTCGTTCAGCGCGCCGGATCTCGCAGCCGCGCTGCCGGAGCTGGTGCAGGAGGCGGAACGCCACGACTTCACCGAAGCTGTGAAGCTGCAGGAACGGTTGCTCCTTGCACAGGCACAGCCGGATGCAGGGAGCTTTCTCAAGCTGGCGCAACTACAGGAGCGGGTACTGGCCCTCGAGGATCTCACCTCCACATGGGATCGCGCAGTGACGCGCTTCCCTCGCGAGTCATCCGTTCTGCTGCCAGCCGCGGAGTTCTTCCTGGATCTCGGCAATCCTGGGCGAGCCTCGGATTTGTACCGGCGCGCGATCGAGGTGGACCCGGCGAACAGCAAGGCGCTGCTCGCCCGCGCCAGCTTGGAACTCGAACTCGGCAGGCCCGACACGGCGGCGACTGCGCTGGAGCAGCTGCTCGCGCGAGTGGCCGTTTCGCCCGAAGAGGTTGGCCTCCGCTTGCCGCAAGTGAAAGCAACGGAAGGAGGACGCCTACAGGGAGCGTACCTCACGGCGGTGCGGCATCGGCAAGGCTCGCCTCGCGTTGAGGCGATGCGCGCGCTGCAGCAGTTCTGGGTGGATCGCCCGGGTAAGCAGAGTTCCGCAAGCGAGATGCGATTTGCGGCCATCGAGCACCTTGCCGGAATCGTGCGGCTTTCCGGGGATTCTAAACGCCAGAAGCAGTGGCTGGAGCGCTGGGCAAAAGCGAGCGTGGCTCCCGGGGAAGCGCTTTGGGCGCTCTATCATGCAGGCGAAGCGGAGGCTGCGATCGAGATTGTGGAGGGGCTGATGGCCAAGGATCCGAAGAACGTAGACAACCAGCAGGCCTTCCTGTGGCTGGCGCTGCAGAGCGGCCAATGGGAGCGCCTGGGCAAGTGGGTACGGGACCCGAAGCGGACTGCGAACGATCCGGACTTCCTGATTGTGGCGCTGGGGCAGTACCTGCAGTCGGAGGGATTCAAGGCGCTCGACGATGCTGCGCTAGGGCACCTCTTCCCACCGAATGCAACCACGCGCATCTGGCAAGCCGCCGCGCTTTACGCCAGCCAGGCGCATTTCGGCGAAGCAGCAAGGATTGGGCAAAAGGCTTTCCAGAACGCAGGAGTCCGCAGCTCATCCTATGGGCAGGAACTGGCGAACTGGCATCTATCCACCGGCCAAGTGGACCACGCAGGTGAAGTGCTGCAAACCGTGGCGAGCGGCGCTGGAGAAACTTTTGACTCGCCGGTTTACGCCGCGCTCCGGCAGCGCTACCTGCTCCTGCCAAAAGAGGAGCGGGCACCCTATGTGGAGCGAATGGAGGCGCAGATTGGGGCGGCGCGCAGCCCGGTCCACCGCGCGCTTGCCTCCACGCTGCTCCATGGACTCGCGGGTGATCACAACCGCGCAAAAGGACATCTGGATGAGCTCCTCCGGATGCGGCCGATGGTGTCCTTCGAATCAGAAGAACAGGCAAGAGGCGCCACCCGCTCGTGGACCTTCCTTTTGTCAGTGGGTTTGCAACTTCAAGCGTGGAAACTGGAGCCGCTCACTGAGCATCTCTGGTCGCGCGTGCTCGCCGATCCTGCCCTGGCAGCGCTTGAAGGAGAAGGCTCAGCGGCGATCGCGCGCGATTTGAAGCTGCGACTCTTCGCGCTTCAGACCGCTGGGTTGGAGCCGGTGGAGTTTGATGCGAAAGTAAGAGCGTATCTGCGCACGACCTCCGCAGACGGGCTGCTTCCGCTCGGCGAGGCGCTTGAGAATCTCGGGGCAGCCCGGCAGGCTCTACAGGTCTACCGGTCCGCATGGGAACAGGACCCGCGCAACCCGCAGATGCTCCGAAACGTGCTCAACGCCTGCCGGACAGCTCAGGACATCAAGGCGACGGAGGCTGTGCTTCGGACATGCGTTAAGGAGCGGCTCTTCGGCACAAACGAGACGCTGCACCGCGACCTCCTCTCGCAGCTCGCCGATGTGCTCGATCAGCAAGGGGCCTTCACCGAAGCGCTGGAGTTGCTGAGCGAATCGGCGAAGGAAGCGCCACAGGATCCGCGCCTCCTGCAGCGGCTCGCCATATATCAGGAGAAGACCGGGCGCACAGTAGAGGCCGAGGCATCTTGGCGTCGGCTGGTCGAGCTAGATGCGCCAAACCCGAGCTTTCGTTTGTCACTAGCCGCGCTTCTGCAGAAAACGGGGCGCGCGCAGGAAGCGATCCAGCTGCTCGGCGAGATCCGCGACGGACCCGGCGAACTGCGCCTCGCAGAGCTGCACCTGGAGTGCGGCAATGTGGACGAGGTCATGGCCATTTGTTACCGCGCGGCTCCTGCGCAACTGCCCGCACTGGCGCTTCGGCTCGCGCCACTCCTTGTCGAACGCAACCAGCATGCGAAAGGCCGCGGATTGCTGAAACTCGCGCTTGAACGCACCACCGATCCGGCGACAGCTCTGCCTCTGCGCACGCGCCTTGCGGAGTCGTTTGATGCTGTCAAAGACCGGTCCCTTCTCAGTCGCGAACTGCGCCGAATCCGGCGGCTGGCCTTGCAGAACGAGGCGCAACGCGACGGCTACTTCGGGTGGATTCAGGAGAAAAGCGGTGCGTTCGAAATCGAGCCGCAAGTCCGGGTTGAACTTGAACGCGAATGGGGAGATGGCAGCGGTCGAGTCGGGGCGGGCATCGCACTCTTTCTCTTGGAGTTCCCCCGCCCGGCTGACGCCGAAGGCGTGCTAACACAACTCCTCGCGCGGCGCGATCTCAGTCTCCCCGAAGTCGACCGGCTTATCGGTGCGTGTGAAGCTGCAGGACAAAAGAAATGGTTGGGTCTAGTGCAAGAACGCGGCGTGGAGATGAATGCGCTGGATGATCACCGGCTCGTTGCGTGGATCCGCACGCTCCATCAAACGCAAGGCACTGAGCAGGCCTGCGCAGCCTTTGACCGCTGGAGCCCGCGGCTCTGGCTGAGCACGGACTCAGCAGCCTTGGGAGGCGAGATGTGTGCGGAACTTGGCCGGCTGGATCACGCAGAGGCGCTCTTCCGGCACGCAATCCGCCACGACACCTTCAATCGCGAGCCAAATACCCGAATCCAGTACGCCCGGCTGAAACGGCGGAAAGGAGAGTTGGCGCAAGCGCGCACGCTCCTGGTGCAAGCATTCGGCAACCCCGGTCAGCGCGATTTCAGGGAGCTGGTCGAGTGGCTCGCTGCTGCTGGAAAGCTGGATGACTTTGAGGACGAACTCCCGGCATTCGCACTGAGCGAGCAACAGACGATCCTTTTTCGACAGGCACTCCCGCAGCCTCCTGAGAAAGCGCAGCTTGCCTGCCCGCCCTGAGAGTGGCATCACTGGCCCGTGCGTTTTCCCCGACCGCTCCTCGTCTTTGTTCTACTCGCCAGCTCTGCCTTTGCTCAGGAGCAAGAGCGCAAGCTTGCAGATCGGATCTCCAAACCGAACATGAACATGACCTTTGATACCCGGCAGGGGGGCACGGGATCTAAGTCGTTCAACTCGGGAAAGGTCGCTACCAAAGGATTTGGCTTCTCCCAGTCGTTCCGGACAAAGGATTTCAACGCGAAACAGTTTCGCTCCAAAGAGTTCGCCACTAGCGGGGCCTGGATGGGCGACATGCGCTTCGAATCCAAGCAGGCGAATACCAGCGGGAAGTATCAGATTCCGAATATCGGGAAAGAGGCGGGCAACAAAACCGCTGGGGTGAAAGAGGCCCATGACGCCAACAAAGCCATGGAGGTCAGGGCGTATGCCAAAGGTGACCGACCTTACCTTGGTCGCGAAGCGGATAAGATGAAGAAGCACCTTGATCAGGCTCCTGCAGGCTGGCAGGGCAACGACTTGAAGGTCCTTAGCATCGACGATATTCGTGAGATGCTAAACAAAAACGAGTAGGGGCAGGAAAGACTTGTGGAATGCTCCGGATGAGACTATGGTTTGTCTCGTATGAAGCGAAGCGCCCCTAGGAAGATGCAGGAAGGCACCAGTCTCACTGTGGTTGGTGAAAGCGTCCCCGAGTCGAGCAGCGTCATGGAGTCCGTTAGCATTTTCAGGGTTACCAGCCCCGGAGAGATGGTGCGGCGCGTCATCCAGGGATTTCGGTTTGATGAGCTGGAAAAGCTCCAGCACAGCCTCGGCATGCCCCTTGTAGAACTCTCCGAAAAGCTAGGGATCGCTCGCGCCACGTTGCATCGGCGCAAGACCAGCGGGCGGCTCACGTCCGACGAATCCGACAAAGTCATGCGCTTTGCGCGGCTGCTTCAGAAAGCCGAGGCTGTCTTCGAAAGTGCCGATGCCGCTCGCGAATGGCTGAATGCGCCACAGCGTGGACTCGGGGGCGAACGTCCTCTGGACTACGCCGCTACCGAGGTAGGTGCTTTGGAAGTCGATAAGCTCCTGGGCCGGATCGACTACGGCGTTTACGCGTGAGGCTGCGGGGTTGGCGGATCGTACGGAATGCTCGCGCTACCGTCGCTTTTGACGGGGAAGGAGCGCGGCTCAATGGCGGTCGATGGAATCCCGAGGGACTTCCCGCAGTTTATCTCAGCGAGCACGCTTCTCTCGCAGCCCTGGAGATCCTCGTTCATACGCATCCTATCGTACCGACGTGGGGTTACACGGTACTAGGAGTCGAGTTCGATAGTGCACTGATGGAAACACTCGCGTTGCAGGATTGTCCTCGCGAGTGGGACTCGAGCCCGGCAGCGAGCAGCGCAGCTTTTGGTGGCCGCTGGATCCGCGAAGCCCGTTCGGCAATCCTCTGTGTGCCCAGTTCAATTGTGCCAATCGACAGAAATTTCATCTTGAACCCCCGTCATCCGGACTTCGGGCAAATCACCATCTTCCCTCCTGAACCGTTTCACTTTGATCCCCGTCTCATCGGGCGGTGATAAAGCGAGTTTTGCTCGAACTCGTTAATTCCTGCCTCTCGCGCGAGTGAATTTTACTCGGGTAAGGAGCAAAATCAGACACCGCCGACTGGGCTGAGTCGGGTGCGAGTGATCCTTAGTGGCAGCCGCCGCCGGTGATTCGAAGCATCCCAAAACTCACTCGGACTCCAGTGATTTTTACTCGCTCAAGGCACCTGAGGGTGGCGCAACTCTGAATTTGAGGCGGCGTACTATGATTCGAAGAGCCTGCGCACTTCATGACAGTACGATTGGATATCCTGCGCCAGGAGAATCCCCGAAACAATCACCACGCGGCGAGCACCAGCGGCGATTACTGCAGGTAAATTCTCCCGCTTGATTCCCCCGATGCAGAAGATCGGGATGTGAACGAGCTCATGAACCGCTCGAACGTCCTCCAAGCCGATCGCGATACGCCCCGGCTTTGTCGGCGTGGCAAAAAGGGGCCCAAAGCCGATGTAGTCGGCACCGGCTTCCTGCGCCGCGATTGCCTGCGCGACCGAATGCGTGGACTTTCCGATCAGCACTGACGGGAGCGCTTCGCCAAGCGAACGCCCGGCCCGCCAGCGCGCATCTTCGACCGTGAAATCATCCTGACCGACATGTGCGCCCTGCGCTCCGACGGAGGGAACCAGCTGAGGAAAGTCGTTGATGATGAGAGGGATTCCAGCTGGTTCCGTGATTTGCACCAGATCTCGCGCGAGATCCTCCACCTCCGCCTCCGAGGCTGTTTTTGCCCGGAGCTGCAAGACATCCACACCGCCTGTGATCATCTCCCGCGCAACTCGCTCCACCTGCCCCGACGCAACGTAGCCGAGATCAAGGATTCCGTAGAGGCGCGCATCGGCGAGAGACTTCATTGTCCGAATCGAACATAGCGCGAGAGTCCCATGCAACGTGATTGTCGCCCTCAGAGCAGCGGTTACCTTTGACACTGCGGGTGCGCGGCGTGGTAGCTTGGCTGGCTCGCCATGAAACAAGTGATCGCCACCGCCGAGGCACCTGCTGCTGTCGGACCCTACTCTCAAGCCATTGCCGTCGGGAATCTGCTATTCTGTGCGGGGCAGATCCCGCTAGATCCGATGACCAATGAGATCGTCTCTGAAGACGTGTCGGAACAGGCAACCCGCGTCTGCAAGAACATTTCAGCCGTGCTTTCGGCTCACGCCATGACCTTCACTCATGTGGTAAAGAGCACCGTGTTCCTTACTGATCTCGCCGACTTTGCTGCGATGAACGAAGTGTACGCGAAGTACTTCACACCCCCCTTCCCGGCTCGCTCCACGATCCAAGTAGCGGGGCTCCCCCGCGGCGCGAAGGTCGAGATTGAAGTGATTGCCTCAAAAGAGGCTGTGGTACCGACGGACGCTCCTCTCTGAGCCGTGAGTCAGGAGATCATCGATTCTTTTCGCCAGACTGGGGCGCTCCTCGAGGGGCACTTCCTGCTCCGTTCCGGGTTGCATAGTCGGCAGTTCTTCCAGTGCGCGATCCTGCTCCAGCACACGGACCTGGCGGCGCGCTACTGCGGGATGCTAGCGGAGAAAGTGGCAGGCTTTCCGGCCGACCGCGTGATCTCACCTGCCCTTGGTGGCATCATCGTGGGCCATGAAGTCGCCCGCTCCCTTGGCAAGCAGCACATCTTTGTAGAGAAGGAGGAGGGCAGGCTGGTGCTCCGCCGTGGCTTCGAAATTCGACCTGGCGAACGCTTTGTGATCGCGGAGGACGTCGTCACCCGTGGTGGACGCGTGCAGGAGACCATCGACATCGTGCGAGAGCGAGGAGGTGAAGTCGCCGCGATCGTCGCACTGGTGGACCGAAGCGGCGGGACGCTCCCCGATTTCGGCAGTCCCTTCTTCAGTCTCGTTCAGATGAACCCGGAGACCTTTTCGGCCGACCAGGTGCCCGCAGATCTCGCTGGGGTGCCAGCGACCAAGCCAGGATCCAAGTAGACCGGAACTTGCTTTCCGGGTTCGTAGCTTGCGCCCGCTCTCGGACCGCCGTAAATCGTTACTCCCTTACGCCTGCCTCAAATGATCAATTGGTTAATTAAGAAGGTAATCGGCTCGAAGAACCTGCGCATGGTGCGCGCTCTCCGGCCAACCGTCGAGCGCATCAACCAGCTCGAGTCCGAATACCAGAAGCTGACCGACGATGAGCTGCGGGCCAAGACCACCCAGTGGAAAGCTGCGCTTGCCGAGCTGAAGGATGCTCCGGAGCAGCAGCAGGCCATGCTCGACGACCTGCTCCCAGAGGCATTCGCGGCAGTGAAGAACGCGGCGCGCCGACTGACAGATCGCAAGAGCACCTTCTTGGTCTGCGACCAGCCTGCTTCGTGGAACATGATCCACTTCGATGTGCAGCTGATCGGCGGTTACTGCCTCCATCGCGGCATGATCGCGGAAATGGCTACCGGCGAAGGCAAGACGCTCGTCGCGACGCTCCCGCTCTATCTCAATGCGCTCACCGGAAATGGTGCGCACCTTGTAACGACCAATGACTATCTGGCTCGACGTGATGCCGAGTGGATGGGGCAGCTTTATGGGTTCCTAGGGCTGACGACCGGCATTATCCAGCACGACCAGCCGCCGGATGTCCGCCGGGCGCAGTACGCGGCGGATATCACGTATGGGATGAATTCGGAGTTCGGCTTCGACTACCTCCGCGACAATGGCATGGCCACCTCCGCCGAGCAGCAGGTCCAGCGCGGGCATGCCTTTGCGATCGTGGACGAGGTGGACTCCATTCTTGTTGATGAAGCGCGCACACCGCTCATCATCTCGGGACCCGCTACGGTCTCTACGCATCAATTCGACAAGTATAAGCCGCTTGTCGACCAAGTGGTGAAGAAGCAGACCATGCTCTGCAACCGGCTTTGCTCCGAGGCGGAGGAGTTTTGGAAGAATGGAAAGCCAGAAGACTTTGGGCGCCTTCTATACAAGGTGAAGCTCGGGCAGCCTCGGAACAAAGGATTGCTGCGCGCCCAGGAGGAGCCGGAAAAGCGCCGCGCCATCGATAAGGCGGAACTTTCCTTCCACACCGACACGCGAAAGGTGGAACTCTTCGCCCTGAAAGAGGAGCTGTTCTTCATCATCGATGAGCGTGCCCACGAAGCTGACCTGACCGAGCAGGGCCGTGAGTACATGAACCCTGAAGACCCGGATGCCTTTGTGTTGCCGGATCTCATGACTCAGTTTGCGGATATCGACAACGATCCTGCCCTTTCACCCGAACAGCGCGCCGAGGAGAAGCTGAAGCGGCAGGCGTACATGGATCACCAGTCGGAGCGGATCCATAACATCACGCAACTCCTGCGCGCCTACTGCCTTTTTGAGAAGGACGTGAACTACGTGGTGGAAGAAGGCAAGGTGGTGATCGTAGACGAGTACACCGGCCGCAAGATGACGGGCCGCCGCTGGAGCGACGGGCTGCACGGTGCAGTCGAGGCGAAGGAAGGGGTCACCATCGACCGCGAAACGCAGACGCTGGCGACGATCACCATTCAGAACTACTTCCGGCTCTACTTCAAACTGGCAGGCATGACCGGTACGGCCGAGACAGAGGCAAACGAGTTCCACGACGTGTACAAGCTCGACGTAGCGGTTATTCCTACGAACCGGCCATGTGTGCGGAATGATCTAAACGATTTCATCTACAAGACACGGCGCGAGAAGTTTAACGCGGTAGTTAAGGAGATTGTAACGGCACACGCTCGCAAGCAACCAGTGCTCGTGGGTACTGTCAGCGTCGAGCAGAGCGAAGTGCTCTCCCGTATGCTAAAGCGCGAAAAGGTACCGCACGCGGTTCTTAACGCGAAGTACCACATGCAAGAGGCAGAGATCGTAGCGCGCGCGGGGCAGCCGGGCTCCGTGACGATCTCGACGAACATGGCGGGCCGCGGTACGGACATCAAACTGGGTCCCGGTGTATCCGAAGTCGGTGGGTTATACGTGATCGGCACTGAGCGACACGAGTCGCGCCGTATCGACCGGCAGCTCCGCGGCCGGTGTGCGCGCCAGGGTGACCCGGGTCTATCGCGGTTCTATGTAAGCTTTGAGGACGACCTCATGCGGAACTTCGGCGCGGCCGATCGCATGACTAAGATGATGGAGCGCTTTGGCTTGGAGGAAGGACAGGAACTGGAGCACCCATGGCTCAACAAGTCGGTCGAAACCGCGCAGAAACGCGTGGAGCAGCGCAACTACCTGCAGCGCAAGCGCTCCCTCGAGTTCGACGACGTGATGAACAAGCAGCGCGAGGTCATCTACGGCTGGCGGAATGACGCGATCAACAATCCGGACGTGCGTCCGTTGATCTACGATGTCATCGACGAAACTATCCCGGAGAAGGTCATCTCCTTCCTCCCGCCAGACGACGAGCAGAACTCACTGGCGCTGCTCAACTGGGTAAACACGACGTTCCCCCTGGGGCTCACGATGGAGAATTCCGGCTTCGATAAGAAGAATGCCGATGAGGTGAGCAACTTCCTGATCGATAGGGTCAAGCAGAGCTACGAGATGAAGTGCGAGCACGAGGATCCGGCCGCGCTGAAGCAGATGGAGCGGTACATCATGCTCAATGCTATCGACCGGCTCTGGCAGGAGCACCTGTACGGGATGGATTCATTACGCGAGGCCGTGTACCTGCGTGCCTACGGGCAAAAGGATCCCCTTATCGAGTTCAAGAACGAGGCGTACGAGATGTTCACCGAGCTAATGGGGAACATGAAGGGGGAGATACTGCACAATCTCTTCCGGTCGACGTCGAACCTACAGGCGTTTGAACTCTTCCTCGCCAGCCTGCCGCACATGCTGATCGCGCCGGATGAGAGCGGAGGATCATCCGAGACAGCAGTGCCGGGCAATCGGAGCAGCGAGTCGCTTGCTGGCACGCGCCAACAAGGACTTCTCCACGATGAGCCGGAGGCTAGCTTGGATGAGGCTCTTAGTGGTCAGCAGGAGAGTTCCCTGGCACCAGCCAAAGCAGGCCGCAACGATCCCTGCCCGTGCGGAAGTGGGAAAAAATACAAGAATTGCTGCGGGCGGGTAGCTTAGACCGCTGGGATCCGCGGGTCTCAGAGCTGAGGTAATCTGCCGGTTTGGCGTATTCAGACCCCTTATGGAAGAGGGATCTGAGTTCTTTTGCCTTGCTCAGGAGCAATCTCCGGAGTAGCTACCCTACTGAGGTGTTCGGTGACGCCAAGAGACGGCACACTGGCTTCCCTCCCGCTCTGTTTTGATGATGCACAGGTACCTTCGTCCCGCACTTCATCAGGCAGCAATTCGATTCAAGGTAACAGCGTTTCCTGAGATCGAGGGAAGGAAGCCTTCTGCGCAGGCTTCTTTACCTGGCTCCCATCACCTCCCGGCGAAGTCGTTTCGGCAATTGCCTTCTGCCCTTTCACCACCTGGTGGAAAGCGGCGGCACCGCGACCTCAGGCATCAGTTTTCGTGTCAGCGCGATGCGGCTGGTGCACTTCACCGGAAATTGCAACCGACGGTACACGAAACAATGAGCACACATACCAAATCAAGACGCCGCCCAGGACGCGGGCCGAGGCGTGATAACGAGCGTGATAATTCACGCCCTTCCTCGTCCAGCGGCGCCACCACGGCACGAGCTCCTCAGCCGCCAGTGAAACTCAGCCTCTGGGATCGTATCAAAGCGATCTTCTCTCCGAAGAAGGTGAGCAGCAACGGCCACACTGCAGGACCCGCACGAGAAAACCGCCACCCTGCTTATAAACCTACGACCCAAGCTCCCAAATCAGCACCTGAGTCGGCCCCCAAGGTCGTTCGCAAACCGGAAGCGATCGAGGTCACCTCACCGAAGCTCTATGTCGGGAACTTGTCCTTCGATGCGACGGAGAACGATATCTCCGAGTTGTTCAAAGGCTTGGGGTCAGTCCAGAGTGCCGAAATCGTAAGCCACAAGATCACGGAAAAGAGCAAGGGCTTTGGCTTCGTGGTCATGGCGAATGTTGAAGAAGCCAAGCGGGCAGTCGAGACACTACACGACAAGGACTTCATGGGCCGAAAGTTGGTCGTGAGTGGAGCTAAAACCAACGAGCGCAGCTAGGCAGTCACAACAATCATTCTTTTTGCTCGGGAGACTCATCAGCTGATGAGTCTCCCGTTTTTGTTCCCAGTGCTCCCGGTTCTCTCCTCGCTGAATAGTACTGCGATTCCTCCCGCTGAACCGGCCTTCTACATCGCCGGACCGACTGGGGTCGGTAAGTCGGAGTTTGCGGTGCAGCTAGCAGAGCGCATCGGCGGCGAGATCGTAGGAGCCGATGCCTTCCAAGTGTATGATGGGCTGCCGATCCTGACGGCTCAACCTGGTCTCGAACTCCGGGCGAGGGTGCCCCATTACCTGATAGGCGAGATCCCGCTAAATGAGAGCTTTAACGTCGCCGCGTATCTGCGACTTGCGAGTCATCGCATCGCGGAGATCCGGGCGCGCGGACGGGTAGCCGTGGTCGTTGGTGGGACGGGGCTGTACCTTCGTGGTTTGATCCATGGATTGGCAGATCTTCCAACAATGGATGAAGATCTCCGGGCGACTCTGGAGCAACTGCCATTAGCGGAACTGCAGCGAAAATTGTCGGGGCTCGACCCACTTGGATTCGCCGGGATTGACGCGAAGAATCCCAGGCGCCTCATCCGTGCGTTGGAGGTGTGCATCCTGACGGGAAGACCGTTTTCCTCATTTCAAGAGCAATGGAGCAATGCGCCAGCAGCAAACGGAGTTTTGCTGCAAATGAGCCGGAGCCGGCTCTATGACCGCATAAACCAGCGGACTGCTGGCATGTTCGCGGCCGGCGTAGTGGAGGAAGTTAGCGCGGCAGGATCGATCAGCCCGACCGCGCAACAGGTACTCGGATTCAGGGAGATCCAAAGTCTCCTCGCCGGAGGGAACGACGTCCCAAGGTGTATCGAAGCGATTCAGCAGCAGACCCGCCGCTATGCCAAACGCCAACTTACTTGGTTTCGACGAGAAACGTGGCTCCGGGAGGTATTAGTGGACGAGAATTGCAGCGAGGGTATTGCGAAAGCTGCGGATCTCATAATGGAGGGCCAACCGTAGGGCGTCGCGCCAGCTTTCCCAGGTACGGGATCGACCACTCCTTTCCACGGAAGGCCTGCACGATCACGATCGTGTACACGACAATCCACACGAGCGAGAAGGCGGAGTTTAATCCGTAGAGCAAGTAGTGAAGCAGCTTCCCTATGATCGGGATGTGACGGAAGACGAAATCCACCACTTCCACTGAGATCCAAACCAACAGGGCGACCGTGCCGAGGATGATCGACTGCATCGAATAGAAGCGGACGAACTTATCCTTACGCTCCAAAACGAGAAAGACCACTCCTCCAACGAGCGTAAATATGCACGAAAGCGCGGCAGCAATGTTCGCGGGGAGACCGGTGCTTTCCGACACGCGAAGTGCTGGCGTTGTTTGTTCCACCGGGGCAGGGATAGGTTCAACCATGGCAGAGAGCTGAACCGTAGGACTCACCTTCCCGGTGTCAAGCCGCGCGGATTTTGGATTTACGGGAGCGTGAAAACCGGTCATACATTGAGTGGTTCTTCGCCCCGCCGCATCCGCGGTGGCCCCCTTGTGCGGATCTTTCGAAGCAGTTTGAAGACATGGCTAAAAAGACCACCTCGAATCGCAAGACAGAGCCTTCCATTCCGGAAGCTCCGGAATCGGCATCGCTCGCCAAGCCCGCAAGGAAGGCCGTAGCGAAACTGGCAAACACCGTGAAGAAGACGATCACGGATGCCCTGACACCAAGACAAACCAAGCGGAAGCCCAAGCAACTGAATCCAGTCGATCCTTCCGTGCCTGTGGCTGGGCAACCGCCGCCAAAGCCGAGGCGAGGTGCTCCAGGCGCCACCAAGCCGCGTTCAGGATCAACGCGGAGCTCCAACGGGAGCAGTCCAAATTACACCCAGGAGGATGTCGAACTTCGGGCGTACTTCCTCGCCGAGCGGCGCCGCGTTTCTAACATCCCAGGAAGTCCTGATCAGGATTGGATCGAAGCGGAGCGGCAGCTTGCAGCGGAGAGCCAACCTGCGCTCGCTGTTTCCTAGCATTGCCAATGGATGTTCCCAGTCCCTACTCCGCGCTCGCGGATGCCCTCCGCCAGCGCAGCGCGATCATTGCGGATCGTGAGTTTTACCAACGCGATCCTGAAGCGCATCTTGCTGGTTTGATGCGTGTTTCGGAAAGCATTGTCACCTCTCAAGCCGCGCTCCCGCAGCCTGTGCCCGCGCAGCTCGGTCATTTCCTCGAGCGGTGCAGCTACGACAAAGCATTGGCGTATCTAGACGCGATGTCGGTTTCAGAAGAAACCTAGCTGGCGGCAGAGACATCATTGCGGCGTATGAGATCGAGGGTCTCCCGCACCGTCATTCCTGCGCTTGCGGCGGCAGCGTTTTGCGCGCAGTGCCGCCGCCAGGCCTCGAATTCGCCGTTGGACGGCTCTTGAACCTTGCGATACGGCACCTGCTGCCCAACCAGCATTGCAAGGTACCCCTCCATTCCAAAAGAGTTCATCTGCCGGAGCACCGCGGTCTGATGTACGGCGCTAGGGCCATTCTCGCGGAAAAACTCGACGATCTCCTGCGCCCCGTTCAGCGGAGTTTCAGTCTGACAATGCCTCCAGAAGGGCGTGTCCCGGCGCTTGTTGAATGCGTAGTGAAGCCCCAGAAAATCGCGGATTTCGTCCCAGGTTTCTCCGATGAATCGGTTGTACAGCGACTTCATGCTTGGAGATGGGTCGCGGAAGGAGTCGATGAGAACCGCGGCAAGTCCAGTGGATTGGGTGATTATCGTAGCGAGCGCAGTTGCCTCTAGCGGTTCTACAAAACCTGACGCGTTTCCTATCCCCACCACGTTCTGCACCCACATGCGCTTATAGCGGCCCGCGCGGAACTTCACCACTCGAGGCGTAGTCGCTATCTTCGGGTTCGTCCGCAGAAACTCCGCGCACGCTGCTTCATCGGAGATGAAGGGGGAGGAATAAACGTAGCCCCGGTTGATCCAATTCTCGTGCTCGATTTGCCAGCACCAGCCAGCATCCATGGTCTCTACGGTGGTATATGGAAGAATCGGCTCATCCGTGCGCGCCCAGCCGCCGATCACCGCTCGGTCGCAGAAGATCGTGTCGGCGAACGAGACAAATGGCTCACTGAGGGCACGACCTAGCAACTCCGCGCGAAAGCCGGATGCGTCGACATAAAGATCAGCACGAAGCTCCTCCCCGTTCTCAAGGATAAGAGCCTCGATTCCCGTTTGACCAAGGCGCGCATCCCGTACCGTCCCTTCAGCGAAAACCACGCCCGCTGCTTTCGCCTGGTGCTCCAGATAGCTAACCAATTTCTGGTTCTCAAAATGAAATCCCACATGTCGATGCTGGGCAAACTGCGGCGCACCGTTGGGCTGCCTTGCGAAGGCCTTCCCCTGGGACATCAGTGCCGACCAGATATCCAAGTTATCGACATCGGTGTCGCAGTAGAAACCGTTGTTTCGAGGCAGATCTTGCCAGCGATAATTAAACTGGTTTGAAAAGGTATAGAAGAAGTGCGGGCGGGGACCCCAGAGGAACCGAATCCCAAGCTTCCAGGTCGGCTGCAGCTCCCGGAGTACTTGCTCAGGAGAAAAGCCGAGCTGGTTGACGAGGAACTGAGGAAACGATTGCGTCGTCCCTTCGCCAACACCGATGACGCCAATTTCTGAGCTACGAACAATGCGGACGGCGAGATCCGGAATCTGTCGGCGCAGTGTCAGAGCCGCGATCAAGCCTGCACTACCCGCCCCCAGGACGACGACGTTCCGAATCATTTGGCGATTACCTGTACGATGTTCTTCATGGGGCAGCGTTAGAAATCAAGCGGGGCATTCGGACCTGCTTTTACCCAGGCTGAGAGGCGCTCCATGATCTCCCAGTTGTTGTGCTCAGTGATCGCCACGCCGCCGATCCCCTTCCCGCTGAGTGCGTCATTCGTCAGCCAGCCAGCATCGGTGACAGCAATGACCCTCCCCTTTCCCAGGGTGGCTCCGGCCATAAGCACGCCTGCATGATCCCTTGTTCCCACGACCGGCTTCTGACTCAGGTCATTCGTAGCAATAGCTTGCGGGTACGCCGGGTGATCGGGTCGAAGCCGGAGCGCGTTGCCCGTGTAGTACGCCCATAGCTGGCCACCAAGCAGCAGCGCATTAGGCGGCAGACGGAGCGCCTTTGCGTCCGTGTATTCATTCTCAAACTGCATGCCGAAGTTACCCAGCAGCTTGTTCATCGAGGTAATCTCCAAGTTGTGATCCTCCTGGTTGCCGAGCACGATCAATCCTCCCCCAGCCCGGACGTACCGCGTGAGCGCTGCTACATCCTTCGCGGAACAATGCGGAGGCGGTGGATAGTCGCCCACTACCTTGTCGCTTGGATTGGCAATCATTACCACGGCAACACCCTTCAACGTCTTCGCCGTAAGCGGGCGATCATGGACTCGAACTTCAAAGGTCTCGCGCAGACGCGTGAGTACCTCACTGTAGGTTCCCTCGGGCAGGTACCGATCCTCGCCCTTTGCATTGAAGTACCGGCTGTAAAGAAAAACGGGCCGCTGCTCCTCAGCTTGCACATGCTGGCGCGCTAACAAAAGCGCCAGCAGGATTGGCAACCAGAGAAACCGGACACGGTACTTCATGAGGGGCGATGCAAGATGATGCACTTACCCCTGCAAGCTCAAGAGGCGTCTGCGCGCGCTCACATCAGGTCTCAGCGTTCCAACGCCAGCCGGGGTGCCGGATGCATGCGAGCGCTTCCTTAACGTCCAGCCCCGTTTGGCCCTGAGCCGTAAAGCGCGCGCGGTGAGCCGCCCATGTGCGGCGCTCCACGTCGGTCGGGGTATGGCGCGCCTTGTAGGGCATCCGATTCCCTACGAGCATTACCAGATAGCCTTCGATTCCGAAGTTGTTCTCCGTGCTGCGCAGTTTGTATCTGCTGAAGCCTGTCGGGCCATTTTCACCGTAAAACTCCAGCAGTGGATCCAGCCCGCTAATGTCAGTCTCTTCCTGGCACTGGCGCCAAAACGGCGTATCGAGCTGGGTGTTTAGCTTGTAATGCAGCCCTAGGAAGTCGCGGATATCGTCCCAAGTTCCCGCCATCATCTCATTGAAGAGCTGCCTCATCGTTGGCGTCGGCTCCAGGCTGCAGTGCAACAGGAAATCGATGAAGGTCTGGCACTCCGCGCACACAACCATCAGCGAGGTGGCCTCCAGCGGCTCGACAAACCCACCGGCGTTTCCGATCGCGACGACGTTCTCCACCCAAGCGTGACGGTAGCGACCAGAGCGAAACTTAACCACCCGAGGCGACTTCGGTGCCTTTGGGTTCTTGGTCAGGAACTCAGCGATCGCATTGTCGTCTGAGGTGATCTGCGACGAAAAGACGTAGCCGCGATTCACGTGATGCTCGTGGTCGATCTGCCAAGCCCAACCCGCATCCATCGTCTCCGCAGTAGTATAGGGCAGGATGGGCTCATCCGTGCGATCCCAGCCACCGACCACCGCGCGATCACAGAAAAGCGTCCGATCGAAGCTGATGTATGGCTCCTCCAGTGCCTTGCCAAGCAGCTCACTACGAAAGCCGCTCGAGTCGATGAAGAAGTCCGCCTCAAGGCGGCGACCATCCTCCAGCAACACCGCCGCGATCCCCTGCGGCCCACGCTCGGAGCCAAGGACCGTCGCATCGATGAACTCGACGCCCGCATCACGCGCTACGATCTCGAGTACGTCCACGAGCTTCTTGTTCTCAATATGAAAGCCGTGCCATGGCTGGATGTCTGGCGCGACACCGTCCGGCTGCCGGGCGAACACCTTATCGTGCGCCATGAGCGCCGCTGATAGGTCCGTGCACCGGAATTCCTCTTCACAATAGTAGCCATTGGGCCGCGGCAAATCCGTCCAGTGCGTGTCCAGCTGCTGGGAGAAGGTGTAATCAAAGCGGCCACGCGGCCCCCAAAGGAAGCGAATGCCAATCTTCCAAGTAGGCTGGGCGAGCTCGTAGAACCGCTTTCGGCTGATCCCGAGATAGTCGAAGAGATGCTTCGGGAAGTTCGGCGTGGTCCCTTCGCCAACTCCGATGACGCCAATCTCCGCGCTCCGGACTACTCGTACCGAAAGCTGTGGGATCTTTCGTTTCAGAGAGATGGCAGCAATGAGTCCGGCACTGCCTGCACCAAGGACTAGGATGGATTTAATCATGGAGAGAACCTGGAGCCGGGCGTAGCCGCATCCAGCGAGAGTATACGACGCTCATATGGTTCAATGAAGCACCGCATCAGTGCTCCGCAAAAGAAAACGCCGCTTCACGAAAGTGAAGCGGCGCTCAAAAGAACAATGTCCTGTGAGTGGAGACTATGCGCGCCGGCGGCGGCGTGCTGCAAAACCTACGCAAGCCAATGCGAGCAAGGATGCCGTACCGGGCTCGGGGACGACGCTATACTGAAGCGTGACGTTCCCGGCGTTCTCCTGAACCCACACGAAGCTCTGGCCCGTACCGAACGCTCCTGCTTCACCCTGCGACTCAGAGATGAACGTCGCGTTTGGGTTATTCACTAGTCCGACCAGACGATCGAGAGCCGGACCAAACTCGCCAAGGATCGACCCGACGGTACCAAGCGCGAAGGAGCCGGTGTCCACACCAGATCCATCGTATGCAGGGATGACCAACCCGGTAAGATCCAGCGTAATGCCGATCGCCTTATCGAAGGCGCCGGTGATGGCAAACGTCTTGTTGTTATCAAGTTTCAGCGTCGCGTCATTCTCACCGCTCGTGAGGGGGCCGTTGATATTGATAACTCCGGCGTCAGAACGGGTAATCGCTCCGCCCGTAAAACCGAATACCCCGTTACTGAGATCTAGGGTGCCATTCACAGACAGCGTGCCGCCGCTGAGGTTGTATGTGCCAGTTGCTCCGCTTGCCTGAATGTCAACGTTGCCCGAGGTTCGAACGGTGCCTCCCGTTTGCGCAACGGTACCGGTCGTATTCCCCTGATCGGCAACGACGATGTCGGTTGCATTCAACACCGCCGAGCCACTCACCGCAAGCTGGCCTACTCCACCACCTGCCCAACCAACTCTAACGACGTCAACATTCGCCGTTCCACCCGACATATTCCAAATCCCAGTCGCGCCCACGTTCTCTCCCAAACTGATATCACCGAAGCCAACCGTCTGAAGGGTGCCTCCTGTTTGCGCCAAAGTTCCGGTGCTAGGATTCGGATTGTTGTTAAACACACTACCTATGACAACCTCGCCCCCGCCGGTTTTGCCGAGCAGACCGGTGCCGCTTAGGTTGTAGGTGGCCTCACCACTATCTCGAGCGATGGCGATCCAGTTGGTAGCAGTAACGGAGCCGCCACTATGCGTCACGGTAGAAGTTCCTCCTCCCTGACCGAACCAAATCTCTCCGTTTGATCTGAAGTCTCCACCTGTGACGGTCAAGTTCCCCGTAGCGCCTTCACCGTCTCCTGCAATCACCTGCTGTAGATTGAGGACGCCGCCCGAGATTGTCGCGTTACCAACACCGTTTTCTCCAATTAGCGTGCGCCCGTTGGACTGGTTGATGGTACCACCTGACACATTTAGTTCACCCGGCGACGCCCCGTTGTCGGCAGCAAGCTTAAGATCACGTACATTCACAATGGCCGATCCTGAGATGTTCCAGATTCCCAGACCTGCAGTACGATTATCTCCAAAGTTCCGGCCTAGCGTCACATTTCCCTCGTTAGCATTCGTGTCCACGACAGCTGGGTCGTTCAACAGCCCACCGCTCATGTTGAATGTGCCTCGCCCGCCAGACTGTCCAAACGAGTAAAAATCAGTGTGATTTTGGTTTAGCGTACCTCCAGTCATATTGACTGTGCCCCGTCCGGTGCCTCCATCACCGCCGTTGCTATCGCCAACGTTCATCCAGCGGTTTGCAGTGACTGTACCGCCAGAGAGCGTGAATGTGCCCTTCCCCGCTCCGCCTACACCGAAATAGATCTCCGACGCTACAACAGTGCCTCCCGACATCGTCATAACTCCAGTCGACGTTCCGTTCTCACCGACACGAAGCTGTCCCGCAGTGATGGAGCCGCCAGCAACATTGAGCGTCCCCATGGATGTTCCTCCTTGTCCAACGTTGAACTCGTTCTCAACAGCAATCCTGCCAAACTGGAGATTCATCGTCCCGGTGCCGGAACCGTCACCCACATAGATTCCGTGGTTTCCATCCCCTGTTCCGGTCTGGGTAATGGTCCCGGATGTATTGATGTTCATCGTTCCAACTGGAAGTGACGCCGGATCGCTTTCGAAAGATGTCCCAATGAAAAGTCTCCCTCCAAAATTGAGTGACCCGGTCCCTTCGGCAAAGCCAGATATACCCGCCCCTGGAGTAGCCGTGTTCGCCAGGTTGTACGTTCCAACACCATTGAGACCCTGCCCGACGTAAGTCCAGTTTGCCGAATTTGTGCTGTGAACCCCGGCGCGGTGATCAACTCGCCCTGTGGCTGTCTTTCCTACTTTAGTATCACGTGTCTGGAACACGGAATCCGCGGAGATGATAGGGAAGTTCCCCGTCGCGACGTTCACCGTAGCGTCGTCTGGTGCCACTGGAAATATGTCGCCTGCCCAATTAAGAGGATTATTCCAGTTTTGGCCCTCTGCACCAGCCTCGTCTCCCACCCATTGGATTTCTGCTCCGAGAGAGGCTATTGAGGTGGAAAGCACCATCGGGAGAACAAGATGCCAAGGACGGAGAACAGAGAGGCGGTATTTCATAGATTCAAATTCGAGAGACGATTGGAAGGAGAGCTGAAGAAATTATAAGAAGCCGTTTACGGCTACACCACGTGGGGTTCCTGTAAACCGGTTTGAGCCGGGTTTGCCCCACAAGATAATATCTGAACTCCACATCGGCCCATGCCACCTGATTACAAAGTACTTAAATCTGACAGGACTTTATTGCTCAGATCGAAGTGGCGGGACTTACTTCTTTCAATATCCGCGTTTGATGTTCGGAACTGCGCCAGCGAGGACGCCCTGCGTACTCGCCGACTTTGGCTTCTCGCCGGTGAGTCACCACGGCTCGGCTCGCTAGTATGGTGAGCCATGCGGGCCGAGAGATTCTCCTCGCGAGCGGGAATCGGCGTCTATCCAGCCGAGATACCGAGACTCTCCAGCGGCTGCCTCATTGCGGACGGTGAGTACCGGGCTACTCGCACGCGAGTAGCCTGAACCTAGGTTGAGTGGTTTGATCCCCGCTGCCCACGTAGCGACTACTCGCCAGTGAGGACCCAAGACTCCACCCGTGAGTATCAGGATGTAGCAAACATGCGGACTCGAAGGCAATCCAGCCCGGAGGCACACCGATTGCGCACAGCGTTCACACCGGTGAGCGGATGTGGATTCGCCGGAGGGTCCAGAAGTGTGTTTTGGGCACACAGGCTCTAGGTGGGAACCCTGTCGCCATTCCCACTGGTCCGCCGTAACGTACATGCCATGTGCATACTCGATAGGGACTAGTGGTTCCGTCCCATGGCGGGTCTAGGAACCCGGGGGGATAGTGGCTGACCAGCACTTTCAAGCTGGCTCCTTCATGTCCTCCAATCCCGCCTCCTCCGTAGATCGCCGCAACGGTGGCTTCTCTCTCGTCGAGGTGACCATGTCCATCGGGATCGTGTCATTCGCCTTTGTGGCTCTCTTTGCCTTGCTTCCCGTCGGTATGACGCAATTCCGTGAGGCCATGGACTCTTCGGTGAAAACACAGATCATCCAGAGAGTGGTAGCCGACGCACAGCAAACGGACTTCGATCTACTTAGAGCCAAGCCAACTGAGATTCGGTACTTCGACGACCAAGGCACAGACCTGGGGGCTGAGCCGCACTCAAATTCGATCTACACTGTGGAGGTGGTGGTGCAGGCAGCAACCCAGATTCCGGCGCAGAAGGCATCGTCGTCGGAGAACCTTGTTACCGTTCAGATCCGGATTGCGAACGATCCCGCTCGCGCCCCCTCCCCTTTCGACGAGAAGAGTACCCTAGCGATCTCCCGGCACGTCGCGTTGATTGCTCGCAACAAGCACGGATGAAAATATCCCGTGCGACGATCTCTACTCAGGGGTGGGATGAGGTGACACGCGGCGCCTATGGGCGCAGGGCAGCCTTCACAATGGTGGAGCTGATGGTCTCGATGTCAGTGATGACCCTGCTCTTGCTGATCCTGGTCACGGTGGTGAGCCAGACCTCTGCAACGTGGCAATACACAACGGGCAAGGTGGAGCAATTCCGCTCAGCTCGAGCAGGCTATGAAGCAATGACGCGGCGGGTAAGCCAAGCAACTTTGAACACTTACTGGGAGTACGAGCGGGATGCGCAGACCGGTGCTCCGACGAAGTACGTCCGGCAGTCGGAATTGCGCTTTATCACTGGGAGCTCGGCAGACCTCCTCCGCGGCGCTCGCGGTACAAGTGCCTCATCTGACGGGACGCCCTCAATACCAGTTGGGCACGGGATCTTCTTCAATGCACCCCTCGGCTTTGTGACCGACACAGCCTATTCGGGCATGGAGAAGCTAATCAACACCTGGGGCTACTTTGTAGAATTTGGCAGTGATCAGGCGTCGATCCCGCCGTTTCTAAAAACCATGAACAATGCTCCCCCTGAGCGCTTCCGCTCGCGGCTCATGGAGCTCATGCAGCCATCTAATGAGCTGAGCATCTACAAGTACACTTCTGGGATGAGCAACGGCGTAGCGAATAGTATTCTCTACAGCTCGGCAAAACCCGGCACCAATGGGTGGACTGGCCGGGAATGGTTCACGGATCCCATAAAGCAGCCAGAGCCGACGCCCGTGCACATGTTGGCGGAGAACGTGATTGCATTGGTCATCCTACCGCGCCTTTCGCCGCAGGAGGATCTCACCGGTGCGAAGCTTGCCCCATCGTACAAGTACGACTCGACAGAGGAGCGGGTCAGTGTGCGGACTAATCCCAAGAACCAATTACCACCAGTTGTGCAAGTCACTCTTGTCGCGCTCGACGAGCGCTCTGCGGATCGGCTCGCCTCGGGTTCAACGATGCCGGAGCTGGGCTTGGATCAACTTTTCCAGACTAAAGTCGACGGCAGTGCCTCCGAGTTCGATGCAGATCTTGCGACCTTGGAAGAGACACTTGGAGATCAGGGGCTGAGTTACCGCGTATTCACCACAAACGTTAGCCTCCGGGCTGCCCGTTGGAGCCAAGACTGAACCGAACTTACCTTACCCATGGCACTACACTCACTCGCCTCTCGCGGAATCCGTCCGCAGCAAGGGCCGTCAAACGAGCGCGGCGTGGCACTTATCCTGGTGCTTGCGTTCCTGGTGATCATCTCGGGCTTGATGATCGCATTCTTTACGAGCGTGCGCACGGAACGCTCGGGAGCGTCGGCGAACGCCGCATCGGCATCAGCCAACGCGCTTGCGGACTCCGCAGTAAACGTGGTGATGGCGCAGATCGTCGACGCAACGAAGGGGCGGACAGATCCGGCAGATGGCGCGAGCAACCAAGCTTGGGCATCCCAGCCCGGGATGATCCGAACGTATGCAAACGACGGCCGGTCACTGGATGTCTATAAGCTCTATTCAGACGCGAGGATGATCGATTCAGAGAAGTCGCTCGTCGATGGCCCCGATCTGAACGAGTGGGACTCCGACGATAAGGCAGATGTCTTCACGGATGTAAACGCACCTGTGGCTGACGCGAGCGGTCGACTTAACTACCCGATCGTTGATCCTACCGCAGAGGGGGTTGTTGAGGGGTTCGAAATTATTAGTGCACCTGGTTACGACAGCGGGACGGATCCTTCCGCCAGTAACAACCCGGCCCCAATGCCAGTGCGCTGGCTCTACGTGCTGGAGGATGGCACTCTGGTGCCTGCACCAAACGCGCCCGCGGCTGGCGGCGGATTAGCCATTGAGGGAGCCAGCGAGAAGAATCAGATCACCGGGAGGTTGGCCTTCTGGACGGATGACGAGAGCTCCAAAGTTAACATCAACACTGCGTCGGAAGGTGTGTACTGGGATGTGCCGCGGATCTTTTCCCAGGAGGATGTAGGGACGTTCGGCGCGGGCATGACCGCGTCCCAGGGAGGCCTCGCGCTTACCCAGCCCGCAACCCACGAATATCAGCGCTATGCGGGCCACCCAGCGACGACTTCGCTGAGCCCAATCCTCGGCAAATTCCTCAACCAACTACCGCTTGCTAACGCGGCGATCTCCAAAGGCGATGTAGCCAGCTTCAACGCTTACTACAACCTGACCCCACGAGTGCAAAGTGGCGGATCCGAGTCGGGAACAAAGATTCCGCAGAAACTAATCAAGCCCGACGCCGATCGGCTCTACGCGTCTATTGATGAACTCATGTTCACACCCGAGATGACATCGGGTGCGGCGGCGGGTCGGATACCGAACACCTCTACAGATCTGAAGCCCAAGCTGCTCACCAGAGACGCGCTGGAAAAGGCGAAGTTCTTCCTCACGGCGTCGAGCAACGCGCCTGAGGTGACACTCTACAATACGCCGCGCATTGCGATCTGGCCGACGAACGAGAACCCTAAACTCCGGTCGGCTTACGATAACGTCGCCGCGTTTTGCTCACGGATTGGACAGCAGGACTACTTCTTCACTCGGAACAATCCGCGAAGCCCTACAGACGACTACGAGAAGATCTCGCGCAACAAGTTGCTCTATCAGGCGCTACAGAAGCTCACCCAGACATCGATCCCCGGGTTCGGCGGCAACTTTCTCGATAAGTACCAAGGCGACCGGGATCAGATTTTAACATCCATTTTCGACTACATCCGGTGCATCAACCTCGCGGAATCAAGCATCGGCGCCACGCCTTTCACCAAGCTTTCTACTTTCGCTAAATCGGAGGCGGGCGGAGGAGAAGTTATTCCAATCCGGATCAACAATACGCAGGGCTTTGGAAGGTTCGACACCATTGCCGAGGTAGCGCTTCTCTTCCACGAAACTCAGGCAGTTGCACCGATGAAGAAGGCGATGCGCGCAGTACTGATCATGGAGTTCGCCGGCCCAATGCAGGGGAATGTGGGTTACCACCCTCTGCTCAAGCACCGAGTCACTGGCCTGGATAAGATCGAGATCAAACTGGATGAGGAAAAGAGTGCGAGGCCCGCACTGCTCCCTGCGACAGGCGACAACTTCCTCGAGATCCCAGGCGTGCAGACCTGGCATGGACGAGGGATCGGCGGCACAGAGGGAATGAACATGGCGTTCATGAACAAGCACTTCGACAAAGGCCCGACGAAGCGACTGCTGGTCTCGGGCGGTAACAAGCCTGGGAACTATCCCTTCTTTTCCAAGGACATCGATCTGTCCGCTACCACAAAGAATTCCTTTGAACTGAATCCGAACGGGCCGGTTCAGGTGAAGGTGGAGATCCTCACGTCGGATCCAGGGAATGAGCAGGTGGTACAGACGATCAATCTAGAGATCCCCGCCAAGGCGCGTCTAAAAACGCCGGTCCTTGCAACAAGGAGCGACCAAAACTTCAACAACCGCTTCAGTGACGCCCTTCGTGGGGGTGATTGGAACCGGCTGATGCGCGACGAAGACACGGTAGTAAGTCTTGAGCCTGCCGGTAAAGCGGGAAACAGCCCGGAGGCGAGTCTCCCTCGCAGCCCGGATCATACAGCGGGTGACATTCGGATGATCGCGGCTCTTCAGAACGTACCGTCGACGTACTTCCGGGCGCACAACGACTTCATGTTAAACAGCTCGAAGCCAGACCGCAAATCTCACGGGATGATGGCGGCGCTGGGAGAGAAGTATCCTGGAGCGACTACGGGAAAGCTGCTTGCCGTACAACAGTATCAAAACGGAAACACACGTCTCCCGGATTTACCAAGCCGGGTGGGCGAATACGTGACCCGCGCTGATGGTGGCCCCGCAGATTGGGACACAGGGATGGCATGTCATAAAGACGGCGCCTACCTTAACAAACCTGACGAGGGTGACGAGCAGTTCATCCACTTGGGGAATAAGGAGCGTCGCATTCCCTACATGGTAAAAGAGGATTACTTCGATGCCGTTGGCCAAACGTACTTCTCGCCAAATCGGCAAATTCCGTCCGCACTAATGCTTGGGTCAATCCCTACGGGTGTGAAGCGGTTCCTGCCATGGCAGACCCTGCTCTTTCATCCAGCGCCGGAAGACCGGACGCACCCCGGGAAGCTTACTCCGCCAGATCACTTGCTGGCCGATCTCTTCTGGATGCCAGTGGTTGAGCCGTATGCTATCAGTCAGCCATTCTCGACGGCCGGGAAGGTGAACATGAACTATCAGATTCAGCCTTTCACCTATATCCAGCGGGATACCGGCATGAGGGCGGTCATGAAGTCCACGAAGTTCATGGCTCTCCAGATGGGCGACTCCCGGACATACAAACCGCATATGGGAAGCGCCACCGATCGGCCGACAATCCGTAACGCACGCGAATCCATCGATCTTGATGAAACCCTTCAGGCCTTCGATGCGAAGTTCAAGAAGAACGAGATCTTCAAATCGGCGACTCAGATATGTGAGATGAACCTGGTGCCCCAGGGACAGAAGGAATCGCAAATGTCTGCCTACTGGGGGACAGGTAACACATACAAGTCCAGCAGCCGAAAGCTCACCGGGGACAATCTCCGTGAGAAGCCTTACGCCGACATCTATCCGCGCCTGACTACCAAGTCGAATACCTACACCGTGCACGTTCGCGTCCAGAGCCTGAAAAAGTCGGTCGGCACTCCGCACGATCTATGGGTCGGCGGCAAGGACCAGGTGATGGCCGAGTACCGCGGGGCATCGACGATTGAGCGTTACATCGACGTAAATGATAAGAACCTTCCCGACTTTGCCCGGTTGGTTGCAGGCAATCCCAACAGTAAAGAACTGAACATCGACCGCCACTACCGGTTCCGGGTCGTAAATCGCACGCAATTCGCTCAGTGAGATCGTTGGGCGCATCGCCGGTTCTATCGGAAGCAGGACCGGGGCGCATCCGGCGGGCGATCTCTGGCGTATGTCGGAGCCCGATAATGCAAAGCACATCTGCGATGAAATCGCGTGTGAGGTGCGTGATATCGCGACGTGGCTTGCGGGTGGTCGCCTGACTCCAGCACAGTTTTCCGCCGCCGTCCTTACTCTGGAGGAGGCCAAGCTGAAGCGTTTCGGCTTTACGCTCACCGCGCTGAACTACCGCGATGGTAGGACCCAGTTCGGTCTCCGCTTTGCCGAGACGCGCGACCTCTGCGCTCAACTCGATTTCGATCCAACGACCGGCGTGCTTACGGTGACGCACCACTCCTGATCGCGCCTTGCGTTCCTCCTTCCCTCGCTGGAGCAAATTCGCCACGATCACCCGATGACGCTGCTCCCCCGCTTCGCCCTCCCCCTCTGCCTACTCCTCCTCACATGGTCTGCGACGGCCCAGGAGTTCACCATGGAGCCCGGCTTCACCAGCCTCTTCAATGGCAAGGATCTTACGGGCTGGGGTTACAACGCCGACGACCGCTTTGACGGCAAGACGGAGGCGAGCGACGGTCGCTACACGGCAAAGGACGGCATGCTCGTGGTCAATCCACAGAAGACCGGACCCCGTCTACGCCAGCTCTACACAACGCAGCAGTTCCCCAAAGACTTTGAACTGCGGCTCGAATTCCGGGCGGCGGTCGACGCGGACAGCGGCGTTTTCGTCCGTGGACCTCAGCTTCAGTGCAGGGACTATCTGGTGGCGGGGCCCTACAAGCAGCTGAAGAGCTACAAGCCGCAGGATTGGAACGAGATCGTAGTAATCGTGAAGGACGGGGTGGCGCACTGCACCTGCAATGGCGAGGTTCTCGAGGCCGCGCTGAAGCTTCCTCCCACTGGTCCGATTGGGCTGGAGGCGGACCGTGGTCAGATGGAATACCGCCGACTCAGGATTAAGGAGCTTTAGGTCCGACAACGAAGCCTACTTCACTTCGGCGCGGTCACGAGCGGGAAGTCATCCGTGCGGAACGGCGTTACGGGCAGCCCATCCTTGCTGAAAAGGTTGCACACCGGGTTGTCTGCCCAGGCATAGCGCACCGCCACTGGTTGCTCCACCTGCTCGCTCGTCACCTCCACCCGATCCTTCCCGGCAATCGCGCCCTTTGCCCAATGCCAGATCCGGTCGGGCCCGCAGATTGCGAAGCCGCGCGCATCTGCCACGTCGAGCGAGTATAGACTGCTGCCGAAACACTCAATCGTGACTACGGCTTTCCGCCCGTGCACCTCGATTGACTTGAACTCCGGGCTCCGGTGCGGCATCGCCATCCCGTAGTCCTTCGCCAGTGCCCACCGGACCAGCCGTGCAGCGGCATCGTGCTTGTTGCGAGGGTGAATGTCCCGCCCCTCACCGAGATCGATGATAACGGCCTGCCCGGTCTGCGGCAGGCGAAGCGTCTTCGTCTGTGCCTCCCGCAACTCCGCCCAGGTGCTCTCCTCGGGCGTGGTCTTCTCCGGCCGGTGGTCCGCCAGTTGCACCCAGTAGAACGGGAAATCGCCTTGTCCCCACTCCTTGCGCCATTGCGCGATCAGGAAAGGAAAGAGGTCCGCATACTCCTGCGCGCGGCTGGTATTAGCCTCGCCCTGGTACCAGATCACGCCCTTTAATCCGTACCCACGCATTGGGTTCAGCATGCCGTTGAAGATGTTGCCCGGTCGCGCGTTCCCGGAGAGCCACTGCTGCGGGGAGGTGGGAACACGGCGAACCGGCTTTCCCTCCGCCTTGGCAAGTGCCGCGTCCTTCTCCCACTTGGCCAGTGCCGCCTCGTGATTCGCGCTCGCCTTCTCGGACTGCAGCCCCGCCTCGCGCGCCACCGCCCCACGCATCAGCACCGCGAAGCGTGGATCCTCCTCGAGGCTCTTCCGTCGCACCCAAGCCTCTGCCGCGGAGCCGCCCCACGCATTGTCGATCAGCCCAACCGGCACCTCGAGGATCTCGTGCAGATAGCGGCCAAAGAGCAGACCAATTGCGCTGAAAGACCTCGCGGTTTCCACCGTGGAAGCCTTCCAGGAGCCGATGAAGTCCTCCTGCGCGTCCTGCGTACCGACTTGCGGCACTTTGATCAGCCGCAGATTCGGATGCCTGGAGGCGGCGGCCTCGAGATCGCCGTTCCAATCCCGCTGCAAGGCGAAAGCCATGTTCGACTGACCCGAGCACATCCACACTTCACCGACGAGCACGTCGCGGATCTCCCGCGTTGTCGAACCAGTGACGGTGAGCGTCTGAGGGGTAGAGTTCGCTGCCATCGGATCCAGCGTCACTCTCCAATGACGGTCCGAACCGGTGGTCGCGGAATGGGTTTGCCCTGCGAAACTGACCGTTACCTCAGCACCCGGAGTGTCCCAGCCCCAGATCGGATTGGCCTGCTTCTGCTGCAGCACCATGTGGTCACCGAGGATCGCCGGGAGGCGCAAATCCGCAGCCTGTGTCGCAGAGTGGGATAGCGCAAAGATCAGGAGGCAGACGAACGTCTTCATCGGGGGGTACTAAGAGCTTGGACGATTGTGTCAGAGTCCACAACCGTGGGGGCCGGTTGAGTCGCGATGTATAAAACGCAACAATCCACCAGTGCCGCACGCTTAGAGCTAGCGCGAGTCGGTGACCAATGCGACTCTGCGCGAAATGTTCATGCACAAAGAGGAACTGGAGACCCCACAGACTGCTCGATGAAGAGACTACTCCGATGGATTTTACGGTCGTTTGAGAAGGAGAAGCAGCCTGACGCGATGTTCTGCCTCTATATGAACAACTTCAACAAGAAGAAGAGGTAACGGCCCGAGGTGGGCCCTTGCGAGGGCTGACGGAGGGGAGTGCACCGATCGCGGTCTTGGGGGTGGTGCGAGACCGACTGGGGTTTCAGAGTTGCGGCCGCTTCCTCCCTCCAGGAGCGCAATCCACCTTACGTGGGTATGCTTATGCACTACACGTTTGATCCCGACGCCCGGGGCCTCAAGGCACAATCTCCGGCCTGCTTAGGCTCGAACTCTGGCCTTCGAGGCCCTGGGTTGTGCCTCCCAAGGATGGCCGCTGCCCTCTGAAGGCTCCAGGATTGAGCCTCTCCAGGGTCAAACTCCTGCCTCGGAGGGTCACGATCGGTCCTTGGTAGGTGGTTCCTCCCACCTCGAAGCCCCGGAGTTGACCCTTCCAAGGGTCGACCTCCACCCCTGCGAGGCTCTCGGTTTAGCACAAGAAGGGCCATATTTCAGCTGTGAGGAACACGCTAGACGCCTCCAGTCTCAGATCACGTGACCTTGAACACGGTCACCCACGTGGGCCGGTCTATCGTGTAAGCTGCAGCCGGAAGAAGCGCTTTTCTGATGGAGGACCAAGCGGATCTTCCGCAAACCAACGGGTAAAGCCAGTCGGCACTCCTGTCTGATCAGGCGAGATCGAGAGGGTGATCGGGGTCCACACCTGCAGATCAGTGGTTTTCGCTGCTGTCGCAACTACGCCTGCATCCAATCTTAACTCCGCCACAATGCGCGCCACTGGTCCGGCGACCGCGAGTTCGAGGCCACCAGGCGCCGAGTACTCCAGCCCGTTTGCAACGCCATCACGATCAGCGTCTTCCCCAAAAGAAGTCCCGGCGGAACCCGGCGTCCATCCCTGCGCTGTCACCCATTGCGAGTAGCGATCGGACACGGAGACCGCCGCTGTGTCTGGGCTCCGCCCGGCTTCGTTGATCGCAGAGACCGTGTAGAAATAGGTGGCATCGAAGGTCAATCCCGAGTCGGCATGAGTCGTGCCCGACACGCCACTCGCAATGATTGTAAATGGACCGGCACTGGTGGCGGCGCGCTTGATCTCATACCTTGAGGCATACGTGGACGGGCTCCAGGAAAGTGACGCGGTTCCATCTCGCATGCTGCCGGCCAGGGAGACCGGCGCCGCGGGCAAGGGCACGCCATAGAACTCCACCTCCGAGACATTCCCCCACCCGCCGTTCGGCGAGAGGTACCGCACGTAACGAAAGCGCGTCGGATTATCTACTGCGATGGTGCTGAATGCTCCCTCCACAGGGAGGAGTGGTACTGAGGCAAGCGTTACAACGTTGCTGCTGAAGTCCGCGGTGTTCGATGCCTGGAAGACACCGCCAACCATCCGTGCTCCCCAGCCGGTCCGAGGATAGTAGCGGATCGCAGTGATCGCCCGCTCGTTGTCCGCACCGAGGTCTTGCCCCACCCACACGCCATCTGCCATCGGAGCGTCGAAGTACGTGGAGAGGTTCCGATCAAAGACCATCTCCTTCGTACGCCCGCTGTTCTGTGAAGATCCAGGCGTCCCGATCGCAGCACCGGCAATCCGATGCTGCAGAGTAGGTGAAGCGGGCAGGTCAACCACGACCTGCGCGGGATTTGAGATACCGAACTCACGCCCGACTGTCTCCACTTCGATGGTCAAGCTGCTATCCTTACCCTTCCTCCGCGCAGCCGGAACGAAGTACACATTATTCGGCGTAGCCCCAAGCCACACCCGGGAGTTATCGGAGTTGCGGAGATAGACATTGTAATGCTGAACCGCACTCGTCGAGTGTGTCCACTTCAGGCGCAAGCTCAGTGTCTCGGCATCCAGGCTTAGCTTGCGATCAACGACTACATTCGACGGCGGCGCGGGAGTGACGATGGCGCCATCATACATTGCGAGCTGTCCCACCCGCATCGTGTAGCCAGGAATCGCGGTTGGGTTTGAGAACTGTAGCGAGATAGCGACGAGTGTTTTGCCCTGATAGTTTGACAGACCTAAGGTCGCCGTGTTCCAGCCCGAGGTACTCGCCGCCCCAACGTTTAAGTAAGTGTAGGCAGTCGGATTGTCCTTAAACGCGAATCCCACCTGCATTGCGGACGCTCCCGGAGCTCCGCGCTTAAAAGCGACTCGCACGTTCGTTGTGGCGGATACCGGGAGATCACAGCGATAAAGTGGGATACGATTAGCGGCATCCAGATTACCGGCAACCTTGAGGGAAGCTCCGCCCTGGTAGGCGTCATCCAGGTCGAGACTCGGCGTCAGCTTCGTGCCGGCACTCTCGACTCTCCATCGCCAGGTCGGGAGGATGTCTTGAAGGCTCAAGTTGCTCCAGGGGCCAACCATAACGGTCGCGCCCCCAACTGCGTATCGGCTCCCCTGCCCTACATTGAAGTTTGTTACAAAAGGAAGTGTGCTGATCGGAGAAGCTTCCGGAATATAATGTGCGATGCCCTTCCAGTCGTCAGCGGTCGCGGTGTTGGTAGGATCTCCCGTTTCGCCCACCCAGTATCTGAGCTCCCGTGAGTGAAAGTTCGTGACTCCATTGGAGTAATTGAAAGTCCATTCGGGTCGATAGATACCTAGCGAAAGCCGGTGCGGCTGGCCTTCGGGGAAGAGCGCGTTCCAGTCCACGGTAGTATCGAACCCGCCACCTTCTGTATCTATGCCGGCATAGATGTCGTAGGGATCAATTCCAAGACTAAGCGCGAGCTGCCGGGAATTCGGAAGGTTCGTGGTGTCGCCAAAGCCGCTCCCCCACCAGAAGTTCAGAAATATACTATGCGAGACGAGGCCCAGGCCTTCTTTCATGAAGGCGTCGTTCTGGCTGGTCAGCGCATTCTGAAATGAGCGCGCGCCGGATTCGACCATCGCGTCGTACCACATGATCTCGAGCTCCGGGGCCCTCTCCCGGAAATACTTGATGAAGTCGCGCATGTTCTGGGAATCAGTCGCGTTCGTCCCTGCCGTCTCCTGATTGATGAACCATCCCTCAAGGCCGAAATAGCGCGCTGCCTCGATGAGCTTGTCGGCAACGGGAAATGTGTTGCCTGACTTAACGAGAAAGCTCCGTACGATCGCGAGCCGCTGAGGTTCGCTGCTGAAGGCAAAGAAGATCTTGCCGAGCACGGGTACGCCATTGCGATGAGCGGCGTCGACCACGTGAGCGCTCGGCGCAAGGATTGTACGGGTATCGCGATCTGAACCGCCCCAGAAGGTGAGCGCGTGCATGTACTGCCAGAAGAGCGGCGTGTGATAGCGCAGAGTGCGCGAGCCCTGGGCGGAGGCGGCGGGGATGGAATTAAAGGCGATGAGCGGCATCACGCGTCCTTCATTCAGGCGCGCATGCGGGTTCGCCTTCAGCGCGGCAATCGGCGCCACACGAGTGGCCAGCGGCACCGTGCTGCGGTTAAAGGGAGCGTCCGGATCTGCATCCGGGGTCCATCGGAGCAACTCATCGGGATGCCACTGCGGTGAGACTGGATCACCAGGGACTCCTCCGCTGGCAGGAAGATTGAACCATTGCTGATAGGTAAGCCGCGTCGTCGGGACTGCGTGATTGTTCACCTCATCGACACGCGCCCAGCTGGAACCGTCCTGGCTTGTCTCGAGCCGCCAGCTTACCGGATCGCGCTCAGGCGAGTCGTTTGCTGTGGCGAAGGTGTAACTGTCGATCGTGACCGGGGCCGGAAAGGTGAAGACCAGCGCGCCTTTGTTGAAGTCGAGCCACTTGGTTGCAGTGTTGGAATCCGCAGCCTTGGACGCGCCCTCTTCGGCGGGAGTATTGCCACCCGGATTAGTCACCACCACCCCGGCCATGCTCAACGCTGCCCCGCGAAAACGGAACTGAACTTCAGAAATCTGCACACAGTTCGCAGTGCCCGGAACGTCACGCAGCTTGCTTGGCGCAAAGCGGAAGTAGCGCGAAGTCTGGTCGATAGCCTGCGCGCTAAAGGCACCTGCGACCAGCAAGGCGAGGACAACGACAACGCGCGACCTGCTGATTAAACTGCACCGCTGCGGCACGGCCCGCAGGACTGGGGAGAACATGTCAGAATCTATCACGCTCTCTGGTTGTTCCCGCAACGCGGAAAACGAAATGAGCGCAATCCGTCAGTAGTCTGCGAAACTAGTCCCATCAACGAGTGCCCATGGCTCGCCTGCACCTGGAGAGGCTCCTCGTTCGTAAATGAATACGGAGAAGTTGTCTGCCTTGGGTCCTCAGTCATGACTCCGGCCGGCTTGTAGGTTGAGTTCGGTCAAACCTTTTTGGGTGTGTGTCGAGTTCCGGCGCCCTTCTGAATCATGTCGTTCTGGCTTGGCATCGGTATGGTCGTGCTCCCCGGCGCCGTCTTGGTCGCCTGGGAAATCCGCGACGCGCCCGAAGGGTATGAGGATGAGACGGGCTTTCGCCTGGGCAAGCCTCCAACAACTCACCGCCCTGATCTCAGTCCGTAGCCGGATATTACTCGCCGAGCAGATCTCGCCGAGTGCCCTCATGGATTAAGTGGACCGGCTTTCCCTGCTGGCCGCCCGCCCCATTTGATTGAAGTGTCAGCACGCGGCCATTCTCCGAGAATCGACCAGTGTAACTCCGATCGGCAGCCCCGGCCCCAGCGTCGCCGAATCTCACTTCTCGCGTCTCCAAGTCCAGGGTGCCGGTGAACTCGTAGATCACGGGGAGAGCCGCGCCGCCACCGTACTCCAGGAGCCCGCTCAAATCCGCATGCGCGCCTGACTGCTGCGCTGCACCGTGAACTTCCACCGCGAACCGGCGGCTGTCGCGTCCGTTTCCCAGCCAGCCCGAGAAGCGCGCCCGCACAAACCGATGCCAGGGAGCATCGCTGTCGATCGGTATCATTGCGGCGCGTTCGTAATCCTCGAGCATGAGCGTGGATGCTGTAGCGCGTCGCAACAGTACACTCAAGTAGGAGGGGCGTGCCGCGCCGGAATCGCACTCTTGCAGCCTGTGGTTGCATTTATTTGCAGCTTTCGTTCAGAAATCTCAAGGCACGTGGTATCCAGAGCTTGCGCACCAGCGTACCATTCTTCATTCAACGCTTTCTCGCTACTTGCTCCGTTCAACCATGATCGACGATCTCCTTCAAGACCGCGCCGCCTCTTACGTAGCGGGAACTATGACATCGCAGGAGCGCGAGCAGTTCGAACTCGTGCTCGAGTTTCACACTGAACTCCGCGCTTTTGTGACTCCCCTGCTGGAGGTCGGCATGGCCCTGGCAAGTTCGGCGACTCCGATGACCGGTGGAATGCCATCTCACTCACTGAAGTCCCGCATTGTCGGGATGGTCGCCGGTAAATCCCAGCGGCTCGAGGAAGACCCGCTGGTCATGGCTGGGACAGACGGCCTGGTTCAGTGGGTTAATCCAGCTTTCAGCGCAATGTGCGGCTACAGTTTCGACGAACTCAAGGGGAAGAAGCTCGGCCCCATCTTGCAGGGCGAGAAGACTGACCTCCAGGCAGCCGAACGGATGCGGAATGCGGTCCGCGAATACCGCCCTTGCCGCGAGACGATCCTGAACTACCACAAGAACGGGACACCTTACTGGGTGGACGTGGCGATTACGCCGATCCTCGACGATGAGGGGGCGCCGCTTTGGCTCGTTGCTCGTGAGGTCGAGGTAGCAGGGACCGCAGCGTAGCTGCCGGATTTCCCACCGCCTATCGCTCTGGGCTAAGGATGTCCCGGAGCTTCATCATGCCCCGGCGGATCCGCGCCTTGACGGTGCCCAAGGGCTCACCGAGGCGCTCCGCGATCTCCGTCTGCGTGAGGGAGGAGAAGTAGGCGAGTTCGATCGCTTCCCGCTGATCCTTGGACAGGGTCTGAATGGCCTTCCTGACGAGCGCACCCGTTTCGCTGGAAGATACGGCGTCAAAGGAACTCCGGTCATCAAACTGCTCGAAGGTCTCGGATTCGCGCTGCACATCGTCGTGCAAGCGACTCCGGCGCTGTGTTGATCGCAGGCGGTCGATTGATTTGTTCCGGGTCAGCGTCACGGCCCAGGTGAGCGGTTTACCCCGGGTTTCGTCATAGAGGGGTGCCTTCTCCCAGATTTGGACAAAGACGTCTTGAAGCACGTCCTCGGCTGCCTCCTGGTTGTTCAGGACTCGATAAGCGGTAGAGAACAAGACGCCTGCGAAACGATCGTAGAGTGCTTCGAAGCTTTTTCGGTCGCCCTGCGCGACCCGTCGCAAGAGCGCGATCTCGGCTTCGAGTTGTTGAGCGGCATCGGGTTCCATACTTCGGGCTCCAAGCCGTAACCGCGAGCAACCCACCATGGAAAGCCGTTTCTCCAAGTTGCTGGCATGAAGCAGCAACACCGAAGAGCGCGGCGGCTGGAATCACTGCTGCAGAATGGGCGCAAGGAACTTAGTGAGTAGGACCTTTCACAGTACAAGGATGTGACCTTCTTAAACGGAAGCTGGCTGAGCGGAGCCGTCGCGCGTCACTATCTCCCTCCCGCATCTCCCATTTCCCAAGCCCGCGGAGCTCCATGGATTCCAACAAGAGGATTTCGAGTTATCTTGAGTGGGGCGCAAACGGAGAAGAGGACCTGGCAAATGGGCTCGCCGCCCTTTTTGCTCGGCGTGCCGCCCTATTTGCTCGGCGTGCCGAGCTATTGACACCCCCAGCCGAGCTATTTGCTCGGCACGCCGAGCTTTCAACACCCTCAGCCGAGCTTTTTGCTCGGTGCGCCGAGCTTTGAGGGCGGCACGCCGAGCTATTTGCTCGGCGCGCCGAGCTATTGACACCCCCAGCCGAGCAAAAAGGGCGGCGTGCCGAGCAATTAGGGCGGATTGGCACTTTGCGTGGACGGCCCGCCTGATAACGCGCCCTGTAGAGCCTCCTTAGAGGGCCACCTTCGGTCCTCTCACGAGCACAGCGGCCCTCAATTCCATCGACCCTGTGTGGCCTCCGAACGAAAGATGCCTCGGCACCCTCCCGGCTAAAGAATTGTTCCTCTAAGAAACGGGAGAATTGCCTTCAAAATGCCTTTTTTCTTGTTCGCGGTGATCCCGATTAATAACGTCAAGCCGCAGCGCCGGAGACGCCGAAGGCGCGTGTGAATAACTTGTGAGTAACAAACCAAGAACCCTCCTGAAGTCTCCCGCAGTGTACGCACACAAGGGAACTCGGCAGCCGGTCTCGGCCCACAGGTTTACGAGTTACGATCTAACGACAGTCTCAGAAGCTACTCCCCCACAGCGCCTTACGCTAATGAACCCGAGCCGATTTGTCACGCCTCCCGCTTTGATCAGCTCAATACCGTGGCATCTAACCCAACTCTAAACACTTAGATGGCGCTAAATATTTTACCGGGGATGTCTGTGGACAAAGCCGTTCTACCTCCCAATCTAAGCACTGCTTGGGCCGAGATTGTAGGCTCAGTTCGCGCAGAGGTCAGTCCAGACACTTTCGAGCGCTGGTTCAAGAACACCACCCTCGTTGCGATCGATGATCAGACGATCACACTTCGAGTTCCGAACAACATCTACCAGCTGTGGATTGAGAGTAATTACCTCAACCTGCTCCAGTCCGCGACGCTCCTCGCTCTCGGTACGCCCCGCGCAGTGCAGTTCACATTCGGGGATGACACTTCGGCTCCACCAAGCGAGCCCGCCGGGCGTGAGAATCTGCCTGCTCCTGTCGAAGACGAGAAAGACGACGATTCCGATTTTGCTCCACAGCCCTTCGCGCATGGGCTGAATCCGAGAAATACGTTTGAGTCATTCGTCGTCGGAGCGAACAACCAGTTCGCCCACGCGGCGTGTGTGGCGGTAGGTCAGACGCCAGGTAAGACTTACAATCCACTTTTCATCTACGGGGGAGTCGGGCTTGGAAAGACTCACCTGATGCACGCCATCGGGCACGGCATCCTCAAGCGGAAACGTGGGGTGAAGGTGCTCTATATCACCAGCGAACGCTTCACGAACGAGTTCATCGATGCCATTCAAACCGGCAGCCTGGTTAAATTCCGCAAGCGGTACCGGCAGGCGGACATCCTGTTGATCGACGATATCCAGTTCCTCGCCGGCAAGGAACGGTCGCAAGAGGAGTTCTTCCACACCTTCAATGCGCTCTTCGACGGGCACAAACAGATCGTGCTTTCGAGCGATCGCCCTCCGTCAGAGATTCAGGATCTCGAGGTACGGCTGGTCTCACGCTTCGAGTGGGGAATGACTGCGGAGCTCGTTCCGCCAGATGTGGAGACTCGCGTCGCCATTCTCCGGAAAAAGGCCCAAGGGATGGACATTCGGATGACCGGCGAAGTGCTGGAGTTTCTGGCGCAGCGCATTCGCACAAACGTCCGACGGCTCGAAGGCGCGCTCATGCGGGTGGCATCCTACGTCTCGCTGAATGATGGGCAGATGCCATCAATGGAGCGGATCGAGCATCTATTAAAGGATCTGCTGCAGGAGGAAGCGCGTCGAGCGATCACTATTGATCAGATCCAGAAGCGGGTCGCTGAGCACTTCGACGTGCGCCTCGCGGATATGACCAGCAAGCGGCGACCTGCGAACATCGCGTTCCCTCGACAGATCGCTATGTATCTTGCCCGTGAGCTGACCAAAGGTTCACTGAACGAAATCGGCGAAGCCTTTGGAGGGCGGGATCATGGGACGGTGCTGCACGCGCATCGCCTGGTGAAGGGTCGTATCCAGACCGATGAGAAAACGCGTCAGGTGGTATCGTTCCTCGACAACCAATTGCAGCGCTGATCTGACGCGATTTCGAGCAGGAAAGGCACGTGGGATTCACCCGCGACGGCCCTCTGCCTGAGCTGCTTGAAAAGATTTGCTACTACAGGGGCATTCAGTCATCTAAACCGGCGTCTGCCCTCCTTATGAAATTTAGCGTCAGCAAAGAGAAGTTCCTCGCAGGTCTGCAGGCTGTTCAGAATGTCGTCAGCACACGGACGACTCTGCCGATCCTCTCGAACGTACTTCTCCAGGCCCGGGACGGGCAGGTCCGCTTTACGACCTCGGACCTGGACGTAGGTATCACGGGCTGCATCGAGGCGCAGATCGAACGTGAGGGCGCGACTACCCTCCCCGCGCGCCGGCTGGCGACGATTGTCCGCGAGCTTCCGGCCAGCGACATTCAGGTCGAGGTCGACTCGAAGAACACCGCGAGCATCCGCTGCGGACAGAGCTTCTTCAAGATCCTCGGTCTACCGGAGGAAGAGTTTCCGCCGCTCGCCAAGTTCGAAGACGCGAAGGTCTTCAAGCTTCCCCAGAAGGAGCTCCGGGAAGCACTCAAGAAGACCGCATACGCGATCTCCACTGACGAGACTCGCTATGTCTTAAACGGCATTCTGTTTTCCTTCCGCGAAGGAAAGCTGACCATGGTAGCGACCGACGGACGCCGGCTTGCCCTGGTGGATCTGGAAGCGGAGTTCCCGCGCAGCCAGGAGATTGACGTAATCGTTCCGACCAAGTGCGTGACTGAGCTCGCCCGAATGATGACCGATTCTGGCGAGGTCACAATGAGCGTCGCGGAAAACCAACTCGCCTTCGAAGTCGGCTCGACTCTTCTCGTGTCCAAGCTCGTGGAAGGCAACTACCCGAACTATCGGCAGGTCATTCCCGGAGAGGCAAAGGAACGCGTCGCGTTAGAGCGCGAGATCTTCCTCAATGCAGTTCATCGCGTGTCGCTGCTCTCCAGCGAGAAGTCGAATTCGGTGAAGCTGATGTTCACCAAGAACAACGTCGAGATTGTCGCCAATACTCCGGATATCGGCGAAGCACGGGAGTCGCTTGCGATTACCTACAAAGGACGGGATATGGCGATCGCGTTCAACCCGGAGTTCCTGATGGCACCGCTTCGTAATCTCACGAACGAAGAAGTCTTTCTCGATCTGATCGATGAGATGAGCCCAGGTGTGATCAAGATCCAGAGCCCGTTCCTCTATGTGCTGATGCCGATGCGCATCAGCTGAGTCGGGCTACTTTTCATTTGCGGTTTCGCTGAGGGCGCATACAGTCTGCGCTCCCTGCTGACAGAGGCAGGTTTGGGAAGGTATTCGCTCACGTGGCGGAATGGCAGACGCGCACGGCTCAGAACCGTGTGGGGCAACCCGTGGAGGTTCGACTCCTCTCGTGAGCACCACCTTTCACTCGGAAAGGTGGTCGCTGGATTCCGCGAAAGCGGCGTCTAGTTCAGAACCGGCACTTCGTCGTGGACGGCGATGACCTTGCAGATCGCCCGCCGGAGTTCACTTGCGGAAACCGGCTTCCCGATGATCAGATCCACATTCTCCGGATGGTCACCGAGCGCTTGCATCTCCTCGCCGAAGCCGGTGAGCAGGATTACCGGGATCGCTGGGACACGCTCCTTGAGCGCGGTCGCGAGTTGTACGCCATTCATCTCGGGCATCGATTGATCGGTGATCACCAAGTCGAACGGAGCCTCCACGAAACGCCCCAGCGCTTCCCGTCCATTTGCCGCGCTGACCGTCGCGTGGCCATCGGATTGGAGATATTCCGCGATCAGCTCACAGATAATTTCCTGGTCGTCCACGACAAGGATCCGCAAGGGCCGATTGACCGCCTCCAGTTCAGCAGGCGAAGGCTCTTCATCGCTCCCTCCCTCGGGCAGCCAGAAGGAAAACGCCGTGCCGCTGCCCTTCTCGCTGACCACCTCGATCCGGCCTTCATGCCGCTGGATAATCCCGTACACCACAGATAGTCCGAGGCCGGTACCCCAATCGCCCTTTGTCGTGAAAAATGGTTCGAGGCAACGCTCGCGCTCTTCCTCGTTCATTCCAATCCCGGTGTCGCGAACCGAAATCTGAACGCCGGCCTCAAGTACCTCCGCACTCACTGTGATCGCCCCACCTGATGGCATCGCGTCGACCGCATTGAAGATCAGATTCGTGAGAACCTCCCGCAGCTCGGCCGCATTCCCACTTACCGTTGGGACAGGATCGACTTCAATGTTCATCTGGATCTGCACCCCATCCGCAAGGCTCTTGCTGCTCCACTTCGGTGCCGTCACCGAGACGGCCTGTTCGATCACGGAGCGCACATCGACAGCCATCCGGATGTCTGTCCCGCTGGCCGGCCGGTAGAACTCCCGGAGCCGGCTGACCACGTGGGTCGCGTCTTGGGCAGCGGAGACCATGTTGCGCAGATAGTTCAGCTCCTTGGGCGACGCATTTTGCTGTACATAGGGAAGGAGCAGTTCGCCATATCCGAGCACCATCGTCAGCGCGTTGTTAAAGTCGTGCGCAATCCCACCGGCCATCATGCCGAGCGCACGTAGTCGCTCCTGCTTGACCACACGGTCCTGCGCCGCGCGAAGCTGCTCCATGGTGGATTCCACTTCGGCGGTTCGCGCTCGCACTTGCTCCTCCAGCAGTTCGTTCTGGCGGTGCAACGCCTGGTGCAGAAAGCGGTTCTCGAGGAGATTCTTGATCCGCAAGACGACCTCAGAGTGGTCCAGCGGCTTGGTCACCAAGTCCTTCGCGCCAGACGCCAACGCTCGGCGCTTTGTCTCCACCGTGATGTCTGCGGTGAGCACAAGAATCGGCAGGTAGTCCTCTTCCCGCGTGACCTGCTTTAGTTGCTCGATCAAGGTGAAACCATCCACATATGGCATGTGAAGATCGAGCAGCACAATGTCGGGCCCCACTTCGAGGCACAGCTTCAGCGCCTCCCTGGAGTCAGTCGTGCTGAAGATCGCCTTGCAGCCAAACATCTCGAGGATCCGCTCGAGAAGGCGCACATTCGAAGCCTCGTCGTCTACGATCACCACGCACGCTCTGCTGATTATTGTATTCGGCATCGTTCTAGAGGTCCCGGCAAATATAGCAGCCGAACTTTGAGAATTGGGATAAGAGAATGCGAAAGCATGTGTCATGCCCTCATCTACTGACGATCAAACGCCCGCACCTTCGCCTGGAAAAAGGGGGTCACTGCACAGCGCCGAGCGCATTCAGTCGTTCTTCGCATCGATCGCACCGCGCTACGACCTGGCAAATCATTTGCTCAGCGGGGGGTGCGATTTCTATTGGCGGAGCCGCGCCGCTCGGATTGTAAGGGATTGGGAACCGCAGCGGATTCTTGATCTTGCTACCGGAAGCGGGGATCTCGCGCTCGCCTTACGAAATACCTGCCCGTCCGCCGTTCTGATTGGTGCAGACTTTTGTGAACCAATGCTCCTGCGGGCAAGAGGGAAACGCCTCGGTAACCTCATCGCGGCGGACGGCCAGCGGCTTCCTTTTCCCGACGCCACCTTCGATGTTTGCACGGTGGCATTCGGTCTTCGGAACATGAGTTCTTGGAGCAAAGCACTTTCTGAAGTGAGGCGTGTCCTCCGGCCCTCCGGACGGGTCTTGATTCTCGACTTCTCACAGCCCGAGGCGCTGTTTGGCCGGTTTTACCGGTGGTATCTGGGCTCAGTCTTACCGCACATCGCCGCCGCGCTCACTGGGCATAAAGGCGCGTACACATACCTCGCGGACTCCATCGCAGCATTCCCTTCACCTGCGACCCTGAGCGAGTTCTTGCGGGAGAATGGGTTCGTAAACGTGCAGGCGGAGCCCCTTACTGGACAGATCGTCGCAATCCACACAGCGGAAACGTTGAGGTAAGGTGCAGCACGTCATCGAGGCTGCCGGGAATGTGGTGCTCACCACCTTTCCGACTAGCTAGTCGGCAACGCCACTCTTCGTTTCCGAGAAGCGCGCCCAAAGCCAGCAAAGGTCTGAAAGGCGGTTGAGATACCGGATCACCTCGGGATTCACCTCACTCCCGCTATCGGCTAGCGAGACGACTGCCCGTTCGGCTCGCCGACACACCGTCCTCGCGACTTCGAGTAATGCGCTTTCCCGCGTAGCTCCAGGGGTCGCCCAGTGCTTGAAGCTGATCTTATGGTTTTTCTCCAGATCGTCGATCACCCCGGTCAGCCGATCGACCATTCCAGCGGAGACAAACTCGAAGCCTTTCTCGCGGTAGCGCCCTCGGTGAGCGGGATCGACAGCGAGTTCACCCATTAAGATTACGAGTTCCTTCTGAATGGCGAAAATCTCGCCGGCTAGGACGGGATCTTCGCCAAACGCCCGGACCATTCCCAAAGCGGTACTCACCTCGTCAACCACGCCGTAAGAGTTCACTCGCGGATCTGCCTTGGAAACGCGGTGACCGAACATCAATGCGGTGCTTCCATCATCTCCAGTCTTCGTGGCTATCGACATGGACCTCATCGTCTGGGACCGCGGGCAAACGTCAACTTGGGAATCTGACACTCTGTGCTCCTCAGCAGTCGTGGCTGCCCAGGGCGGCTGTCGGCGCTGCACCCTGTCAAAATCGATGGAATGGCGCGTCTCCGTGACCGGCCGATGCGTCATTTCGACGCGCCACCCCGTCATGGTGACAGGCCATCCCGTCGTTTTGACGGAACACTGCTTCATTCTTACGGGACGGCGCGTCATCGGCACGGGCTCCCGCATCATATTGACGCGTCGATGCGTTGTTTTGACGGGCGCGCCAGTCATTTCGACGCATCCACGCATCATTTTGATAGGCAGTTCCTGCCGCTTAAGCGGAATCGCCGACTCAGCGTTTCGTCGCCAATTCAATGTTACTGCCTCCTCCCGTTTAAGTTAAGTGCAACATTGGTCCTGCATTGAGAATGTTGGATGGGAAGGGACTGCCTTGAGCCGTGCGGAAGAGGGCTCGACCGCTGGCTGACTCACTTACATTGCTGCACACGGTCGCCCATGGCTTAGATCCACAAAAAAAAGGCCCGGAGCACATGCTCCGGGCCTCTTCAGTAGTTTTAGGTAGCTAAGCGATCAAGCCAGCGCCGGCTCGGCGCCTGAATCGTCATCCAGCGGCATTTGGTCTGAGAACGAGATCACTTTCACGTCACGATGCGCTGGGAAGCCGGTGCCCGCAGGGATGAGGTGCCCCATGATGACATTCTCCTTGAACCCGCGCAGGTGATCGATTCGGCCGAGAGTCGCCGCTTCGGTGAGCACTCGGGTGGTGTCCTGGAACGACGCAGCAGAGATGAACGACTCGGTTTCGAGTGACGCCTTAGTGATGCCGAGGAGCACAGGCACGGCTTCTGCCGGCTTGCCACCCATCTCCACCACTCGCTTGTTCTCATCTTCGAACATCAACCGGTCGATCTGATCACCCCAGAGCATGGAGGTATCGCCCGGCTCGGTGACTTTCACCTTTCGCAGCATCTGCCGGATGATGATCTCGATGTGCTTGTCGGCGATTTCTACACCTTGGAGGCGGTAAACCTCCTGCACTTCGTTCACCAAATGCTCCTGAAGGGCCTGTGGCCCGAGGACATCGAGGATGTCGTGAGGCGGGACCGGCCCATCGGTGAGCTGCTGGCCTTTCTTCACAAGATCGCCCTTGGTGACGATGATGTGCTTCGCCAACGGCACGAGGTGCTCTTCGTCCGCGCCGGTATCAGCATCGCGAACGATGATCTTCCGCTTGCCGCGAACGGTTCCGCCAATCTCAACCACGCCGTCGATACGGGCGATTTCAGCTGCGTCTTTCGGACGGCGAGCCTCAAAGAGCTCAGCCACACGAGGTAGACCACCGGTGATGTCCTTGGTCTTGGAGATCTTTCGGGGTGTCTTCGCAAGCAACTGACCCGCCTGGACCTTCTTGTTCTCCTGCACGGCGACGTGAGCGCCGGCTGGAATCGAGTAGCTGGCCAGAACATTGTGGCTCTTCTCATCTACAATGACGATCTGCGGGTGCAAATCCTCTTTATGTTCGATGACCACAGTGCCGAGAACGCCAGTGGCTTCATCCACCTCGCGCTTCACGGTGACACCCTGAATCATGTCGCGGAACTCAACCTTGCCAGTCCGCTCCGTGAGAATTGGAACATTGTGCGGATCCCACTGTGCGAAGGTTTCACCCTTCTTCACATCGGAACCGTCGGCGACTGCAATGACGCAACCCACAACCACAACGTAACGTTCGAGTTCCCGGCCATCCTTGGCGTGAATGGTGACGTAGCCGTTCTTGTTCAGGGCAATGAAGGTGCCGTCGAGACTCTGCACAACACGCAGTTCATTGAAGCGAACCGTTCCATCGTTCTTGGCCTTGATGATCGGCTGCTTGAAGGTCTGCGATGCGATACCGCCGACGTGGAACGTACGCATTGTCAGCTGCGTTCCGGGCTCTCCAATGGATTGGGCGGCGATAATACCGACCGCCTCGCCGAGCTTGACCATCCCGCCGGTGGCGAGATTGCGCCCGTAGCAAAGCGCGCAAATGCCGCGCTTCGACTCGCAGGTGAGCACCGAGCGGATCTTCATCTGCTCGACGCCAATGTTGTCCAGCGCTGCTGCGGTAGCCTCCTCGATGATCTGCCCGCGCTTGACCAGAATGGTCTGAGTTACAGGATCCTTGATCGTCTCACAGCTGGCGCGGCCGCCGATTCGAGTCTTGAGGTCAACGACCTCTTCATCGCCTTCGTAGATCGCGCTGACGGTAATGCCGTTCGCGGTACCGCAATCGTCGATGGAGACGATGACGTCCTGCGAAGCATCAACCAGCTTGCGGGTGAGATACCCGGAGTCGGCGGTCTTCAATGCCGTATCGGCCAGACCCTTGCGGGCGCCGTGCGTGGAGATGAAGTATTCCTGAACCGTGAGGCCCTCGCGGAAGTTCGAAGTAATTGGCCGCTCGATAATCGAGCCGTCGGGCTTGGCCATCAGGCCGCGCATACCGGCGAGCTGCTTCACCTGCTGACGATTGCCTCGGGCGCCGGAGTCCACCATGAGGAACACTGGGTTCAACTCCTTGCGACCCTCATTATGCTCGAGGGTCCGGAACATGACGTTCGCGATTTCCTCACCAGCGTGAGTCCAGACGTCGATCACCTTATTATAGCGCTCGCCATCGGTGATGATGCCCTTCCGGTACTGCTGCTCGACCACCGCGATCTGCTTGTAAGCATTCTCGAGTTCGATGTGCTTCTCTTTCGGAATGATCATGTCCGTGATTCCGATGGAAACACCGGCCTTCATTGCCCAGTGGAAGCCAAGATCCTTCAACCGATCGAGCATCTCCACCGTGGCCTGGTGCCCAGCAACCTGATAGGTCCGGAAGATGATGTCGGAGATCTGCTTCTTCGGGCAGGCCTTGTTGAAGAAGCCTACGCCATCCGGGAAGATCTGGTTAAACACCACGCGACCGGCCGTGGTCTCGATGACCCGAGTCACGGAATCACCGTAAACGGTCTTCTTGTCGACGTCCGGATTCTTGAAACGAATGCGGTCATGTACCCGAATCGCCCCTTCGGACAGGGCAAACTCCACCTCGTCAGCGTCCGCAAACAACGACAAGCGATCTGGCTCCTTTTGGCCCGCGAAACGACGCGGATTCTGACTGAGATAGTAGCAACCAAGCACGATATCTTGCGAAGGCGTCGTTACAGGCTTCCCGCTCGAGGGCGAGAAGATGTTGTTTGTCGCGAGCATGAGCATGCGCGCTTCCATCTGCGCTTCTACAGATAGCGGAACGTGAACCGCCATCTGATCGCCGTCGAAATCTGCGTTGTAAGCCGTACAGACCAGCGGATGGATGCGGATCGCCTCACCCTCAATAAGCTGCGGCTCAAACGCCTGGATCGAAAGACGGTGCAAGGTTGGCGCACGGTTCAGCAGAACTGGATGACCCTTGGTGACTTCTTCCAAAATGTCCCAGACCTCGGGCGTTTGACGCTCGATCATCTTCTTCGCACTTCGCACGGTGTGGACGTAGCCACGCTCCTTGAGAACACGAATGATGAAAGGCTCGAACAGAACCAAGGCCATTTTCTTCGGAAGGCCACACTGGTGAAGCTTGAGCTCCGGACCGATGACGATAACCGATCGACCCGAGTAATCGACTCGCTTGCCCAACAAGTTTTGCCGGAAGCGTCCGCCCTTGCCTTTAAGCATGTCGGAAAGCGATTTGAGCGGGCGATTGCCCGCACCGGTGACGGCACGACCGTGGCGTCCGTTGTCGAAGAGCGCGTCCACCGCTTCCTGCAGCATGCGCTTTTCGTTCCGGATGATTACATCTGGGGTCTTAAGCTGAAGAAGATTTTTGAGCCGGTTGTTCCGGTTAATAACCCGGCGATATAGATCGTTGAGATCCGATGTTGCGAACCGTCCACCTTCTAGCGGAACTAGCGGGCGCAGGTCTGGAGGAATCACTGGCAGCACCTCGAGGATCATCCACTCGGGCCGGGTGTGACTCGTGGCGAAGCCCTGAACCAGCTTCAACCGCTTCGCGAGCTTCTTCCGGATCTGCTTGGAGCGGGTAGTACCCATTTGCTCCTCGAGCTCCTTCTGCAATCCGGCGAGATCAGCCTGCGAGAGAAGCAGCTTAATTGCATCGGCGCCCATGCCCGCGTTGAAGTTCCCTTCACCGTACTGATCCAGGGCCTCGCGATACTCGGCCTCCGTCAGCAACTGGCCTTTTTGCAAAGGAGTCTGACCGGGATCGATGACGAGGTAATCCTCGTAATAAATGACACGCTCCAGCTGGCGGCTCGACATATCGAGCATCAGGCCAATTCGCGAAGGCATGCACTTGTAGAACCAGATATGGGTGACCGGAACGGCCAGTTCGATGTGACCCATCCGCTCGCGGCGGACACGTGCCAATGTAACTTCGACGCCGCAACGATCACAGATCACACCCTTGTGCTTGATGCGCTTGTACTTCCCGCACGAGCACTCCCAGTCCCGAGTAGGGCCAAAAATGCGCTCGCAGAAAAGACCACCCTTCTCGGGTTTGAAAGTACGATAGTTGATGGTCTCCGGATTCTTCACCTCACCATGGCTCCACGACCGGATCGAGTCCGGAGAAGCGACTGTGATACCGACCTGGTCAAAACCAACACCCCGCTCTTCACCGACCAATTCACGAAAATTAGGCGTTTCGATCATAAAACTAATACTGGATTGCGAGTACGATGCAGCGGCAGGGGCGGAAAGCCCCCACCGCCACGGATTCCTAGAGCAGCGCAGGCGGCTGATCCGCGCTACGTGCCCCGACCTTCACGTCGAGGCCGAGTGACTGCATTTCCTTAATCAAGACGTTGAACGACTCCGGCGTTCCGGCCTCGAGAGAATTGTCTCCCTTCACAATGGACTCGTAGATGCGGGTACGTCCCTGAACGTCGTCCGATTTGACGGTGAGAAGTTCCTGCAGTGTGTAGGCCGCGCCGTATGCTTCCAGCGCCCAGACCTCCATCTCTCCGAAACGTTGGCCGCCGTACTGAGCTTTTCCGCCCAGAGGCTGCTGCGTAACGAGCGAGTAGGGGCCGACCGCACGTGCGTGAATCTTGTCTGCAACAAGATGCCCGAGCTTCAGCATATAGATATAGCCCACAACGACCTGCTGGTCGAATGCTTCACCAGTGCGCCCATCATAGACATGAGCCTTGCCGTTCTCGCCGATCCAGGAGTAGCCCGGGACCTTCCTTGCATCACGGAGGTACTCGAAGATTTTGTCTTCGCCAATACCGTCGAACACTGGTGTTGCGACCTTGAATCCGAGCGCCTTGGCAGCAACACCAAGATGGGTTTCAAGAACCTGACCCACGTTCATGCGGGAAGGAACGCCCAGCGGGTTCAATGCGATATCCACCGGAGTTCCATCCGAAAGGAAGGGCATGTCTTCCTCCGGTACGATCCTGGCAACAACACCTTTGTTGCCATGACGACCAGCCATCTTGTCACCAACCGAAAGCTTGCGCTTCGATGCGACATAGACCTTCACCTGCTTAATGATGCCTGGGTCAATGTCATCCCCGCTCTCGATCTTATCCATCGAGCGCTCGTGCTCCATATCCAGCTCTGCGAATTTGTGCTCAAACTGAGCTATGATTTCGCGGATCTTGTTACGGATCGGAGAAGGGTCGATATCGACGTGATCATATACCAACGCGAGCTTCCTCAGCAGCGTCTTCGTGATCTTACGATTAGCCGGAATGATGATCTCACCAGTTTGAGCATTCACCACATCGAGCGGAATCTTCTCGCCAAGCAGGATGTTTGAAAGTGCCTCGGTAAGCTGCTCATGCAGCTCTTCCTTACGCTTGAGGTAATCCTCCTCAATCTGCTTGGCTTGGCGCTTGGACTCGGTCGGCGTGAGCTTTACGCGAGCGATCTCTTTCCGCGCAGATACCTTAACATCCATAACGATGCCGTAAGTACCTGACGGAACCGTCAGCGACGTATCTTTCACATCTGCCGCCTTCTCACCAAAGATCGCCCTAAGCAGGCGCTCTTCAGGTGCCAACTCGGTTTCGCTCTTAGGCGTGATCTTTCCGACCAAGATATCACCTGGCTTAACTTCCGCACCAATGCGAATGACCCCATCGGGCCCAAGATTACGCAGTGCTTCCTCTGAAACATTCGGAATGTCTCGTGTGATCTCCTCGGGGCCGAGCTTTGTATCACGCGCACCAATCTCGAACTCGTCAATGTGGATGGAGGTATAGATATCCTCCTTCACAACTCGTTCGGATATCGTGATCGCATCCTCGAAGTTGTAGCCGTTCCATGGCATAAACGCGACGAGCACATTGCGTCCAAGAGCCAGCTCACCAGCCTCGCAGTTAGGACCATCCGCGATCACGTCGCCCTTCTGGATCTTTGCGCCCTTGGCTACGATTGGCTTCTGGTTAACGCAAGTTCCCGCGTTTGAGCGCATGAACTTCCTAAGCTCGTAAACGTACACGTTAGCCTCTGGATCATGCTTCAGCTTCTTTTTCGAATCTGGCACTTCGCCATCTTTGGTAATGACGATCTGGTCAGCCGTAACGCTAGCAACCCGGCCATCTCCTTCCGCGACAATAACTGCGCGAGAGTCTCGGGCGACCTTGCCTTCCATTCCCGTGCCGACAAGTGGAGACTCAGACACAAGAAGCGGCACACCTTGACGCTGCATGTTCGAGCCCATCAAAGCGCGGTTCGCATCATCATGCTCCAGAAACGGAATGAGTGAAGCGGCCACTGAGACGAGCTGCTTAGGCGAGATGTCCATGTAATGGACCTTCCCCGGCTCTACTTCAAGGAAGTCGCCTCGATAACGGATCGCCACCTTGTCGCTGACGAAATTTCCTTTGGTATCCATTGGCGCATTCGCCTGCGCCACTAGGAAGTTCTCCTCTTGATCCCCGGTTAGGAAATCAATTTTGTCCGTTACGCGGCCATTATCGACCTTGCGATACGGCGTCTCTATAAAGCCAAAATCATTGATTCTGGCGTACGTGGACATCGAAGATATCAATCCGATATTTGGACCTTCAGGAGTCTCGATCGGACAAATGCGCCCGTAGTGCGATGGATGCACGTCACGCACTTCGAACCCTGCGCGATCACGGCTAAGTCCACCTGGTCCAAGAGCCGAAAGGCGTCGCTTGTGCGTAAGCTCCGCCAACGGATTCGTCTGATCCATGAACTGGCTGAGTTGCGAACGGCCAAAGAAGTCGCGAATTACTGCAGACAACGCCTTCGGATTGATCAACTTTTGCGGCGTCATGCCTTCGATGTTTACATCGAACAGGGTCATACGCTCTTTCACAAGACGCTCCGTACGGGCCAAACCAACGCGACACTGATTCGCGAGAAGTTCGCCAACCGTCCGCACACGACGGGAACCGAGATGATCGATATCGTCGAGGGTTCCTTCGCCCTTGCGTAAGGAGATGAGATACTTCATCGCCGCAATGAAGTCCTCTTTGGTCATGATCCGTTCGTCGAGCGAAACGTTTATCCCAAGTTTTTGGTTGAGCTTGTAACGTCCTACCCGGCCTAAATCGTACTTCTTCGGATCGAAAAACAGCCGCTTCAGGAGTCCACGTGCATTTGGCACCGTTGGTGGATCGCCAGGACGAAGGCGACGATAGATGTCCTTGAGAGCCTCTTCTTCGTCGTGCGCTGGATCCTTCTTGAGAGCCTTGATGATGGTATCATCATCCTTGGTATCAACTACCTCTACCGTCTTTATTCCGAGTGCAATGATCTGTCGAATAGTTGCCTGAGTCAGCGGCTCGAATGCACGGGCAACGGTCACTTCGCCATCCCGGACATCGTTGATCAGCACCTTCGTGGCGATCAACTCTTCCTCCAAGGATTCGCTGAGTTTTAGCGTCTCAATCTTGTAGAACAACTTGATGATGTCTGCATCAGAGCCGTATCCAAGCGCGCGCAAAAAGGTCGTCGCAAGAAATTTCCGGCGCCGCTTGCGCCGATCGAGATAAATGTAGAGCAGGTCGTTCGTGTCGAACTGGACCTCCAGCCATGAGCCGCGATCAGGAATGATGCGGAAGCTGTAAAGAACCTTCCCGTTCAGGTGAATCGATGACTCAAACGCAATGCCCGGTGAACGATGGAGCTGTGAGACGACCACCCGCTCGGCACCGTTGATTACGAATGTACCCTGCGGCGTCATGAGCGGAATCTCGCCCATATAAACCTTCTCCTCCTTCGTGCCCTTTTCCTCCTTCAGCGCAAACGTGACATGAAGCGGTGCTGAGAATGTCTGGCCCTCCCGCATCGCCTCTCGTATCGAGAGCTTTGGCTCTCCGATATCGTAAGACGAGAAATCGAGAACAACTTTTTCGTCATAGCTCTCGATTGGGAAAACCTCCTTGAACACTGCCTGGAGCCCAGTCTCCTTGCGTCTGCTTCCAGGAAGATCCTGCTGAAGAAACTCAACATACGAGTTCAGCTGAATTTCGATGAGGTTAGGCGGCTCCGCGCCTTCCTTAATTTTGCCGAAGTTGATGCGCTCTGACATACGTGAGGACTGATGATGGAACTGCGGGCGAAAAAACCGCAGAGGCACAGAGACGCGGGGGATGCTGGCAAAGCCAGATTATCCTCTGCGTCTCTGTGTCACTGCGGTGCTATTTAGCGCGCGTGGGAATGGGACAGGCAAATTGGAACACGAATCAGTGCCCGGCAAGTAATTACTCACTCACCGGGCACTCGAAAACACTTTTAAGGGAACGAGTGCTGGGATTCGAAACCAACAATCGCACCTGCCAAATTACTTGATCTCGACCGTGGCACCAGCCGCTTCGACCTTCTTCTTGATCTCTTCAGCTTCTTCCTTGGTCACGCCTTCTTTCAAGGCTTTTGGGGCACTCTCAACGAGAGCCTTCGCCTCAGCTAGGCCCAGGCCTGCAACACAGGCACGAACTTCCTTGATGACGGCGATCTTGTTACTGCCCATGTCCTTAAGGATCACGTCAAACGAGGTTTTCTCTTCAACGGGTGCTGCAGCGGCACCACCGCCCGCTGCTGCCACGGCAACAGGAGCCGCAGCGCTGACGCCCCATTTCTCTTCGAGAGCTTTAACCAGTTCAGAAACCTCGAGGACAGTAAGTCCGCTCAGCTGATCGACGAGTGTATTTGTATCTGCCATATTCTTGTATGCGTCGGTATCGTCGCACTCTGAAGCATCAGAGTATTTCAATCCAGCAGCCGCCAGATCGACGAGGAACCATTTGTTGTTTGTTGGAAGTCCGTGGAGACTTGAACAAGTTTACCACGGGGATTCTCCGCAAAGCACACGCCTTACGGGAAAAATAAAGTTTCTAAGCAGCAGCAGCCTCGGGGGCTTCCGGAGCAGGGGTACTGCCAGCGCCTGCTTGATCAGCCTTGGCCTGAAGCACACGAGCCAAGGAGGCGGCCGGCTCATTTAGCACGCGGACAAGTTTGCTTGCAGGTGCCTGGAGCACCCCAAGGAACGTCGCCAGGAGCACTTCGCGCGAAGGAAGATCAGCAATGACTTGAATCTGCTCAGGCGACACCAGGAGCCTGTCTACAATACCTGTTCGGACAGTAGCCTTCTTGAATTCCGCGGTAAACGTCTTGAGGACCTTGGCGGTAGCGGCGACATCCTTGTCTCCGATAACGATCGCCGTTTGACCCTGCAACTCTGAAAGCTCAGGGAGGCCAGCGTCGCTTACAGCGCGCCGGAGGAAAGTGTTCTTCACCACATGGCACCGTGAACCGACTCCATAAAGCCGGTTCCGAAGCTCGGCAAACTGACTCACTTTCAAGCCGGTGTAATCGGCAACGAAGAGGAACGAAGAAGCGTTCAGCTTCCCGGTAATGTCCTCAACAATAAATGCTTTTTCGGGTCTCATGACGGGTGCTCAGATTAGCTCTTAAGAAGGGAGGACGCGTCGACAGTAATGCCGGGAGTCATGGTGGCAGCCAAAGTCACGTTCTCAACGAACGCACCCTTCGCGGTCGGGGGACGTGCCTTAACCAGCGAGTCGATGACGGCGACACCGTTGTCGATGAGCGCCTGTTCACTAAACGATACTTTGCCGACCGGAACAGCGACGTTGCCGTTCTTATCCAGTTTGAATTCCACACGTCCTGCTTTGACCTCTCTCACTGCTTTCGCCGTGTCGTCAGTAACAGTTCCAGTCTTGGGATTGGGCATCAGTCCACGTGGTCCGAGAACCTTTCCGAGTTTGCGGACTTCGGTCATGCAAGCGGGAGTTGCCACAGCTACGTCAAAATCCTGGAAGCCTTGTTGGCATTTCTCCACTAGATCCTTGTAGCCAACGTATTCAGCACCCGCATCACGAGCAGCCTGTGCTGACGCACCTTCTGCGAATACGAGAACACGGACAGACTTGCCCGAACCATGTGGTAGAGGGCAGGTACCACGAACCATTTGATCCGATTGCCGAGGATCTACCCCGAGACGGAAGGAAAGGGTGACCGTTTGGTCGAACTTCGGAGCCGGCATTGATTTCAGGACCGTGACGGCCTCTGTGAGCGTGTAGCTCTTTGTCGAATCTACCTTCCCAGCAGATTCACGGTAACGTTTGGAGCGCTGTATAGCCATAATCGGAGCAGTGTTTACGAGCCCAGTAGTCGACGGGCTCTCCTGCAGTAGGTTGTTTGAGCGGTCGGGACGGATCCCGACCATTCGGGAGAGTTGTTAAGCTTCGACTTCTACGCCCATCTGGCGGGCAGTGCCTGCGATGACCCGCATCGCGGCCTCTTCGGAGCGCGCGTTGAGATCCTGCATTTTACGTGCAGTGATTTCCTGGAGCTGCTTCTTCGTGAGTTTCCCGACCTTCACCTTATTTGGTTCCTTGGAACCGCTGGCTATGCCAATGGCCTTCTTGATCAGTGCGGCAGCAGGAGGCTGTTTCGTGATGAAGGTGAAGCTCTTGTCTTTATAGACAGTAATCACCACAGGCAGGATGTCCCCTGCCGCTTTCTGCGTCTGAGCGTTGAACTCTTTGCAGAAAGCCATGATGTTCACGCCTTGCTGACCGAGGGCGGGACCCACGGGTGGAGCAGGGTTTGCCTGTCCAGCAGGGATCTGGAGTTTAATTTGAGCTACAACTTCTTTTGCCATGACTGAGTGGTAAGTGCGAGGTGATGAATACTAGCCGCGTTCGACCTGCCAGTATTCGAGATCCACGAGGGTGTTTCTGCCGAAAATGCTAACTGAAACGCGCAACTTGCCGCGATCGGGGTCGATCTCTTCAACGACTCCACTTTGATTCTGAAAAGGACCATCGGCCACCTTGACGGTCTCGCCAACTCCGAAGGCAATCTTGGGTTTGACGGTGTCCTCGCGCTCGCGGACCTGGGCAAGCAATCCCTCAACCTCTGACGGGCGCATCGGGATCGGACGATCTTTTGTTCCAGCGAATCCAATGACTCCTGACGTATCCTTGATGAAGTACCATGTCCGGTCCACGAGCTGGCTGTTGTCGTCAAGAAGAAACATGTTAACGATGAGATAACCAGGGAAGAACTTCCGGGTTGTCTCCGTTTTCTTGCCACGTTTGATCTCCGAAACGCGCTCAGTAGGAAGGACCACCTCATAAACGAGGTCGCCCATCTCCTCGGTTTTCACGCGCTTCACGAGGTTGTCGTGAACCTTCTGTTCTTGCCCAGCCAGGACATGAACTACGAACCATTGACTGCGTTTCTGTTCTTCAGTCATGGCAGATTACTTGGTCAAAGAACCAACGATGTTGACCATTACAAAGTCCCAAACGGCGACATATCCAGCCAGCAGGAGCATGGCGATAATCACGATCATCGTGGAATCGATAAGCTCCTTGTACTTCTTCATCCCCTTCTCCTTGGGATCCCAGGGCCATGAGGCTTTGAGGAGTTCCAATTTGACGTCGGAAAAGAAATTCTTTGTTTTGGCTAGCATCGAGGATGGTTACTGCGTCGGACGAGGGAAAACACGGCAGGAGGGAATCGAACCCCCAACCGGCGGTTTTGGAGACCGCTGCTCTACCAGTTGAGCTACTGCCGTATGAATTCCTGCTATTGCGATGCGACTCGGACTAGCTTGTGAATGAACAACCCAGACGAGGGTTAAGGCTCTACAATAACCTCCGCAATACGACCCGCGCCGACGGTCTTGCCGCCTTCACGAATTGCGAAGCGCATGGTCTTCTCCATGGCTACCGATGTAATGAGTTCGACTTCAATCGAAACGTTATCACCAGGCATGACCATCTCCACGCCTTCAGGAAGCTTCACAGATCCAGTCACGTCCGTGGTCCGGAAGTAAAACTGAGGACGGTAGTTGCTGAAGAAAGGAGTGTGGCGACCGCCTTCGTCCTTGGAGAGGACATAGATCTCAGCCTTGAATTTCTTGTGGGGCTTGATCGAGTTGGGCTTGGCGAGGACCTGACCACGCTCAATATCGTCTTTCTTCACGCCGCGGAGCAGGATGCCCACGTTGTCACCAGCGCGAGCCTCATCGAGGAGCTTGCGGAACATTTCGATGTCCGTGACGACGGTCTTCACTGTGGGGCGAATACCGACGATCTCAATTTCCTCCATCTTTTTAAGGATGCCTCGCTCGACGCGGCCCGTCGCGACCGTACCACGACCTTCGATGTTGAACACGTCTTCCACGGGCATGAGGAACGGAAGATCCACGGCCCGCTCGGGCACCGGAATGTAATCGTCCACCGCATCCATAAGTTCCTGAATGCACTTGGCTTCAGGTGACGCAGGATCGCCAGAGGCCAAGGCCTTGACGGCTGAACCCTTCACGATCGGAATCTTGTCACCTGGAAAGTCGTACTGCGTGAGCAAATCGCGCACTTCCATCTCCACGAGATCGAGAAGTTCAGGATCGTCGACCATGTCGCACTTGTTCATGAAGACCACGACCGAAGGGACACCCACCTGACGAGCGAGCAAGATGTGCTCACGAGTCTGAGGCATTGGACCGTCAGCGGCGCTCACCACTAGAATCGCGCCATCCATCTGGGCGGCACCGGTGATCATGTTCTTCACATAATCCGCGTGTCCGGGACAGTCGACGTGAGCGTAGTGACGCTTGTCCGTCTGGTACTCGACGTGCGCAGTGTTGATCGTGATACCACGCTCCTTCTCCTCCGGCGCCGCATCGATCTCGTCGTACCTCCGCGCCTCTGCGAAGCCCTTCTTGGACAGAATCGTCGTGATGGCCGCCGTCAGCGTGGTCTTGCCGTGATCTACATGGCCAATGGTGCCGATGTTCACGTGCGGTTTCGTGCGTTCAAATTGCGCCTTGGCCATAGGGTCAGGTCAGTTTTCTGTGTTTTTGGTTAATGGGTTGAAGCTCTGGTCAGCAGTCGTGGAGTGGAGCCTGGGACCGGGTTTGAACCGGCGACCTCGTCCTTACCAAGGACGTGCTCTACCAACTGAGCTACCCAGGCTTCTCAATCTCCAGCGAACTAGTCACCGGCACCATTCCAGTCCAGAGGGCGAAAAAGCCTGAAACGCACCGAGCAGGGGAGCTCGTGAGCGATCAGGCGCATCACACCATCTTTTCCAGAAAAGCGAGCGCACAAGGTAACAACCGCGAGGAGCCTGTCAAAAGAAATCAGTAACTTTCCCAGTCAACCCGGTAATGGGCTTCCGGGTGCCAAATCAACCCCGCCGATGGCAGCAACTTGGGGACGGTGCCGCTCCTCGCGTACGGTGTGTGTTCGGAAGAGGACGTCTACCACATTACGGAGGTACTGTTCGTCCGGCACCGTCTCCGTGACCTCGGGCGGAAACGGAACGAGCGCTCGGAAATGATCCGCAATCTTACGGAAAAGTGCGACTCGCGCTTCTGGCTGAAACTCCTCTCGATGCAGAATCGCCTGTAGTGCCATGCGCGCATCTTCCGGCGTTGCCCGCTGCCGGAGCCGGGCCGCGAGGTGCGGGTGGCTCCGTAGGGAATTGTATTTACCCCCGAGCAGTTGCTCGACATCCGGCTCTGAGTGGCTGCGATTGTGAACGACGACCGTTCCCGCAACCAAGTCTCCCAGGCGCTGAGCACGCCGACTTACTAGACAGGCGATTCCCCCTACTAGATAGAAGAGAGGAAGCGCGTCCACCGGCCGGAGCAGATTACGCACGACTACCTGCTCGAAGCGGAGACGGAACCCATCGGCATCCATGACACGGAGTTTGAAAACCCACTTCCCGATGGTTCGCCCTCTCCAAAACCACTCGAGTACGATCCCGTACCCGGTAAACAGCGCGAAATACGCCACAACCGAGAACCCTTTCGCGAGATCCGGGCTGACAACGCCGATGGCCTGCATTGCAGTGCTCACACCCGTGGCGAGAAAGACCATCACACAAAAATCCACGACCCACGCCATGCAGCGGGAGACCGGGCCGGCTAGTGCGTAGGAGAACGCGATCCCCTCAGGCGTTCGGATGGTCAGTTCGGTCTTCATGACCGTGCCCCGTCCTTCTTCGCCGCTTTCCCCAGCCGCCCTCCGGACCCCAGAAACCACACCAAAACTGCCAGCTCTGCCGCTCCAAAGGCAATCTTCAGCCAATACGGCAGCACCGGCTGATGTCGTTGCGAAAGATAAGCTTCCACGATTCCAGCCCACACCAGCATCACGGCCACGCCGCCAATCAGCACCGCCGCGTCACGTCCTGCGCTCCGCAGCCTCTTCCTGAGTGGGGCTGGGTTTCTTCGCCCCAGCAGCGCACTCCCGAGAACAATCCCCGCCTGTCCGGCGATCAGGATTGCGGGAATCTCAATCACTCCATGCGGCATCAGCCAGCCCAGCAGGAACAGCGTCTGCCCTGCGCTCACGTAGTCCACCGCCACGAATCCGAGGATTACGCCATTATAGAAGAGGACTACGATCGAGCCGACCGCCCAAGTCATCCCCAGGGCCATGGCGAAGATAGATACGCGAATGTTGTGCGCCATGAGCATCCCTGCAAAGCTCCCTCCACCCTCTCCGCCATCATCCGCACCCGCTGCTTCCTCTTTCGCCACGCGATCCGCCGGATCCTGGAGCAAATGAATAAACTGCTCAGGGACGAGAGCTTGCTTCGCCTCATTATCCAGTGCGACGGCGAACCCTCCAAAGGCCATTCCGACAATCGTCGTTAGCAGCGAGATCGCAAAGGCCGCGCGCTGCTTCATGAAGACACGCGGGAATCCCGCAATAAACCATTCCACCAGGCTCGTCTTCCGTCCCCGGTCCCGCGTCCCATGCACCTCGCCATAGGCCCGAGCCACCACGGACTCCAGGTAGCGCCGAAGTTGCGGCTCCGAGGCGAACGTGGAAAGTCGGCCCAGATCAGCACTCACCTTCTGGTAGAGGAAATGGAAGCGCTTCACCTCCTCGAGGCTCGGGGTGCGGTCTGGGTCATCCTCCCAGAGGTCCAGGAGCCGTTCCAGCTCCGACCAGGACGGCTGTTCCGCGGCCAGGAAACGGGGTAAATCGATGATCATGGGCGCGAGGGGAGCAGGAGAGAACGCATCGGGATTCACGACCTTCCTCGTGCGAAAGACAAGCGCGGAACCGGTTTCACTGCTTCCGCCTAGACGCCAGGGCGGCCCGGGAAGCGTTTTGCCTCCCGAGCCGCAGTTACTGGTTTCCTTCCGTTGCCTACGGCGTTGGCGTCGGTGTTGGCACCGGTGCCTCTGGCTCAGTTCCCGGCGTCCGGCGCTTGAAGCGCTGGCGCAGCGGCGCGATCAGAGCATCGAGGCCCTGATCCTGCCCATGCCGCTGGAACTCGTGGTAGAGATCCAGGCAGCCCTCGTAGAGATCCGCAGCCGCCAAGCGGCGAGTGTGGTTCACCTTCGTGGCGAGCAGCGTCAGCGCCACTTCTATCGGAGCGAGCTTGTCGCGCAAGGCGAGGTCTCGATCCAGTTTGGTCATGTCCACCAGTGACGGCACCAGGTGGGTGTTTTCCCGCGCCAGCTCCAGAGTGGCCCGGATGAACCCCTCCGAGCGTTCCCCAGGTTTGACCATATATTTACGGTCCTCCGGGCTCATGGCGATGAGGTATGGCATGGCGGTGGCCACGGCCGCGACGGCGGCGACTGCGCTAGCGGCTTGTTCTTCAGTGATTGCGATGTCGATTCGGTTTTTCATTTTGTTGTGTCTTTCTGTTTTGTTTGGTTTTGGCGGAAGCGCTGCATGCGCCTCCATAAGGATGTCGCCATGTCAAAAAACCGCTTCTCACTCCAGGAGTGCGCTGACGATCCCGACCGCTTACTCTCTCCTCATGAACCTTGAACGCATCTCGCTCGATCCCGCCACGATGTCGGGGGAAGCCGTGCATCCGTGGTCTCCGCGTCACGGTGGCAAACGTGCTGCGCCAGCTTGCCAGCCACCGCACTCCTGAACAGATCCTCGCCGCCTACCCGTATCTAGAGGCGGCCGACATCGATGCCTGTCTCCTCTTTGCCGCACTGCGGGTCGATGATGAGGAGCTCGCCCTCGGTCTCTCCGACATCGTCGAGAGCTGAGATGGATCCTGGCGCGGCATGCATTGTTCGAATCCGCTTCGCCCCTGAACTCGAAGAAGGTAAACGGTGCGATGGCACCCCGGCACACGAGATGAATCAGCTTTTCTACGGCGACAACCTCTACGTTCTGCGCGACTCGATCACTCCCGAAAGCGTGGATCTGATCTATCTCGATCCCCCGTTCAACTCGAATCGCGACTACAATTTGCTCTTCAAGAGCCCAAAAGGTCACGATAGCGACGCCTCCATCACGGCGTTCAAGGATAGCTGGCACTGGGGGTCTCAAGCCGAGATGGAGTTTGACGAGCTAATGCACCAGTCGAACACGGATGTCGCACAAATCATGAGGGCGCTGCGAGCGTTTCTCGGGCAAAACGATATGATGGCCTACCTGACGATGATGGCCAACCGGCTCCTTGAGCTGCACCAGGTCCTCAAGCCAACCGGCTCCCTGTACCTGCACTGCGATCCTACGGCCTCGCATTACCTCAAAATCGTGCTGGATGGGGTGTTCGGGAAAGAGATGTTCAAGGCTGAGATCGCGTGGAAGCGGCACAACGCGCGCGGCACGAAGGGGAACTGGCCGCGAATCCATGACGTCATCTTTTACTACTCCAAGACAGACAGCACTACATTCCACTCGCTCAAGACGAAGGCGGATAAGGCAAAACTTCCACACACCTTGATCACTGGCGCAAAGGGCCTGAAGTATCAGACTGTCGAGCTAACCGCTCCGGGTGTCACAAAGGATGGCGACAGCGGCAGGCCGTGGCGCGGCTTTGATCCTTCGGGCATGGGGAGGCATTGGGCAGATAATCTAGTTCAACGCGAAAAGTGGGATTCGGCAGGGAACATTCATTGGCCAAAAGATGGCGGCTTCCCGCGCAGGCGAGATAGTGAACCTTTTGATGCTGACTCCCGGACGATCACCGTGGGCTCGGTTTGGACTGACATCGACCGTATCAATCAGACTGCCAAAGAGCGACTCGGCTATCCCACGCAGAAACCCCTCGCTCTGCTTGAGCGGATTATTACCGCGAGCAGCAACGAAGGCGACTTGGTACTCGACCCATTCTGCGGGTGCGGCACTGCGGTGGACGCCGCGCAGAAGCTCAGGCGAAAGTGGATCGGCATCGACATCACTCATCTCTCCATCTCACTTATCGAGAAGCGGCTGAAAGACCGTTACGGGGCGCGTTGCAAGTTTGACGTCATCGGCACGCCTGGCGACCTCGAGGCGGCACGAGACCTGGCCCGGCGTGACAAGTATCAGTTCCAGTGGTGGGCGGTGTCTCTCGTTGAAGCCCAGCCATTCCAGGGCAAAAGGAAAGGAGCAGACGGCGGAGTCGACGGCCTGAAGTTCTTCCGCGACATCGATCGCAAGGAGGTTCACAAGATCGTCGTCAGCGTGAAAGGCGGAAGCCTCAAGGCTGACGACGTACGGGCTCTCAATCACGTGAGGGAGCGGGAAACGGCTGAGATCGCCCTCCTTCTATCACTGGACGAGCCTACCAAAGGCATGATTGCAGACGCGGCGGCGGCGGGCATCTACACCAGCGCGAACGGAAAGCTCAAAGTGCCGCGCATCCAGATTTTGACCATCGCAGGCCTTCTCGAGGGAACCGCCCGCGCTCAGCATCCCGACTACGAACCTGACCTCAACTTCAAGAAAGCGAAGGCCGAGATTGAGGGGGATCAGGCGCAGCTCCTGTAGCGGGTGGAGAAACGGGCGCACTCCAGTCCGAAATTACTTCTGCCCCATGTCGAGACGCATCAGCTGAGTAAAGTCCATCTCTCCCAGCTCTAGGTGGTTCATTTCGGGTAAAGGAGCTAAGAGCACTTGGGGAATCTCCGGCAAACGCACTTCGCTATCAGCGGGACCCTCGGCTCCAGTAAGTCCACCTACCGCAGGCCTCAGGCTGACTTCTGGGGAATCTCTCTCAAGCAACATCGGGGCGAGTTCAGGATCAAAGGGAAGAGATCGCTCCAGATAAGCTCCTGGTTTGAGAGGCTTTCCATAGTCGTGAACAATGAAGTTCCAGCCCTGATTGGACGAGCGGATCTCGAAGTTTTCGCGCAGAGGAAGGGTATGCGAGCGCGGAGCTTCCCCATCGTAAGAGGCCTTGGGGGAGGCAGGATGCAAGTCGAGGATCAGACGCAGGTAGCCCGGGCCTGGTGATTGCTGGAGGCGCCAGCTTTGCTCCCGGTATTCAGGCCCCGGCGAATCGATGAGGATTGAGCGATCGGCCGCTTGGACCCCGATCACGAGCGAGGCAAAGCAGACGCACGCCACGCTGGGGAACCGAAGTAACCGACCGCACAAAAGTGGGCTCATAATCCAGATTTCTGTAATTGAATCTTATTCCAACTCCTCGACTCCATTAGATAGATCTTTCCATTGATCCTGTCGAGCGCAACGAGTGGCGAGAGGAGACCATCCGCCAAGCACGCCTAGAGTTTTAATGACGACCTCCGGTAAAGAGCGGAACCCGAGAACCTTGGGAGCTGACTGGCATTCCCAACGGAAGAGATTCTCCGTCGACTCGACAGGACAATCCTCACTTTCTGAAGGAGTGCCTATTAATCTGATGGGATCGCCATCACTTTTCGATGACCAGCCTATCGTTTTTGTAGGGCAAAGATCTCTTTCGACAGGTTGGTGAGTCATCTTTGAAGGGCGACCATCACTTTTTGATGACCGGCCTACACTTCCGATAGGAGCGCCATCGCTTTCTGAACGCGCGTGTATCGATTCGGCAGGCAGTTCGGGCTCTTACAAAGGAGCGTCCAGTTCGCTGACCGACGCGACCTACCTCCGACCTCTCAAACGGCTCGCGAGATCGTCCATGGCAACGCGCCACTGACCCGCGCTCGCGCTCCCGACCCAGCGGTCGCGGAGTTCGGATGCCTCGTGCACGCGCTCGACCGCCTCAATTGCCAGACCGACGAGTTCGGGAGACGCGCGACGGTGGCGCAGCTTGGCAACATACCCGCTGACCTCGCCAGGAAGATCCGGGAGGGGACGGTCGAGCATCGCCGCAACCACCTCAGCCGCTGCGAGCGCTTCTTCAGCGACTGAGAGCTCAACAAGTTCGTCCGCCTCGGTCTCGACCACCGCGGCAAAGCAATCCGAAAGCAGGAAAGTGTCCTTCTCATCCTCCAGCTCCCAGATCCAATCGAGCGCGGTATCATTCTCAAAGGGCAAAACGCCCCACGGTTGCATGTGGTCGGAAGGCATAAGGAGTTGGTCCACGAAAGACACGAAAGGAACGAAAACGGAACGGAGAGTAGGTTAAGGCGCTTACATGGAGAGGGGATTTTACCGCTAAATACGCGAAAGGGCGCGAAAGGGGCGGGGAGAAAAGGGGGAGGTGTGCGGTTCGACCTTCGACTCCTCCGCTTCCCATCCCTTTTCGCGTCATTTCGCGTATTTCGCGGACCCATCCCCCTCTCACTCCTTTCGTGAGTTTCGTGTCTTTCGTGGACCTATTCCCTTCTCGCGGTTTTCGTGGATTAAAGAAGCTGGCGCGCTCGTACCTCGGCGTGCTGGGCAATGAGGTCCAGGGCGAGGCGCTCGGGTTCGACGAGGTTCATGCGGACACCGCGGCGTTGCAGGACGAGCTGCATTTCTTTCAGGGCATGCCAGCGGAGATGGCCGCCAAGGCAGTCATAGAGATCGCCGACTTCTGCTACGGCCGCGGGGTCGCTAAAGAGGGGGCGGGCTCCAGCCGGGGCGAGCATGTTGACGAAGCAGAGATGCTGACGAGAGAGGAGGTCGCTGGCCTTGGTGAAAGTCTCGGCGAGAACCGGATCGTCGAGCGAGGTGAGGAAGATGAGCAGGGCGCGCTTGCGCAGGCGGAGGCGGATCGTCGTGCAAAGCTCGTCGAAGTCTGGAGATACGCGCTCGGCGTGGAGTGCGTACAGACGGTCGCGGACGGAGTCGTAATGCGACGGTCCATTGCGGGCTCGGAGAAATGTGCCCACGCGGTCGGCAAAGGTGATGATGCCGAATTGGTCCCCCTGTTGCTCAGCCGCGAGCGCCAGGACGAGCGCGGCGGAAACGTAGTGCTCCAGAATGGATGCAGGCAATTTGCCCTCGGCATCGGCGCCAGGTGCGGCGTACGGGCTGGTATCCTCGTCGTCGCCCGCGTGGACGGGTACAGGCCGGGCAGCGCGGAAGGAAAGGCGCGAGGCATCGATGACGATGTACACCTCATGGCTTTGCTCCATGCGGTACACCTTGGTCACTGGGCGCCCGCGCTTCGCAGTAACCTTCCAGTGAATGTCGGAGATGCTGTCGCCTGGTACGTAGTCGCGCAGTTTCTCAAACTCCCTCCCCTGCCCCGCTGCGCGATGCCGGTGCTCGCCGAGCTGCTGGCGGCGAAGGAAAAGGGCGGAGAGCTGGCGGCGTTCGTCGCGGAGATTCGGGTAAACACGCAGCTCCATCGCAACGGTCTGTGTGCTGCGGACGGCCCAGAAACCCAGCGCAGAACGGACCTCGAGATGCGCAGTGCGCAGCCAGTACTGACCGCGGCGACGTGGGATGCAGGTCCAGGTGAAGCGGGCGCTCTCGGCATCGGAGGGCAGTCGCACCAGACGATCCGGCGCAGTGGTGGTAACCTCGGCGGGAAATGAAAACCCGAGGCGCACTTCGCGCACCTTGCGGCGCTCATTGATGATGTGGATCTCCAGCTCGCTCGGCAGATCCTTCTGCAAACGCTGCAGCGGCGGCAGCTCCACACGAAGTCCCGCGAGCCGCCCGGGCGCGGTGGCGGCATCGACGATCACGACGGCGAGGAATACACCGATGACGATCATCGAAGCCGCAAAAGTCGACGGCCCACCCGCACCGGCAATCGCGAACGGGATGAGGATGACAGCCGCCCAGAAGACGAGCCGGTTCTCTGGGATCAGCATGGGAGAGGGTCCACGAAAGACACGGAAGGCACTAAAACGGCGGGAGGGGAGTGGGTCCGCGAAATACGCGAAACGGACGCGAAAGGAAGAGGGGGAAATGAAGAGGGGTGACGGGGCTCAGAGGTTGCCGCGAATGGTGGCAGAGGCGCGGCGGACGGCGGTGAATGGAAGTTGAGTTCCCTATCGCTTCTCCCCTTTCGCGTCCTTTCGCGTATTTCGCGGACTGTTTCTCCCGATTCCCAGTTTCGTGTCCTTCGTGTTTTTCGTGGTCAAATCTCTTTGGTGGATCACCGGGGAACGGCGACTTGCTCGAGGAGTTTTTGGACGACTTCGTCGATCGTGACTCCTTCGATCTCGTACTCGGGACGGAGGACCAGCCGATGTCCGAGGACGGGCTCGACAAGAGTCTTCACATCATCGGGAGTTACGAAGTCGCGACCGCTGATCGCGGCGTGCGCACGGCTGGCGAGAAGGAGAGCCTGGGTTGCGCGGGGGCCCGCGCCGACTAGCACAGTGTCACTCGTGCGCGTGGCGCGGACGATGTCCACCACGTACCCGATGAGCTCGGGACGAACGGTGATTTGCTCCAGCGCGATGCGAAGTTCGCCGAGGTCTTCGAGAGAAATCACGGGCTGGACAGCGCCGGAAGCGAGGATCTCCTCCGGCGCCTCCCGACCGAGCATGCGCTCGGCGAGAGTGAGCTCGCTGTCGCGATCGGGAACGCCCATGCTCACCTTGAGCATGAAGCGGTCTTTCTGCGCCTCAGGCAGCGGATAGGTGCCCTCGTACTCGATCGGATTCTGCGTAGCGAAGACGGTGAAGAATGGCGAGAGCTGGTGGGTATCGCGATCGATGGTGACCCTTCGCTCCTGCATGGCCTGGAGCAAAGCGCTCTGAGTTTTGGCGGGCGCGCGATTGATCTCGTCAGCCAGCAGGAAGGTTGTGAAGACCGGCCCTTTCACGAGCGTGAACTCGTGCTGTTGCGGATTGAAGATGTGGGTGCCGGTGATGTCGGTCGGCATCAAATCCGGCGTGAACTGGATGCGGTTGAACTCGCAGCCGAGTACCCGCGCAAGCGTCCGAACGAGGAGAGTCTTGGCGACGCCGGGGACACCTTCGATGAGCGCGTGATGGCCGGTGAAGATGGCGATGAGCGCGCGATCCACCACTTCCTCCTGGCCGATGATGATCTTGCGGACTTCGGCGCGCGCCCGGCTGAGGACTTCCTGAATGTGCTGGGTGGTCATTTGGCTTTGGGAGAATGGGCGGTAAGGGCTTCGCTGATCCGGCGATATGCAGCGACGGGATTGCGCTCGCGTACCGGGAGAGCTGATTCGGCCGCGAGCGCGGCATCGACGGCGGCAACTTCGCGGAGGGAACGGGAAAAACTCTTTCGCCACTCCGCGAGGCAGACCTCGAGAATACCGGCGGGAGCGACGGAACGACGAAGCAGACTGGTGAACGCCTCCGCGGCATCGCGTCCCTCGACGCGCTCGTCATCGTCTTCCTGCGGCCCGCGAACAAAGGGTACCGAGGAACGCCAGATAGCGAGGGCAATAACGCTGAGCAGAGCGACGATCGCACCCTGCAGCCGGTACTTTTGGGCAAGTGAGGCAATGCCGGTGCTCTCCGTGATGCCATGGTGCTCTTCCTCGAAGATCACCGTGCCGGCCGAACCCGCCAGCCAGGCGAGCAGGCTGGGATGCGGCTGATCACGAAGGGCTTCATTGCTGAGGAAGTAGGGATCACCAACGAGCACAAGACTTCCATCGCCCCAGGGTCGCTCGATAAGGACCGGGTGCTCGCCCATGCGATAGAGGACGCGCCACGGGGGTGCGAGATCCTTGAAGTAGATGGCGCTGCGATAAGGGAGATCGTCCTCCAGCTCGCTTTCGGTGTCAGCGAGATGGGCCAGTGCTTGCGATCCGTCGAGTTTCTCCTCCGTAGATTTGGTGGACCTCCGGGAAGATTTCTTCTCCCGCTCCACCCGAGCGATAGTTACTCCCCAACGCTCCGCGACTTTGGCGAAGGGAAGCAGCCCCACCAGCGCTGTTTCCTCGTCGTCATGCTGATCTCGATTATCGTTTTCCTTTGGCGGCGCTTTCTCGTCCTCTTTGACGGGAGTGGCTTCGTCCTTCTTCGGATCGGGCTTCTTCGCCTCCGCCGGCTCTCTTGCCGCAAAGGCGAAAACCGCACGCGAACCTCCACCGACGAGGGTCTCGAAATATCGAAGCTCCGATTTCCCCCACTTCGCTTCGTTCGGCACGCCTATATAGAAGAGCGTCACCCGATCCACGGGTTTCAGCTGGGTGAGCGGTCGGAAGTTCCGCGTAGTCTCCAGCGACGGCATACTGCCGAGCGCATCAAAGAGCGCCTTCGTGCCAAGCGGATCCGAGCGGAGGCTGGAGTACGGCGGGTAGACGTCACCCTGGGCAAAGCGCAGTGCAAAGAGGTGCAGCACACCATAGCCGAAAGCGACTACGAGGAGGATGCCCGCAACCCATGGAAGGAAGCGCCTGATCAGCATGCGCGGATGGTCTCCAGATTCTGAGAGAAGCGCGCGAGCAGGTCCCGCGTAACCTCGTGCTGACCGTACCAACTCCGCTCGAAGGCTTGGAGATTCTCTTCAAATGCGGCGAGTAGCGCCTCCCGCGAACGTGCGCGCCGCTGAAGCTCACGTTGATAATCGCGGTTGGACTTGTAGCGCGCAATGGCGAGGAGTTCACGCTGCGCGAGATGCGCAAGCGTGGCCAGGTACGCGGCACGCAGGGCAAGCCGAAGTTCCCCCGCATTCAGCAGGTCCTGCATCATGCGCAGCCAGCCATCAACGGGCAGCTGATCCGCCACGACGTCTTCGGCATTAAGATCAGGGACTGCCTGCAAAGCCTGAGCAGTAATCACGAGGGGGGAACGGTTTCGCAGAACCGTCCACACGGTCCACGCCAGAAGAAGGATTCCTGCACCGACGAGGAGGTAGGTGATTTCCTGAACTGGCAAACCGCCACCGGCTTCATTTCGATCCCGTGGCCGATCCTTAAACCAGCTCTCAATCCACTCGACAAAGCGCTTGGCCGCGGCCTTCACGCCATCCACCCAGCGCTTGAGCGTCGCAGTGATGAAGGACGGTTCGTTACGCACGGCCTCCGCGCGAGGCATTCGCCACGCGTACTCACGCTCCTGGAGCACACGCTCGATGGAGCGCTCCAGTTCAGCGGCGCTCAGAGCTGGCCGGGTCTGGGGCGGCGCTTGCGCGGGGGACTGCAGCGGGATCACAAGAAGCAGGCCGGCCAATGCCGCCGCCAATGGAGCGCGCACTGGACGTTCCAGTCGCTTCAGCTCCACGAGCAGATCCTCTCCGGTACGTAGCGACTCGCCTTGAAAGCAGCGCAGCACGTATGCCGCCTTCCAGATGGGATCGAAGCAGAGCACCGCCAGCGCGAAGGAAGCCGAGAGGAAGGTGCTATTGAAAAGAAGCGCCATCATGTTGCGCGAGGCTGCCGTCTCGATGTCGAAGAACATCTTCAAGAGCGCCGGCATGGCCGCCATGGCGCTCACGACATTTAGCCAGACGAAAAGACCAAAGAGTGAGAGCATTCCAACAAGCAGATGCGCCTGCCCGGGCCAGAGCTGCGCCTGTGCCCACGCGCGGCTCCCGGTCGACTCGCCATTCGCGCGGATGCGGCCATCGCCGAGAACCGTGACGTTCTGGAAAAAGCTGCTCACCCAGACGAACGGAAGCGTGATCACGAGGGTGAGGGGTCTAAGAATAAGGCCCCATGGCTGCCAAGCGGCCTGAATGCTCACAAGGCGGAAGACCCGCGCGGCAGACCAGCCTTCATCTGGCTGGAAAAGCAACGCTGCGCGGAGCTTCGTGGCAAAGACGGTCTGCCAGCATTTCTTCCAGAGATAGAGCAGTGCCAGTAGGAGCGCCCCGCCGACCAGGCGCTCTTTCGCATAAGCGCTCTGACTCATATCCGAAAAGAAGTAGAGGAACCCAAGCCAGAATGGCACCGCGCCGATGTAGTAAGGAAGCAGCGCGCCGGGCGATGAGCGCAGTAGGGCCACGGATTCCTCCAGTAAGGTGTGCGCTGGCTTCGTCGAGATGCGGCGAGCTTTACTCATCGCCACCTCCGATCTGCCACCTGCCCGCCCAGATGGTTTCAGGGTGAAAGTCTGACGGGATCGCCAGCAGCCCGCGCCCGATCAGAAAGAAGCAAAACCACGCCACCAACATGCCGGCGAGCGCGGCAGTTGCCGGGAGAACCGCTCCGCGTACTAGCGGTCTTCGCGCCTCGGCGGATTTCGTCACGCTAGCCTGCAGGCAGGCCCCGCAAAGGATCCGCTCGTCGTGCTCGGTGATGCACTCTCTGCAGAAGAAGCCCCGGCATTCCACGCAGCGCGCAATGGCCTCGCGTTCACCGTGGTTCAGGCAGCGCTGAGCAGCGAGCGCGGCCATCAGGCGGGAGCTTGCGGCCCAGGCGCGCTGGTTTGTGCTTCGAGAATGCGCGGCGCGATGCGCGCAAGGGTGCGCCTCGCCGCACGCACGCGGCTCGTGCCTGGGAGCGACTGCGCGCCTGCGGCAGTCTGCGCAACGAGCGCGCAGGTCGCCCCGCGTGCGGAGTTCACAAGCATGCAAATCAGGCAAAACGCCGCGCCGATACCGAAGAGCACCGCGAAACCGATCAGAGTCGCTTTCCCACTTGGATCTTCGACTCGTGTGGAGGCGAACCAGAAGCCACCTCCCACCAGAGCGCCTAGCGCGGCGCATGACCCGAATCCCACATTCCACCACATCCGCGCCTTCGTCCGCCGGATCAACAGCGTCTGGATGTCTCGGAAATAGTATCGCTGGTAGTTCTCGATCCCGAAGTAGTTCGTCGTCGCGAGCAGGTGATCCGCGTGAGCCCAGAGCCGCGCCACGCCCACAACGTGTGACGTGCGGCCGGGAAGCTTTTCGTACTGGCGGGAGGGGCCGCTCATTCTTCCATCGTGGATTGTCGAACAAGGATGACCAAAGCCACGAATGCGACGATTTGGATCAGTCCGAAAAGCAGCCCAAAGCTCGCCGCTACCCGCCGCTTCCCGCGCACCAGCGACCCGGGCTTTCTCCAGCCATAGATCGCGAATCCAACTGCCGCTGGTCCCGTCACAATGTAGAAGGGCCACATGAAGGTGATCAGCGGAAGCAGCCCGCTAAGGAGCGCCAGTTGCCCCCAGACAATCCGGCGAGGTACGAGTTCCTCGAGCATTCCGTGCTCCAGGCTGCTCCCGAGGCACGTCGGACAGAAGTGCTCCTTGTCGATCGGCATCTCGCAAAGCGCGCAAACAAACCGTCCGCACTTGCTGCACGTTTCCTCCGCTCGTTTCTGCGGGTGGAAGAAGCACACGGCATCTCCTTCCAGCGCTTGTTCGCCGCGCTGCACGGGCCGCGATACTTCACTCGCCAGCGCTGGGAAGACCTGCCCGCACAGCTCTGTCCGGCAAAAGCCGCAGCGCACAAACGATTCCGGCGTGAGATCCAGGACAGGCCGGCGGCAGACGGGACAGGCGAACTGAACCGGCGAACCGGCCACGGCAGCTGCGGACATGAGGTTTTCTGTTGTACTCCCTTGGGGCGTTTGTCTTCACTGCGCACGTCGCTCCGCCATCGCGGTTGCCGACGACTAATAAACACGTGACCCCATAGGACAAGGCGCAACATGAACTGGTTTTACGAATCCGCCGGGCAGCAGCAAGGACCCGTCTCCGACAGTGAGCTCGACCGCCTGCTCTCCGAGGGCAAGATCAACGCAACGACCCTCGTCTGGCACGACGGCATGGCGGATTGGAAACCAATGAGCGAAGCGCGCCCTGGAGTTTCAATCCCGCCGCCGGTCACGGGCGGGATCAGTTTGGAGGGACAGCCCGGTCCGGGCTTCGTCCGCTGCAGCCTCACCGGCAAGATCATCCCGGAAGCCGAGGCCGTTTTCATCCAAGGTAAGCCCTACTCTGCCGAGGCCAAGCCCGCTGTGCTCCAGAGCGTTCAGCAGAGCGGCAGCGTGCCAGTACTCGCAGGCGATCGCACGGGTCCGCCGTGGGAACATCGGGCCGAACTCGGCTTCTTCCCCTCGGCATGGGGTACGATCCAAGGCGTGCTCACCAAGCCAAGCGAGACTTTCGGCACGATGAAGCGGGAAGGCGGCCTCAGCTCTCCCCTGCTCTTCTACGTGATCTTCGGAAGCATTGGCATGATCACTGCCCTTCTATATCAGTATCTGACGACTCGCGCGACCGGTGCTGCGGCCCCTCCAGCGGGTTCATTCGAGGCTCTCGTTGCATCCTGGATGGCTCCCCCTCGGATTTACATCATCGCACTCGTTGTTCCAGTATTCATCTCGCTCAACGGCTTCCTCGGCGCAGGCCTTACCCACCTTTCACTCATGATCTTCGGTGGTGCCAAGCAGCCTTACGAGACCACGTTTCGTGTACACGCCTTCGCGCACGGATCCTCGACTTTCCTTAGTGTGATTCCAGTCTGCGGCGGGCTAGTCGGTGCCATTTGGGGCATCGTCGCGACGTGCATCGGCATAGCCAAGGCGCACGAAATTAGCACAGGTCGCGCTGTGCTCGCGGTACTCGCTCCGCTCTTGATCTGCTGCGTATTCGGTTTCTTCGGCGCTGTGAGCATCGCGGGATTTGCCGCCGCCGCCGCACAGGGCGCCGTTCCGACGGTCAATTGATCTGCGCCGAGCATCACTCCTGCGAGCCTGCACGGCTGCCACGATGAAGTGGTTCTACGAAGCGGCGCCGGGCCAGCAGCAGGGGCCGGTCACGGACGGCGAACTCAACGATCTCGTCGCTGCTGGTAGGATCACGCAGACAACACTCGTCTGGCAGGATGGCATGGCCGAATGGCAGCCGCTCCGTGAGGTGCGTCCTGACCCTATGCCGCTGGCCGAGGAGGCGCTCCCCGGACCTGGCAAGGTGCGCTGCAGCCTGACGGGTGAAGTCATCCCGGAATCCGAGGCGGTTTTCATTCAGGGCAAGCCTTACTCTGCCGAGGCAAAGCTCACGGTTCTCCAGACGATTCAGCAGCGCGGCGTTCTGCCGAAACGCACTCATGAACGTCACGGCCCGCCTTGGGAGCAGCGTGCCACGTTGGGCGTTGTCGCGGCTGCCTGGCTGACCATTAAGGGAGTTCTCTTGCAGCCCCGCCAGACCTTCACCGACCTGAAGCGAACCGGTGGCATCGGAGCGCCGCTGCTCTTCTCGATTCTCCTGGGAACTCTCGCGATGATCGTGAGCCAACTCTACAGCCTGGCTGGCAATGCGGCCGCCGATGAATTGAGCTTTGATCGCGATCCCGTCCTTACGCTCATTTGGGATCTCACGATTGGTGAGCACATGTCCTGGCGTGGGATCCTCCTGTGGATCGCGCTCTCACCGATTATAGTCGTCGTAACCGACTTCATCTATTCCGGCGTCACGCATCTCGCCCTCATCTTTCTCGGCGCAGCCCGACAACCATTCGAAGCGACTTTTCGGACAAACTGCTACGCATCAGGATCGACGGGCGCTCTGGCGTTTATCCCGTTCGCAGGAGATTGGTTGGCAATTCCTTATTTCCTGATCGCGATGTGCATCGGCATTGCGAGTGTCCACGAAATCTCTACTCAGAAAGCCGCCGTCGCGGTTCTAGTCCCTACGCTTGCAATCTGCGGGTGTGGCATCGGTGGGGCTTTGCTCTTCGCAGCTACTTCACAATCCTCGTTCGCCAAGGCCGTGATTGACGTTGCCGCTCAATGAGCTGGCGCGCCCTCCACCCCGGCGAGTTGGATCACGAGAAGATCTGGCTCACGGTCGGGCTTGGCGCGTGTGTGCTCGGTGGTGCCTGGCTGGCTTGGGATCTTCCCCGACCAGAGTGCAATTTCCGCTTGCTCACCGGCTGGCCCTGCCCCACCTGCGGCACCACTCGCGCGGTCGTCGCACTCACGCGGGGCGATGTCCTTTCCGCCCTTCAGTGGAATCCCCTCGTCACTACCGGCTTTGCGGTCAGCGCTGCATATCTCCTCTATGCAGCAGTGGTAGTCCTGGGTCGCCTCCCTCGCTGGCGTCCTCCGGCGCTCGATCCACCATGGCCGCTTACCCTCCGCATTGGCGCGGCCGCGCTGCTTCTTGGGAATTGGGCCTACCTGTTCTGGGCGAGGATCTGAACACCCGGCGCAGGTTCCGCTTTCACCGGTTCCGGCGCGGGCTCGTACAGCTCCGAGACTCGCTCAATCGCTACCGCACGTCCGGTCGTCTCATCGATGTCGATGAGCGCGCCGTGCAGCTTCACCGGCCCTTTGGCGACTGGAAACATGATCGGCCGAGAGGTCAGAAACCGTGTGATGATCGGATCGATCTCCCTCCCCAGGATACTCTCCTGCGGACCGCACATCCCAGCATCGCAGAGAAAGGCCGTGCCGCCTGGAAAGATCTGCTCATCGGCCGTTTGGGTGTGAGTATGGGTGCCGACCACCGCAGACACTCGCCCGTCCAGATACCGCCCGATCGCAATCTTCTCGCTCGTGGTTTCCGCATGCGCGTCAACGAAGATCACCGCCGTCTCCTCTCGCAATCGCGCAATCTCCACATCGAGCGCGAGGAAGGGATTATCCAGTGACGGCTGCATGAAGGTGCGCCCCTGCACGTTCACCACCGCCACCTTCCCCTTGGGCGTTTCCAGGACGATCGAGCCGTTCCCCGGAGTGCCAGGTGGATAATTCAGCGGGCGCAGTAGCCGCGGCTCGGTATCGATAAAGGGCACGATCTCACGCTGATCCCAGATATGATCGCCAGAGGTAATCACCGCCACGCCAGCTCGCAATAGATCGATGCTGATCTTCGGCGTAATACCGCGCCCTGCTGCCGAATTCTCCCCATTTACGATTACAAAATCGATGCCCCGCTCCGCCTTCATCCGAGGCACGCTCTCGATCACTGCACGCCGTCCGGGCTCGCCGACGACGTCCCCCAGGAAAAGAATTCGCAACATAAAGTGACGATTGCCGATCGTCTGCGAATTGTCATCAGGAAGACCCAGCAAATGCATCTCCGCCTCCTCCTGCGTCTCGCATTCCTCACAACCCTGACGATCTGCTCACCGGCGCATCTACCCGCTCAGCAGCGCAGCGTCCTGGCGCCCGCGCCGGAGTGGGCGGAACTCGAGCGCTTCCAGGAGACGATCACGCGCGCAGAGTTTCAGCGTCTGCTCGATGAAGTCTATGCACCCGGAGGTGCCGCGAAAGACTTCATCGAGGTCCGGGAGGGTGAGGCCGTGATCGTCACCCAGCTTCGCCCGCCCTCGAAGTGGACGCTCCGTTTCGCGCGCAGCGATGGCCTCCGCCAGCCCGTGCCGCGCTTCTGGAAGCCGCGCGCCGAGCTGCCCGCCGCCCCTCCGGAGAAGCCGCTCGAAGGACTACACATCGCCATCGATCCCGGTCATCTCGGCGGAGCGTGGGCGCGCATGGAAGAGCGCTGGTTCCGCATGGGTGCCAGCGAGCCGGTGATGGAAGGTACGATGACCCTGCGCGTTGCCCAGCTCATCGCACCGCGGCTGGAGGCGCTCGGCGCACGGGTCTCCCTGCTTCGTCAGGCGCTTGAACCGGTCACACCCGAGCGACCGGCCACGCTCACCAAGGCCGCCCGCGCCGAGCTCCAGCGCGCCGGCCGCCCCAGCGCTCGTGCCACGTATACCTCTCCTGACGATCCCACGCGGGGCAGCACGGTCCAGTGGCAGAGCGAGCTTCTCTTCTATCGGGTCAGTGAAATCCGGCGTCGGGCAGAGATTGTGAACCGTGAGCTCCAGCCGGATCTCACGCTTTGCCTGCACTTCAATGCCGAGGCCTGGGGCGAGCCGCTCGCGCCTGAGTTCGTGCCCCGTAATCACCTTCACCTCCTGCTCAATGGGTGCTACTCGGCGGGCGAACTCCGGAACGACGATGTGCGCTTCGACATGCTGGTGAAGCTCCTGAATGGCAGCTTCGAGGAAGAGGCCGCCGCTTCCGCCATGGTCGCGGAGAGCCTTGCGCGAGAGACTCAGCTCGCTCCCTATACCTACACCACGGGTAATGCGGTGCGGGTGAAGGACAACGCCTACCTCTGGGCCCGCAATCTACTCGCAAACCGCGTGTATCGGAATCCCGTCGTCTTCCTCGAGCCCTACGTGATGAACAGCCGCCCGGTCTGGGAGCGGGTTCAGGCCGGAGACTACGACGGCCTCCGAATGGTCGCCGGCGAAAGTCGGAAAAGCATCTACCGCGAGTATGCGGACGGCGTGGTGGAAGGCGTGCGGCGTTACTATGCGCGAGACGAGCCAGGACAGTGATTGTTCCACAGGCTCTCGACGATTGAGTCTTTCACCTCAGCGACAATCAGTGTCGCTCTCGGCTCAGATCATCAGGTTCTTTCCTCGCAAACTCGCGATTTCCCGCTCCAGGACTCGCTCAAAGTGGCGGGACGGCGCGTCGCAACGACGGGTGCACGGGTCATTTCGATGGGTGATCCCTCTGTTGCGACGGGCGGGCGCATCATTGTGACGGGCCGTCGCGTCCTTTCGATCGGATGCTCCGCCATTTCGACGCACACGCCCGTCGTGAAGACGCGCCGTCCCGTCATTGTGACGGGAGCTCGCGTCATTTCGACGCATCGACGCGTCATTTTGATGGGCAAATTCTGCCGATTCGAACCCGGTACTGACGTTCTGGCTGCCGATTCCTGTGGAACATCCCCCGAGATCCAGTGCTGTGTAGCGGACACTCAGGGACAGAAGGATCCGCTAGTCTGACCTGCGGGGTGCCACGCGGGTCTGCCAGGCCGGATGGTCGGCGATGAGCTGGAGCGCGTTCCCGAGCAGCGTCTTACCCGGCTCAATCCGATGCCACGGAGAAGCCCCGGAGGGGTGCGGAAGGGGAATGACATCGCAGGCGTGCCCGTGAAAATGGATGGGCAGCTGCTTGCCAATGAGATCGGTGAGCTTGCCAATGGCGAGGAACTGCTGGATGGCGAGTTTGCCCACCGGGATGACCAGCGAGGGCCGCAGCAGCTCGAACTCTGCGCGCAGCCATCGGCTGCAATTACTGATCTCCTGCGCATCCGGCACGCGGTCGCCGCCGGCGGGGGTGCGACCGGGGAAGCAGCGGCAGACCGCAGCCATGTAGACCGTTTGGCGAAAGACCTCCTCCGGCACCCCGCACGCGCGCTCGAACCAGCCGAACATCGTCTTGCCAGCGGTCCACGCAAAGGGCTTGCGGGCGACTGGCTCGCGAATTCCTGGCGCCTGACCGACGAGGAGAACTTTGCTGAGCACCGGCTCTCCTGTCACGGCGGGCCGATGCATCCGGGGACATACCACGCATGCCTGCACTCTCACGACGTGCCCGGCGAGGTCGTCCGACGAGACCGTCATTCGGGAGCGATACCGAGCTTCGTGCCCGCTGCGAGAGGATGGCCGAGGAGAAACTCGCGAGCTTCCATCCGGCGCTTTCCTTCGAGCTGGATCTCGCGCAGGAGAATCGCGCCTTCAGCGGCTGCGACAAGAATCCCGTGCTTATCCGCGCGTAGAACTTCGCCGGGCTGCCCTCTGCCGCGGCGACTTTGGATGCAACTGAAGACCTTTAACTTTCGAGGGCCGTCCGCAGTCGGTAACCAAGTGTAGGCGCTGGGCCATGGATTCATCGCGCGAATCCTCCGATCGATTGCATCGCGTGTCGCACTCCAGGAGATCTCACCGTGCTCGCGGTTCAGCTTGGAGACGTGGGTGGCATCGGCGTTCACCTGCGGGATACGCGGCGCGCGGCCTTGCTTGAGGAGGAAGAGCGCCTCCAGCAGGGCGTCGGGGGAGAGCTTAGCGATCCGCTCGTGCAGGCTGCCGCCAGTCTCACGGCGACCCAGGCGGAAGCTGCGCTTCAGAAGGATGTCGCCGGTATCCAGGCCCTCGGCCATGTACATGACGGTGACGCCGCTATCGCGATCACCGGCCTCGATCGCCGCCTGGATGGGCGCGGCACCGCGATGTCGCGGAAGCAGGGAGGCGTGCAAATTCAGGCACGCGACAGTCGGAATAGTCAGGATCACGCGCGGTAGGATCTGACCGTAGGCCATGACCACAATGACGTCCGGTCGGAGGAACTGGATCTGCGCGACGGCGCTCGCTTCGCGGACCTTTGCAGGCTGGAAGATCGGGACATGGTAGCGGAGGGCGAGCTCCTTGACCGGGGAAGCCTGCATCTCCTGGCGACGGCCGACGGGCTTGTCCGGCTGAGTAACGACCCCGAGCACCAGGTGCTCGCTCGAGTTGAGCAGCGTCTCGAGGACGGGCAGGCCGATGTCCCCGGTGCCGAGGTAAACGATGCGCACGGGTGAAGCTTACAGAAAGCGGACTTGCGGGCCACCGGGCTGCTGCTGCGCGGATTCGCGCCGCATGACCTGCTCCGCCGCACTAACCTCGCGGGTGCCGACGGTCGCACCGCACTGGGTGCAGAGGTACTCGTACTTCTCGCAGTCCGGCAGCACGAGGAGCAGGCGCTCGCGCACCGGCATCGCCTTCCCGCACGGCTGGCAGTAGAGCGAGGAGGCCCGGAAATCGCGAAACTGACGCGCGCTCATGACTCGTGAATGATGGAGTGAAGAATGTTGTGCGCGACGGAGACAGGCGCCTGCGTGGCGTCGATCTGCTTGCTCAACTTGGGCCCGTAGAAGTCGAGCAGCGGGCGACTCTCGGCATCGTAGGTGGCGAGACGGCGACGGATGACATCCTCGTTCGCGTCGTCGAAGCGGTTCTCCTTGAGCGCACGCTTCTTGAGCCGCGAAACGAGCGCATCGCGATCGGGGCAGGAAAGATGAAAGACTTTCTTCACCTCGATCATGCTCTGCATGATCTCGGCCTGATGGACATTGCGCGGGATTCCATCGAGCACCAGCGCATCGATGTCCGGCTTGAAAGCGTGCGAGCCGACCATGTCGCCGATCCGCGCCATCCAAAGCTTCACCGTGATCTCGTCCGGCACGAGCTGGCCCCGGCTGGAGTAGGAGAGGAAGGCCTGACCGATGTCGGTGCGGGTATCCAGCGAGCGAAAAACATCGCCACAAGCGCAGTGAAAGAATCGGGGGATGACGCCGAGGATCTTGCCCTGCGTTCCCTTGCCGGCGCCCGGTGCGCCGAAGATGAGATAGGTCCGATACTTCATGTCTGTCGCGGAGCGTCACTAAACGAAGCGACCGGGCCGGGTGCAAGCGTGATCTCGCCGCACGGCGTGGAGAAGCGCTTGTCGGCTCCGGCGCAAGCAGCGAGGCTCCGCCTCCCCGATGTCAGGCTCTGAAGAACCACCTGCTGCAACTCCCGCGAAACGGGATGCGTACGCGGCCTTCCGAAATCCGGCATACCGCGCGTACTCGATCGGGAACTTCATCGCGGTACTCGGCCGGCAAATGCTCGGGCTCGCCGTCGGATACGAGGTGTATCAGCGGACGCGCTCCGCCACGGCGCTGGGACTGGTCGGGCTGGCCGGCGCGCTGCCTGTGATCCTGCTCGCGCTGCCGGCGGGACAGGTGGCCGACCGCTTCTCTAGAAAGAGGATCATCATGGGAACGCAGCTGCTTTCCCTGCTGACTTCGCTCGCCTTCGCCTGGCTGGCCAGCCACGCGGGCACGGCTCCGGATTGGGCAATCCTCGACAGCCTCAGCGGGATGCTGCAAGGCGCGGCCGGACTACTCGGCGAGACGAGCGATGTTGTTTTCGATCGCGAACTCCCGCTGATCTACGGGCTGCTGCTGATCAATGGGATCGCGCGTACTTTCGGCTGGGCGGCACGCGCGCCCTTCGTGGCGAATCTTGTTCCCCGAGGCTCGCTGGCAAATGCCGTGACGTGGGGGAGCAGTCTCTTCGAGATTAGCTCAGTCGCGGGGCCGGCGATCGGGGGCCTGCTCGTCGCGCACTACGGATTCACCCTCGTGTACGTGCTGGATGCGATTGCTGGAATGATCTTCATCGCGATCCTCGCGCCGATCCGGGTGAAGCAGGAACAGCATGCCGTGGGACCGGAGCATCCGGTGGGCGCGCTGTTCTCGGGGCTGCGCTTTGTGTGGAAGACGAAGGCGATCCTGGCGACGATCACGCTGGATATGTTCGCGGTGCTCCTGGGTGGCGCGACGGCGCTGCTGCCGATCTTTGCGGACGACATTCTAGGAGTAGGCGCAGCGGGGCTGGGCTGGCTGAGAGCGGCTCCATCCGCCGGTGCGGTCGCAATGGCACTGGCGCTCGCGCACCTTCCACCGATGCGACGCGCGGGAATCACGCTGCTGGGAGCGGTAGCGGGCTTCGGATTGGCGATGATCGTCTTCGGACTCTCGCAATCGTTTTGGCTCTCGATGATTGCGCTCTGCATCGCCGGAGCGTGCGATGTGGTGAGCGTCGTGGTGAGGCACACGCTGGTGCAGCTGCTCACGCCGGACACCATGCGCGGACGCGTGGCAGCAGTGAACAACGTATTCATCGGGTCTTCGAACGAACTCGGCGCCTTCGAGTCCGGAGCGACAGCGGCAATGTTCGGACCGGTGATCTCCGTGGTCGGTGGCGGGATCGGCACGATCGTGGTGGTCATCGCCACTGCGCTAATCTGGCCGCAAGTCCGGCGGCTTGGACCGCTTGCGGGATTGTCCGAAAAAGATCCGTGATTACCGGGCAGGGGTGCTCTCCAGCACTCGCTGCGCTTTAATCCAGACCTCGTCGACGGTAAGCCGCGACAGGTCGCCCTCCTCCGCCTCCAGCGTGTGCACCCAAGCATTCCCGGGCGCCCAAACGGCGGGGTCAGTAGGCCCGAAAAGGAGAACACTGGGCGTACCCACACCGGCCGCAAGATGCGAGATACCACTGTCGTGGCCGAGGAATAGGCGACACTGACGAACGACCGCAGCAACTTCCGGGAGCGGCAGATCCCGCGCACGGATCACCCGCTCGCCCTTCCAGGCCTGCTCGAGAAACTCTAGCCGCGCGTGATCGGCCTCACCGCCGATCAGTACGACGCTGAAGCGCTCGGAGGAGCGCATTAGGCGATGGCCCAACTCAGCCCAACTCTCCAGCGGCCAGTTCTTCCTCGGACTGCCGCTACCCGCGTGAATGGCAATTGCGGGAGCAGGATGTGCCGGTTCAAGAACGCGTTGCGCAGCGGCGAGATCAGCTTCGGACGGATACAGCTCGGCTCCGTGCTCCTCCAGAAAGAGCGCCATTTGCTGGAGGGGGCGCGCGAGCTGCCGGGAAGCGTGCTCAGAGTCATCGATCCGCGCGTAGGCGCTGAGAATGTTCTTCGCGCCCGCGCGCCGGAGATTCCCCTCAAAGAACCCGTCGGGGTCGAAGAGGTACGAGACGATCTGCTGGAAACTGGCGAAGTACTCGGCCAGATCAGGCGCAAGCTCCGAGCCCGGCACGAAGAAGCCTGCCATCGCACTATACTCAATGGAGCGGATGGAGTCCGCGTAGAAGCGCCCTTCTGCCAGCGCGATGATGTGCTCGTACCCCAGGATCTCAAGATGCGCCGCCGGGAACGCCTCGCGCAGGAGCTTGATCGCGGGCAGCGTCAATATGAAATCGCCGATGGCGCCACCGCGAATCACGAGAATGCGGGGTTTCATCGGCGATGACACTGCGGACGAGCCGCGATGATTAGCTGCGGATGACGCAGGCTACTGTGTTCCTGGCGTGAAGCCACCCAGCGGACCTTGCCCCTCCCACTTCTGCGGGCGATTCCACGGCAGGCTGCTCACGCGATTCGGATCCTCGGCCTCGGTGCTCGCACATCCGCTGAGCAGTCCAGCCGAAGCTACGATGATTAGAGCAAGGAGCCGGGTAAGAAACATCAGCCAGGTTGCGATGGATTACTCCGCAGGAGCTGTTTCACCACCGGGTGCAGCGGGAGCCGGAGCAGGCTGCGCGGCTGGACTCCCAGCCCGAGGACCAGCGGCTTCCTGCTGGCGACCTGCAAAGACTACCCGATCGCCGCGCTCTACTGTCGTTCCGCGGGTTAGCGAACCTGGGACAACATCGGCAATCGAGGTGGAAGGTTCCACAGAAGTAATCCGAAGACGCGCAATCGGTGTACCTCCGCGCAAGACCAGCAGGGGAGCGCCGACAGCAGCACCCTGGCGATCACCCACGTCGAGCACTGCGAAGTTCCAGCCTTGGTTCACCGCCATCACGCGGCCGGAAAGCGACTGCCGGGCGATCCCGGACTGATAACGCTTCACCTCGCTCTGGGCGGTCTGCAAACGGCTTTCGCTCTCCTGCACGCGGGAGTTCAACGACTCCTGCACAGCCTTGAGCTCAGCGAGTTCGGCCTCCTTTTTGTTCAAGTTGTTCTGCAACTCGGCGACCTGTTCGGGACTGATTGGTGGCTGGTCCGATGACGGGGTCATTGGTCCGCTAATCTTCTCGTTGAGTGCGGCGATCTCCTTGTCCTTGGCGCTGATCGCTTGGTTGATTTTATCCAAGTCCGTCTTGGTCGTCTGGAGCTCACCCGAAATCCGTCCGATCTCGCCCTTCTGAGTCTCGACGGTTTTATTCGCCGTGGTCAGATCCTCCATCGATTTCTCCAGATCCGTCTTCGCCTTCTTCTCCGCTGCCTGCGCGCTACCGAGCTGATTCTTCGAAGCCGTAAGTGAACTCTGGAGGGCGTCTACTTTCGCCTTCGTCATAAACCCCAAGCCAGCGGTCAGGAGCGAAATGACAATGGAGATCACCAGGAGGATTTTGGCCATAAGACTATAGGTAAATGGAGGGGATGGACTGAGGGGTTCGACCGCTCGCTCCGTCCAGGATTAAGCGCGTGGACTTTAAAGCTGCGAAAATCTGCGATTGCAAGAGGGAAGCACGTTTTTTGCAGGAAAACCCATTGTGTTAGGAAGATTCTGCCGCATAGTCGCCATCCCCGCCAGGGACTATGGATTGCAGGCAGACAAACCCCGCCAGGGCAGGAATGCAGCAACGGTAGTCCGACCTTCCTTGTCGTAGCTCTCTGGCGGGCTTTCTCGCGCTACGGTGTGTAATTTTTCTGTTTGGCGCGGGCGGCGATTCCCCTTTTAGTCCGCGCCATGTTCCGCACCGGCGCACAAATGCTGCTCCTGGCTCTTCTCGCCGGGATCTTCTTGCTGCGCGAGTCTCATCGAGAGCCAGTCCGCACCCTGGATGAACGTTGGGTGGATCTGCTTGGCGCGATCAGTCGCCGGGAGCCTCCGCCCCCTCCTCCAGTCGCGCTCATTGCCATCGACGACAATACTTTGAAGAGCCACCCGTGGCCTTGGACGCCACTGGACTTCTCTCTCTTCTTCCAAGGGGCGCTCGCCTTTCATCCTGATGTCCTTGCGATCGAGGAGATCCTGAACTGGGACAGAGCCCCGCTCGCGCCGGGTGATCGCCAGAAGCTGGCACAGTATGAACGCATCCTGAAAGACGTCCTCCTGCGCTCGCCCAAGACCGTTCTCGGCGCACGCCTCGGTGCTCCCGAAGATCCGCAAACCCTTCCGCCCCTTCAGCCTACGGCCTTTGTCCGTAGCGTCTCTGGCGATCTCCGACAGGTTCCAGAGTGGAACGCCATCGATGCCCAGCCTTCCGAAACCTACCGGCTCTCGGCGAGTCTCGGATTCACGAATATGCCGGGTGGGGCTTCCTATAACGCCGTCCCCCTGGTCCTGCGGTATCGGGGAAATGTCGTCCCTTCGTTCGTCCTCCAGACTGCGCTTCTGTGGTATAAGCTTTCCGCTGACGATGTGCAGGTGGTCCTTGGCTCGCATCTGGCACTTGGCGATCGAGTTCGAATTCCCATCGACGAGCGCGGCCAGATGCGTGTCCACTTTGGCGTTCCCCGCACGGTTTTCAGCTTCGAGGATCTCCTCCTCGCCGCCGAGCAGTTTGCCGCAAAGACTCCGACTGCCATTCCGGCTGAGCGACTGGTCAAGGCGACTACGATTATCGCTCGCACCGACTCTGCAGCCCGCACGATTCGAGTGCTCGGTGTGGGTAATATCTCCCCCGGGGAACTCTTCGCCTCCGCACTCGCCACCATCCAGGCTGGGTGGTTCATTAATCGCGCGCCAGTCTGGGTGGATTGGACGATCGTCGCTGTCGTGGCCGTGCTCAGTTTCTGGGTTCCGCGGGTGAAGAAAAGCACGGTCGTCCTTGTTGCCTGCGCGAGTCTCCTCGCATATGCCGGCGGTGCGGCCTTCCTCTTCTACCGCAGCCACCTGTGGCTCCCGGCAGTTCTTCCGCTCGGCCTCTTCCTCTTCGTGGTCCTTTACAGATTGGCTACGCCGAACTGGGCGGCAAAACCTCGCCGGCCCGTCCTGCTCTAGCGCCGCGCCGGGAAAACCGTTGCCAAGCCGATACTGCCCCCGCATGGTGCGCGACCGGCCCATGGCGGATCTTATCTTTACCAGTCTCACCCGCCGCGTCGAGATCGGCGCAAACTCCTATCTCCTCGAAATCGCAGGGCGCCGCCTCGTGGTGGATTCCGGGCTGCACCCGAAGCACGACGGTGAGGAAGCGCTCCCGCAGATGGGCCTGATCGGCGACGACACTGCTGACGCGATCATTCTGACTCACGCGCATCAGGATCACGTAGGCTCTCTCCCGCTGCTCATGCGCCGTCAGCCGAGAGCGCTGACTTTCATGACGGAGGCCACGCGCCTCCTGAGCGAGATCATGCTTCACAACTCCGTGAACGTGATGCAACGCCGTCGCGAGGGCGGGATCGGTGCCGAGCCGCTCTTCAGCCATCGAGAGGTGGATGGAATTACCCGCCGGTGGAACAACGTGCCGCTCCGGCAAGCCTTCGATCTCTCCGGCGAACGCATGCGGCCTGGCGAGCCAACCGACGTTTCTGTCGAGTTCTTCGATGCGGGCCACATTCTCGGGTCAGTTGGAGCACTCATTCGAGGCGATGGACGCACGGTGCTCTACACCGGCGACGTGAACTTTGACGATCAGACGATCATGCAGGGCGCGCGGTTCCCCGAGGAGAACATCGATGTCCTCGTGCTTGAGACCACGCGCGGCGATTCTCCGGCTCCGGAAGGCTTTCAGCGTAAAACCGAAGAGCTGCGCTTCGGCCAGGCGATTCACGATTCGTTCGCGCGGGGAGGCAGCGTGCTCATCCCTCTCTTCGCTCTCGGCAAGACTCAGGAATTCCTTGCCATGCTCTACGATTTCCGCCGACGCGGGATCGTCAAGGAGTGCCCGGTGTACATTGGCGGCCTGAGTACCAAACTCACCGAGGTTCACGATAAGCTGGCAAAACAATCAGCCCGCCAGCATCGCGACTTGCAACTCCTCGACTCGGTCGCGCCCTTCGTGCTTGCGGGACAGGAGGCGATGACGGCAGTGATCCGACCCGGCCGGATCTATGCGCTCTCGAGCGGCATGATGACCGAGAAGACGCTCTCGAACTCCTTCGCCCGTCAGGTCCTGAGCGATCCGGCACACTCCCTTTTCTTTGTCGGCTACTCCGATCCGGATTCTCCGGCTGGGAAGATCAAGGCCACCCCGCAGGGCGGCATGGTCCAGCTCAGTCCCGAGTTCCCAGCGCAGCCCCTTCGTTGCCCAGTCGAGCAGTTCAGCTTCAGCGCACATTCCTCGCGCGAGAGCCTTCGGGCTTACGTCAATCGCCTCCGTCCCAAGACCGTGATCCTGGTTCACGGCGACCAGCCGGCAGTGGCCTGGTTCGCGCGCGTCCTGGCCGAGGATCTTCCCGAGAGCAGGATCGTCTGCCCAGAGCCTGGCGTACCCGTCACGCTGTAAGGCGGGAACCCCACCGCCCAGAGATTCTAGCCTACTTCTGACAAGGAAGCTGCTCGTCGCTCCGATGCGACGAAATCAAAACCCGAAGCGGACTCCTGCTGAGACCGTGTGTGACTGATAGCGCTCCCGTCCGAGTTCTCCATCATAGGCGGCGTAGGTGGAAAAGCTTTCATGTAAGACTAGCGCCACGCTTGCGTTCACCACAATGCTGTCGCGCCCCACGTTTGGACCCTCCACGCGGAAGACACCGCCCGCCCCATCTGAGAGGCGCGCATCGGTCGGCCGGGTGCGGTCGAGATACTCGTGCTGCCAGCCCACCCGAACCTCGGGACGGATCGTGCAGCCGCCTGCCTGATGGACGTAACTCAACCGGGCGCCGACTCGCGTATGCAGCGACGCACTGTGCGAGGACTCGATCTCCAGCGGCGCGACCGACCCTCTCTCGGTGAAGCCGCCGTAGCCGACGTAAGCATACTGTCCCTCAAAGTAAGGCCCCCAAGCGAGAGGTCCGCTCTTCACGTCGTAGCCTCCGGAGAGCAGCCCGGTGAATTCTCCTCCATCTGTTTCTCCCCGCGTCGTCCCGCCCAGACCCTCCCGCTTGATGTCGTACGAGTTGAACCCGCCAGCCGCGAGCGCGTTCAGGTACCAGTGCTCATCAAATCCGGCGGCATAGACGCCCAGCTTTCCGGAGTTCACCAGGATGTGCCCATCGCCGGCCAGGTCCGCGCCCGTCCCAGCGTATCCAGAAAGGATGCCGACTGCGAAGCCTTCGGAAACCCGATAGTCGGCACCCAGGGTAAAACCGCTCGTAGTAATGTCGTAGCTCCCAGCATTGTCATCGCCGTCCAAACCTTGGAACTCGCCGGAACCACTCAGAAACACACTCCAGCGATTGTCCGTGCTCGGGGTATAGATGTCCTTTCCCACTTTACCATCTGCGGCTGTCTTGCCATCGGGCATCAACATGGTCTTCCCCTCTCGATCTAGAGTCCCAGGCAAGCGGAAACCGTCTGCAGAGAAGCCACTCCGCCCGCTACGCAGATCGCTGAGGTGCCTGTCGAGATTGAATGCCTGCACGCGGGCCGATCCGATCCCGATCTCGTAGATGGCGCTCAGTTCCTCTGGCGCGATCAGGTCGAGGGCCGCCGGGATGCCTGGCAGTGCATAGCGATCCAGTTCGTTGAAGACTCCGGCAAGTCGGTCGCCGTTGATCACGGCATCCAGTACGTGCGCGACGGCTGTCTGATTCGTAGTCAGATGCTGGAGATCCGGCGCATCGGGTGCAATTTCCTCGTCGTTTCCCCCGTTGAAAATCGGCGCGATGGCGCGACGGGCAAAGCTCAGCTCCACGGTTGTATCCGTGTACCGCACCCGTCCCGCGATCAGGCGCGCACCCATCAGTTCCCTAGAAAAGGTGCCGTTAACTCCTTGGGCCGCCGTGAGGAAGACGAAGCGATCGCCCCCACGCGGGCGAAAACCGTCAAGTGAGACAAAGCGCACCGTCCCGCCGAGATTTGCTGCACCCCCGATGACGAGCTGGTCAAACTGCCCGACGCCCCAGCCTGCGATCTCGATCTCCAAGGTGCCCGCGGGAGATTGGCTGAAGTCGCCGTTCACCGTGAGCGTGCCGGGTGACGTGCCGGGTGCGATAGTGCCGCTGAGATTCACGAGATCGCCACCGACCAGCCCGCTGCCGCCGAAAACGATCCCACGCGGAACGACTTGCGGCCCACGCAAAGACTGCGTTCCGGCTGGCACATTCCCAACGACGACATCGCGCAGCACCGATCCGTTGAGAATCACCTCGCCAGCATCGAGGTAGGTGTTTCCAGAAAAGCTCTGCGTGTTGCCGATCGTCAGCCGACCTGCACCGATCTTGCGCAGGTCGCCGCCCTCTCCTCGAAACTCGCCGTTAAAGAGCACATCGGAGCCATTTGTATCGATTGTGGCTCCGCGGCTGCCGATCTCGCCATCCCGCGAAAAGGTCAAAGGACCGAGCAGGCCCAAGGTGCCGCCGTCGATATTCAGTGGTGCGCCAGCCGCCCCGAGATTCGCATCCGACACGATCCGAAGTGTACCTTCGTTGATCGTGGTGCCGCCCTCGTATGTGTTCGCGCCGAGGAGCAGGAGCATTCCAGCGCCTGTTTTGACGAGTGAGCCGCTCCCGGAAATTGGGCCTTCCAGTCCAACTTGGAAAGACCCGGTGTCAATCTCGGCGGCACCCGCGACCCTCAGTGGTCTGCCCGTGAAAGGTACGTCGGCAAGAAACAGCAAACGGCTTCCATCCACCGTCAAGCCTCCGTTGCCCGAGCCGAGCGAGCTACTGTTGATCGCAAACGTGCCACCTCCCCGCACGAGCGTGCCGCCGGTGGTATTATTGTCCCCGGTGAAAACGAACGTCCCGGGACCATCCTTGATGAGCTTTGTAGGAGATGCACCGAGCTCGCGAATGGCGCCGGAGAAGTTTCCCTCCAGCACCGTCAACTCTGCAGGATAATTCGCAAGCGTGATGTCCCCTGCGCCTTGGAGATCATCGATCGTCTGATTGGTGCTTACAAAAACGTGCGCACCCTTTTCGATTGTCAGTGATCCACTGATCTGGTGCGTTCCGCCGAAGAAGGAAAGCCGCGCCTTGTCCTGCACCAGTACTCCGCCCGGGGCAGCAAAACCCTGGGTCTTATTAAGGTTTACGTTGCTGAATGGACGCGCAGTCAGCAGCCCGCGGAAGGTGTTCCCGCTCTTCCCACCCAGGAAGATTAAATTGGAGTCCCCATGAGTCTCCTCTATAGTCAGCCCTCCAGCGCCCGAAATTACACCTTGAAGGGACAGGTCCATGCTCGAACCGCGACGGGTTAGCGTCAGCGTCCTCGTCGCATTGCCGAGATCGAGATTCCCTGTCAGTCTCTTTGTAAATCCATTCCCGGCGACCGTGAAATCTCCCTCGACGCTCACACGATTCCTAAAGGTCGTTGTGCCGGAAAGTTCCAGCGTGGTCCCCTGTTGAACCGTCAGTGCGCCTGTGCCGAGTGCAGCGTCATGTCCTAGCCTAAGAATGCCCTCCGCCAGCCTCATGCCCCCTGAATGGGAGCTGAATGTGTTGATTTCGAGCACGCCTGGTCCGGTTTTGGTCAAGAAGCCTGAGCCTGTAATCTCACTGCCTTTTGCGAAGACCACATGGCTTTCCACGGCCGAGGTGTTCACCGTGACTTTCCCGTCGAGCTGCACCCTCGCGTAATTGTTGAAGCTTAACCCAGGCGTGCCCTCAAGCGAAGGCCCAACAATCATCGCTGCTTTTTCTCCCGTCATGCGAAGTGCGCCATCGGAGATCACATATGCGGCACCGCCCCCTGTAACGTTGAGCCGACTTACAGTAAAGGTGCCTTGGCCTAATCCGACATCCACCTTGTTCGGCGCGAGAGGGAAGTTAGCAATGGCCGAAGGACTGTTTGGCACGATCTCCCGTGACCAGTTGCCCGGATCTCCCCAACTGCCGGAGCCCGCTTCCCACGTCTGTGCGCATGCTGCCAAGGGCACGAGGAGTGGTGAGACGAAGGGAAACAGCGCGAAGATGGAGGTGGCAAGCGGGCGCAGGCGATTCATGCAAAAGATTGAAGGGGAAGAATATAGCCGCGTCAGACCGTGGAACCCGCTTAGCCGCGCGAACGGTCACACAGGAGCACAGCCTGTCAAGGCGGCGGTTGCGGAAGCGGGGCCCCGGTTCATTTCACTTGCCTCTAACGGCCTTAGCGCACCTCGATAGAATCTAATCGAAGAGAAGGTACAGTAGGGAGCTAGTCAGGATCGTTTGTGATGATGTCATGCAAGTCGCTGGTCTCCCCAAGCACCACCTCAAAGAACCCCGGGGGGTGAGCCGCGTGACGTAATGTTCCACAACGACTCATAGTGCCGGTAACGAAGACGAAGGTCTGTCACGGGCAAGTAGCTCGGAACACGCAAGATCCCTTCGGAGTAGCTGTTACCTCGGTCGTAAAGTCCCAAATATCCGTCAAATCGATGGAATGCTGCGCCTTTTCGACGCGCCGTTGCGTGATTTCGACGGGACCATCCAAAGAATCGACGCAACATTCCGTCATTTGGACGGGATGATCCGCGATTGTGATCGAACGGCGCGTCACATTTGCGGAACGACGCGTCATGTGAACGGACGCGTGCGTTACTTTAACGGGATGGCGCGTCGTTTCGACGGAACGACGCGTCATTTTGATGGGCAATTTCTGCCACTATGTCGAATTCCATTGCTCGTCGGGGCATGTTCCACAGCGGCGCCATCCTTCATCCGGGCTCAATGGCTACCGCTCTAGCGAAGGCGGCCAGTAACGGCCAAAAGTACAGCTTTCAAACTAGTAGCTACGTTCCTAAACGTGCAATCAACGCCAGCCACCGCGACATTAAGGTGCCAACCTGCGTTAAGAGCGCGCGCGCCATTACTTCAAGGTTTCCAGTTTCCGCTTCCCGGTCGGAATCTCAGCTAACCAACCCCGCTACATGATCCATCGCAAAAGCATCACCGAGAAGATCGCGCCTGCGGCGATCTCTAAAGCGGTCTGGACACCTAGGACGTCATGCTTCCGGAGGGGGAACTGGGGGCGTTTCATACAGGTTTACGGCTCTTACATCGCGCACCCGACGAGAACCGGGCGTGTGTAAACCGGCGTGCGCGAATCTTTTGGATTTTTTATCAAGTCAGCGCGGCCCGTCCCCCAACAAGCCTCGCTAAATCACATTCAATTCGTCGGAAAATCCTGGATCATGCCGGATCGAATCCAAGCGTCGACGCATGCCGCGCGCCGATTCAGGTCGATTCCAGACTCGCATGACGCTACCCACCAGCGCGGGGAGCGCGAGGAGCACGGCGAGTGATAAAAGGCTTGCTGCAGTCACCTTTTGCGTCGGCCGACCGAGCTTGCCCGCGAGGAGCAGGCCGATCCCGCAGCCGGCGGCCGTCTGGGTAATGGCAAGCATGCTGGTCTGCAACGTGGCGGACGGTTTGCGGCGGAAAGTGCGTTCGAGTTCCATTACGAAGCCGGTCAGAGGGAAAGCAGTGTACAGAAAGCAACGTGGCGATTTGCGGCGCGCGATCAAGTAGTGATTCGTGACAACACGTGTCTCGACTGCGTTTGCGAGGCTCTTCCCATTTTGCCGACAATCCCCTATTTAACTGACCTTCCCGCTCATGTCTCTCTATGTACTGATTCTCGCCGGTGGCAGTGGCGAACGCTTTTGGCCGCTCAGCCGCCGCTCTCGTCCGAAGCAGTTGTTGGCGCTCTTCTCTGAAGAGACGCTTCTGGAATCGACGCTGCAACGGCTGGATGGGCTGGTGCCGCCGTCAAATATCCTGATCCTGACGAACAGAGATCAGGAAGCAGGAGTCCGCGCCCTGGCGACGAGCCTGCCGGCGGAAAACATCGTGGCAGAGCCCGCGAAGCGCGACACGGCGGCGGCCATTGCACTAGGCATCGGCTGGGTGGCAGCGCGCGATCCCAAGGCGACGATGGCAGTGCTGCCGGCCGATCATTTGATCAAGGACACCGCTGCCTTCCAGCAGACGATGCGCGTGGCGCAGGCGGCCGCCGAGGAAACGGGCGAACTGATCACGGTGGGGATCAAGCCGACTTTCGCCTGCCCGGGCTTCGGGTATATCGAACTCGGCGGGCCGATCACACTCTCCAAGCGACCTCCCGGGCCCGAGGTGTTCGACGTGGTGCGCTTCCGCGAGAAGCCTGATGTGGAGCTCGCCGAAACCTTTCTGCGACAGGGGAACTTCCGCTGGAATGCAGGCATGTTCGTCTGGCGCATCCCGGCAATCCTGAGCGCCTTTCACCGGCATACCCCAGTGCTTGCCGAGTTCATCGAGCGCCTACACAGCAGCACCGACTTCGCGACCACCCTGCGCGACCATTTCGCTGCACTCCCGAAGATCTCCATCGATTACGCCATCATGGAGAAGGCCAGCCGCGTGCTCATGGTGGAGTCGTCCTTCGATTGGGACGATGTGGGGAGCTGGACGGCAGTGGCGAAATACCTGAATGAGGACGCCTCGGGGAACCAGACGAACACGGCGGTGGAGAGTCTCGACTCGTCTGGGAACATTGTCTTCTCCGAGCAAAAGATCGTAGTCGGATTGCTCGGCGTGCGGGACCTTATCATCGTGCAGACGGCGGATGCGCTGCTCATCTGCGACCGCCATGAGGCGGAGAAGATCAAGCAATTGGTCGGGCGCGTCCCGGCTGAGCTGCAGTAGCTTGCGCCATGATACGTGCACTCGGAATTGACCTCGGGGACGCCCGAATCGGCCTCGCCATAGGCGACGAACTCGGGATGATGGCGCACCCGCTGGAGACGATGGTGGTGAAGCAGATTCCGAATTCGGTGGAGCACATCGCTAAGGTGGTAGAGCGGAACAAGATCGGCATCATTGTGCTCGGAATGCCGCGGAACATGGACGGTACCTATGGTCCAGCCGCAGAGAAGTCGCGCGTCTTTGCCGACAAGCTCCGGAAGCGCATGCCGGACTGCACGGTGCAGCTCTGGGATGAACGGCTGACCTCTGTCGCCGCCCAGAAGGCGCTGCACGAAGCAGGTCGAAACGTGAAGCAAGGGCGAGCGGTGATCGATCAGGTCGCCGCACAGATGATCCTGCAGGGCTGGTTGGATTCGCAGTCTTTCCAGGCGTGAGCCCGGCGATCCCGACGCCAGAGGAACGCGCGGCGCGCACTTTGCAACGCGCCCCGGCTGAGGGGTACTACCGGCTGCGAATGCTGCTGGCCTACGATGGAAGGCCATTTCGCGGATGGCAGAGCCAGGCGACAGGCGATGCCGTGCAGGATCACCTGGAAGCAGCCTTCCGCCAGATGCTCGGGGTGCGCGTGATCGTGCAGGGAGCGGGTCGGACCGATGCGGGCGTGCATGCGCTCGGGCAAGTGGCTCACGCAGATGTGCCCGAAGGAAAACTAGCACCCACGCGCTGGCTGCTGGCGCTGAATGCTAATCTACCGGCCGGGGTAAGAGTCCTCCGAGCCGCGCGGGCACGACCGACCTTCCATGCGCAGTACGACGCCCTTGGGAAGGTCTACACATACCGGATCACGATGGCGTCCTACCTACATCCATTGGAGATCGGACGGGCGTGGCATGTGCCCGTGGCGGTAGACCTGAAGGCGCTGCGCAAGGCAGCGGCGGTGTTGGTTGGGACCCACGATTTCGCGAGCTTCGCGGCGAATCGCGGGCGGCTGGAACCGGATACCGTGCGAACCATCTACGGCATCGAGGTTAAGGCGCGCGGCCCGGCAATCACCCTGCGCTTCCACGGGAACGGTTTCCTCTACCGCATGGTCCGACTCCTTACGGGCTCGCTGATCCGCACCGCTCAAGGGCGGATGGAGGAAGGCTGGCTGGAGTCGCTGCTCGCGCACCCGGGTGTGCGCAAGACGAAATACCTCGCGCCCGCGGAAGGGCTGTACCTCACGCGGGTCCTCTACTGAGAGCGTGAACTACTTTGCGGCTTGGGGCTGTGCTGCAGCCGAGGTACCCGCAGGCTTCACCTTGATGGCGTACTTGTCGTACTCGAACTCCACTTTCGCGAGATCGCCGATGTATCGGAGCACCTCGCTGGCGGGGATGTTGGAGAGGTTGAGAGTGACGGTCTGTGTCTTCACCTGCTCGTCGGGGAGCTGCACGACGAAGTTCACCTTCACCTTGTCACCAGATGCTTTGGCAACCGCCTGGCGGACAAAGTCGAGCACACTGCCAAGAGTCGCTTCGCGGACTTCAACCTTCGGAATGATCACGCCGGCAAGCTGACTCTGAATGGCATTGCCCTTAGGCGCGTTCGCGGCTTGGGCAGCAATCATGCGCAGGTAGCCGATCGCAGTCGCGTTCTTCGGCTCGAGATTACGGACGGTTTCGAACTGCGCCTTGGCCATCTTCAGATCACCACGCATGTAGGAGGATTGAGCCTCCGAGAGGAGCTGCTGGACATTGGCTGCCTGAGCTACGGGAGCCAGGAGGAGGACGCTGACAAAGGCGAAAGCCTTAAGGGGGAAAACTTTCATGGGTGCAATGTGCTGCATGCGCGTGCAAATGCAAAGCGCGCACCGCGCGCAATTCGCAGAGATGGCTTGTTTCCGGCATGCCGCGCCCGCAGGTTCGCCGCCCGCATGACTTTCGGACCCCCAGTTGTCATTCCGCTGCTCTCCGGGCTGGGCTACGCGATGGCGGCGCTCTTCCTGAAGCGTGCAACGGAGGGTGGCACAGGTCCATGGCGCGCGGCCTTCATTGTGAATTGCGTGCAGGCGTTGGCCTTCGCTCCGTTTTGGCTGCTCGGTGGCGGGGAGATTACCTGGGAGCGAATCGGCCACGCCGTGATCGCCGGGTTCACGTTCTTCATCGGGCAGATCTTCACGTTCTTCGCACTAAGCCGGGGCGACGTCTCGGTGACCACTCCGGTGCTCGGAACTAAGGTGATCCTTGTTGCGCTCTTCACCGTGACGATCGTCCGGCAGCCACTTCCCGCGATCTGGTGGAGTGCCGTTTTCCTCACTGCGCTCGCCACTGCGCTCCTCGGCGGCGGAAAGCGCCCGAGCGACCGGTCGGCTTACATTGCGAGCATCGTCTTCGGATTGCCCGCCGCAGCCGCTTTCGCGCTCACCGATGTATTCTGCCAGATGTGGGCACCCGCGTTCGGCTTCGGCCATTTCTCACCGATCATGTTCCTGGCAGTGGCAGTGTTTTCAGTCACGCTCGTGCCATTCTTTCATGCTCCGCTGCACGCGATAGCTAGTCCGAACTGGAAGTGGTTGATCGGTGGCGCAGTCCTTATTGCGATCCAGGCATCTGGCGTGGCGTTCTCGATCATCCGCTACGGCAACGCGACCACGACCAACATCCTCTACAACACGCGCGCGGTTTGGAGTGTGCTGCTGGTCTGGTCGATCGGTCATTGGTTTGCGAATACCGAGCGCGACCAGGGCCACGGAGTTATGGGCAGGCGGTTGATCGGGTCTGCGTTGCTCCTCCTAGCCATTGTGCTCGTGGTGCGGCACTGAGAACGCGTGGCAGCTTTGACTCGGGAGAGGCACTCAAGCTGCCAAACCACGTGCTTGTGTTCTCATATCTGACAGGAGGACGCGTCTAGCGCTCCTAAAGGAGCCTCATTGGAGGTAAATATATAATTACCATACCGGTCGGCATGCCCGCTGCTATTTCACCGAGCCATGATGACCCTCTCTCGCCTGGCGGCCGACGACGCCCCTCAGCCGGTCGAACCTGTCTCTGATTCCATGCCTTCCAGCCCGCACTGCTACTCGGTCACCATCTTTACGCAGCGCTGGAAGGAGGTTCGCGATTTTTACACCGAGATTCTCTCCGCCAAGGTGCTCAGCGAACGTACGGACCGCTACTGCGAGATGGAGTTGGGTGGCGTTCCGATGACGCTCCGCCAGTGCGAGTACGGCGAGATGGTTTCTTACTTTCACCTCTATATCTCCATGAAGGGCCGCGATGAAGTGCTCGCTGAACTTCGACGTCGTGGGATCATCGTGACTTCCGTTGGGCCATACACGAACTTCCGTGATCCCGAGGGTCGGGTGATTAAGCTTTCAGAAGAGAAGACGATTGTCTCCTGACTCGCGGGCGGCTCAGAGTCCCAGCACCCGCTCGGCTCCCGCGTAGACGTTCATCGAACGACCACGGACAAAGCCCACTAGTGTCTGCCCGCTCTGGCGCGCGAACTCCACCGCAAGACTACTCGGAGCGGAGATGGCCACGACAAAGGTGACACCCCCGCTGTACGCCTTCTGCATCATCTCGAAAGAGGCGCGCCCACTGAGCACCAATACCGCTTCGGTGAGCGGCGTACGTTTCTCCAACATGGCCCAGCCCATCAGTTTATCGAGTGCGTTGTGGCGTCCGATGTCTTCACGAAGTGCAATGAAGTCGCCTGCAGCCGAGAAGAGACCGCAGGCATGAAGACCTCCCGTTCTACGAAAGGCATCCTGCTTCTTCCCGAGCCGTTGTGGGAGAAGGCGTATTAGCTCCGAGCTGATCTTGGGTCCGCCAGCCAAGGGCTTTCTGCGCCTGAGCACCGCTTCAATCGAGGTCTTGCTGCACACCCCACAACTCGACGACGTCAACACGTGGCGGGAGAGTTTGCCGGGGTCAAATCCGGTAGGATTTGCCAGCCCAACGTCCACTGCGTTGCCCTTCCCTCCTCCGGGCGTGGCCACGCACGTCGTGATGTCGAAGACGTCTTTTGCAGATTTAATTAATCCCTCAGACAACAGCAACCCGGCAGCCAATTCGCGATCTGCACCGGGTGTCCGCATTACGACGGCAATACTGGTTCCCTCCACCCGGATCTCCAGCGGGTCTTCCGTTGCGACTTCATCGGTATACGGCAATGCGCCCTTTTCATCGACCCGCGTAAGCTGAATGAGCTGGGTGTCTTCCATGCTCAGACTTCAATTCGCGGCGACAGGCGTGATGCGAACCCGCGCATTGTAGTCGGGCACCCCGCCGCCTCTGTCTACGACTCCCCGTGGGATGATCACGTTCCCTTCCGGCCAGTGCACCTGCAGATTGCCTGTGGGCAGGTCCGCGAGAAACACCTTGCCCGCCATTGAGCCGCAGGTGTTGCTCAGCAGGATCGGATCGCCTGCTGCCAGACCAAGCCGCGTAGCATCCGCGGGGCTAATAAAGACTGCGTCGCGTGAAGCGCCGGTAAGCGGATCGATCTCTGCGTAGATGAGCGTGTTGAACTGCTTCCCGCGCCGCGTGCTCACGTGAAACTGCCCGTCTTCGAGTTCATGAGCGGGAAGTGCGACCGCGTGAAACTGTGCTCGGCCATCTGGCATCGGGCAAACGCCGCCCGCGCAGAGGTGTGGACCACCGTACTGAAAAGCATCGCCAGTCTGCGCGAGGTTCTGGATCCCCTCATAGAACGGCACTACCCGCGCGATCTCCTCGCGCATCTTCCAGCCTGTTTCGCACTCCAAAAGATCTGCTTTATCCGGGTATGTGGCGGCTGCGATCTCGCGGAGGATCTTCCATTCGGCCCGCGCTTCCCCGACTTGACGCGGGATCTCCGGCGAGAACATCACGCGCCGCTCCGTACTGGTTTCCGTTCCTCCATCGTCTTGCTCGTATCGGGTTTTCGCCGGGAGGAGGATCACGTCCCCTTCCCCATCGATGAACATCTGGTCGGTGAGCACAATGTCCTGATGGACGCGCAGGGGAACGCGGGCGAGCGCCTTGGCCACAGCGAGTGGCTCTGGAAGGGTGCGGAGGAAATTGCCGCCCACGCAATAAAGCACGTCCAGATTCCCCTCTTCCGCGGCCGCGACCATCTCAGTGGTCGTCAGACCTGGCCACTCTGGAATGGGAAATCCGTACTGGGCACCGAGGGCTTCGCAGTTTTCGGAAGTAAGTGGCTTCGCACCCGGGAGAGCAGTTGAGTAGGCACCCATCTCCGCGCCACCTTGCACGGAGGAGTGGCCGCGGATTGGCATAACACCGCACCGGTCGCGGCCCAGCCAGCCCTGGGTAAGCGCTAGATTCAGGATGCTTTGTACGGCATCCACACCCCACGGATGCTGCGTCACGCCCATGCTCCAGACGACAACTCCAGAGTTCGCGCCATGGATGAGCTCTGCGAACTCCCGCATGCTTTCCCGCGGGAGCCCAGCTTGCTTCTCGATTGCATCCCACGGCAGCTCGGCAAGGCCGCTCCGAAGCAACTCGAAGCCGCTGCTGTGCGCCGCAATGAATTCCCGGTCGACCCAGTCCTCCTCCACCAGAATCCGCAGCACCCCGGAGAGGAATGCCACGTCACCACCCTGCGCCACAGGAAACCAATAATCCGCAAGGTCCGTCCCGAAAAGCGCGCTGTCGGCATTCGACGGCACCCAGTAGCGCTTCATTCCCGGCTCGAGGAAGGGATTTACCATCACGACTTTTGTCCCGAGCTTCTTCGCCTCGTATAAATACTTGGTGGCAACAGGCTGATCATTCGCCGGGTTGGAGCCGAAGAAGATCACGAGGTCGCTGCCGTACCAATCACGGTAGCTGCAAGTCGACGCCGCCACGCCGAGTGTCGCTTTCATTGCAGCGCTGGAGGGCGAATGGCATAGGCGCGCGGCATTATCCACGTTGTTTGTGCCGAAAAAACGGGCCGCCTTCTGGGCCATGTAGTAAATCTCGTTCGTCACTCCCCGCGCCGTGACAAAGAAGGCAATCCGTCGCGGATCCGCAGCGCGTAATCGGTTTGAGATCCGGGAAGTTGCATCTTCCCACGAGATCCGGCGGAATCCCGTTGCACCCTGCTCGCGCAACATCGGGTGCCCAAGGCGGCCCAGCTCACGGAGCTGGCGGTTATCCAGCGCACGAAGCTCTGCCACATCTGCTAATCGCGCGGGATCAAGCGCGGGCATGGTATTGAGGCGGAGTAAATTCAGCCGCGTCATGCAGAGGTGTACGCCATCCACGGTCCAGTCGTGCAATCCCGCCACACCCAGTGCGCATCCGTCGCATACACCCTTCGTTAGCACCTTCCAGGCGTACGGAAGGTTGTCGCGATTCCGCCAGACAATCCCGGCCATGTCGCGGAAGTGCCGGGGTTTAACCTGCCCAACCCCGAATGGCATCCATCGACGCCAGGAGCGGTCGTGCGCGACGCGGTGAAGAGACATGCCAGCCCCTCAGGAACAGCCAAGAGCCGCGAGCACCGCCGGCAAGTCGGATAGATCGTCAAAGAGCACGTCCGGATTACTCCCGGCAAGCTGCGCCCGACTGAAGACACCAGTGGCAATCCCAATGGCCTGCGCACCGAAAGCTCTCGCACAGGCGATGTCGTGAGGCGTGTCGCCGAGAACGAAGATCTCATCCGCGGCGAACTCGCGTCCGTGACGCTCGACTGCCCGCGCACGGGCAAAGCGTCCCAGCTCATTGCGATCGTGGTGATCGTCAGCGTAAGCGCCGAACTCGAAGTAGTGCCAAACTCCGTAGTGCATCAGCTTTAGCTCCGCACCACGCTCCAGATTTCCAGTGAGCAGCCCGAGGACTGCGTCAGAACGGGCCTTCAGCGCATCCAGAAGTGGCACGACGCCGGGCAGCAGCCTTCCCTTGGTGTCTGGCAAAAGCCGGGCGAGATGGTGCAGGTACCCATCGAGGAAGCGCGTAATATTCTCCGATGTTTCTGGCAGGTCGTGTTTCGACAGCACCTGCCGCGCTATTCCTGAATCCGTTCGGCCAGCAATCTCAACGTCTTTCATGTCGTCATCGATCCCAAAGCTGTCGTTCAGACCCAGCTGCAGCGCACGCTCTCCCGCACCTCCAGAGGTCAAGAGTGTGCCATCGATGTCGAAGAGGACGAGCATGGTGTCGAGTAGTGTGCTGCGGGCTGGAAAAGCTCACGCGAGGCTTTCGCAGTACGCGATGTTCGCACAGCACGGATGCTCACGCGAACAACCTTGCCTCTCAAGGAATAGCCTTGGGGGCTCCGCGTCGAATTCAGCGTGACCGGTGGCTACTCCTTGGCTGCAGTGTCTGCGTCGGCCGATTCCGGAGCCTCGGCAGGAGCAGCGTCCGCCTCGTCACCTTCATCATCGTCATCCTCGTCGTCATCGTGATCCGTGTCCTCGAGGGGCGGCAAGGCATGGGAGCTGAGGAACTGACGCTTGCGCTTGCCGACAGGCAGAGGAGCGAGAGTCATCGTAATACTCCGGCCCTGAAGCTTCGGCTCCTGCTCGACGCTGGCCATGGTCGCAAGATCCTTCTTCACCCGACCCATAAGCAGCATGCCTAAGTCCTGGTGGGCCATCTCTCGGCCCCGGAACTGCAGCTGCACCCGGACCTTGTTGCCCTTGTCGAGGAACTCCTCGCCGTGGCGCAACTTCGTCTCGTAGTCATGCTTACTAATGTTCACGCGGAACTTGATCTCCTTCAGCTTGCTGGAGGCGTGCTTCTCCTTCTTGTCCTGCTTCGCGGCCTCGTACTTAAACTTGCCGTAGTCGACGATGCGACAAACAGGAGGATTTGCCTGTGGGGCGACTTCCACGAGGTCCAGGCCCAAGCCTTGGGCCTGACGCAGAGCGTCCTGGGTTTTCATCACGCCGAGCTGCTCTCCGGTCGAGGCGAGAATGACGCGTACTTCGCGTGCACGGATCCGGTTATTTACCCGGATTTGCTGGAGTTGGATAGCGATACGATATGGGACTGGTGGGGCGATTCACCGCGGAGCAGCGGCCTCGCCCGGGGATTTTACTTTTTCTCGTCGCTGGCGCGCTTGCGAGAAGGATTCTCACACTCGCGGCTCCGCAAATGCCACGCGCGACGGGGTCCGGGGCAAATCAGTGCGCATTCCGGCACACTTAGCGTCAGCATTTAAGGGATCAGCAGGCAGCCTTCAAGGGAAAACTTTCGCTCCAAATGCGAGTCGCTGAATCATACCCGGATCCGGTGGCAGACCTCCAGCCGGTTGCCGCACGGATCTTCGAAGAAGACAGCATAATACCCGAGCTCGTAGTCCATCGGACCCTCCATCCGGAGTGCCCCAGCCTTCCGGGCGATCTCCGCCAGCCGATCCACCTCGTCATTGCTCTCTGCCCAAAAGGCGATTCGATTCTCATTCGCGACATGCCCTGCTGACTCAGTTACTCCGAAAAACTCCGTGACCCCCTCCTCTTCCGCTTCAAACTGGAACCATCCTTCCACGTGTACCCTCCGCACTAAGCCCAACGCGGGAAGCAGCGCCTCGTAGAAAAACGCCGCATCCGCGAGCCGAGGCACCCTCAGGTCGATATGATCGTAACGTCGAGGCATGCCTCTCATCCGAGCTAGACTGAGGCCGTCACCGTCTCTGCCTTCCGCAGCTCTTCACTGCTGGCGATCGTCTCTACGAGCAGATGAGAGACCGTCGGCAGCGCCCGCGCGCGGAGGAAGATCTGATAGGAGAAGAGCCGTGGGGCGACTTTGATCAGGGCTTCGTTAATCGCCAGGAATCCACGTCCGACGAAGTTGTCTCCCAACGCCTTTGGAAAAGGAGCGGGAATGCCCTGGATTTCCAGCAGCTTGTAGCCGGTTTGATCGAACAGCTCTTTCAGCGAGCGAAAAGTGAAGAGCCGCGTGTGCGTACGGTCCAGAATCCCTTTACGCCCGTAGTTAAACTGCCCGAGGAACAGCATGAACCGGGTGATGAAGAACGCCACGTTCGCCGTGGTCATCACGATCTCGGGGCGTTTCCGCACTGCCGCCTCGCGCAGTTGCTCCATGAAGACTTCCGGATCATGCAGATGCTCGATCACATCCAGAATGAAGATCTGATCGAACTCCGAGACATCCACCGGGAATTCAGCTGCATCGATGTCCCACTTGCGGAACTCAATCCGGGGATCATCGGACGCTCGCACATACTGGTCCACGCCGACCACGCGCTCCGCCTTCTTCACCATCTCCTGCGCCACGTAGCCTTGGCCGCAGCCGATATCCAGGACGGTAGCCCCGGGCTGCACGGCGTCGAGTGCCATGGTGTGTGACGAGCAGAAGCCCATCTTCAGATCGTAGGTGAGTTCCACCTGGCCGACGTCGAACTTGCGATCGTAGAGCAGGTTCATCTCGTGGAATTTCGCGCGCAGCATCGTGCGAAAGATGTCCCACGCGTACTTCAGCCCGTTCACATGGCAGATCTCGTCTCCATAGTAGGTCGGAATAGCGATCTCGCGGATCTGCAAACCCGCGTAGTGGAGTTGGACGATAATGTCCGTGTCGAAGTGAAAGTCGTTTGAGTTCCGTTCGAAGGGGATCTGCCGGAGGGCTTTCGTCGCATACAGGCGGTACCCGGAATGGAACTCGCTGAGCTGGGAGCCTAGCACCGCGTTCTGGAACGTGGTGAGCACCTGGTTCCCCACCCACTTGTACATTGGCATCCCGCCCTTGAGTGCATCCTGCTTATTTATCATTCGCGAGCCGAAGACCGCGTCGGCGTCATCCGTCACGAACGGCTCAAGAAGCATCGGCAGCTTCTCCGGCGCGTACTGTCCATCGCCGTGGAGCAGCGCCACCACGTCGAAGCCGTGCTCGATCGCGTAGCGATAACCGAGTTTCTGGTTGCCCCCGTACCCCTGGTTTTCCGGCGTGCGCAAAATGGTCACGCGAAAATGCCCTTCGCGGTTCTCGCGGCGGAGTCCGGTGCGAAAGGTCGCGTCCTTGGACGAGTCGTCGATGATCAGCACCTCGACGTTCCCGGTCCGAAGCTCCTCCGGGATCCGGTCGAGCACACTTTCGATCGTCTTCTCGGCGTTATAGGCGACGACGAAGATCAGAACTCGTTTTGAACCAAGGTCTATCACAGGGCCGCACGGTAGCTGTATTTCCCAAGTAGTCGAGGGGGGAGAGGCTCGGTTGGAGTCGAATTTAGAAATCTGCGGGGCGCGCGCCTCTGTCCGCGAAGAAGACGCCACGCCTCCATCCTTTCGTGGATCGGCGCCATTTCAGAAAAAGCGCGAGCAGAGAGGCGCACGTCGCTCTACACAGTGGCTTCGTAGCTTGCTGACCGCCGCAATTGAAACCGCTTCTGAAACTTCAGCGGAGTGAGACCAACGTACTTCTGGAAAAGCTGGGTAAAGGCGCTTTGGCTGCAAAAGCCTAACGCGCGAGCCGTTTGGCTGATCTCGGCATCGGTGCGCTGGAGCGCTTCGCACGCCGCCTGCATTCGCAGCTTCATAATGAACGTCTGCGGGCTGCTGCCAAAGGTGTTCATGAATTTGCGGTGAAGCTGCCGGGGCGAAAGTCGCACCGCGTAAGCGAGTTCCTTCACGGAGACTCCCGAGCGGAAGTGCTCACGAATGTACGCCACGGCGCTGTCGAGTTCCAGGTACGGATGGAGCACTTCGCGACGCGCTTCGTAGCTGTGCGTCGTGCCCATGATCCCAATCAGCGCGCCGGCCGAATCGCGGAGCGGGAGCTTGTTGGTGATGTACCAATCAGGCACGCCCTGGTCATTGAAGAAGAGTTCGACGATGTTCAGCTTGGGCTCTCCAGTGCGGAAGACCTCCTCGTCATCGCGGCGGAAATCCTGTGCGAGGCGCTCCGGGAAAAGCTCAAAGTCGTCTTTCCCGATAACCTCCGACTCCGCGCGGAACCCGAACCGCTCAAGAAAACGCCTGCTCGCGCAGATCAATCGGAAGTCCTGATCCTTCGCGAAAAAGGAAATCTCGGGTAGCTCATCGAAGAGTCTGTAAAACGGCGTGTCTGGACTGAGGCGGCGGAGAAAAACGACACGTGCCTCGGAAGTTGAATCTCGGGGGCGAGGCATTGCTCCACGGTGGCAGCGCGCAGCTCTGCGGGCAATGCTGGCAATCGGTTAATGGCCGATTCCTGACAAAAAATGTCCGAACACCGTCATCGCCGATGTGCGGGCAGTGGGGTTGTCTTATCCACAGTCCCCACCTCCCGCCATGAAGCTCCTCCTCCTCCTGCTCAGCGTCCTCCTCGCCTCCGTGCCTGCTCACGCGGCCGGACCCATCCGCGTCCTCTTTCTCGGCCAGGAGGAAAAAAACGTTCACGACAGCGGCGCGGCAGCGGCCGAGGTGATGAAGGAATTTGGTCGAGACGCCATCTACTTCGACTACTTCACGGACGTGGCCTGCCTAAACGCGGAGACCCTCGGGAACTACGATGCGGTCATGCTCTTCTCCAACCAGAAGGCGATGTCGCCAGAGCAGTTTGACGCACTGAATGGCTTCGTGGAAGGCGGGCGCGGCTTTCTGCCGATCCACAGTGCCAGTGCCTCATTCATCAATGAGCCGCGCTTCCTCCGGCTGGTCGGTGCGCGCTTCAAGGAACACGGCGCAGGCGTTTTCAAAGCAACGATCGTGGATAAGGCGCACCCGATCATGGCGGGGGTGAATGAGTACGAGACTTGGGACGAGACTTACACCCACGAGCAGCACCAACCGGAAGGCCGCACCCTGCTCGCCCAGCGCGAGCAGGAGCCATGGAGCTGGGTCCGGGAGCAAGGCAAAGGCCGCATCTTCTACACTGCGAGCGGGCACGACATGCGCACCTGGACCAACAAGGATTTCCAGCGCATGTTGCGCAACGCGATCGTCTGGTCCGTGGGCGACGAGGTGCGTGGGCGTTGGGAGAACTTCATCTCACAGCGCGAACCGGAGAAGCGCGGATCGAGCGAGAACGTCGCCAACTACGAGAAGCGTCCCGAGCCGATCACCGTACAGGAGCCCTTCTCAGTAAAAGGCAGCGTGGAGCGCACGCAGGTGCCCGCGGATATGAAGCTCGAGCTCTTTGCCGCTGAGCCGGATATCAGCAAGCCCATCTTCATGGCCTGGGACGAACGCGGGCGTCTCTGGCTGGCTGAGACTACTGATTATCCGCACGATGTGAGACCGACCGGCGAGGGCAATGATCGCATCAAGATCTGCGAGGACACGGATGGAGACGGCCGCGCCGACAAGTTCACGATCTTCGCGGACAAGCTAAACATCCCGACCTCCCTCGTCTTTGCGAATGGCGGTGTCATCATCACACAACCTCCGCGGATGCTCTTCCTGAAGGACTCGAACGGCGACGATAAGGCAGATACACGCGAAGTGATCATGGAAGGCTGGGGAATCAGCGATACGCATGCGCAGGCTAATAACCTGCACTACGGGCTGGATAACTGGCTGTACGGCTGTGTGGGTTATTCCGGCTTTAAGGGAATAGTGGGCGACAAGCGCACGGAGTTCACCATGGGCACTTATCGGTTTAAGCCAGACGGCTCGAAGCTCGAGTTCCTGCACCAGTTCTCGAATAACTCCTGGGGACACAGCGCGAACGCCGCAGGCGATCAATTCGGGGGCACCGCAAATGGTGCGCCGATCTTCTATGGCGGCATCCCGGCGAGCGTCGGACCAGCGGGAATGCGCATCATGTCCGCGAAGAAGATCAACGAGGAAGAAAAGGCCCACCCGATCACGCCGAATGTGCGGCAGGTGGATGTCTTCGGAGGCTATACTTCCGCGGCAGGCAGCGCGTTCATCTATTCGGCGAACCTCCCCGAGCGTCTGCAGGGCATGGCACTCGTCTGCGAGCCGACACTGAAGATTGTGGCACTCATGGATGTGCAGCCGAAAGGCGCAGGCTATACGGCAAAGGACGGCTTCAACCTGGTGGCGAGCAGCGATGAATGGATGTCGCCGGTGTTTGCGGAAGTAGGGCCGGACGGCGCAGTGTGGGTCGCCGATTGGCAGAACTTCATCATTCAGCATAATCCGACGCCGAGCGTGAGCCGGGGTGGATACGACTCGAAGACAGGCGTAGGCGGCGCACACGAGAACCCGCTGCGCGATCATCAGCGCGGACGGATCTATCGCGTGGTTTGGAACAAAGCGAAAGCGCCTGCGCTCAAGACGCTGCAAGGCGCAACGACAGCGCAACTGGTCGCAGCGCTCGGCAATGACAATCCGTTCTGGCGCACCACTGCACAGCGCCTGCTCGTGGAGGGTAAGAAGGCCGATGGAGTCGCCGGCTTGCAGCAGACCGTCACAGCGGACAACGGCAGCATCGCAGCCGTGCACGCGCTCTGGACGTTGCAGGGCCTGGGTTCGCTCGATGCGGAGACGCACAAGAAGGCGCTTGCTTCGAAAGATCCCGTGCTCCGGCGGAACGCAGTGCGCGCCTTGGGCAGCGATCCCAATTCGTGGGTGCAACTTTCGGCGAGCAACACGCTGCAGGATCCAGATCCAACCACCCGTCTCGCCGCCATGGTCAAGCTGGCAGAGTTCCAGGCGAATCCCGAAGGCACCCAGATCGTCGCGAAGCTGCGCGCTGATGCCTCGGTGAACTCCGACGAGTGGCTGCGCGAGGGGCTGCGCATTCTGGCCCGCAAGCACGGCGGCGCTGCCCTTGGAACCGAAGGTCCCAACCTTCTGCCCAACCCCGGCTTCGAGACGACCAGCGGCGACATTCCCGACGGCTGGAAGCTGCGCCATTACAACGGCGAGGCGAAGTGGGAGATGTCAGATCGCAATCCACACAGCGGCCAGAAGGCCCTCCGCGTTTCTTCGCGGGTCGGCGCCGATACCAGCATCTACGCTGACGTCCCGGTGACCCCGAATACAGAGTACAAGCTGAGTGCATGGGTCCGCACCCGCAATGTGAATGGCGCCCTCGGTGCCCTGCTCAATGTGCACGGCTCGCAGATCCGCACCGATGTCGCGAGTGGCAGCGGCGACTGGACGCTGATCGAGTCGGTCTTTAACTCCGAGGACCGGAAAGTCCTGAGCGTGAACGTACTCTTCGGCGGCTTCGGCCAGTCCCGCGGCGATGCCACCTTTGACGATGTGAAACTCTGCCAGATGCTCCCCAGCGATGCGGCGGAAACGACGATGAAAGGCGACACGAAGCGCGGCGAACTGATCGTCTTTAAGCATCCAGCGGCGTCCTGCATCCTCTGCCACATGGTCGGCGGGCAAGGCAGCGCGGTTGGCCCGGCGCTGGATGGCATTGCTTCTCGCAAGGATGCCAAATACATCGAGGAGAGCCTGCTCGAGCCCAACAAGGTGCTCGCTGAAGGATATCAACAGCTTGGGGCTTCACCAATGCCGCCGCTGGGGCTCATCTTGAAGCCGCAGGAGATCGAAGACGTCAAGGCCTACCTCCAGACGCTGAAGTAAACAGCCCCCACCACCCCATCCAGTGAGCACCCGCAAACTAAACATCGCAGTCGTCGGCCTAGGGTTCGGCGCCGAATTCATCCCGATCTGGCAGAAGCACCCTCTCACGGAATGCTACGCCATCTGCCAGCGCAATGAGCAGAAGCTCAACGAAGTCGGCGACTACTGGGGCGTGAAGAAGCGCTTCACGAGCTACGAGGAGCTGCTCAAGGATCCTGCGATCGACGCGGTGCACATCAACTCGCCCATCCCCAATCATGGCGAGCAATCCATCGCCGCGCTGAAAGCCGGCAAGCACGTGGCCTGCACCGTGCCGATGGCGACAACGGTCGCCGAGTGTCTGGAGATCATCCGGCTCACCGAGGAGACGGGGCTGAAGTACATGATGATGGAGACGGTGGTCTATAGCCGGGAGTACCTCTTCATGAAGGAGCTGCGCGACCAGGGCGAGCTGGGCAAGGTGCAGTTCATCCAGGCGAGTCATCAGCAGGACATGGACGGCTGGCCAAATTACTGGCCTGGCTTGCCGCCGATGCACTACGCCACGCATTGCGTCGGGCCGGTGCTCGGGCTCGCCGGTGGCGACGCGGAATACGTGAGCTGCTTCGGCTCCGGCACGATTCGGGAAGAGCTGATCGCCCACTACGGTTCACCCTTCGCTGTGGAGAGTGCGCACTTGAAGATCCGGAACTCCGATCTTGGCGCGCGCGTCATCCGCAGCCTCTTCGACACCGCGCGGCAGTACCGCGAATCCATCGACGTGTACGGCTCCAAGAAGTCCGTCGAGTGGCCGCTCGTCGAGGATGAGCCGCTCGTCCTGCACACTGCGAAGAAACCGGAGCCGGAAATCCCCGAGAAGCTGAAGTGCCCGGACTTCGCGAGCCGACTTCCTGAGGCGATTCAGCAGTACACCACCAAGGGCGTGTACGATCACGATAGCACGCATCTCAGCTTCACCCAGGGCGCGGGTCATGGGGGCAGCCACCCGCATCTTGCCCATGAGTTTGCGATGGCGCTGGTCGAGGATCGTCAGCCTTTTCCGAATGCGAAGCAGTCTGCGAACTGGACCTGCACGGGCATCCTCGCTCATGAAAGTGCGCTCGAAGGCGGCGCGCTCAAGCATCTGCCGAAAGAGACCCTCAGCTAACCCGTTTCGCAACACTCCCCATGTCCCAGCATTTCCCCGCAATTAAGGCCATCGCCTACGAAGGCGCGAAGTCGAAGAACCCGCTCTCCTTCAAGCACTACAACCCGGATGAACTAGTCGAAGGCAAAGCGATGCGCGATCATTTGCGCTTCTCCGCCGTGTACTGGCACACCATGTGTGGACAGGGCGCGGACATGTTCGGTGGGCCGACTGCGATCCGTCCTTGGGATGAAGGCAAGAGCGGTCTCGAGCTGGCGAAGGCCCGCGTGCCGGTCTTCTTTGAATTCTGCGAGAAACTGGGGACGCCGTTCTACGCCTTCCACGACCGCGACGTTGCTCCGCACGCCACGACCTTGCGCGAGAGCAACGAGTGGCTGGACACCATCGTTGCGCTTCTCAAGGAGCAGCAGCAGCGCACAGGCATCAAGCTCCTCTGGGGCACCTCGCAGCTTTTCGTCCACCAGCGCTACATGCATGGTGCGGCCACCAGCCCCAACGCCGAGGCCTTTGCCTTCGCTGCTGCGCAGGTCAAGAAGGCCCTCGAAGTAACGCACGAACTCGGCGGCGAGGGCTACACCTTCTGGGGCGGTCGCGAGGGCTACTCCACGCTCTGGAACACCGACATGAAGCGTGAGCTCGATCACCTCGGCAAGTTCCTCCACCTCGCGGTGGATCACGCCAAGAAGATCGGCTTCACCGGCCAGTTCTATATCGAGCCCAAGCCCAAGGAGCCAACCAAGCACCAGTACGACTCCGATGCCGCGGCCTGCCTGAACTTCCTCCGCGAGTACGATCTGCTCCCATACTTCAAGCTCAACCTGGAGACCAACCACGCGACGCTCGCGGGTCATTCCATGCAGCACGAGATGGAAGTCGCCGGAGCCGCGGGCGCGCTCGGCTCAATCGATGCCAACACCGGCGACCTGCTCGTCGGCTGGGATACTGACCAGTTCCCCACCGACATCTATCTCACCACGCAGTGCATGCTCGTCGCGCTCAAGTACGGCGGGTTTACCACCGGTGGCGTAAACTTCGATTCCAAGGTTCGCCGCGAGAGCATCGACCCTGAGGACCTCTTCCACGCACACATCGGTGGCATGGATGCCTTCGCCCGTGGCCTGAAGATCGCCTCTGCGATCCGTGCCGACGGTCGCCTCGCCGACTTTGTGAAACAGCGCTACGCCTCGTGGGACAGCGGTCTCGGAGCAAACATCGAGCAAGGCAAGGAAACCTTGGAGTCCCTATACAACTTCGCCGTGGAGAAAGGTGAAGCCGCGGCAAACACCAGCGGCCGCCAGGAGTTCCTGGAGAACCTGATTAACGAGTTTATCTAGGCGGGGGTTCCCACTCCGGCCCGGTTGCCAGAGCCGGACGCATCACTCACTCCTTCCATCCTGAACGGTGGAAGGAGTTTTTTGTTCAGGGGGATTCTGCGGCTCCACAAAAGCGCAATCAGCGCTGGTGTGAGGGTCGAGCTCCCGGCATCGTAGCCGGCTGAATGATCGGATTACCCACCGACCTTCGTCTCATCATTGGCAAGCGCCCGTGGCGCGTCTGGAAAGGCGTCGGGTCATTCATGCTCTTCGAGTTTGGCCGCCTCGGCGTACCGAGGACGGCGACAAGGTCGGCACCTACACGCTCTGGATCTACATGGCCGAGTGGAGCATCAAGAAAGCGCGCCGCGAAATTGCGCATTGCGAATCTTCGGACAAAAAGATCCATCGCGCCGCTGAAGTTCTGACCGGCAAGAAGCTGGAGTCTGCTTCGTTGACATCATTCGTTGCGAAGCGTCGCCTGCGGCACGGAGCAATCTTCCGGTTTGAGGGAGGATATCACCTGATCGCATGGGCGTGTCTGAAGGGTGACGATGATGACGATATCTTCTCGCTGCATTCACCAGATGCCTGCATCTCTTTCCATCGCGATGGAGCTTTGATCTCAGAACCCTCCACCCGCGAGTGATGGTCGGCTAACGTTCGCGGTTCCTACAGCCTGCGTCTGTCGTTTCGATCAGAGGCGAGCGCATCTCTGATCCTCTGTACTTCGAGCGCGATGTGTGAGGGGTGAATCGCGAAGCAGGCGGAGCATATCAGCGGTCAGCCTGCGCAATTAACTCGTCGAATTGCGGGAGGCCGTATCACACGCGACGAACGCCATCTTGGCATGTCGCAGTGCTGCGACCCCTGCCGGGGTCGATGCAGGTGTGTTCGTTATTCCAGGGGTATCGCGGAGCTCAACCCCTGGCTAATGGCTTTGACCCCTCCCTGGGTCGAGCGTCAACTCTACGAGAAGCTGCTATCCTTCGCCTCTCCTCACCTCTCCAGACGTCCAGGATTTCCTCCCGGGGCCGGCGCCTTCCATCGTAACGCCGGGGTGAGTCTCCCTGGAGCCGCGCATTTCCCATCCGAGGCCCAGCCTCCCCTTATTACGCCAGGGCCTCTCCTAGAGTTGGGCGTTTCCCTCCATTAGACCCAACCTTCCCTCCTCGAGACCAAACTTTCCCTCCTCGAGACCGAACCTTCCCTCCCGAAGCCGAAGGCTTCACAGCCATTAGCCAGGGGTTGAGCTCCGCGATACCCCTGGATAGCAGAAAAAACGTCCGCATCCTGAAAGGATGCCAGCATTCTTCCCGGCGCTCCTCGCCGAGCATCTGTCGGAGCGGAACCACACCAAGTGCAGTCGATGATGCTCTAGCTCCGCACTCTCTAGCGAATTCAGAGAAGCGCCCGCAAACTTGCTCAGCCTAAAACACGAACCATCCTCCCTCGCAGAACCACCACCCCCCGCGTCATCTGCTTGACCCTCGCCCCCTCGCAGACGGTACTAGCGCGCATGACGCAGCCCCCTCCCCTGCTCTCCCGCTGGTCCGCGCTCTGCGCACTCGCGCTCCTGCTCCCGCAGCCTATCAATGCGCTCGGGGCGTCTCCGGATGAGCCCGTCCGCAACATCGTCTTTGGTTCGTGTCTGAACAAGACAGACCACCCCATGCTCGACCGGACTCTGACCCTGCCGATGGATCTCTTCGTGTTCCTCGGCGATAACGTCTACGCCGATACCACGGACATGCAGGTGATGCGCGCAAAGTACGACGCGCTCAAGGAGAGCCGCTTCTTCCAGGGCCTGCGCAAGAAAGCCACAATCCTCGCCACCTGGGACGATCATGATTTCGGCGAGAATGATGCCGGGGCGGAGTACTCCATGCGGCGGGAAGCTCGGGAGGAATTCTTCCGCTGGATCGAGGAACCCGCCGACTCACCACGTCGGGAGCGCCAAGGGATCTACGACAGCCGCATCTTCGGGCCTGAAGGGAAACGGACCCAGGTGATCCTGCTGGATACCCGCTACAATCGCGGGCCGCTGCGCAAGGCCGATAAAACGGAGGAGAAGCTCGCGGGCGGGCCCTACCGGCCGGGGACGGACTCCGCCGTAACGATGCTTGGCGAGGCACAGTGGCGCTGGCTGGCAGAGGAGCTGAAGAAGCCCGCCGAGGTGCGGCTGATCGCTTCGAGCATCCAGTTTGTCTCGGAGTTTTCAGGTGGCGAAGCGTGGGCCAATCTCCCGCACGAAAAGCGGCGTATGCTGGAGCTGCTGCACGCCTCCCAGGCGAAGGGCGTGCTCTTCATCAGCGGGGATCGCCATTGGAGCGAACTCTCGCGCCTGGAGAGCCCGACCAGTTACCCGCTCTACGAGCTGACGGCCAGCGCGATGACCGTACCCCACCCGCGCGGGACGCCGACGCCAAACACCTATCGCGCGATCCCCGCGACCTACCACCAGGAAAACGTCGGGCAGCTCCAGATCGACTGGGATGCCCCTGACCCAGTGCTGACCTTTAAACTGATCGACGTCGCGGGCGAACCGCGAATCGAACAGCGCATTCTCCTCAGCGCGCTGCAGCCGCCCGCCGCATCCGCAGCGACCGGCGAGCAGGGCTGGCAACAGCTCTTCAATGGGCGCGATCTTGAAGGCTGGGGCCAGGTCGGCAGCGCACGCTGGCGCGTCGAGGATGGCGTGATCGTCGGCGGGCAGGACGGCGACCCGAAGCGCTCGGGTCTCCTCACCACTCCGGGCAAATACCGGGACTTCGAGCTGAAGCTGGATTTCATGATCGATGAACACGGGAAGTACAACAGCGGCGTTTATCTGCGGAATAACCAGGGCACCGCCAGCCGGACCGGCTACCAGGTGAACATCGGGCGCGGTGCCGCCAAGGAGTACTCCGGCGGCATCTTCACCGAAGACTGGCTCGCGAAGGGCGATGAGCAGGACACAATCCGCCGCGAACTCGCCTGGAACACGCTGCACATCACCGCGCGTGGCGGACACATCCAGGTCCAGTTAAACGGAGTGAAGGTATCCGACTACCAGGACCCCAACCCCTCACCCACGCTCCTGCAGGAAGGGGTGATCGGTTTCCAGACGTATGGGGCCGACGGCCACGCCGGCTGGGTGAAGTTCCGCAATTTAGCGATTCGGGAACTGTGAAGCTTTACGCTAACGCTGCGCGGCGTAGAGCTAGGCAACCCCTTTGAACCGAGTTTTTCAGCACGCGAGTTGTCTCGCTACTCGGCTCCGTTCCCTCGCGACTTCACGCCGCAAGGTAGAAAGGCTTGAGAATCATAAGGGGCGGGGCATCTTCTTTCCGGAACTATGTCGGCTACCTTATCCAGACTCGAGTTTCGGCTGGCAGATGAGGTCGAGGGTCAGCCGCTTACGCCGCAGACAGTGGACCTCCCGACCCTGCGTGGATTCTTGGAGGAAGTAGAGAAGTTGATCAAAGGTGACGTTCCGGGAGCGAGCCTCACCAACTCTCGGGTGCGCATCGAGGAGGGTTCGGTAAAGGTGATCGCGCTTGTATCCATGCTACTCGCGGCCAGCTTGGACTCGGATCTCGCTAAAGCGGGGGCCACCGAAGATCTGGACCAAGTGCAGCCGCGTCGAGCTGAGGTATTGGCAACGTGGCAAAGCCGTGCGAGGCGCAACCCAACACGCCGTTACTCGGTCGCAGGAACGAAAGAAGCCGCCTCACCGCTCACGATAACCTCAACAACGCAGTTGGCACGGGAGAGCGAAAACGGCTGGTTTTCCGCAGAAAGGTACATCAGGGGGAAGGTGGTCGACATGGGTGGCAAACAATCCCCGAATGTTCACGTGGCTATTGAAGGCACTGACCAGACGCTGACGATCGCCGCGAGTGAGTTACAGTTGAGAGGCGCACCACATCTCTACCAGCAGGTGACCCTAAGGGTAACCGCGGAACAACACGTACAGACGAAGGAACTCCGGAACGCACATCTGCTGGAATTTCTTCCAACGAGCCAAGATGTGGATGAGGGGGCGCTTGAGCGCCTTTGGAAGGTAGGCAGATCAGCTTGGCATGACGTTCCTAATGCAACTTCCTGGGTGGAAGAGATGCGCGGGCACTGAGGAAGTCACGGGATGTTATCAGTCTGTGTGGACACGAGCTTCTTGATCTCATTCGCTGATCCAACGCGACCGAACCACGCAACTGCCGTGGAGTACTTCAGGTATTGCCTTGGCACCGGCACGACCATGTTCCTTTCGACGCTAGTGGCTGCTGAGTTCGAAGTCGGTCAGCCAATTACCGATTTACCGCTGCAGAATTTCCGCATCCTCCCTTTCAACCTGCTGCACGCACGCCGAGCAGCGCGCTTTGCCGCTGCGCTTCGGTATGGCGGCATTCAGACCAGCCCAGGAGACTCACGCCGCGTAATTGTGAACGACCTTAATATCCTGGGACAGACTGCCGAGGAAGGCATCCAAATTGTGCTCACCGAGGATGAAAGTACCATGAGCCGATTGGCGTTTCGTCTGCGGCTCGCGAACCTTACCACGGTGACCACGATACTGTTGCGGGACCCATTCTCCCCGGCAAGGATCGAGACACCGGACGAGCGCACGTTGCTATGAGGGACCCCATAATGAACCTCGAACTCATTCTCAGCGCTTGGAAAAGCATTACGAAGATGAGAGGTATTCTGTTGAGGATCAGTGCGTTGAGCTGTCGCAAAGAGTTCCTCGAGGATTATACGTTTCTTGGGCATCTAATCGTTCCCTCTAGAGCGGCTGCATTCGTATTGAGGCACCAAGGGGCGAACTCAGCGCCCCGTATTCCACCGTCTGACCTGAATGTTCCACAAACCTGCAGACCTCTCGTCAGTGCTGGTTCGCCATCAGACACAGAAGCGCTTTCACCGCCAAGCAGTTCTCCGGCAGGCCATTGCGTAACTCCGCTCATGTCAGCAACTGGATTCCTCGAGTAGTCGAGCACTGTCCGGGCAGTGTCCGGGTACTCAAAATCTGAGTCCCGAAGACTCGTCGGAGAGTACCCAAGGCCTGTTCGGACAGCCACCCCTACCTGTCACGACAGCCAACTCCGCCTCACCCGACCCCCCAGCGGACTGTCGGAACAGTGAATCCTGCCACTCGTGGGAGTGCTCGGACACTGTCGCAACAGTCCCCGTCCACTGTCCAGACAGCCAACTCTCCTCACGTGACAGTGTCCCGCGCCTGTCCGGACAGGCACTCGCACCTGTTCCAGGAGCTACCTCGGTGTCACAGATCACCTCCCAAACGGGCGTTCCACAGGAACCACAGCAGAGGAACGTTCGCCTTCGGACACTCCTCTCTGGCGTCTCCAGATCACTCCGTTAGGGCTCAAATTACCATAATGTAGAGGTTGCAAAGAGACGCCGAAGCACGAAGATGCGACGCTCTTCGCCGACTTAGGAGCATGGCTCAGTTGGCGATCTAGAGTTCTGCGCCCTTTTTTCGACACTTTATATGGTAAGGATTGGACGGTTTGTATTGGCACTGGTGTGTTCTTTGGGGGGGATAGCCGTCCCTTTGAAGGCGGCTCCCTCAGTGGGCGAGTGGACCATGTACGGCAATGGCCCGGAACATAATGGTTATTATCCAAGGACGATCGGTGCTGCACCCTTTGTCGCCGGTTGGAAGAAAACCTTTACGAACCCGGTCAACCCCGTCGTCGTCTCGGGCGACAAGGTTTACGGAACGCTCAGCGGCTACTTCGGCACGGGCCAACGCGCTTACGCGCTGGACGTCGACGATGGCTCGGAAAGCTGGACCTACCCTCTGGGTAGCGCTTTCTCTGTCAACCCGCCAGCTTACTCCAACGGCCGCGTCTACTTCCAACGGGGCAACTCCAGCGACACCCATCTCTGGTGCCTGGACGCGGCTGCCGGCACGCTAAAGTGGGCCGCTCCTCACAACGCTCAATGGGAGAAATATCTGGCTCCGACCATCGCTGATGGAGGAGTTTTCGTAAACGGCGGTTCGTACGGTGGGCTTTACGGCTTCGACGCCACGACGGGTACGCAGCGCTTCTTTGTCGCCCAGGGGCAGGTGGACAACTGGACTCCCGGCTATGCAGATGGAGTCGTGTATTCCTGCGTGAACGGGCAGTTCACCGCGACTAATCCCGTGGCGGGGTCCCAACTCTGGACCCGCAACGTCGTCGCTGCCAGTACCAACTACAACGAGGGATCCGTTCCCGTCCTCGCCGACAACAAAGCGATCATGCGGATTCCCGGCCGGCTTGTTGTCCTTGATGTCACCACCCGCACGCAGACTTGGTTTGTAGATGGAGCATTCAGCGGCACCCCGGCCGTTGCGAATGGCGTGGTCTATGTACTCGCGAATAGCGCAGTGCAGGCCTACGATCTAAGTACCGGTGCCTCGGCGGGAACCTTCGCGACCGGAGGTACAGGCCTGTCTGGCCAGCCGCTGCTAACTAAAGACCTGCTGCTGGTTTCGGATAGCAGCAACACCTACATCTTCAATCGATCGACCTCTGCCTTGCAGCAGGTTTTGCCCGCTGGTGGTGCACTCTCGTACGCGGCCGGCCGCCTCTACATCGCGACCACGTCAACCTCTTCCTCCTCTACATCGCCGAACTCCCTCACCACCTACACGGTGGCGGCCACTGAGGCCGATCCCGCCCCAGAACCGCTCCCTCCACCGGCGCTTCCCCAGCCAAAGCCGAACCCGGACCGGACGCTGGGGCCCACCAGCACAACCTGGCTGGACGGCACTCGCAGTGGCGACATTGCCTACTTTCTTTTCACCAATCCCGCGAAGATCGAGCGGCTCGACATGACGACAGGTGCCTGGTTGAGCGCCATCTCCCTGCCTACCGCGCCGACCAGCTTCACGGTCGCGGAGGATCGAATCTATGTAGGATTTGGGACCAGCGTCTCCGCCTTTCCGCTCGATGGGTCCACGGAAACTGTACTCGCCCAGACAGTCGCATCCATCTCTTCCGTAATCGAGGTGGGCGGGAAGCTCTATCTTGCCCATAACAACGGCTCCAAATTCTCGGTCGTCAATGCGACTACTGGTCGGCCCATCGCGTCCTCCTCCGTTAGCTATGGGTTTAGTGGCCTCAGCATTGCTCGTACGAAGAATAAGTTCTTCGGTGTTACCTCCGGCAGCCCTACTGACATTATTCAGGTCCCCATCAACGCCGATGGTAGCCTTGGCGCGAGCCAGGACAGTCCGTACCACGGAGACTACCCAACTGGCACTCGCACCTACGTGATGGCAGGAGAAGGCCGGGTCGCCACGAATGCCGGAATTATCTATTCCACCGGCGATCTTGGCTACCTTGGCAGTCTGGCTGGAGCATTCACGGATGGGGACTTCAGCGGGAGTTCGCCAGTCCTCCTGCGCGACAACACTCTGATCGGATTATCAGCCAGTCTCCTGGAGACCGGCCGCAAGGTCCTCACCGGCACGCCGCTTCGCATCTTCCTGGCGAACGGGCAGATCAATGCATTCACGCATGTATATGGCCGGGGTGTGGCCTTCACTCAGACGTCCGTCGCTGACCTTGTCCCTCAAACTCCCGGACCGGCAATCGATCCCACGTCGCTTTCGTACACGCCAGACGCAATCGAGTTAGGCAATGGCGAGATAGTGTACCTGCTGAGCAAGCTGCACCAGTCGATCTTTCGCTGGTCGGTAGCCGAGCGACGTTACCTATCCAGCATTCCGCTCATCGAGACCCCTCGGCATATCACCTATTCCGCCGCGAACAACCGGCTATACCTCGCCTATTCCACTGGCCGCATCTCGCGCATCGATCTGGATTCGTCCCTGGTGGAGGTCAACTTCATCAATTCACCGCAAGCACCCGGTGGCCTAGCAGCAATAGGCGAGTTCCTCTTCGTTGAAGATCCGAGCGGCGCGTGGGCTACCCACTATATCTACGGCACCACGGGGGTCTTGCTGAGTTCCAAGGACTGGAACTACTACTCCACAGAATACATCTGGAATGCCACCAACCGGAAACTCTACTTCTTCCGTGACGATTCGAGTCCGAACGATCTGATCTGGGAGGATGTGGACCTCGAGGGCAAGCTCGGGGCGCAGTTCGACTCTCCGTATCATAGCGAATACCTGATCCAGCACCCTCTCCGCGTCTCACCGGATGGCACGCAAGTTATCCTCGGCAGCGGCGACGTCTACGGGGGGGTAAATCTGCAGCGCCTCGGCACCATTGGCACTGCCATCATGGATGCGGCCTGGCTGAATGGCACGCTGGTTACTTTGAGCGGCGTCACGCCCGCTGGATCGACGACACCTACTTCCGGAGTTCTGAAGAGTTGGGATGCCGCCTTTCAGAACGTGACCTCAACCGCTCTCCCCAAAGCGCCCTTGCGCATGTTCGGTATCAGCGGCGGATTGATTCTGGTTAGCCAGCAATCCGGTCGTGTCCAGTTCACCAAGGTGGACACGGCGCTGGGCGTCGGCGTCTCCGATCCCATCTACGTGCCCCTGGAGCCGATCGCGACGACCTCCGAGCCCAGCAACATTCTCTCAAATGGAGCAACCCTCGGCGGCAGCGTGAACGTCCGTGGGCTCGCTGGCTCTGCTTACTTTCAGTACGGCCTCACGACCAGCTATGGGTCCAGTACGTCGCCCGTGACCCTCACCGCAAGTTCCGCGGTTCAGCCGGTTACCCAGACCCTCAGCAGCTTGTCTGCGAACACGACCTATTACTATCGAGTCGTCGCGACTAATGCTGACGGGATAACTTTCGGAGAGGACAAGACCTTCAAAACTGCAGCTAGCAAGGCGCTCCTCTCAAATTTCTCCGCAGTTAGCATTACGGCTAGTTCGGCCCGCATCACCGGAAGTGTCAACCCGGTCGGCTCGCCCACGACGCTATGGGTGGAGTATGGTGTCACCCCGGCCTTCGGCCAATCAACGACTCCCATCTCCTTGGGAGCTGTCAGCTCCTATTTGCTGGTTAATCAGACGTTGAATGGTCTGAGCTCCGGGACAGTTCACTACTATCGTATCGCCGCGGAGAATGCCGGCGGAATACTTTACAGCGGCCAGCGTTCATTCTCCACCCTCCAGGGTGTCCAGCCGCCGCTCCCGCAGGTGGTGACCACTGGGGCAATCCAGATTACTCGCGATTCGGCTGTTCTCCTGGGTTCCGTCACCCCGGGTGGCGTCGAGACCTACGTCCGGTTCAAGTATTGGACGCAGTCCATCGCCGCGCTCTCCACCGCTGAAATCTACGTCGGTGCCGGCACCACTCCTGTGCCTCTGCAGGTGCGCGTTGCTGCCCTCGCTTCCGGGCAGACCTACTACTACCAACTCATCTCCAGCGGCGAGGGTGTTGCGCTGAGCGGATCAGTCCTGCAGTTTGTCACCCCAGCTGGCCTGCTGCAGGCAGTGGATGATCGGGTCATCGCGACAAGCCGCAGGGAAGTGACCATCGACGTGCTTGCGAACGACATCGGTGCTCCTCGCGAGAACCTCACGATTGTGGGCGTACGCCCTGCACTCGCGGGCAATGTGACCTTCAACGTGGACGGGACAATAACCTATCAGCCCACCTCCACTCCGGCGGAGTACGATTCCTTCACTTACCAGATCAGCGATGGCGCGGGCCACACCTCCACGGCCACGGTCGTTGTCCGCAACTCCATCAGCGGTTCTCAAGGCCTCTATCATGCGCTCGTGGGCTCCAGCGAATCTGGTTTTGACCAATCCGGCACGCTGAACCTCGTTTTCTCGGCCAAGGGCGCCTTCACAGGCACCTTGGTTCTGGGCAGCGAGAGGGTGCCGTTGAAGGGAGAACTTGGTGCCGACTTCACGGCGACGATGTTTGCCAAGCTCTCCACCGGCAATTGCCAGGTGGCTCTCTCCCTCGACGCGCCGACAAATCAGCTTACTGGCTCGATCGTCCGTGGACCGGATGCCCTCACTTTTATGGCTTCCCGGCGAGTTGCGGACAGCGACCGCCCAGTGCCACTCGCCGGTCGCTACACCCTGCTGCTGCCGGCTGGAGAGGATCACGTGGAGGGCCTTGGTTCTGGCTACGCCACCATGATGATCAACGGGCTTGGCGGTACCAAAATCTCCGGGCGTCGCAATGATGGAGTACCCTTTTCGGCCTCAGCGTCCATCGGTGCGGATGGCCGATTCCCACTCTATTCCGTCTCTGGCAACGGTTCGAGGAGCAGCCTGCACGGTTGGGTCAGCTTCCGCGACGTTCCAGGTACCAGCGACTGTGACGGCGTGGTTGGCTGGTCACACGCGACTTTGGACTCCAGCGTGGCCGACTTCCCGGCGTCCCTTACACTAGTTGGTTCTCGTTACGTGGAGCCCGCTGGCACTGCCCTGGCCTTGGACTTCGCGCCCGGCGAAAGCAATGGCGTTCTGCAGTTTGGCTTCGGAGAGAACGCATTGGACCCGGTCGCCAGCACACTCACGCCGAGCAAGCTCACCACGGGTGCGACGACAATTCGTCAGATGAAGCTCAACGTGCGGACAGGTATTTTCTCAGGTGCACTCATGCTCAATGACAAGCGCTCCGCCTTCTCTGGAGCGCTCTTCCAGCGGCAAACCTTAGCGGGCGGCGTCGTCGTAGGGCCAGAAGGTGCCGGGTGGGTATCATTGGTCGGCGCCACACCAGTTGCTACTGTCAACCAAGGGGGCCTTACACTGACTGTTCCGCCCGGATCCTCGGACTCTGTGGAGTAGCCACAGACTTTAACGGCGCGATGTTGCAGCGGTGCGCAAGGGGGAGAAGCAGACGGCATCTGAGTCGCCCGGCTCCGCCCTCCCGAAGACCAGCGCCTCGATTGACTGAGGAAACGATGAAAGACAATTTAGGTGAGGCACGCCACCGCAGCCGAATCCCGTAGCGAGAGCTTTCCGCACCTATTCCAAAAGGCGCTCGTACTTACTCCGCGCTTTCAGTGCCACAGAAAGGCAGATGCTTGATTGTTTCACACGGGAATAGATTCAGGTCAAGGAACGGCGAGAGGGGTAGCAAAGTGCTAAGGACCGGTGTTCAACTCCCCTCGCCTCCACTGCTCTAACTTTGAAGGACTGATGCAGCGGGACGGGTGGCGGTGATACTCAGGTTGATCGAACCTCCGTTGTTGCCAAATGCGCTCCGCTTAGTCCCCGATGAGGTTGCAGTTCAAATCCTGCTGTAAGCCGTGCCTTCATGCCCATAGGGCGCAAAGAATCGACAATAGCAGTATTCGCGGAATTGCTTGGAAGTCAGCATCCGCTCAAGAACACGGCGGTCTCGCGTCCCTAGCAGATCGACGCGGAGATCACCCGGCAACTCGTCCGCAGCCGCATAGCACCCAGGGTCTTTGTCCGGGGATGCGGCGTGAGCCCAAATGTTGGCAGCAATGGAGATGTTGATTGGAGGCTTGGGGTTCATGGATCGTTGAGGTTTAGTCCGAGTGAAATGTCGTGAATCTCGCACTGCACTAGATCACCGACTGTTGAGCTCTGCGCCACACAGCGGAGCGTTGCATCAGGTGTCACGGTAAAATCAGCAACGATCCGGTCGAGATCGCCCTCATGGTTGACTTCGCGTTTAGTTGGAACCTGTAGAACCTCGCCTAGATGATTCACGTCATTGTCTCCGGAGACCGCCTTCCTGCCGAAGAACAAGTTTGCTGAACCAAGCCGCCAGTCGGTGCAATAAAACACCACCCGCCGGCTGGACTCCGCATCCAGCAGGACGCCTTCTTTAAGAACATCGAAAAAGGAGCCATTGCTGAGAGTTACACCGATGGAGTGCGCATTGAATGGTCGCCAACCCTCAGCGGCAACGATCGCAGCGCCACGCGCAATTGCTGCGTCAGGCTCATTGGCCACCTGCACTTTGTGCCCGAACAAGGCCTCAAGACGCTCTCTTACTAGCGGGATGTTCGACGTGCCTCCTACCAGGAGAACATGATCGATGCAGCCAGCTGTGAGTCGGGCTTGGGAGAGGCATCGCTGAATGCATCGAACCGCCGCATCCACTTCCGGCGAAATCAGGTTCTCGAAATCCTGGCGGGTGACGGTCGCTTGCAAGTCGTAGATGACACTGTCTTTCTGGAAAAAGTTTGCCGTGGTGATATTTGTCTTGAGCAATCTGCTGAGCGCAATCTTTCCGGCCTCTCCATTGAGCCAGAAGCGATCCTTTGCGTTCCCCTGAATTTCCAGCTCGTCATCGCTGATACCCGGGTGCTGTTCAAGGAACCCCGCGCGGAGATGTGCCATGAGCCGCTGGTCGAAGTCATCCCCAGCTCGATCCTCAATTCCATCATGAGCGAGTTCCACGATCTTCGATCCGTCTTTTGATAGCTGAACGATGCAGACGTCCAGCGTGCCTCCGCCCCAGTCAAAGACCAACACCCGGCTGTTTCTCATGTTCGCCAGTTTGCGATCCGGATCGTAAAAGTGGCTGATCATTGCGGCAAAAGGCTCGTGGAGGAAGCTCTTGAGTCGCATGCCTGCGCGTTCAACGGCCCTTCGGATTTCCTTTCGCTGCTGCCCACCGAACGTGACAGGGATGGTGACGATACATTCCATCATCTCCTTCCCATGGAGGATGGCTGCATTCTTCGCGTGAATTCGGATAAACCGGAAGATTTCGGCCGCCACCTCAAACGGCTCAAGCCGTTGCCCACCCAGCACTTCTTTCTCGCGTTCATGACCAAGGTCCCTTTTGATGGAGCGGATGAATCGGTGTCCCATCGCGCCGCCGAGGGCCTCCATATTCGCCCTAGCGGTATTCCCCACGACCGCCGCTGCGTTTGGGGAATACCACACGACTGAAGCATGAGGACGGCTGCGTCCTTCGCTGTCGTCCCAAAACGCGTAGGGGCATGCTTCCTGCCTCTGCACATCTGTGCCCCACACAGCCGCGATTGAGTTTGTGGTTCCAAAATCAATCCCAAACGCCATCCGTTCTTTCATCGGGTTTCTCCGTCGCTGCGCAACGCCTCCATGATCTCTTCAACCAAATTTACAATTCCGGAGCGGTTTGGCTGCTCCCTGTCTGCAAAGAGCCGGATATTCTCCACTCGTCTCAGTACCTCGGAGCGAACCCGTGCCACAGCATCTTCAACCGCTCGTCGTCGCTCTTCAACACCGTGCGCTTTCAAGGTTTCGAAGTGCTCCTTCTCTTCGGCCAAATTAGCTTCGAGACCCGCAACACGTTTCTGGAGTTGCTCAACTACCCTCTCCTGTTCCTGCCGCGCGGTGAGTTCGCTTTGCAGGCTGCTGTCGAGCGAGGCGATCTCCGCGTTTGCCGTGGCTAGTGCAGATTTCAACCGCAAGTTCTCCCGGTTTGTCTCTTCCGCCTGGCGGAAGAGTGCCCACACCACCTTCAGCAGCTTCGGCAGTGCTTTTCCCAATCCCGGTTTCTCTGGAACCCACGCCAGCAGACTGCGAGCAACGACCTCGAGATTGTTGGGAGCCGAGTAAGCCGCTGCCCGGTGACCTTTGATGGGGCGATCGATTGCGGATGCCAAGGCATTGAGCCCAGCTTGGAACCGAGTAGCATCGTCCCACGTGCGGATCAGCCCATAAATCAGCGGCAGATGGGACCCTGCCTCTAAAAAACTCTTCCATTCTTCTTTCCCTCCAAGCTTGGAGAACCTTTCGTTCACCGAGGTTTGCACAGCATCAAGGGAGTCACAGGTTCTCAAATCGAGAGGGGTCTCATCACGATAGAGGATGGCCTCCAACTCAGATAGGAAGGGCCCCAGCTTTGCCTGCAATTCACCAAAGGTGCGCAGCGCGAGCAGATGGAATGCGATATAGCGGGCAGAACGGGAGCCGCGGATCTGGTTTAAGAAGACCGTTTTGGCTTCGTCCAGAATCGGTGGCTGAAGGGTGCGCAACACTTTGTAGGCGCTTTTGAAGCTCTTAAATGCAGCAGGGGGCGCGGTGGACGACGAAGCGGTTATCTGTTCAGAGGTTTCGTTCATTGGCGCAGGTATTCAGAAGCTTCGTTTTGAAACGATTGACAGGGCGAGCCGAGAAGACTGCGATAGGCAGCGAGAGCCTGATCACGCCTCCCAAGGGCACGATAGGCGCGTCCTTCGATGACCTTGAGCCGGTCCTCACGCTGCGGGTCGGGTAGCGGACGCTGAAGTTTGCGGGAAACCATCACCATTCCCAATGCGGCGCTAGGGTCGTCGCGGAGCATCGCTCGAACCGCTTCCATGACGGAATATTCCACCTCTGGAACAACCAATTCCACCTCGCGCCGGCGGACAGATGCCTTCGCGTTCACGCTTATCTTCCCAACGAAGTAGTCTGTGAGCATTTTCAGAGGGCGCTGCCTGGTTCCCGTTGCACTTGCCGCTTCGCAGAAAGTATTCGTCCTGTAGCGGAAGTACTGAGTGATCATTGCGGCGATATCGCTAAAAGGAGCAAACTTTCGCAAAATCACAAAAGCTGCCTCCAGCCGAGGCTGAAAGCCTACCTCCCCCAGCGACTCAAGCTGCACCGCTAGAAAATATTCTATCAGCCCGTTTGCGAATGATTGAGGAACGGAGCTCTGGATCAGCAGATCGCGGAGCCGCCTACGGAAGTTTTCAAATTGTTCCCGCGTCCAGCCAGGAGGATTCGACGCGAATTCAGCGATTTCCTCCGCGACTCCGGGAATCTGATCGATGTGAGTGTCCTCTACAAAATCAATGATGTGAAACCGATGGAATGCGCCAGAAATCGCCTCGATCTCGACGCAGCTCGGAGGTGACGCCGGCACCGTATAGAGGCCCAGGGCGTTCGGTCGCAGAATTGAGCGCTTTCCAGCGCGCCTCAGAGCGATCTCCACCGGCGCGCACCTAGTGGCCACTATGGCCTTGAAGCGGATGGAAGTCCCGGTTGGGAAAACCTCTTCGTCCTCCAGCCTTCTACCGTTGATCTCAAGGTAAACCTCGCCCGAAGGAGGCGGGGGAGTGGGCACGTGCTCGAGGCTCCACTGCTGGAAAAACGCGTCTTCACGATCCCGTGTATCCTCCACCCACCGGTCGGTGATGTCTTCGCTGTATTTGGAGTAGCCCATCTCACCTCACCGAAGTCTAACCGCCCATTACGAGTGCCTCTTGTGCGGCTTACTTTAAGCCGTGGTTGGTCGATTCCAGAGCGCAAAGCATTATCAGACAAAGCAGAGGGAACCAGGATTGAACCATAAGGGCAATGGGGGGCTGATGCAGCCCGTATCACGTGGTCGCAGGTCGTCGGAGTCAAGTAAACGGATCCCGCTGGACCGGAGTTTTGCCCGCCTAAGGATAGAATGATCCGCTTCGGTTCGAAAGCGAACTGCGGGCGTGGAAGAAGAAGTTGTGGCGTGCTGTAGGAGGTTTGGCAGCTTCCAAGCCGCTCAGGCTATCGGTTGTCTGTGCGTCAGCTCGCCTGCATGGATGCAGGTGTATCAATCAAGCGGCGTGACCCGCACCTCTCCGAGCAATTTCTCCAGCCGGCCCCAGAACTCCCGTCCGGGCGCGAGGCCGTTGCCCATCAGAGCATAGGTGAGCTCCCGCCCATCTTCGTGGCGCAGATAGCCGACCTGCGTCTTCACCCCGGACATCCCGCCAATTTTGCCGCGCGCGTGATCCTGCACATACGAGCTGAGGCTTTCGAAGAATACCTCTCCGTGCGGTCCACGCCGGACGGCGTGCGCAACACGGGCGAGATCCAGCGGTCGGATCATGTTCGCACGCGCGAGGCCGCTCCCGTCGATCAGCCGAAAGCCGACGAACTGGACGCCTGCTTCTGACCAGTAGTCGCGCACGGCACTTTCCGGCAATGCGCCTCGGCGCAGGCCAACCGAAAGAAAGAAGCATTGCGCCTCCAGGTTATCGCTCGCGGCGTGCGTGTGCCTGATGATCTCCGCCAAGGGGGCGGAATGATGCCGCGCGAGCACGGTCTTCTCCGCGCCTGGGGATGGTTCGGCACCGCTCTCGAACTGGATGCCCGCCTCTTCCAACCGCGCACGGAGCAACTCCGCGGCTACCGCGGCAGGATCGGGGTTCGCCGCTGATACCGTGAAAACGTCGGCGCCTGCGGGCACTGTCCCGCGCATGGTGATGACCCGCCCATAAGGTTCTGAGTAAACCATCACATTGTCACCGCTGCCTGCCGGGCCCGTGATGACCTGATTCTCCCAACGGGTACCCGCCGCAACCTGCACGCTGCCGAGTAAGCGTGCCGGATCTCCGACCTGCGCGCCGGGCTCGAAACGGAGCGCGAGCCGGTTGTGATCGAGGTTCAGGGCGAACGCACCGGCGCCGTAGCCATTGCCGATGTCGCCCCAGTTCCAATGTTCGCTCATCGGGTCGGCGGGGAAGAGTGATGTATCCACGCGCAAGCTGCCGGCGATGCTCTTCAACCCGGCTGCGATGGCGGCATCGGCAAGGCGCGCCAAATCGTCCTGTGAAAAAGTGGGGTCTCCGCCGCCCACGAGCACGAGGTCCCCGGCGAGTCTTCCGGTGTCATCGAGCGGCGCAGTCGCAAGCAGCGTCGTCTCGAAGCGGAACTCCGGCCCGAGGACGCCGAGCGCGGCGCCGGTGGTGAGAATCTTCAGGGCCGAGGCCGGGCAGAGCGCCGTCTCGGCGAGCGGCGAGGCAAACAGGGTCTGGCCCTCTTCATCGAGCACGCAGAAGGCGACCAGCGATCCGGCGAGTTGCGGGTCCGAAGCCCAAGCTCGGAAAAGTCCGGCAACCTTGCTCTCCGGAGCTGTGAGAGCAGGCGGCAGGGCGGCAGTTTCCCGCGGCGCTCGAAACGCAAGCACAGCGGCTACGATCCAGCCGGCGATGCACAGCAGGAGTAGCAGACCAAACAGCAGCTTCGAACGACCTCTCACAAGCGCCAGCCTATCGGGCCGGCTTCGCGCCTCTATTTCTTTTTTCTGAAACCCCGCCGAGACATTCGCGTACTACGGCTTGCAACCCATTATGAGAGTAAGTCGGCTAATCAGGCTTCTCACGAGGCGAGGCTTGAGCTTACTCGGCTCGACGACATCGTCCATCATCGCGTCTGTTGCGGAGAACCGGGGCATGATACCAATATTGCAATGAAACCAGAGCCAGGCTCCACTTTGCGGCCGAAGGGAATGCGTTTGCTCGCATTCCTCGCGCGCGAAATCGGGAGGGGTCATATTCTTGCTGGCAAACCAAAGACGTTTATCGCGTACTCTGAAGCGTTGTCCGGCATGGGCATTGAAACCCAGGGTCGAGCTGGGCAGCAGTTGCAGCGAGAAGGGCTCGATGAGCTGAACGAATGGACGAAGGCGAACCCTCTTCTGCCAAAGATCGCGGGATTGATTGTGGACAAGAAAACCCGACGGCCGAGTTCCGGATTCGCAAAATCCCATGGCCACGACAAGGCTGATTGGGAGAGTTGGTGGCTCGCGGAGACCGCACAAGCCATCACCTTCGATTGGATGCCGTTTCTTCGATCTGAAGATGCGGAGAGCGACCGAAGCTCCGGATTAGAGGCAGCGCCATTAGAGGCAGCGCTGCGCATCAGGGAGCAAGCTGCTAACGAGCAAGTGAGCTACCGCGGGATCATCACCGTTGAGCCTGGAAAGCGAGGCGGGCGTCCGTGCATCCGGGGCATGCGCATCACAGTGGCAGATATCCTCGGCTGGCTTGCCGCAGGGATGAGCGAGGCAGAGATCATCGACGATTTCCCGGAGCTTACCAAGGCAGACATGCACGCAGCGTTGGCCTTCGCCGCCGACCGTGAGCGGCATACAGTCAGCCTCGCCGGTTTGCACGGATGAGGCTGCTGTTTGATCAGAACCTGAGCTTCAAGCTCTGCCAGCATTTGTCGGACATCTTCCCGCAGTCCACCCAGGCACGTATCATCGGAATGGATCAGGATTCCGACCACCATCTGTGGGACTACGCGAAGCAGAACGAGTATGCGATCGTGACGCAGGACGGCGACTACTCGGACCTTAGTTGCATCTATGGCTGGCCCCCAAAAGTGATCTGGCTACGATGCGGGAATCGAGCGACCGGCTATATCGAACATCTGCTTCGCTCGCACGCGGACGAGATGGTCTGGTTCTTGAGGGATCCCAGCAGTGGAGTCCTTGAGATCCCATAGGCGAGCCAGCTGTGGCGTAGCACTCTGAATGGCGTTCAAGGAAAGGGACGTCCTCACTCCAGCACAAGCCATAGCGCGCTGGGAGGGAAGTTGAACGTCAGCGCAGCGCCGTTACGTACCACCGCGACATCGCCGGCGGGGTAACCCTGCGGATCAAGCCGCGTGGCTTTGGTTAGGTGCGGATTCTTCAGGGTGATGACGGCATCGGCTTTCTCGATCTGCCAGGGGGCGGCACCGGTCGTGATCACTTCCTCGCCGATGCGCTTGTCACCCCCTTTCGCGTCGAACTCTGCCGGCCTGGTCTGCCATCCTGTCGGCCGGGCGGTGGTGCCGATCTGCACGAGCACCTTTTCTGACGAGGCAAGTGGAGCGTCGTCGAGCGAGACGAGTTGCACGACGGCGTACTTGTTCTTGGTTTCGATGGTCGTATCCGGGAGTTCGAAGCGGCCACCGGCTTCGCGGAGAAATCCCGCTACGCCCTGCGAACGCGGAGCGGCGACCCGGAAAAGACCGCGCGCGGGGTTGAGCGAAAGCTCGCCGGTCGCGCTGGTGATTGTGCCGTCAGCGATCTGCGCCGACAAGTCGGCGGTGGGCATTTTCGCTGCGATCGGCAATTCCCGTCTTTCGGTTGCGGAGCGTTCAGCATCTGCACTCCACCGCACCGGGCCGATGAAAAAGGCTGCACGGCTCATCGCGCCGTCGTCCATCCTGGCGCGACGCAGCTCATCCGCAGCGCCCGGGTATTCATGATCCGCGACGATCGGCGGCTTGCGCTCCCACAGATCCTGCAGCGGACGCGTTTCCCGCACGACCGGTGCCGCCTCGCGCACATCGCCACGGCGAAAGAGCAGCGCATTCGCCGGCCACATCCCGGCGATGTGGGGCTGGTTGACGACGAATTTCCGCAGCGCCTTGCCTCCCTCCAGATCCCAATAGGGAAAGGTTGGGTCACTGGCCCAGCCTTCGTTGCCCACGGCAAACCAGCAGATTCCATCGCCGCCCGTGAGCGATTGATACGCCGCGCCGAGCATCGCCATCTCCGCCTGATAGGCATTGGGTGAGGGCCAGGTGTTCTCCGTCACCATGAAGGGATGACCCTCCTGCTGTCGCATCACCGCCGGCAGCGAGAGCGGCTCGCGAATGGCCGATGCGCTGACGAACTTATGCCCACCTTGCACACGCCACGCCGCGTTCTCGCCAGTGTGCCGGTCGAGCGTGTAGCGGTTCTCCGCGTCCCACTGGAGCGCGCCATAGGTCCAGCGCTCAATATCCTTCAGCGTGCCGTCGGAAGCGGTCCGCCAGTTGGAGGCATTCAGCAGTTGCTTGCAGCCGAGACCGCGAAAGTGCTCGCCCATGCCAGCGTAAAACGCCCGCTGATGCTCCGCCATGAACTGCGTCTGATCCCGAAGTCGCCTGGCCTTGCCGCCCTCCACGGGACGGGTGAGATCGTAAACGTCATGCACGCCGATCACACCACCGGCGGGGTCATCTGCCTGGTGCTTCGCTCCTTCCCACGCGGTGAGAGCGGCTTCGGCGCTACCATACTTCTTCATGCACCATTGATGGAAGAGCTCGCCGAGCTTGTGTTTGAGCGGCGCAGGAAACTTCTGCTGCGTCCAGAAGAAGAGGCTATCCTCATTCTGCACCTGGAGAAAAGCGACCGTCGGATCATCCTTGATCGCCAGCCCGGTGTGCGGGTTTACGCGGGTGTAGAGCTCACGCGTCCAGCCACGATACGCTTCCTGTAGTTTCTCACTGAGGAATAGCGCGCCCCAGAGCTGCTGCTTCGAAGCGAAGCCGTCGATTGCCCATGAAGCCGGCATTTCGTGGTGCGCCCAGTACGGAGATATGCAGACGTAGATCCCGTTATCCTTCGCCGCCTTGAGATAGCGATACAAGCCCTCCACCAGCTTCTCATTCAACGCCGTGATCGGCAGAACGGGATCTTCCGGCTTCTGCGGCGCTTCCGCCGGGACGTTGAAATGCAGCCGCACGAGATTCACCCCCATCTTCGCCAGCCACCGGCATTGGCGATCCATCTCGTCCGGCTGAAGGGTGTACCCATCCGCACCCACAGCCCAGAAACGGATCGGCTGCCCGTTGCCGGTGACAAAGGAATTGCCATCCGCGGAAAGTTTCACGAATCCGCTTTCACCCGACTGCTTTTCGTTCAGTGAACGCAAGTCGAGCAGCGCATCGGCGGTGAACGGATCGGGCTTCGCAGAGAAGTCCCAAGTCTCGGCACGTTGAGGAGCCGGGTCATTGCTTGCGCTATTTCCGGTTTTTAGAAAGGGCTTCATTGCCGCGAACCACGCGTCCGCCATCTTGCGCTGACCCTGTGGATTTGGATGCGCCCAGTCGAATGTGTCGGTGCCCCCGGCCTGGGGATTCTCTTTCCAACCGCGGTAATGATGCACCGTGACAACCGGCGAGGCCGGCGTGTGCAGCCGCTGAGCCATTTCTTCGACAAGCGTGCGGATCTTGAGCGCCGCACCGCCGTTGAAATTCAGATGTCCGACGAGCACCGCCACCTTGGGATTGCGCGCTCGGAGCTGAGCAATCAGCGTCTCGAGCGGTTGGATGACCGCTGCGGCGAGGTCGGCGGCGTTCTGATCGTTGGTGCCGAGGTGAATAAGCGCGATATCCGGAGGCGCAAGCTGCCCGAGGTGCGACGTCACTTCCGCAACCACCTTCGCCGTCTTCCCGCCGTAGTAGCCCTCGTGATCGAGGTCAAAAGCCGTACCCTTATAGTCCGGCCACTTCGCCTCTGGGTCCAGACCAGCGGTGCGTGTGCCGATAAAGTCGAACTCAACGCCCGCTTCCTTCAGCGATCCAAAGAGCGGCCAACGATACGTGAACTCCTCCACACCGCGCTTGCCGCCCTGTGTGATCGAGTCGCCGATTGGTAGGATGCGGACCGGCTCGGCGGACGCGCTGGTAAGGAACGCGAGAGATACGACAACGAAGAGAAGCTTCATGGGGAATCGACGTGAGGGGGGCTGACTTTAGAATTCTGCTGGGGAGACAGGCAAAGACGCCACACGATCGCCACGACATTCGTCCGCGACGAGACTGAGTTTGGATTGATATAATCCTTGTTTCGCGGGATCAATGGCTGGCCACGCAGTACGTGCGGGCTCGTCCCACTAATCGGGGGCTCGGTAACGCTCCGGCGCTCAATCGTCCCATTTGCGTCGAAATCAGTCGCGGCGTAAACATACTTCCCGGTCGTGAGTGATCCCCGCACCCCGTCCTCCACTCCCGCTCCCACCGAGCAGGAGCTTCTCCACGCTGCCCTTCAGCGGAAAAATCGGGAACGCGCTTCATTCGTCGACTCGATGTGGGATGGAGACCCCGCCCTGCGGGATCGCGTGCTGGAGCTGCTCCGGAAACACGAGGAGGACCAGGAGGCTGAAGTCTCCTCAGTGCATGTCGCCGCTGAACCGAGCACGAGCGACTCGGACGTCGAGATGCTCCTGGCCAAGCTCAAGCCGGAGGAGGCGGGTGAACGGATTGGCGCTTACAAGCTGCTCGAGCAAATCGGTGAGGGTGGCTTCGGGACCGTCTGGATGGCAGAACAGGAACGCCCGGTGCGACGGCGCGTCGCGCTAAAGATCATCAAGGTGGGGATGGACACCCGGCAGTTCATCGCGCGCTTCGAACAGGAGAGGCAGGCGCTGGCGGTGATGGATCATCCCAATATCGCGAAGGTCTTCGACGCGGGAGCCACGCCGTACGGCCGACCCTTCTTCGTCATGGAACTGGTGCGTGGCATCTCGATCACGGAATACTGCGACGAAGCGCGGCTCACGACGTGCCAGCGGCTCGAGCTCTTCATCCGCGTCTGCCACGCAGTCCAGCACGCTCACCAGAAAGGGATCATTCATCGCGATCTGAAGCCGAGCAATGTGCTCGTGACGCTGCATGACGGCGTACCGGTGCCGAAGGTGATCGACTTCGGCCTGGCCAAGGCAACCCAGCAGCGGCTCACGGAGATGACGCTCTTCACCGCCTTTGAGCAGATGATCGGTACTCCGCTCTATATGTCGCCCGAGCAGGCGGAGATGAGCGGGCTGGATGTCGATACGCGGAGCGACATCTACGCCTTGGGCATCCTGCTCTACGAACTGCTCACCGGTCGCACACCGCTCGATGCCGTGGAATTCCGGAAGCATAGCTTCGACGAGATGCGCCGGGCCATTCGCGAGGAAGAGCCTGCGTGGCCATCCCTGGCGCTGCGCACCATGGCACCCGACACGCTGACCAAAGTCGCCCGTTTTCGCGAAAGCGAGTCGCCGAAGCTCGTGCACTCGGTCGACGGCGATCTGGACTGGATCGTCATGAAGGCGCTCGAAAAGGATCGCACGCGCCGCTACGACACTGCGATCGGCCTGGCAGCGGATGTGCAGCGCCATCTCCACAGCGAGCCAGTGCTCGCCCGGCCTCCAACAAAGGCGTATCGGCTGCAGAAGCTCTTCCGTCGGCACCGCGGCGCCTTCACCGCGGCCATCCTCATCCTGGTGACGCTGCTCGCCGGGATCACGATCAGCCTCCTCCAGGCGATCCGCGCCACGCGTGCAGAGCAGCGGGCGCTCGGCTTGCAGGAAAAGGAGTCCGGGCTGCGAACCATCTCCGAGCGTGAGAGTGCGGCAGCCCGGCTGAACGAGTACGTCGCGGATATCGCGCTGGCAGCTCAATCCTTCGCTGATGGCAACTACCGCCGCGGCGTGCTACTGCTGGAGAAGCACCGCAACCCCAGTGGAGAGCGAGATCTGCGTGGCTTCGAATGGCACTACCTCTGGCGGCTCGCGCAAGGAGACGAGCACTTTGCCCTCCCCAACCAGGGAAGCTCAGTGCAGTCGCTTGCGTACTCCCCCAGGGGCGATGTCCTGGCAATCGGCCTTCCCGAGAAGCTGAACGTCTGGAGCGTAAGAACGAACTCCCTGGCCACCACACTCACGCGCACTCCTGGATCCAGCGGTTCCTCGCGCCTTGGGGAGCGCGGGGCCATGCCTCGCGGACGGGCCTCCACGGCCGGCGCATTCTTCCCCAGCGGTAAGTCCATCGTCATGGCGGGACCCTCTGCCGTGCGCGTGTGGAGTACGGATACGTGGACAGAGCAGACGACCCTCCCCCAATCCTCGGGACCTTTCGTCCTCTCGGAGGATGGCACCTTACTGGCAGCCTTGAAGCAGGACCGACAGCGACAGGGGAGTATCACCCTCTGGGACGCGGCGACCTGGGCCGAGATCCGCACCTTCCCCCGCGCGAGCAATCCGATGGCCTTTGCACCCGATGCGAAGACTCTTGCGGTCACCACCACCGCCGGCATATCGCTGATTCCGCTCGGCAGCGCGGGCGGTGAGTTGACGCTTCAGGACTCCGCAAATCCCGCATCAAGGCGAGGGCCGGGGTCGCTCACGGAGCGGACGCTCGCGTTCTCTCCAGATGGAAAGTTCATCGTCGCCGCGCGGAATACGCCTTCCGAGCGGGGAGTCTTTGTAATCACCATCTGGGATGCGCAGACCGGCTCGCAAGTGGCCACGCTTCCCGCCCATCCCCAGCACATCGAGCACACCGGCGTCATCTCTGCGCTCGCCTTCTCACCGGATGGGCGCACCCTCGCCACTGGCAGCCTCGACCATTCCATCCGCCTCTGGGACTTCGCACGGCGGGAGCGGATCGGTACCCTGCATGGCCACCTCACGGAAGTGTGGGCGCTCGCCTTTTCGCCCGATGGGAAGACACTCGTGAGCGGCGGCAAGGACGGTGGGGTGAAGTTGTGGCCGGTAAACCAGAAAGAGAAACCGGACGTCCTGGCCAGTGCGTCGATGCCACTCGCCTTCACCAAGGAAGGAGACGCATTTCTTGCCCAGGTGGAAAACGACGCTCTGGGTGTCATCGATGTGGCTACCGGTGAAGTCCTCCGTCAGCTGCCTTTCGAATCCAGGCGTCCACGTGGACCCGGAGCAATGCCAGCGGTCAGTGCCGACGGCCGCTTTGTAGCGCAGGCCGGGGAGAAGTTGCTCATCCAGGATACTTCCACCGGCGCAGTGAATACGTTGGATTGGTCAGTCAGGCCCGGCGAGGTCCTGGCGCTCTCGCCTGATGGGAAGGTGCTGATCACAGGCAGCCGGGACGAAGCTCCACGTTGGTGGACACTTCCGGATGGAAAGAGCAGCGAATGGCGCGTCGAAGCCGGTCGAGCGCAGTTTTCCCCGGACGGGAAAACGATCGCTGCCTATCAACGTGGTCCTACCATCCAGCTCTGGGATGTCGCCACACGCGCACTTCGGACCACTGTGGAGCGCGAAGGCGAGTTCGGCAACGTGGGCGCATTCTCGCGGGATGGCCGCTTCTTTGCGTATCCCGGTCCCGAGGATACTATCCTGCTTTGGGATGCCTACAGCGGCAAGCAAGTGGGTCAATTTGCCGGCCACAAGCAGCCGGTGCTCTCGATCGCCTTCTCGCCCGATGGCAGGACCCTGGCCAGCAGCAGCGAGGATAGCACGATGCGGCTGTGGAATATCGCCACGCAGCAGGAACTGCTGGTGGATCGGCGGCTTGGCGGCTCGCTTGCCAATCTCCTCTTCTCTCCCGACGGTTCGTTGCTGATCGGCAGCGGCCGCGGACGTAACGGCAGTCTTCAGATCTATCGGGCTGCTGGAGCAGGCGAACGTGTTGATCCGGCTTCTCAGGCCGCTCAGGTGGTGCGGTAAGGAGTGGCGGGTGTGGCTGACCCGTCCGGGGGTCTGGAAGGATACTCGGACTCGGCCAGCTGAGGGGTCCCGGAGGATCCTGGAGATTAGCCAGGTGGCGTAAGTCGCGGGAAACCGTCCCTTCGCACCAACTCCCGTACGGGCGTGTTCACGAGTCAGCCATGCCCAATTTCGGGCGCATTCCGAGGCAGGCACACGGATTTTTGACATGAGCACACCTCTATAGAAGCACACGTCAGCGTTCGAATCGGCCGAGTGGTCGAACCCCGGAGGCGGGCGGGTGCTTCTCACAGAAACAAAACCAAAACAAACAAAACGAAAGAAGAACAAGCAAT
>JANMSW010000025.1:0-24293 GCA_031389825.1 Spartobacteria bacterium
CGGTGGGGATTATCGGCCCAGGGTAGGCGCGCCTGCGTCGCGCCCAACCCTGGGCTGAGTGACGTAATCCCTTCGGGATACCGGATTCGTCTGCAACCGCGCCGCTGAATCGCTGCGCGTAGTCAGCCTTTATAGGGTTTCCCGGTTGGGGTTTACCGTCCCAAGGTAAGGGCACCTGCGGCGCGCCCAGACTTGGGCTTAGTGACGCAATCCCTTTGGGATACCAGATTCGTCTCCACTGCGCCGCTGGGCCGCTGCGCGTGGAACGTACTCCGGCCAGGGGTCAGGCTGTGAAAAGCTGCAATATCGACTCTTCACGCCCTGACCCCTTGGCCCTCTTTAGCTTTCCCTATCCCGAAGGGATTCCGTCATCCAGCCCAGGGTTGGACGCGACGCAGGCGCGCCTACCCTGGGGCAAGACCAACCAACGCATGTACCCCGAAGGGGTTGCGTCAGTCCCAGACGCAACGTTCATCGTAGGCGATCTCGTTTACCCGCAGCATCCTCCGGTATTCGTCCTGGAAGGAGACCTTCCGATGATGCGCATCCTGCCTGGCGATCTATCCTCGCACCTGATCCATCTGCGAGAAGCCCATGGAGAAAACTCCGTATCCACTCTGAGGCATTAGCCGTTCCTCCAACCCTGCTGATCTTGTCATCCACCAACCCGAATCTTCAGTGGATAACCCATTGCGCGTCGGTTACGAGGCAGACACCGCCCCGACGTTTTAGGATGGGACGGATGGCGGCGATGATCCCGGCCAGAGACTCGGGCGGGGCGGCGGTGAGAAGCAGGCTGTTCTTGAAAACGTCCGTCAGCTCGTCACCGCTCTGCACGCCCCGGTCCCCGCGTCCGGTGACATCGCGAATCACAGAATAGCCGGTGACGCCAAGTGCTTCGAGCGTGCGGCAGACTTCGCGCATCTCACGGGTGTCGATGATGATCTCGATGCGTTTGACAGCTTCCATGGCGATTACTTCCAGAGGTGATTGATGACCGCAAGGTAGAGTGGCAGCCCTACGAGAACATTGAAGGGAAAGGTGAGTGCCAGTGCCATTGGCACATAGACTCCGGGACTCGCCTGCGGAATGGCAAAGCGCATCGCTGCGGGCACAGCGATGTAGGACGCGCTTGCGCATAGGATGGTGAAGAGCAGGGCATCGCCGGCGGCGAGTCCAAGCATGCGGGCAACTGCGATGCCGAGCGCTGCGTGGAGGAGCGGAGCGAGGACGGCAAAGCCGACGTGGAACAGCCCGATCTCACGGCTGGCGGCGAGTCGGCGGGCGCTGACCAGGCCCATATCTAGCAGGAAGAGGCAGAGCACGCCTTTGAAGATGCCGCTGGTGAAAGGCGCCAGGGATGCCTCACCGCTCTCGCCGGTAATCGCTCCAATGACGAGACTCCCCATGAGCACAAAGACGGACCCGTTGAAGAAAGCTTCACGCAGCAATTCGCGCCACTCGAAGGAGGTGGCTGATTCGTCGCCAAAGCGGCGCGCCAGCACGACTCCGATGACTATGGCGGGTGATTCCATGAGCGCCATCGCTGCCACCATCCAGCCGCTGAACGACACGCCGAGGTGGCTGAGCAGTGATGTCGCGGCGATGAACGTGACCGCGCTGACGGAGCCGTAGGTTGCTGCGATAGCGGCTGCATTCGGTACGCCCAGTCTTCGGCGCAGAGCGAAGAACGTCCAGAGCGGCACGGCGACGGCGGCGAGAAGCGCTACACCGAGTACGGTGAGGACGTGGCTATCGAAGCCGCTCTTGTGCAATTCCACGCCCCCCTTGAAGCCGATGGCGAAGAGCAGATAGATCGCCAGGACCTTGGGAACGGGCTGTGGAATCTCTAGATCGGAACGCAGCCACACGGCCAGCATTCCGAGGAAGAAGAAGAGGACCGGCGGATTTGCGAGATTGGCGAGGAGCAGCGCGGCGTCCATCCAATCAGAGAGCCGGGGGTTTCATCCTGAACTCCGCCCAATCGAGCTGCATGGAGGAGGCAAACTTCTCGAATGCAGGAGCATTGCGAGCGAGCACCGTCTGAACGACTGCGGCATCGTCCGTCAGGCCATGGACCTCGATCGAATCGGGGATGAGATCGACAGCACGGTGGAAGTAGCAGACAGCGAAGGCGGCTTCCAAGGCAGAGCGGTAGGGCATGTCGCGATAAGCATCGGTCCAGACGGCTTCCACGATGGCAGCAAGGAACCAGAGTTGCCGCTCGGTCTCCGGGAAGGAAGACTCGCGCATTCGGGCAAACTCCACGCGCAGGCTGGGAAGATCGGAGACGAGTTGTTGGACCTGCTGAGGCGTCAGGCGGGAGGCGCCATGAACAATGAAGGCGAGGAACTCGCTTTCTTGAATCGGTGTATTCGGTGCAGGCATGGAGGTCGGTGTGGGCAGGAGATTACCCGGTCCGCCGCCTTCGTATATTTCGTATTTCGAACAAGACCGTTCGCATTACTCGAAACGTGGTGCGCCTGAAAGCTTGCGCTTTAGCGGAGCTTTCGGAACTCGCATTCCAGCTGTCCGCTCGGTGATTGCGCGCACGGCGGGATGGTCGACCCGGCGCTCGGCGGTGATTGCGTAGAACTGCATCTCGCACTTCGTTGTCCGCCCGAGAACCTCAAAGCCATAGCGTTCGACAGCCTCGGCGGCGACCACGCTGGGGACGTAAATGAAGCCCAAGCCTTCGCTGGCTACGATGTTCGCGAGAGCGCCGTCCTCGAACTCTCCGACTACCCGAGGCTCGATGCCTTCGCTGCGGAACCATTTCTCGAGATCGCGCCGGATCGTGGTGTTCTGTGTGCCAAGCAGGGCAGGGGCACCATGGAGATTTCGTGGGAAGCGGCCCTTGAGAGTACGGGCCAGTGCGGGCGCAGCGCAGAAGGTAAGGCCGCTGGTCCCAAGTGGATGGTTGAAAGTCTTGAGCTTCAGACCTGGCGAGGCCGGTTCATCCGCGAGCACCACATCGACGCGGTGCGTGGCGAGTTGAGCGAGGAGGTCGTTCAGCTTTCCTTCGTGGCAGGTTACCTGGATTGGCGGGGTGTGCGTGAAGATCGGGCGCAGGATGTCGAAGCTGGTCAGCTTGGGGAACGAATCCACGATCCCTACTTGTAAGCGCAGCGTACGAACGCCGGGGAACTGTTTGCGGGCGCCGAGGAGTTCGCGCCCAAGACTAAATATTTCCTCAGCGTACCCAAGGATGAGATGTCCAAACTCGGTGAGCACAAGTGAGCGGGCGTTCAGGCGGAACAGGTCTTCGCCAAGTGCCGATTCCAGGAGCTGGATCTGTGCACAGATGGACGACTGAGAAATGCGGAGCTTCTCCGCAGCCTGACGGAGACTGCCTTCCTTTGCGACGGTGTAGAAGTACCGCAAATGATGAAAGTTCAGCCATTCCGGCGCGGGCGACGTTTCCATTAATGCGAAGCGTAGTTGCGACTTTCCGTATTATGCAAACTCCGAATCGGCACAGAAGGTGACGCTCCGCATGAAAATCCTGATTGAACATCGCAATCACCAGCCCTCCGTTTCATTCACCGCGTTTCTCAAGAAGCAGCTTCAGGCATTCACCGAGATCCGCCAGATTGATGAGGCCCGGGTCACGCTCGAGCATCGGCTGGAGGCCAGCCCGGCCTTTCGCGTAGCATTGCATTTGGTTACCCCTGGGCCGGACTTCACTGCGGAGGCCGTCGATCACACGCTGCGTGCGGCTCTGGCCAAGGTGGTTGCCGAGTTGCACGACAAAATTGAAGATCGCGTCGTGAACCGGACCCGCCGCGCACGCGGCAACCTGCAGGAACCTGCCGCGCTTCAACCCGGAGCACGGCCGCGTTCTCACCGCTAACGCTAGTCTTTAACCTACCTCTTCTTCATGCCTGACACACTCTGGCTCTGGGTTGGCTTCAATCTTTTCGTACTCGCGATGCTCGCGTTGGACCTTGGCGTCTTTCACAAGAAAGCGCACATCGTGACCTTCAAGGAATCGATGACCTGGACCGCGATCTGGGTGAGTCTCGCGATGGTTTTCAACTACGGCATCTACCACTATATGGGGCCGCAGAAGGGCCTCGAGTTCTTTACCGGATACATCATCGAGAAGTCGCTGAGCGTGGACAACGTTTTTGTCTTCGCGCTGCTCTTCGCCTACTTCTCAGTGCCGCTGCTCTATCAGCACAAGGTGCTCTTATGGGGCATCCTGGGCGCACTGATCATGCGTGCGATCATGATCTTCCTCGGCGCCGCGCTGATCGAGCGGTTCGCCTGGATCATCTACGTCTTCGGGGCGTTCCTGATCCTCACCGGGATCAAGATGATCGTGAAGCGCGAGGAGGAGATTCATCCGGAGCGCAATCCGCTGGTGCGCTTGTTCAAGAAGCTCATGCCAGTCACGAACGACTATCGTGGGGACCAGTTCTTCGTGCGCGAAAACGGTTTGCGCATGGCTACGCCGCTCTTCGTGGTGCTGCTGCTCGTCGAGTTCTCCGACCTGATCTTCGCCGTTGATTCCATTCCCGCGATTTTTGCCGTCACCACCGATCCATTCATCGTCTATACCTCGAACGTTTTCGCCATCCTGGGCCTGCGCTCGCTCTACTTCGCGCTCGCGGGAGTGATGGATAAGTTCCACTACCTGAAGATTGGCCTCGGTGTTGTCCTTAGCTTCGTCGGTGTGAAAATGCTGCTCGGCCACACCCCTTACAAAATCGACACGCTGGTCTCGCTCGGCGTGATTGTCGGGGTGCTCACCATGGCCGTGCTTCTGTCGCTACTCTGGCCGAAGAAGGTGGAACTGAAGCATGCGCCGCTGGACGAACCGGTTGCACCGCACCCGTGATGAGCCAGCTCGCGCAACGCATTGTTAACTCCCGGCCGTTTCATGGCACGATTATCGCGGTAATCCTCTTCGCCGCGGTGCTCGTGGGGATCGAGACGGATGCCTCACTGGTCGCTCGCCACAGCGCGTTGCTGCATACTCTCGACGCTGCGGTCCTCGCCATCTTCATCGGCGAGATCGCGTTAAAGATCGTTGCTCATGGACCTCGCCCGCTCGACTACTTCCGCGACGGTTGGAATGTCTTCGACTTCACTATTGTCGCGCTCTGCGTGCTACCCGTCGGCGGGCCTTTTGCCTCGGTTCTGCGCCTGGTGCGCACGTTGCGCTTATTGCGGCTCGTCACCGCATTGCCGAAGCTCCAGCTCCTCGTCGGCGCATTGCTGAAAAGCCTCAGCTCGATGGGCTACGTGAGCCTGCTTCTCGGGCTCATCTTCTATATCTATGCGATCACGGGGATCCATCTTTTCGGGCGGCAGGCGCCGGAACACTTCGGCTCGCTGCCGTTGGCTTTGATGTCGCTCTTCCAAATGATCACCCTGGATAACTGGAGTGACCTCTTCGGCGCTGCGCGTGCCGCCGCCCCCATTGCCGCGACGGCCTACTTCGTTAGCTTTATCCTGCTCGGCACGATGATCATGCTGAACCTCTTCATCGGCGTAATCATGAACAGCATGTCCGAAATGCACGCAGAGCTGGACCACCAAAAGCAAACGCCCGGCATGATAACTCAAGATGGCAGGCTCCTAAGCGACATTTCGACGCTTGATCGGCAAATCGCCGCGTTGCTTACCCAAGTCGAGGCGCTTCGCACAAAGCTCGCGCAAACACCGCCCACTTCGACTCCGTGACGATTATTCTGATCGAAGTCCTTGTGGTGCTCTTGCTGTTTATTGCCAACGGCGCATTTGCCATGAGCGAAATGGCCGTGGTCTCGTCGCGCAAGTCACGGCTCAGGCAGATGGTGGCGGACGGCCACGCGGGTGCGTCGGCAGCGCTGCGCCTGGCGGAAGCGCCCAATCGTTTCCTGCCTACTGTGCAAATCGGAATCACGATGATCGGCTTGCTGGCGGGTGCCTTCAGCGGCGCGACGCTGGCTACGAACCTTGCCGTACGGCTGGAAGCAATACCAGGGTTCGCGCCGTATGCCGATGCCGTGAGTGTTGGTGTCGTCGTGATCGCGCTTGCTTTCTTGTCCGTCATCATCGGTGAGCTCGCACCCAAGCGGATTGCGCTCGCCGCGCCGGAGAAGATCGCCAGTCGCCTTGCCCCACCGGTGGAGCGGCTGAGCCGCCTGACGCAACCCGCTGTGCACGTACTCAGTGCCGCAACCGACGTGCTGCTTAGTCTTCTCCGGATCAGGCCCGGGCAGCCCAACGGCGTGTCGGAGGATGAAGTGCGAATGCTTTTGCTCGAGGGGCGCGAGAGCGGCGTCTTTCACCGCGAAGAGCCGAGAATGGTGGATTCCGTGCTCTCCTTCGATCAGCGTCCCGTGCGCGAGATCATGACGCCACGGACCAAACTCGTGTGCGTGAGCACCACCGACACACAAGAGACCCTTTGGCACAAGATTGTCGTTTCCGGGCACTCCAGCTATCCGGTATTCACTGACGACCGCGAGCACATCGTGGGCGTCATTTCGGTGAAAGCGATCTACGCGAACCTCGCAGCAGGTACCCCCGTCCGGGCAGCGGACTTACTGACCGCGCCGCTCTTCGTTGCTCCGGAAGAGCCGGTGCTCGATGTCCTGAACCACTTCAAACGCACCGGCGTGCATCTCGCTGTCGTGCGCGAAACGGACGGACGCGCGGTCGGGTTGGTCACGCTGGTCGATGTGCTCGAAGCCATCGTCGGCGACATTCCGCTACTCGATGAGCGCCTGCGGCCTGAGGCGCGTCAGCGCCCGGACGGCTCGTGGCTTGTCGATGGTCCCTATGATCTTGCCAGGCTCGCCACGCTGCTCGAGCTGACGCTCCCGGTGGGGCACACCCGCGATGGCTCGACCCTGGCCGCATTTGTTGGTGATCAACTCGTGAGTCATCCACGCGAAGGCGATTGTTTCACCTGCGCGGAGCACCGATTCGAGATTATCGACATGGACCGCACCTCAGTGGACAAGGTCTTGATCACGCGCGAGCCAGCTGCCGAAGGAGCGGTGAAAGCCGAGGGCGGTGTTGATGCGCTCGAGACGTCGTTGAGCTCTATGTCCTCTCTCTGGACTATTTAGTCGCTGCAGAAAGGGCGAGCGGCTCAATGCTCAATTTCGAAGGATGCCAGTAGTCCGGAAGATTTGTTTTCGTCTCGCTGAGGATCTCAAGGATCGCCTGCCGATCGCTCGCGATGAGTTTGGCAAATTGCGGATCCGTGTCCTTGTTTGTCAGAATCGCATGCAGCCGCTGCAGCAGATGCTCTCTCATCGGTGTAGGAATCTGGTCGAAGGCTTCCGAATAGATGAGGAACGAGCACGGGTGTCGAAACATGCGCGTCCTTAAATCAAAGTCGCGCAAGGAGCGGCCCTTCGAGTCGCGCAAGGCAGGCGCGGTGAAATCCGCCACATACTGCGGATCGCCGCTCACGAGTGCGGTAAGGGGTATCTCTTCGGTGAAGAGCAGAAACCGAAGAAAGGCGTTCACCTGATTCGTGAGATAACGAATGTGTCCATAGGTACCGGTCATGATCCGGGTCTCATAGCTCAGCCGCGTGATGTAGTTATGCATGTGCGCCTGATGTTCGAGCACCATGAGCGCGACGATATCGCTGTGCGCCGTGGGATATTTGGTCGTGTCGACCATCTTCGAGAGATCGCCGACATTGCCGCGAAAATTGGGCTCTCCCGAGTTCCTCTCGAATGCGGAAGCGCCGACGAGATTTCCAAGGTGCGTCTGCGCGCCGTGCTGACCAGTGACATACCATCCGCCCCAACGTTCCGCAAGTGGCGTGCAATGCGTAACCTCACCAGTATCCGTTCCGCCGACGATCGCACCGCCGCCATCAGTGCGCAGCGAGCGCACGAAGTGCCCTGGAACGCCCAGGGTGCGGCCTGAGACGTGGCATTGGATACAGTCCTGGCTGCGGGTGAACGCTGGCTTGTCCTGTGGGACCTGATCAAGCGAGTAGAAGATGCCACCAAGCTTCGGATCGACGGCGGAAATCTCCATCATCGGCGCGTGCGGGATGTAGCCGAGATAGACACCGTCATTGTAGAATATCGCCCGCGGGTTGCGCGGGTTGATTGCGCGGCGTTGCAGTGAAGTTTGGGAGAAGACGAGCATCTGCGAGGACTTCGGGATCTTCAGCGCGTCGAGCATCGCCGGAAGCCAGCCAAACTTCTCATCCCATTTCAGCTTCACCTCCCCACTGGCGATCTGCGCCTGAAGCTTCGTTATGGGGTCGTTTGGGGTTCCGGCGCTGTAGCTGATCGGGGAGTCGTCATAAGGCAGCGCGTGGGCGGAGCCTTGGAAATCCTCCGCAGTGAGGGGATCAACAAAGAACGCGGTGGCGAGTGCGAGGAGGATTCGGGTGTGGCGCATATAATTTGTTGCCGCGCACTGCGCTGCATCAGCCAGGATGACCGAACAAAGCTTCGCAGGATAGCGCGATGCAGCATTGACCTGGGTCAAGCTCCGTCGGCTTTCGGGAACCGGCTTGCTTTGAGCTTACTTCCGCCGACAGGTGCCGCTAAACCGGCAGGCGATGTCAGACAAACTCCATGAACTCCGCCTCGCCGCGCAGACTGCAGCGCTGCGCGGGTGCAGCATGTTTGCCGATCTGGCCCCTGCCGACCTCGATCGAATCACCAGGTTCATCGAAGTGCGGCGGGCAGGCCGGGGAGAGTATTTGTTTCATGAAGGTGAGGCGGTGCGCGGCTTCTTCATTATCCGCCAGGGCGCAGTGAATGTGCATCGCCTGGGTGCGGATGGGGCGGAGAAAACAATCCACGTCTTCCGCCAGGGCCAATCCTTCGCGGAGGGCGCACTTGCGGGCAACGAGGGGTATCCCGCGAGCGCCCGGGCTGTAGAAGACTGTGACCTGCTTTTCATCCCGCGGGCGGAGTTCCTGGCACTCATCAAGTCGCACGCGGAACTCGCTCTCCACATGATCGGCTCGATGAGCCAGCACTTGCGCCTGCTTGTGAACGCGCTCGATGATTTGCAGGGGAAAGATGTCGAGACGCGTCTCATTCACTGGCTGCTAAAGCGCTGTCCGAAGCCACGCCCATCCAGCTCTTTCGAGATCGCCCTGGATGTGACGAAAACAGCCCTCGCCTCCGAACTCAGCACGCGCAACGAAACCCTCTCCCGGGCGCTCGCCAGTCTCCGCGACGCCGGTCAGATCGCGGTGGAAGGCAAACGCATCCGAGTGCTTTCCCCCCAGCGTCTCGAAGCGCAGTTCCGTGCAAATCTCGGAGAAATGGACTGAGCCGATACTCGCGATCCGACTGGTGAGCAAAGTCCCGGATCCCCAAGGAGAGTGATTCATCCACCGGACGAGGCGACGCAGCGCAGGGCTTGATGCAGATCAACAAAGCGTACGCTTTCAGAACTGGCACCCTCGCGATCTCGCGGCGCAGCGGTTACTTGTTCACAAGATGAAGAACAGCAACCCACTGACGGCCACGCTTCCAGACCTGGCGGATCGCAAGGACATCGAACGTCTCGTGCACGCTTTCTACGACAGAATTCGGGACGACGAATTACTCGGGTTCATCTTCAACGATGTCGCGCAGATCAATTGGCCCGAACACCTGCCGAGGATGGTAGATTTTTGGGAGACGATGATCTTCCGGGCCGGCACCTACACGGGCAGTCCGCTGGGCGCGCATGCCCGACTCGTGCCGCTCACGGCAATGGGGCGTCCTCAGTTCGATCGTTGGCTCGAGCTTTTCACCACCACGGTGGATGCTCTTTTCGTCGGCGATAAGGCTGAACACATCAAGAGCGCCGCTGCGGACATGGCAAATGTTATCCATGCCAAGATCAACGGCGTGGAGCAGGCGCGCTTTGATTTCTCGAAGCTCACACCCGATCAGCAGGCGCGTTATGCGAGCTACAAGGCGACCGTGGTGACACACTGACCACGCAGCGCGGCGGTAATCGCGTCGCATTTGACTCGCGTCAAGGCGGACGATTCGCTATTCAACGAGAATGGTGGTGTGAAACACGCACGTCTCTCCCCCGCCACGATCGCTACAGCGCTCAGTTTCTTCGCGATCTCGTCCCTCTTTTCCGCCGGACCTCCCACCTCTTCTACCGCTCCGCTGCCTGGACCGGCTGCGAAGGGCATCGATTCGGAAATCATCGGCGAGGAAAAAGCTGTGCTCACCGCCGCACCGGATGTGCCACCTCCGATCCAGCGCCGGCACGCAACGAAAGTGATCGTGAACCTAGAAGTGCGGGAAGTGGTGAAGCGCATGGCGGATGGCGTTGATTACCTGTTTTGGACCTTCGGCGGCGAGGTGCCTGGGCTGTTCATCCGTGTCCGCGAGGGGGATCTCGTGGAGTTTCATCTCGGCAATCACCCGACTTCGAAGATGCCGCACAACATCGACCTGCACGCCGTTACTGGTCCGGGTGGGGGAGCGTCTTCATCATTTACAGCGCCGGGACACAGCTCGCAGTTCTCATTCAAGGCGATTAACCCAGGTCTTTACGTGTATCATTGCGCGACTGCGCCAGTTGGGATGCACGTTGCGAACGGCATGTATGGGCTAATCCTCGTGGAGCCCAAGGAGGGACTGCCGCCGATGGACAAGGAGTTCTACGTGATGCAGGGCGATTTCTATACGAAGGGTAAATTCGGCGAAGAAGGTCTGCAGCCGTTCGACCAGGAGAAGGCTCTGGACGAAAAGCCGAGCTACGTACTCTTCAACGGCGCGGTCGGTTCGCTCGTCGGTGATAAGGCGCTGAAGGCAAAGGTCGGCGACCGTGTGCGGTTGTTCATCGGCAACGGTGGTCCGAATCTCGTCTCATCGTTCCATGTCATCGGCGAGATCTTTGATCACGTGTATCAGGAAGGCGGCATGAAGATCTCGCAGGAGCAGGTGCAAACCACGCTCGTGCCGGCTGGTGGTTCGGCCATCGTTGATTTCAAACTCGAGGTGCCCGGTACCTTCATCCTCGTGGATCACGCGCTTTTCCGCGCGTTTAACAAAGGAGCGCTCGGGATGCTCAATGTTGAGGGTCCGCAGAATCTGCTCGTCTATTCAGGCAAGGAAGTGGACGCGACTTACCTCGGTGACAGCCCGCTGCCCGGCGCTGCAGATTCGCGCGTCACGGTGCTGGAAGCGGAGATGAAAAGGGTGGTCGCCGGTGAACCAAAGATTGCAGCTATGTCGAAGGAGATCTTCATCGAGAAGGGCAAACGTATCTACGCGCAAGCGTGCTTTGCGTGTCACCTGGGAGAAGGCCAGGGCCTGCCCAGCGTCTTTCCACCCTTGGCGAAATCCGACTATCTCATGGCGGATACAGCTCGCGCCATTCGCGGTATCATCAAGGGCCAGACGGGCGAAATGACGGTAAACGGTGTGAAATACAACGGCGTGATGCCACCGGTTTTGCTGACTAACGACCAGATTGCGCACGTCCTCACCTACGTCCGCAATGCGTGGGGCAATAGCGGCGACATCGTGACGGTCGAAGAAGTAGAGAAAGTCCATGCAGAGTCCGTAAACCAGTGACCATGCGCCTTGTGCTGTATCTCGGGGTTGCGTACCTCGCGCTCTGTTCCGTGAGCGCAACCGAGCCCGGGATGGCAGCTATTCCGGAGGCAACTTACCGCCCGCTCTTTCGCGGTGAAAAGGACGCAAAAGACATCCTCGTGGCCACCTTCCAGCTCGACGTGCTACCAGTCACGAATGGTGAGTTCCTGGCCTTTGTGCGCGGCAATCCGAAGTGGCAACGCTCGCAGGTAAAGCGACTCTTTGCTGACGAGCGGTACCTGGCGCATTGGGCCAGCGACCTTGATCTCGGCAATGCGCGTGCGGAGCAGCCCGTCACTGAGATCTCTTGGTTTGCCGCGAAAGCTTTCGCTGCATCGAAGGGAAAGCGCCTGCCCACGACTGCGGAATGGGAACTCGCCGCTGGCGCGGGTTATACCGAGCGAGATGGAGCGAAGGATGTGGAGTTTCAGTCAGAGGTGGCACGGTGGTATGCCACACCGTCACCTGCGGTGCTACCGAATGCAGGCGGACGCGCGAATCTGTTCGGAGTTCGCGACCTGCATGGTCTGGTGTGGGAATGGACGAGTGATTTCAACAGCGCGATGGTCACTGGGGATGCACGCGGCGACAGTGGGCTGGAGCGGCAGCTTTTCTGCGGAGCCGGTTCGCTTGGTGCAAAGGATACCGGGAACTTTCCAGCCTTCATGCGCTTTGGGTTTCGGAGCAGCCTGCGCGCGGGCTACACGGTCCATAATCTTGGCTTCCGCTGCGCGAAAACTCCATGAAAAGGCTCCTCGCGTTCCTCCTGCCATGCGTGCTTCTCGCCGCCGAGTCGCTCCCGCCGTGCTGCCGTCCCGCACTCTTGTCCGGGCCTCCTACGGACAAGTCGCTCTACCTTCTCGAATCGACCTGGACCTCCGATGTCGGACGACAGATCAAACTCGGTGCGCTCCGCGGACGACCCCAGATCACAGCAATGTTCTTCACGCATTGCGAATATGCCTGTCCAATCCTCGTGGAAGAGCTCAGGGGGCTCGAGCGAACGCTGCCGCCTGAGGTGCTTGGCAAGGTGGACTTCCTCCTCGTGAGCATCGACACGAAACGCGACTCAATAGTTGCGCTTGCGACCTTCCGCGAAAAGCGTCAGCTCGCTCAAGAACGCTGGACGCTCCTGCGCGGCGGAGCCGACGACGTGCGCGAACTCGCCGCCCTGCTCGGCGTGAACTACACGGAGGACGCGCGCGGACAGTTTGCGCACTCAAACCTCATCACTCTACTCAACGCTGAGGGCGAAGTCGCCTTTCAGCACAACGGCTTGAAACAGGACCCCGCGCCGTTGATCGCCGCGATCCAAGTAGCGGCCCGCAGCGCGGAACGCTAAACACACCAATGCGAACCATCGTCACCCTCGATGTCCGTGAAGACCTCCGTGCAGGACGCGAACCATTTCCGGGTATCATGAAGGCAGTAGGCCGTCTGCGCGAAGGCGAGGTACTACGGCTGCTCGCAACGTTCGAGCCGCGCCCGCTGATCCGCGTACTTGCAGCGCAAGGTCTCACCGCGACGAGCACACCGATCGAAGGCGGCGATTTTGAAGTCATTTTCTCTCCGCCAGCGTACGCGGAGGGTGACGAGGAGTCGCTGCTGTGAGCGAAGTCAGGAAGCGGTATCTCGATCTTTGCCCTGCGGAGCCGTTCCGCATCTTCTTTCCACTGGCCACGCTGCTCGGCGTTTCCGGTGTGTCGCTCTGGCCGCTCTATTTTTCGGGAATGCACAAGTTTTACCCCGGTCAGATGCATGCGCGGCTGATGATCGAAGGGTTCCTCGCGGGTTTCGTTATCGGCTTTCTCGGCACCGCAATTCCGCGTTTGCTTTCGGCCCCACCGCTGAGGCGCGGGGAATTGTGGACGATGGTTGCGCTCTACTTAACTAGTGCCGGGCTGCACATCGGTCATCAGCAGGTCGCAGGCGATCTCGGATTCACCGCGCTGATGCTTTGTTTTGGCACGTGTCTGGTTGCGCGAGCGCGCCAGTACAAAGAATTACCCCCGCCGGGGTTTATCCTCGTGGCATTTGGCTTTCTGTGCGGGCTGCTGGGCCCTGTGTTCTGGCTGTGTGGTACACAAGGTTGGGCTTCCGGCAGCGTCATGATGTTCGGTGCGCTGCTCCTCAATCAGGCGTTTGTACTCTTTCCCCTTCTCGGGATCGGTACGTTCCTGCTCCCTCGCTTTCTACACCTTCGCGAGGTGCGGACGATCGCTGAGGAACGCACCGCCTCGCCCGGATGGTGGCTCCGAGCTGCGTTTTCGGGCGCAACTGGATTGGCTCTCCTTGGCAGTTTTTGGCTCGAAGCGAGCTACCCTGGGGCGCCCGCGATCAACTGGTGGCGCGCCGTTGCGGTAATTGTCTATCTGGCTGCGATGGTTCCCTTTCACCGCCAGACCGGCCCCATGCACACAGCATCGCTCGCCTCGCAATTAGCACTTCTTGCTCTCGTTGTCGGGCTGGTTTTCCCACTCTTCTGGCCCGGCCAACGCATTGCGGGATTGCACATCGTCTACCTTGGTGGCTTCAGCCTCATCACCTTCACTGTCGCGACACGCGTGGTGCTCGGCCATTCGGGAAATGAAGCACTTTTCGAGACGCGCTTGGCTTCGCTGCAATTAGCAACGCTCCTGCTTCTGGTCGGCGCCGTACTCCGCGCGTTCGGCGACTTCTCCCCAGAGCGACCGCAATGGCTGAACGCCGCAAGCTATCTCTGGATGCTAGCTGCGTGTGTCTGGGGACTTTCGGTGCTGCCCAAAGTTCATATCGCGGATGCAACGAGCGGGGTCTCCTGATCAATCCGCCCTGATCCTCAGCGGCGTCCAGATTGTTATCACGCCGGTAAGCGAAGGAAACGCTCGGAAGCGATCGTAGAGCTCCTCGAGAGCCGGACAAGCGCCCTGCGTCATTCGTCGCCAGAAGCGCGACCTCGGCTTTGAGTTGTGGAGTGGGGTCGAGGTCAATGCGCGTGCAGCTTGGTGGAGCCCCACAACCCGACAGAAGAAACCGGATAATCGCGTCCGCGCCGTCGAGCCGGACGAATTCCCTTCGTCTCCGCCATGACTCCTCTGCCACTAACCCGCATCAATGCGTTGGGTTCCTGAAACGCTTTCCTGCCGCGGGTGAAGGAATATCCGGTGCGGCGAAGTTACCTGGCCGCAAGTTGTTCTGGACGAAGATGGGTAAGCACCTCTCCACCTTGTGAAGTCAGCACTTTCTCCTGAGCAAATTTCCATGGTCATCCAACTCGCATGGAATGATCGGACAACGTTTGAGGAAATCGAGAAACGCACTGGTCTGGTCGAAAGCGAGGTTCTCAAAGTTATGCGGCGAGAGCTGAAGCCTTCGAGTTTCCGGATGTGGAGGAAGCGTGTCAGCGGTCGCGTTACGAAGCATCGGCAGCTCTTGGATCGCCTGCTGAACCCCGTTGACTTGACCGAACACGACGTCATCTAAGCATCCAACCGGCTTCTGGGCGTGCTCCTGGTAGCGTTATTTCAGCTTAACCTTTCGGCAGCGGTCGCTGCAGTATTTCACTTCATCCCAGACGCGCTCCCACTTCTTGCGCTAGGTAAATGGTCGGCCACACCCAACGCACCTTTTCTCCGGCAGATGTTGTTTCTTAACGCCTTTCATCGCCGTACAGAGTCAAGCGCGCTCCAGCGGGAAAATGGGCACATCCACGCCGGGCGAAATGACGACGTGTTTGGGTCGACGGCCGTGGGTGTAAAGCCATCAAGCGCCAGGCGCTGCGTCTCTCGGGGTCATGGAGGAGGTGATCATTTTTGGGGGAAGGGAAAGCCGCCGCGAAGAGAGCGAGAGAATCCATGCATCGCATACGTTCGTCTACTTGTGTTAGGTTCCCCGCAAATAGATAGTCGCGGTATACCTCCGCTACGGGTTCAAAAGGCGGTAATTGAAGAACGCGATCGCGAGCGAAAGGATGAGTAGGGACACGCACGGTGCCATCTTTGCCGGCGGATTCTTGACGCGTAAATGGGTGACGAATGCACAGGCCATTAGGCCGGCTATGCCGAGCGCACCAACCACCGCTAAAAACTTCCGGTCGATGCCAATCAGCAAGAGGAGGGCAAAAGTGAGCTTCAGGATCCCAACGAAGTCGCGCAGCCAGTCCGGCAGCTGGTACTGTTTGAACTCTGCGATGATGTTGTCGTAGCGGACAACCCAGACGAAGAAGATCGAAGCAGCCACCAGCGTCTGCAGGAGAATCGTCACGTCATGCATGTGTCGCTTCGTATCGCGACTTTGGTAGAGAGTGGAGCGGAAATCCGCAACGAGATGAGTTACTCGCGGCGGCTCGCCCACTTGGAAAGCGCGTCCGCGGCTCTCAATTTCGCGATCTGCTACGGGGAAACGCTTGCGCTGTCGAAGGTGCTCGGTCCATTCGCCCATGCAGCCGTAGAGCACGCATGACCCGTCGGATTTGTGACAAGTGCCTTGCACGCGAGAATTGGGAGAAACGCTGACATCGCGGTGCCGCAGGGGAGAGATATTTTACATGTGTGGGCTAAAGGTAGTGGAACTAAGGGGAAGCTCTAGAATCGGAGTTTAAACCAGCACTTCACTGATCACGTGCCCGTGAACGTCGGTAAGCCGGCGGTCAATGCCGTCCTGCCGAACAACGAGCTTCTCGTGATCGATTCCAAGAAGATGCAAGACCGTGGCGTGCAGGTCATAGCAGTAGGTCTTGCCCTCAACAGCTTTATAGCCCCAGTCGTCGCTCGCGCCGTGCGCCACGCCTGGCTTGATGCCCGCTCCCCAGAGCCACGTAACGAACGAGCCGCCGTTGTGGTCGCGACCGAGTGAGGCTTGTGCAAAAGGCGTGCGGCCAAATTCCGTTGTCCAGATGACCAGTGTGTCTTCGGCCAAGCCGCGGGATCTCAGGTCGCGAAGCAGCGCCGCGATAGGCTGATCCACGCTCGCGGCCATCGGCGGGAGTTCGGTTTGGATGTTGCCGTGATTGTCCCAGTTGTTCACCGCGCCCTGTGGGCCGCTCCAGACCTGCACGAAACGCACGCCGCGCTCGATCAGCCGTGTGGCGAGCAGGCAGCGGCGGCCAAAGTCATCGGTGACTTTGTTGCCGAGTCCGTAAGACGTGCGTACCGATTCCGGTTCGCGGGAAACGTCGAAGGCTTCGGGCGCGCTAAGCTGCATTTGCGCGGCGAGTTCGTAGCTGGCAATTCGAGCATCCAGCCGCGAATCACCCGGATGCGCGGCAGCGTGAGCGCGGTTCACCTTGTCGATCAAGGCCAGCCCCGCGCGATCGGCGTCGAGCGTGGCGAAGTCATATCTCTCATCGCCGAAAAGATCCGGAACCGGACGCGCACTCGCGGCATTAATGACCGTGCCCTGGTGCACCGCCGGTAGAAAGCCGCTCGAGAAACAACCGCGTTGATTGTAGGGCAGTCCACGCGCATCCGGCAACACAACGAAGGTCGGCAGATTGTCTGCGAGGTTTCCGAGCGCATAGGAGATCCAGGCGCCCATGCACGGGAATCCCGGGAGCAAAAAGCCGGAGTTCATCATGTAAGTGCCGGGGCCGTGGACATTGGTTTTCGACTGCATGGCCATGAGAAAAGCCATCTCGTCCACGAGCTTTGCCTGTTCAGGAAAGACGCTGCTCACCCAGCGCCCGGAGTGACCGTGCTGAGCAAACTGAAATGGGCTCTTCATCATCGCACCCGGCATCCCTGTCTGACCCTCCGGCTTGTCCTTCGGCCCAAGCATCTGGCCGTGCAGTTTTTCCAGAGCCGGCTTGTAGTCGAAGGTGTCCATCGGGCTCGCGCCGCCTGTCATGAACAGCTGGATCACGCGTTTCACCTTCGGCGCGTGATGGAGTGTCTGTGCGGCCGATGCATCACGCGAGAAAAGCTGTGACAGGGCGAGTGCGCCAAATCCGCCGCCGAGGCTGGCCAGGAAATCACGCCGACTGTGGAGATGCTTCATCGTCAGTCTACAAAGAGGAACTCATTGCTGTTCAGCAGCACGCGGCAAAGTGCCGCGAGGCCGTGGGTGCGGGCAAATTCGGTGAATTCGCGGATTTCGTCCGCGGTCGCTTTGCGCAGCCAGACGAGGCTGACAGCGTTTTCTACCATGGCTTCGAGCATCGTCGTTTCCGCCTCGGCGCGTTTCGCCAGGGCGGCGCTGTGATGAAGGACGAAGGCGTTATTATAAAGCGTGAGGGCCTGCAGCGAGGATACGGAGAAACTGCGCGCAGGCGCGAGCAGACCGAGGTCAGGGAAATCGAGAGCTTCCATGAACGGATCGGCGATGCCTCGCCAGACGTTGCGGTAAATGCTGCGGCGACCCGCGTCGGGGCTGGACCAATCGAAAGCGGTGTAGTCGAGTGCGGGCGTAGCTTGCGGGCCTTTGCTCGCTTTGAAATGACGGATGCTTGGACCTCCCATGGTGAGATCAAGCGCGCCGGAAGCAGCGAGGGTGAAGTCGCGGATCGCCTCGGCGTCAAGGCGGTGGCGGTTTTGTCGCGCAAGTAAGCGGTTGTTGCTGTCGAGCTTCGCCGCATCTTCGCGGAATGCGGATGACTGTCGGTAGGTCGCGCTTGTGACGATGATTCGATGGAGTTCCTTCAGCGAGCCCCGCGCGTCATCGCGAAACCAAACGGCAAGCCAATCGAGCAGCTCGGGATGCGATGGCTCGCTGCCCATTCTCCCAAAGTCGCTCGGGGTGTCGCACAACCCACGGCCGAAGTGGAAATGCCACACCCGATTGACGATGCTGCGCCAGGTCAGCGGGTTGTCGGGATGGGCGATCCAATCGGCGAGCGCGGCGCGGCGTTCGGCTTCGCTCTTCGGGTTATGCAAAACGAAACGCGCCGGGAGATGTGTAATCGCGGAGAGCGCGCCTGGCTCGGCGATGGCTCGCGGTTTGTCGAAATCACCTCGATGAAGGATGTTCACGATCTTCGGCTCGGGCAGCGTGCGGGCCTGCATTGCGCCTTCCCCCGAGGGCATGCTCACTGAAGCGGCCGCGGCAAAGACGACGGACTGCGGCGGGAGCTTGGCCAGGGACTCGATCGCAACGGACCGGAGTGCGTAGCTCGCGAGCGCAATGCGCTGTGCTTCCGTCCGCTCTCGATCGGCGACCGCAAGAGCCGCTTCGATCTCACCTGGGAGTGCGGCGGCGTTGGTGGCGGGGTCCGTGGTCACGGCGAGGCTGAAGGCGCCGATAAGATGCGAGCCGCCGTGCGCCTGCCGCAACGTGATGGCAAGGCGGGCGCCGGGCGGCAGTGATAAAGGCTCCGCGAGTGCAAAGACGGCGTGATGCGCTTGACCGACGGCGGGATGAATACCCCACGCCGTCTTGATATCTCCGTCGATGGCGCGCTGGATACCCCAGTCGGCTTGATTAAAGTCCGCCGTGGCGCTCGCCAGCTTTAAAAACCGGCCCTCCGCGGCGTTAGGCTCGAAGACGCGCACTTCGATCTCGGAAAGGTGCAGATTGCCATTGCTGGCGCGCCCAGGCCCGCGAGATGGCAGTGATTCGTGCGGCAGCAGATTCAACCGCAACGCGGTGATGCCCTCCGGCACGCTACTACCCGTGATCGTGTAGGTATCGCGCTCCGGCAGCGCGCCGCTCGCGAGGATCACGCCTTCCGGGCTGCGCGTCAGCGCAGCGCCTTCCGCGGAGAGAAATGCCTCCTCTTTTAGCGGATGCCAGCGTACCGCCGGACCGCGCCGCTCGAGCCATTCGTCCATCAGCGGTGCATTTTCCGCTGCGAGCAGGACTGGGGCATTGCGCTGGTCCGCAGCGGCGAGGAGTGATTGCCAGCGCTGCCGCTGCCGCATAACCGCGACGTCTTCGTCGTAGGAAACATTACCTTTCCCCACACCCGCGAAGACTGCCTGAAGCGCGTAGTAGTCCTCCTGCGTGATTGGGTCGAACTTGTGCGCATGGCAGCGGGCGCAGTTCGCCGTGGTACTGACAAACGCCGCCATCGTCTGCGTCACGAGGTCGTCGCGATCCAGGTAATCAAAGCTAATTGGCGCAGTCCCGAACGCGCTCAGGTCCAACGTGCCCGCACCCAGGAAACCGAGTGCGGGTGTTAGCTGAGGTTCCTCAGGGAAAAACACATCCGCCGCCAGTTGCTCGCGGATGAAGCGTTGCCATGGTGTATCCGTATTCAGCGCGGCGATGACGTAGTCGCGGAAGCGCCACGCATGATCACGGCCAACGTCGTGCTCGAAACCGTGCGAGTCCGCGAAATGAATCGTATCCAGCCAATGCCGCGCCCATCGCTCGCCGTAATGCGGCGAGGCAAGCAGCCGCGCGACGAGCTTTTCATAGGCATCGGGATCTTTGTCAGAGACAAATTCCTCCACTTCCACAGGTGACGGCGGCAGACCGACCAAGTCGTAATGCAAACGCCGCATCAGCGTCCGCCGGTCAGCTTCTGGCGAAAGCGAAAGCTTCTTCTCCGACAACTTCGCCTGAATGAATTCATCGATCGGATTCTCGCCTGTGGAAACCATCGCAGGCTTCAGCAGCGGCGTCAGCGACCAGTGAGGCCTCACATCCGTCACCACGCTTGCCAGCTCCGTCGGCCATGTCGGCCCCGTGTTGATCCAGGCCCGCAGCGTCTCCACTTCCGCTGCCGTAAGCCGCGGCTTGTCGCTCTTCTTCGGAGGCATAAGCATCTCCTCGTCCTCGCCGTGCACGTAACGGATGAGCGGGCTCTTGTCCGCGTCGTGCGGCACTATCGCCGCCTCCCCGCTTTCACCACCCCCGAGGGCTATGTCTCGCACATCGAGCCGATACCCACTCTTCTGCTTCTCAGGACCGTGACAGCCATAACAACTGCGCTCCAAAATGGGCCGCACCTCTTTCAGGTAATCCGGGGCCGCCGGCGCGGTGGAGCAGACTGCAATCAGCCATGCGCAAAAAATAGCGGGCGTCGCACCCAACTTCATGGGAGGGCGTTCATGGGAGATTCAGGATCAAGGCATTCACGGCGGCGTGCTCCCCGGTAATTCAACTGCGGACCATCCGATGGCCCCCATGTGATAGCCGTCGTGCAGCGAAGATTTCTGCGCGTAAAACACAGTCACGAGGTTGCCGTCGGCAAGCTGGGCGGTGCTCGGGTAGCCCATGTCGCCAGGCCCAGTGGTAAAGAGGCGGCGTGGTTCGCTCCAGACTTTGCAGTCCCCGTTGCTGAGCCGCACTTCGATGCCACCGTCGCGGCGGTTGCCATAGGTGAGCAGAATGCGTCCGTCTCTGAGCCGCAGCAGATGCGGCGGATGCAAGTGCCAGCCGGCCACGAGTCCGTCGTCGTCCCATGTCGCGCCGTCGTCGGTGCTGCGGAACTGGCGCAGCTCCTGTCCGAGCTCAGGCGCAGGCTTGTTCGATGTGCGACCGAGGCAGAGCCAATGCCCGGCGGTGTCGAGCGGGAGGAGCACGCTTTCATTGATGCCGTCCGCGATCTTGCCCGCCTCGTGCCACGAGCGTCCATCATCGTGGCTTGTCATGCGCCATGCGGCCTCGGCGATGGCGTGCTTGTCGTCGGCAGTATAGGCGACGGTGTGCAGCGAACCGTCGTGCGCCTTTACGATGCTGCCGAATGGATACGGCTTCAGTCCGCGTAGTCGCTTCGGAAAGTCGCCGGTTTTCGTCCACCGCGTGCCACGATCTACGGAGCGGAAAATCTGTACGTCGTTCGGCGCGCGGCGACCGCTCTCGTTTGCGGCGTCGTCCATGCCGCTGGCGACGACGAGCACATCGCCTGTGGCCGAAAGGCCGGAGGCCCAGTGGCACATATTGGCCTTTGCATCCGGTCGAGCCGCGGCGGTGGCGCGCAGCTCCCACGTTCTCCCGCCATCCACGCTTGCCCACGCATCCACATCGCCCGGCAGAGTCGTGTGGGCGGCGGCGTTGTAACCAAAGGCGAGCAGTGTGCCGTCCGCGAGCACCTGCACTTGTGGCCATAGCCCGCCGCCCCTGGTCACGATCGCCACGAAGCTTGAGGCGGGTTCGGCTTCCACTAACCCGCTGCCCCAAGCAGTGAGGGCAAGGGCGAGCAAGGCTGCGAGCTTCATGACTGTTTAGCGAGCATTCCGGTAGGGGAGGTGATGCGAATCGGCCCGCAGAGATGCGGACAGCGTCCTTTTAAGCAGCGGTTTGCTAGAATAACTCCCGCGCCTGCGAGTTGCTTAGCAGAGTGTTTGGAGCAAGGCTTAGCCGCGGGAGATGATTCCCTTGCTCTACAGGTCCGTGATCGAGGCTGTAAGATGGACAGATGGTCAGTGTTATCGCGCCATTCACCCTGTCCTCCAGCCCGCTCGAATTCACGCCTCAACCCATCCGCCTCCCTCAAGGCAGATCGCGATCGGCGTTGGCGTTCTCCTCTCCGAAACTAGACCGAACAACCGTTCACCGAAGCGAGGTGGGCGGGTACGTGACGCTCTGGTAACCCTCAACCGCTGTGTCCCGAAATCGAACATCCTTGGGCCAACTCTGTTACAAGTGGTCACACGCTCAATGCAGCTCATCTCTACAGAGTAGAGATGGTGGAGGCGAGGGGAGTTGAACCCGTGCGAACCGATGCAAACCGCGCTATCTGATGCGGTGCATCAGAGTAAATTGATTCTGGTCAACATCCCGTGTGGTTTGGTTGGGCGATTTTTGTCACAGATTGTCACACGGATTCGGAGGGGCATCGAGACGTCTAACGCGCCCACTGATGGTTAGGATGAACTTTCCGATGTGTTCACCAGAGTCGATACGGCGGTGCGCTTCGGCGGCTCGATCGAGCGGAAAAGCTGCTCATTTGCGAGGATTTCATGGGGCGGTTGGAGCCGGGGCGCCCTCGCCCCGCGGTGGGAGAGTATGCTCGGGGCGAGGGCGCCCCTGTTCCAAATTGGCGAGGATCAAACGCGCGGTTTTCTGCGCTGCGTCCCAGTGCGGAAAGTGGCCGCAGTCTTCGACCCAAAGAAGTCGCGCGTCGGGGAATAGCTTGATTGCTCGCGGCGCTTGGGCAGGAAAGCAGACGCGATCCTTTCGTCCCCAGACAATGATCAGCGGGTGCGGAATCGAGCCGGCGGGCGCGCCTTGTTGCGATTCGCCAAACGCGAGCTGGTGCAGGAGCTCATCGAACGAGGGCGAGGCGGCATAACTCCGCAGTTCAGTAAGCGCGAGCGCGGCGGGGATCTTCGACGGGTGCGCGGAGAACTGCGCAAAGAGCAGCGAGCGGGTGACGCCGTTGGCAGTAAGCAGCGGCAGGAGCGGGCGCACGAGGCGGATCAATCGGATCGAGAAGAAGATTAAGATGAAGAAGGCGTATCGCTCCCAGCCGCGCCAGAAACCGCCGGGATCGAGCGCGACGACGGTGCCGAGAACGCCGCCGCGGCGGGCCGCCTCGATCACGAGCCGAGCGCCCATCGAACTGCCCACGGCATCAATGCCGAGCAGCCCCTCCGCGCGGATAAATTCCGTGAGCGCATCCGCGAGGGTGCGGATGGAGACTTCATCGGCGAGCGGCGGCGTTTCGCCGTGGCCGGGCAAGTCCACCGCGATGACCTCGTGCTCTGCGGCCAGCGCATCGAGGATCGGTTCCCATGAGCGCCAGCTCCCGCCCAATCCATGAATGAGCAGGAGCGGCTTTCCAGTTCCGCGGCGGATGTGGTGCATGGATCGTTCAGGCTCGGGGCGAGGGCGCGCTTGCTGGGAAATAGGGCGCCCTCTGCCCGAGTTCCGATAACGCCCCGTTACGAGCAGCCTCAATTAAAGGCGCGCGTTTGTCATTGTTCTTACGCAGCGGTACGCTGAGGCGCGCGGATACGTTGACGATTTCCGCCACGACCTCATACGAGCGCAGCCGCTCGGCGTGATTGTAAATGAATGCGTGGACCATCAACTCGTCGTCGGCGGTCGCTTCCGCGAACGCTTTCAGCTTGCGCCGCACGGTCGCGGCGCCGCCCATGAAGGATTCGACGACCGCTTTCTCCTGCGGTGTCCAAATTCCGTCCATGCTCTCGGCTGGCGGAGGCAGACGCTGCGGCGTTCCGCGGACCTTGGAGAGCATGATGCCGCCTGACCCGACGCGGATTCGCGAAGTGCCGCCCGCGAGATGGCCGATGACGACCGAAGTCGCTGCGCTCGCGATACCCGGCATGTTTCGTCGAGAATGGTCATTGCAGGAACATTGCGGTGAATGCGGTATGATACTTCGGGAAGGGAGGCGATGGTGTCTGTATGCTGAAAAGTTCTACTCAGATAGCTTTGTTCGTTCTATTGGCATTCGCTTCCTATGCTTCGGCAGCGCCGGCTCCTCCGTTCGACGAGACTCGTCTTCCACCTCAAGTGCAACGGATCGACGGCGTATTGGTTCCCGCCCCGAGCGAGATATTCCGGACGCTGGATACGTTCCGTGATTCAAACTGGACAGCCGTCGTGCATCCGGAGCTGGCTACTCTGCGGACTACCGGGGGCTCGTCGCAGATTGCGCTTTCGCTCGGCCTGGTCATCGCCGAGGGATTCCTCGCTGTGGCGGCGGAGGATGCAGCAGGTGTGCAAGACCTGGGCAGGGAGGCCCATAAGCTGGCGCGTGCTCTAGCAGGTTGCTGAAAAACTAGCGATCGGACGCTTGGTTTGGTAGAAGGGGCCATGCGAGGACGGAAAGCCGCTCAAACCAGCTTCATTAGCTTAGTGAACGTCGAGAGTCGGATCCCGAAGGGGCATCCGATCCGTGAAGTGAAGAAGATGATCGGAGAGGTGTTC
>JANMSW010000035.1:0-1875 GCA_031389825.1 Spartobacteria bacterium
GTGACCGCGCTGTGGTCGCCACCGCTCTCGCGAATTACGGGGGCGGATTCTCCGGTGATCGCGCTTTCGTCGACACTCGCGATGCCTTCGACCACGTCGCCGTCGGCCGGAATGATGTCCCCGGCTTCACACACCACGAGATCGCCTTTCAGCAGTTCACCCGCGGCGACTTGCTCCTCACGCTCCGCCCGAAGGCGCCGCGCCATGGTGGTCGTCCGCATCTTGCGGAGGGTGGCGGCCTGGGCCTTGCCGCGTCCTTCGGCGATGGCTTCCGCGAAATTCGCGAAGAGCACAGTGAACCACAGCCAGAGCGTGATCTGAACATTGAACCCGCTCGGGTCGCGGAGACAAATGAAGGTCGTCGCGAATGCGCCGAGGTAGACGATGAACATCACCGGATTGCGCAATTGCACGCGGGGATCGAGTTTTTGCAGCGCGCCGAGCATGGCCGCGCGGATGATGGTGGCGTCGGTTAAGGCCGACTTTTTCGGAGGCTTCGAGCTGGTCGGTGCGGAAGCGATTTCGAGAATCTGTTGAGCATTCATAGGGCGTAAGCGGTCGGGATATTTAGAAAGTGCGGCCAGCGCGCAGGAGCAGGTGATCGCAGATCGGTCCCAGCGAGAGAGCCGGGAAGAAGGTGAGCGCGCCGACGACGAGAATGACGGCGATGAGCAGCGCAGCAAAGGCGACCCCGGTCGTTGGGAACGTCCCGGGAGATGGCGGCGCGACTTTTTTCACGACCATGCTGCCGGCGATGGCGAGCACTGGCACGATGATCGCAAACCTCCCGAGCAGCATGCAAAGGGCGAGGGCGTAGTTGTAGAAATCGTTGTTCACGGCGAGGCCGCCGAAAGCGCTGCCGTTGTTGGCGGCTGCCGAGGTGAAGGCGTAGAAGATCTCGCTCAAGCCGTGAGCACCCTGGTTGCCGAGCGCGAACCAATCGGACGGCACGGAGCAGGCCAGGGCCACTCCGGTGAGGATGCAGACGCACGGCGCGAGGGCTGCGACCACGGCCCACCGCACCTCGGGGGCTTCGATCTTTTTACCGAGATATTCCGGCGTCCGACCGACCATGAGGCCGGCGAGAAAGACCGTGAGGATGACGAAGATGAGCATGCCGTAAAGGCCTGCGCCTACGCCGCCGAAGATCACTTCGCCGAGCAGCATATTGAGCAACGCGATCCCGCCGGCGACGGGGCTGAGGCTGTCGTGCATGGCATTCACCGCGCCGCACGAGGCCGCGGTGGTGACGGTCGAGAAGAGCACCGAATTCATCACGCCGAGCCGGACTTCCTTACCCTCCAGATTGCTCGCGAGCCCGGTCACGGGACTCGGCTGAAGCTCGGCCCACCACGAGACGCCGAAGCCCACGAGGAAGAGGGCTAGCATTGCGCCGAAGATCGTCCAGCCCTGGCGACGATCGCCGGTCATCTGGCCAAACGTGAAGGTCAGCGCTGCCGGGATCACAAAGATCGCGAGCATCTGGAGGAAGTTGGAAAGGGGAGTCGGATTCTCGAAAGGGTGCGCAGCATTCACTCCGAAAAAGCCGCCGCCATTGGTGCCGAGCTGCTTGATCGCGATCTGCGACGCGGCTGGCCCCAGCGGGATGACCTGCTCGGCGCCTTCGACGGTCTGCGCGGAAGCGTAGGCGGAGAAAGTCTGCGGCACCCCTTGTGAGACGAGCACCACGGCGAGGAGGAGCGAAAGCGGGAGCAAGATGTAAAGGGTCGCGCGAACCAGGTCGGCCCAGAAATTCCCGATCGTCTGCGCAGATTTCCGGGTCAGGCCGCGAGCCAGTGCGATCACCACCGCAATGCCAGTCGCCGCGCTCACGAAATTTTGCACCGCAAGGCCGCTCATCTGCGTGAGATAGCT